>NZ_BMVB01000109.1 GCF_014650495.1 Streptomyces cinnamoneus | reverse complement strand
AAGGATATCGTGGCTGTCATCGAAGGCCCTCATGTGGACCTGATCGAGCGTCTGGCCCAACGTATCGCGGATAAGATTCTTGCCGATGCGCCGGCCGTCGCCTCCATCGACGTCACCGTGCACAAGCCTCACGCGCCCATCGTCGTGGCTTTTGCAGATGTGTCGGTCTCCATCTCGCGCGTGCGTGCCACCGATAATGGACGCACTGCTGAAAAGCATGCCATCCATAACGCGGTGGTGGCCTTGGGGGGCAATGTGGGCGAGGTGGAATCCACCTTGCGAGCCGCCGTTCGGGAGATTGACGCGTTGCTTGGCACACAGGTGACCGGTATTTCGCCGCTTTACCGCACGGCCGCGTGGGGCATGGCTGACGGTACGCCGGATTTCCTGAACGCCGTGGTGGAGCTTGGAACCACAATGGGCAGCCACGAATTGCTCGCCGCGTTGCAAAACATCGAAGCGAACCATGGGCGAATTCGTGAGAATCATTGGGATTCCAGGC
>NZ_BMVB01000108.1 GCF_014650495.1 Streptomyces cinnamoneus | reverse complement strand
ATCCTCTTTCCAAAAGCAGCATTACGATACGCTCAAATCCGATTGAAAATCCACATGCCGGTGTCGGCTGCCCTGTAAATTTCCCGATCATCTCATCGTAACGTCCGCCGCCTCCTACAGAGCCGCCGAATTCATCCATGGAAATCTCAAAAATCGTTCCTGTATAATATGACATACCGCGTACTAATGTCGGGTCAAAGCTCACTTTAAATTCTGCCTCTTTTGCACTTTCTACACTGGAAATAATCATTTCTAATCCATCGGCTGTCTCTGCTTCCAAAAATCCTTCCAGTTTTTCTTTGCAGTAGCGCACACCTTCGATATCATTTGTAATCTTTTTAAAGAGTTCTAAGTATTTCTCAATAGATTCCTTTGCATATCCGTTCTCTTCCAGTTCTTTCGCCACACCGTCCAAGCTAATCTTATCCATTTTATCTAAAATAATAAATACAGTATCGTAATCTTTCTCTTCAAAACCACTGTAAGCAGCCATTGCTTTTAAGA
>NZ_BMVB01000107.1 GCF_014650495.1 Streptomyces cinnamoneus | reverse complement strand
AGCATGATGCACGTGGCGGAGCTGTCTATTCCGCCACTCATTCCTACCAGGACTCTTTTATCTCTGTTATTCATTATATAAATAGTTCAGGTTCACGGCGTGCCGCACATTTTTGGTGTAGCATGGGGGTGTAAGGAGTATCAAAAACTCGTGCACCATTAGGGCATTCTTTTACGCAAGCGCAGCACTTGATGCATTTGGTAATCTCTGTTTCTATTTTTCCTTCATCGCTTAAAGCAATGGCATGAGTAGGACATACTTCGATGCATTCGCCACAGGCGAAGCATTCTTCAGTGCAGACTGGAGCGGCAGGAGTAGAGGGGCCAACAAAGCGATAAGGTATGTTTCCTTTTAGGTAAAAATCGGATAATGTTTCATCCTTCTCCAGTTTTGTCAGACAGTCTTTTCCAAATTGTTCCGCAATCTGTAAATCGGTAACATCCGGACGGCCTTCTGCAATGGGCATATTAGGACGGCTGTAGCTGTGTTCACCAATAAAGGCACC
>NZ_BMVB01000106.1 GCF_014650495.1 Streptomyces cinnamoneus | reverse complement strand
AGATGGATATGCAGCCGCTTCCCGCCAAGCCGTACGACGCGATCCGTTGGGAGGTGAGGAAGGCCGACAAGGACGGGCGTGTGCAGATCGACGGCAACTACTACCTCGCCGGCCCCTCGTGGCGCGGCTGGACTCTCGACGTGGGTCTGCGCGCGTTCGACGTGACGATCCGCACCCAGGACGGACGCACCTGTGCCAGACTGCCGCGCGTGTACGGGGATTCGCCGGCCACGGTGCGCAACCCCGCCACGCTCCTGCCCGCGTTGAGCCGCAAGACCCACGCATGGACCGATTCCACCATCCGTGACGATTTCCCCGACAAACTCAGGATCGCCATCGACCGCATGGACGCCAAGACACGCAGGACCACGTTCCGCGTCATCGCCAAGGCCAGCGCCGCGTCCGGCTTCGAGGCCGCCGTCCGGGCCGGAGAGCACCTGGTCGAACAGGGGCACGCGATCGACGAGGCCAGTGTGACCACCATGGCCCGGCGCATCGCCGCCGGCG
>NZ_BMVB01000105.1 GCF_014650495.1 Streptomyces cinnamoneus | reverse complement strand
TACAGATACTAGGTACACAACCCACCTACCCCACTCCCAACAAAGAATATACAAATAATATATAACAAGGTACACAATTAACCTCATATACACCTAATCTGAATATACAGATATCACTAACTAAGATACAAATCCCCTATATCACAATCAATATATATAATACATATAACTAATACTAATATACCTTTCTTAGGATCTTGGTTTCCCTTCTTTTCTGTGTACCAACGGGGGTTTTTCGAAAATGTCAGGAACATACCCATTTGGCTTCCCCTCTACTATACAAACACTATAGCTCTCAAAATTTAAAGTACTAAATCCTTGAGGCCCCAGAGGCCATTTTAGGCAATAAAATCACCATACATGGCCCCTCAAATCACAGAAAAGCAAAAAGTACACTCTGGCAATAGTTTTTGAGATACGTATATGAGCCTTTTTGACACGTAGCTATTTTAGTAACGCCTATATATAATATACTAATATGGGTGGGATTTAGATACGTATGTATTT
>NZ_BMVB01000104.1 GCF_014650495.1 Streptomyces cinnamoneus | reverse complement strand
GGAGAAATAGATTATAATACCTATTATCCTGACTTGAAGCCAGAAGAACTTACTCCCAAAGATGAGGAGTTTATTGAACCAATGTTCAGATTATTATCTGCAACTATTGTGTCTAAGAACTGGAACCCTACCGATTTTGGTCAAAATGGAGTATTAAAAGCTTCTATGAGAATGCTCTTAGGACAAACAGTAAACTGTGACCATGAGACTAATATTGGTAATGCTATTGGAGCTGTATCACAAGTTATCTGGCAAGATGAATACAAGGATGGTTCTTTTGTTATTCCTGCAGGTATCAATGGTATATTAAAGATTGATGGTAAAGCAAATCCGAGAATTGCTAGAGGCATTCTTATGGATCCCCCATCTATCCATTCTAATTCAGTAACAGTACAGTTTAAGTGGGATAAGTCTCACCCAAATATGGAAGATAACGAATTCTACCAGAAACTGGGTACCTATGATTCTAAGGGAGTTATGGTACGAAGAATCGTTACTGAAGTAGTAA
>NZ_BMVB01000103.1 GCF_014650495.1 Streptomyces cinnamoneus | reverse complement strand
CTTCTCCATTTACATAAAAGATAAATTCATCTTTTACCGGAGTGCTTTCTGTATAGACTTCATATGTCACTAGATTTCCATTTTCATCCAAAGGTAATCTGTATCCTGCCGGTGCTTTTGTCTCCTGCAGATAATACTTTTGTCCAACTTTCAAATCTTCAAAATTTAAAATTCCTTGATAGTCAGTAATTCCTTTTGTAACTTCCTGTGTACAAGCTTTATCTGAGAACAATGTAAACTCAGCTCCTGCAAGAAGCTTGTCCTTATTATTTTCTTTATGGATTTGGAGTTTAAACGGAGACAGTAAATCTTCAACCGTCAAAGAAATATTTCCCTGATCCGTTACTTCAAATTTGATATTTCCAAGTGTTGGATCGTTTGTAGAAGTCAATGTAACTTTGTTATCTTCAGCAACGTCAAATTCTACGATATTTTCATTTACCACGTATCCATCCATAACCTCAAGCTCTGTAATCAAATGGTGTCCACGTTGTAATGCTTTAAATGTCAAG
>NZ_BMVB01000102.1 GCF_014650495.1 Streptomyces cinnamoneus | reverse complement strand
CCTTGCGCAGCGCGGCGAGATCGGGCAGCTTCTTTATCTGCATTTCCTTTAATGCCCTTGCCGCAGCTTCAAACAGGATAATTTCGCTTTCATGCCCCCGCAGATACTTTTCCTTGTCCGGCGATTTTCGGTATTCATCGTAAATCGGTTTTAACTGTCGGTATGTGGTGGTGTGCTTGATAAGCAGCGACAAATCAGACATACGCTGTTCCACTTCCTTAACCGCCTTTGCCGCCGCGTCATGGGCGGTCATAATATCCGCGATTTTGCTTTCAAGGTCGCTGTAATATTCAATCTTGTTTTCAGTCAAGAAGTTCATGCTTTTTGCAGCCTGTTTCAGATTATGGATTTTCACCCACCGTTCATAGCCCGCCGATTGTTGGGCTTTAATGCTGTTTTCAATATCGACGACAAGACGGATTTTCTTATCTTCCCGCAGCGGTTTTGACTTGGCGATATATACGCCCTTGATACGTTCCTTTATCGCTTCTTCCGTATAGGCCGCGCCGAGCG
>NZ_BMVB01000101.1 GCF_014650495.1 Streptomyces cinnamoneus | reverse complement strand
TATAACGCTGGAAGTTATGTAACACATGTCGGTATTCTTGTTTCGCCGACGCAGATGTACCACGCAGGAAATCCGATAGGATATGCAGACCTAAATAATAGTTACTGGCAACAGCACTTAATCGGTGCAGGACGAGTAAAACAATAGAAAGTGAGGATAACATTATGTTTAAGAAGAATAAGAAACAGACAGAAAATGTCAAAGAAAAAAAGGTGCGTACTGTCAAGGTAGGCACACATAAGAAAACCGTGATTGCGTTGTGGGTGGTGCTTATCGCAAGCGTGAGCTTTGGAGTGTATAAGAATTTTACGGCTATCGACCAGCACACCACCCATGAAAAAGAAATCATTGAACTTCGCTTGCAGGACACCAACGGGATTGAAAATTTCGTGAAGAATTTTGCAAAGTCCTATTACACATGGAGTAACAGCAAAGAAGCGATTGAAGCAAGGACGCAGGCAATCAACGGTTATCTGACAAAGGAATTACAGGACTTGAATGTTGATACCATTAGAACG
>NZ_BMVB01000100.1 GCF_014650495.1 Streptomyces cinnamoneus | reverse complement strand
AAAAGAAACACCCTCGACAGCGTTAATAGTCACTTCGCCCATTTTATATATTTTGTAATCATCTTTAAATTCAACAAGGCTCATAATATCCTCCCTTAACGGTAAATTTTCTTTGCTTTTTAAAGTGCTGAATATACAGAATAAACCTGCTTATAATATAATATTATAGCACTTTTTACACCTCTAATCAATATACAAATACAGTGTTGATGTCGAATAAACCACAATATGACAAAACCGACCAAATTAATTGGCAATTGGCTTGACGAGGGTAAAAAATTATGCTAAAATACTAACGAACATAGGTTATTGCAGTGTAGATTGTTTGGTAATTACAACTCACCGCAAATTCTGATACTATGTAATTTAAGAAACAGAAAGGTTGATACTGAAATGGCAAAGATTGATTTAACTAAGTATGGTATTACCGGTACTACTGAAATTATCCACAATCCTTCCTATGACGAACTCTTTAACGAGGAAACAAAGGCTGATTTGGAAGGCTATGAGGTTGGACAG
>NZ_BMVB01000099.1 GCF_014650495.1 Streptomyces cinnamoneus | reverse complement strand
TTCACTCTTAGGGACGGTAGCTCATGCGACGGGGCTTGTGGACGACACTATCAATACCGAGAACCTTTATTCAAAATATCCGCTGTCTAACTATCAGCTAGATTTTTATGTAGATAATAGCTGGTCGTGGCTTCCATGGAACTGGCTGGACGGTATCGGGAAATCGGTGCAGTACGGGCTTTACTGTATTACCAACTTTGTCTGGACTATCAGTTTATATTTAAGCAATGCTACGGGCTATGTGGTGCAGGAAGCCTATAATCTGGACTTCATCAACGATATGGCAGACAGTATCGGAAAGAGCATACAGACCCTTGCAGGCGTTACCGAGAACGGCTTTTCTTCTACGGGCTTTTATGTTGGTTTCCTGCTTCTCATTATCTTAGTCGTTGGAATGTATGTTGCCTATACGGGACTGATAAAACGGGAAACCAGCAAGGCACTTCACGCTGTTATCAACTTTGTGGTGGTGTTCGTGCTGTCCGCTTCGTTTATTGCCTATGCTCCCGATTACATCAAGAAG
>NZ_BMVB01000098.1 GCF_014650495.1 Streptomyces cinnamoneus | reverse complement strand
AGTCTCTACTTCACATAATTAAATATAACACCCCATTTCTGGGGTGTCAATTTAGTAGTATCCTCTCGACCTCATACACCCTTTTACATACCACCTTATCAGCACATAAACGATATGTACCAGTATCAGCAGTAAAAGAAGATTGATAGGGATTACCGCCCTTATAGGCTCTGCAAAGTACACCGATACTGCAAGGCTTATGAGGAATACGGCAAGGCTCATGGTGTCCGCATAGTCCTCTGTGTAGAACTCAAACACCTTGCTTGCTCCAAGGAAGATAAGAAAGCCCACACCGATAGCAATACCGCCCACAAAGACGATTAAGAGAAGATAATGCACTATGGTAGCCACTACTGGCTGTGGTATCTTATCTCCCAGTTGTGAAGCCCACTGACCGCCTTTAAGAAGCAACTGGAACGCATTCACAATGAACTGCCATATAACCATGAAAAAGGTCTTAAAATCGCTTACAAAGGCTTCTGAACGTACTGCTGTGAATACTGTGGTAAGCACTCCATACAGTAGCAG
>NZ_BMVB01000097.1 GCF_014650495.1 Streptomyces cinnamoneus | reverse complement strand
CCTGTTATCCCCGGGGTACCTTTTATCCGTTGAGCGACGGCATTTCCATTCACATACCGCCGGATCACTAACTCCAACTTTCGTTACTGCTCGGACCGTCATCCTCGCAGTTAGGCTGGCTTTTGCGTTTACACTCTGAGGCACGGTTTCCGTCCGTGCTGAGCCAACCTTTGAGCGCCTCCGTTACCTTTTCGGAGGCGACCGCCCCAGTCAAACTGCCCGCCTGACAATGTCCCCCGACCGGATTCACGGTCGCAGGTTAGAATTCCAGAAACCTAAGGGCGGTATCCCAACAACGACTCCGTATAAGCTGACGCTCATACTTCCCAGTCTCCCGCCTATCCTGTACATAGATTTCCGAAACCCAATATCAGGCTACAGTAAAGCTCCATGGGGTCTTTCCGTCTTGCCGCAGGTAACCGGCATCTTCACCGGTACTACAATTTCGCCGGGTGGGTAGTTGAGACAGTGCCCAGATCGTTACGCCATTCGTGCAGGTCGGAACTTACCCGACAAGGAATTTCGCTA
>NZ_BMVB01000096.1 GCF_014650495.1 Streptomyces cinnamoneus | reverse complement strand
ATAGCAAGCCGGGAATGGATAGAGGACAACACAAAGGTTACGATACCAGCAAATAAGCGGAATTACAGAAAGCAAAAAGACCATGTAAAGGTTATGAATACTATGAAAGCTTTAAAAAAGCAGTTAGGAGAAGAAGTAAAAGAGGGTAGACCAAAAGGGAGTGGAACAGCGGAGCAGACAGTCAGAGAATGGCAGGAGAGCCACCCAGCAGGAAAGAAAGCGGACTGCATTCGAGAGACAGGATTGAGCAAGCCCACCGTTTACAAGTGGTGGAAGTAGGGCATACTTGAAATGCCGAAAGGCATATGCTATAATGCCAGTAGGCAAGAAAGACGAAAGTGCTCATTGTGGCACGCAAAAAGCCCCGGAGGTCGCAACTCCGGGGCTTTTCTATTCCGTTGTGGCAAGGTGGCTTATTCCTTAGGCTGGCTACCGCCTATTTATCTCCGTCCAGCCATTTGCAGATGTAGTAGGCGACTACACTTGCCAAGACAGAGAGTAAGAAAGACGAAAATATACTCATGGTGGCACACCCCCTTTCT
>NZ_BMVB01000095.1 GCF_014650495.1 Streptomyces cinnamoneus | reverse complement strand
ACATAGCAGAGCCAAGTGATGAATGGAAAGACATTGTGTATCACAAGTACAATGATGATAGAACAAGCTATGAGTGTGTGCCTTGTTACAATAGTGTTGATGAATATATAGCAAGCGAAAAAGAAGATTTAGAAAGCTATAAGGCAGACTTAGAAGAAGCACTGGAAGAACTGAAAGACATGAGAGCGGACTGGAAGCCAGAGAAAGAGCCGAACATGGACGAGGAAATCGAACTCATTAAGAAGTGGGTAAAGGAAAGAGAGGACTTCATCAATGAATAGGACAAGACCGAAGCAGATAGTTATAAGAGTGTCAGAGGAAGAACTTGCACAGATAAAAGAAAAAGTAGAGCAGTCTGGAAAGAGCCAACAGCAATATATCATTGAAGCCCTCACACAGTCGAACATTGTCAATCTGGACGGACTGAAAGAGATATATCCAGAGCTGAAAAGGCAAGGCAACAATCTGAACCAGATAGCCAAGAAGCTGAATGAAAATGGATATGTGGACTATAAGCAAGAGCTTCCTAACACCATGAAAGAGGTGAGAG
>NZ_BMVB01000094.1 GCF_014650495.1 Streptomyces cinnamoneus | reverse complement strand
ATTAAAAACTCGGCTTCTTCAGTTCCCACTGGATTAATCGCTATGTTTTCAGGTACTACTCCTCCAGATGGTTGGGCATTCTGTGATGGTATGTCTGGTAGACCTAATCTATTGGGTAGATTTGTAGTAGGGTATGATCCAAGTAATCAGGATTATAATACCATTGGTAACATGGGAGGAGAAGCCCTAGTAACTCTTACTTTAGACCAAATACCACCACATAGTCATAAGATTACATTTAAAGAGGAGAAATGGGGAGACAATGCTAAGAATCGACCATTCCCTAATCATACTAGGCCTGACTCAGGTTATACAGCAGATACTCAAGTAACCGGAGGAGGTAGTCCTCATGAGAATAGACCTCCTTATTATGTATTGGCTTATGTAATGAAAATAAGATAGGAGGTAATTATGGTAAATTCACAAGAGATAGTAGAGAGAACCTTCTATATATGCTTATTGAATGTTCTCTTAGAAAAGAAGATGGGACTTAATCCTGAGGATTATTTACCTTTATCACAAGAGAATGAAAAGAGATTCCAAGAAGATAAGGAAGCAAT
>NZ_BMVB01000093.1 GCF_014650495.1 Streptomyces cinnamoneus | reverse complement strand
CGTGTGTGACTTTCCGTAAAAACTAATAGGCGGTATCAGCCCAAACCTATCTCCTATGACCTTATCCAGCATTTTCAGACTATCATCAATTACCCACTGCCGGGTTCTTCCTTTGCCAGACGGTCTAATCTGTGTCGCTATAATATTACCTTTTCCGTCCTCCGGCTCTTGCTGGAGACTGCCAGCCGGAAACAACTCCCGATAGAAATCATGAGGACTTACTTCCGGGTATCCCCTCTCCAACATAAGGGCTTCTTTCTCCCGATAAGCAGACTTCCACTCATACCCTCTTTTATCTCTCCTTTTGGTGTATTTTGCCATAGTCTTTTGCACCTCACTCCCTCTCGCCTTGACCGCTAATCTTATCAATGAGTTTTTTTTACCTTTTTCCGTCAAGTATAAGGGAGTGCCTTTTGAGTGTCAATATCTACACCTCACTCCCTCTCGCCTTGACCGCTAATCTTATCAATGAGTTTTTTTTACCTTTTTCTCTCAAGTATAAGGGAGTGCCTTTTTGGTGTCAATATCTACACCTCACTCCCTCTCGCCTTGACCGCTAATCTTATCAA
>NZ_BMVB01000092.1 GCF_014650495.1 Streptomyces cinnamoneus | reverse complement strand
CGCCGACCGATGAGCGCATAGCGCGTCTCATGCAGATGGCCAACGAAATGAACGGCACGCCGATCGCTCCGCCCACCTACTCCACGCGCGTCGGCAGGTGACGTGCTAGGATAACTATTCGTGCCTCGTTTGGCTGAGCATGCTCGTCACGTGAGGTGCAGCAGCCGTAAGGCATGCGGACATAGTTCATCGGTAGAATGAAAGCTTCCCAAGCTTTAGAGGCGGGTTCGACTCCCGTTGTCCGCTCCATTGATTTTCAATGATTTTCATTATTTCCGGGAAAGTGTCGCGCACGATCGCAAAACTACGCGCTATTTGAGCGCTTTGCCCGCGGAACCCAGCTGCCGGCAAGCCTCGACCACGCGGGCGGACATGGAATCCTCAGCCTTACGGCCCCAAGAACGCGGATCGTAGAACTTCTTCTCGCCCACTTCGCCGTCGATCTTCAGCACCTTGTCGTAGTTCTCGAACACGTGGTCGGCGATTGGACGGGTGAAGGCGTACTGGGTATCGGTGTCGATGTTCATCTTGATCACGCCGTAGCTTACAGCTTCGGCGATTTCTTCCGGGC
>NZ_BMVB01000091.1 GCF_014650495.1 Streptomyces cinnamoneus | reverse complement strand
TGCGCTGGCTGGCGAGGTTAAGGACTGAAGGTCCGGAGCCGAAGGGAAACCAAGTCTGAATAGGGCGAATATAGTCAGTCGGAGCAGACCCGAAACCGGGTGATCTACCCATGTCCAGGTTGAAGTTGCCGTAAAAGGCAATGGAGGACCGAACGCACATCCGTTGAAAAGGGTGGCGATGAGGTGTGGGTAGGGGAGAAATTCCAATCGAACCCGGAGATAGCTGGTTCTCCTCGAAATAGCTTTAGGGCTAGCCTCATACGAGTCTTGCGGAGGTAGAGCACTGAATTTCCGCGGGGGCGTCAAAGCCTACCAAAGAATATCAAACTCCGAATGCCGCGTAGATGATGTATGGGAGTCAGACTATACGAGATAAGTTGGATAGTCGAAAGGGAAAGAGCCCAGACCACCGGCTAAGGTCCCAAAATGTGTGTTAAGTGGAAAAGGATGTGGGATTTCGAAGACAACCAGGAGGTTGGCTTAGAAGCAGCCACCCCTTGAAAGAGTGCGTAATAGCTCACTGGTCAAGAGGTCCTGCGCCGAAAATGTCCGGGGCTGAAACACACTACCGAAGCTTGGGAATTGACGAATGTTAATTGGTAGAGG
>NZ_BMVB01000090.1 GCF_014650495.1 Streptomyces cinnamoneus | reverse complement strand
AACTTTAAAGACAAGCTATGAAAGTAATCTACAACAACCTTATACCTTTCAAGGGATACAAAGCTATCAACATCTTTGGTTTAGTGTTTGTAAGAAAGGGGGCTAAGTTTACTGAGGTGGATTATAACCATGAACATATACATTCAAAGCAAATGGCTGAGATGTTATGGGTATTTTTCTACCTTTGGTATGGAATCGAGTACTTAATCATTCTTTGTTTTGCTAAATGGAACAAGCAAAATGAAAGGTATCATGATGTAAGCTTTGAAGAAGAAGCTCATAATAATGATTCAAATCTGGATTATCTTTCAACTAGAAAGCATTATGCTTGGTTCAAATACATAAAATTGAGAAGTTATAAGAAATGAAAGAAGACTTAAGAGTACTGGGAGTATGTGGAGGGCAAGGAGCCCTCCTATTCCCTTTTAAAGATAAACTTATTGGGAATATTGAACCCAGAGGAGTATTTCATACAGCTAAAGAAGAGCAATGGAAAGCTAATTTCAAGGGTATACCTTTCTTAAAAGGTTATGAATTACCCAAAGATTGGCATCCAGATATTATATTATCTAGCCCAGATTGTGGTAGTTGCTCAGTTATGAGGTTA
>NZ_BMVB01000089.1 GCF_014650495.1 Streptomyces cinnamoneus | reverse complement strand
GGGCTCAAGCACACCACCGAAGACGCGGCAGTATTTTGTACTGGGTAGGAGAGCGTCCCATGAGGGGCGAAGCGGCCGTGTGAACGCGCCGTGGACTTCATGGGAGTGAGAATGCAGGCATGAGTAGCGAGAGACGGGTGAAGATCCCGTCCGCTGGATGACCAAGGGTTCCGGGGCCACGTTCGTCGTCCCAGGGTAAGTCGGGACCTAAGGCGAGGCCGACAGGCGTAGTCGAATGGATGAACGGGTCGATATTCCCGTACCGGCATGCAACCGGCAAAACCGAATCCGCGAGTACTAACCTCCGGGTCCGGGCTCACGTCTCCTTCGGGAGCCGGATGCCCTGGCCTGTTGGGACCGATCCTTGTAGTAGGTCAGCGCAGGAGTGACGCAGAAGGGTAGCCGGCCGCGGAGGTGGTCTTCCGTGGTCAAGCACGCAGGGCGTGGGACAGGCAAATCCGTCCCGCATGGGTCCGAGGTGCGATGATGGGGGCCTTATGGCCCGATATCCGGTGATCCCGGCTGCCGAGAAAAGCTTCGGCGTCAGGCTCAAAGCGGCCCGTACCCTAAACCGACTCAGGTGGTCAGGTAGAGAATACCGAGGCGTT
>NZ_BMVB01000088.1 GCF_014650495.1 Streptomyces cinnamoneus | reverse complement strand
AATTTTGTTTACAGAATTATTTTGATAAAAATTCTAAATAACATTATACATAGTTTTTCATATAAAAACAACTTATTTGAATTTTGTTCTGAATGTTAAGAGGTGAAATTGTGGTTTAACAAATTGATTTGCCAATTAATTATAAAAGTTTGGTCGACCTTTTCAAAGGTTGTGGGTGTGGGCAAAGCCCACAAATACTTTCCGTTTATGCAATCTGACGATAGCCAAACAGCTCGCTGTTTGGCGGCTTGAACACAACGGCGTTAGCCTTAAAAAGCGATAGCAATAAGAAAAAAATTCGTTATTTCATTAATAAAATATAGGTTTTTTAATGGCTGTCGCCTGTTTTAACAAACTTAGTTTTAGCACGCAAACAGCGTGGCTGTTTGCGCCTGATAAATTGTTATATCGGAAGATTTTATGGGCGCTGCCCAAACCCGCAATTTTTGAAAAAATTGAGTAAACTTTTTTGCTTTTTGGAGGATAATTTAGCGTTAGCTAAATTTAAATGCCAAACTGATAATGAATACCCTATAATTTACATAAAAATAAAAATAGCTATTGACGGTTGTAATATAATTTGCTATAATATTGCAGGTTCAAGATTATATAAACTCGTAATACGG
>NZ_BMVB01000087.1 GCF_014650495.1 Streptomyces cinnamoneus | reverse complement strand
ACTTTATCGAAGACTTCAAACCAGACTACTATTACGAAATCTCAGTCACAGACGTAGAAGGCTATACTCCTACCTTTATCGAATACTATGCCTGGGACGAAGACGAGGATGGTCCTATACCTGGTATAAAACTTTTCAAAGACTTCAACATATACCTTGAACGAGAATATTGCGAATACTAACCCTATAATACATATATCACAATGGAAACCCATTTCGAATACCTAACCAAGATTCTTAAGGATGATGCCATTGACACCTGGACTCTAAGAGAACAAGAAGAAATAAATAAACTAGACCTAACCCAAGGCCTACATATTTTCTTATACGATATCTATACCGGTATTATATCCCATTGCCAAACGAATAAACCCACAAACCAAGAACCCATATATGAATCAGAACATATAATAATCCTAGACTCAGATAGTACCATAGGTTGCCAAGAATAAGAATATTGCCCAGGCCTAACTAAGGTACCTGGGCTTTTCTATGTACATACCTAAGAGGCCATCTATAGACTTCATATAATCCCATAAGAAGTACTAGAGCTTTACTACACATATACTTACTAGCCTTATATAAGAACCTACTAGGCCTATCTATAGATCTTATAAGGCTTACCTAA
>NZ_BMVB01000086.1 GCF_014650495.1 Streptomyces cinnamoneus | reverse complement strand
TGTCGCCGACCGTCATGCGCGGGTTCAGCGAGGTGTACGGGTCCTGGAAGACCATCTGGATGTTGCGGCGCACGGCCCTCAGGGCGCGCCGGGAGAGCCTGGTGATGTCCTCGCCCTTGTAGCGGATCTCGCCCGCGGTGGGCCGTTCGAGGTGGACGAGCAGCTTGGCGACGGTGGACTTGCCGCAGCCGGACTCGCCCACGATGCCGAGGGTCTCGCCGCGCCACAGGTCGAAGGAGACGCCGTCGACGGCGTGGACGGCGCCGACCTGCTTCCGGAAGAGGATGCCCCGGGTGAGCGGGTAGTGCTTGACCAGGTCCCGCACTTCGAGGATCGCCTCGCCGTCAGCTCTCATCGAGGGTCTCCTTCCAGAAGTGGCAGGCGCTGGTGCGGCCGGGTGCCACGGGGAAGAGCGGGGGCCGGTCGGTGCGGCAGATGTCCTGGGCCATGGGACAGCGGGGGTTGAAGGGGCAACCGGGCGGGATGGCGGTGAGGTTGGGCGGCAGGCCCTTGATCGCGTACAGCTCCCGGCCCTTCTGGTGGAGCCGCGGGATGGATTCGAGCAGGCCCCGGGTGTAGGGGTGGGCCGGGCGCTTGTAGAGCTCGTGGACGGGTGCGGTCTCCACGATCCGGCCCGCGTACAT
>NZ_BMVB01000085.1 GCF_014650495.1 Streptomyces cinnamoneus | reverse complement strand
GTTTCTCTTATCTTTCTAACTCCTCTATGCTTTAGTTTTATACGAGTTGCATATATAATATCAGCAACTAAAGCATCATCTCCCTTAGATGCTAGTAAAATGTTAGAAACTTTCTTAGTTGTCTTATTGTTTGTAACAACTACAACTCTAGCATTTATTGCTTCCTTACGGGCAATAACAAAGAAAGCATCAATCGGAAAATTATATACCTCTAACTGAGATAGGATCTTTTCGAATTGATGCTTAGTTATATGAATAGAAGGATCTCTCATACTCTTTTCTTTCTAAGTTTACCGCACTTCTTACACTTTAATAGGATTTCCCAATAAGTTACATATTCGGTTTTATGTACTACCTCCCAATCATGAAGGCATAAGTATTTAGCTTTTATAGCTTCTAATAATTGTTTCATATCTTTCTAATATTAATTTATATAATATAATAGGAAATCCTCAATCCAGGGAGTTTCTGAGTTTCAATAAATCTTGATAGGATTGGTACCGAGTATTATATATTAACTTAAGTACTTCCTTACGACCTAAATCGTTACAATCTTTATTTTCGGGCAATTGTATAACCTTGACCTTTTTATAAGCGACCAATTTGAAAGCCAGGTTGATTGAATATTTGATGGCATCAGGGTCCAGAAGTAATATAAATCTATTAACTGGA
>NZ_BMVB01000084.1 GCF_014650495.1 Streptomyces cinnamoneus | reverse complement strand
CGGCGTTGTCGTTCGCCTGATCTGCCGCGGTGGGTTCTGGCGAGCAGTTTGAGCTGGGCGTTGATGCCGCCTTCTAAGCTGTTGGTGGTGGATTTGATCCGCTCGGGCGCAAGGACTCCTGCTGGCGGGTTGAGGTAGACAAACAGCATCTCGGACCGCCAAAGATGGTTGAGGCTGTTGTAGGCCTTGCGCACGTTGTGGTGGGTCCACACGCGGGTCCATGCACCTGTTTTGGGGTCTTTGATCATGGTTTTCTCGTTCATCCATTCCCGGTAGATCGTTGAAAACTCGTGCAGTTGCACACCCCACGCGGCGGCTTCATCCAGTGTGGTGATCCGGGTCAGTTTCAGCGCAAGTCGGTAGATGGTGCGCCCGGCATCGGTGCGTGGGTTGGTGGTGGTGTAGCGGCGGACCACGCGTTGGGCGTGGACGAGGCAGCGTTGAATTTTCGTAGTCGGCCAGCACTTTTTGATTGCGCTGTATGCGCCTTGGCCGCCGTCGATGACGGCGATGAGTGGGGCTTCGATGCGTTCAAGCAGCAGTTGGTAGTCGCGGGTGGTTTCGTGTTTGCACCAGTGCCAGGCGATCACGTGGTCGATGGTCGCCGCGACGATCAGGCAGCCACCGGCGGTGTAGGTGCCATCGAGAAATACCTGGTCGTAGATCCGCTTGTGGTGGCCGGCGGTGGGGTCAGGCACATCAACGAGCCA
>NZ_BMVB01000083.1 GCF_014650495.1 Streptomyces cinnamoneus | reverse complement strand
AGGCTGCGGGCGGTGATGTTGCCGTAGGCGGTGGTTGCGTGGATGGTCAGGTGGGGGGTGGGGCCGTCGGTGTTGTTGAGCGTGTTGTGGATGCGGCCGTAGCTGGTGCCGGCGTCCAGGGAGGCGGAGGCTCCGCGGGTGGCGCCGACGGTGATGTCGCCGTACGCGGTGTGCAGGGTGAGGGTGCCGTGGGTGGCTTCGGTGATGTGGAGGTTGCCCTTTTGGGTGCTGATCTGTGCGGGGCCGTTCAGGCGGCCGACGGAGATGTCGCCGGCCTGGAGGGTGAGGCGGGCGCTTTCGGCCTCGTCGAGCTTGACGGGGCCGAGGGCGCCCTCGACGGTGACGTCGCCGAGGCGTCCGACGCCCCGGATCTCGGCGGCGGCGGCCTTCGCCTCGATGCGGGAGCCGGCGGGCAGCTGGACCGTGACCTCGACGGACCCGGAGTTGCCCAGGACCTTGTTCTTCGCTGCCGGGGCGTGGATCCGCAGGACGCCGTCGGCGTAGGCGACCTCGATCTGCTCCGCGGCCTTGACGTCCCGGCCCTTGGAGGCGTTCGCGGGCAGGACCTCGACGGTGGTGTCGGCGCGGTCGGCGGCGATGAAGCGGATGCTGCCCGCGGGGATGTCGAGGACGGCGGCGATCGGGGCGGCGGTGGCGAACTTCTGCATGATGGCTTTTCCTTCGGCGTTGTCGTTTCTGACTCCGCAAAAGCTACGTTGCGTTC
>NZ_BMVB01000082.1 GCF_014650495.1 Streptomyces cinnamoneus | reverse complement strand
ATGTACGCCGGACGGATCGTGGAGACCGCACCCGTCCACGAGCTCTACAAGCGCCCGGCCCACCCCTACACCCGGGGTCTGCTGGACTCGATCCCGCGCCTGGACCAGAAGGGCCAGGAGCTCTACGCGATCAAGGGGCTGCCGCCCAACCTGCTGCGCATCCCGGCCGGCTGCGCCTTCAACCCCCGCTGCCCCAAGGCGCAGGACATCTGCCGCACGGACATCCCCGTCCTGCACCAGGTGACCGAGCGGGACGGTGCGGAGCTCGACGGCCGCGGCAGCGCGTGCCACAACTGGAAGGAGACGATCCATGGCTGAGACCGGCAAGAAGGACGAGGCCATGGCCGAGGCGACGCCCAACGTCACCGACGTGGAGGTCAGCGACGCCAGCACGACCGCCGAGGTCGAGGCCGTCCTCGACGCCCCGGTCGAGCGCGGCGAGCCGATCCTGCAGGTCCGCAACCTCGTCAAGCACTTCCCGCTGACGCAGGGCATCCTCTTCAAGAAGCAGATCGGCGCCGTCAAGGCCGTCGACGGCGTCTCCTTCGACCTCTACCAGGGCGAGACGCTGGGCATCGTCGGCGAGTCCGGCTGTGGCAAGTCCACGGTCGCCAAGCTGCTGATGACCCTGGAGACGGCCACCTCGGGCGAGGTCTTCTACAAGGGCCAGGACATCACCAAGCTGTCCGGGCGTGCTCTGAAGGCCGTGCGCCGCAACATCCAGATGGTCTTCCAGGACCCGTACACCTCGCTGAACCCGCGCATGACGGTCGGCGACA
>NZ_BMVB01000081.1 GCF_014650495.1 Streptomyces cinnamoneus | reverse complement strand
GATGACCTCGCCCTTGACGAAGATCTGGCCCTTGCCGTTGCCGGAGGCGACGCCCAGGTCGGCCTCGCGGGCCTCGCCGGGGCCGTTGACGACGCAGCCCATGACCGCGACGCGCAGCGGCACCTCCATGCCCTCCAGGCCGGCCGTGACCTCCTCGGCGAGCTTGTAGACGTCCACCTGGGCGCGGCCGCAGGACGGGCAGGAGACGATCTCCAGGCGGCGCTGGCGCAGGTTGAGGGACTCCAGGATCTGGATGCCGACCTTGATCTCCTCGGCCGGCGGGGCCGACAGGGAGACGCGGATGGTGTCGCCGATGCCCTCGGAGAGCAGGGCGCCGAAGGCCACGGCCGACTTGATGGTGCCCTGGAACGCCGGGCCCGCCTCGGTCACACCCAGGTGCAGGGGGTAGTCGCACTGGGCGGCCAGCTGGCGGTAGGCGTTGACCATCACGACCGGGTCGTTGTGCTTGACCGAGATCTTGATGTCGCGGAAGCCGTGCTCCTCGAAGAGGGACGCCTCCCACAGGGCGGACTCGACGAGTGCCTCGGGGGTGGCCTTGCCGTACTTCTGCAGCAGGCGGCGGTCCAGCGAGCCGGCGTTGACGCCGATGCGGATCGGGGTGCCGGCGTCGCCGGCGGCCTTGGCGATCTCCTTGACCTTGTCGTCGAACTGCTTGATGTTGCCCGGGTTGACCCGGACGGCGGCGCAGCCGGCGTCGATGGCGGCGAAGACGTACTTCGGCTGGAAGTGGATGTCCGCGATCACCGGGATCTGGGACTTCTTCGCGATGACCGGCAGCGCGTCGGCGTCGTCCTG
>NZ_BMVB01000080.1 GCF_014650495.1 Streptomyces cinnamoneus | reverse complement strand
TACAAGGGCACCAAGAAGGTCACCGGTACGTACGGCAGCCTCAACTGCAACCGCGTCCAACAGGGCGACGGCAGCTGGGCGCTGAAGTGGATCGAAGGGGCCGACACCGGCAGCTACACCACCTACACCGCCCTCGAAGAAGGCGCGGTGCGCTGCGAGGACAAGGTCCCCGCCAACAGCATCATGCGCAAGGCGCAGGTCCTCCTCGACTGCGGCTCCCCCACCGCCACCGCGAAGCACCCGGCCGGGCCGGTCCCCTCGGCGAAGGCCGACCGGGCCAGGCACGACGCCGAGAAGGCCGCCAAGGCCGAGAAGAGCGTGAAGGCCACCGGGAGCCCGGCCCCCGCCACGCGGGCCGCACTTGACTGCCAAGCCGCCGTCTACAGGATCGACGTCCCCGGCAAGCCCCTGAACTGGAGCGCACCGCTCCTGGCCAACGACGGCATCCGCCTGCGCGAATCCACGTTCTTCAGCGCCCACCTGGACAACTGGCGGCTGTGCAACGTGACGGAGCGCAACGGGGTCATCGAGGCGTCCCTGTGGAACTGGGGCAACGGCGGATGCGCGACCGTCCCGGCGAACATCGCCAACCAGGAGCAGGCCTACCTGACGACGACCACCTGCGGGGAGGACGACCTCCAGCGGTTCTCCATCTACCGCGACGTACCCGGCAGCTCGAAGATCGGTGTGCAGAACAAGTACACCGGCTCCATGATGGGCTACGACCGGTACGCCGACGGGGAGTTGATCCGCCAGTACTCCAGCGGCAGGCAGGACGGCACGGGCACGTTCACCCTGACCCGAGTCTGACGGCCCCCTCCC
>NZ_BMVB01000079.1 GCF_014650495.1 Streptomyces cinnamoneus | reverse complement strand
ACTAAACGGTGTCCCGTAAGGCTTGTTCAGGCATGTGATGATCTTGGTGTGGGTGCTGTGGTGACGGTGTCGGAGCCGGGCTGGGTGGGACTGTTCGCAGGCCTGGACGAGCGGCAGTTCCGCAAGCTGGTAGGTCTCGTGCGGCGCCGGGCGGTGGTGCGCCGTCCGGCGGCCGGCCGTGGGGGCTGCCGCTGGAGGACCGGGTACTGCTGGTGGCCGCGTACTGGCGGACGAACCTCACCATGCGGCAGCTCGGCCCGCTGTTCGGGATCTCGAAGTCGGCCGCGGACCGGGTCATCGACCACATCGCTCCGTTCCTCGCGCTGGCACCGGTCCGTCGTCGGCACCCGGCGGGCACGGTGCTGATCGTGGACGGAACCTTGGTCCCCACCCGCGACCGGAGCGTGGCCGTGTCCTCCAAGAACTACCGCTACTCGACAAACCTGCAGGTCATCATCGATGCGAACAGTCGTCTGGTGGTCGCGGTAGGCCGCCCGTTACCCGGCAGCCGGCACGACGCCCGGGCCTATGGCGAGTCCGGCGTGGACCAGGCGGTGAAGAACGCACCACTCCTGGGTGACGGCGGCTACCGCGGCACGGCCGCGCTCATTCCACACTGGCCCCGGCCCAACCGCCGCTCACCCCCGAACAGCAAGCGGACAACACCGTCCACCGCAGGGCCAGAGCCCGAGTGGAACATGCCTTCTCCCGCATGAAGACCTTCAAAATCCTCCGCGACTGCCGCCTGCGCGGCAACGGCGTCCACCAGGCCATGCTCGGCATCGCCCGACTCCACAACCTCGCTCTCGCGGGATAGCCCACGAACACACGAGAGGCACATCAGCCTGCCCCAACAACCCCTTACGGGACATCATTTA
>NZ_BMVB01000078.1 GCF_014650495.1 Streptomyces cinnamoneus | reverse complement strand
CTAGGGCGTGTCCGCAAAGTCAGGGCAGCCATAGCCGTAGGCAGGCGAGGGTGACTATGGCCTGGTAGTGGCTCGCGCGTTTCTCGTAGCGAGTGGCCAGGGCCTTGTTTTGCTTGAGGCGGTTGAAGCAGCGTTCGACGACATTGCGACGCCGGTAGACGCCAGGGTCGAAGCCGCAGAGGCGTTCGCCTCTGCGGCGGCGCCCGGCAACCTGGTCGACGCGTTCGGGGATCGTGGCCGCGATACCGCGCTGTCGCAGGTAGGCCCGGATCTTCCGGGACGAGTAGCCCTTGTCTGCCACCACCCGCACCGGCCTTGTCCGTGGCCTGCCCGGACCGCGTCGGGCCACTTTGATGCCGGTCATGACCGGCTCGAGCTGGGTGCAGTCGTTGACGTTCCCGCCAGTGACAGTAAAGGCCAGCGGCCGGCCCTGCCCGTCGCAGGCCAGGTGAATCTTCGTGCTCAGCCCGCCGCGGGACCGGCCGAGTGCCTCACCCGCCCACGGCCCCCTTTTCGGGCACCCGCAGCGTGCTGATGGGCCCGCACGGCGGTTGAGTCGACACATACAACCGACCAGTCGACCTCGCCGACAGCGTCCGAACGCTGCTGGACGTGAGCCAGAAGCCGGTCCCAGGTGCCGTCCGCCGACCAGCGACGGAACCGCTCGTAGACCGTTTTCCACGGCCCGTACCGTTCCGGCAGATCCCGCCAGGCCGCCCCCGTGGACAGCTTCCACAGAATCCCGTTGACCACCTGCCGCCGGTCACGAACTGGACGTCCCATCCGAGGCCGAGGCAGCAACGGCTCGATCACCATCCACGCCTGATCGGTTAACTCATGCCGACGAACCACACACCACCAACGAGCACAACGACTTTGCGGACACGGCCTAG
>NZ_BMVB01000077.1 GCF_014650495.1 Streptomyces cinnamoneus | reverse complement strand
CTAGGGCGTGTCCGATGGCTCTTTGATGAGATCGCGGAGCCAGATCACGATGGCTGCGGTGGTCAGCGTGCCGTGGAAGACGTAGTCGCGTTTGTCGTACCGAGTTGCGACGGCCCGGTGCTGCTTCAGTTTGCCGACGCAGCGTTCGACCGTGTTGCGTCGGCGGTACTGCTCGCGGTCGAAGGCGGGTGGTCGGCCGCCGGCCCGGCCGCGTCGGCGACGGTTGGCGCGTTGGTCGTCCGGCTGGGCGATCGTCGCTTTGATACCGCGTTTGCGCAGGTAGGCGCGGTTGGCCTGGCTGGAGTATGCCTTGTCTCCGCGGGCCCGGTCGGGCCGGGTCCGCGGGCGGCCCGGTCCGGTGCGGGCCATTTTGAGGGCCTGCATGAGCGGGATGAACATCGGGCTGTCCCCGCGCTGGCCGGGCGAGGTCAGCCAGATCAGGGGCCGGCAGCGGTCGTCGGCTAGCAGGTGGACCTTGCAGGTCAGTCCACCCCGGGAGCGTCCCAGGGCCTCACGGCCCTCTGCGTCCACACGCGCGCCGCCCCCTTTTCGGGGTGGTCGGCCGGGGGCCGGTGCCGGGCTCCGGCCGCGTGCTGGTGGGCCCGGCAGGTGGTGGAATCGGCGTTGACTGCCCAGGAGCCGTCCTCGTCCTGGCCGGTGGCGTCGGCCCCGGCCTGCAGGGCGTACAAGATCTTCGACCAGGTGCCGTCGGCCGACCAGCGGCGGTGGCGTTCGTAGACGGTCTGCCAGGCTCCGTAGCGTTCGGGCAGGTCACGCCAGGGAATCCCGGTCCGGGTCCGGTAGAGCACGCCGTTGACCACGGTGCGGTGGTCAGCCCACCGTCCACCCGGCCCGCCGGTCTCCGGCAGCAGCGGGGCTATGCGCTCCCACTGCCCATTCGTCAGTTCATGCCGACGCACCATGACGGACTCCTGCCCGGGAGAACGGCTGATCCACCACACGGGCAAGAGCCATCAGACACTGCCTAG
>NZ_BMVB01000076.1 GCF_014650495.1 Streptomyces cinnamoneus | reverse complement strand
CAAGGGGGCAGAGTTCGCTATCATGTCCCCAGTCGGCTATTCTGGACGCAACAGAACAGCAAAAAACGCAAGGTGGTTGTATGGGATAGCTGTTGACCTTGATGGAGTAGAAATGGAGCAGTTAAGAGATGTGTTCCACCAGATGAAGCACGATTTTCTGCCACAATGTACCTACTGTGTGAATAGCGGTCATGGACTGCATTTGTATTATCTCTTTGAGAAGCCAGTACCGCTATACAGACATCTGCAAGACCAGTTAAGGGAGTTCAAGTATGAGTTAATCAGAAAGATATGGAACAGGTACACAAGCACCTATACAGAGCGTGAGCAAGTGCAGTATCAAGGTATCTTCCAAGGCTTCCGTATGGTCGGCACCCAGTCGAAACTTGGAAAGCGGTATCCAGTGACAGCTTTTGAAACTGGGGAGCGTGTTACAGTAGAGTATCTGAACGACTTTCTTATGGACGATAGCAAGGCTGTGACAGATTTCAAGTATAAGTCTGATCTGAGCCTTACCGAAGCTAAGAAGAAGTACCCAGAATGGTATGAAAAGAGGATTGTTAGGGGCGAGAAAAAGGGCAGGTGGCATATCAAGAGGGATTTGTATGACTGGTGGCTTAGGAAGATACAGAGCGGAGCGGTGTCAGTTGGGCATAGATACTGGTGTTTGTCTGTGCTTGCATCCTATGGTATTAAGTGCGATATTCCAGAAGATGAGGTATTGACGGATGCTCTGGAGCTGTTACCAATGTTTGATGATATCAGTGATGATGAACATAACCGCTTTACCAAGCGTGATGTACTGGACGCAATGAATATGTATCAAGAAAACTATGTCACATACAGCAGAGCCGAGGTTGAGCGTGTCAGCGGTATATCAGTACCGCCAAACAAAAGGAACGGAAGAAAGCAAGAGCAACACCTAAAGATTATGAATGCTATTCGTGATATTGAACACCCAGACGGAGAATGGAGAAATAAAGAGGGCAGACCAAAG
>NZ_BMVB01000075.1 GCF_014650495.1 Streptomyces cinnamoneus | reverse complement strand
TGTATTGACCCGCAGGGTTGTTGACGCGGGTGATGGGTGGCTCGCCCCTGAGCGCGGTGTGGCATCGGTGGTGGTTGTAGGTGTGGAGGAAGTCTGCCAGGGCTGCGGTGCGTTCGTTGTTGCTGGTGTAGGGCCGGATGTAGGCCCATTCGTCGAGCAGGGTTCGGTTGAAGCGTTCGACCTTGCCGTTGGTCTGGGGCCGGTAGGCGCGGGTGAGCTTGCCGGTCGCGCCGAGGTCGGCCAGGGTTTGTTTCCAGGCCAGGCCCTTGCGGTAGGCCCAGGCGTTGTCCGTGAGTACCCGCTCGATCTGGGTGATGCCGTGTGTGTGGAAGAAGGCGGCTGCGCGGGTGAGGAAACCAGCGCAGGTCGCGACCTTCTCGTCGGGGTGGATCTCGCTGTAGGCGAGGCGGGAGTGGTCGTCGACGGCGGAGTGGATGTAGTCGAAGCCCATGCCGCTGCGGGTGGTGCGGCCGGCCTGGCGGCCCAGGGCCTTGTGACCGCCGCCGTCCGGGATCCGTCCGAGTTTCTTGACGTCGACGTGGACGAGTTCGCCGGGGCGGTCTCGTTCGTAGCGGCGGATGACCTGGCCGGTGGTCCGGTCGATCCAGGCCAGCCGGTTCAGTGCGTGGCGGGTGAGTATCCGGTGCACGGTCGAGGCGGGCAGGCCCAGGATCGGACCGATCCGGGCCGGGCCCAGCTTCCGCGTCGTCCTCAGCTCGCACACCCGGGTCTCGAGGGCGGCGGAGGTGCGGTGCGGGGTTGTGCGGGGCCTGCTGGAGCGGTCCCGCAGTCCCGGCTCGCCCTCGGCCCGCCACCGGCGGACCCATTTGTGGGCTGTTGTCCGCGAGATGCCCATCTCGGCTGCCACGTGCGCGACGGGACGGCCGGAACGGACACGCTCGACCAGGATCCGTCTGCCGTGAACGGTCAGCCGGGCATTACGGTGGGACACGAAGACCTCCGTGCGGTGAAGACTCGACACCTCCACCACACCGGAGGTCTTCGCCATGAACAAGACCCACGACTGTCAACAACGCTCGTGATCAATACA
>NZ_BMVB01000074.1 GCF_014650495.1 Streptomyces cinnamoneus | reverse complement strand
ACCCTTGACGACGGGGAACCGGGCGCGGCGCAGGAGCCTGTCGTGCTTCGCGCGTTCCCTGTTCGCCAGTTCCGTGTCGAGCAGGCGGTGGACGGCGTCGACCTGGCGGGGCGTGGCCCAGCCGGCGAATTCGTCGATGCTCGCCTTGGAGATGAACAGCTTGCGGGCCTTCTCGTAGAGCCCTTCGTCCGTCTTCGTGTTCATCGCCCGCCTTCCTGCACGCCGACGTCCGCGGTGAACGCGATGTCGTATTCACTCAGATCCGGCCTGTCATCGTCGTATTCGATACCCGCCACGCCCTCGGCGAGCCTGGCCGCGAGCAGTGTGACACCGGCGCGGTCCGCCCCGCCGGTCGATTCGAGGATGGAAAGCATCGCCTCGACCGCGTTCGCCCACCCGGATTCCCTGTCAACGCGTTTGAGGGTCTGCAGCGCCTCGTTGCGTGTCTGTCTGTCCTGCCGATCCAGCCATTCCCGCAACGGGTCCGGCAACGCGTCACGTACCCGGCTGTTGGGCCAGGACGCGGGCTTGTTGCACAGCAGCGCCAACTGCATGGACGGGTCCTCGCTGTTCGTGCTGGCCTGGCCGTACGCCCGAGGATGGGTCGCCAGATGCTTGCCCGACGAGTCGAGGACCTCGACCTCGAGCGCGCGGAGGCCCACGATCACCCCTCTGCCCGCGTTCGCCCGGTCCGCGGAATAACGATGCCGTCCCTCGAGCGTGACCACGCCGTACCGGTCGGCCTTCATATGCCGCCACGTGACCACGTCGAAACGCTTCCCGGGCAACGGCAGCAGCGCCGCACGGTCCTCGGAGAACAGGCCACGTTCCTCCGTGTCCTTGCGGTAATGCGGTTTCGTGGCCAGCTCCAGGCACCGGTCCGGCAGCCCGGCGTTAAAGTTCTCCAGGCTCCATACGCTCGGCCGGGGCACGAACAGCTTGCGCCGCACCATGCCGACCTTGGACTCCACCGCGCCCTTCTCATGACCGGAATACGGGTTGCAGAACGAACAATCGAACCCGTAATGCGCCTGGAAGGCCTGGAACAGGTG
>NZ_BMVB01000073.1 GCF_014650495.1 Streptomyces cinnamoneus | reverse complement strand
TGTGTTGTCCCGGGACGTTGGTGACACGCGTGCTGGGTGCTTGAACTGGGTGAGGGCCTTCTGGCTCGGTGTGGATTACGACATCTGCACCGCCCAGGAGGCCCTCGTGCCACACCGTAACGCCCCGCTGACCGAGACCGGCAGACTGCGTCTGGCCCGGTGCGTCGTGGATGACGGCTGGCCACTGCGTCGGGCAGCAGAACGTTTCCAGGTCAGCCACACCACCGCTGCCCGCTGGTCCACCCGCTACCGCACCCTGGGCATCGCCGGGATGAGCGACCGCTCAAGCCGCCCGCACCACCAGCCCCGCAGAACCCCGGCCGCGGTGGAGGACCTCGTGCTGCGGCTACGGCGCGAGCACCGGATCGGCCCCCTGCGGCTGGCAGCCCGCGCAGGCATCGCCCCCTCGACCGCCCACCGGATCCTTGCCCGGCACGGCCTGCCGCCCCTGGCCGCACTGGACCGGGCCACCGGTGAAGCGGTCCGCCGCTATGAACGCGCCCGGCCGGGCGAGCTGGTCCACATCGACGTCAAGAAACTCGGCCGGATCCCCGACGGCGGCGGCCACAAGAGCGTCGGCAGGGCCGAAGGCCGGCGCAATCGGACCGGTGCTGGTTACGCCTACCTCCACACCGCCCTCGACGACCACACACGCCTGGCCTACACCGAAGACCTGCCCGACGAGACCGCTCCCACCTGCGCGGCCTTCCTGACCCGCGCCACCGCCTGGTTCGCGGGCCTGGGCATCACCATCGAACGAGTGCTGACCGACAACGCCTGGGCCTACACCAAGAACACCTGGCGCCAGACCTGCCGCGACCTGGCCATCCAGCCACGCTGGACCCGGCCCTGGAGGCCGCAGACCAACGGCAAGGTCGAACGCTTCCACCGCACCCTGCTCGACGAATGGGCCTACCACCGGCCCTACACCTCAGACACCGAACGCCAAGCCGCGTTCACCGACTGGATCGACTGGTACAACTACCACCGACCCCACACCGGCATCCACGGCCAAACACCCGCCAGCCGCGTCACCAACCTCACCGAACAACACA
>NZ_BMVB01000072.1 GCF_014650495.1 Streptomyces cinnamoneus | reverse complement strand
GTAGCCCTTATTTAGAATAAGTCAAAAAAAAAGTAAGGGACAAACATCCTCTTACTTTTTAAAAAATTTTATTCTAGCTTTGTTTTTTTCTTGTTGCTTTTTGAAAATTTTTAATAAATCCTTTGAATCGGTTTCATTCTCAAATTGATACATTAAGTAATGAAAGTACGATTTTAAAGTAAATCGAAATAAAGAAGTTTTTTTGTAAGATTCGAGTTCAAAAAAGTTTAAAGTGTTTAAATGAATTAAACTTACTTTATATTGATTTTTTTCATCTCGATAAACAATAAACCTGTGTCTTTTTTTTAATGTCCAATAACTTAAAATTAAACCGTATATAATCAAACTTAAATTTACAATGAATAACACTACTAACATAATATCTTTTGATTTATGGATAGGGAATTAATTCCCTATCCTAATTAAACAATTTATTTTTTTATAATCTGTAAAGCTTTTTTCAAAATTTCTTTGTTTGTTTCTTTCATATTTTCAGAACAAACAGAACTTAATGAAAAATCATTTACTTTGTAAACTTGTTTATAAAAGTCTAAAAACGCTTTTTTTAGTTTTTCTAATCGTGTTTTGTCCTTTTCTTGTATCAAACTTTCGGACAATGAAAGAATTATATTTCTAAATTTCTTTCGAGCAACTTTTTTCTCTTTATCTGAAAGTTCTGAAAAAATTTCTTCTTTGTAAATGTCTGATTTTTTGACACCGAAAGAAGTTTTTAAAAGTCCCTCAGTAGATTTATTTAAATTAACTAGAATATCTTTATAAAGAATATTGTTTGCTTTTGCTTGTGCTTTAGCTTTTTTAGCACTCACTTTGTTTACTTTTTCTTTTGTAGAATTTTCAACAACTACATTTACATTCTCAACTGAATTTAATTTTTTTTCTTCCATAATAAAAATACTTGAATTTTTGAATTTATTTTATTATAACCTTTTCGATAAAAATTCAAGTCTTATTAGAAACTCGAAAAGGTTTTTTTATTTCTCTATGCAAATATAAGAATAATATTTTAATCTGCAAAATTTTCAAAGATTTTTTTTTGAAAATTTTTCTTATTAAATTTTAGAACTCTTATCGTTTCCGACATTGCAAAGATAAGGACTTTATTTTAATCTACAAAAAAATTCAAGAAAATTTTTTGTTAAAAATGAATTTTATTA
>NZ_BMVB01000071.1 GCF_014650495.1 Streptomyces cinnamoneus | reverse complement strand
CTCGCCGCGTTCGGCTGCGCGGCGCTGGCGGTCGAGGAGGGTGACCTGGAGGTAGGAGATCGGGTCGAGGTAGGCGTCGCGGATGTGGAAGGTCTGGCGCAGGACGGGGCTGGCGGCCAGGAGCTCGTTCTCGCCGGTGATGCGCAGGACTTCCTGGACGGTGAGTGCGTGTTCGGTCTTGATGACGTCGAAGACGTGCTTGAGCTCGTCGGGGACGAGGGTGTCGACGTAGTGCTGGGCGATGCGCAGGTCGGTCTTGGCGAGGGTCATCTCGACGTTGGACAGGAAGTTCTGGAAGAAGTGCCAGTGGGTGTGCATTTCGTCCAGGACGGTGTCCAGTCCTGCTTCGCGGGCGGCCTTGAGGCCGGAGCCGACGCCGAACCAGCCGGGGACGATCTGGCGGGACTGGGTCCAGCCGAACACCCAGGGGATGGCCCGCAGCCCGTCCAGCCCGGCGCCGGAGTCGGGGCGGCGTGAGGGCCGTGAGCCCAGGTGGAGCTCGGCGAGCTGGTCGACGGGGGTGGAGGCGAAGAAGTAGGCGGGCAGGTCGGGGTCCTCGACCAGGCGCCGGTAGGCGGTGTGGGCGGCGTCGGAGACGGTGTCCATGGCCGCGTCCCAGCGGGCGAGGGCCTCGTCCGACTGGCGGGGTGAGGTGTGCAGGGCGGATGCCTGCAGCGTGGCCGCGACGGTCAGCTCCAGGTTCTCCCGGGCCAGCGCGGGGATGAGGTACTTGTCGGAGATCACCTCGCCCTGCTCGGTGACCTTGATCTCGCCCTCCAGGGTGCCCCAGGGCTGGGCCAGGATCGCGTCGTGGGTGGGGCCCCCGCCCCGGCCGACCGTGCCGCCACGGCCGTGGAACAGGCGCAGCCGCACCCCGTAACGGTGGGCGACGTCCCGCAGACGGCGCTGGGCGCGGTGGATCTCCCACTGCGAGGTGGTGATCCCCCCGAACTTCGACGAGTCCGAATAGCCCAGCATCACTTCCTGCACGTCCCCGCGCAGGGCGACCAGACGCCGGTAGGAAGGATCGGCGAGCATCTCGTCCAGCAGCCGGTCGGCTTCCTTCAGCTCGTCCGTCGTCTCCAGCAACGGCACGATCCCGATCTTCGCCCACCCCGCGTGCAGATCGACCAGACCCGCCTCCCGCGCCAGCACCGCCGCCGCGAACACATCATCCGCACCCTGACACATCGAAATGATGTACGACTCGA
>NZ_BMVB01000070.1 GCF_014650495.1 Streptomyces cinnamoneus | reverse complement strand
CATGGCAACGGCGCCTAGCGTCTCGTACTCGATGACGGTCCGACTGGAGGTCCCTGCGGGTGGGACGGCCGTCAGCCAGCTCACCACGGCCGTGGAGTCCTCCGGCGGTTCGGTGACGGGCCTGGACGTGACCGCTTCCGGTCACGAGAAGCTGCGGATCGACGTCACGATGGCGACGACGTCGACCGAGCATGCCGACGAGATCGTGGAGAAGCTGCGCGGTATCGAGGGTGTGGTGCTGGGCAAGGTCTCGGACCGTACGTTCCTGATGCATCTCGGCGGGAAGATCGAGATGGCGTCGAAGCATCCGATCCGTAACCGTGACGACCTGTCCATGGTCTACACCCCCGGTGTGGCGCGTGTGTGCATGGCGATCGCGGAGAACCCGGAGGATGCGCGGCGTCTGACGATCAAGCGCAACAGTGTTGCGGTGGTCACCGACGGTTCGGCGGTTCTGGGTCTGGGGAACATCGGGCCGAAGGCGGCGTTGCCGGTGATGGAGGGCAAGGCGGCGCTGTTCAAGCGTTTCGCGGGTATCGATGCCTGGCCGATCTGCCTGGACACCCAGGACTCGGATGCCATCGTCGAGATCGTCAAGGCCATTGCGCCCGGTTTCGCGGGTATCAACCTCGAGGACATCTCCGCTCCGCGTTGCTTCGAGATCGAGGCCCGGCTGCGTGAGGCGCTGGACATTCCCGTCTTCCATGACGACCAGCACGGCACCGCCATCGTGGTCCTTGCCGCTCTGACGAATGCCCTGCGGGTGGTGGGCAAGGCGATCGGTGATGTGCGGGTGGTCATGTCGGGTGCGGGTGCGGCCGGGACGGCGATCTTGAAACTGTTGATTGCCGCGGGTGTCAAGCACGCGGTCGTCGCCGACATCCACGGTGTTGTTCATGCGGGTCGTGAGGATCTGGTGTCCGCGGATGCGGGTTCGGCGTTGCGGTGGATCGCGGACAACACCAACCCGGAGGGGATGACGGGCACGTTGAAGGAGGCCGTGCGGGGCGCGGACGTCTTCATCGGTGTGTCGGCGCCGAACGTGCTGGGTGGTGAGGATGTGGCGGCGATGGCGGATGACGCGATCGTGTTCGCGCTGGCCAACCCGGACCCGGAGGTCGAGCCGGGTGTGGCGCGTCAGACGGCTGCGGTGGTGGCGACCGGGCGTTCGGACTTCCCGAACCAGATCAACAACGTGCTGGTCTTCCCGGGCGTCTTCCGTGGTCTGCTGGATGCTCAGTCGCGGACGGTGAACACGGAGATGATGCTGGCGGCGGCCCGCGCGCTCGCCGACGTGGTCGCCGAGGACGAGCTCAACGCGAACTACATCATCCCCAGCGTCTTCAAC
>NZ_BMVB01000069.1 GCF_014650495.1 Streptomyces cinnamoneus | reverse complement strand
TGGGGGGACGCCCGGCGGTCCTATCGCCCGGCCAGTTCGTCGTAGACGCTCAGGACGTGGGCGACGGTGTCGTCCTCGGTGGGCCAGGTGGCGGCCTGGCGGCGGCCTTCGGCGGAGAGCTGGGTGCAGCGGAACGGGTCGTCGAGGAGGCGGGCCACCGCGGCCGCCAGGGCGGCGGCGTCACCGTAGGGGACGAGCTCGGCGGCGTCGCCCACGAGATCCGGGATCCCGCCCACCGACGTGGCCACGAGGGGGACCCCCGCGTACAGGGCCTCCTGGGCCAGGAGGGACCGTGCCTCCCAGCGGCTCGGCACGATGGCGACGTCGGCAGCCGCCAGCAGCTCCGGCACGTCGTCGCGGCGTCCGACCAGCATGACCGGCAGCTGTTCGTCCTCGATGCGGCGCTGGATGCGGGGGCGTTCGCTGCCCTCCCCGGCCATGATGAGCAGCGGCTCGGGGTCGAGTTCCCGCCAGATCCGGGCGGCGTCGAGCAGCGGGCCGTGGCCCTGGCCGGGCTCCAGCCGGCCCACGGTGACGAGCATGGGCCGGGCCACAGCGCCCAGTTCGGCCCGGGCCTTGAACCGTACGTGCTCGTCCTCCTCGGGCGCGTAGGGCGGGGCGGGCAGCGCGACCGGCGCCAGCCGGGCGTCGCGGGCACCGCGGGTGCGCGCCCGGTCCACGAGGTCGGGCGAGGCGCCGAGCACGACGGACGCGGCCCGCGCGGCCTGCCGTTCCATCAGCCGTACGAGGTGGGAACGGGCGCCCGCGGCGCGGACCCGGGCGTGCCAGGTGACCACCAGCGGCGTGGAGCGTCCGCGCAGGGCCAGCGCGGCCAGCATGCCCGAGCGCAGCCCGTGCGCGTGCACGACGTCGGCGCCGGCGCTCACCGAGCGGATCGCGGCCACGGACAGGGCGTTGGAGTCCATGAGGGGGACGAAGGCCGTCCCCGCCTCCGCGAAGCCGTACCGCTGTGCGGAGACCGCCCCGCACACGGTCACCCGCAGCCCCCTGGCCACCAGCCCGTCCGCGAGCGACCGCACGTGTGCCCCGCTGCCCGCGCTCCCGCTGCCCAGGACCTGAACGGCGTGCAGGGGCGGCCGCCCGTGCGAGGGGCCGGGTGTGCTGCTCACGCGGGGGAAGCTCCTGGGTCGACGTCGGTCGGGGCGTACGGCGAGGTGCTGAGCCCAGGATGCCAGCCCCCACCGACATCCCGGCACCACCGGCCCGAGTGGCGGCCCGTCGCACCTCACCCGCACTTCCCCGGATTCACCCACTTCGGCGATTCCGGCCACCCCACCCGACCACTGCATCCGCCGGTCACGACGGACCAGAACCGGCCCCGGCCGGCAGGCCGGAAT
>NZ_BMVB01000068.1 GCF_014650495.1 Streptomyces cinnamoneus | reverse complement strand
CTAGTAGTGCTTTGTTAGGTGGTGTCGTAGGGCTGCCATGGGACGGTCTGTCGGCAGGTGGGGCAGGTTCCGGTCCAGGTGGCGATGAGCTGCTGGAGGAGGTCCAGGGCCTGGTAGAGGGTCAGGCCCTGGCAGGGGCTTTTGGGTGTGTCCGCTGTTCGGTCAGGAACAGATGGGCGGCAGTGACGAGGGTGACGTGCCGGTGCCAGCCGGCGAACGAGCGGCCCTCGAAGTGGTCCAGGCCCAGGGCTGTTTTCAGCTCGCGGTAGTCATGCTCGATCCGCCACCGGGCTTTCGCCAGACGGATCAGATCCTTGGCGGGGAGGTCGGCCGGCAGGTTCGAGATCCAGTACTTCACTGGTTCGCTTTCGCCCTCGGGCCATTGGGCGATCAGCCAGGACAAGGGGATGGTGCCGTCGGCAGCCGGCTTCGGGCGACGGCCCGCGAGCCGGACGCGCAGGAACACGAAATGCGAGCTCATTGCCGCTTTCGATCCCTTGCGCCAGGTCACGGTCCGCCCACGGCTGCGACCTGCGGCCAGCACATGCTCGCGCAATGACACCGGCCGGGTGCGATAGCGGGGCAGTGGCCTGGGGCCGAGCCCGCCGTATTCAGGCTGGTGCGGCACCGCGTCCTGGCCGTGGGCGGTCATCTCGCCCTTGACCTGGAGTACCCAGGCCAGGCCGCGTTCGTCCAGACCGTGACGGAAATCGGCGTTCGCGCCGTAGCCGGTGTCCGCGACCAGGACAGCAGGCCGCAGCCCGCAGCCGGCGAGTTCGTCGAGCATGTCCAGGGCCAGCTGCCACTTGGCCCGGTGACGCTCGCTGCCGGGGATCCGGCAGGCCTGCCTGCGGACCTGCGCGTCGGGACCGTCCCAGGCAGCGGGCAGGAACAGGCGCCAGGACAGCGGGCACGAGGCCTCCCCGGAGGCGGCATGGACGCTGACACCGATCTGGCAGTTGCCGACCTTGCCCAAAGTGCCGGAGTACTGCCGGGCGACCCCGGGCGAGAAACGGCCGTCCTTGGGGAAACCGGTGTCGTCCACCACCCATACCTGCGGCCGGACCACGGCCACAGCCCTCCACGCCAGCCGGGCCCGCACCTGCTCGACCTGCCAGGTCGAAGACGTCATGAACTGCTGCAGCTGCTGATGATCGACACCAAGCCGCTCAGCCATCGGCTGCATCGACTTCCTGCGGCCGTCCAGCAGCAGCCCCCGCAGATACAACCCGCCCTTCGCCCGCTGATCCCGCCGCACCAACGGCGCGAACACATCCGACACGAACTCCTCTAACCGGCCCCGCACCGCGGCAAGCTCCCCAGCCCTCATACAGCCAGCGAACTACCGCCCACCCACCACGACAAGGGCCACCTAACAAAGCACTACTAG
>NZ_BMVB01000067.1 GCF_014650495.1 Streptomyces cinnamoneus | reverse complement strand
CAACTACCACCGACCCCACACCGGCATCCACGGCCAAACACCCGCCAGCCGCGTCACCAACCTCACCGAACAACACATCTAGGCCGTCACCAGCCTGACCGCCGAGCAGGCGTTCCCCGCCCGGCTCGCCCGGCTGGTCCGCGACCACTGGGGCATTGAGTCCCCGCACCACCTTCGCGACACCACCTTCGCCGAGGACTCCTCCCAACTGCGGACCGGAAACGCGCCCCGGGCGATGGCCGCGTGGCGCAACCTCGCCATCGGCATCCTGAAACGCCCCGGCGTCACCAACATCGCTGCCGCCCTCCGCCGCACCGCTCGCGACCCCCAACGACCGCTCGCGCTCCTCGACCTCGGGTGATCAGAAACCGGGCATCATCCGGCTACGCCGAAGCCCTGGGCGCGGGGCCCTTTACGACGGTCTCAACCAGGGACGGATCGATGTCGTCCGGCTACGTCGGGCCCTGGCCGGGATGCCGTTTGCCGAGGGCGGCGGATGGTCGGATTGTCCTGGCCGCTGATGTGTCTCGCCGTGGCTGCGGCCGGACGCCAACACCTGTGCTGACCGTTCCTTTTGCCATACCTACGGTCGGGGTGAGGGCAAGCATCAGATGGTCCCGGGCTGGCCGTACTCGATCGTGGCTGCGCCGGAGACCGGCCGGACGGCGTGGACGGCGGTGCTGGACGCGGTTCGTCTGGAGCCCGGCGCGGATGTCGCCGCGGTGACCACGGTCCAGCTCCGCGAGCTGGTCGAGCGGCTCGTCGCCGCCGGCCAGTGGAAGCCGGGCGACCCCGAAGCCCTGGTCGTGCTGGACGCCGGATACGACGCACCCCGCATCGCCCACCTGCTGACCGATCTGCCCGTCGAGATCCTCGGCAGACTCCGCTCCGACCGAGTCATGCACGGCCGACACCGCCGCGGGTCTACGACCCCAAGGGCGGCCGACCACCCAAGCACGGAGGCGAGTTCGTCTTCGGTGACCCCTGCACGTGGGGTATTGAGCAGGCTGTGACGACCACCGATACCCGCCTTACGGCAAGGCGATCGCGCAGGCATGGGACCGCCTGCATCCGCGGCTCACCCGCCGGGCGCCCTGGATCGACTACGACGGACCGCTACCCATCATCGAAGGCACCGTCATCCGCTTGACCGTGGACAAGCTGCCCAGCGGCGGGGTGAACAAGCCGGTCTGGCTGTGGTGGTCGGGCACCGCCGCCCCCAGGCTGATGTCGACCGCTGCTGGCAGACCTTCCTCCGCCGCTTCGACCTGGAGCACACCTTCCGCCTGTTCAAGCAGACACTCGGTGGACCAAGCCCCGGCTTCGCAGCTCGGAGGCTGCCGACCGGTGGACGTGGCTGGTGATCGCCGCCTATGCCCAGCTCCGGCTCGCGCGGCCGCTGGCCACCGATCTCCGGCGCCCCTGGGAGAATCCGGCTCCGCCGAACAGGCTCATGCCCGCCAGGGTCCGCAGGGGGTTCAGGAACCTGTGCACGAAGACCGGCTTCCCGGCCAGTGCACCGAAACCGTCTCGTCCCGGGCCCTGGCCGGCTGCCGTGTTCGAAGAACCGCCGGCCGGCCACCCGTCATGACGTGGGCAGAGTCCTCGCCACCGGAGAGGCATACAGCCGCCCCGCCCACCATAAGAAGGGCACCAAACCCTGGCGCACCGAGGAGCGGCAAACTTGACAGCCTGGGCCACGTGCAGCGGGTACGAGGCCGAAGAAGTTCACGGGGTATCGGTGGATCTCAGCTCAGTGATCATCGCTGTGGCAGGCGTCGCAGGAACCCTGGGAGGGGCGCTACTCACCCAGCGCGGCTCCGAACGAGCGAAGCGCCTGGAGATAGAGCTCGTTCGAGATCATGAGGAGGTCCGCGAGAACCGTTCGCTGCGACGCACCTGCTATGTGGAACTCAACCGGGATGCTCGCCAGTTCACCACCGCACTCAACCGCCACCTGCACGTCATGAGGGAACGCGGCGTGGAGGAGGCCGACAGTGACGCACTTGAGGAGGCGAAGAACGCGCACCGCGATCGATACTCCGAAGCACAGATGGTCGCCCCCGAAGAAGTACTCAGGCGAGCGAGTGTCGTCAACCAAGCCCTGAACAAGGTCTACGGACAGGTCAAGCGCCTCGAACGCGGCGCCCCCGAACCAGGCGAAACGATGGAGACCGCGGCCCAGGCCCAGTACGAGGTCTGGGAGATGCTCCGAGCTATGAGAACCGCTATGCGCCATGACCTCGGTGTGTCGCATGAAGACTGAGGGCTGGCACTCAGCTCCGTACGAGCTCTCTTGTCTGCCTCGACCAGCCAAAAACTGATCGAGGCAGGGGTTAAAATACAAGCTGAGTGCCTGATTTCGAGGTCGCAAGACTGCGGCGACGGGCAGGTTGGCCCTTTTTGAGTGATCGCGGGATGGGTGGCCAGGGGTCTAGGCCGTGTCCGCAAAGTCGTTGTGCTCGTTGGTGGTGTGTGGTTCGTCGGCATGAGTTAACCGATCAGGCGTGG
>NZ_BMVB01000066.1 GCF_014650495.1 Streptomyces cinnamoneus | reverse complement strand
GGACCGGAACCTGCCCCACCTGCCGACAGACCGTCCCATGGCAGCCCTACGACACCACCTAACAAAGCACTACTAGCGCGCGTCTCTTTGATGGGTTGGTCAGTTGATCGGATGTATCCGCCCAAAGGGTGATCACTGATGCGATGCGGGACCGGATCGCGCCGCTGATGCCGGCCGATCCGGCCCGCGGCAGGCGGTGGGCCGATCACCTCAAGGGGGCAGTGGTGGTCCGCCCGCCGCTGCCCGCGGACCGGATCGGCCGGACTGCGGCGACCTCATCCGGAAGCTATGCGCACCATCTAGACAAGCGTATTAAACAAACGTCTTGAACAAGCGTATAAGTTCTCGCTATGGTTCTCTTCGTTGATCGAAAACGACCAAGGGGGACCAGTCATGACCGACCTCACCGCGACCGCGCCCGGCACCGCCACCCGCTCCGAGCTCTCCATCAACGGCCGCCGACTCTCCTACCTCGACTTCGGCGGCACCGGCCGGCCGCTGGTGGCCCTGCACGGGCATCTGTCCGAGGGTGCCACCTTCGCCCACCTCGCCGCGGCCCTGGGCCCCGAGTGGCGGCTGATCGCCCCGGACCAGCGCGGCCAGGGGGAATCCGACCGCACCCCCGACTACTCACGGGAGGGTTACCTCGCCGACCTGGAGGCCCTCCTGGACCACCTGGGCCTGGAGGAGACCGTCCTGCTCGGCCACTCCCTCGGCGCCATCAACGCCTACCAGTTCGCGGCTCGCCACCCCGAACGCGTCAGCGCCCTGGTCAACGCCGAGGGCCCGGCCTCGCTCGGCCTGGACGGCTCCAACCCGTTCGGCTTCCTGAAGAACCTGCCCTACCAGGCCCCCACCCGTGAGGCACTGATCGAGGGCCTCGGCCCGGCCGCGCCGTTCTTCGCGGACCGTCTGCGTGAGAACGCCGATGGCAGCTGGCGACTGCCCTTCCACCCGCAGGACATGTACCGCTCCGAGGACCAGGTCCACGGCGACCACTGGGCGGACTGGACGGCCACCAGCTGCCCCGCTCTGCTGGTCCGCGGCGCCAAGGGCGTCATCCCGGCCGAGCAGGCCGCCGCCATGGTCGACCGCCGCTCCGGCACGGTCGCGATCGAGCTGGACGCGGACCACCTCGTGTACACCGCCGCCCCCGACGCCTTCGCCACCGCCGTCCGCGACTTCCTCGACACCCTCTGAGCCCACCGGGCCCCGTTCTGCCCCCGCCGGCTCCCCGTCAAAGAGACACGCGCCGGTCCGACACGGTGATCGTCCCGCTGGACGACGGATGTCCTGTCCCGGACCCGTCGAGACCTGCGGTCTCGGTGATGGTGATAGTCGAGTCCACGTAGGGCGCGGTCATCGAGAACCCCACGGAGCTCCAGCCTGTCGTGAGGTCTCCCGAAGTGGCGGTGGTCGAGCGTCCTTGGATGCCTGCTGTCGGGCCGGTAATGAGGCTGCCGCCCGACCAGACGGCCGCGTCGTTGACCGGCTCGCCGCAGGTGTCGGAGCCCGAGGGCCGAGCCGGGTCGGTTGTGCTGGGGCTTAGGCAGTCCTGCGTGGAATGGGGGATCAGTGTCGTACCGCTGGGCAGCGAGGTGGTGACCGAGGCGTTGCGGATCGTGGCGCCGGTGTCGTTGTGCGACCAGATCCTCACCAGAACCGTACCGCCCGAGGCTGTGCTGACGTTCGAGCTCCAGGTCGCGCCACCGTCGGCCGAGAAGAGCAGCGTCGACGACGGGGCAGCGTGGGCGGTACCTGCGAAGGCAGGCACGCAGACGCCCATGACCGCCGCTACCACGCCGGCACGAGCCCGACGAGATGATCCAAGCCTCATGTCGCCTACCTCCCGACCAGCCGATCAGTCGCATTCAGCATGAGTTTCGCGCGTAGCCAACGCGACCGTGTCACCACAATTCACCTGAACGAGAGCCTCCCCGCACGTCCGCGCCAAGGCGAGGCCATCACCGAACGCTCCTCTCGGGCTGCCGCCGCTCTCGCCCGCAACAACAGCCACCATCCCGGATCCGGGTAAGAGCCATCAGGCACTGCCTGAGAAGGGTGGTTCCCCTCAATCGGTGGTGCACGGGGTCACCAGAGATCGAACCGGCCCGGCTCCCGCTCGTACAGGGGCGGAACAAGCCCCTCCGTGATCATTTTTGACCCGTTGCGAGCTCACACCACCACCCCCGTGGCCACTACGTTCACCCCTTGACCGAACACACAACCAGGGAGAAGGGCAACGATGCGCCCCACAAGACCCGTCAGCCGCATAGGCAGAACGCTCATGGCCTGTGCCGCCTCGGCCGCTGTAGCCACCGTGGGGCTTGCCGTCTCACCGGCCGCCGCCGCACCCGCCACCACCACGACCACCACGCAGGCCGAACCCGGCGGCGCCTGCACGGCGGCCGACCTCGGCACACGGCACCCGTTCATCAAGACCTCCGAAGTGACCCCGACGATCACCCACTTCACAGGCTGGTACGTCACCGCCGGCTCGACCGGTACCCAGACCGTCAACACCAGCGTCCAGACGACCATCTCGGTGTCCGTCGGCCTCACCGGCAACGTCGAAGGCGGCTTCGCCGTCGAGACCCTCGGCAAAGTCGGCGCGAGCCTGGGCCTGAACGTGCAGGTGAACTACACCTCCACCAGCAACACGTCGACGTCCGTCACGTGGAACTTCAGCAATCCCGGCTATTACGGCCTCTACAAGGGCACCAAGAAGGTCACCGGTACGTACGGCAGCCTCAACTGCAACCGCGTCCAACAGGGCGACGGCAGCTG
>NZ_BMVB01000065.1 GCF_014650495.1 Streptomyces cinnamoneus | reverse complement strand
CCGACGGGCGCGGGACGCAGGGCTGCGTCGAGGACGTAGGTGCGGGTGTTCCACACCGGCTGCCCGATCGGCACGGTCGTGGCGTGGGAGGTGGGGGTGGTGGTGTGGGCGGTGACGTCGACGGAGGCTTCGGTGGGGCCGTAGAGGTTGTGCAGCCCCACTCCCGGCAGCAGGCCGTGGAACCGCTGGACGGCATCGGCCGGCAGGGCTTCGCCGGAGCAGACGACATGACGCAGCCCGGTGCAGGCAGCGGCGGTGGGCTCGGCGAGGAACGCCTGCAGCATCGACGGCACGAAGTGAACCGTCGTGATGCCCGCGTCCTGGATCAGACGGGCGAGGTAGGCCGGGTCCTTGTGGCCTTCGGGCTTGGCCAGGACCATGGTCGCGCCGGTGCGCAGGGGCCAGAAGAACTCCCACACCGAGACGTCGAAGCCGGACGGGGTCTTCTGCAGAACCCGGTCGGACGCGTCCAGTGCGTACTGGGCCTGCATCCATTCCAGACGGTTGTGGATGCCCTCGTGCCCGACCACAACACCCTTCGGACGGCCGGTCGAACCCGACGTGAAGATCACATAGGCCGGGGCGTTGACGGGCAGCACACGCCCGGGAGCGGTCCCGGGCCGGTTCGCCGCCCGGCCTTCCGCACCGTCCAGCAGCAGACGCTCGACGCCCCCGTCCGGCAGGCGCCCGGCGACATCGCTCGTGGTCAACACCAGCGCCGGCCCGGCATCCTCCAGGATCCAGCCGATGCGCTCCGCCGGGTAGTCCGGATCCACGGGAACGTACGCGGCACCGGCCTTGAGCACCGCGTACAGCGCGATCACCAGCTCCAGCGAACGCGGTGCGGCCACCGCCACGAAATCACCCGCAGCGACACCACGAGCGATCAGCTCGTGAGCGAGCCGGTTCGCACGGGCATTGAGCTCGGCGTAGGTCAGCGAGTGTCCTTCGAAGACCACCGCGACCGCGTCCGGCGTCCGGGCCACCTGGGCCTCGAACACCCCCGGCAACGTGCCGGGAACGACCTCACGGTCCGTGGCGTTCCACTCACCCAGCACACGAGAGCGCTCGGCCGCGGGCAGGAGCTCCAGCCGGCCCACGGGCTGCTCGGTCTCTTCCGCCAGCGCGCGCAGCAGAAGGCGGAGCTGCTCCCCGATGGTGGCCACCTGCCCGGCGTCGAATACGTCGGGGCGGTAGTCCAGGCGAAGGTGGAACGAGAGGTCGTCCTGGGAAGCGATCAGGCTGAGCGGGTAGTGCGTGGCGTCCCGGCTGGTTCCGGAGACGATGTTCAGTCCCTTGTTGTTCTCCTCCAGCGCGTCGTCGTCGATCGGGTAGTTCTCGAACACCACGAGGGTGTCGAAGAGTTCGTTGTGCCCGGTGAGCCGCTGGACGTCGTTGAGGCCGATGTGGTGGTGCGGCAGCAGGTCGGTCTGCCGTCGCTGGATGCGCTCGACGAGGGCGCCCGTGCTCTCGTCGGGGTCGAGCGTGACCCGGACGGGCAGGGTGTTGATGAACAGGCCGACCATGGACTCGATGCCGGGGATGTCCGCGGGGCGGCCGGAGACGGTGGCGCCGAAGACGACGTCGTCCCGTCCCGTCAGGTGGCCGAGGAGCAGGGCCCATGCCGACTGCACGAGGGTGTTGGACGTGACGCCGAGCCGGCGGGCCTGCGCGAGCAGCTTCGCCGTTTCGTCCTGGTCCAGCTCGACCACTGCCCGCTCCGGGAGCACGGCCCCTTGGCCCTGGGCGCGGCCGCCCAGCAGGGTCGGCTCCTCCAGGCCGTCGAACTCACGGGCCCAGGCGGCCTCCGCCTCCGTGCTGTCCTGCTCGGTGAGCCAGGCGAGGTAGTCGCGGTACGGGGTCACGCGGGCGAGAGCGGAGTCGTCCCCGCTCGCTCCGTAGAGCGCGAACAGCTCGTCCACCAGGATCGGTGTCGACCAGCCGTCCAGCAGGATGTGGTGGTTGGTCACCAGAAGGCGGTGACGGTCCGGTGCCTCGGTGAAGAGGGTGAAGCGGATCAGCGGGGGTCGGGTCAGGTCGAAGCGGCGGACGCGGTCCTCCGCCGCCAGGCGGTCCAGCTCCTGTCGCCGTTCCGCCTCCGGCAGGCCGCTGAGGTCCACCTCGGTCCACGGCACGTCCACCCGGCGGGAGACCACCTGGACCGGATCGCCGTTCTCACGGGAGTGGAAGCCGGCCCGCAGGTTGTCGTGGCGTGCGAGCAGCGTGGCGGCCGCCTGCTTCATGGCCTTGACGTCCAGGTCGCCTTCGAAGTCGAAGGCCATCTGCACGGAGTAGACGTCGGAGCCCTCCTCGTCGTACAGGGCGTGGAAGAGCAGGCCCTGCTGCAGGGGCGCCAGCGGAAGGACGTCCGCCGGCTCCGGCTGCTTCGCCGCCAGGCCGTCGATCTCGTCCTGCGTCAGCGCGACGAGGGGGAAGTCGGACGGGCTGTGTCCGCCGGCGCCCGGCCCCCCGGCGTGGGCGACGATCGCCCGCAGAGCGCGGAACCACATCTCGGCCAGGTCCCGGACATCGGCCTCGGAAAGCAGCTCCTGCGGCCAGGTCCAGGCCGCCACCAGGAACGGACCACCGTCTGTGGTGTCGGCTGTGAGGGCGCTCAGCTCCAGGGTGTGCGTCAACCTGCCGTTCGGGTCCCTGCCGTTGCCCGTGTCCGTGTTGGCGGACAGCTCCCAGTCCGAGGTCGCCGCATGCTCGTCGACCACGTCGAAGCGGCCGAGGTAGTTGAAGCTGATCTGGGGTGTGGGCAGGGCGGCGAGGGTGGGTGCGGTGTCCTGGTTGAG
>NZ_BMVB01000064.1 GCF_014650495.1 Streptomyces cinnamoneus | reverse complement strand
TGGCCGCCTGTGACGTGGCCGACCGTGCGGCGCTGGCCGCGCTGCTCGCCGAGCACCCCGTGAACGCCGTCGTGCACGCGGCCGGCACCGCCGAGCCGGGCATGCTCGCCGAGACCGGACTCGACGACTTCGCGGCCACGGTCGCCGCCAAGGCCATGGGAGCCGTGCACCTCGACGAGCTGCTGGGCGGTCAGGAGCTGGACGCCTTCGTCCTCTTCTCCTCCATCTCCGGCATCTGGGGCGGCGGCGGTCAGGCCGCGTACTCGGCCGCCAACGCCTTCCTCGACGGCCTGGCGGAGCACCGCCGGGCCCGGGGGCTCACCGCGACCGCGATCGCCTGGGGCCCGTGGGGCGACGGCGGCATGGTCGCCGACACCGGGGACGAGGAGCGGCTGCGGCTGCGCGGCCTGACCGTGCTGCGGCCGGAACAGGCGATCTCCGTGCTGCACGGCGTACTGGAGGGCGGCGAGGCCACGGTCACCGTGGCGGACGTCGACTGGGAGCGGTTCGTCGTCCCGTTCACCCTCAGCCGGCCCAGCGCCCTGCTGAGCGAGCTGCCCGAGGTCAGGAACGCCCTGGCCGAGGAGCCCGAGACCCGGTCCGCCGAGCCGTCGGCGCTGCGGCAGAAGCTGTCCGGGCTGTCCGAGGGCGAGCAGGAGCGGCTGCTCGTGGACACGGTGTGCGCCCACGCGGCGGCCGTCCTCGGCCACAGCGGCTCCGCAGCGGTGGAACCCGACCTGGCGTTCCGGGACCTCGGCTTCGACTCGCTGACGGCGGTGGAGCTGCGCAACCTGCTCACCGCCGACACGGGCCTGACCCTCTCCGCGACGCTCGTCTTCGACTGCCCGACGCCCCAGGCGATCGCCCGGTACCTGCGGGCCGAACTCGCCGGCGACGGGGGCCCGGCCGAGGTCTCGGTCTTCGGCGAGCTGGACCGCCTGGAGTCGTTGATCACGACGGTCTCCTCTGCCGAGGAGACGGTCAGGTCGGGGGTCCGGAGGCGACTGCAGGAGCTGCTGTCCCTGATGAACACCACCGGTGACCGAGGGGAGGAATCCGCCGACGCCCAGCGAAAGCTTGAGGACGCGACGGTCGACGACATCTTCGATCTGATCGATCAAGATCTAGAAAATTCCTAGTTCTTGGCCCTCTACCTTTAACAACAGCCGAGGACGGATAGGGCGGATGAGCAGCAACGAAGACAGGCTTCTCGAATACCTCAAGCGGGTCACCGGAGATCTCCGCCAGGCCAAGGAGCGCCTGCGCGAGGTCGAGGAAAAGAACCAGGAACCCATCGCGATCGTGGGCATGGCCTGCCGGTACCCCGGTGGTGTGCGTTCGCCGGAGGACCTGTGGCAGCTGGTGGTCTCCGGCGGCGACGCCGTCGGGGAGTTCCCGGCGGACCGCGGCTGGGACGTGGACGGAATCTACGACCCGGACCCCGACGCGCCGGGCAAGACCTACGCGCGGCACGGCGGATTCCTCTACGAGGCGGGGGACTTCGATCCCGAGTTCTTCGGGATCAGCCCGCGCGAGGCCGTCTCGATGGACCCGCAGCAGCGTCTGCTGCTGGAGACCACGTGGGAGACGTTCGAGCGCGCCGGCATCGATGCGGAGTCGCTGCGGGGCAGCCGGACCGGGGTCTTCGTCGGATCCGGCTACCAGGACTACCTCAACCTCCTGCTCGGTGTGGCCGGCGACTCCGACGGCCACCTCGGGACCGGCAACTCCGCCAGCGTGATGTCCGGCCGCGTCTCCTACACCTTCGGCCTGGAAGGGCCGGCGGTCACGGTCGACACCGCGTGCTCGTCGTCGCTGGTGGCGCTGCACTGGGCGATCCAGTCGCTGCGCAGTGGCGAATGCTCGATGGCGCTGGCCGGCGGCGTGATGGTGATGACCTCACCCACCGCGTTCGTCGAGTTCAGCCGCCAGCGCGGGCTGGCGCCGGACGGGCGGTGCAAGCCGTTCGCCGCCGGGGCGGACGGCACCGGATGGGCCGAGGGCGTCGGCATGCTCCTGGTGGAGCGGCTCTCCGACGCCCGCCGCAACGGACACCAGGTCCTCGCGGTGGTGCGCGGCAGTGCGGTCAACCAGGACGGCGCGTCCAACGGCCTGACCGCCCCCAACGGCCCCGCGCAGCAGCGGGTCATCCGGCAGGCGCTGGCGTCCGCCGGTCTGTCCCCCGCCCAGGTGGACGTGGTCGAGGCGCACGGTACGGGCACCCGGCTGGGCGACCCGATCGAGGCGCAGGCGCTGCTGGCGACCTACGGCCAGGAACGCCCCGAGGGCCGGCCGCTGTGGCTGGGATCCCTGAAGTCCAACATCGGGCACGCCCAGGCCGCCGCCGGTGTCGGCGGCATCATCAAGATGGTCATGGCCATGCGCCACGGCGTCCTGCCGCGGACGCTGCACGTGGACGAGCCGACGCCGCACGTGGACTGGACGGCCGGTGACGTGCGCCTGCTGACCGACGCCATGGCCTGGCCGGAGTCCGACCACCCCCGCCGGGCAGCCGTCTCCTCCTTCGGCGTCAGCGGCACCAACGCGCACACGATCATCGAGCAGGCTCCGTCCTCGGACGAGGAGCCCGCGCAGGAGGCCGCCGGCGCGCCCGTCGCCGGGCCGCTGCCGTGGGTGCTGTCCGCCAAGAACAACGATGCGCTGCGCGCCCAGGCGGCCCGGCTGCTGTCCCACGTCGCGGACAGCGAGGCATCGCCGGCGGACGTCGGTCTCTCGCTGGCCACCACGCGGGCCGCGTTACGCCACCGGGCCGCTGTGGTGGGGGAGAGCCGCGACGCCTTGCTGAGCGGCCTCAAGGACCTGGCCGCCGGCGTCCCCTCGGCCGATGTGGTGCTGGGACGTCCCGCCGGAGGCAAGACCGGATTCCTCTTCTCCGGCCAGGGATCGCAACGCCTGGGCATGGGGCGGGAGCTGTACGCCGCGTTCCCGGTGTTCGCCGCCGCGTACGACGAGGTGTGCGCCCACCTGGACGCCCCGGTCGACGTCGACGCCGACACGCTGCACCGGACCGGGTGCGCTCAGCCGGCACTGTTCGCGACCGAAGTGGCGCTGTTCCGGCTCCTCGCCTCCTGGGGCATCCGGCCGGACTACGTCGTGGGCCACTCGGTGGGCGAGATCGCCGCCGCGCACGTGGCGGGTGCGCTGTCGCTGGAGGACGCGGCGAAGCTGGTGTCGGCGCGTGCCGCGCTGATGCAGGCGCTGCC
>NZ_BMVB01000063.1 GCF_014650495.1 Streptomyces cinnamoneus | reverse complement strand
CCGCCCCCGGACGGCGCCGGGGCACCGGCCGCCGGCTCGGCGGGGGCAGAGCTGTCCGCGCACCCGGGCGGCCGCGTCCCCGCGGCGGCTCCGCCCCGCCGCCCTGACGTCGGCGCGGCACCGGCCGAGGCCCCGTTCTCCGGGGTCCTGGGCGGGCGTTCGTCGCCCGGGCGGGCGGGGGTGTCGTCGGGGGTCACGGGCCGGCGTCCGTGCTGTCGGAGTACCACGTCTCCCCGAACTCCGCCGGGAAGGACAGGGCGCGCTCCACCGCGGCCGCGAGGGCCGGGTCGGGGGCGGTGCGCAGGGCCCGCAGGCCCAGGCCCGTCAGGTCGGGCAGCGACGGCACCTCCGCCGACCCGTCCCGTTCGGCCGTAGCGGCGTTCCTGTGCTCAGGCACCGGCACCTCTCGCTCCTTCCTGCCGCTTCCCGCCGGGGGCGGACCCCCGCGGCTGCACGGTTCTTCCCAACGCCCGTCGTACGGAAACACGTTCGGATCAGGTCCGGACACCCCGGGCTCACCCGTCGGCGAGCCGGGCCACGCTCGCCCGGGTCGCCGCGACCTCGTCCCAGGGCACCGCCGCCAGCCGGGCGGTGAGGTCGCGCCACTCGCGCTGTGCCTCGCGGTAGGCGGCCAGGGCTGCCCTGCGCAGCCCCATGCGTTCCATGGCCTCCCCGTAGCGGTGCAGGGCACGCGCGGCGGTCACCGAGCCCGGGCCGTCGGGCGCGGGCAGGCGGGCGGCTTCCTTCGCCGCGGCGTCGAAGGCCGCGGCGGCGTCCGCCACCGGCAGGCCGCCGGGCTGTTCGCTCAGCGCCGTCCGCGCCACGCCGAGCTCCAGCCACGCCTCGGCGCGCAGGGCGCCGTCCGGGGCCCTGCGGGCCGCCTGTTCCAGGAGGTGGCAGCTCTCGTAGAGGTCGGGCGGGAAGCCCTGCCGGCCGAACCGCAGGACCAGGGCGCGCCCGAGCATCAGCTGGATGCGCGGGCGCAGCGGCGACCGGCCCGGGCTCACCGCGAACGCCTCCCGCAGCACGGCCTCGGCCCGGCCGACGGCGTCGGGCCGCGCCCCGGCGTCGTCGGGCGTCCCGGCGTCGGGCGTCCCGGCGCGCCCGAGCAGTGACTCGCCCCACTCCAGGAGGAGTTCGCACCGGCGGACGCTGTCGCGCCCGGCCAGGGAGACCGCCGCCGCGTAGGCGTCGTCGGCCTCCGTCCGGCGGCCCGCGGCGGCGTGGGCACGGGCCTCCTCGGTGCGGCAGCCCAGCCGCTGCAGGTCGTCGGCGGCCAGGTCGCGGGCGCGGCCGAGGACGGCGAGGGCCTCGGCGGCCGGGGCACCGGCCAGCCGCAGGGCGCGGGCGAGGTCGAGGAGGGCGGCGCAGCGCTGGATGTCGGGTGCGTCGGCCGCCTCCAGCAGGGCGCAGGCGGTGCGCAGTTCGACGACCGCCTCGGCGGCCGCGGGCGCGGGGTCCGTACGGGCCAGGGCGAGCAGCACCCGGCCCAGGCGGAGGTGGCGTGCGGGGGTGCCGGGGGGCAGGGCGCGCAGGATGCGGGCGGCGGCGTGCAGCCGGCCCGGGTCGCCGTCGGCCAGCCAGTGGGCGTGGTGGGCGGCGGCCAGTTCCAGGGCCGCCTCGGCGTGCCGTTCGCTGCCCGGCTCGGTGTGCTCGTGGGCCTCGGTGAGCAGGGTGACGGCCTCCGTCAGGACCGCCTCCCGGCGGCCGGGGTCGTGGCGCACGGACGCGGTGCCCGCCAGGGCGCGCAGCACCCCGCCGAGGACGAGCCGGGCCCGTATCCCCTCGGTGGCGCTCCCCGGCTCCAGGGGCCCGGTGGCGGCCGGCGCGGCGTGGGCGCGCGCCTCGTGGAGCAGGGTGGGGTCGGCCTGGACGCGCCACAGGCGCAGCAGCCGCTCCGCCTCGCCGACGGGGCCGCTCTCGACGGGGACGGGCTGGTACCAGCGCACGACCCGGGCGGGCACCTCGGCGAACAGCTCCGGCTCGGCCGGCCCGGAGATCTGCGGGCGGACGCCCGCGTCGGGTTCGGCGGGGGGCGTGGCGGCGGTGTCCTGCAGGGGGCGGCCGGAGAGCTGGGCGGCGGCGAGGGCGGAGAAGTTGCGCGCGCTCTTGTCGAAGTTCCGTTCGACGTACTCGGAGCAGTGCTTGAGCACGAGGGCCGCGGCGCTCTGGTCGAGCGACTGCAGCAGCAGCTCCCGCACCCCGTCGGCGAATTCGTACCCCTGCTCCTCCGCCGCCCCGGCCCCGGTGCCGGGCAGCCGCCACAGCAGGCCGCTCAGCAGCACCTCGGCCAGCTCCATGGGGCCGGTGTCGGGCAGCATGGCCCGCTGCACGACCTGCATGACCGGCAGCGTCAGCGGCACGGCCGCCAGGTGCACGGCGAGCCGCAGCGCGCCCGGCGAGGACGCCGCGCGGAAGGCGGTGAGCAGCTCCCCGGCGCTGCGGGCGGCCCGTTCGCCCGGGCCCGGCACGTTGCGGGCGGGGTGGTCGGGCAGCAGCAGGCCCGCGGCGCCGCGCACCGTGGTGCGGCCGGGGCCGGACAGCAGCCGGGCCCAGGTGCCGAGGGCGTCCCGGGTGGGCAGCAGGACGGGCACGGGCAGGGCGCCGGGCCCGGGCGGGGGCCCGTAGCCCTCGGGGCTGAAGCGCAGCCTGCCGCCGTTCGCCGGGTCGCGGGTCAGCAGGCCGGCCTCGGCGGGCAGCGCGGTGCGCGGCCACAGGCGCGGCGGCAGGGGCTGGACGACCGCCAGCGGCGAGGTCCGCGCCCAGTGGTGGAGCAGGCGCTGGGCCCGGCCCTCCTGCCACAGGGGCCCCACGCAGTCGCTGACGACGAGGGTGAGCCGGCGCCCGGTGGGATCGCGGAACTGGCCGGCGGGGCGCGGCCGCTGGTGGCGCGGCCGCCCCGGCGCGCCGGGCGCGGCCGTGGTGCCGACCAGGGGCGTGCCGTCGGCGTCCCGGTGCAGGTAGCGCACCTGGACGTCACGGAAGACGCCGATCTGGGCGCAGGTCTGGCGTAGTTCCTCCAGCATCCGCTCCCACACGGCCATCGAGGGGGCGGCGTCCATCAGCAGCTGGACGGAGGCCGCGCGCCGGCCGTCCGCGCGGTGCACGGGCTGTACGACGCCCGTGCGGGCGGCCGCGTCGGCGGTGGCGTCCTCGTCGAGGGAGCCGGGCACGGGCGCGGTGAGCGGGCGGTAGCCCCGCAGGGGCCGCAGGGCGCGCTGGAGGCCGAGCAGGCCGGGGAGGGACGACGCCATGGGGACGCGGACCGGGAAGGCGTCCACCGGTGCCGGTGCCGTGCGGCCGCCGCGGGGGACGAAGACGGACACCGGGCCGGAGCGCTCCGCGCGGCGCACGGCCGCCCGCTCCCCCGCCCGGGTGGCCGGGGCGTCACCGGGGACGGCACGCCCCTGCGGGCCGGGGCGCTCCGGCCGCCGGGGTGCCCCGGCGGCCGGGGGCGCGGCGGGGCCGG
>NZ_BMVB01000062.1 GCF_014650495.1 Streptomyces cinnamoneus | reverse complement strand
GCTCCCCAGCCCTCATACAGCCAGCGAACTACCGCCCACCCACCACGACAAGGGCCACCTAACAAAGCACTACTAGGGGCTGTCCGGGGAGTCACGGAAGCCGGAGCCGATGGCGGGGCTTCTCGCCCGGGTACCACGAGGGCTCGGGCGTCGGCGTGGCGGACTTCGGTCGCCCGGTCGGCCGTGTGTCGAACGGAAGCCGCGGCCCGCAGGCATCCGAAGTCGCCGCCGGCGGGGCGCTCGCTCGCGTGAAGCCGGTAGGCGGTGAAGGCGTTGGCCAGCTCCCGGGCCTTATCGAGGTCGGTGCACCAAGCCCGCCCTCCCTTGGTGCAGGTGCCTGTGCGGCCTCTACCACCGCGAGTCTCCCGGCCCTGTTGTCGCCGGCGGTTGCACGGCCGTCGGGCGAGCCCGGGCTGCTCATGCGCATCGGTGAAGAAGGGGCGGATCCAGATTGCCTCGTGCCGACGCTACTTCTTCTGGCGGCGATGGCGGTCGTCTTCGACACGCCAGCGGCGGGGGACGACGAAGCCCTTGGCGCCCTTGTCCCTTCTTGTCCCGCTCGTCGGTCAGCTGATAGCTCCAGCCGGCCTCGCGGAAGACTCCGCCATCGGTCCGCTGGGTGGTGAGGACACGTCCGCGGGCCAGGCCGTACATCAAGATCGCTTTTGTCATGCCCGAGACCGTAGGGGCAGCCACGGATGGCGTCGCGCCGCTGTCGGCCCCGATCTGCGGTCGGGGCCTTGGCCGCAGGGAGCCCGGCCGGAGGGGGCCGGGCGCGGTTCCGGGGCCGCCCACGGCACGGGGACCGTGGGGCCTTGACGACGGCGGGTGCACGGGTCGCGGTTTCCCACCGCGTTGGCGCCGGAGGGACACGGTTCCCAGTTATGCGGCGGAGGTGAGTTCGGCGCGGCCGAACAGCAGGGCGTAGCCGGTGGGGAGCTGGTGGAGGATGCGGGTGAGGAGGTCGGGGCCGGCGTGGGCGGCGACGGCGGAGAAGACGGATCCGGTGTCCCAGCGGGTGGTGGCCAGGGAGGCGCCGGTGCGGGCGGCGAGGTCCTTGACGAAGGCCCAGCCGGTCAGCGGCTGGGTGTCAGGGATCTGTGCGGTCAGGACGCGTGCGGCCTCCAGGGGCAGGCAGGCGGCCAGGTCGACGCGTTCGTCGCCGGTCAGCTGGCGTCCCAGTCCCGACAGGACCAGGCGGATGGCTTCGTCGGCTCTCTCGCGGGTGGGGTAGGCGCCTTCGTAGCGGACCTTCTCCAGCATCTGCTCATACGCCGCCCCGTACGGCTGCTGGCGCTCGAGCGGTACGCGCACGTCGGTGATCACTGCGGTGCATGCCTTTCGTGGAGCCAGGGGTGCCGTTATGCGGCACCGAGGTATGGGTCAGGTGGGCTGGGGGCGGCCGAAGAGGAGGTCGTAGCCGGCGGGGAGCTGAAGCAGGATCTGCCCCAGCAGGTCGTCGCCGGCCGTGTCGGCAACCGTGGACAGCACGGCGCTGACGTCCCAGGTCGCGGTCTGCTCGGTGGCGCCCTCGATCCAGGCCGCGGTCGCCCGCACGAACCGCTCCGGGGGCAGCGGCTCGGCGCTCTGCAGCGGGTTGAGCAGGATCAGGGCGAAGCCCTCCGGCAGGCGTGCTGCGAGCTGGGCACGGACCTCGCCGACCAGGTGCGCGCCGAGCAGGGCGAGCACCACACGGGCCGCGCGCTCGGCTTCCTCCACAGTGTCGTACTCGCCGCGTTCGGTCACGTGGTCGAGGAACGCTTCGCGTCGCAGAGTCATCTCGGCCACCACCCCTCCTTGCTCTTCGGACTGCCCACGGGGTGCGGAGGGCGGGTCAGGGGGAGAGATCAGGTGCCCGTCCTCCGCACCTGTCCGGCCGGCGTCAGCCGGAGATCTCCTTGTGGCCGGTCCCGACGCCGATGGAGATCTTGCGGGGCTTGGCCCGCTCGGCGATCGGGATGCGCAGCGTGAGCACGCCCGCGTCGTAGTCGGCCTTGATGTGCTCGGTGTCGAGGGTGTCGGCGAGCACGATCTGACGGGAGAAGACGCCCAGCGGCCGCTCGGACAGCTCCATCTGCACGTCGTCGGCCTTCGCCACCGGCCGGCGCTCGGCCTTGACCGTCAGCATGTTCCGCTCGACGTCGATGTCGATCGCGTCCGCGGTGACACCGGGAAGGTCGAAGGCCACCACGTACTCGTCACCCTCGCGGTAGGCGTCCATCGGCATCGCCGACGGCCTCGACCAGGTACCCGGGCCCATCAGCTGCTGCGCCAGCCGGTCCAGCTCACGGAAGGGGTCAGTGCGCATCAACATCGTGAAAACACCTCCAGCAGGTTCAGGCAGTTGCTGCCAATGCGCCTCACTGAAACCGTTGTAGCATGTCATCCAATGGATGACAAACACGATGTCGTCCACATGATGACAACCTTGAGGGAGGGGCCCGTGACCCCGGCCGACCAGCCGTCCTCGCCCAGCACCGACGCCCACAGCCCGCCGTCGTTCCTCGCCGCCGCCGCGGCCCTTGACGCCATAGACCACGCACTGCGCACCGCCCAGCACGAGGCCCCCGACACCCCCGGCGCCGGGCCGGCACCGGAGCAGGCCCTGGCCTCCTTGTCACTGCTGCGGCAGGTCCGCGAGCGGCTCGCCGGGTGGGAGACCGGCCTGATCGAAACGGCCCGCGACGCGGGCGCCAGCTGGGCCGATCTCGCCCACCCCCTCGGTGTCGCCAGCCGCCAGGCCGCCGAGCGCCGCTACCTGCGCGGCCGCCCCGGCCCCGCCGGGACCACCGGCGAACAGCGCGTCCAGGCCACCCGTCAGGCCCGGGCCGCCGACCGCACCACCGCCACCTGGGCCCGCCACAACGCCGCCGACCTACGCCGCCTCGCCGGCCAGATCACCGCACTCACCGACCTCCCACCCGCCGCCCGCCGCCCGCTCGGCGACCTCCACGCGGCCCTCGCTCACGACGACCCCGCCGGCCTCATCGCCCCCCTGGCCGCTGCCCGTCCCCACCTGGCCGCCGCCCACCCCGACCTCGCCGCCCGGCTCGACACCCTCGCACCCCCCTGACCCCGCCCGGCGCACCGCGACCTACCCCGACCGTTCCTGAGTCGGCTCGGGGGCCTGCTGTATGCCCCTTACCGCTTGCGGGGCACGGTGCAGTGGCCGCGCCAGGACGAGTGCGCCTCCTGGCCAATACGGAGGCCGGCACGGTTCCGTACTTCTCGCGTACGGCACGGACGGTCGCTGTCGCGTCCGGGGTGATGTCGCAGCGGCCGCCTGGGAGAACCTGGTCGCCGCCATCGAAGGCCAGACCCTGGCCGCCCGGCCCGCTTGGCCCGGCCGCCGTTCTCTACCGGGCCCACTGCCCCACCGGCAGCACGACCGTCAGCACCGGAACTTGAGCAAGGCCGGAGACCGGCGCGGGGCCGCAAGGCGGCGACAGGTGTCTGCCGGGGCGATGCCGATAGCCACCCTGCTCGCGGCCGCCTGAGGGCATGGCGGGGGTCCAGGATTGCCCTGCGGTAGCCGATCAAGAATGGGCTAGGCAGTGTCTGATGGCTCTTGCCCGTGTGGTGGATCAGCCGTTCTCCCGGGCAGGAGTCCGTCATGGTGCGTCG
>NZ_BMVB01000061.1 GCF_014650495.1 Streptomyces cinnamoneus | reverse complement strand
AATTATTCAGGAAGCCCTGGTGGGACCCTTTCGGGTCCTGCCAGGGCTTTCTTGCATTTACCGGCCACTTCACCGGCTATTTCACCGGCCCCCGGGCCGGCCTTCACGCCAGCCGGTGCAATTCGCTCTCCTCCACCCGCCCCGCCAGGGGTAATCCCCGCACCCAGCGCTCGACCTCCTCCACCACCCACGCCCCGAGCCGCCGCACCTCGCTTCCCTGAGCGCCCGCGATATGCGGCGTCACCAGCACATTGCGCAGACCCAGCAACGGGTGTCCTGCTTCCAGTGGTTCCGGCTCGGTGACGTCCAGGTAGGCGTCCAGCCGTCCAGAAGCGCATTCCCGTGTCAGCCCGTCCGTATCGATGAGCGAGCCCCGCGCCGTATTGATGACCGCGCCGCCGTCCGGAATGAGGGCCAGTCGTTCGGCATTCAGCAGGTGCCGTGTGCCGGGCAGTTCGGGGGCGTGGAGTGTGATGACCCTGCTGTTCCGGCACAGCGTCTCCAGGTCGACGGACTCTGCCGCATACGGGTCGTGCACCAGCACCCGGTAGCCGGCCTCCGACGCCCGCAGCCGGCTGATGACCTTCCTGCCGATGCGCGAGGCACCCACGACGCCGACCGTCAGCCCGTCGCCCCCTTGCCGATCGCCGAAGTCGGGCCAGCGGGCCCGCCCGCCCCCACCACGTCCTTCTGCGTACGCGGCCGCCGTGGCGAGCGCCTTCTTCGCCGCGAGGACGACCAGGGCGAAGGCGTAATCGGCCACTGGACCCGCGTTGGCCTCGGCGGCCGACGAGACCACGATGCCCCGTTCCCACACGGCCGGCGTGACCAGCGGCTTCACCGAACCCGCCGCATGGAGGACCGCCCGCAGCCGCGGTGCCCCGTCGAGGAACGCCGGGGTCAGCGCCGGGCTTCCCCAGCCGGTGATGAGGACGTCCGCCCGTGCCAGGTCTCCCCGCCGGGCCTCGCCCGGCCCCCGTAACTCCACCGCCCCGGCCAGACGATCGCACAGATCCGCGGGGAGCACGGACGCGGCGGTCCCGGGCTCCAGCGCTGTCACCACCACCGGTCTGACACCGTTCACGGGCAGCCATCTGCCCACCGCCGGAAGAGAGAAAACGCCTTGCTCCCGTCACCGATGGACACATGGACATGATGGACAGGCTGCGCGGGGCCTGGCCCCGGACCGTCGACGCCGTCGTCACCGGCATCGTCCAGGCGGCGGTGACCATTCCCTTCGTCGTGCCCCGCGCTGCCGACGCACCCCCTGCCACCTGGGCCTCGTACGCGATGACCTCGCTGGCTGTTCTGCCGCTCCTCTGGAGGCGGCCTCGGGCAACATCGGTACAGCGGTTGGCGCTGAGAACGATCACGGTCAGGGCGTAAGTGCGCTGACCCGGTTCTCGTACTCGCGGCGGGCCTTGCGCTGGGCCGGGACCGCGGGGGCGCCCTGGGCGCCGTCGGGCGGCTGGCAGCGGGCGAGGAGCCGGCGGTGCACCGCGGGGACGGCGGTCACGCGCAGGGTGTAGCCCTGGCCGCGCCGTACGGTCGCCCCCTGGTCGAGCACAGCGCGCTCGGCGGGCTCCAGGTCTGCCGAGCGGAGGAAGCCGGCGACCTTGCCCGGCATGTCGAGGACGACCGGCAGCTCCAGGGCGGGGGCGTCCTCCTCGATGGCGGTGTGGTCGGGCAGGAGGTCGGCGACGGCCGTGCGGATCGCACCGCGGCTGCCCCGGTGGTCGCGGGCGAGGGCGGCGAGGGAGCGGCCCTCCAGGTACGCAGTGCGCACGTCGTCGGTCTTCGCGGCCGCCACGGCGGGGCGGCGCCCGCCCTTGCTGCCCTTGGCCTCGGCGGCCCGCAGTCCGTCGTAGGTCAGCTCGCGCTGGAGGTCGCGCTGGAGTTCACCGGCGGCGGCGAGGGTCTGCACCGTGAACTTCACGGTGGACAGCAGCTCGCCGGTGCGCGGGTGGCGGGCGGTGAGGTCCACCGCGGAGAACGCGCCGTCGTGGATGCGCAGCGCGACCTGGTCGCGATGGAGGACCCGAGCACGTCGAGGATGTGGCCGGTGCCCCCGGACGAGGCGGAACATCTCGGAGATGTGCACGGTGTCGCCCGGCCGCGCGTAGGTGAGCAGTTCGCGGAACTTCGGGCGCTGAAGGGGGTGGAGGCGGCTGGAGGTGCCCGGGTCCTCCTCGAAGACGACCGGGTCCTCGATTCCGGCCTCGTCCAGGACAAGGTTCTGCCGGGCGGTCGACTGCCGGTCGGTCGAGACCCGCTTGTAGACCAGGTTCGTCACCGAGGGCCCCAGGCAACCGAATCGCTCGCACGCGCCTGCCCGGGGGGGGATTGCCGCTGTGCTCAGCAGTGCTCAGGCTCCACGGCTAGCCACAGTTCGGCGTCGACCTCGGTCTTCTGCGGCGACAGGCGGGTGCGCAGGATCTCAGGGCCGGTGCGGGTGCGGTACGGGTTCGACGGGAACCACTCGGTGAACACGTCCCGCCACAGCTCCTGGATGGCCTGCGGCGCCGGCCCGGAGGTGGTGAAGACCGCCCAGGTGCCGGCCGGGACCGCCAACGTGGTCGTGCCCTCCAGAGCGGCCGCGGAGGTGATCACGCCGTGGTGGTAGTCGAGGACCGTGCCCTCGGCGCGGCTGGGGTCCATGCCGTCGCAGACCGCGACGATGCCGTGCGGCTCCTGGTCCGAGAGCTTCTCCAGGCGCTCCAGGGTCCGCGGGTCGATCCCACGGACAAAGTCCATGATCGCCTGGTTTGGCCCCGCATGCACCAGCGGTACCCGGGTCTTGAGCCCAACGACGGTGAAGTCCGCCTTGTCCACAACGCGGTATCGCATACTGCTGCTCCCCTCAATGGTGAGGCGGAAGGCCATCCGGGACTGGGAGGTGAGTGCGGCGCCGGTACGCCGGGCCTCGCCGGGTCCGATGCCGTGCATGGCACGGAACGCCCGCGCGAACGCCTCGCCGGAGCCGTAGCCGTAGCGCACCGCAATCTCCAGCAGCGTCTCACGTCCCGCGAGTACTTCGGCGCCCGCGAGGGTGAGCCGGCGGCGCCGGACGTACTCCAGCAGGGGCATTCCCGCGAGGGCGGAGAACATCCGGCGCAGGTGGTGCTCCGAGGTGGCGGCGACGCGTGCCAGTTCCTTCACGTCGAGGTCCTGGTCGAGATGGCCCTCGATGTGCTCCATGGCCTGGTTCAGCCGCTCCAGCATGCCCGGCCTCCTTTCTCTTTCCCCTTCTCACGACCACCTTGCCAGCGATGGTCGTGAAGCATGTCTATCCGGCGCTGCGGTCAGTGCCGTCTCCGTCCGGACCGGGGGTGTCCTGTCCCAGACCGCGGCGGATCGCGATCTCCACGGGTGAGTACGTGCCGTCGGCCCGCTCCAGTTCGTACGGCGCGGCCGGCATCAGCGGCGGCTGCGCCATGAAGCGCGGCCGCACCCCATGGTGCGGTTGCGCCGCGTGCACCAGGAACGGATGACACAGGAAGACGTCGCCCGGGGACCCGGTGGCGAGGGCGAGTGGCCGGTGGTCGGACGCCGCGACCAGGTCGGGGGCGAGGGTCAGCCCGCTCGCCCCGTCCTCCCCGTACTTCTCAAGGACCTTCGGCACGTCGAGGTGTGAGCCGACCCGGATCCGTGTCGGGGCGTCCTGTTCACCGACCTCGCTGAACAGGAACAGCATCAGCAGCGCCCGTCCTCGGGAGCGCAGATTCGTGAAGTACCAGCTCTCGCCCTCCGGCAGATAGCTCCCCTCGATGTGCCAGCCCGCGTCGTCCGGCTCCTCCTCGTGCGGGAAGCGCAGCGGGAACGTGCCCAGCGAGTAGCGCGGCTCCCA
>NZ_BMVB01000060.1 GCF_014650495.1 Streptomyces cinnamoneus | reverse complement strand
AGCGCATCGAACTCGGCGAAATCGAGAACGCGCTGACCGGACACGACACCGTTGCCCAGGCCGCGGTCATCGTCCGCAACGAACACCTGGTCGCCTACCTCGTGCCTGCCGGCGACGACGTCGACGTCGACACCGTGCGTACCCATGCTGCGGCCGTCCTGCCCGAGTACATGATCCCCGCCGCATTCGTCACGCTCGATGCGCTGCCGTTGACGGCGAACGGCAAGCTGAACCGCAAGGCCCTGCCCGACCCGGACTTCAGCACCCAGGTCACCGGACGCGCGCCCCGCAACGAGCGCGAGGAGATCCTGTGTGCTCTCTTCGCCGACGTCCTGGGCCTGGAGACCGTCGGTATCGACGACAGCTTCTTCGAGCTCGGCGGGCACTCCCTGCTCGCCACCCGTCTCGTCAGCCGCATCCGTACCGCCCTCGGCGCCGAACTGGCCGTACGGGCCGTCTTCGAGACCCCCAACGTCGCCGGGCTGGCCCGGCAGCTCGCCGGTGCCACCGAGGCCCGTCTGGCCCTGACCGTCATGGAACGGCCCGAGGAAATCCCCCTCTCCGCCGCCCAGCAACGCCTGTGGTTCATCAACCGCCTCGAAGGCCCCAACGCCACCTACAACCTTCCGCTCTCGGTCCGGCTGCGGGGGCCGCTGGACGTCTCCGCCCTGCGGTCCGCCATCGGCGACGTCGTCGCCCGGCACGAGAGCCTTCGGACCGTCTTCCCCGACACCGAAGGCCGTCCCCGCCAGGAGATCCTTTCCGGCGAGGCGGCGAAGCCCGGGCTCATCGTCGTCGACGTCACGGACGACTCCCTCGCCGGGCAGGTCGAGTCCGCATCGCAGCAGGGCTTCGACCTCGCGGGTGACCTGCCGCTCCGTGCCCATCTGTTCCGCGTGTCCGCCGACGACCACGTGCTTCTCCTCGTCATCCACCACATCGCCGGCGACGGGTGGTCCATGGCCCCTCTCGGCCGTGACCTGTCCACCGCCTACACCGCCCGGCTCGCCGGCTCCGCGCCCGAGTGGCAGCCGCTGCCCGTCCAGTACGCGGACTACACCCTCTGGCAGCGCCAGGTGCTCGGCGACGAGAACAGCCCGCAGAGCGTCATGAACAGCCAGCTGGACTTCTGGCGCACCGCCCTGTCCGGTGTCCCGGACGAGCTTCAGTTGCCCACCGACCGACCGCGGGCCGCCGTCGCCACCGGCCGGGGCGGCACGCTGCCCATGGACCTTCCCGCCTCCGTGCACCAGCGGATCACGGACCTCGCCCACGCCCATGGCGCGAGTGTGTTCATGGTGGTGCAGGCGGCCGTGGCGGCGCTGCTGGGCAAGCTCGGCGCCGGGGAGGACGTCCCCATCGGCAGCGTCATCGCCGGGCGTACCGACGAAGCCCTCGACGACCTCGTCGGCTTCTTCGTCAACACCCTCGTCCTGCGCACCGACCTCTCCGGGAACCCCACCTTCCGCGAGCTCGTCGAGCGCGTGAAGGAGACCGACCTCGCCGCCTACGCCCACCAGGACATCCCCTTCGAACGCCTGGTGGACAAACTCAGCCCCGAGCGTTCCCTCGCCCGCCACCCCCTCTTCCAGGTCATGCTCTCCTTCGAGAACAACGCCGCCGCACGGGCCGATATCCCCGGCACCGAGGCGACGCCGTACGGCGTGCACCTGGATGTCTCGAAGTTCGACCTCTCCTTCCAGCTCGTCGAGCGCTTCGGCCCCGACGGGACCCCGGCGGGCATCGACGGCGGCATCGAGTTCGCCACCGACCTCTTCGACACGGAAACGGTCCGGACCATCGCCGAACGGTTCGCCCGGCTGCTGGACGGTGTGCTCGGCGACCCGGACGCACCGGTGAACTCGGTGGACGTGCTGTCGGAGGACGAACGCCGGCGGATCCTCGTCGAGTGGAATCCCGAGGAGCAGACCGTCCCCGGGGCCACGCTGGTGTCCTTGTTCGACGCCCAGGCCGGTCGCACGCCAGATGCCGTCGCCGTCACCAGCGGCGCGACGGCCCTCACCTACGCGGAGCTCGACACCAGGTCGAACCGGCTGGCCCGGTACCTCATCGCCCAGGGCGTGGGGCCGGAGCAGCTGGTGGCGCTGGCCCTGCCGCGTACCGATCAGATGATCGTCGCGCTGCTCGGCGTGCTGAAGGCCGGTGCCGGCTACCTGCCCGTGGACCCGGACTACCCGGCCGACCGCATCGCGTACATGGTCCAGGACGCGCGCCCGGTGCTCCTGGTCTCGTCCGCCGACACCGTCGCGACCCTCGGCACCGCCGCGGAAGGCGGGGCGACCCGTCTGGTCCTCGACGATCCGGCCGTCGTGGCCGCACTGTCGCAGCTGTCCGGTGCACCGGTCACGGACGAGGAGCGGATCGCGCCGCTGTCGCCCCGGCACCCGGCCTACGTCATCTACACCTCCGGTTCCACCGGCCGTCCCAAGGGCGTGGTGATCCCGCACCAGAACGTCACCCGTCTCTTCGCCTCGACCGAGCACTGGTTCGGCTTCGGCACCGAAGACGTCTGGACCATGTTCCATTCCTACGCCTTCGACTTCTCCGTGTGGGAGATCTGGGGCCCGCTGCTGTACGGCGGCCGGCTCGTGATGGTTCCCCACGCGATCAGCCGCTCCACCCAGGAGTTCCGCGCCCTGCTCGCCGACGAAGGGGTGACGGTCCTCAACCAGACCCCGTCGGCGTTCTACCGGCTCGTCCAGGAGGAGCGCGAGAATCCGGCGGCAGGCCCGCTGGCGCTGCGCTCCGTCGTCTTCGGCGGCGAGGCCCTCGATCTGCGCCGCCTGGAGGACTGGTACGCCCTCCACCCGGACACCGCTCCCACGCTCGTCAACATGTACGGCATCACCGAGACGACCGTGCACGTCACCTACCGGGCGCTCGACCGGCACAGTGCCGCCACCCTCGGCGGCAGCGTGATCGGCGAAGCGATTCCCGACCTCAGGGTGTACGTCCTCGACGCCGGCCTGCAGCCGGTGGCGCCCGGGGTCCCGGGTGAGCTCTACGTCGCCGGCGCAGGTCTGGCCCGCGGCTACCTGGGCCGGCCCGGCCTGTCCTCCGAGCGCTTCGTCGCCTGCCCGTTCGGCGGGCCGGGTGAGCGCATGTACCGCACCGGCGACGTCGTGCGCTGGACGGCCGGCGGCGAGCTGGAGTACCACGGCCGGGCCGACGACCAGGTCAAGATCCGCGGCTTCCGCATCGAGCTCGGCGAGATCGAGGCCGCGCTGTCCTCCCACGAGGCGGTCGCCCAGGCCACCGCCGTCGTCCGCGAGGACCAGCCGGGGACCAAGCGCATCGTGGCCTACCTGGTGCCCTCCGCCGGCCACCGGATCGATGCGGACGCGGTGCGCGAGCACGTGAGCGAGGTCCTGCCGGACTACATGGTCCCGGCGGCCTTCGTCACCCTCGACGAACTGCCCCTGACCGCCAACGGCAAGCTCGACCGCAAGGCCCTGCCCGCACCCGACTTCAACGAGCACGTCACCGGCCGCGGCCCCCGCAACGAGCGGGAAACGACGCTGTGCGCCCTGTTCGCCGATGTCCTCGGCCTGGAGAGCGTCGGCATCGACGACAGCTTCTTCGAACTCGGCGGCGACAGCATCGTCTCCATCCAGCTCGTCAGCCGGGCCCGCACCGCAGGGCTCCTCTTCACCCCCCGCGACGTCTTCCAGCACCGCACCGTCGAGGCCCTCGCCGCCGTCGCACAGAGCGCCGACGCGGACGCCGACGCCGCTCCGCTCGACCCGGAGGCCGGCATCGGCGACCTCCCGGCCACGCCGATCATCCACTGGCTCGCCGAGAAGGGCGGTGCGATCGACGGCTACAACCAGGCCATGGTCGTCCAAGCCCCGGCCACGGCCACCCTGGAGACGCTGGCCACCGCCCTGCAGACCGTCCTCGACCACCACGACGTCCTGCGCCTGCGCACCACCCGGGCCGAAGGCGAACCGTGGACCCTCACCGTCCGGCCCAAGGGAACCGTCAACGCCTCCGGCATCCTGCGCCGCGTCGACACCACCGGCATCCA
>NZ_BMVB01000059.1 GCF_014650495.1 Streptomyces cinnamoneus | reverse complement strand
GCGACGTGGCCGCCCAGCGCACCCGTACCACCCGTGATCAGCACCGTGCCCCGCGGCGACCACCGCCCACCGGCCCGTGCATCGGTGACCCGTGCGAGGCGGCGTACGAACACGCCGGCTGCACGGACCGCGACCTGGTCCTCGGCCGACTGGCCCAGCGTCGCGACGAGCCGTTCGGCGGTCCGGCCGTCGATCGCGGCGGGCAGGTCGATCAGACCGCCCCAGCGCGAGGAGTGCTCCAGAGCGACCACCCGGCCGAGGCCCCACACCTGGGACTGGACGGGGTCCGCCGGCTCGTCGGCGGGGGTCACTCCCATCGCGTTCCGCGTCGCGCACCACAGCGGGGCATCGACGCCCGCGTCGCCGAGTGCCTGGACGAGCAGGACGGACAGAGCGACGCCGGTGGTCAGGGACGTGACCGGGGAGGGCGAGCCGTCGATGGCGAGCAGCGACAACACACCCGCGACGGGCTCGTTCCCCGCCGTACCGGCGAGTTGCGCGGCCAGGGAGTCCCGGCCGGCGGCCGGGTCGACCGGGACCGGCAGCGGGGTGAGGCCCTGGGCCGTCAGCCCGTGCAGGCAGGCACTGACCCAGTCGTCGTCGAGTTGCGCGGCACTGACCGGGACCAGCCAGGTGCCGGGCCGGCCGGTGCCGTTGGGGCCGGAGATGCGCTTCCAGGTGATCCGGTAGCGCAGGGCGTCCGCAGCGGACTGTTCCTTGCGCTGCCGGCGCCACGACGACAGTCGGGGCAGGACGTCGCCGAACGTGTCCTCGGCGCGGATGTCGAGGGTCCCGGCAAGGGCCGCCAGGTCCTCGCGCTCCACCGTCTCCCAGAACTCGGCGTCCACCGGATCCACAGCCGTGGCGGTGGGCTCCGGCGCGTCCACCCAGTACCGCTGGTGCTGGAACGCGTACGTCGGCAGATCGACCTTCCGCGCACCGGAGAAGAACACGCTCCAGTCCACCGGAGCACCGTGGTTGTGCAGCTGGGCGAGGGCCGTGGTGAGCGCCGGCCGCTCGGGGCGGTCGTTGCGCAGCACCGGCACCGTGACCGCGTCCTCCAGGCAGCTCTGCGTCATGCCGCTCAGCACACCGCCGGGGCCGACCTCGACGAAGGTCGTCACGCCCAGGCCGTGCAGGGTCTGCACACCGTCGGCGAAACGGACCGCCTCACGGACGTGACGGACCCAGTAGTCCGGCGTGTACGACTCCGCCAGCCGGCCGGTGAGGTTGGAGACGACGGGTATGCGCGGCTCGTCGAACGTCAGCCCGCGGACGACCTTCGCGAACTCCTCCAGCATCGGATCCATCAACGGCGAGTGGAACGCGTGGCTGACCTTCAGACGCGAGGTCTTACGACCCTGCTGGGTGAAGTGCTCAGCGATCTTCACGACCGCAGTCTCAGCACCGGACACCACCACGGACTGCGGTCCGTTGATCGCCGCGATACCGGCCTCGTCGGTCAGGTGCGGCAGGACCTCGTCCTCGGTGGCCTGGACCGCCACCATCGCACCGCCCACAGGCAGCGCCTGCATCAGCCGAGCCCGAGCCGACACCAACATTGCCGCGTCCTCCAGGGAGAGCACTCCGGCAACATGGGCCGCAGCGATCTCACCCACGGAATGGCCGGCCACATAGTCCGGCCGCACGCCCCACGACTCCAGCAGCCGGAACAGCGCCACCTCGACCGCGAACAACGCAGGCTGAGTGACGCCGGTCTGGTTCAGCTCCTCCGACTCGACATCGACCGGCTCCTCCAGATGCGCGCACACCTCGTCGTAGGCGTCCGCGAACACCGGGAACGCCTCGTACAGCTCACGGCCCATCCCCAGCCGCTGCGACCCCTGGCCGGAAAACAGGAATCCGGTCTTGCCTTCCGGCTTGCCCTGGACGACGCGGGACGACGGCGTACCGGCGGCCAGGTCCTTGAGCCCCTGCAGGAAGTCGTCGTGGGTCTCCCCCACCACTGCCGCCCGGTGGCGCAGGGCGGTGCGGGTGGTGGCCAGCGAGAGGCCGACGTCGGCCGGCGACGTCCCGTCGTCCACGAAGGACAGCAGTCGTCGTGCCTGGTCGCGCAGTGCCGCGCCGCTCTTGGCGGAGAGCAGCCACGGCAGCGGGGCCGCCGTCGCCGGGGCGGTGTCCTCGGCCGGGGCCGGGGCCGGCGGGGCTTGTTCGATGATCGTGTGGGCGTTGGTGCCGCTGACGCCGAAGGACGAGATACCCGCCCGTCGGGGGTGGCCGGATTCGGGCCAGTCGATGGCCTCGGTGAGCAGGCGGACGTCACCGGCCGTCCAGTCCACGTGCGGCGTCGGCTCGTCCACGTGCAGCGTCCGCGGCAGCACGCCGTGGCGCATGGCCATGACCATCTTGATGATGCCGCCGACACCGGCGGCGGCCTGGGTGTGGCCGATGTTGGACTTCAGGGATCCCAGCCACAGCGGCTGACCGTCGGTCCTCTCGCGGCCGTAGGTCGCCATCAGTGCCTGTGCCTCGATCGGGTCGCCGAGCCGCGTGCCCGTGCCGTGCGCTTCCACCGCGTCGACGTCGGCTGCGGTGAGGCCGGCGGCGCCGAGCGCCTGGCGGATGACCCGCTGCTGCGCGGGGCCGTTGGGGGCGGTCAGGCCGTTGGACGCGCCGTCCTGGTTGATGGCGGTGCCGCGGACGACCGCCAGCACCTGGTGTCCGTTGCGGCGGGCGTCGGAGAGCCGCTCCACCAGGAGCATGCCGACGCCTTCGGACCAGCCCGTGCCGTCCGCGGCCGCGGCGAACGCCTTGCAGCGGCCGTCGGCGGCGAGGCCGCGCTGGCGGCTGAACTCCACGAAGGCCCGGGGGGTGGACATCACCATCACGCCGCCGGCCAGTGCCATGGAGCACTCGCCGTTGCGCAGCGCCTGGACCGCCCAGTGCAGCGCCACCAGCGACGACGAGCATGCCGTGTCGATGGTGACCGCCGGGCCTTCCAGGCCGAGGGTGTAGGCGATGCGGCCGGACATGATGCTGGCGGAGTTGCCCGTGCCGAAGAATCCCTCGGAGTCGTCGACCGCGTTGAACGCCTGTGCCGCGTAGTCCTGGTAGCCGGATCCGACGAAGACCCCGGTGCGGCTTCCGCGCACCGACTCGGCGTCGACGCCCGCGCGTTCGAGGACCTCCCACGAGGTTTCGAGCAGCAGCCGCTGCTGGGGGTCCATGGCGACGGCCTCGCGCGGACTGATCCCGAAGAACGCCGGGTCGAACTCCCCCGCCTCGTAGAGGAATCCGCCGTGCCGCGTGTAGGTCTTGCCCAGCGCGTCGGGGTCGGGATCGTAGATGCCGTCCACGTCCCAGCCGCGGTCGGCCGGGAAGTCCCCTACGGCGTCGCTGCCGGAGGCGACCAGCCGCCACAGGTCCTCGGGCGAACGGACGCCGCCGGGGTAGCGGCAGGCCATGCCGACGATCGCGATCGGGTCGTCGTCCGCGGCCGTCGCGCTCACCGGCGCCGGCTCCGGTGCCGTCGTCGCGGTGCGGCCGGTGATCTCGGTGCGCAGCAGCTGGGCGAGGGCGTTGGCGTTCGGGTAGTCGAAGACCAGGGTGGGCGGCAGTGCGAGGCCGGTCTCGGTGTTGAGCTTGTTGCGCAGTTCGACGGCGGTCAGCGAGTCGAATCCCAGGTCCTTGAAGGCCCGGTCGGCTTCGACCTCGCCGGCGCCGCTGTGGCCGAGTACGGCGGCCGCGTGGGTGCGGACGAGCTCGACGAGCAGCGTGTTCTGCTCGGTCCCGGACAGTCCGGCGAGCCGGGCGGCCAGGGGCGATTCGGCGGCTGCGCCGCTCTCGTCGGTGCGGCCGGCGGCGTTCAGGATCCGTTCGGTCTCCGGGAGGTCGCCGAGCAGGGCGCTCGGACGGCCCACGGTGAACGGGGTGATGAACCGTTCCCAGTCGATGTCGGCCACGGTCACGGTCGTCTCGCCGGAGTCCAGTGCCTGCCGGAGGCCGGAGACCGCGAGCGCGGCGGGCATCGGGATCAGGCCGCGGCGCCGGAGCCGTTCGGCCGCGCCTTCGCCTTCGGCCATGCCGCCGTCGCCCCAGGGGCCCCAGGCCACTGCGGTCGCGGGCAGGCCCTGTGCCCGCCGCCGTTCGGCGAGCCCGTCGAGCGCGGCGTTGGCTGCCGCGTAGGCGGCCTGGTGGCCGCTGCCCCACACGCCCGCGATGGACGAGAAGAGGACGAAGGCGTCGAGCTCCTGACCGGCCAGCAGCTCGTCCAGGTGCATCGCGCCGGCGGCCTTCGCGGACAGCACGCCGGCGAAGGAGCCGAGGGTCATGTCCGCGAACGGTTCCAGGTGGTCCACGCCGGCGGTGTGCACGACGGCGTTCACGGGGTGCTCGGCGAGCAGCGCGGCCAGCGCCGCACGGTCGGCCACGTCACAGGCGGCCA
>NZ_BMVB01000058.1 GCF_014650495.1 Streptomyces cinnamoneus | reverse complement strand
GTTCCGTATTTCGGCATGCCGAAATACATCCCGTTCAGGGGCCGTGCAGTGGTGATGTGCCGCCGGTGCGGCTCGAAGTGCCACCCCGGCACCCCTGGGGACGCCGTGGCAACTCGAAGAACCTTACACGCTCGTGTAGGCCGCATCAAACCCGTGGCGCAAGCGGGTTTCCCGGGCTACCGTCGTCCTGTGACCAAGCATGCGCTCACCCAGCAGTGGTGGGCCGCCTGACGGCGGCCCAGCCTTGCGCATGCAACCAACCGGCCGCCCGCCTCGGGCGGCCGTTCTGCTGTCCGTGGTGGCGGTCCCGCCCCAGAGGAGACAAGCAGAGCCATGACACGCATCTTCAGCGGCATCAAGCCCTCCGGCCACCTCACCCTCGGCAACTACCTGGGGGCCATCCGCCAGTGGGTCCAGGCCGACCAGCACCGCGCCGACGCCCTCTTCTGCGTCGTCGACCTGCACGCCCTGACCGTCGATCACGACCCCGCCCGCGTGCGCAGGCTCAGCCGGCAGGCGGCGACGCTGTTCCTCGCGGCCGGGCTCGACCCCGAGCTCTGCACCCTGTTCGTGCAGAGTCACGTCGACGAGCACACGCGCCTCTCCTACCTCCTGGAGTGCACGGCCACCGACGGTGAGATGCGGCGGATGATCCAGTACAAGGAGAAGGCCGCGCGGGAGCGGGCCGGCGGCGGAAGCGTCCGGCTGTCGCTGCTGACCTATCCGGTGCTCATGGCCGCGGACATCCTGGCCTACGGGGCGGACGAGGTGCCGGTCGGCGACGACCAGGCGCAGCACGTCGAGCTCACCCGGGACCTGGCGGAACGGTTCAACCAGCGTTACGGGCCGACGTTCGTCGTGCCGAGGGCCGTGCTTCCGACGGTGGCGGCGCGCGTCATGGACCTGCAGGACCCGACGTCGAAGATGGGGAAGTCGCACGCCGAGACGTCGGGGATCGTCTATCTGCTCGACGAGGCGGACGTCGTCCGCAAGAAGATCATGCGTGCGGTGACCGACAGCGGGAGCGAGGTCGCCTACGACCCCGAGGCCCAGCCCGGCGTCGCGAACCTGCTGGAGATCCTCGCGGGGTGCACGGGCCGCAAGCCGCTGGACCTGGCCACGGAGTACAGCGCGCGGGGTTCCGGGTACGGCGCGCTGAAGAAGGACACGGCCGAGGCCGTCGTGGAGTTGCTGCGCCCGATCAGGGAGCGCCATGCGCAGCTGTGTGCCGACCCGGGGCAGGTCGACGACATCCTGCGGGCGGGCGCCGAGCGGGCTCGGGGGCTCGCCCGGCCGACCGTCGACGCGGCGTACCGGGCCATCGGCCTGCTGCCGCCCGTGTGAAGAACGTCGGCCCATGGAAGAACCGTCGGCCCTCCGGCAGAGATCGGTCTGCCGGAGGGCCGACGGCCTGGACGCCTTGGGACGCCGGTGTGCTCGATGGCCGCCGTTGGAGGCTATGCCTGACCGGAGGCGAGTTCGCGGCTGCGGTCGCGGGCCGCTTCGAGGGCGGCGATCAGGGCCGCCCGTACGCCGTGGCTTTCGAGCTCGCGGATCGCGCTGATCGTCGTACCGGCGGGGGACGTGACGGCCTCGCGCAGCTTCACCGGGTGCTCGCCGCTGTCGCGCAGCATGACGGCGGCGCCGATGGCGGCCTGGACGATCAGGTCGTGCGCCTTGTCGCGGGGCAGGCCCAGGAGGATGCCGGCGTCGGTCATGGCTTCGACCAGGTAGTAGAAGTAGGCCGGTCCGGAGCCGGACAGGGCGGTTGCCGCGTCCTGCTGGGACTCGGGGACGCGCAGCGTCTTTCCGACCGGCTTGAAGATCTCCTCCGTGCGCAGGAGGTGGGTCTCGGAGGCGTGGGAGCCGGCGGAGATGACGGACATCCCCTCGTCGACGAGGACGGGGGTGTTGGGCATGACGCGTACGACGGGCGTGCCTGCCGGGAGCTTCTCCTCGAAGAAGGCCGTGGGCACTCCGGCGGCGGCGCTGATGACCAGCCGGTCGGCGGGCAGGTGGGGGGCGAGCTCGTCGAGGAGGAGCGCCATGTCCTGCGGCTTGACGGCCAGGATGACGGTGTCGGCCGCCTTCGCGGCCTCGATGTTGCTCACCACCTCGACGCCGTAGCGGCTGCGCAGCGCTTCGGCGCGTTCGCGCCGGCGGGCCGTGCACATCAGGTCGTTCTTCGACCAGCCGGCCCGGATCATGCCGCTGAGGAGCGCCTCACCGATCTTGCCGGTGCCGAGGACGGCGACTTTCTGGGTCACGGGGGCCTCACCTCTTGGCTGCGCTGTGGGTTTGCCTGGCATCTTCGCACTTCGGCGCCTCCGCGCACGGCCCGTGTCCACACCTCGGGACCGGTGGCGCACCGGGGAGGGGACGGCTCCGTACGGCCGTCCGCCGGGGCGATCGGAAGCGGGATCTCCTGTTTCCCGACTCCTCGTTTACATCGTGGTTACAAACCAACTCGCTGATCTGCACCACAACTTGGCCAAAATATGGTCGAGTGATTAACGGCACGGCGCTGCAGGGGACGACAGCGCCGGTGCCCGTACCGGGGGCTGCGCCGACGTCCGTTCCGACGTCCGGCGGCGGTGCCGTGTTCGCTCGCCCCATGGTGCCCGTGTCCGTGCCTGTGTCCGAGCCCGTGTCCGAGCCCGTGTCTGTCCGTGCCTGTCCGTGCCTGTGTCCGCGTCAGCCCGCACCCGCCCGCTGCCCGCCGCCCGCCGCACCGCTGACCCGTTCGACCACTCGTACGACGCTCCGTTCCACTCCTCTCCACTCCACTCCATCTGTCAGGCAACGATCCTCATCGCATCGCTGCGCGCGCTCTGAGCGCGCTGGAGGAAATCCTCATGCAGAAGACTCTCTTCCGCCGTGTCCGAAACGTCGTCGCCAAGGTTGACCTCAGGGCCAACCTCCGGGCGGACTTCACCGCGTCGCTGGTCGTCTTCCTCATAGCCGTGCCGCTGTCCGTCGGCATCGCCGTCGCATCCGGTGTGCCGGTCGAACTCGGGCTCGTCACCGGCATCGTCGGCGGGCTCCTCACCGGACTGCTGCCGGGCAGCAGCATGCAGGTCAGCGGCCCCGCGGCCGGGCTGACGGTGCTGGTGTACGAAGCCGTACGGGAGTACGGGCTCAGGGCACTCGGCGTCCTGGTGCTCACCGCCGGTCTGCTGCAGGTGGCCATGGGGCTGCTCAAGCTGGGGCGCTGGTTCCGTGCCATCTCCGTCGCCGTGGTGCAGGGGATGCTCGCCGGCATCGGGGTCGTGCTCATCGCCGGCCAGCTCTACGCGCTAGCCGACGCGGACGCACCCGCCGGCGGCCTCGAAAAGCTGGGCGGACTGGTGACCTTGCTGACCGACACCCTCGCCTCGGGCGACGCGATGGCCGCCGTCGCCGTCGGCGGAGGAACAGCAGCCGTGCTCGTCCTGTGGCCGCACTGGCGGCATGGTGCGCGCATCGTCCCCGGCCCCCTGGCCGCAGTCGCCCTGGCCACCACCGTGGTCGGGCTGCTGCAGCTGCCCGTCGACCGGGTCCAGGTCCGCGGCATTCTCGATGCGATTCAGCCACCGGGTGGCGGGGACTTCGCCCGCCTGACGGAGTTCGGGGTGCTGGGCACGGTGTTCGCCTTCGCTCTCATCGCGTCGGCGGAATCACTCTTCAGTGCGGCGGCCGTCGACCGGCTGCACGACGGCACCCACACGGACTACAACAAGGAACTCATCGCCCAGGGCGCCGGAAACACCGTCTGCGGCGTGCTCGGCGCGCTGCCCATGACCGCCGTGATCGTCCGCAGCTCCGCCAACGTCAATGCCGGCGCCCGCACGAAGGCGTCCCGGGTACTGCACGGGGTGTGGCTACTGGTCTTCGCCACCCTGCTGCCGTGGGCACTTGAGCTCATTCCGGTGGCGGCGCTGGCCGGCGTCCTCGTCCACGCCGGCTGGAAGCTGATTCCGGGCAAGGAGCTGGGCCCGCTCTGGAGGGACCACCGGGGCGAGGTCGCGGTCCTGGTGACCACGACCGTGGCCATCGTGGTCACCAATCTCTTCGAGGGCGTGATCGTCGGCCTGCTGATGGCCGTCGCCAAGTCCGCGTGGGAGACCTCGCACGTGCACATCGAGACGGCGATGACGCCGGCCGGCGTCCAGCGGGTACGGATCCTCGGCAACGCCACCTTCCTGCGGCTGCCGAAACTGCTGGACGAGCTGGAGGAACTGCGCCGCGGCGGCCACCGCCTGGAGCTCGACCTCAGGGGCCTGCGCCATATGGACCGCGCCGTTCACACCGCCTTGCGCGGCTGGGCGGAACGGCACGCCGAGTCGCTGGAGGAAGGCGGAGGAGGCGACGGGCCGGACCGCGACGAGAACGGGAACGGCGAAGCGACCGGACGCGTGGTCGCGGTGTAGCGGGTAAATGCAAGAAAGCCCTGGCAGGACCCGAAAGGGTCCCACCAGGGCTTCCTGAATAATTGTTCGGCGGCGTCCT
>NZ_BMVB01000057.1 GCF_014650495.1 Streptomyces cinnamoneus | reverse complement strand
TCGGGGAAGCCGGACACCGCGTCGCCACCGGACGCGACCAGACGCCACAGGTCTTCCGGCGACTGCACGCCACCGGGGTACCGGCAGGCCATGCCCACGATCGCGATCGGCTCATCGGCCGCAACGCCTGCGGTGACCACGGCCCCGGACTGTTCCTGGATGCCCAGTGTCTCGGCCATCAGGAAGCGGGCGAGCGCGGCGGGTGTCGGGTAGTCGAAGACCATGGTCGCCGGAAGCCGCAGCCCGGTCGCCGTGTTCAGGCGGTTGCGCAGCTCGACGGAAGTGAGCGAGTCGAAGCCGGCTTCCTGGAAGGCGTGTTCCGGCTGGATGGCCCGGGCCGAGGCGTGGCCGAGCACGGCGGCGACCTCGGTGCGCACCAGGTCCAGCACCGTCTGCTCGCGCTCGGCCTCCGGCAGGCCGGCCAGCCGCTGCCCCAGGGAGCCCTTCGGCGCGGTCTGTGCTGCGCGCCGCGCGGTGCCCCGTACGGGGCCTCGCAGCCCTCGCAGCACCGAGGGCACCGTGCCCTGCAGCCCGGCGAGGTCCAGCCGCAGGGGGGCGACGGCTGCCCGGTCCAGGGTCAGCGCCGCGTCGAACAGCCGCAGTCCCTCGTCGACGGCGATCGGGGCGAGTCCCGCCCGCTTGAGCCTGGCGACGTCCGCCTGGCCGAGCCGGTCGGCCATGCCGCTGCCCTGCTCCCACAGTCCCCACGCCAGCGAGGCCGCGGGAAGGCCCTGGGCCCGGCGGGCTTCGGCGAAGGCGTCGAGGAAGGTGTTCGCCGCCGCGTAGTTGCCCTGGCCGGCGCTGCCCAGGATGCCGGACACCGACGAGAAGAGCACGAACGCCGACAGGTCGCCCGTCAGCTCGTGCAGGTTCCACACGGCGTCCACCTTCGGACGCAGCACCGCGGCCAGACGCTCCGGCGTCAGCGCGGCGATCACGCCGTCGTCGAGCACGCCGGCCGTGTGCACCACGGCGGTCACCGGGGTCTCGGCCAGCACCGCGGCGAGCGCGTCCCGGTCGGCCGCATCGCAGGCGGCCCAGCGCACCTCGGCACCCCATGCCGCCAGTTCGGCTTCCAGCTCGACCGCGCCGGGGGCATCGGCGCCCCGCCGGCTGAGCAGCAGCAGGCTGCGTACGCCGTGGGTGGCGACCAGGTGCCGGGCCATGAGCCCGCCCAGCGCTCCGGACGCGCCGGTCAGCAGAACGGTGCCGGTACCGAAGTCCGGCGTGCCGGTGGCGGCTCCAGAAGTCTTCACCAGGCGCGGTACGAGCACGTCCTGGCCGTCCTGGCCGCGCACTGCGCACTGCGGCTCGCCGGCGGCGATCACACCCGGCAGTGCGCGGATCGCCGCGTCGGCGTCCTCCGCCTCCACCAGCACGATCCGGTCCGGGTTCTCCGACTGCGCGGACCGGACCAGACCCCACACCGCCGCATGAGCGAGATCACCCGGGCGGGTCACCAGCACCAGACGCGACGGCCGGTCCCCCGCCAGCCACCACTGCACCAACGCCAACACCTCAGCTGCCACGGCATGCACACGCTCAGCCGTGTCCCCACCGGACCCGACCGGGCACGGCACGACCACGACGTCCCGCTCTCCGCCCTGCCCGTCCAGCTGCCGCAGCGCGTCGAAGTCCGCGACGGACTCGACGACCAGCGCTTCTCCGGCGGACGGCGCGGTGAGCGGCGTCCACTCCAGCCCGAACAGCGAGTCGCCGTCACCGGCACCGCGCAGCTGCTCCGCCGACACGGCGCGCAGCGTCAGCGACTCCACCGAGGCCACCGGGCCGCCGGCACCGTCCGCGACGACCAGCGTCACGGAATCCCTGCCCGACCGCGACAGCTTCACGCGGACCATGGAGGCACCGGCCGCCTGAACGGCGACGCCGGACCATGCGAACGGCAGCTGCGGGCCGTCGGCGAGAGAGACCAGGCCACCGGCAGCCAGGGCGTGCAGGGCGGCGTCCAGAAGTGCCGGGTGCAGGGCGAACGCTCCCGCGTCGGCAGCGGCCTCCTCCGGCAGCTCGACCTCGGCGAAGACGTCCTCCCCGCTCTGCCACACCGACCGCAGCCCCTGGAAGAGCGGGCCGTATTCCAGGCCGAGTTCGGCCACGCCGTCGTAGAACGCCGCCAGATCGACGGCCTCCGCGCCCGCGGGCGGCCAGGAGCCGGTGTCCGTACCGGTCTCGGTGCCGGACGCCTCCACCGAGGACAGTGCGCCTGTCGCGTGCCGCACCCACGTGCCGCCGCCGGCCCGTGAGTGCACGCTGAGCGGCCGTCGGCCGGCTTCGTCTTCCGCGCCCACCGACACCTGAAGAGCGACACTGCCGCGCTCGGGTATCACCAGGGGCATCTCCAGAGTGAGGTCCTCGATCCGGCCGCAGCCGACCTCGTCGCCCGCCCGGATCGCCAGCTCGACGAACGCGGTGCCGGGCAGCAGAACGGTCCCGTTCACGGCGTGGTCGGAGAGCCACGGGTGGCTTTCGAGGGAGACCATGCCCGTCAGCAGGACCCCGTCGCTGTCGGCGGTCGCGATCGCCGCGCCGAGCAGCGGATGGTCCGCCGCGCCGAGACCGGCCGCCCGGACGTCGCCGGGGCGCTGGGGCACGTCGAGCCAGTAGCGCTCGCGCTGGAAGGCATACGTCGGCAGGTCGACACGCTTGCCACGGGGGAAGAAGGCGTTCCAGTCCAGGGAGACGCCGTGGGTGTGGAGCTGACCGAGCGCGGTGACGATCGCCAGCGGTTCGGGGCGGTCGGCGCGCAGGACGGGGATGGTGACGGCCTCGTCCAGGCAGTTCTGCGTCATGCCGCTCAGCACACCGCCGGGGCCGACCTCGACGAAGGTCGTCACACCCAGTTCGTGCAGGGTCTGCACACCGTCGGCGAAACGAACCGCCTCACGGACATGCCGGACCCAGTACTCCGGCGTGTACGACTCCGCCAGCCGGCCCGTGAGGTTGGAGACGACCGGAATCCGCGGCTCGCTGAACGTCAGGCCGCGGACGACCTCGGCGAACTCCTGAAGCATCGGATCCATCAACGGCGAGTGGAACGCATGACTGACCTTCAACCGCGACGTCTTACGACCCTGCTGGGTGAAGTGCTCAGCGATCTTCACGACCGCATCCTCGGCACCGGAAACGACCACCGACCGCGGGCCGTTGATCGCCGCAATGCCGGCCTCGTCGGTCAAGTGCGGCAGGACCTCGTCCTCGGTGGCCTGCACGGCAATCATCGCCCCACCGGCAGGCAACGCCTGCATCAGCGCAGCACGCGCCGACACCAGCTTCGCCGCGTCCTCCAGCGACAGCACACCCGCCACGTGCGCGGCCGCGATCTCGCCCACGGAATGCCCGGCCACGTAATCGGGCCGCACACCCCACGACTCCAGCAGCCGGAACAACGCCACCTCGACCGCGAACAACGCAGGCTGAGTGACGCCCGTCTGGTTCAGCTCCTCCGACTCGACATCAAACGCCACGCCCAGCTGCGCACACACCGCGTCATACGCAGCCGCAAACACCGGATACGACGCATACAGCTCACGTCCCATCCCCAGCCGCTGCGACCCCTGACCCGAGAACAGGAAACCGGTCTTGCCCCCGCCGGCCACGCCCTGGACGACGTTCCCCGCAGGCTGGCCGTGCAGGAGAGCACGCAGCCCGTCGAGCAGTTGCTCGTCTTCCTGGCCCACGACGACGGCCCGGTGCTCGAACGCCGCACGCCCTGTCGCCAGGGAAAACGCGACATCGGCCGGCGGAAGTCCCGAGGCGAGGGTCAGCAGTCGCTCGGCCTGTGCCCTCAGCGCCGCCTCCGACTTGCCCGACAGCACCCACGGCACCACCGAACCCGGCTCGGGGGCCGAGGACGGCTCGGTCCTGGCAGGTGCCTGTTCGACGATGACGTGCGCGTTGGTGCCGCTGACGCCGAAGGACGACACCGCCGCCCGGCGGGCCCCACCGGTCTCGGGCCATTCCCTCGCCTCGGTCAGCAGCTGCACCGCACCCGCCGACCAGTCGACGTGCGGGGTCGGCTCGTCCACGTGCAGCGTCCGCGGCAGCACGCCGTGGCGCATCGCCATCACCATCTTGATCACACCGCCGACGCCCGCAGCGGCCTGCGAGTGGCCGATGTTCGACTTCAGCGAGCCGAGCCACAGCGGCCGTTCGCGATCCCGGTCCCGGCCGTACGCCGCGATCAACGCCTGGGCCTCGATCGGGTCGCCCAGCGTGGTGCCCGTGCCGTGCGCCTCCACTGCGTCGATCTGGTCCGAGGACACGCCCGCGTTCGCCAGTGCCTGTCGGATCACCCGCTGCTGTGCGGGACCGTTCGGGGCCGTCAGACCGTTCGACGCACCGTCCTGGTTGATCGCCGTGCCCCGGATGACCGCCAGCACCTGGTGACCGTTGCGCCGGGCGTCGGACAGTCGCTCGACGAGCAGCATGCCCGCGCCTTCTGCCCATCCGGTGCCGTCGGCCCCGGCCGCGAACGCCTTGCAACGACCGTCCGCCGACAGCCCGCGCTGGCGGCTGAACTCCACGAACACCGCCGGACTGGCCATGACCGTGACGCCGCCGACCAGGGCCATCGAGCACTCGTTGCTCCGCAGCGCCTGGGCTGCGAGGTGCAGCGCCACCAGGGACGACGAGCACGCCGTGTCCACGGTGACGGCGGGGCCCTCCAGGCCGAAGGTGTAGGAGACGCGGCCCGATGCGACGCTGCCCGCGCTGCCGTTGACGAGATAGCCCTCAAGCCCGGCCGGTGAGGTGTGCACTCGGCCGCCGTAGTCGTGGTACATCACGCCGGCGAAGACACCGGTCCTGCTGCCGCGCGCCGAGGCCGGGTCGATGCCCGC
>NZ_BMVB01000056.1 GCF_014650495.1 Streptomyces cinnamoneus | reverse complement strand
ACACAGTGGACGCGAGCAACTGAGGACAAGCCCTCGGCCTATTAGTACCAGTCAGCTCCAACCGTTACCGGTCTTCCACACCTGGCCTATCAACCCAGTCGTCTACTGGGAGCCTTACCCCATCAAGTGGGTGGGAGTCCTCATCTCGAAGCAGGCTTCCCGCTTAGATGCTTTCAGCGGTTATCCCTCCCGAACGTAGCCAACCAGCCATGCCCTTGGCAGGACAACTGGCACACCAGAGGTTCGTCCGTCCCGGTCCTCTCGTACTAGGGACAGCCCTTCTCAAGACTCCTACGCGCACAGCGGATAGGGACCGAACTGTCTCACGACGTTCTAAACCCAGCTCGCGTACCGCTTTAATGGGCGAACAGCCCAACCCTTGGGACCGACTCCAGCCCCAGGATGCGACGAGCCGACATCGAGGTGCCAAACCATCCCGTCGATATGGACTCTTGGGGAAGATCAGCCTGTTATCCCCGGGGTACCTTTTATCCGTTGAGCGACGGCGCTTCCACAAGCCACCGCCGGATCACTAGTCCCGACTTTCGTCCCTGCTCGACCCGTCGGTCTCACAGTCAAGCTCCCTTGTGCACTTACACTCAACACCTGATTGCCAACCAGGCTGAGGGAACCTTTGGGCGCCTCCGTTACCCTTTAGGAGGCAACCGCCCCAGTTAAACTACCCACCAGACACTGTCCCTGATCCGGATCACGGACCCAGGTTAGACATCCAGCACGACCAGAGTGGTATTTCAACGACGACTCCACCCAAGCTGGCGCTTGAGCTTCACAGTCTCCCACCTATCCTACACAAGCCGAACCGAACACCAATATCAAGCTATAGTAAAGGTCCCGGGGTCTTTCCGTCCTGCTGCGCGAAACGAGCATCTTTACTCGTAGTGCAATTTCACCGGGCCTATGGTTGAGACAGTCGAGAAGTCGTTACGCCATTCGTGCAGGTCGGAACTTACCCGACAAGGAATTTCGCTACCTTAGGATGGTTATAGTTACCACCGCCGTTTACTGGCGCTTAAGTTCTCAGCTTCGCCTGGACGAATCCAAGCTAACCGGTCCCCTTAACGTTCCAGCACCGGGCAGGCGTCAGTCCGTATACATCGCCTTACGGCTTCGCACGGACCTGTGTTTTTAGTAAACAGTCGCTTCTCGCTGGTCTCTGCGGCCACACCCAGCTCACGGAGTAAATCCGATCACCAGACATGGCCCCCCTTCTCCCGAAGTTACGGGGGCATTTTGCCGAGTTCCTTAACCATAGTTCACCCGAACGCCTCGGTATTCTCTACCTGACCACCTGAGTCGGTTTAGGGTACGGGCCGCCATGAAACTCGCTAGAGGCTTTTCTCGACAGCATAGGATCATCCACTTCACCACAATCGGCTCGGCATCAGGTCTCAGCCTTAACGTGTGACGGATTTGCCTATCACACGGCCTACACCCTTACCCCGGGACTACCACCGCCCGGGCTGGACTACCTTCCTGCGTCACCCCATCGCTTACCTACTACAAGTCTGGGTCGTCGGCTCCACCACTTTCCTTTCCCCGAAGGGTCCGGAACGGCTTCACGGACTTAGCATCGCCTGATTCGATATTGGGCGTTTCAAAGCGGGTACCGGAATATCAACCGGTTGTCCATCGACTACGCCTGTCGGCCTCGCCTTAGGTCCCGACTTACCCTGGGCAGATCAGCTTGACCCAGGAACCCTTAGTCAATCGGCGCACACGTTTCCCACGTGTGTATCGCTACTCATGCCTGCATTCTCACTCGTGAACCGTCCACAACTCGCTTCCGCGGCTGCTTCACCCGGCACACGACGCTCCCCTACCCATCCCAGCGGACGTTGGTCCTCATGCTGAAATGACACGACTTCGGCGGTACGCTTGAGCCCCGCTACATTGTCGGCGCGGAATCACTTGACCAGTGAGCTATTACGCACTCTTTCAAGGGTGGCTGCTTCTAAGCCAACCTCCTGGTTGTCTCTGCGACTCCACATCCTTTCCCACTTAGCGTACGCTTAGGGGCCTTAGTCGATGCTCTGGGCTGTTTCCCTCTCGACCATGGAGCTTATCCCCCACAGTCTCACTGCCGCGCTCTCACTTACCGGCATTCGGAGTTTGGCTAAGGTCAGTAACCCGGTAGGGCCCATCGCCTATCCAGTGCTCTACCTCCGGCAAGAAACACACGACGCTGCACCTAAATGCATTTCGGGGAGAACCAGCTATCACGGAGTTTGATTGGCCTTTCACCCCTAACCACAGGTCATCCCCCAGGTTTTCAACCCTGGTGGGTTCGGTCCTCCACGAAGTCTTACCTCCGCTTCAACCTGCCCATGGCTAGATCACTCCGCTTCGGGTCTTGGGCGCGCTACTCAATCGCCCTATTCGGACTCGCTTTCGCTACGGCTTCCCCACACGGGTTAACCTCGCAACACACCGCAAACTCGCAGGCTCATTCTTCAAAAGGCACGCAGTCACGACGCACCAAGCAAGCTCGATGCGCGACGCTCCCACGGCTTGTAGGCACACGGTTTCAGGTACTATTTCACTCCGCTCCCGCGGTACTTTTCACCATTCCCTCACGGTACTATCCGCTATCGGTCACCAGGGAATATTTAGGCTTAGCGGGTGGTCCCGCCAGATTCACACGGGATTTCTCGGGCCCCGTGCTACTTGGGTGTCTCTCAAACGAGCCGCTAATGTTTCAGCTACGGGGGTCTTACCCTCTACGCCGGACCTTTCGCATGTCCTTCGCCTACATCAACGGTTTCTGACTCGTCTCACAGCCGGCAGACTATGAAAGAGAGATCCCACAACCCCGCATGCGCAACCCCTGCCGGGTATCACACACATACGGTTTGGCCTCATCCGGTTTCGCTCGCCACTACTCCCGGAATCACGGTTGTTTTCTCTTCCTGCGGGTACTGAGATGTTTCACTTCCCCGCGTTCCCTCCACACTGCCTATGTGTTCAGCAGCGGGTGACAGCCCATGACGACTGCCGGGTTTCCCCATTCGGACACCCCCGGATCAAAGCTCGGTTGACAGCTCCCCGGGGCCTATCGTGGCCTCCCACGTCCTTCATCGGTTCCTGGTGCCAAGGCATCCACCGTGCGCCCTTAAAAACTTGGCCACAGATGCTCGCGTCCACTGTGCAGTTCTCAAGCAACGACCAGCCACCCATCACCCCGACGCTCATCACGTCGAGTGCACTGGGGCCGGCATCGCGAAGGTTCAGACCGAAGTCCGTACCCTCAGATACCCAACAGCGTGCCCGGCCCAGCCACTCACTCTTCTGTGTTCCACGCCGAAGCAGTACTGACAGAGAGATTGCGAACTGTGCCGAATAGTCAACGTTCCACCCATGAGCAACCGTGCAAGACATTCGCTTGCAGTCGGCTATGTGCTCCTTAGAAAGGAGGTGATCCAGCCGCACCTTCCGGTACGGCTACCTTGTTACGACTTCGTCCCAATCGCCAGTCCCACCTTCGACGGCTCCCTCCACAAGGGTTGGGCCACCGGCTTCGGGTGTTACCGACTTTCGTGACGTGACGGGCGGTGTGTACAAGGCCCGGGAACGTATTCACCGCAGCAATGCTGATCTGCGATTACTAGCAACTCCAACTTCATGGGGTCGAGTTGCAGACCCCAATCCGAACTGAGACCGGCTTTTTGAGATTCGCTCCACCTCGCGGTATCGCAGCTCATTGTACCGGCCATTGTAGCACGTGTGCAGCCCAAGACATAAGGGGCATGATGACTTGACGTCGTCCCCACCTTCCTCCGAGTTGACCCCGGCAGTCTCCTGTGAGTCCCCATCACCCCGAAGGGCATGCTGGCAACACAGGACAAGGGTTGCGCTCGTTGCGGGACTTAACCCAACATCTCACGACACGAGCTGACGACAGCCATGCACCACCTGTACACCGACCACAAGGGGGCGACCATCTCTGGCCGTTTCCGGTGTATGTCAAGCCTTGGTAAGGTTCTTCGCGTTGCGTCGAATTAAGCCACATGCTCCGCTGCTTGTGCGGGCCCCCGTCAATTCCTTTGAGTTTTAGCCTTGCGGCCGTACTCCCCAGGCGGGGAACTTAATGCGTTAGCTGCGGCACGGACGACGTGGAATGTCGCCCACACCTAGTTCCCAACGTTTACGGCGTGGACTACCAGGGTATCTAATCCTGTTCGCTCCCCACGCTTTCGCTCCTCAGCGTCAGTATCGGCCCAGAGATCCGCCTTCGCCACCGGTGTTCCTCCTGATATCTGCGCATTTCACCGCTACACCAGGAATTCCGATCTCCCCTACCGAACTCTAGCCTGCCCGTATCGAATGCAGACCCGGGGTTAAGCCCCGGGCTTTCACATCCGACGCAACAAGCCGCCTACGAGCTCTTTACGCCCAATAATTCCGGACAACGCTTGCGCCCTACGTATTACCGCGGCTGCTGGCACGTAGTTAGCCGGCGCTTCTTCTGCAGGTACCGTCACTCTCGCTTCTTCCCTGCTGAAAGAGGTTTACAACCCGAAGGCCGTCATCCCTCACGCGGCGTCGCTGCATCAGGCTTTCGCCCATTGTGCAATATTCCCCACTGCTGCCTCCCGTAGGAGTCTGGGCCGTGTCTCAGTCCCAGTGTGGCCGGTCGCCCTCTCAGGCCGGCTACCCGTCGTCGCCTTGGTAGGCCATTACCCCACCAACAAGCTGATAGGCCGCGGGCTCATCCTTCACCGCCGGAGCTTTCCACCCGCCGAGATGCCTCGGCAGGTCGTATCCGGTATTAGACCCCGTTTCCAGGGCTTGTCCCAGAGTGAAGGGCAGATTGCCCACGTGTTACTCACCCGTTCGCCACTAATCCACCCCGAAGGGCTTCATCGTTCGACTTGCATGTGTTAAGCACGCCGCCAGCGTTCGTCCTGAGCCAGGATCAAACTCTCCGTGAATGTTTACCCGTAATCGGGTCATACACTCGCGTTGAGCGGAACAACCAGGCGGAATAGGCCCGGTCGTTCACAGCGTCCTCGCTGTGTGTGCC
>NZ_BMVB01000055.1 GCF_014650495.1 Streptomyces cinnamoneus | reverse complement strand
GGCAGCGCCTGCATCAGCGCGGCACGCGCCGACACCAGCTTCGCCGCGTCCTCCAGCGACAGCGCACCCGCCACGTGGGCGGCGGCGATCTCGCCCACCGAGTGGCCGGCGACGTAGTCCGGCCGGATGCCCCAGGAGTCGAGGAGCCGGAAGAGTGCCACCTCGATGGCGAAGAGGGCGGGCTGGGCGAGGCCCGTCCGGTGCAGGTCCTCCGAGTCGAGGTCGATCGTGGCGTCGAGGTGTGCGCACACCTCGTCGTACGCGGCGGCGAACACCGGATAGGACGCGTACAGCTCCCGCCCCATGCCCAGGCGTTGCGATCCCTGGCCGGAGAAGAGGAATCCGACGCGGCCGCCCGTGCCGGACCGGCCCCGTGCCACGCCGGGAGCCGCGGCTCCGGCGGCCACCGCGCGCAGTCCCTCGGCGAGTTCGTCCGCCGTCTCGCCCTGCACCACCGCGCGGTGCTCCAGCGCCGTGCGCGTGGTGGCGAGCGAGAACGCCACGTCCCGCAGCGGGGTGTCGGCGTCCGTGCGGGACAGCAGGCGCTCGGCCTGGGCGCACAGTGCCGCTTCGCTCTTGCCGTACAGCACCCACGGCACCGGCCCGCCCTCGGCCGGCAGCGCCGCCTCCACCGCCTCCACCGCTTCTGCGGTTTCTGCGGCGTCCGTGGACTCGGCTGCGGCGCCGTCCGCCTCCTCCTGGGCGTCCCGTGCGAACGCGCCGGCCGGCGGGGCCTCCTCGATGATCGTGTGGGCGTTGGTGCCGCTGATCCCGAAGGAGGAGATGCCGGCCCGGCGCGGCTGGTCCGACGCCGGCCAGGGGACGGGCTCGGTCAGCAGCTGTACCGCGCCCGCCGACCAGTCGACGTGCGGGGACGGCGCGTCGACGTGGAGCGTGCTCGGCAGTTCGTCGTGGCGCATGGCCATGACCATCTTGATGATGCCGGCCACACCGGCCGCGGCCTGCGTGTGACCGATGTTGGACTTGATCGAGCCCAGCCACAGCGGCTGTTGCCCGGAACGGCCCTGGCCGTAGGTGGCCAGCAGGGCCTGGGCCTCGATCGGGTCACCCAGTCTGGTGCCCGTGCCGTGCGCCTCCACCGCGTCGACCTGGGCGGCGGTCAGCTGGGCGGCGGCGAGCGCCTGGCGGATGACCCGCTGCTGGGAGGGGCCGTTGGGGGCGGTCAGGCCGTTGGAGGCGCCGTCCTGGTTGACGGCGGACCCCCGTACGATCGCGAGGATCTCGTGCCCGTTGCGGCGGGCGTCCGAGAGGCGCTCGACCAGCAGGAGGCCGACGCCCTCGCCCCAGCCGGTGCCGTCGGCACCGGCCGCGAACGCCTTGCAGCGGCCGTCGGGCGCCAGGCCGCGCTGGCGGCTGAAGCCGACGAAGGTGGCGGGGCCGACCATCGCCGTGACACCGCCCGCCACGGCCAGCGAGCACTCGCCGTTGCGCAGCGACTGGACGGCCAGGTGCAGGGCGACCAGCGACGACGAGCAGGCCGTGTCCACCGTGACGGCCGGGCCTTCGAGACCGAAGGTGTAGGCCACCCGGCCGGAGGCGACGCTGCCCGAGGTGCCCGTTCCCAGGTAACCCTCAAGGTCTTCCGGGGAGTTCTGCAGGGTGGCGAGGAACTCGTGGTTCATCACGCCGGCGAACACGCCGGTCCTGCTTCCCGCCAGCGAGGCGGCATCGATGCCCGCCCGCTCGAAGAGCTCCCAGGACGCCTCCAGCAGCAGCCGCTGCTGGGGGTCCATGGCGAGCGCCTCGCGGGGCGAGATCCCGAAGAGACCGGCGTCGAACTGCGCCAGGTCGCGCAGGAACGCACCCTCACGGGCGTAGCTGGTCCCCCGGTGTTCGGGGTCCGGGTCGTAGAGCGCGTCCAGGTCCCAGCCGCGGTCGGCGGGGAACTCCGAGACGGCGTCCCGGCCGGTGGAGACCAGCTCCCACAGGTCCTCCGGCGAGCGGACGCCTCCCGGGTAGCGGCAGCTCATCCCGATGATGGCGACCGGTTCCCCGGCGGCGTCCTCGTAGTCACGAAGGCGCCGCCGGGTCTCCTGGAGATCTGCGGTGACTCGCTTCAGGAAATAGCGGAGCTTGTCCTCGTTCGCCACCGAAATCGTCCCTCACCCCTGCGAATACTTACCGGAATTCGGCAAGGAGTCGCCCGGGACACCGGAACCGTCAGGAGATTCCGAATTCCTTGCCAAGAAGGTCAAACACTTCGTCGTCCGTGGCCGATTCCAGATCGCTGCTGCTTCCGGGGCCTTGTGCCGTCCTGCCGGATTCCCCGGCAATCGCCAACAGGCTCTGGAGCTTTGACACGATCCGATCGCGGGCATCGCCCTCCGACAACTTGCTATTCAATTCTTGTTCGACCTTGTCCAGGGAGGCAAGTAGGGAATCCACTAGAGCGGGTCCGGCCGCACCCGTCGTCTCCGTCAGCACGTGCCGGGCCAGAACCGCGGGTGTCGGGTAGTCGAAGACCAGCGTCGCGGGCAACCGCAGCCCCGTGGCCCTGTTCAGCCGGTTGCGCAGTTCGACGGCCGTCAGCGAGTCGAACCCCAGCTCCTGGAAGGCGCTTTCCGGCTGGATCGTACGGTCCGAGGCGTGCCCCAGGACCGCGGCGACCTCCGCCCGGACCAGGTCCAGGACGACCTTCTCCCGCTCGCCGTCCGGCAGGCCGTCCAGGCGGGCCGTCAGCGAGGCCGGGGAGGGCGCGGGCGCGGAGGTCCGGGCGGTCCTGCGGGCCGGAGCCGGCACCAGGGCGCGCATCACCGGCGGTGCTTCGCCGGCGCGCAGCGCACCGGTGTCGATCCGGACCGGAGCGAGCACCGCCTCGTGCGAAGCCAGGGCCATGTCGAACAGCCGCAGCCCCTCCTCCGACGACAACGGCAGCACACCGCTGCGGGCCATCCGCGCCCGGTCGGCCTCGGCGAGACCGTCGGTCATCGCACCGGACTGCTCCCACACTCCCCAGGCCAGCGACGTGGCGGGCAGCCCCTCACGGCACCGGTGCGAAGCGAAGGCGTCGAGGAAGGAGTTCGCCGCCGCGTAACTCGCCTGACCGGCGCTGCCGACCGTTCCGGCGACCGAGGAGAACACCACGAAGGCGGCCAGATCCGTTCCCCGGGTGCACTCGTGGAGATTCAGCACGGCGTCCACCTTGGGGCGGAACACCTCTGCCAGCCTTTCCGGCGTGATCGAGGAGACGACGCCGTCGTCGAGAACACCCGCGGTGTGCACGACGGCCGACAGCGGGTGGTCGCCGAGCCCGCCCAGCAGGGCACGGACCGCGTCCCGGTCCGCCACGTCGCAGGCGGCCCAGGTGACCTCGGCCCCCCACGCCGCCAGCTCGGCGGTCAGCTCGGCCGCCCCTGCGGCCTCCGCTCCCCGGCGGCTGGCCAGCAGGAGCCGGCGCACCTTGTGCTCGGACACCAGGTGCCGGGCGACGAGCCCGCCCAGCGCACCGGACGCACCGGTCACGAGGACGGTGCCGTCGCCGAAGCCCGGCCCGTCGGTGACGGATTCGGCCGCCTGCACCAGGCGCGGTACGAGCACGTCCTGGCCGCGCACCGCGAGCTGCGGCTCACCGGAGGCGACCGCGGCGGGCAGGATGCGGATCGCCGCGTCGGCGTCCTCCGCCTCCACCAGCACGATCCGGTCCGGGTTCTCCGACTGCGCGGACCGGACCAGACCCCACACCGCCGCATGAGCGAGATCACCCGGGCGGGTCACCAGCACCAGACGCGACGGCCGGTCCTCCGCCAGCCACCACTGCACCAACGCCAACACCTCGGCCACAACGGCATGCACACCCTCTGCCGTGCCCCCACCGGACCCGACCGGGCACGACACGACGGCGAAGTCGGGCAGGACGGGCTCGGCGGCCAGTGCAGCCAGGTCCGTGTAGCCCTGGACGTCGAGTTCGGCGGCGTCGCCGAGGGCCGCAGGCCGCCATTCGAGGCCGAACAGGGAGTCCTCGGCGCGCCTGCCGGAGCCGCCCGCCTTGAGCAGCTGCTCCCGCGACACCGGCCGCAACGACAGCGCCTCGGCCGTGGCCACGGGGCCGCCGGCGGCATCGGCGACGGCCAGGGAGACCGCATCGGTACCGGTCCGCGACACCGTGACCCGCAACGACGTCGCCCCGGCGGCCCGCACGTTCACACCGGACCAGGCGAAGGGCAACAGCGGCCCGTCCTCGACGGGGATGAGGCCGCCCGCGCCGATCGCATGCAGCGCGGCGTCCAGCAGCGCCGGATGCAGCGCGAACGCGCCCGCATCCGTGTCCGCCTCCGCGCCCGTCCCCGTGCCGGTGTCCGCGTCCTCGGTGAGGGCGACCTCGGCGAAGACGTCGTCCCCGCTGCGCCACACCGACCGCAGGCCCTGGAAGACCGGCCCGTATTCCAGGCCGAGCCCGGCCATGCCGTCGTAGAACCCCGTCAGGTCGACGGCCTCCGCCCCCGCCGGCGGCCACGCCCCGGCGCCGGCACCGAAGGCGGCATCGAAGGCGGCATCGTGCGACGACTCGGGGAGCTCGCCCGTCAGGGAGCCGACCGCGTGCCGGACCCACGGCCCGTCGTCCGCAGCGTCCTCCAGCCGCGAGTGAACAGTCAGTGCTCGCCTGCCCGGTTCCTCTTCCGCGCCGACCCACACCTGCACGGCGACACCGCCGTGCTCCGGGACGATCAGCGGCGCTTCCAGGGTCAGGTCGTCGATCTGTGCGCACCCGGCCTCCTCGCCCGCGCGCACCGCCAGCTCCACGAGCGCGGTCCCGGGCAGCAGCACGCTGCCCATGACCATGTGGTCGGCGAGCCAGGGGTGGGTCTTCAGCGAGAGCCGCCCGGTGACGAGGAATCCGCCGCTGCCCGGCAGCGCCACCGTCGCACCCGCCAGCGGATGCACGGCCGCCCCCAGCCCGAGCCCGCTGGCGGCAGCACCGCCGGCCGGCTCCTCGGGCACGTCCAGCCAGTACCGCTCGTGCTGGAAGGCGTAGGTGGGCAGGTCGACCTTCCGCGCGCCGGGGAAGAGTGCCTGCCAGTCCGGGGTGGTGCCGTGGACGTGCAGTTCGGCGAGCGCGGTGACGATGGCCTGGGGTTCCGGGCGGTCGTTGCGCAGGACGGGGACGGTGACGGCCTCGTCCAGGCAGTTCTGCGTCATACCGCTGAGCACACCGCCGGGGCCGATCTCGACGAAGGTGGTGACTCCCTCGTCGTGCAGCGCCTGGATGCCGTCGGCGAAGCGGACGGCCTCGCGGACGTGCCGCACCCAGTACTCCGGCGTGTACGACTCCGCCAGCCGGCCCGTGAGGTTGGAGACGACCGGAATCCGCGGCTCGTCGAACCTCAGGCCGCGGACGACCTCGGCGAACTCCTCCAGCATCGGATCCATCAACGGCGAGTGGAACGCATGACTGACCTTCAACCGCGACGTCTTACGACCCTGCTGGGTGAAGTGCTCAGCGATCTTCACCGCTGCGCCCTCGGCGCCGGAGACCACCACCGACCGCGGGCCGTTGATCGCCGCGATGCCGACCTCGTCGGTCAAGTGCGGCAGGACCTCGTCCTCCGTGGCCTGCACGGCGATCATCGCACCGCCCGCAGGCAATGCCTGCATGAGCCGAGCGCGAGCCGAGACCAGTTTCGCCGCGTCCTCCAGCGAGAGCACTCCGGCCACATGAGCCGCAGCGATCTCACCCACGGAATGGCCGGCCACATAGTCCGGCCGCACGCCCCACGACTCCAGCAGCCGGAACAACGCCACCTCGACCGCGAACAACGCAGGCTGGGTAACACCGGTCTGGTTCAACCCCTCCGAGTCGACGTCGAATGCCGCACCGAGCTGCGCACACACCTCGTCATAGGCCGCGGCGAAGACCGGGAACGCCTCATGGAGCTCACGCCCCATTCCGAGCCGCTGCGAACCCTGACCCGAGAACAGGAAACCGACCTTGCCGGCCTTGCCCGGCTCGCCCATGACGACCCGGGGGGACGGGGAGCCGGCGGCCAGTGCGCGCAGCGCCGTCAGGAGTTCCCCGTGGCTCTCCCCCACCACAGCGGCCCGGTGCTCCAGCGACGAGCGGGTGGTGGCGAGCGACAGGCCGATGTCGGCCGGCCGCGCCCCGGCACCTCCGGTGCCCTCGGCTTCCATGAAGGACACCAGGCGCTCCGCCTGGGCCCTGACCGCCGTCGCGGTCTTCGCCGAGAGCACCCACGGCACCACCGAACCCTGCTCCGGGGACGGAGGAAGCTCTGCCGTGTCAGGTGCCTGCTCGACGATCACGTGCGCGTTGGTGCCGCTGATGCCGAACGAAGAGATCCCTGCCCGGCGGGGGTCGTCCGACTGCGGCCAGTCGGTGGCCTCCGTCAGCAGCCGCACCGTGTCGGCCGACCAGTCGACGTGCGGGGTCGGCTCGTCCACGTGCAGCGTCTGCGGCAGCACGCCGTGGCGCATCGCCATGACCATCTTGATCACACCACCGACACCGGCGGCGGCCTGCGTGTGGCCGATGTTGGACTTCAGCGAACCGAGCCACAGCGGCCGGCCGTCGGGCCGCTCCTGGCCGTACGTGGCGATGAGCGCCTGGGCCTCGATCGGGTCACCCAGCTTCGTACCCGTGCCGTGCGCCTCCACCACGTCCACGTCGGCCGCCGAGAGGCCGGCGGAGGCCAGGGCCTGACGGATCACCCGCTGCTGCGACGGACCGTTCGGCGCCGTCAGACCGTTCGACGCACCGTCCTGGTTCACCGCGGTGCCCCGCACCACGGCGAGGACCTGGTGTCCGTTGCGGCGGGCGTCGGAGAGCCGTTCGACGAGCAGCAGGCCGACACCCTCGCCCCAGCCGGTGCCGTCCGCACCGGCCGCGAACGCCTTGCAACGACCGTCCGCCGACAGCCCGCGCTGGCGGCTGAACTCCACGAACGTCGAAGGAGTCGCCATGACGGTGACGCCGCCCGCCAGGGCCATCGAGCACTCGCCGCTGCGCAGCGACTGGATGGCCAGGTGCAGGGCGACCAGCGACGACGAGCAGGCCGTGTCGACGGTGACCGCCGGGCCCTCCAGGCCGAACGCGTAGGAGACGCGGCCCGAGGCGATGCTGCCTGCGCTGCCGCTGCCCAGGTAGGCGTCCATGCCGTCGGGTGCCGTCTTCACCCGCCCGCCGTAGTCGTGGTACATCACGCCGGCGAAGACACCGGTCCTGCTGCCGCGCGCCGAGGCCGGGTCGATGCCCGC
>NZ_BMVB01000054.1 GCF_014650495.1 Streptomyces cinnamoneus | reverse complement strand
CGCGAGCCACTACCAGGCCATAGTCACCCTCGCCTGCCTACGGCTATGGCTGCCCTGACTTTGCGGACACGCCCTAGGGATCTGTGGATCCGGTCAGGCCGGTTTCTCGCTTGTGCAGTCCCGGCCCCAGGGGAACGCTGTTGCCCCTCACCCTGGCATATGCGTGCCTTCAAGGAGGGAACTTTCCCATCGTGTTGTCAAGCCGCGGCGTTTCGGGAGGTGAATCGTGATAGCGCTCTCCGTCACGGGTCATCGTTTACAGGGCGTTGAGGCGTCGGCGTGTGAGAGCTGGCAGCGCCTGTTTGTGGCTGTTCCCCTCGCTCCGCTTCCGGTCGTAGAACGCCTTGGAGGCCGGGCAGCCTTGCAGGCTGAGCATGGCCGACGGGTACATGGTTCGCAGCAGGCCGTGGTGGTAGTGCCGGGGGCGGCGCAGGTTGTCGCTGACGCGACCGGAGTTACGGGTCCTGGGGGCCAGGCCGGCGACGCCGGCCAGGCGGTCGGAGGTGCCGAAGGCGTCCATGTCGCCGCCGGTAGCGGCGAGGAATTCGGCGCCGGGCTTGGCACTCATGCCGGGCAGACTGCGGATCAATTCGGCGTGCGGATGCTTGCGAAACTTGGCCTCGATCAGGGCGTCGAGCTCGGTGATCTTCTCATCGAGGGTCATCACCCTCTTGGCGAGGCGGACCATCATGGCGGCGGCCAGCTTTTCGCCAGGCAGTGCCGTCGTCTGGGCCTGGGCGGCCTCGACCGCCGTCTTCGCCAGCGTGGCGGCGCTTCGGACTTTTCGGTTCTTCAGCCACGTCTGGATCCGGCTCGTGCCCGCTCGGCGGATCGCTGCTGGGGTCTGGTAGCCGGTCAGCAGCATCACCGGCCCCCGGTTCGTCAGGTCCAGGGCCCTCTCCGGCGCCGGGAGTATCTCCAGCAACGGGGCGTGAAGCCGGTTGATCTGCCGGGTGCGGTCGAAGGCCGCATTCAGGCGATGGGTGGTCAGGGTGCGCAGATCGGCGGCGACCTCATCACCGGGCCGGAGCAGGTCGAGGTCGCGGTGAACGCGGGCCTGATCGGCGATGTCGAAGGCGTCCTTCGCATCGGTCTTTTCCTCGCCGCTCTTGTAGGTGGCCGAGGCCCGGTGAACCGCCTGGCCGGTGAGGTAGGCGACCGGTTGACCATGTCTGACCAGCAGGCCGATCCGCAGGCCGATCAGCGCGGCACCGCCGTGGTTAAGGTCCACGGCCCACAGCAGGTCGGCGGATTTCTCCAGGGCATCGCCGATCAGGGCGAGGGGTTCGGTCTCGTCGTGCGCCACCCGGCGGGACAGCAGCCGCTTGTCCTCCTTGTTGATCACCACCGTGTGGTGATGCGTCTTGCCGATGTCCACTCCGGCCCGGATTTCGGGCACGTTCCCCTCCGCCGGCTCGTCGTACATCGGTCCCGCAGGCGACCTCGCCGGCGTTGTCCTGCAGCAGCGAGCGGAGTCGCATCTCCCAATTGGCGGTCGAGTCGTCGCGGGGCTTTGGGTGGCCAAGGGCCCTAAGCCATCGCGTGGTCTCAACCATGGCAGCCATGCCCAGAGCCCCTGGGTCCTCCGATTTTGCGAATGACCAGAGCGACCACACTTGAAAGGTAGGACAGCCATGCCCTTCAGACACACTGCCGTCGGCGCGCTCGTTGCAGGTCTCGTACTCGTGGCCGCGCCCACGCCCCCGGCCGCGACCGCCGCGGCTCTCCCGCCCGGCTGCACCAGCGGCGCCCTGCCGGCCGGCGGCGTCCACCTCGTGTGCACCCAGGGCGTCCCCGCCGGTACGACACTCAGCGGCACCGATCAGGCGGACATCATCGAGGTCAGGGGCGGCGACGACGTCAGCGGCCACCTGGCCGGCGTGGTCAACGGCCTCGGTGGGGACGACGTCGTCATCGTCGACAAAATTCTCTCCAGCGGCAGCGGAAGAAATATCCGCGGGTCCATCGACGGCGGTGACGGCGACGACAAGATCACCGTGACCGGTATGGACAAGTTCAGCGTCCAGGGCACCATCCACGGCGGCGCGGGCAACGACACCATCACCACCGGCGAGGTGTCGTACCTGGGGGACATCGACGGTGGTGCCGGCAACGATGTGATCACCACCGGCGACGTGTACAGCAGCACGATCGACGGCGGTGACGGCAACGACATCCTCCGCCTCGCGGCCTTCCGCGTACCTGGATATGACAAGGCGAGCCGTCTCGACGGCGGAGGCGGCAACGACACCATCACGGTCGGGAAGCTGGCCGGCCCCCTCCATGGCGGCCCCGGTGCGGACGAGATCACCGTGGACGGGACAACCCCCATAGAATCCCGCCTTCCCAAGCCCGCCACCGTCGACGGGGACGAAGGTAACGACGTCATCCGCGTCGGGGCGATCGGCGCCGGCGACGGGGCGCGCGCCACCTACGTCAGCGGGGGCGCCGGAGCCGACCTCATCGAGGTGCCGTCCGCCGGGCAGGACGGATACGCCACCGTCTCCGGGGACGACGGCGATGACGTCATCCAGGGACCGGGCGCCACGCCGGTCGTCCTCGGCCCGTACGGGACCGTCGACGGCGGCGGGGGTGACAATACCTGCCGCACCGACAACAACGCGGGCGGCACGGTCACCAACTGTCAGAGCTAGCGTCGCGGGCCCGAGCCCGCATCGGGCCGCCGATCCCAGCAGTTGCTCCTCACCGTTCTCGGTTGTGGGTGGGTGGGCAGGACCGGCCCGGTGCGGCGAACATTGCCCTGGCCGGCGCCGTTGCCTGCTACGCCCTCGGCGTCGGCTTCCAGGTCGCCGGCATACGGCGGTCAGCCGCATTATGCGGGCCACTTACTGGCTGGCCTCCCCGTGCTGGCGCCCTGCCGGAAATGCCTGCTGAGTTCAGTAGGCGTCATGGGATCATGCTGGCCCGACGGAGGACGGAGAGCCTAAAGATCTTCTCGTAGCTGTGCTGGTTGGTCTGCGTTGGTCTGGTCGTGCAGGTGGTCTCCGCTCAGTGTCGTGAGTTCGTCGAGGTGTTCACCGGGCTTTGCCCGCGGCGGTTCCAGCGGCTGGTCAAGGCTGTCCACCAGGCTGGCGGGCAGGCTCTTGACCCCGGCCGGCCAGGCCGCCGTGGTTGCTGTCCTTGGAGGACCGGGTGCTGCTGGTGGCTATGTACTGCCGTACGAACCTGTCCATGCCGCAGCTCGCCCCGCTGTTCGGGATCTTCACGGCGGCGGTCGGCCGGATCGTCAAGCGGCATGGACCGCTGCTGACCCTCGCGCCTGCCAGACGCAGGCCGGGCAGGAACGGCTGCCGCAGTGGAAGGAACAGCACAACGCCTCCCACCGCCGGGTGCGGACACGCGTCGAGCACGTCTTCGCCCGGATGAAGAACTGGAAGATCCTCCGCGACTGCAGGCTCAAGGGTGACGGGCTACTGGGCCGCCAGCAGCGTCGCCCACATGCACAACCTCGCCCTCGCCGGCTGACCGAGCCCCAAGCTCAGCAACCCCCGCATCACCGCAGCACAGTTACGGAGTTGCGAGAAGGCCTTCAGGTGAAAGGCCCTGGTCATGCAGCAGATGTCGAAGGCTGAGCTGTACGCCGCGTTCCGGCGTGGCCGTCGGGGGCGGAGTCGCGAGAGATCGAGCATATGTACAACGTGTTGTGGCGGGCGGTCGGGAAAGCTGTCGCTTCGGTCTGGCCTGAGCTGCTGAGCTGAGTATGCCGGTGCGGGCTGCCTAACCCGCTCCGCCACCTGTGTGGCCTCATCGTTGACTGCGGCGTTGTCGTTGGAGGGGCGGCTTTGCGGTCGCACCTCCAGGCTGGTGCGTGCGGCCTTGATAGTGCGTGGGTCGGGCTTCTCGGTGCCGGTCTTGTGCGTGTAGATGATCTGTTCGGCCAGTTCGTGGAGGTGGTACAGCGCCGTCTCCCGTTCGCGGGCGCTGGCGAAGCTGTTGCTGAGGATGCCCAGCCTGCAGCTTCCCCCGCAGTCCTCGCACGTAGGCGATGAGTTCCTCGTTCGGCTCGCAGATAATCCGCCCACGGATCGGCCATGAAGGCTTCAGCCTGGGGTGCGTCGAGATTCAGACGCGCTGCTGACTGCTCGTGCATCTCTCGTTCGCTGATGCGCCCGATCCTCCCAGCCCGCCACACGTGGTGCATCCGCTTATTCACAGTGCCCGGCGGTAACTCCAGCCGCTCTTCTCATCATTGCACCCGCCCCGTTGCCGGCGTGATCTCCAGCAAGCCGCCGGTTATGCAGGACAAGTTCATGCGATATTCAGCAGGGGGCCGGCAGTCGGCCGGGAAGTGCAAGTAATGATCCGATTGCCGATATCCTGGGGCGTACACCATACGGACCCTCGGGGAAGACGCGGATCGGCGTCGCCAACTTCGGGTGGTGAACGAGTTCACAGCTGCCCGTACGCGTGGCTGTCAGGCCAGGGTCGTCACCGGTGACGGCTCGATGTCGGGGGCGAATCCCTTTGTGCGTGCCGTGTCCTTCCGTCTCTGCGCCGAAACGGAGGCCGGCGGAAGACCAGTGCACGAGCAATTCATGATCGTGCGCCAGGGCGGTGCCCAGTCAATGCTCTGCGCGGGCAGCTATCGCCTCATGTACAGGGCGCTGCGCCAGAATGACGAGAGCATCCTCGCGTTGCGGGACCACCTGGTCGCCGTCCCGTATCGGCAACGGTTCGACTGTCTCCACGGTGAGTGCAAGCCCTGGAAGCCCACGTCGGACGTCGTGCCCCCGGCGGACGCGGACGACGAAGAGGACGCGGACTGAGCAGGGCGGCGCACTTGACCGTGGTGCTCGGTCCCGGACGGGCCTCGTCCGGGACCGGTGCCTCTGGTGTCAGGGCATGGTCGCTGGCACCTGCAGTTCGGTCACCCGGTTGTTGCGGTTGTCTGGGTACTCGGGGCTGGTCTCCCCGTGGTACCCGGTCGGCTGATGGCCGTCGATTCAGTGGGCCAGGGCGTGGGCCGTTGGGGGGGCGCCGTGTCCGTCGAGTCGCGTGTGCGATGGTCGCCGCCTGGCTGACGAGCGGCAGGTCGAGCGCCCGGAGGGCGGGGGCCGCGACCTGGGCGGCGGCGTGGACGCTGATCCTGCCGCCCTCCGGGGCGTCCGGGTTAGGTGGCTTGCCCGGTCCTTGATCGGTGCCGGCGCCGGTGCCGGTGCGGGGGACCGGGCTGGGTTCAGCCCGCAATCTTGTGCAGCGGGATTCAGGCTGGCTGGGGTTGTGGTTGGGGTTGTTGTGCTGGTGTGGGTTCGGGTGTTGTGAGTTCCCAGTGTTTGGTGGTCTGTTTGTATTTGTAGATGACTGAGGTCATGGCGAGGATGAGGAGTGGTCCGGATATCCAGGGGTGTTTGGCCATGTGCATGGGCAGGTAGCGGTATGAGATCAGGAGTGCGGTGAAGATGGTGATGCCGTAGGCGACGAGCTGGGTTCCCGGCCGGTCCCATTGGCGTTCGTGTGCGCGGAGGGCTGCTTCGGTGGTGAGTGCGAATACGACGCCGGCGATGAGGTCTGCGCCGTAGTGGTAGCCGAATCCGAGTGTTGCGCTGAGTGTGGCGATGAGCCAGAAGGTGCCTGCGTATTGCAGGGTTCGTGGGGCTTTGCGGGTGTGGATGAAGATTGCGGTGGCCCAGGCTGTGTGCAGGCTGGGCATGCAGTTGCGTGGGGTGATGTCGTCGTAGGTGACGGGGTGCGGCGCGGTGAGTGGTGGTGGTGTGTGGGGCCAGAGGTTGGCTATGGCCCAGTGTTCGCCGCCGGTGCCGAAGGCGCCGGTGCCGTAGGCGAAGACCGGTCCGACGACGGGGAAGATCATGTAGATGGCCGGTCCGAGGAGGCCGATCGCGAGGAAGGTGCGGACCAGGTGATGGCGTGGGAAGCGGCGTTCGGCTGCCACGTTGCGCAGCTGGTAGAGGGTGACGGCGACCGCGGCCACTGCGAGCTGGATGTAGACGTAGTCGAGAACGTGGGTGCCGATCGTGCCGGTGGCCTTGACGAGGCGGCCTGCCAGCCAGGAGGGGTTGCCCAGGGCGTGGTCGGCGGTTGCCACGTACTGGTCGAGGACCGCCGGGCGGGTTTTCGAGGTGATGAGGAGCCAGGTGTCGCCGGTCTTTCGGCCGGCTACCAGCAGCAGGCCCAGTCCGACGCCTTTGAGCAGCAGGGTGCGTTCGGGGCCGGTGCGGCGGGTGACGGCGATGACCGCGCAGCCCAGCATCACCCACAGTGCGCCGTTGCCGAACATCATCTTGGCGTCGGCTGCCCACCGCACCAGGAAGAAGGCGAGGTCGATGCCGATCGCGGCACCGGCCGCGATGAACCGTTGCCGCCAGGTGAGCACCACCATCATCAACGCCATACTGGCGTACAGCAGCGGCCCCGATTTAGGAGCGGTTATCACCTCTTGTGCCTGGTTGGTGATCGGCCCCGGCAGGCCGTAGCGGCGTGCGGTGATCTCCAGCGTGATGAGGAATCCGAGGGTCACCGCACCCGCGGTGGCCCACAGGATCGCCCGTGGCTGACGCAATGCGGCGAACGTGATTCTTCTGTTAATTCGCGAAAGCACCCGCGATGATATAGATATCAATTGTTTGGCCGATTTGCTGGGTGTTGGCTAAATGGATTACTCGTCGTGCTGGTCGGCATGGTTTTCCGGTGTGGGACGGGCGATGAGGGCGATGCCTGCGAGCCCGAACATGCTATCGGAGCGGTGTGGGTGGATTTCGCTGGTCACGGGCAGAGCGAAGACCCGGCCGGTCCGATGCTCGACGGTCCGGCGTCCCGAGGGTGCCCGGCAGCGGGACGCGCGCGACTGCGCCGGGGCCCGGCTGGCTGTCCCGGCCTGCCGGGGCCCGGCCCACTGCCTCCCTGTGGGGGTGGGCGCTGTGCCCGGTCGGACGTTCGAGCCGCTCGGTGAGGCATTTGCCGGGCGGGCCGCAGGCCCCGCAGTACAGCCGTAAGCGGTGCCTGCGATGCGAAGGCGGCTCGGCTCTGCCGGTGTGGTCCCTGCCCGGACTCGGGGAATACGCGGACGATGACGCATGCGGTCTTCGCTGATGCCGCCCCGATCCAGCCTGAGCACCCCACCGGTGCTTTGGGCGGTCTCCGCCTGTGAGCCGCGGGTGCTGCCGCTGACGCACGGCCCGGCTCCGGCCCGGCTCCGGCCCGGTCCGACCAGCCCCGGTCCGACCAGCCCCGGTCCGGTCGGCTCCGGCCTGGCCAGCCCCAGCCGGGTCCGGCTCCGGTCTGGCTCGGTTCGGGCTGGTCCCGGGCCACCGGAGACGGCATTCCATGATCCGGTCTTGTGGCGGCATTCCTCTGCGCTGCTTCATCCGTCCTCCCGGCCTGGCTCAACGAGCCGGACCACTGGAGGGGCCCACGACGCCCTGAAGATGCTGCCGGCCTGGACCGCCCCGGGCCCCGGCCACCGTCGCGCGCACCGCCCGGCCAAGGCGAAGGAGCCGCCTGGAAGCAGCTCTGCCCGCAGGTACGTGA
>NZ_BMVB01000053.1 GCF_014650495.1 Streptomyces cinnamoneus | reverse complement strand
ACCACCGATGCCACACCGCGCTCAGGGGCGAGCCACCCATCACCCGCGTCAACAACCCTGCGGGTCAATACAGCTAGGGCGTGTCCGGCGTCACAGGACGAGGGAGAGGAGCAGCACGAAGCCGATTCCCACGACCGAGATCACGGTCTCCATGAGCGACCAGGTCCGGATCGTCTGGCCCACGCTCATGCCGAAGTACTCCTTGACCATCCAGAAGCCCGCGTCGTTGACGTGCGAGAAGAACAGCGAGCCGGCGCCGACGGCCAGGACGAGCAGGGCGGAGTGCGTCGTGCTCATGTCCGCGGCCAGCGGGGCGACGAGCCCGGCGGCGGAGATGGTGGCCACCGTCGCCGAGCCGGTCGCCAGCCGGATGCCGACGGCGATCAGCCAGGCGAGGAGGAGGGCGGAGACGGACCAGTCCTTGGAGATGTCCAGGATCATGCGGCCGACGCCGACGTCGATCAGGGTCTGCTTGAAGCCGCCGCCCGCGCCGACGATGAGCAGGATGCCGGCGATGGGCACCAGCGACTTCTCCACGGTCACGGCCAGCCGGTCGCGGCCGAAGCCGGCGGCCCGGCCGAGGGTGAACAGGCCCACGAGCACGGTGGAGAGGAGGGCGATCAGCGGGGAGCCGATGACGTCGGTCACGCGCTGCACGGGGTGCTGCGGGTCGTCGATGACGACGTCGGCGAGCGCCTTGGCGAGCATGAGCACCACGGGCAGCATGACCGTGCCCACCGTGGCGGCGAAGCCCGGGCGGCGTTCGAGCTCCTCCGACGGGCGCTGCGGTATCAGCTTCTCGGGCGGGGCGATGTCGACCCAGCGGGCGGCGTAGCGGGAGAAGAGGGGCCCGGCGATCACGGCGGTGGGCACGGCGACGAGCACGCCGAGCGCCAGCGTCGTCCCGAGGTCGGCGCCGATGGCGTCGATGGCGGCCAGCGGCCCGGGGTGCGGGGGCACCAGGCCGTGCATGACGGACAGGCCGGCGAGGGCGGGGATGCCGATGCGCATGAGCGAGTGGTTGCCGCGCTTGGCGACCAGCAGCACCACCGGGATCAGCAGGACGATGCCGACCTCGAAGAAGAGCGGCAGCCCGATGACGCCCGCGATGAGCACGATCGCCCAGGGCATCGAGCGGGTGGCCGCCCTGGCCAGGATCGTGTCGACGATCTGGTCGGCGCCGCCGGAGTCCGCCAGCAGCTTGCCGAGTATCGCGCCGAGCGCGATGAGCACGCCGACGCCGGCGACGGTCGAGCCGAGGCCCGCGGTGAAGCTGGCGATGACCTTGTCGAGGGGGGCGCCCGCGGCCGCGCCGAGGACGAGCGAGCCGATGGTCAGGGAGAGGAAGGCGTGCAGTGTGAAGCGGGTGATGAGGAGGACGATGACGGCGATGCCGATGAGGACGGCGATGCCCAGCTGTGCGTGACCTGCCGAAGTGATCGGTGCGGTGGGGGCCGCGGCCAGCATCTCGACGCTGAGAGTGCTCACGGGGCTTCCTTGAGGGGGGAGGTGTGTGGGTTACAGCTGCCGCAGTGCTGCGACCGCTCGCTCGGCGATGACGGCCGCTTCGGGCGTGACATCCACGCGGATGCCCGCCTCGTCGGCGTCGAGCGGTTCGAGGGTGGCGAACTGGGAGTCCAGCAGCCGGGCGGTCATGAAGTGGCCCCGGCGGGCGGCCATGCGCGCACCGATGAGCTCGCGGTCGCCGGTGAGGTGCAGGAAGACGACGGTGCCGGGCGGGGCGGCGGCGCGCAGCCGGTCGCGGTAGGCGCGCTTGAGGGCCGAGCAGCTGACCACGCCCCCCAGCTCCGCCCTGCCGCGGGCCCAGTCGCCGATGGCGTCGAGCCAGGGCTCGCGGTCGGCGTCGTCCAGCGGGATGCCGGCGGACATCTTGGCGATGTTGGCGGCGGGGTGGAAGTCGTCGCCTTCGGCGTAGGGGACGCCGAGGGCGTCCGCGACCAGCGGGCCGACCGTGGTCTTGCCCGTGCCGGCTACGCCCATCACCACGATGACGTGGGGGGTGGTCATCCGGGGTACCTCGCTGTCTCCGTCGGCATCGGTGCTGCGGCGCCCGGGGTGCGGCCACGGGTGCGCGGCCTCACTGAAACCCACTTGTACGACGTATTCAAGAGTCCGTGACTAAAACGTCATACTTAATCGCGTCGACGGTGGCCCCGTAGGCTGATCCCATGGACAGCGCACAGGGCCTGCACGCGCGCGTGCTCGACTCCCTCGGGCCCGCGATCACCGCGGGCGAGTACCCGCCGGGCAGCGTGCTGCGCACGGACGAGCTGGAGGAGCGGTTCGACGTCTCGCGCACCGTCATCCGCGAGGTGATACGCGTCCTGGAGTCCATGCACCTGGTCACCTCCCGGCGCCGCGTCGGCGTGACCGTCCTGGCCCCCGAGGAGTGGAACGTCTACGACCCGCGCGTCATCCGCTGGCGCCTGGCGGGCCCCGACCGTCCGCGCCAGCTCCGCTCGCTGACCGTCCTGCGCTCGGCGGTGGAGCCCGTCGCGGCGGGACTCGCCGCGCGCCTGGCCACCCCCGAGCAGTGCGCGGAGCTGACCGAGCACGCCCTGGGCATGGTCGCCACCTCGCGCGGCCAGCAGCTCCAGCGCTACCTCGTCCACGACATCGCCTTCCACCGCGTGATCCTGCGGGCCTCGGGCAACGAGATGTTCGCCCGCCTCGGCGACGTCGTGGCGGAGGTCCTCACCGGCCGCACCCACCACCAGGTGATGTTCACCGACCCCGACCCGGCCGCGGTGACCCTGCACGTCCGCGTCGCGGAGGCGGTGCGGGAGCGGGACGCGGAGCGGGCGGAGGCGCTGACGCGGGAGATCGCCTCGGGGGCGATGGCGGAGCTGGACGTCCTGGCCCCCTGAGGCTCGGGCGGCCCGGCCCGGCCACGGCCCCCTCCGCCGGGGCCGTCAGTCCGGCCGCCCGGCGGGCCACAGTTCGTCCCACCGCTGGTCCGCCTCCAGCTGCGCGGCCAGCGAGATGAGCAACGGCTCGCTGTTCGCCGGCCCGAGCAGCTGCACGCCCAGCGGCAGCCCCGCCTCCGTGAAACCGGACGGCACGCTCACCGCCGGCCAGCCCAGGACGTTCCAGGGCCAGGCGTACGGACAGGCCACGATCATCCGCGAGTTGGTCTCGTGGCTGCCGAGGCCGGCCAGGGCACCGGTGCGCAGCGGCGGCACGGCCGTGGTGGGCGTCAGCACGGCGTCGAAGCGCCAGAACATCCCCCCGATCCGCCGCCTGAGCGGCGCCTCCGCCGCCCGCGCCGCGCGCTGCACCGCACCGCCGAGCAGCAGCCCGCCGCGGACGTTCGCGTGCGTCCGGGGGTCCAGCAGCGTCCGGTCGGGCACGCGGGCCGCCCAGTCGCGCACCCCGGCCATCGAACGGGGCACGAAGGCGAGGCCGATGGGCCCGTAGCGCGGGTCCTCCTCGACCACGTCGTGGCCGAGTACTTCGAGCCGCTCGGCCATGCGGACGGTCGCGGCGCGCACCGCCGGGTCGAGCCAGTGCCGGACGGCGGCGAACGCCGGCCGCAGCGACAGGGCGATCCGCAGCCGCCGGCGGGGCCCGTGACCCGCGGCGGCGAGGATGTCGACCGCGGGCGGGCGGTGCAGGTCGCCCTCGTGCGAGCCGCTCGCGGCGTGCAGCAGCAGCGCGGCGTCGCCGACGGTCCGGGCGAGCGGGCCGTCGCAGGTGATGCCGCGGAACGCCTCGCGCTGCGGCCACGTCGAGATCCGCCCGCGCTGCGGCTTGATGCCGACCAGGTGCGTCCAGGCGGCGGGTATGCGGATCGAACCCGCCCCGTCCGAGGCGAGCGCGGCAGGCACCAGCCCGGCCGCGACCGCGGCGGCCGAGCCGCCCGAGGAACCGCCGGGACTGTGCTGCGGACTCCACGGATTGCGGGTGACACCGAACGCGGACCCGTCGGTGACGGGCCACTGCCCCAGCTCCGGGGTGTTGGTCTTGCCCACGATCACCGCCCCGGCGGCCCGTAATCGGCGCACGGCCTCGCTGTCGTCCTTCTTCGCCGGGAACTCCCCCGGACAGCCGAAGGCGGTCGGCTCGCCGGCCACGTCCATGTCGTCCTTGACAGCGACCGGCACCCCCAGCAGCGGCGCCCGCTCCCCCGCGGCGAGCCGCCGGTCGGCGGCATCGGCCTCCTCCAGGGCCGCCTCGGCCCGCACCCGCCGGAAGGCGTTCAGCGTGGACTGCGTCTCCCCGATCCGTCGCAGGGCCCGCTCCACGAGCTCCCGCGACGAGACCTCCCGCCGCCCCAGCGCCCGCGCCTGCGCCCCGAGCCCCTCAAGGTCTCCGCCGAGGTCTTCGCTTCTGTAACCGGTCACCCGAGCCCCTTTCCCCACTCGAACACACGCTAACGGGGCAGGAGTTGTCCGCACACCAGGGCGATGCGACGGGGACGGACGGGACCGGCCCGCCCCCGGGCTCACACCACGGCCGCCGACGGCACCCCGAACAGCGGCAGACAGGGCTCCAGGCCGGTCACCTCCACCGGGACCCTCCGGTGCGCCTCCCACGCCTCGCGGTCCAGGCGCAGGCGCCGGAACGTGCGGGACCGGCCGCGGACGGCCAGGGTCTCGTAGCCGTCCGGACGGTAGCCGATCCTGCGGGAGACGCCGAGCGAGCGGACGTTGTCCGTCGCGGCCGCCGACAGCAGCGCCCGCGCACCCAGCCCCGCGAACGCCAGGTGCGCCACCGCGGCCCGCATCTCCGTGCCGATCCCCCGGCCCTGGTGGGCCAGGCCCAGCCACGAACCGGTGTCCGCCTCCCCGGTCACACCGAAGTCCACGGCCCTCAGGTCCTGTTGCCCCACCGGTCTGCCCTCGAAGAGCACCGCCAGGCACAGCTCCCACCTCTCCGGCTGCCACTGTGCAACGGTGCCGAGCACGTACCGGAACGTGGACCGCCCGCGCTCCTCGGGCGGGGCATCCGTCCACGGGACGGCGAAGGGCATCTCGTCCGGGTCGTGGACGCCCGCCGCGGACACGGCGGCCAGTTCGTCGAGCACCTTCAGGTCGGGCAGGCGCAGTTCGAGGCGCGGCGTGGTGATCCGCAGCCGGTACAGGGGCCAGTAATGCGGTTCCATGACCAGAGGGTGGCGCGGCCGCGGCACCCTCGTCCAACCGAATTCGGCCCCACCGGGCCGCTCAGGCGAACAGTTCGCCGAGCAGCTCGGGACCGATGGCGATGGGGGCGGGCCGGTAGGCGGGCGGCTGGGTGCCCATCAGCTCGCGCACCAGGAAGTCCCAGCAGCGCTTGCGGACGGAGGCCAGGCAGTCGATGAACGTGTGCTCGGCCCCCGGCACGACGAGCAGCTCGACGTCCTTGTCGGCGGCGAAGAGCCGGTCGGCCAGCCGCAGCGTCTGGTCCGGGTGGACCTGGTCGTCCATTTCGCCGTGGACGAGCAGCAGTTTGCCCGCCAACCGGTCCGCGATGTCCACGTTGGAGGTACGGGCCCAGGCCGCGGGGTCGTCCGCGCCGTCGTAGGTCTCCACGAAGCCCAGGTTGAAGCAGCGGGCGTCGTGCGAGCCGGAGAGGGCGACTCCGACCTTGTAGACCTCGGGGAAGTCGAGCATCGCCCGCGCCGCGGCGAACCCGCCTCCGGAGTGGCCGAACGTGCCCACCCGGTCCAGGTCCATCCAGGGCCGGGTCCGGGCCAGCTGCCGCAGCGCCGCGACGTGGTCGGCCAGGCAGCCCGCGTCGGCCAGGCGGCCCTGGGAGGCGTCATGGAAGGACTTGCTCCGCCCCGGGGTGCCGCGCCCGTCCAGCGCGACCACCACGAAGCCCAGCGCGGCGAGGGGTTCCGCGTCGAGGCCCATCCCGCCGGGGTCGAAGCACGGGGCGACCCGGGCGACCTGCGGGCCGGGGTAGACGTTGTCCACCACCGGGTAGCGCCGGGCGGGGTCGAACCCCCGCGGCCGGTACAGCACCCCGTAGACGTCCGTCACCCCGTCGGCCGCCTTGACGCGGAACCGTTCCGGCGCCGTCCAGCCGGTGGCGGTGAGCTTGCCGATGTCGGCGCGCTCCAGTTCGACCAGCACCCGCCCGGCCCAGTCACGGACGCGGGTCACCGGCGGGGTGTCGACGGTGGACGCGGAGTCGATGAAGTACTCCTGGCCGTCCGGCACGGTGACGACGTGGTCCAGCCCGTCGTCGGTGACCTTGGCGAACCCGGTGCCGTCCAGGCCGACCCGGCACACCGTGCGCCGGTACGGATCCTCTTCGACCAGCCCGGAGGCGATGAAGTACGCCACCCGCTCGGCCTCGTCGACACGCAGGATCTGACGGACCGCCCACGGCCCGGAGGTGACCTGCCCGAGCAGCGCGCCGGTGCGCAGGTCGTACCGGTACAGGTGACCCCAGCCGTCCCGCTGCGAGTACCACAGCACCTCGTCGGCCAGCACCCGCACGATCGGCGGCTCGTACATCGACTGGTTGGGCTCGACGCGGCTGGGCCCGGTCTCGCTGAGCACGGTGGTGACCTCGCCGGTGGCCGGGTCGAGCCGGTGCAGGGTGAGCGTGCGCAGGTCGCGGGGCCGGCCGAGGTAGTACACCGCCGAGCCGTCCGGGGCCCACCACGCCCACTTGCTCGTGATCGGCGACATCATCGGCATGAGCAGCGGCTCGGCCTGCGCGCGGACCACCGCGCCCTCGGCGACGTCCAGCACGACCAGCTCGGCCAGCGGCATGTTCTCGTCCCCGGGGTAGGCGTACCGCTGGGTGTGCAGGCGGGGCGCGCCGCCGTCGGCGGGGCGGGCCTCGACGAGGTGGGTCCGCCGGACGTCGCGCTCGTCGGTCCGGTGCGCCAGCACCTTCGTCGAGTCGGGCGACCAGGCCACCGCGGGCGGCAGGTGCGGCAGGCCGATCTTGCGCAGCAGGGTGCCGTTGCTCGTGCAGTCCGGGCCGGAGCCGTACGCGTAGCCGGACTCGCCGTCGGTGGTCAGCGCCCACTCGCGGCCGTCGGACAGCGAGTGCGCCCACAGGTCGTGCCCCTTCCGGGACACCGCGACCTTCTTGTCGGGCGACGGCACCTCCAGCGGGTTGCCCGGCGGCGTGAACTCGGCCCGCTCGCAGGCGTAGTCGTCCAGGCGGCAGCGCCAGTACTCGCCGAACGCGGCGAACTCCACGGCGCCGTCGGTCAGTTCGATGGCCAGGAAGGGCAACGCCTCGGGGTCGACCTGGTGCCCGGAGGCGGTGGCGAGCGCGGCGGCGAGCCGAGGGTGGTCGAAGGCCGGCTCACGGCTGCCCGCCGCCGGGTCGGCCAGGACGAACCGCCTGCCGACGCCGTTGCTCACCGCGTACCAGAAACGGGCGCCTCCCTCGATCCACTGCGGCCTGACCTTGTCGCCTATGACGAGCTCGCCGGGGCGGGCGGGACGGCGGAGGAGTCGCTCTGCGGCCTGGTAGTCCTCGGTGGTGCTCATTCTTCTTCCCCCTGATTGTTTTCGGTTCGCGTGGTGAAGGGTGCTTTGCGCTTCTCAGAGGCTGCGGGCGGTGATGTTGCCGTAGGCGGTGGTTGCGTGGATGGTCAGGTGGGGGGTGGGGCCGTCGGTGTTGTT
>NZ_BMVB01000052.1 GCF_014650495.1 Streptomyces cinnamoneus | reverse complement strand
GGCGGTGGCGAACTTCTGCATGATGGCTTTTCCTTCGGCGTTGTCGTTTCTGACTCCGCAAAAGCTACGTTGCGTTCATAGATCCGGCAACACGTCCGTTGCGCAAATTCACAATCACTGCAGGTCAAAGCCCCAAGATCGTTGCAACAGTTGTGAATCTAACGCAACATCGGCCGCCCGTTCGTTGCAATGGATGGAAAGTGAACGCTACGGTGCGCCACGTTGCGGGCCGCCGCCCGGTCCGCCGCGTACCGGTCCCGTGCGGCCGGGACGACCGCCTGGGGCAGGCCCGGGGGCCGCACCGCCCCGTACTCCGTGAACCGCCGCACCCCGCACCGCTCGCACCGGGCCTCGCCCTCCGCGCGGGTCCACCCGGCGGCATGCGGGCAGTGGGTCACCAGCCGCCCGGCGGCGTAGGCGCTCACCACGCCCGCCCCGGCAGCAGGTGGGCGTCCCGGAAGTGACTGCGGACCGCGATCGTCGCGTCCACGACGGCTTCTTCGTCCCCGCCGGCCACGGCCTCCCGCCGCGCCGCTTCCAGCCCCGTGCACTCCGTGCAGCCGACCGCCGACCGCGGCGCACTGCCGCGCACCCCGGCTGTCTCTCGCTCCACACGCGTCGCCAGCCGCAGCCACTGCGACGGCACCTCCCACTGCCGGCCACCCCCGGGCACGGCGACCCGCACGTGGGCCCCTGCGGGGCCGAGGACTTGGGCGAGCGTGGCACTGCGGGTGTCGATGACGTACGCGCCCTCGCGGTACGTCGTCACGTCGGGGTGGGGGTGGGCCATGGGGCTGTCGTGCACGGCGCGGTCCCTTCGGGGCGTTCTTTACGGACTGTGCCGAGATCGTCGCTGCGCGGGACTACGCTCCGGAAGGGGGTTCGGCTCTCCAACGCCACTGTCAAGAAGGGGTGTTACGCCATGGCCAAAGACCCGGTCCCGCCGGGGACGTCCATCGCCAGAGAGGCTTACGGTGAAGAGCTACGACTGCGGCGCGAGGCCGCGAGTCACACGCAGCAGTCGCTCGCCGACGCGGTCGTCTGCTCGCCGTCGCTGATCGCCCACATCGAGGCGGGGCGGCGCAAACCGCGCATCGAGGACGCCAGGCGGCTGGACAAGGAGCTGGGTACGGACGGGTTCTTCGAACGCTTCCTGCCGACGCTGAGTCCGTCGCGCTTCGCCGGGCACTTCGCGCCGCTGGTGGAAATGGAGAAGCAGGCCACCTGCATCCGGGAATACGGGTCCGCCCTCGTGCCGGGGCTCCTGCAGATCGAACCGTACGCTCGCGCGGTGTTCCGTTTCGGGCTGGTCAACATGACAGCCGCTGAGGTTGACAGGCGAGTTGTGCAACGTCTGGAGCGGGCACACATCCTCGAAGAGCCGAACGGGCCAGTCATGTGGGTGATCCTGGACGAACATGTGCTGCGCAGAGTGGTCGGTGGACCGGCCGTCATGGCCGCGCAGCTGCGCCGCGTCGCCGGTCTGACTGACAGCGGGCGCATCCGGCTGCATGTACTCCCCTTCAGCATCGGCAGCCATGCGCTTGTCGCAAGCTCGCTGTCCCTCTACAGGTTCGACGATGCCCCTCCGCTGGCGTACGTTGAAGGAGTCAAGACAGGACACATGTACGACGATCCGGCGAGGGTCGCCCAATGCCAAGCGGCCTACGAACTCGCGCTAGGGGATGCGCTGTCGTGCCACGCGTCGCTGTCCATGATCAATGCAGTAGCAGAGGAGTATGAGCATGCGCTCTGAGCGGCACATACCGGACTGGCGCAAGTCGAGCTACAGCTCTGCCGGAGACGAAGACGGCAGCGACAACTGCCTCGAAGTCAACGACACCTCCCCCGCCCACATCCACGTCCGCGACTCCAAGGACCCCCACGGCCCAGTCTTGACACTCCCCTCGTCAAGCTGGGCCGCCCTTCTCCACGCTCTGCGCTAGGCGCGCCGGGCCGTTTCGAGGATGACGAGCTGCCTGGTCGCGCGCGTCATCGCGACGTAGCGGTCGACCGCTCCCTCGATGCCGGTGCCGAACGCCTCCGGGTCGACGAGGACGACCAGGTCGAACTCCAGCCCCTTCGACAGCGACGGCGTCAGCGACCGGACGCGGGACGTCGACCGGAAGGTCGGATCGCCGATGACGCAGGCGATGCCCTCGTCATGGGCGGCGAGCCAGGCGTCGAGGATCGGGTTCAGGTCCGCGGCAGAGCCGTGTACGACGGGGACGTCGCCCTTGCGGATGGAGGTCGGGACGTTGGCGTCCGGGAGCGCGGCCCGGATGACCGGCTCGGCTTCCGCCATGATCTCTTCCGGGGTCCGGTAGTTGATGCTGAGCGAGGCCAGGTCGATCCGGTCGAACCCGATCCGCTCCAGCCGCTCCTGCCACGACTCCGTGAACCCGTGCCTGGCCTGGGCGCGGTCACCGACGATGGTGAAGCTCCGGGACGGGCAGCGGAGCAGCAGCATCTGCCACTCGGCGTCGGTCAGTTCCTGGGCCTCGTCCACGACGATGTGCGCGAACGGGCCGGCGAGCCGGTCCAGGTCGGTGCCGGGCAGGGCGGTCTGGTCGATCAGGCTGTCCTGCAGGTCCTGTCCGCGCAGCATCGTCACCGCGCCTTCGCCGTCGTCGTCGGCTGCGATGACGTTGTCGATGACACGGGCCATGCGTACGCGTTCGGCGGCGACGGCGGCCTTGCGCCGGCGCTTCTGCTGTGCGGTCTCCGGGTCGCCGAGCCGCTGCCGTGCGGCGTCCAGGAGCGGGAGGTCGGAGACCGTCCAGGCGTGGGGGGCGTCCTTGCGCTGCAGCTTCCGCACCTCGTCGGGGCTGAGCCAGGGGGCGCACATCCGCAGGTAGGCGGGTACCGACCAGAGGTCTCCGACCAGGTCGGCCGCTTCGATCATCGGCCATGCCCGGTTGAGGGCGCCGAGGAGCTCCCTGTTGCGCTGCAGTGACGTGCGGAGCTGGTCGGGCGAGAAGTCCTCCTCGCCGCCGTCGTCGTGCTTGTCGACGAGGATCGTGAGCAGTTCCTCCCAGACCTGCTCGCGCGCTTCGTTGTGCGGGGTGCCGGGCTCGGCGGCTTCGAAGGCCGCGGCCCAGTCGCGGGCGGTGAGCCGGATGTCGGACCAGGGCGTGGTGACCGTCATCGCGTCGGTGGGCGGGTCCTCGTAGAACCTGACGGCCTTCTCGATGGCCTTCACCATGTCCGCGGACGACTTCAGGCAGGCCGCGTCCGGGTCGGTCTCGGTCGCCGCGGTGGCTCCTTCGGCGACGAGGTCCCGCAGGGTGCAGGTCTGGACGCCTTCCTCTCCGAGGCTGGGGAGGACGTCGGCGACGTAGGAGAGGTAGGGCTGGTGCGGGCCGACGAACAGGACGCCGCCGCGGCGGTGACCGAGGCGCGGGTCGGAGTAGAGGAGGTAGGCGGAGCGGTGCAGGGCGACGACGGTCTTGCCCGTGCCGGGACCGCCGTCGACGACGAGGGCGCCGCGGGATCCCGCACGGATGATGGCGTCCTGGTCGGCCTGGATGGTGCCGAGGACGTCGCGCATCCGCGGGGACCGGTTGCTGCCCAGGCTGGCGATGAAGGCGGACTGGTCGTCGAGCGCGGCGTGCCCGGCGAACCCGTCCGGGGTGAAGACCTCGTCCCAGTAGTCGCTGATCCGGCCGCGGGTCCAGCGGTACCTGCGGCGGCTGGCCAGGCCCATGGGGTTGGCGTGGGTGGCTCCGAAGAACGGCTCGGCCGCGGGGGAGCGCCAGTCGAGCAGGAGCCGACGGCCCTCGCTGTCCTTGAGGCCGAGTCGTCCGACGTACACGGGCTCGGCGTCGTCCGCACCGACCATGTGGCCGAGGCACAGGTCCAGGCCGAAGCGGCGCAGTGCGCGCAGGCGGGCGGTCAGCCGGTGGATCTCGATGTCCCGCTCCATCGCCTGCTGGCCGACGCCGCCGGGCGCCCTGCGCAGACCGTCCAGGCGGTCGGACAGATCGGCGATGGACTGCTCAAGGCACTCCGCTATGGCCTCGAAGTGCTGCTCGTCGCCGGCGATCAGCGTCGGGTCGGCTTTGAGGGAGAGGGTGGCAGGGAGGTCGAAAGCGCTGGTGGTCGAGGTGTTCACGTGATCAGCTCCGCTGTGAGGCCGCTTGCGACCGGTGCAAGTACTTGTGTTCTGGGTCCGGCTCGGTGGTTCCGCGTGGATCACGCGGACGCCGGCGGCCTTTCTCCGCTGATCATGTCGAGCAGCAGCTTTGCGGCCATCGTCGCACCATCGGTGCGGATGGTGCCGGCCACGGCGGTCGCCCGGGCGCGGGTCCCGGCGGTCAGGGCGGTGGTGAGCGCGGCCGACAGGGACTCGGTGGTCGGGGTCGGACCGTCGTGTGCCGCGCCGATGCCCAGCCCGGCCACCCGGGCGGCCCAGTAGGGCTGGTCCGCCATCTGGGGGACGAGCACCTGCGGCGCGCCGGCCCGGGCGGCCGTCGTCGTGGTGCCCGCGCCGCCGTGGTGCACGACGGCGGCCACCCTGCGGAACAGTGCCTGCTGGTTGACCTCGCCGACGGCGAAGCAGTCGTCCTGGCCGTCGGTCAGGGCCAGGTCGGCCCAGCCGCGGGAGAGGAGTACGCGGCGGCCCTGCGCGCGGACGGCCTCGACGGCCGCCCGGGTGACGTCCAGCGCGTCGCGCAGGGGCATGCTGCCGAAGCCCACGTACACCGGCGGTGCGCCGGCGTTCAGGAACGCCTCCAGGTCGGCCGGGAGCGGGCGGTCGTCCGGCCGGATCCACGCGCCGGTCTGCAGGACGTCGACGTCCGCCGGCTCCTGCCACGGGGCCAGGGCCGGGTCCGCCGCCAGCCACGGGTGGTCGGTGAGGAAGTAGTCGCGGAAGTTGTCCACCGGAGGCAGGCCGGCCGACGCCCGGTGGGCGTCGAGCCCCGTGCCGAAGAGCACGTTCACGTTCTCGACGTCCAGGTCCCACAGCACCCGGTTGTCGGTCACGTCCGGCGGGAACGGCCGGCCCGGCAGCTCGAACGGCGGGTGGTGCGGCGACGGCAGGTAGGTCGGGAAATAGGCGACGTACGTGTAGGGGACGCCCAGCATCTCGGCCACCGCCCGCGCGGCGGCCGCGGCAGGGGGCAGGCCGGTCGCCACCACCGCAGCACAGCCCTCGGCCACCGCGGCGACGGAGTCGTACGTCGCGGCGAACATCTCGGCCGCGCGCTGGGGCAGGCTCTCGGCCGACACCGGCTTCGTCCCGGTCATTGCTTCGGTCGCCATCTCGCGTATCGACCGGCCGAGCGGCACCAGCGGGAGGCCGGCACCGTCCAGCAGCTCCGCGAAGTCCGGCGGCGCGCACATCTGCACGTCCACGCCGACGGCCCGCAACTCCATCGCGAGCGCCACCATCGGCTCGATGTCCCCACGCGACCCATACGCCAGCAACAGCACACGCACTTCGCGACCCCCTGTTTCCCCGCGGATTCCGGCTCAGGTCGGCGATTCTGCGGCATGACCGGGGCCTTGCCGCAAGGCCCCCTGTGCGCTATACGTTAAAAGTGGCAAGGAGTGGGTGCTCCTCCTTCCCCTTTCCCGTCGTACCGCTTCTCGATCTTCCGCAGGCGGTCCACTTCCCGCCGTGCCGCATCCATGTGACCCAGGTCCAGGGCCATCGTGGCGCGTCCGGAGAGGTAGTGGACGTCGTGGCGGTCGCTGCAGGTCAGGCCCCGGACCTTGTACAGGAGCTTGTTGCGGGTGACGCCGATGGACAGCTGGATCGATTTCCGGTCGTCCCGCCTCTTCACCGACACGCGGCCCCGCAGTTCGTCCTTCACCAGATCGCGCACCTGCGCGTCGGCCTCGTAGGCGCTCACGTCGAACGGACAGTGAGGGTCGTCCGCCCACTCCTCGGACTCCTCCTGCAGGTGGACGAGGTGCATCCCCGCCAGGTCGAGGTCGTCCTCCGCGAGCGCCTCCCGGGCGAGCGCCACCGTTGTGGCGAACCACTCCCGCGCCTCGGCGCCGTTGCGGTAGGGCGGGCGCGATCCGAGGAAGCCCTCCAGCACGTCGAGGCGCTTGCTCACCTCGCTGCGCCGCCACGCGTCGTACATCCCGGCGCACTTCTCCGCCAAGTCATCTCCTTTCCCCTGCTCCCTTGACCTGGGGAATTATGGGCCCACCCTGAGAACGCTCGGGGGGCTACCCCCCGCTGCCACTAGGTGGATCACCGGATAGTCACGGGCGTCACGCTCAACCACCATGGGACGCATGGCACTTACGAAGCGCAAGGCCCTTCTCCTGACCCTCTCGTCCGCCGCCGTCGCCGCCACCCTCACCGCCCCCGCGCAAGCGCAGGGGCAGGGACAAGCGCAGGCGCAGGCGGGCGCCGCCTCCGCCGTCCCGGCGCTGTCCTGGAAGGCGTGTGCCGACTCGCCGGGGGCCGAGTGCGCCGATCTGTCGGTGCCGCTGGACTACCGCAAGCCCGGCGGCCGGCACATCACCGTCGCCGTCTCCCGGCTCCGCACGGACCGGCCGCAGGCACGGCGGGGCACGCTGCTGGTCATAGCGGGCGGGCCCGGGAGCTCGGGCAGAGACAAGGTGGCCATCGTGGGGGCCGAGCTGCGGGAGGCGACCCGGGGTGCATACGACATCGTGGGGCTGGATCCGCGCGGCGTCGGCGGAAGCACCCGCGCCGACTGCAAGCTGGACGACGACGACCGCGACATCACCCACTTCCGCTCCTACCCCGGCCCCGACGGGGACATCAGCGCGAACGTCGCCCGGTCGCGCCGCATCGCCGAGTCCTGCGCGGCCAACGGCGGTGAGCTCGTCGGCTCGTTCTCGACCGCCAACGAGGTGCGGGACATCGACCGCCTCCGCGAGGCCCTCGGCGAGAAGAAGCTGTCCGCCTGGGGCACCTCCTACGGGACGTACGTGGGCGCGGTGTACGCACAGAAGTACCCGCATCGCACCGACCGCTGGGTGCTGGACAGCAACGGTGACCCGGATCCGTCCCGCGCCGAGCGCGGCTGGCTGGCGAACATGTCGGCCGCCGCCGACGACCGCTTCCCCGACTTCGCGAAGTGGGCCGCAGATCCCTCCCGTGACGCGAAGCACCGGGTCGCGGAGCGGCCCGAGGACGTGCGGCCGGCGGTCCTCGCGCTCGCCTCGAAGCTCGACCGCCTCCCCGAGCAGCAGAACGGCAAGCCCCTGCTCACTGGCAACCGGTTGCGGGCGCAGCTGCAACAGGCCCTGTACTACGACCGGTCCTTCGAGAAGCTCGCCGCGACGATCGTCGCGGCCCGTGACGCGGGCGACGACGCCCCGCCGGTCACCGAGCCCCTGATCGTACCGGCCGCCGATGCGCCGGTCACCATGGCGGTCCTGTGCAACGACGTGCAGTGGCCCCGCTCGATCGCGTCCTACGAGCGCGCCGTGGCCGCCGACCGGGTGCGTCACCCGCTGACGGCCGGCATGCCCGTCAACGTGACGCCGTGTGCCTTCTGGAAGTACGCCCCCGCCGACAAGCCCACCCGCATCACCCCGGACGGAGGTCCCTCGAACGTCCTCATGGTGCAGAACCTGCGCGACCCCGCCACCCCGTACCGGGGGGCGCTGAAGATGCGGGAGGCGTTCGGTGACCGGGCGCGCATGGTCGCCGTCGACAACGGCGGGCACGGCGCCTACCTGTCCGCCACCAAGTCCTCGGCCACCGCCTGCGCCGACCGCGCCGTCAGCGAGTTCTTCGTCACCGGCAAGCGCCCGGACGGCGACGTCCTCTGCCGCTGAGCGCCGCGCCGAAGGGGAGCCGCCGCCGGGGGGCCGCCGCCGGGGGGGGCCGCCGCCGGCCGGGGTCAGAAGAGCTGCTGCTGTCCCTCCATCGGCGGCTCCTCCGGGTCGAACAGCCGCGGCTCCGTGGCCAGCAGCGGGGCGGAGCGGCGCGAGCCCGGGCAGGAGACGAGGTCGTAGGTGAACGCGGGGCGGCGGCCCGGCGGGTCGTGGCGGGCGAAGCGGCCGCCGACGACGGCGATCTCACGGGTGCATACGGGGCAGGTGCGGCGCGGCGAGGACATAGCCACCAGTCTCCCCCAGCCGGGAAGGAGATCAGAACGCCTCCGTCGGAACGTACGAACCCCACACCTCCCGCAGCGCCCCGCACACCTCCCCCACCGTGGCCCGGGCACGCAGCGCGTCCTTCATCGGGTACAGGACGTTGTCCGACGTGCCCTCGGCTGCCTTCCGCAGCGCCGACAACGCGGCCTCCACCGCCCGTCCGTCGCGTTCCGACCGCAGCCGGGCCAGGCGCTCCCGCTGCCGGGCCTCGATCCCCGGGTCGACGCGCAGCGGCTCGTACGGTTCCTCCTCGGCCAGCCGGAAGCGGTTGACGCCGACCACGACCCGTTCGCCGCTGTCCGTCTCCTGGGCGATCCGGTAGGCGTTGCGCTCGATCTCGGCCTTCTGGAAGCCGTGTTCGATGGCGGCCACCGCGCCGCCCAGGTCCTCGATCCTCCGCATCAGGTCGACGGCCGCCTCCTCGACCACGTCGGTCAGCGACTCGACCACGTAGGAGCCCGCGAACGGGTCGACCGTCGCCGTCACGTCCGTCTCGTACGCCAGCACCTGCTGGGTGCGCAGCGCCAGCCGGGCGGCCTTGTCGGTGGGCAGGGCGATGGCCTCGTCGTAGGAGTTGGTGTGCAGCGACTGCGTGCCGCCGAACACCGCCGCCAGGCCCTGCACGGCCACCCGCACCAGGTTCACCTCCGGCTGCTGGGCGGTGAGCTGGACGCCGGCCGTCTGGGTGTGGAAGCGCAGCATCAGCGACTTGGGGTCGCGCGCGCCGAACTCCTCGCGCATCACCCGCGCCCAGATCCGCCGGGCCGCCCGGAACTTGGCGACCTCCTCCAGCAAGGTGGTGCGCGAGACGAAGAAGAAGGAGAGCCGCGGTGCGAAGGCGTCCACGTCCATCCCGGCGGTGACGGCCGTGCGGACGTACTCGATGCCGTCGGCGAGGGTGAAGGCGATCTCCTGCGCGGGCGAGGCGCCGGCCTCGGCCATGTGGTAGCCGGAGATGGAGATGGTGTTCCAGCGGGGCATCTCCGCGCCGCAGTACCGGAAGATGTCGGCGGTCAGGCGCAGCGAGGGCTTGGGCGGAAAGATGTACGTGCCCCGCGCGATGTACTCCTTGAGGACGTCGTTCTGGACGGTGCCCGTCAGCCGGGCGGGGTCCACGCCCTGTTCCTCCGCCACGAGCCGGTACAGCAGGAGCAGCAGGGCCGCCGGGGCGTTGATGGTCATCGAGGTGGAGACCTCGCCGAGGGGGATGCCGTCGAAGAGCACCCGCATGTCCTCGACCGAGTCGATCGCGACGCCGACCTTGCCGACCTCGCCGCTCGCGATGGGCGCGTCGGAGTCGTGCCCCATCTGGGTGGGCAGGTCGAAGGCGACGGACAGGCCGTGCGTGCCGTGGGCGATGAGCTGCCGGTAGCGGGCGTTGGACTCGGCGGCGGTCCCGAAGCCCGCGTACTGGCGCATGGTCCACGGCCGGCCGGTGTACATCGTGGGGTACACGCCGCGGGTGTAGGGGTACGCGCCCGGTTCGCCGAGCTGTGCGGCGGGGTCCCAGCCGGCGAGGTCGCCGGGGCCGTAGACGGGCTGGATGGGCGGTCCGGATTCGGTCGACCGGGTCATGGGTGCCTCCCGCGCTCCGTTTCGGAGGGTCCTCCTCCGGACTGTAGCGGTGGGGCACGGCGAACTGAGGGGGGCGCGGGCAGGGCCGGGGGAAGAGCCCCGCCCGCGCCGATGCGCAGAGCCGACGGTATGGGGGGAACTCCGGCTCGTGCGCAGCCGATGACCAGTCGGCTTCACTTCCTACAGCGCCGAGGCGTCCGAAAGTGTCACACCGGGTGTCTGCAGGGGGTCCGGGAGGCTGATGCGGGAGCGGGTGCGCGGCTTGGCCGACGCACCGCCCGTCGTCGCGCCGGTGTCCTCGCCGTCGTCGCCCTTGGCGTCGAGGACACCGTTCAGCAGCCGTTCGCAGTAGGTGCGGACGGCCGCGATGCCGGCGCTGCCGGCGTTGCGCTCCAGGGTGCGGACGGCGTCGTCGTCGACGCCCTGGCCGCCACCCTGCCGCTTGCCGTTGGCGAGGAACTCGCGGCAGATCCGGGTGGCCCAGACCTTGCCGCCGGCGTCGTTCGTACCGGACGACGCGTCGTCGTTGCCGCCCTGGTCGTCGGTGTCCCGGTCGCCGCCCGGTCGCGAGGGTGCCGAGGGGCTGCGGCCCGGCTCGCTGGGCGCGCCGCCGGGAGCGGCCGTGCCGGCACCGGGCCGGGGCGAGCCGTGGGGGTCGGGCTCCCCCGTCCGCTTGCCGGCGCTCGGGCCCGGCGAGGGCGTGCCGTACGGGCGGGGGGTACCGGTGGCTCCGGTGCCGGGACGCTCGGCGGCGTTGACGCTGGCGGCGGGGGCCGGCTCCTTGCCGCCCCGCCCGAAGGGCACGGGCAGCACGCCCACACCGGCGGCCACGGCGACGCCGCCCACCGCGCACCCGGCCAGGGTCAGCGCGAGGGCGGCCTTGACGGGCCGCTGAAGGAAGGAACGGATACGGATGCCGGGCCCGCCGTGCGGGTCCCGGACGGGACGGCCGGCCGGAGCGACGGCACGGCCCGGGCGGGCGCCGGCGCGGCCCGGACCCGCGATCTCGACCGGACGACCGGCGGAGCCGGAGCCGGCAGCCGGGCCGGGGTCGGCGGCGGAGCCGGTGGCGGAGCCGGCCGAGCCGAGGCCGGCAGTCGAGCCGGAGCCGGCCGAGCCGGGACCGGCAGCCGAGCTGGAACCCGCGGCGGAGCCGGAACCCGCAGCCGGGCCAAGGCCCGTGGCGGCGCCCGGGCCAGCAGCCGGGCCATGGCCGGTGGCGGAGCCGGGACCCGCAGCCGAGCCGAGGCCCGCGGCGAAGCCGGAACCCGCGGCGGAGCCGGAACCCGCAGCCGGGCCAAGGCCCGTGACGGCGCCCGGGCCAGCAGCCGAGCCGAGGCCGGTGACAGGGCCGGGGCCCGCAGCCGCGCCGGAACCCGCGACGGAGCCAGGACCGGCAGCGACGCCGGGACCCGCGGCGGAGTCAGGGCCGGCAGCCGGGCCAAGGCCCGTGGCGGCGCCCGGGCCGGCAGCAGCGCCGAGGTCGGCGGTCGGGCCGGGGCCGGCAGCGAAGCCGGGACCAGCAGTCGAGCCAGGGCCCGTGGCGGCGCCCGGGCCGGCAGCCGAGCCGAGGCCGGTGACAGGGCCGGGGCCCGCAGCGGTGCCGGGACCAGCAGCCGGACCAACGCCCGTGCCGGCCCTGACTCCGCCGCGGGTCCCGGCGTCGCTGCCGGTCCTGGCTCCGTCGCGGGTTCCGGCGCGGCT
>NZ_BMVB01000051.1 GCF_014650495.1 Streptomyces cinnamoneus | reverse complement strand
GGCGGTCAGCGGCAGCGCATCGGCATCGCCCGCGGCCTGGCGCTCAACCCGGAGATCATCATCTGCGACGAGCCGGTGTCGGCCCTCGACGTGTCCGTGCAGGCCCAGGTGGTCAACCTGCTGGAGAAGCTGCAGCGCGAGTTCGGGCTGTCCTACGTGTTCATCGCGCACGACCTGTCGGTGGTGCGGCACATCAGCGACCGGGTCGCGGTGATGTACCTCGGCAAACTGGCCGAGGTCGGCACGGACGCCCAGATCTATGAACACCCCACCCACCCCTACACCCAGGCCCTGCTCTCCGCCGTCCCCGTGCCGGACCCGGCGGCGCGCGAGCGGCGGGAGCGCATCCTGCTGGCGGGCGACGTGCCCTCGCCGGCGCACCCGCCCAGCGGCTGCCGCTTCCGTACGCGCTGCTGGAAGGCGAAGGAGAAGTGCGCCCGGATCGTGCCGCCGCTCGAAATCCCGGACTGGTTCCGGGAGGGCGGCGGGCCCTCCGCCCACGTCTCGGCCTGCCACTACGCGGAGGAACGGCACGTGGTCCCCACCGAAGCCGACGGTGCACCGTAGAAGGACGTGGGGCGTAGAAGGACGTGGGGCGGGGCGCAGGCCCCGGGTCAGTCGCCTTCGGCGGCCCGCAGGGCCGGGTCCAGGATGACCTTCGCGTCGCGGGCGACCGTCGGCGGTTCCGGGAAGTGGCACGCCGACAGGTGCCCCTCGCGGCTGCCCTCCGCGCGGAGCAGGGGCGGCTCCTCCGTCGCGCAGCGCTCGCGCGCCTTCCAGCACCGCGTCCGGAAGCGGCAGCCGCTCGGCGGGCTGACGGGGGAGGGGACGTCGCCCGCCAGCCGGATGCGCTCGCGGGGCGCCTCCCCGGCGGCGCCGAGGTCCGCCGCCTCCGGCACCGCCGACAGCAGCGCGTGCGTGTACGGGTGGCGCGGGCGCTCGTAGATGTCGTCGCGCTCGCCCACCTCCACGATCTTGCCGAGGTACATCACGGCGACGCGCTGCGAGAAGTGCCGCACGACCGCGAGGTCGTGCGCGATGAAGAGGAACGCGATGCCCAGCTCCCGGCGCAGCCGCTGCAGCAGGTTGACCACCTGCGCCTGGATGGAGACGTCGAGGGCGGAGACCGGCTCGTCGGCGACGATCACCTTGGGTTCGAGCGCCAGCGCCCGCGCCACCCCGATGCGCTGCCGCTGGCCGCCGGAGAACTCGTGCGGGAAGCGGTTGTAGTGCTCGGGGTTGAGGCCGACGGTCTCCAGCAGCTCCCGGACGCGCGCCTCGCGGCCGCCCGGCGGCGCGATGCCGTTGATCTCCATCGGACCCGAGATGATCTTCCCTACGGTCTGCCGCGGATTGAGCGACGAGTACGGGTCCTGGAAGATCATCTGGATCTCGGAGCGGATCGGGGCGAGCTGCTTGCGCCCCGCATGGGTGATGTCCTCGCCCCGGTAGAGGACGCGCCCGGCGGTCGGCTCCAGCAGCCGGGTCAGCAGCCGCCCCGTCGTGGACTTGCCGCAGCCGGACTCGCCGACCAGGCCGAAGCTCTCCCCGGCCCGTACGGTCAGGTCGATGCCGTCCACGGCCTGCACGGCCCCGACCTTCCGCCTGACCGGAAAGCCGCCCGTGATCGGAAAGTGCTTGGTCAGCCCCTCGGCCACCAGGATGTCGCTCATGGCTCCCGCTCCTCAGCCCAGCCGGGGCTTGATCTGCCCGGTGAAGATGCTCCGCTTGCGTTCCGCGCTCAGGTGACAGGCGCCGCCCCGCCCGTCCGGCAGCTCCGGCCGTTCGGTGGCGCACCGCTCGCCGCCCACCTCGGCCGTGAAGGCGCACCGCGGGTGGAACGGGCAGCCGGGCGGGGGCGCCAGCAGGCTCGGCGGCGTGCCGGGAATGGGGCTCAGCGGCTCCTCGACGTCGGAGCCGAGCCGGGGCATCGAGCCCAGCAGCCCCCAGGTGTACGGATGCCGGGGCTCGCGCAGCACCTCGCGGACCGTGCCGTACTCGACGGCCCGGCCGGCGTACATCACCAGCAGCTCGTCGACGGTGTTGGCGACGACGCCCAGGTCGTGCGTGATGAGGACGATCGCCGAACCCGTCTGCTGCTGCAGGTCCTTGAGCAGGTCGAGGATCTGGGCCTGCACGGTGACGTCGAGGGCGGTCGTCGGCTCGTCGGCGATCAGCAGCTCGGGATCGCAGACCAGCGCCATGGCGATCATCGCGCGCTGCCGCATGCCGCCGGAGAACTGGTGCGGATAGTCGTCCACCCGCAGCGCGGCGTTGGGGATGCCGACCTTCTCCAGCATCTCGATCGCCCGCAGCCGGGCGTCCCGCCGGGAGGCCCCGGTGTGCTTGCGGAAGGGCTCGGCGATCTGCCGGCCGACGGTGTAGTACGGGGAGAGGGCGGTGAGCGAATCCTGGAAGACCATCGCCATGGTGTCGCCGCGCAGCTTCTCCAGCACCGGCTCCGGGGCACCGGTCAGCTCCTGGCCGTCGAGCAGGATCTCCCCGCGGATCGTGGTCCGCCGCGGGTCGTGCAGGCCGAGCACGGCCAGGCTGGTGACGGACTTGCCCGAGCCGGACTCGCCGACGATGCCGAGCGTACGGCCGCGCTCCAGGCCGAAGGAAAGGCCGTCGACGGCCTGCACGGTGCCGTCCTCGGTGGCGAAGCGTACGGACAGGTCCCGTACGGACAGGAAGGGGGTCAACTGCACTCTCCTGACGGCTAGGCGAGCCGCACGCGCGGATCGATGAAGGCGTAGGCGGCGTCGACGACGATGTTGGCGACGACGATCGCCGTGCAGCCGACGAGCATCACGGCCATCAGGGTGGGCAGGTCCGTCTCGCTCACCGAGGAGACCGCGAGCCGGCCCAGCCCGTGCAGGCTGAAGGTGAACTCGGTGATGATGGCGCCGCCGAAGAGCGATCCGAGGTCGATGCCGAAGATGGTGACGATGGGCGCCATCGCGCCCCGCCAGGCGTAGCGGAAGAACACGGTGCGCCGGGACAGGCCCTTGGCGCGGGCGGTGCGCACGTGGTCCTCGGCGAGCTGCTCGATCATCTGGGAGCGGGTCATCCGGCTGTAGTTGGCGATGAAGATGATGGAGAGCACCAGCCAGGGGATGAGCATGCCGGTGAACCACTTCACGGGGTTCTCGGTGATGGGGTGGTAGGCGGGGTTGTCCATCCAGTGCAGGCCGCTGACGAACACGGCGAGCGCGATGACACCCACGAAGTAGATCTGCAGGGCGTTGCCGATGAGCGACAGGGAGCTGAAGAACTTGTCGATCCAGGTGCCGCGGAACGCGGCGGCGAGCATGCCGATGCCCACCCCGACGGTCAGGAAGACGGCGGCGCCGCCCAGGGTGATGGACAAGGTGGTCGGGAAGCGGTCCACGATGGTGCCCCAGACCGGCTGCTGGTTGGAGAACGAGTAGCCGAAGCAGGGCGCCGGGCAGTGGCCGACGGTGAAGTCGCGGCCGGTGACGATGCCCGACATGTAGTGCCAGTACTGGACGGGTACCGGCTGGTCGAGGCCCAGGTTCTTGTTGATGACCGCGATGGCGTCCGGGGTGCAGTTCTTGCCGCAGGACATCAGGGCGGGCTCGGAGGGCAGGGCGAAGAAGAGGAAGAACGTGATCGCGCTGATCAGCAGGACGATGACGATCGCGCCCAGGGAGCGGCGGAGGAGGAATCTCAGCATGGACGTTCCGGGAGGCGTCTGCCCGGCAGTGGCGCTCACCGGGTGGCGGGCAAGGTGGCCGGGCCGGGCGCTGGTGGCCCGGCCCGGTGGCGCGCCGAGCGGCGCGCGCTACTTCACGAACGCTCCGGTCGGGTCGGCGGTCCCGTAGACCGGGTGGTACTTGACCCCGCCGAGGTTCGAGCCCCACAGGGAGAACTGCCGGTTGTAGAAGACCGGTACGCCCGCGACCTCGTCGGTGAGGATCCGGTCGGCCAGCTTCTGCCACTCGGGTGCGGCCTGCTTCACGTCGGGGATCGCGCTGATGCGGTCGATCTCCGCGTCGATCTTGCTGTTGTTGAGGTGGCTGTAGTTCTGGGCGCCGTCGGCGATCTGCCGGCCGTCGAAGAGCGGCGGGACGACCGTGGAGGAGACGGGCCAGTCCGCGCCCCAGGAGGTGCGGTAGATGTCGAACTGGTTCTTCACCTCGGCGATCGCGGTCCGCCAGGTGTTGGAGTCGACCTCCTTCTTCTGCACCTTGAAGCCCGCCCGCTCCAGGGCCTGGGTGACCACCACGGCCACCTTCTGCTGGACGTCGGTGTTGGCGTAGGCGTAGACGATCTCCTGGCCGACCTTGCCGGCCTCCGTCAGCAGCTGCTTGGCCTTCTCCGGGTCACCGGCCGGGCTCTTCTTCTTCCCGAACGGGTCGGTGGGCCGGTAGCCGTCCATGGCGGGGGAGAGGTAGTTGGTGGCCAGCAGGCCGGCCGTCGCGCCGCCCATCTGCTGCACGATCTGCCCGTTGGGCATGGCGAGGGCGAGGGCCTTGCGGACCCGGACGTCCCCCAGCCGGTCCATGTTGAAGCTGATGTAGTCGACGTAGGGCTGGATCTCCACGAAGCGACGGGCCTTGGTGTCGGACTGGCCCAGCACCTTCTCCGTCATCTCCGGGGCCACGGCGTTGGAGAACGACATGGCGTTCTTGTCGGCGCCCTGGTCGGCGAGGAAGCGGCGGGTGGAGTCCGCGAACTGGTGACCGAAGCTGATCTCGAACTTGTCGGGGTACTGATGGCGGACCGGATCCGTCTTCGGGTCCCAGTGCTCGTTGCGCACGAGCGTGAGCGACTTGCCGACCTTGTAGTCGGCGACCTTGTACGGGCCGGAGGAGAAGGGTGCGTTGTCGTACTTCTGCTTGGTGTCCTTCTCGGCCTTGACCGGGCCGATGTTCGGCATCGCCGTGGCGAAGGGCGTGTCCGCGTGCGGCTTGGCGAAGTGGAAGATCACCGTCTTGTCGTCGGGGGTGTCCAGCACGGAGGCGGGCAGGTGCTTCCCGTCGTACGGTCCCTCCGGCAGCGCCTTGCGGAAGGCGTTGCCGTCGCCGGAGAGCCACTGGGGGATGTAGAGCGGGCCGTCGGTCTCGAAGGGGGCGTAGAGCCGCTCGATGCCCCAGCGGACGTCCTTCGACGTGATGGGCGAGCCGTCCTCGAACTTCAGCCCGTCCTTGAGCGTGAACTTCCACGTCTTCCCGCCGTCGGAGGCGGTGCCGGCGTCGGTGGCCAGGTCGCCGACGACCTTGACCCGGCCCTTGTCGTCCACCTTGTAGGACGTGAGGGTGCGGTTGTACAGCATCTGGTTCGTCAGGACGTCGGAGTAGTAGATCTGGCCCGGATCGAGGTGGTTGAAGGCGTCGCGCTGGAGCACCCCGACGGTGCCCCCCTTCTTCGCGCCGGACACCTCGGGGGCGGGTCCGGCGGAGTCGGCCTTGGTGCCGATGGAGTAGTTGGCCGAGGTGGTCTTGTCCTCGCCCGGCCCCTGGCTCTGCTTGTCCCCGTCGCCGCCCCCACCCCCTCCGCTGCTGCACGCGGAGAGCACCAGGGCCCCTGCCGCCAGGGCCGCGGCACTGAGCCGGGCTCTGCGCCTGAGGAACATCGTCGCGGAAGTCATGGGTGCACCTGCCTGTCGGTTGCCTGCCGGCTGCCGGTCGTGGACGACGTGCGAGGGCGCGCTCAGCGCGCGGTCCGGGGATCGAAGGCGTCCCGGACCGAGTCCCCCAGGAGGTTGAAGGCGACGACGAAGGCGATCATCGCCAGCCCGGGGAAGAAGATGTAGGTGATGTCGCTCTCGTAGTAGTGGGCGCCGTTGGCGAACATCCGGCCCCAGTCCGGGGTGGGTTCCAGGATCCCCACGCCGATGAAGGACAGCCCCGCCTCGATGGTCACGATCGTGGGCAGCATCAGCGTCGACTGCACGAGGATCGGCGTCCACAGGTTGGGCAGCAGCTCCTTGGTGATGATCCGCCACGGGGAGGCGCCGGTGACCTTCGCCGCCTCGACGAACTCCCGCTCCCGCAGGCTGAGCACCTGGCCCCGCAGCAGCCGCGCCATGCCCATCCACCCCAGCACCCACAGCACCAGGATCAGGGTGAGCACCCGCAGGTAGGTCGGGGTCTCCTTGTTCGGGCTCACGAAGAGGGAGTAGACGACCGGCGTGAAGGCGATGAACGACAGCTGGCTCGGGAAGGCCAGCAGCAGGTCGATGAACCGGCCCAGGAAGTAGTCGGTCCTGCCGCCCACGTAGCCGGCGGTCACCCCGATCAGGATGCCGGTCAGCACGCACAGCACCGTGGCGGCGGCCGCGATCAGCAGCGAGGTGCGGATGCCGTAGACGAGCTGGGTGAGCACGTCCCGGCCCAGGGTCGGCTCGATGCCGAACCAGAAGTCACCGGAGATCCCGCCGTTGGGCTTCACCGGGTAGCCGAACTCGTTCAGCAGGCCCGGCCGGTCGATCCCGTAGGTGGTGGTCGGGTCCTTGCCGTAGACCTTCGAGATCAGGGGCGCGGCGAGGGCGACGAGGAAGAAGAAGGCCACGACGCAGGCGGAGACCACGCCGGGGCGGTCGCGCTTGAAGCGCCGCCACATCAGCTGGCCGGGCGACCGGCCCTCCGGCGCGGCGGGCCCGCCGCCCTCCGCGGCCCCGGAGGGGACGGCGGGCGGTGTCTGGGAAGGTGTCCGGGAAGCACTCGTCATCGCGCAGATCCCCCGCACTGTGGTCTCGTCGGCCCTCGCGGCCCCTGCGAACGCGGTTGGGCTGAGCCGGACTTTCGCAACGCGGGCACAGTGCAGTCAAGGGGGCTGCGATGGACGATGCGGCCTTCTGCGGCATCTTGAGCGAAGGTTGTGCAGATCGAGGTGGCGGCGTGCTTGACAGGCCGTCAAGCACGCCGCGCCACGGACCACACCAAAGGGTCTGCGGGAATCAGCTCATGCCCAAGGACCGCTTGAGGAAGTCGACTTGGAGCAGGAGGAGATTCTCGGCGACCTCCTCCTGCGGCGTCATGTGCGTCACCCCGGACAGCGGCAGCACCTCGTGCGGCCGGCCCGCCGCGAGCAGCGCCGAGGACAGCCGCAGGGTGTGGGCCGCGACCACGTTGTCGTCGGCCAGACCGTGGACGATCATCAGCAGACGGGTGGGGGAGGCCGGCGACGACAGCCCCTCGTCGGTCACCAGGGCGTTGCGGGCGTACACCGCGGCGTTCTCCTGCGGCAGGCCCAGGTAGCGCTCGGTGTAGTGGGTGTCGTACAGCCGCCAGTCGGTGACCGGGGCACCCGCGACGGCTGCGTGGAAGACGTCCGGGCGGCGCAGGACGGCCAGCGCCGCGAGGTAGCCGCCGTAGGACCAGCCGCGGATGGCGACCCGGCCCAGGTCCAGGGGATGGTCCGCGGCCAGCGCCTGCAGCGCCGTGACCTGGTCGTCCAGCGTGACGCCGGCGAAGTCCTCGTGGACGGCCTTCTCCCAGCCGGGAGAGGTGTGCGGGGTGCCCCGGCCGTCGGCGACGACCACGGCGAATCCCTGGTCGGCGAACCACTGCGACGTCAGGTACGCGTTGTGGGCGGCGGCCACGCGCTGGCCGTGCGGTCCTCCGTAGGGGTCCATGAGCACCGGCAGCAAACCGTCGCCCTCGCGGTAGCCCGACGGCAGCAGCACGGCGCAGGGGATGCCGAGGTCGCCGGCCCGGGTCAGCCGGGCCCGGGCGGTCAGCACCGGCGTCTCGGCATGCGACGGCACGGTGGCGACCTGCTTGCCCTCGCGCAGCACCCGCACCTCCGTCCCCGGCCGGTCCAGGCACGTCGACGCCAGCACCGTCACCGCCCCCGAACGCACCGCCGAATGACGCCCCGGCCCGTCCGAAACGCGCTCCACCCCCAGCTCGTTGACGCGGTACACGTGTGCCTCGCCGGTCTCCGCGTCCGCGGCACCGGCTCCGGCGGAGGCGGCGACCAGCACGTCCTCCTCCGCGACGTCCAGGACGGAGAGCACGTGCAGCTGCGGGCCCGTCAGCGCCCGGTCGCCCACCACCAGGACCCGGGCCCCTCCCTCGTCCGCGATGCGCACGAGCCGGCCGTCGGGCGTCCACGCGGGCACGCCATCGAAAAGTTCCAGCCACTTCGGGTCCTCGTCCGCGTGCAGGAGGCGCGTGGCTCCCGTCGTGGTGTCCACGGCGAGGTATTCCTGCGCCCGCTGGTCGCGGGTCTGCACCTGCAGCACCGGAGGGCCGTCCGCCGACCAGTGCACACGCGCCAGATAGGGGTGGCGCTCGCGGTCCCACACGACGTCGGTCCGCGAGCCGTCCAGGCGCAGCAGGGACAGCGAGACGGCGGCGTTGGGGGTGCCGGCCGCCGGGTAGGCCACCTCGGCGGGCGCGCTGCCCGGGTGGGCCGGGTCGGCGATCCACCAGCGCTGCACGGGCGCGTCGTCCACGCGCGCGGCCAGCAGCGCATCGCTGTCGGGGGACCACCAGAAGCCGCGCAGCCGGTGCATCTCCTCGGCGGCGATGAACTCGGCCAGTCCCCAGGTGATGGTGGCGCCGTCCGGCTCGGCCAGGGCCCGGTCCCCGCCGCCGTCCGCCGACACGACCCGCAGGGCACGGCCCGCCACGTAGGCCACGTGACGTCCGTCGGGGGAGGGCCGGGGGTCGGCCACCGGGCCCGGCACGGGCAGTTCGCGCGCCGTACCGCTGCGCAGCCCGGTCACCCACAGCCGCCCGGACAGCGCGAAAGCGGCCAACTCCGCGGCGCGGTCCACCGCGTAGCCGACGATGCCCGCCGAGCCCTCCCGGCTGCGCTCGCGGCGCGCCCGCTCCTCGGCGGACAGCTCCTCGTCCGCACCGCCCAGCAGGGCCGCCGGGTCGGCGGCCGGGTACTCCCGTCCCGTGTCGAGGTCGAGCACCCACAGCACGTTGGCCCGGTCGGTGCCGCCGCGCGACCGCAGGAAGGTGACGCGCGAACCGTCCGGCGACACGCCGAACGAACGGGGCACTCCGAGGGAGAAGCGCTGGGTGCGGGCGTGCTGCCGAGGAAACGAGAGCTGTCCGGTCATACGGCGAGCCTACGGGCCTTACCACCGGGTTCACCCAAGACGGCGAGAACTCGCCGTGCGCCCCGTGTTTGCGCCCGTGCACCGAGTCATGCGCACGCACGGAAAGTTATGATCGCTCGCGCATAGTGGGTATGACTCCCTGGCGTCGTATGCCCCGTCCGGGCATTCGTATGCCGTCCTTCCGACCGCACGTTCCTGGAGGTGAGCCGCTGTGGCACTTTCGATTTCGGCGGTGGTGCTGCTGGCGATCATCGTCTTCCTGCTGGTCCGGAAGTCCGGGTTGAAGGCCGGGCACGCAGTGGTCTGCGTGCTGCTGGGCTTCTACCTCGCGAGTTCGTCGATCGCCCCGACGCTCAACCAGCTGAGCACCAGCGTGGCCGGCATGATCAACAACATCAAGTTCTGAGCGGCCGGACGCGGCAGGGGCCGGGGCGCCCGGGCGGCGCTCCGGCGGGCCGGTACGACTCGTAGGCTGGTGTCATGACCGACCTTCCCGGCCGCCGGCTGCTCCTGGTGCACGCGCACCCCGACGACGAATCGATCAACAACGGCGCGACCATGGCCAAGTACGCCGCCGAGGGTGCCCACGTCACGCTCGTGACCTGCACCCTGGGCGAGGAGGGCGAGGTGATCCCGCCCGCCCTCAGACACCTCGCCGCGGACCGGGACAACACCCTCGGCGCGCACCGGCTGGGCGAACTGGCCGCCGCCATGGCGGAGCTGGGCGTCACCGACCACCGCTTCCTCGGCGGCCCCGGGCGGTACCGCGACTCCGGCATGATGGGCGGGCCGCAGAACGACCGCCCCGAGTGCTTCTGGCGGGCCGACGTGGACGAGGCCGCCGCATCCCTCGTCGAGGTGATCCGCGAGGTGCGGCCCCAGGTGCTGGTCACCTACGACCCCGACGGCGGCTACGGCCACCCCGACCACATCCAGGCGCACCGCGTCGCCATGCGGGCCGTGGAGCTCGCCGCCGAGCCCGCGTTCCGCCGGGACCTCGGCGAGCCGCACCAGATCGCGAAGGTCTACTGGAACTGCGTCCCGCGCTCGGTGGTGGAGGCGGGCTTCGAGCGGCTGCACGAGGCCGGTCGCGAGGGCGACCTCTTCCCCGGCATCGCCTCGCCCGCGGACGTGCCGGGCGTGGTGCCCGACGAGGAGGTCACCGCGGCCGTCGACACCTCCGCCTTCGCACCCGCCAAGGCCGCCGCGATGCGTGCCCATGCCACGCAGATCGCCGTGGACGGGCCGTTCTTCGCGCTCTCCAACGACCTGGGGCAACCGCTGTTCCCCACCGAGTACTACAAGCTCGTCCGGGGCCGGGCCGGCGCCGTGCGCGAGGACGACCTCTTCGCGGGAGTGGACGCATGAACGGAACGGGCGGAATGGGCGGCGGACTGCTGAAGCCGGTCGGCATCGGGCGGCTGTGCGCGTACGCCGGGCTGGTCGCGTTGGGCTTCCTGACCGGGGTGGCCGGATCGCTCGTACAAGGCGGGTGGTTCCCCGCCGGGTTGCTGCTGGCCCTGCTCGGCCTCGGCGGCCTGTGCTACGGGGCGGTCGTGGCCACCGGGAGCAGAGCGGGCGGCGGGGCCGCCGGCCTCGGGTGGCTCATCGCCGTGATCGTGCTGGCCGCCAACCGGCCGGAGGGGGACTTCCTCTTCGAGGCCGGAATCGGGTCATATGCCTTTCTGTTGGGAGGAATGGCCTTCGCTGTGATGTGCGCCACTGTCCCGAAGCTGCCGCAACCGGACGGGCCTTCGGCCCGACTTGGCAAGTGACGTGACGATTTTTACCTGACTGCTCTCCACCGGCCGGGGGAGGGAAACAGCGGTCGTCGAATACGGGCCCGTGGTGCCCAGTATGGTGGTGCGCGCCGCCGAGCCTCCCCTGGCCTCCGGCGATGGGCGACCCAAAGCGAGGTCACGAGGGCGGCAAAGAGTATCCGGGAGAACCTGCTTTGAGCCGTGCATCTGACAGTTCGTCCTCCGGGCCCCAGGGGCGCGGTGGCGCCGCCTACCCTTCGGGCACCCCGCCGTACGGGACCAACCCCGGCGAGGAACCGACCGGATCCGCTGCTTCCGCTTCCTCGGGCAAGCCGGGTGAGCCGAAGACCGAGACCACGATGACGACGCGGATCCGCATCAACATCCCGGGCTCGCGGCCCATCCCGCCGGTCGTCCTGCGGACGCCCGTCGGCGACGAGGCCGCGGCCGCAGCCCCGGACGCCCCCGCAGCGCCCGCCGCTCCCGCAGCGCCCGCCAGGGACGGCGGCGCGCGCAGGGAGAGCGGCGCGCGCAAGGAGGGCCTGCCCGTGCGCCCCAAGCCCTCCGCCCAGACGCCCGCCGCCGCGGCGGGTTCGGCCGCGTCGGCCACGGGAGGCGACGGCGAGCGCCCGGACAAGACCAGCGACTGGTTCGCTCCGCGCAAGTCGGGCGGCACCCCGCCGCCCCCCGCCGGTGCCCGTCGGCAGCAGGCCGGCGGCGGCCAGCAGCCGCCGCAGCCGCGCCGCGGCGCGGCCCCGC
>NZ_BMVB01000050.1 GCF_014650495.1 Streptomyces cinnamoneus | reverse complement strand
ACCACCGACCCCACACCGGCATCCACGGCCAAACACCCGCCAGCCGCGTCACCAACCTCACCGAACAACACACCTAGCGCACCGGGTGGCCCGAGGTGCGGAGGGCCGTCTTGACGTCCGGGATGCGCAGGTCGCCGAAGTGGAACACCGACGCGGCCAGGACCGCGTCCGCGCCCGCGTCGACGGCCGGGGCGAAGTCCGCGAGCTTGCCGGCGCCGCCGCTGGCGATGACCGGCACCGAGACGTGGCGGCGCACGGCCGTGATCATCTCGGTGTCGTAGCCGTTGCGGGTGCCGTCGGCGTCCATGGAGTTGAGCAGGATCTCGCCGGCGCCCAGCTCCGCCGCCCGGTGCGCCCACTCCACGGCGTCGATGCCGGTGCCGCGCCGGCCGCCGTGCGTCGTCACCTCGAACGATCCCGAGGCCGTGCGGCGCGCGTCGACCGACAGCACCAGGACCTGGCGGCCGAAGCGCTCGGCGATCTCGCGGATCAGGTCGGGCCGCTCGATCGCGGCGGTGTTGACGCCGACCTTGTCGGCACCGGCGCGCAGCAGCTTGTCGACGTCGTCGGCGGTGCGCACGCCGCCGCCGACGGTCAGCGGGATGAAGACCTGCTCGGCCGTGCGGCGGACCACGTCGTAGGTGGTCTCGCGGTTGCCGGAGGAGGCGGTGATGTCGAGGAAGGTCAGCTCGTCGGCGCCCTCCCGGCCGTAGACGGCGGCCATCTCGACGGGGTCGCCCGCATCACGCAGGTTCTGGAAATTGACGCCCTTGACGACGCGGCCGTTGTCCACGTCCAGGCAGGGGATGACTCGGACGGCGAGGGTCACGCCGGATCTCCTTGGAAGGCTTCTACTTCTACTTCCACCAGGACGCGCGAGTCGACGAACCCGGAGACCACGACGAGGGTCGCGACCGGCCGGACGGTGTCGAAGAGCTCCTTGTGGGCGCGGCCGACCGCGTCCACGTCCCGCGCGTGGGTGATGTACATCCGGGTGCGGACGACCGACTCGGGGCCGAGACCGAAGCGCTTCAGCGCGTCCAGGGCGTTGCCGAAGGCGGCCAGCGTCTGCTCGTAGGGATCGCCTTCGCCGTGCAGCACGCCGCCCACCAGCGGCATGGTCCCGGCGACGAGCACCCGGTCCCCCACCGCCACGGCACGTGCGAAGCCGATCGACTCCTCCCAGGAGCTGTCTGTCTGCACGCGCCGCGGGGCGGGGGATTCGGTCATACGGACACTGCCTCCAGGGCCTCTTCCAAGGTGAACGCCTTGGCGTAGAGGGCCTTGCCGACGATGGCGCCTTCGACCCCCTGAGGTACCAGGGTGGCAAGCGCACGCAGATCGTCAAGGGAGGAGACGCCGCCGGAGGCGACGACCGGCCGGTCCGTGGCCGCACAGACGTTCTTCAGCAGCTCCAGGTTGGGGCCCTGGAGGGTGCCGTCCTTGGCGATGTCGGTGACGACGTAGCGGGCGCAGCCCTCGGAGTCGAGGCGGGCGAGGGTCTCGTAGAGGTCGCCGCCGTCGCGGGTCCAGCCGCGGCCGCGCAGGGTGGTGCCGCGGACGTCCAGGCCGACGGCGATGCGGTCGCCGTGCTCGGCGATGACCTTGGCGACCCACTCGGGGGTCTCCAGGGCGGCGGTGCCGAGGTTGACGCGGGTGCAGCCGGTGGCGAGGGCCGCGGCGAGGGTGGCGTCGTCGCGGATGCCGCCGGACAGCTCGACCTTGATGTCCATGGAGCGGGCGACCTCGGCGACCTGTGCCCGGTTGTCGCCGGTGCCGAAGGCGGCGTCGAGGTCGACCAGATGCAGCCACTCGGCGCCCGCGCGCTGCCAGGCGAGGGCCGCGGAGAGGGGGTCGCCGTACGAGGTCTCGGACCCGGACTCGCCGTGGACGAGGCGGACGGCCTGGCCGTCGCGGACGTCGACGGCGGGGAGGAGTTCGAGCTTCGGCTGATCGGTCATCACAGGGTCTCGATCCAGTTGGTCAGCAGCTGGGCGCCGGCGTCGCCGGACTTCTCGGGGTGGAACTGGGTGGCCCACAGGGGGCCGTTCTCCACGGCGGCGACGAACGGCTCGCCGTGCGTGGCCCACGTGACCTTGGGCGCACGGATGTTGGCGTTGGTGACCTCCAGGCTCCACTCGCGCACCGCGTAGGAGTGCACGAAGTAGTACCGGGTGTCGGCGTCGAGGCCGGCGAAGAGCTGCGAGCCCTCGGCCGGGGTGACGGTGTTCCAGCCCATGTGGGGGACGACGGGGGCCTTGAGCGGCTCGACGACGCCGGGCCACTCGTCGAGGCCCTCGGTCTCCACGCCGTGCTCGATGCCGCGCTCGAAGAGGATCTGCATGCCGACGCAGATGCCCATGACCGGGCGGCCGCCGGAGAGCCGGCGCCCGATGATCCAGTCGCCGCGGGCGGCGCGCAGGCCCTCCATGCAGGCGGCGAACGCGCCGACGCCGGGGACGAGGAGCCCGTCGGCGTTCATGGCGGTGTCGAAGTCGCGGGTGATCTCCACGTCCGCGCCGACGTGGGCCAGGGCCCGCTCGGCGGAGCGGACGTTGCCGAAGCCGTAGTCGAAGACGACGACCTTCTTGGCGGCCTTCGCGGGGGTGCTCATGACCACAGCCCTTCGATGCGCAGCACACCGGCGCTCAGGCACATGGCCGCGCCGATGCCCAGCAGGACGATCAGGCCCTTGGGCATGCCCTGCTTGAAGAACGAGATGATGCCGCCGATCAGGAACAGGCCGACGACGATGAGGACGGTCGACAGGCCGTTCACAGGGCACCCTTCGTGGAAGGCAGGATTCCGGCCGCGCGCACGTCGCGCTCGCAGGCGTAGCGCAGGGCGCGGGCGAGGGCCTTGAACTGGCACTCCACGATGTGGTGGGCGTTGCGCCCGTACGGGACGTGGACGTGCAGGGCGATCTGGGCCTGGGCGACGAAGGACTCCAGGATGTGCCGGGTCATCGTCGTGTCGTACGTGCCGATCATCGGCGCCATGTTCTCGGGCTCGCTGTGCACGAGGTACGGGCGGCCGGAGAGGTCGACGGTGACCTGGGCGAGGGACTCGTCCAGGGGCACGGTGCAGTTGCCGAAGCGGTAGATGCCCACCTTGTCGCCGAGGGCCTGCCGGAAGGCGGCACCGAGCGCGAGGGCGGTGTCCTCGATGGTGTGGTGGGTGTCGATGTGCAGGTCGCCGTCGGTCTTGACCGTGAGGTCGAAGAGGCCGTGGCGGCCGAGCTGGTCGAGCATGTGGTCGTAGAAGCCGACCCCGGTCGACACGTCGACCTGCCCGGTGCCGTCGAGGTCTATCTCGACCAGGACGGAGGTCTCCTTCGTGGTGCGCTCGACGCGCCCAACGCGGCTCATGAGTTGTTCTCCTTGCGAATGGCGCGGACCGCGTCCAGGAACGCGTCGTTCTCCTCCGGCGTGCCCGCGGTCACCCGCAGCCAGCCGGGCACGCCGTTGTCCCGTACCAGGACACCCCGGTCGAGGATGGCCTGCCATGCGGCGTGGCTGTCGTCGAAGCGGCCGAACTGGACGAAGTTGGCGTCCGAGTCGGTCACCTCGCAGCCCGTCGCGCGCAGCTCGGTGACGAGGCGGTCGCGCTCGGCCTTGAGCTGTTCGACGTAGCCGAGCAGCGTGTCGGTGTGCTCCAGCGCGGCCAGGGCGGTGGCCTGGGTGACGGCCGAGAGGTGGTACGGCAGGCGGACCAGCTGCACGGCGTCGACCACGGCGGGGTGCGCGGCGAGGTAGCCCAGGCGCAGCCCGGCGGCGCCGAACGCCTTGGACATGGTCCGCGAGACGACCAGGTTCGGGCGGCCCTCGATGAGCGGCAGCAGCGAGGGGCGGTGGCTGAACTCGCCGTACGCCTCGTCGACGACCACCAGCGACGGCTTGGCCGCCTGCGCGGCCTCGTACAGCCGCAGGACCGTCTCCTCGCCGACCGCGGTGCCCGTGGGGTTGTTGGGCGAGCAGACGAAGACGACGTCGGGCCGCTGCTCGGCGATGGCGCGCTCGGCGGCCTCGACGTCGATGGTGAAGTCGTCGCGGCGCGGGCCGGAGATCCAGCCGGTGCCGGTGCTGCGCGAGATGAGGGAGTGCATCGAGTACGAGGGCTCGAAGCCGATGGCGGTGCGGCCGGGGCCGCCGAAGGTCTGCAGCAGCTGCTGGATGACCTCGTTGGAGCCGTTGGCCGCCCAGACGTTCGCCCGGGTGACCTCGTACCCGGCGGTGCGGGTGAGGTACGCGGCGAGCTCGGTGCGCAGCTCGGTCGCGTCCCGGTCGGGGTAGCGGTTGAGGTGCCGGGCGGCCTCGGCGACGCGCTCGGCGATGCGGGCGACCAGGGGCTCGGGCAGGGGGTAGGGGTTCTCGTTGGTGTTCAGGCGTACGGGCACGTCGAGCTGGGGGGCGCCGTACGGGGTCTTGCCGCGCAGTTCGTCCCGGATGGGGAGGTCGTCGATACCGGTCACGTACTCGGCACCGTCCACGCGAAGCGGGCCTTCACCGCCGCGCCGTGCGCGGGCAGGTCCTCCGCCTCGGCGAGCGTGACGACGTGCCCGGCGACCTCGGCGAGCGCCTCGCGGGTGTAGTCCACGACGTGGATGCCGCGCAGGAAGGACTGCACGGACAGGCCGGAGGAGTGGCAGGCGCAGCCGCCGGTGGGCAGCACGTGGTTGGATCCCGCGGCGTAGTCGCCGAGGGAGACCGGTGCGTACGGGCCGACGAAGACCGCGCCGGCGTTGCGCACGCGGGCGGCGACGGCGGCCGCGTCGGCGGTCTGGATCTCCAGGTGCTCCGCGGCGTAGGCGTTGACGACCTCCAGGCCCTGCTCGATGCCGTCGACCAGCACGATGCCGGACTGGCGGCCGCCGAGGGCGGGGAGGATGCGGTCCTCGACGTGCTTGGTGGCGGCCACCTGGGACTTGAGCTCGCGCTCGACCGCGTCGGCGAGCTCCTCGGAGTCGGTGACGAGCACCGAGGCGGCCAGCGGGTCGTGCTCGGCCTGGCTGATCAGGTCGGCGGCGACGTGGACGGGGTCGGCGGTGCGGTCGGCGAGGACGGCGATCTCGGTCGGGCCGGCCTCGGCGTCGATGCCGATGCGGCCCTTGAGCAGCCGCTTGGCGGCGGCGACCCAGATGTTGCCGGGGCCGGTGACCATGGTGGCCGGGCGGCACTCCTCGGTGCCGTAGGCGAACATGGCGACGGCCTGGGCGCCGCCGACGGCGTAGACCTCGTCGACGCCCAGCAGTGCGCAGGCGGCCAGGATCGTGGGGTGCGGCAGGCCGTCGAAGCCGGCCTGGGGCGGGGAGGCGACGGCCATGGAGGCGACGCCGGCCTCCTGGGCGGGCACCACGTTCATCACGACGGACGAGGGGTAGACCGAGCGGCCGCCCGGTACGTACAGGCCGACGCGCTCGACGGGCACCCAGCGCTCGGTGACCGTGCCGCCGGGCACGACCTGGACGGTGTGGTCGGTGCGGCGCTGCTCGCGGTGGACGAGGCGGGCGCGGCGGATGGACTCCTCCAGCGCGGCGCGCACGGCCGGGTCGAGCTCCTCCAGGGCGCGGGTGATCGCCTCGGCGGGCACCCGGACGCGGTCGATGCGCACGCCGTCGAAGCGCTCCGCGTACTCGATCAGGGCCGCTGTGCCGCGATGATGCACGTCGTCGCAGATGGGCCGTACCTTCTCCAGGGCGGCCGCGACGTCGAGCTCGGCACGGGGCAGCAGGTCGCGGTCGATGCCCCCGGCAGGGAAGGCAGCACCGCGCAGATCGATTCGGGAGATCACGCGGTCAATTGTCTCAGACCCGTCGCGTCGCACGGCTCCCTGTACCACCCACTGATACGCGTCCGAACGAGTTGATCTTTATCTGACCGAGGACTGACAATCTGCCTCACCGCGGGTGTTCAACCGGTCACCCGGCGGGAAAGGGGCTCGTACGGCCGTACGAGAGGGGGCGCCCCGGGCGACGGCCGCGGGCAGGAAGGGGAGATTCGTGACCGATCCGGCCGACGGCGAGCCGCCCGCGGGACTGGAGCTCACCGCCGCCGAGCGGCAGATGTGGCAGGCGTTCCGCACCGGCAGCACCCTCGACCTGCGCAGTTCCACGCCCGGCCGCAACGACCCGGCCGGCCCGCAGACCTGGGGCCCCGAGCGCAGCGTGCGGGCCCGCACCGTCGCCCTCCTGCTGCTGCACGGACCGGCGGCCCGCCCCGGGCGTGTCGCCGCGCTCAAGCTCAACGGCGTGCGGATCACCGGCACCCTCGACCTGTCCGGCGGGGCCGTCGTGCCCTACGTCGAGCTGCACAACTGCCGCTTCGACGAGCAGCTGCTCGTGCCCGAGTGCAGCTTCACCACCCTGCGCCTGGTCGGCTGCGCGATCCCCCGCCTGGAGGGCGCGCGCATCCGCACCGAGGGCGACCTGCACCTGCCGCGCTGCGTCGTCCAGCACGGCATACGGCTGACCGACGCGCACATCGGCACGGACCTGCTGCTCAACCAGCTGGTGGTGCGCCGCGACCGGCGCGGTCTGTCCATAGCCGCCGACGGGATGACGGTCGGGCAGGACCTGCAGGCCGAGATGATGCGCTCGCACGGCGAGCTGAGCATGCGCGGCGCCACCGTCGGCGCCTCCCTGAGCCTGCGCGGCTCCACGCTCAACAACCCCTACGGCCGGCGCGCCCTCAACGCCCCGCAGCTGACGGTGGAGCGCACCCTCTACCTCACCGCGGCCGGCATCGGCAGCGGCCGCTACGCGGGCGGCGCCACTCCCCCGTACGGCATCGTCCTCACCGCGCCCGAGCACGGCACCCGGCTGCGGCGCTTCGAGTGCCTGGGCGGGGCCCGGCTGGACGACGGGCGGTTCGGGGACGCGGTCGACCTCAGCCAGGCCCGGTTCGTGATGGAGGCCGACCAGGAGCTGTCGCTGCGCCGCGTCCAGACGCCCGAGCTGCGCTTCCTGGGCGAGAAGCAGCAGCGCGGCCGGGTGGTGCTGTCGGGGGCGCAGGTGACCAACCTGATCGACCGCTACGACAGCTGGCCGGGCCCGGGCGGGCTGGTGATGGCCGGCTTCTCCTACGAGCGCCTCGTACCGCTCGGCCACTTCCCGCTCGCCCGCCGCCTGGACTGGGTGGCGGCGGCCACCCCCGAATACGCCCCGGAGCCCTACGAGCGGCTGGCCGGCGCCCTGCGCGCCAGCGGCGAGGACGCCGACGCGCGGGCGGTGCTGCTGGCCAAGCAGCGCCGCCGGCGCGAGACGCTGCCGCCGGCCGGGAGGGCGTGGGGCTACCTGCAGGACTGGACGGTGGCCTACGGCTACCGGCCGGGCCGGGCCGCGGTGTGGATGGCGGTGCTGTGGGCGCTGGGGGCGCTGTACTTCTCCTACCGCCCGGTGCCGCCGCTCAAGGACGGCGAGGGCCCGGCGTGGAACGCCGCCCTGTACACCCTCGACCTGTTGCTGCCGGTCATCGACCTGGGCCAGGGCACCGCCTGGCGGCCGGCGGGCGGCCAGCAGTGGGCGGTGGCGGCGCTCACCCTGCTCGGCTGGATCCTCGCCACCACGGTCGCGGCGGGTGCCTCCCGGCTGCTGCGCCGGCAGTGAAACCCCGGGCGGCTCCGGCAGGCGGCCTATTAGGCTTACCGGCCGTGACCATCGCGCGCCTTCCCCTCTTCCCGCTGAACTCGGTGCTGTTCCCGGGGCTCGTGCTCCCGCTCGGCGTCTTCGAGCAGCGGTACCGCGCGTTGATGCGCGACCTGTCGAAGCTGCCCGAGGACGAGCCGCGCCGCTTCGGGGTCGTCGCCATCCGCGACGGTCACGAGGTGGCGCCCAGCGCACCGGGCCTGCCCGACGAGTCGCGCCCGGAGCCCGGGCCGGCCTCCGGCTTCGGGCCCGACCCGCTGAAGTCCTTCCACACCGTCGGCTGCACGGCCGAGGCGGCCACCATCCGCGAGCGCCCGGACGGCACGTACGAGGTGCTCGCGACCGGCACGACCCGCTTCCGGCTGCTGTCCGTCGACGCCTCGGGCCCGTACCTGACCGGCGAGGTGGAGACGGTCGAGGAGCAGCAGGGCGAGGGGGCGGGGGCCCTCGCCTCCGGCGTCGTACGGGCCTTCCGCGCCTACCAGAAGCGGCTGGCCGGGGCGAACGAGGCGTCGCTGGCGCGGCGGGCGGAGCTGCCCGGCGAGCCCCAGGTGCTGTCCTACCTCGTGGCGGCCGCGGCGGTGCTGGACACCCCGGTCAAGCAGCGGCTGCTCCAGGCGCCCGACACCGCGACCCGGCTGGCGGAGGAGCTGAAACTGCTGCGCGCCGAGACGGCGGTGATCAGTAAGCTCCCCTCGCTGCCGGCCGTCGAGCTCACCCGGCGGCCCACCAGCCCCAACTGAGCCGGAGGAAACACGGCCTTGGCCAAGCAGTCGAAGAAGCAGCAGCGGAAGCAGCAGGCGACGGGGGCGACGCCCGCGATCGTCGCCCTGGAGAAGGCCGGCACCGCCTTCTCGGTGCACGCCTACGAGCACGACCCGGCGGCCGCCTCGTACGGCGAGGAGGCCGCCGAGGCGCTGGGCGTCGATGCGGGCAGGGTCTTCAAGACGCTGGTGGCCGACGTGGACGGCACGCTGACCGTGGCCGTCGTGCCGGTCGCGGGCTCGCTCGACCTCAAGGCCCTGGCGGCGGCCGTGGGCGGCAAGCGGGCGGCGATGGCCGACCCGGCGGCCGCCGAGCGCACGACGGGGTACGTCCGCGGCGGGATCTCCCCGCTGGGGCAGCGCAAGCGCCTGCCGACCGCCCTGGACGCCTCCGCGCACTCCCACGCGACGATCTGCGTCTCGGCCGGGCGGCGCGGGCTGGAGGTCGAGCTCTCCCCCGGCGACCTGGCACTCCTCACGGGCGCGGTGGTGGCGCCCATCGCGCGCGGTCTGGACTGACGCCCGTCCTTTCGCTACGACGAAGGGGCGGGCCGCCGTGCGTGCGTCCCGCCCAGGGAGGGGACGCCCATGTCGAAGCGCACCCGCAAGCGCCGCTGGCGCCTGAAGAAGGGCCGCGCCAACCACGGCCGGAGGCCCGCGTAGGCACTGACTCCTCCCCGGCCCGCCCGGCCGCTCCGTCAGGCGACGGGGCGGGGCGGGGAGAAGGCGTCGAGGGGCTCGGGGTCGCGCGGGCCGAACAGCGCCGTCAGTCCCAGGTGCACGGCCATCGCCGCCAGCGGCCACGCCAGCAGCATGCCCTTGGCCGCGAGCTTGAGCGGCGCGTCGAAGACCACGCCCTTGCCCACCGCCTTGGCGTGGGCGACGACGTCGGCGGTCGGCCCGAGCCACACGCCCAGCCGCCAGCCGATCAGCGAGGCCAGCAGCGAACCGACGGCCAGGGCGACGACGAGCGGAATGCCGCCGGCCCGCCGGAAGAGGAAGACCACGGCCGCACCGACCGCGCCGAACGCCAGGCCCAGCAGCGCGAACCAGCCGTCCGCGCCGATGGCCTGCTCGCCCTCGGTGTTCCTGAGGTAGACGGCCTTGCCGTCGGAGATCAGCGGCACCCGCGGCGCCAGCCACACCCACAGCAGCCCCAGCAGCACGCCGCACACCACCACGGCGGCGAACACGACCGCGGCGTCCCGCAGCTCGGCGCGCAGCTCCTCGGCACGGGCGGCGGCCGCCTGCGCGTCCCGCTCCGCGGAGGGTTCCTGCCCCTCGGCCGGCTGCGGCTCCGGCGGCCCGGAGGGGGCGGAACCGGAGGAGCCGGCGGAGGCGGCGGAAGCAGAGGGGTCGTCCTGCGGTGTCAGCGGTGCGGTCACCCTGCCATCGTGCCAGGTGGACGCGGACGCCCGATCCCCAGGAGGGTCACTGCGGCGCGTCACCGCACGGCCGCACGGCGGTAGGCCCAGGTGGCCACGGCCAGCGACACCACGCCGACGGCCGCGCACACGCCCAGGTCGGCCGCCACCAGCAGCCAGTCGGGGTGCGCGTCGAAGCTCCGGGCCAGCGCCTCCACGCCGTAGGTGGACGGCAGCAGGTCGCGCGCCCATGCGATGGGCTCGGGCATGCGGGCGGCCGGCAGCACGCCCAGCAGCAGCGCCGCCGACATGCCCAGCTGGCCGCAGAGGGTCGCCAGCTCCTGGCGGGGCGCCAGCAGGCCCAGGGCGGCCCCGAGCCCGGCGAGCGCCGCACCGGACAGCGGAACCACCGCGGCCAGCACCCACAGGTGCACCAGCGGCAGCTTGAACAGCAGGCTGCCCGCGACGGCGGTCACGACCGTGCCGGGCGCGGTGAAGGAGGCGTACGCGCCCGCCGCCCCCAGCACGACGGCCGCGGGGGGCACCGGCAGCGTGGCGTAGTGGTCGAGGCCGCCGCTGGCCCGCAGCTGGCCGAAGTACTGGGCGAGGAGGTTGAGCGCGACGAACGCCACGACCAGCACGCTGGAGCCCGCCACGACGGCCCGGGCCTCGTCCCCGCCGTCGACGACCCCGCGCATCAGGATCATGATGCCGACGGACTGGAAGGTCGCCACGAACAGCAGCGGGATCCGTGCCACGCGGGCACGCGAGAGCTGCGCCCGGTAGACGGCGGACAGGGCGGGCAGCAGCCGCGCCCGGGGGGCGAGCGGGGCGGCACCGTCACCGTCGGTGGCCTGCCGGTCCCCGCGCCGGGGACGGACCTTTCCGGGCGCCGCCTCGGCGGACACAGCACTCACGCGGCACAGCTCCTGTTCGGTACGGCCTTCGCGCGGCCCTGCGGTACGTCGTCGCGCCTCACGCCTTGACCAGCCCCTGGGCACGGCCGCCGCCCAGCGCCAGGTAGACGTCCTCCAGGCTCGGCGTGGCGAGCGTGAAGTCGTCGAGCGCGGCGAAGGCGGGGCCGCCGGTCACGGCGGCGACGGCGGCGCGCGCCTCGGCGGGCGCGAGCCGCAGCGACCACCGGCGGCCGGTCTCGTGCGCGACGTCGCGCAGCGCGGCGACCTCGGGCACGTCGAGCGGCGGCTCGTCGCGCCAGACGAGGTCGACGCGCACCTCGTCGCCGACGAGCTCCTTGAGGCCGGCGGGCGTGTCGCAGGCGATGATCCGGCCGCGTTCGAGGACCGCGACCCGGTCCAGCACGGTCTCGGCCTCGATGACGTTGTGGGTGACCAGCAGCACCGTGGTGCCGTGCTCGGCGCGCCGCCGGTCCACGGCGGCCCACACGGCCCGGCGGGCCACGGGGTCCATGCCGGTGGTCGGCTCGTCCAGGACGAGCAGGGGGCGCTCGCCGACCAGGGCGGCGGCGAAGCAGGCCAGGCGGCGCTGGCCGCCGGAGAGCTTCTTCAGCGGGCGGCCGGCGATCGCGGTGAGCCCGAGTTCGTCGAGGACGGCGTCGCGCTCGGCGCGGGCGGTGCGCAGGTCGAGGCCGCGCAGCCGGCCGGTGGTCTCGGCGGCGAGGGCCACGGTCAGCTCGTCCAGCGCGCTCGACTCCTGGCCGAGGTAGCCGATGAGGCGGGCGGCCCGCTCGGGATGGCGCACGATGTCGTGGCCGAGGAGTGCGACGCTGCCCTCGTCGGGGCGCAGCAGGCCGGTGAGCTGGCGCACGAGCGTCGTCTTGCCGGCGCCGTTGGGGCCCAGCAGGCCGAAGATCTCGCCGCGCCGCACGTCGAGGTCGATGCCGTCGCTGGCCCGCACGGCGTCCGCGCCGGGCGCACCGCGCCGTCCGCGCGCGGGCGGGTAGGTCTTGACGAGCCCGCGCACGGCACACACCGTGGCGCCCGCGGCACGCTCCGCCTGTTTCCCGACCGTTCTCACGAGCTATGAGGGTACGCGCCCGGGCGCCTGCGGCTTGCTCCGGGGGCACGCTTGCGGCGGTTCGGCGCCGCCGGTCGCCCTCGGGGAGCCCGGCGGTGTGCGCCCGTGCGCGTCAGTCCCCCGCCGGGGCGTGTTCCGCTGCGGTGCGGGCGTCGATCTCGCGCCAGAAGCCGGCCCGGATCGCGTAGCGGTCGTGTTCGTCGATCTGGTCGTCCTTGTGGGCGAGGAGGCCGAAGCGGGCGGCGTAGCGCAGGAGCTCGCCGTCGATGCGGTGCGGGATGCGGGGGTACTCGGTGGACAGGTGCTGGAGGTGGATGGAGTCGGTGAGGCGTTCGGTCCAGCGGCGGGCGAAGACCTGGCCGACCTCGAAGGGGTCGCCGCCGACGGTGGTGATGTCCTCCTCGCGGTCCGCCCAGCGCTGCTCGGCGCTGGTGAGCTGAGCGAGCATGGGCAGGGAGGCGGTTTCGGGAGGCTCCCCCAGGCCGTTTCCGGCGCCGCGGTCGACCCAGCCCTTGTCCGAGGACCAGCGCAGGGTCGCGCTGGGGGTCGTGACGGGCCCGGTCGTCGCGGACTGCGCCGCGGCGGGCTGGGGGCTCTGGCCGACGGGCCCGCGGCCCAGCCCGGCGAGGTCCTTGGGGGTGGGCACGCCCCGCCCGGCGGGGGCGTCGCCGCCCCGCTCGGCGCCCGGGCAGGGGGCGGCGGCCGCGGGGCGGGTGCCGTTGCGCTCGGCGGC
>NZ_BMVB01000049.1 GCF_014650495.1 Streptomyces cinnamoneus | reverse complement strand
ACCCGGAAGCTAAGCCTTTCAGCGCCGATGGTACTGCAGGGGGGACCCTGTGGGAGAGTAGGACGCCGCCGAACAATCTTTCAAGGACCCTTGGTCCCAGCGTTCACGCTGGGACCAAGGGTCCTTTTTGTATTTTGCCGAAGCGCGCCTGTCGACCGGGTGCGCGAGAATGACTGCGGTACCCGAAGACAGGAGTCACGTCGATGTCCACCAACTCTCCCGACGATCGTTCGGGCGGCGACGCGCGTCGCGGCGGCCCGCGCGGCCCGCGTGGCGGCGGCTTCCGTCGTGACGACCGTGCCGGTGGTTTCCGCCGTGACGAGCGCCGTGACGACCGTGGCCCCCGTCGTGACGACGACCGCGGTGGCTTCCGCCGCGACGACCGTCGTGACGACCGCGGCCCGCGCCGCGACGACGACCGCGGTGGCCGTCCCGCCGGCGGTTTCGGCCGTCGCGATGACGACCGTGGCGGCTTCCGCCGCGATGAGCGTCGTGACGACCGTCCGCCGTTCCGTCGTGACGACGACCGTGGCGGCTTCCGCCGCGACGACCGTCCCGGTGGTTTCCGCCGCGACGACCGCGGTCCCCGTCGTGACGACGACCGCGGTGGTTTCCGCCGCGACGACCGTGGCCCGCGCCGCGATGACGACCGCGGTGGTTTCCGTCGCGACGAGCGCCGCGATGACCGTGGCCCCCGTCGCGATGACGACCGCGGTGGCCGTCCCGCCGGCGGTTTCGGCCGTCGCGATGACGACCGTGGCGGCTTCCGCCGCGACGACCGTCCCGGTGGTTTCCGCCGCGACGACCGTGGCCCGCGCCGTGACGACGAGCGTGGCGGTTTCCGTCGCGACGACCGTCCCGGTGGTTTCCGCCGCGACGACCGTGGCCCGCGCCGCGATGACGACCGTGGCGGCTTCCGCCGCGATGAGCGTCGTGACGACCGTCCGTCGTTCCGTCGTGACGACGACCGTGGCGGCTTCCGCCGCGACGAGCGCCGTGACGACCGTCCCGGTGGTTTCCGCCGTGACGAGCGTCGCGACGACCGTGGCCCCCGTCGTGACGACGACCGCGGTGGCTTCCGTCGCGACGAGCGCCGCGACGACCGCGGCCCGCGCCGTGACGACGACCGCGGTGGTTTCCGCCGTGACGACCGTCGTGACGACCGCGGTCCGCGCCGTGACGACGACCGTGGCGGTTTCCGTCGCGACGACCGTGGCCCCCGTCGTGACGACGACCGCGGTGGCTTCCGCCGTGACGACCGCCGCGACGACCGCGGCCCGCGCCGCGACGACGACCGCGGTGGCTTCCGCCGCGACGACCGCCGTGACGACCGTGGCCCCCGCCGTTCCTTCGGCGACCGCCCGGGCGGCGGCGGTGGCTACCGCGGCCGGGACGACCGTTCCGGTGGCGGCTACGGCCGGCGCGACGACCGCGACCGCGGCGAGCGGGAGCCGGTGAAGCGGCTGCCGATCCCGGACGACGTGACCGGTGACGAGATCGACCAGGACGTGCGGCAGGAGCTCATGAGCCTGCCGAAGACGCTCGCCGAGGACGTCGCCCGCAACCTCGTCATGGTCGCCAAGCTGCTCGACGAGGAGCCGGAGCGGGCCTACGAGTACTCGCGGATCGCCCTGCGGCTCGCCTCCCGCGTCGCCGCCGTGCGCGAGGCCGCCGGCTTCGCCGCGTACGCGACGGCCAAGTACTCCGAGGCCCTCGCCGAGTTCCGCGCGGCCCGCCGGATGACCGGTTCCGTCGAGCTGTGGCCCGTCATGGCCGACTGCGAGCGCGGCATGGGCCGCCCGGAGCGCGCGCTGGCCATGGCCGGCGAGCCCGAGGTGCAGAAGCTCGACAAGGCCGGCCAGGTCGAGATGCGCCTGGTCGCCGCCGGTGCCCGCAAGGACATGGGCCAGCCGGAGGCGGCGGTCGTGACGCTGCAGAGCCCCGAGCTGGCGTCGAACTCCGTCCAGCCCTGGACCGCGCGCCTGCGGTACGCCTACGCCGACGCGCTCCTGGACGTCGGCCGCGAGGCCGAGGCCCGCGAGTGGTTCGCCAAGGCCCTTGAGGCCGACCAGGGCGGCACCACGAACGCCTCCGACCGGCTCGCGGAGCTGGACGGCGTGGAGTTCACGGACGCCCTGCAGGAGGACGACGCGGACGACGCCGCGGCTGCGGCCGAGGCCGCAACCGAGGCCGACGTCGCCTCCGAGCCCCAGGCCGAGATCGACGCCGACGCCGAGAAGGGCGTCGAGTCCGACGCCAAGGACGCCGAGGACACGGACGGCGACTCCGGCAGCAAGGGCTGACGGATCCTGCTGACCGGCTGACCCAGCCGGAACGGCCCGGGCCCGGCCCGATCACTTGTGATCGGGCCGGGCCCGGTTTTCAGTCGAGGGCCAGGCTCCGCAGCACGAGCCCCGTCGCCGGCTTGGGGCCGAACGACGTCGACTTGCGCGGCATCGTCACGCCCTGCTCGGCCAGTTCCCGCACGACGTCCTCGTGAACGGGGTGCATCAGGACCGCCGTGCCGCCGTGCAGCTCGGCCTGCTGGACGGCCGCCGCCGTCTCGTGGATGTACCCGATGTGCTCGGGCGCGTCAGGAACCTGCCACACGTGCTCCAGCAGGGTCGAGTGCAGGACCGTCGCGTCCAGCTCGCGCCACGCCTGCGGGCGGTCGCCGGGGATCGTACGGGCCAGCAGGTCGGGGTCCGGCCGGTCCAGGAGGTGGAAGCGGCCGTCGCCGGCGAGCACGAAGGCGTTGCCGCCCGGCACGGCCGACGCCTCCGCGAGCGCGTCCAGGGCGTCCGGCAGCGGACCGTCGAGCGTGCGGACACGGAACGCACCGCCCAGTCCCGCCAGCGCCTCCGCCACCGGCAGCCGGTGCAGGAGCCGGTGGATGGCCCGTACCCGCAGCGGGTAGCGGGCGGTGTCCACGAGCAGGACGAGGCCGTAGTCCCAGGGGCCCGGCGCCGGCTGCTCGGCGCGCAGGCGCAGGTAGGTGGCCCAGCGGTGGTGGCCGTCGGCGATGAGGGCGCGCTGGTGCGAGAGGTCCTTGTCGACGGTGTCGAGGTCGTGCGGGTCGGTGATGGCCCACAGGCGGTGGGCGTAGCCGTCGTCCGTGAGGGTGGAGAGCAGCGGCTCGGTGCGGATGACCTGCTCGATGACGCCGGCGGCGCCCTCCGTGCCGTTGCCGTTGCCGCGGTAGGAGAAGAGCAGGGGTTCCAGGTTGGCGCCGGTGTCGCGCATGAGTGCGGCGCGGTCCTCGATGATGTGGGGCATGACGTCCTCGTGGGGGAGGACCACGCCCTCCTCGCGCGGGGTCAGGCGCAGGGCGCCGATGAGACCGCGCTGCAGGATGCCGTCGCCGCGCTGTTCGTAGACGTAGAGCGCGGGTTCGGGGTCGGCGGCGAGGACGTTCTCCTCCTGCCAGCGGCGCAGCGTCTCGGCCGCCTGGCGGTGCCGGTCGGCCGCGGTGGCGGCCTGGGGGAGGATGAGCCGGACGATGTTGTGCGGGTCGGCGGTCTCCAGGTGGCGCAGCCCGTCCGGCCGCACGACGACGTCGTACGGTGGTGAGGTGACCGCCGAAAGGCTGCCGACCCGTTCGGGGACATACCGCAGCCCTCGGAAGGGGGTGAGTCGCAGCCCCTGTCCTGCGGGACTGCCGGTGGCGCCGTTGCCATGGCCTGGAGTGCTCATTGTGAAATGTTATGTCGCACGGCCGGATGAGCAATGATCGTGGAAGAGACGTAGAGCACAGGGAGCGATCACAGCATGGAACAGAGCCTCCGGACCCGTCCCGATGGCAGCAAGCGACCACTGAGCGACGACTACGACACCGCGCTTTTGGACCTCGACGGTGTGGTGTACGCGGGCGGTGAGGCCATCGTGCACGCCGTGGACTCGCTGGGCACGGCCCGGGCGGGCGGGATGCACCTCGCCTACGTGACGAACAACGCCGCCCGTACGCCGGAGACGGTGGCGGAGCACCTGACCGAGCTGGGGGTGCCGGCCGAGCCGGCCGACGTCATCACGTCGGCGCAGGCGGTCGCCCGGCTGATAGCCGATCAGCTGCCGTCCGGTTCGCGGGTGCTGGTGATCGGCGCGGAGGGGCTGCGGGTCGCGCTGCGCGAGCGCGGGCTGGTGCCGGTGGACTCCGCGGACGAGGATCCGGCCGCCGTCGCCCAGGGGTTCGGCGGGATGGACATGCCGTGGTCGCGGCTGGCCGAGGCGTCGTACGCGGTGGCCCGGGGCGTGCCGTGGTACGCCTCCAACACCGACCTGACGATTCCGAGTGCGCGCGGCATCGCGCCGGGCAACGGCTCCGCGGTGCAGGTCGTGCGGATAGCCACGGGTGCGGAGCCGCAGGTGGCGGGGAAGCCGCTGCCCCCGATGCACCGCGAGACGATTCTGCGCACCGGTGCGCAGCGGCCGCTGGTGGTGGGCGACCGGCTCGACACCGACATCGAGGGTGCGCACGTGGGCGGCGTGGACTCGCTGCTGGTGCTGACGGGCGTGACGACGGCGGCGGAGCTGCTCGCGGCACGGCCCGAGCACCGGCCGACGTATGTGGCGGAGGACCTGCGGGCGCTGCTGGAGCCGCACCCGGCGGTCGAGGGCGCTGCCGGCGAGGGGTTCCGGTGCGGCGGCTGGAGTGCGTCGGCCGACGGCGATGCGCTCGCCCTCGACGGCGGGGGCGAGCGCATCGACGCACTGCGGGCGCTGTGTGCTGCCGCGTGGACGGCGGCGGGCGACGGTTCCTGCACGTTGGACGCGGGCAAGGCGCTGTCCCGGCTGGGCTGGTAGGCGTCGGTCGTACGGGCCGGGTTCCGGCCCGTACGGTCAGCCCAGCTCCGCCAGGAGGTCCTCCTCCGTCGCGCCGAGGCGCCAGTAGCCGGTGAAGGTGACGGCACGGCGGTCGATGCCGCGGTCGCCGACGAGGTGGCGGCGCAGCGCGCGGATGGTGCCGGACTCGCCGGCGATCCAGGCGTAGGGCGTGCCGGACGGGAGTTCCGCGGTGCGGACGGCGTCGAGGACGGGCCGGTCGGCGGGTGTGCTGCGGATGAGCCAGGTGATGTCGGCGTCGGCGGCCGTGGGCAGGTCCTGGACGTCGTCGGGGTGCGAGACCTCGATCCAGACCTTCGCGGGGGTGCCCGCCGGCAGCCAGGCGAGGATGCCGGCCGCGGCGGGCAGTGCGGACTCGTCGGCGGTGACGAGCACCCAGTCGGTGCCGGCCGGGGGCTGGAAGTCGACGCCGCCGTTCTCCTCGGCGACCGGTCCGAGGACGGTGACGCGGTCGCCGGGGCGGGCGGTGCGGGACCAGTGGGAGGCGGGGCCGCCGTGTCCGGCCCCCTCGCCGTGCTCCCCGTGCTGGACGAAGTCGACGTCCAGTTCGGCGGGTTCGTGGCGCAGTTCGCGCACGGTGTACGAGCGCATGACGGCCCGTACGGCCGGGTCCTGGGTCCGCCACTGTGCGTACCAGCCGACGCCCCGGTCGTCCGGCAGCACCGGCGCGTCCTGGCCCGGGCGGGGCAGGAAGAGCTTGAACCGCTGGTCGCGGCCGCCGGTGACCATCTCCCCGAGGCGGTCGCCGCCGAGGGTGACGCGCATCAGGGCGGGGCTGATCCGCTCGGTGCGCAGGACGTGCAGGTCGAACCAGCGGTAGGGCGGGGGCGGGGCGTCGGTCATCGGGGGAGGCGGTTCCTTGTCGGTGGGGGTGTGCGGGGGCCGGGCGTCAGGAGGTCTTCTTCGCCTTCTCGATCGCCGAGGCCAGGGCTTCGAGCAGGGGTGCGCAGCCGGCGTAGGAGAAGCGCGGTTCGCTCAGCCAGGGGCTGACCTGTCCGGCCTTGACGGCGGGGAGCTTCTCCCATGTCGGCTTGGCGGAGAGGTCCTTGGGCTGCAGGGCGGAGGTGCGGCTGTCGAGGAGGATGAGGTCGGCCTGGTACTTGTCGGCGTTCTCCCAGCTCAGGCTCTCGAAGTAGCCGCCCTGGTCGAGCTTTTCGGGGACGACGAAGTCGACGCCGAGCTCGCGGAAGTACATCAGGTCGGCGTTGACGGCCGGGTTGGAGACGTAGAGGAGGTCCGCGCTGCCGGAGGCGGCCATGACCTTGACGGGGTTGCCCTTGGCGGCCTTGCGCAGCGTCTCGGCGGCGGCTTCGAAGCGGGCCTTGGCGTCGGTGACCTTCTTCGCCTTGAGGTCGGCGCCGAGGGACTCGGCCAGGGCGGCGTAGCGCTTGATGGGCTCCAGCATGGAGACGCGGGCGGCGGTCAGGCCGACGCTGGGGGCGAGGCCGAGGATCTTCTTCTTGCTCTCCTCCGGTACGTACCACAGCGCCTCGGGCTCGAACATGTTGCTGACGAGGAGGTCGGGGTTGAGGCCCGCGTACTTCTCGATGTTGAACTCGCCCCAGGCGTTGCCGAGGACCGTCAGCTTGTCGACGTCGAGTTCGCCGGCCTGCGGGTCGGGCTTGCCGTCCTTGAGCCTGGTGGGGCCGAAGACGCCGATGCACTCGACGCCGAAGTCGTGGAGGGCGGCGGCGGTGCCGGTGAAGGCGACGATGCGCTTGGGGGTGTGGTCGCGCTTCACGGTCCGGCCGCGGTCGTCCTTGAAGGACCAGGCGCCGTCCTTGCCGCCGCCCGAGGAGGAGCCGGCGGAGCCGGAGTCCGATGAGCCGCCCCCGCAGGCGGTGAGGAGGGCGCCGATGCCCAGGGCGCCACCCGCGGTCAGAAGGGAGCGGCGAGTGGGAGCTGTGGTGCGGGGGTTGCGCATGGGGTAGTGCTTCTCTCAAGTGAAGGGCGGTGTGAGGGTAGGCTAACCTAACCAGGTGTTGGTCGACAGTCCCCCTCCCCCCGCCGCCATCTCCACCGAGGGCGCACCCCGCCGCCGAGGCGCCCTGCGAGCCGCAGGGCTGCTCGCCGCAACGGCCGTCCTCCTTCTGGTCGTCGCCGCGTCCCTCGCCATCGGCGCCAAGCAGATCCCCGTCGGACAGGTCTGGCACGGGCTGTTCCACTACAGCGGCAGCGAAACGGACGTCGTCGTCCGGGACGTACGCGTCCCCCGCACCCTCCTCGGCCTCCTTGTCGGCTCGGCCCTCGGCCTCGCCGGCACCGTCATGCAGGCCCTCACCCGCAACCCCCTCGCCGACCCCGGACTGTTCGGCATCAACGCCGGAGCCGCGGCCGCCGTCGTCTCCGGCATCAGCTTCCTCGGCGTCACCTCGCTGACCGGATACGTGTGGTTCGCCTTCCTCGGCGCGGCCCTGGTGTCCGTCGTCGTGTACGCGCTCGGCGGCAGCCGCGGCGCCACCCCCGTACGCCTCGCCCTCGCCGGCACCGCCGTGACCGCCGCGCTCAACGGCTACGTCTTCTCCGTCCAGCTGATGGACACCGCCGCCCTGGACCGGATGCGCTTCTGGACCGTCGGCTCGCTGGCCTCCGCCAACGCGACCGTCGTCACGCAGGTCGCGCCCTTCGTCCTCGTCGGCATCGCCCTGGCCCTGTTCCTCGCCCGGCCCCTCAACGCCCTGGCCCTCGGCGACGACCAGGCCCGCGCGCTCGGCTCCCGGCTGACCACCACCCGCGTCCTCGCGCTGGCCGCCGTCACCCTGCTGTGCGGGGCCGCCACCGCCGCCTGCGGGCCCGTCATCTTCGTCGGGCTGATGGTGCCGCACGTCGTCCGCACGTTCACCGGCCCCGACCTGCGCTGGGTCCTGCCCTACGCGGCGGTCCTCTCGCCCGTCCTGCTGCTCGGCTCCGACATCGCCGGCCGCGTCGTCGTCCGCCCCTCCGAACTCCAGGTCGGCATCGTCACCGCCCTGCTCGGCGGACCCCTGTTCATCCACCTCGTACGGCGCCGGAGGATGGCCCAGCTGTGAAGCCCGTCAAAGCCCTGCGCACCCGCGGCGGCCTCTCCGTCCGCCTCGACGCGCGCGCCGCACTCGTCGTCACGCTGCTCGTGGCCGCCGCGCTCGCCGCCTCCGTCGCCCTCATCGGCACCGGCGACTACCCCATGTCCTTCGCCGACGTCCTGCGCACACTGACCGGCGGCGGCACCGCGGCACAGGAGTTCATCGTCCACGACCTGCGCCTGCCCCGCGTCCTGGTCGCCCTGCTCGTCGGCGCCGCCCTCGCCTTGGCCGGCGCGGTCTTCCAGTCCGTCTCCCGCAACCCCCTCGGCAGCCCCGACGTGATCGGACTCGCCCAGGGCTCGACGGCCGGGGCGCTGCTCGTCATCGTCCTCTTCCAGGGCGGCACCACCGCCGTCGCCGCCGGATCCGTCGGCGGCGGCATCCTCTCCGGTGCCGCGATCTACGCACTGGCCTGGAAGAAGGGCGTGCACGGCTACCGGTTCGTGCTCGTCGGCATCGCCATGGCCGCCATCCTCACCGCCGTCATCGGCTACCTGCTCACCAAGGCCAACCTCACCGACGCCGCCCGCGCCACCACCTGGATGGTCGGCTCCCTCAACGGCCGCGACTGGGACCAGGTGTGGCCGCTGGCGGCCGCCTGCACCGTGCTCGTCCCCCTCGTCCTCGGCCACAGCCGGTCCCTGCGCATGCTGGAGATGGGCGACGACGCCGCGTACGCGCTCGGCGTGCCCGTCGAGCGGACCCGGCTGGTGACCATGGCGGCCGCCGTCCTGCTGACCTCCGCCGCCACCGCAGCCGCCGGCCCCATCGCCTTCGTCGCCCTCGCCGCACCCCAACTCGCCCGGCGCCTCACCCGCTCCACCGGACCCAACCTCACCGCCGCCGCCTGCACCGGCGCCACCCTGCTCGTCACCGCCGACTGGGCCTCGCAGCAGCTCTTCGGCGCCGACCGGCTGCCCGTCGGAGCGCTCACCGGCATGCTCGGCGGGTGCTACCTGCTGGGGCTGCTGTACACCGAGCGCCGGGGCGGACGGATATGAACAGGCCAGGCACGCGCACCGACACGAGCACGCACCAGGACAGGAACACCACCATGAGCCGGCTCTCGGCCGAATCCGTCACCCTCGCCTACGACGGGCGGGTCATCGCCGAGGACCTCTCCGTCGCCGTCCCCGACCACTCCTTCACCGTCATCGTCGGCCCCAACGCCTGCGGCAAGTCCACCCTGCTGCGCGCTCTGTCCCGCATGCTCAAGCCGGCCGCCGGCTCGGTGCTGCTGGACGGCGCGGCCATCGGCTCGTACCCCGCCAAGAAGGTCGCCCGCACCCTCGGACTGCTGCCCCAGTCCTCCGTCGCCCCCGACGGCATCACCGTCGCCGACCTCGTCGCCCGCGGCCGCCACCCCCACCAGGGACTGCTGCGCCAGTGGTCGCCCGAGGACGAGCGCGTCGTCGAGGAGTCCATGACCGCCACGGGCGTCGCCGCCCTCGCCGACCGCTACGTCGACGAGCTCTCCGGCGGCCAGCGCCAGCGCGTGTGGATCGCCATGGCCCTCGCCCAGCGCACCCCGCTGCTGCTCCTCGACGAGCCGACCACCTACCTCGACATCCAGCACCAGATCGAGATCCTCGACCTGTGCGCCGAACTCCACGAGACCCAGGGCCGCACCCTCGTCGCCGTCCTCCACGACCTCAACCACGCCGCCCGCTACGCCACCCACCTCATCGCGATGCGCGACGGAAAGGTCGTCGCCGAGGGGGCGCCGGCCGACATCGTCACGGCACCCCTCGTGGAGGAGGTCTTCGGGCTGCGCTGCCAGGTCATCGACGATCCGCAGACCGGCACGCCCCTGGTCGTCCCGGCCGCCCGCCGGCCCCGCGACGCGGCCCCGGCAGGCGCTACAGGATCGACCGCAGCCGCAGCACGTCCCGCAGGCCCGCCTTCAGCCTGACCCGGCCGCCGGCCCAGGCACGCGCGAAGTTCAGCTCGCCGTCGACCAGGGCCACCAGGTCGTCCCCGGTCATCTCCAGGGCGATCTCGGCCCGCGGCTCGGACGCGCCCCGCACCGTCCGCACCTCCTTGAGGTGGCCGTCCCGCAGATGGCCCAGGAAGGTGACGTCGAGATCGGTGACGTGGCAGCTCAGCGAGCGATCGGGCGCGGCGGCGCTGCGGAGCTCGCCGCTCGCGCCCGCGAGCTTCTCCGCCAGCCGGTCGAGTGCGCCGAGGCACTCCTCAATGGTCGCCATTGCCATGGACGGTACCCCAGAGGGGGCGGAACACAGGAGAAGGCCCCTTTCCGGGGTAGCGTCGGATCCATGACCGACCCGACGACCTCCCCGGCGTCGCCCCAGCCCCTCGGCGTCCCGCGCACCCCCACCGGCGACGCCGGCGTCGACGCGCACCTGGCCCGGCTGGCCGACGCCGACCACCTCGACGCCGGCGGCCACCTGCAGGTGTACGAGGATGTACACCAGGGCCTGCGCGACGCGCTCGGCGCCCTCGACCAGCGCCCCGGGCCCACGGGCCCCGCGCGCCCGTACGACAACAGGAGCTGAACCGCACGTGGCAGTGACCCGCCGCCGACTCGACGCGGAGCTGGTGCGCCGCAAGCTGGCCCGCTCGCGCGAGCATGCGAGCCAGCTGATCGCCGCAGGCCGCGTGACCGTCGGCGGTACGACGGCCACCAAGGCCGCCACGCAGGTGGAGACCAGCGCCGCCCTCGTCGTCACCCAGGACGACAGCGACCCCGACTACGTCTCCCGCGGCGGCCACAAGCTCGCCGGTGCGCTCGCCGCGTTCGTCCCCCTCGGCCTGAAGGTCGAGGGCCGGCGCGCCCTGGACGCCGGCGCCTCCACCGGCGGCTTCACCGACGTCCTGTTGCGCTCGGGCGCCGCCCACGTCGTCGCCGTCGACGTCGGCTACGGGCAGCTCGCCTGGTCCCTGCAGAGCGACGAGCGGGTCACCGTGAAGGACCGTACGAACGTACGCGAATTGACGCTGGAGCAGATCGACGGGCAGCCCGTGGACATCGTCGTCGGCGACCTGTCCTTCATCCCGCTCGGCCTCGTCCTGCCGGCCCTGGTGCGCTGCGCCGCGCCCGACGCGGACCTGGTGCTCATGGTCAAGCCCCAGTTCGAGGTCGGCAAGGAACGCCTCGGCACCGGCGGCGTCGTGCGCAGCACCCAGCTGCGGGCCGAGGCCGTGCGCGCCGTCGCCGGCCGGGCCGCGGAGCTGGGCCTCGGCGTACTCGGGGTTACCGCCAGCCCGCTGCCCGGGCCCTCGGGCAATGTCGAGTACTTTCTGTGGCTGCGTGCCGGTGCGCCTGAACTGGACCCGGCCGACGTTGACCGTGCCGTGGCGGAGGGGCCCCGTTGACCACTTCAGAAGCACCATCAGCAGCATCGGCAGTACCGTCTGGACGCACCGTCTTCCTGCTCGCCCACACCGGCCGCCCGGCCGCCATCCGCAGCGCCGAGCTCGTCGTGCAGGGGCTGCTGCGCTGCGGCATCGGGGTGCGGGTGCTGGCCGAGGAGGCCGCCGACCTGCCGCTGCCCGGCCCGGCCGAGCGCGTGGAGGCCGGACCCGGCAAGCCCGACGCCCTGGAGGGCTGCGAGCTGCTGATCGTCCTCGGCGGTGACGGCACCCTGCTGCGCGGCGCCGAGTTCGCGCGGCGCTCCGGGGTGCCGATGCTCGGCGTCAACCTCGGGCGGGTCGGCTTCCTCGCCGAGGCCGAGCGCGACGACCTCGACAAGGTCGTCGACCGGGTCGTCACGCGCGCCTACGAGGTCGAGGAGCGGATGACCCTCGACGTGCTCGTGCGCACCGACGGACACATCGTGCACACCGACTGGGCGCTCAACGAGGCATCGGTGGAGAAGGCCGCCCGCGAGCGGATGCTGGAGGTCGTCACCGAGGTCGACGGCCGGCCCGTCTCGCGCTTCGGCGGCGACGGTGTGGTGTGCGCCACGCCCACCGGCTCCACGGCCTACGCCTTCTCGGCCGGCGGGCCCGTCGTCTGGCCCGAGGTCGAGGCGCTGCTGATGGTCCCCATCAGCGCGCACGCGCTCTTCGCCAAGCCGCTGGTGACCGCACCGGACTCGGTGCTGGCGGTGGAGGTGCAGCCGCAGACGCCCAACGGGGTCCTGTGGTGCGACGGCCGGCGGACCGTGGAGCTGCCGGCAGGAGCGCGCGTGGAGGTGCGGCGGGGCGCCGTGCCCGTGCGCCTGGCGCGACTGCACCACGCCTCGTTCACGGACCGGCTGGTCGCGAAGTTCGCCCTGCCGGTCGCCGGCTGGCGGGGGGCTCCGCACTAGCCGCCCGCCACCCGGGGCCGGGCCCGGCGGCCCGCCGGGTGCGCCGGCTCAGCGTCCGGCGGTCAGGCGCCTGCGGGCTTCCCGCAGAGCCGGGTCGTCGCCCTTCGCCAGGTTCTCCTCGGTGAAGACCGGCGTCCTGACGTCCGGGGCGATGCCGGCGCCGTCGTACGTCGTCCTGCCGTCCGCCGCGCTCAGGAACTCCTCGTTCGGCAGGCCGAAGCTCCAGCCGTTCGGCAGGGCGCGGTCCAGCCGGTCGGAGAACGAGCCCTGCGTGTTCTCGCCGATGCGCACGGTCCGGGGCGTGCGGCCCATCAGCGCCTGTGTCGTCGTCTCCCCGGCGCTGATCGTCAGACGCCCGGTGAGGACCGCCACGGGCCCGGTGTGGACCGGGCCCCGGTGCGGCTCGACCCGGACCGGCTCCGGCCGTGTGAACGCCGCCGGGTCCTTCGGATCGTTGCGCGCGTGCTTGAGGTAGGCCGTGTACGGGCGGCTCGTCAGCCGCTCCGCGATGCGCAGGCCCAGGCGGTCGGAGCCACCGCCGTTGAACCGCAGGTCCAGGACCAGGCCGCGCAGGGCCTTCGGGCCGGCCGTCCTGGCCTTGGTGAAGACCTCGTCCAGGGCACGGTCCAGCTCCGCGCTGTCCGCCTCGTACGTCTTCTCGTCCGTGTAGTTCACGAACCCCGTCACGCGCAGATAGCCGGTGCCGTCCGGCAGGTCCGCGTAGGCGATCCTGCCCTTGCCCCAGCGGTGCGGCACCGCGCCGTCCAGGTTGCCGGCGATCGCCTCGTCGATGCGCTTCATCAGGGTCCCGTCGGGGATCGTGGTGTCCTCGCGGTGCCCCGCGAAGTACCGGCCGTAGTCGTCCCCCACGCCGCCTTTGACGAAGGTGTGCCCGTCGTGCAGCGGCTCGATCATCTCCGCGAGGATCCCGTAGAGCTCGTCGGGCGTGGTCCCGTCGGTCACCCGGGGCCGGTAGCGGTCGCGCACGGCCTGCCAGTCGACGCCCTTCGCGGCGAAGAACGGATAGTTCTCGGCGAACGTCTGCCAGAACACGTCGAAGACGGCGAGGTTGTCCTTCGGGGGCTCCTTCTCCCGGCAGGCCGCGGGCAGCGCATCGACCCGGCGCAGCTCCCGGTGGCCGACGGACTCCGCGTAGCGCAGCTGCGCGCGCCGGGGCCCGTCCGGCGTGACCGAGACGGTGGACCCGCCCTCCTGCCGGAACGGGCCCTTCGCGGCGGAGCGGGTCGCGTCGGCCGCGCCCGGCAGACAGCTGACGGCCGTCGTCTCGTACGAGCGCAGCCTGCGGCCGCCCTCCTCGATCGTGACGACCGTGCCGTAGCCGTCCATGCGCCACACCCCGTCCAGGCTCCCCGGGCGGGGAGCCGCGGCGGCGGACCGCACTGTGACGGCAGTGGTCAGGGCGGTGGCGGTGGCGAGGAGGAGCGCGGCGGCGCGCCGCCGGCGAGGTCGGTTGATCATGCTTTCCAGCCTGGCGGGTGAGGCCCCGCCCGGGCCATGGAGCGGTCACCCGGACCGGTGGTGGGGCTCTCCCCAGGGACGTGGGTGGGGGAGGCCGTCGCGAGCGGGCCCCGGAACCTCGTATGGTCGTATCCGTGTTGGAGGAGATGCGGATCCGGTCCTTGGGCGTCATTGATGACGCGGTGGTCGAGCTGTCGCCCGGTTTCACGGCGGTGACCGGTGAGACCGGCGCCGGCAAGACCATGGTCGTGACCAGCCTCGGGCTGCTGCTCGGCGGTCGCGCCGACCCGGCGTTGGTGCGGGCGGGGGCCAAGGCCGCCGTCGTCGAGGGGCGGATCGCCGTCGACGGCCGCTCACCCGCGGCCGTACGGGCGGAGGAGGCCGGCGCCGAGCTCGACGACGGCACGCTGCTCATCAGCCGCACCCTGTCCGCGGAGGGCCGCTCGCGCGCCCACCTCGGCGGGCGCAGCGTGCCCGTGGGGCTGCTGGGCGAGCTGGCCGACGAGCTGGTGGCCGTGCACGGCCAGACCGACCAGCAGGGGCTGCTGCGGCCCGCGCGCCAGCGCCAGGCCCTCGACCGGTACGCCGGCGACGCGGTCGCCGTGCCGCTGGCCACGTACACCGGCGCCTACCGTCGGCTGCGGGACGTCACCGCCGAACTGGCCGAGCTGACCACCCGGGCCCGCGAGCGCGCCCAGGAAGCCGACCTGCTGCGCTTCGGCCTGGACGAGATCGCCGCCGTCGAGCCGCTGCCCGGGGAGGACACCGAACTGGCCGCCGAGGCGTCGCGGCTCGGCCACGCCGAGGCCCTCGCCTCCGCCGCCACCGCCGCGCGCGCCGCCCTCGCCGGCGACCCCGAGGACCCCGAGGGCATCGACGCCGGCACGCTCGTCGCGGGCGCGCACCGGGCCGTGGAGGCCGTGCGCTCCCACGACCCGGCCCTGGCGGGTCTCGCCGACCGGATCGGCGAGATCGGCATCCTGCTCGCGGACGTGGCCGGCGAGCTGGCCGGATACGCGTCCGACCTGGACGCCGATCCGCGACGGCTCGCCGCGGTCGAGGAGCGGCGGGCCGCCCTCACCCACCTCACGCGCAAGTACGGCGCGGACATCGGCGAAGTCCTCGCCTGGGCCGAGCGCAGCGCGACCCGCCTGACCGAACTGGACGGCGACGACGACCGCATCGGCGAGCTCACCGCCGAGCGCGACGCGCTCCGCGCCGAGCTCGGGGAGCTGGCGCAGGCGCTGACCGATGCGCGGACGGAGGCGGCGGAGCGTTTCGCCGGGGCGGTGACCGCCGAGCTGGCGTCGCTGGCGATGCCGCACGCCCGGGTGACGTTCGCGGTTCGCCAGAACGAGGTCGCCGACGCCGGGGCCGGCATTGACGTGGGCGGGCGCGCCGTCGCGTACGGGCCCCACGGCGCCGACGACGTCGAGCTGCTGCTCGCCTCGCACCCCGGTGCCCAGCCCCGCCCCATCGCCAAGGGCGCCTCCGGCGGTGAGCTCTCGCGCGTCATGCTCGCCGTCGAGGTCGTCTTCGCCGGGTCCGCGCCCGTGCCCACGTACCTCTTCGACGAGGTCGACGCCGGGGTCGGCGGCAAGGCCGCCGTGGAGGTCGGGCGGCGGCTGGCGCGGCTGGCCCGGACGGCCCAGGTGGTCGTCGTCACGCACCTGCCGCAGGTCGCTGCCTTCGCGGACCGGCACCTGGTGGTGGAGAAGACGCACGACGGCGCGGTGACGCGCAGCGGGGTGCAGGCGATGGAGGGCGAGGACCGGGTGCGGGAGCTCTCGCGGATGCTGGCGGGTCAGGAGGACTCGGAGCTGGCGCGGGCGCATGCGGAGGAACTGCTGTCGGCGGCGCGGGCGGGGCGCTAGCTCCGGCTGTCCGCCCGTCGTGGGGCGAGGCCCTGGCTGTCCGCCCGTCGTGGGGCGGGGCCGGGGCGGGAGGGGACGGACCCTTCTGGGGGCTGCATTATTTACGGCAACGGCACCTGGTTCGGGTGC
>NZ_BMVB01000048.1 GCF_014650495.1 Streptomyces cinnamoneus | reverse complement strand
CCACCGACCCCACACCGGCATCCACGGCCAAACACCCGCCAGCCGCGTCACCAACCTCACCGAACAACACACCTAGGCCGTCACCGGCACCGCCGGGCGTGCCCACCGGGCGGCCCAGCGGTGCCGGTGACGGCTCAGCCCTCGTCCTTCCAGCGCGGGTCCTCCCGCCACTCCTCGTTCCGCTCCCGGGCCGTCTCCATGGCGTGGGCCGCTTCCTCCCGCGTCCCGTACGGGCCCATGCGGTCCGCGGCCCGGCACTCCGGCCCCTCCTCGACCGCCCCGTGCTTGAGGCAGTAGTACCACTCGCCCGGCTTGCCGGCCGTGCGCCGCTTGAACAGTGCCATCAGCTCTCCTCCAGCGTGTGTTCCGACCCTGACTACACTCGCAGACATGTCTGGCCAGTCGCTTCTTGTCCCGGGGACACTCTCCCCCGCCCGCCCCGTCCCCGCCTCGATCCTGCGGCCCGAGTACGTGGGGAAGGACGCACCCACCCCGTACACCGGCCCCGAGGTCCAGGACGCCGAGACGATCGAGAAGATGCGGATCGCGGGCGGCATCGCCGCGCGGGCCATGGAGGAGGCGGCCAAGCACATCGCTCCCGGCGTCACCACCGACGAGCTGGACCGCGTGGCGCACGAATACATGTGCGACCACGGCGCCTACCCCTCGACGCTCGGCTACCGCGGCTTCCCCAAGTCGCTGTGCGCGTCGGTCAACGAGGTCATCTGCCACGGCATCCCGGACTCCACGGTGCTGCGCGACGGCGACATCGTGAACCTCGACGTGACCGCCTACATCGGCGGCGTGCACGGCGACAACAACGCCACCTACCTCTGCGGCGAGGTGGACGAGGAGTCGCGCCTGCTCGTCGAGCGCACCCGCGAGTCGCTGAACCGGGCCATCAAGGCGGTCAAGCCCGGCCGCCGCATCAACATCATCGGCCGCGTCATCGAGTCCTACGCCAAGCGCTTCGGCTACGGCGTCGTCCGCGACTTCACCGGGCACGGCATCAACTCCTCGTTCCACTCCGGCCTGATCGTCCCCCACTACGACAGCCCGCACCACGACACGCTCATCCAGCCCGGCATGACGTTCACGATCGAGCCGATGCTGACGCTGGGCACGCACGAGTACGACATGTGGGAGGACGGCTGGACGGTCGTCACCAAGGACCGCAAGCGGACGGCGCAGTTCGAGCACACGCTCGTCGTGACGGAGACGGGTGCGGAGATCCTGACGCTGCCGTAGGGTTTTTACCGACAGCGCGTCGGGAAGCAATTGACTTAGGTAAACCTAAGTGGAGAGGATGGGCGGTGGCGGCGCGCCCCGGCGCATCCGTTACCGCCCGTTCTCCCCCTGCTTCCCGTCCCCTCGGTCACCGGAGGTCCGCCTTGGACGCGCCCGCCACGACGCCGTTCTCCACGCTCATCCGCACCGCCTCGCACGAGCAGCACACGGAAGCCGAGAACTCGTCGTTCATGAGCGACATGCTCGGCGGCCGGCTCGGGGTCGCGGCCTACCGCCGCTACACCGAGCAGCTGTGGTTCGTGTACGAGGCCCTGGAATCGGCCTCCGGGGCCCTCGCGTCGGACCCCGTCGCGGGTCCGTTCATACGCCCGGAGCTGGCCCGCACGGCCCAGCTGGAGCGGGACCTCGCCCACCTCGGCGGCCCCGGCTGGCACCGGGCCATGGAGCCGCTGCCCGCGACGGCGGCGTACGCGGCGCGGGTCGCGGAGTGCGCCCGCGACTGGCCCGCCGGCTACGTCGCCCACCACTACACGCGCTACCTGGGCGACCTCTCCGGCGGCCAGATCATCCGGGGGACCGCCGAGAAGACCTGGGGCTTCGCCCGCAAGGGCGACGGCGTCCGCTTCTACGTCTTCGAGGGCATCGCCAACCCCGCCGCCTTCAAGCGCGAGTACCGCGAGCTGCTGGACGCGCTGCCGGTGGACGACCTGGAGAAGCAGCGTGTGATCGAGGAGTGCAAGCGGGCGTTCGCGCTGAACACCGCGGTCTTCCGGGAGCTGGGCCGGGAGTTCCCGCTCAGCGCCTGACCGCGCCCGCTTCCGCACGGACCTGCGCCTGCGCCCCCGGTGACCGTACCGGGGGCGCAGGCCGTTTCCGGGGAGGGGCCGTCAGCCCCTGGCGAGCGGGGAACGGCGCCGGGTGGCGTAGACGGCCGCGCCGCCGGCGACGACGAGGGCCGCCGCGCCACCGGCGAGGGGACCGGTGGGAACGCCGGCACCGGTGGCGGCGAGGGACGCCTCGCTGCCCGTGACACCACCCTTGGCGCCGCCACCGGCCGAACCGGAGCCGCTGCCCGTACCGGTGGAGCCGGACCCCGTGCCGGTGGAGCCGGAGCCCGTACCCGTGCCGGATCCCGTGCCGGAGGAGGAACCCTGGTCGTCGGGCAGCTTGGCGTCCTTGTCGACGGTGACGGCGAGCGTCACCGGGTCGAGCCCGGAGCCCGTCTTGTAGAAGGACCGGCCCTTGTACGAGAAGACCTTGGCGCCCTGTTCGGTGAGGGTCGCGGGGACGGCGGAGAGGGAGACGACCCCGTTCCTGGCCTTGAGGGCGTCCGCGCCGGGCTTCAGATCGGCGAGCGGCACGGCCTTGGTCGTGGTGGTCGACCCCTTGTCCTTGGCCGACACGTCGGCGCTCAGGGTGGCGCCGGTGGCGGACGCCTTGACGGTGAAGTTGCCGAGCTTCAGGTCCAGTTCCCCGTCGTGGCCGGTGAAGCGCACCTCACCGTTGAACGCGGCGTCGAGCGTGTTCGTGGACGCGTCGTACGTCCCGTGACCCTTGGTGAAGCGGTAGGAGTCGCCGGCCTTCACGGCGTCGCCGAGGAGTTCGGCCCTGCCCTTGGCGAACCCGTCGGTGATGTAGTCGCGGAAGGACTTCTTGACGCCCCAGTCGAGCCGTCCGTCGTAGACCCCGCTCTGGGGGGCCTTGCCCTCACCGGTCGTGCCGGGGGCCCCGCCGGTCCGGGGGTCGCCGCCGGGGTTCCTGCCGTCGCCGGTCTTCTTGTCCTCGTCCGTGGAGGTGCCGGCGTCCTTGGTGGCGGGGACGTCCGTGGACGTGCCGGCGTCCTTCGTGCCGCCGCCCGCCGGCGGCTGTGCCACCGCCGTCACCGTGAGCGAGGCGTTGTCGAGCGCGGCACCCTCCTTGTAGAAGGACCGGCCCTTGTACGAGAAGACCTTGGCGCCCTGCGCCGTCAGCTTGGCGGGTATCGCGCCGAGGGTGATGACGCCGCCCCGGCCGCCACCCCGCTTGGCCGCCCCCAGGTCCAGGGAGGCGAGGGGCACGTCGTCCTCGGTCCTGCCGTCCCGCGTGACGTCGGCGGTGATGCGGCCGGTCTTGCCGCCGGCGTCACCCGCCAGCTTCAGGTCCGCGAACTTCAGATCGAGTTCGCCGTCGTGACCGAGGAAGCGCACGCCGCCCCTGAAGGTGGTGGCGATCGCGTGCGTCGCCATGTCGTACGTGCCCGTACCGCCGGTGAAGGTGAAGGGGCCGTCGCCGGTGCGCTGCGCGCCGTCGGCGACCTCGATCGCGCCGCCTCCGAAGCCGGTCTCGATGTACTCGCGGAAGGACTTCTTCAGGCCCCACTCCAGCGTGCCGTCCTTGAGCTGCATCTGCGGCGGCGGGCCGTCCGCGGCGTGGGCCGCCGGGACGGTCAGGGCGGTGGTGCCCAGGGCTGCGGCGGCCGTGGCGACGGCTGCCGCGAGGGCGAGGGGGCGGCGGCGTGCGGTGACGGTCATGGTCGGTGCTCTCCTAGACAGGGGGGAACGCTCATGGACATCGGGGTGGACATGGGGTGGTGGGCATCGGGGTGGGGAGGGGCCGCGCCGGCCGCTCGGTGAGGAGGAGGCAGCTGCCGGCGCGGAGTCGGGTCATTCCTCGTGTGCCGCGCGGGCCGCGGCGGCGGTCCGGCGCCGGCGGCCGAGGGTGAAGGTGGCGGCCGCGGCCGCCAGGACCACGGCGGCCGCCGTCACCGGCACGACGGGGAAGGAGGAGGAAGAGCCGGCCGCGGCCGGCTGCGTACGGGGCGTCGCCGCGGCGGGCGCGGCCGTCGGGCTCGCGGACGGCGCGCGGCCGAGGTCGGGCAGCGGCGGGAGCGCGGCACCGGCGGCGAGGGGGACGGCGAGCGAGACGGGGTCCATGTCCGCGCCCTCCTGGTACATCCCGCCGAAGACCCCGGCGCCTTCGGCGGTGAGCTTGGCCGGGGCTTCCGACACGGCGACGAGGCCGTCCTTCTCCTTCAGGCCGGAGGCGTCGAAGGAGACGAGCGGAACGTTCCTGCGGGCGGCCGCGCCATCGCGGGTGACATCCGCCGAGAGCGTGCCCCTGCCGTCCTTCACCACGACCTTCACCCCGCCCAGCGCGAGGTCGAGGTCCTTGCCGGTGAAGCGGAGGGTGCCCTCGAAGGACGCGTCGAGGGCCGCTGGACCGGCGTCGTACACGCCCTTGCCGGCCGGGAAGCGGAAGAGCGCTCCGCCGTCCTGGGCGCCGTCGGCCGGCTTCCAGGAGCCCTGGGCGATGGGGCCGGTGACGTACTCCCGGAAGGTGCGGCGCACCCCCCAGTCGACGGCCGCGCCGGTGAACTCGCCCCGGTCCCCGCCCTTCCCGGCGGGTGTCGCGGACGGGCTCGCGCCCGGCGACGTGCCCGGCGACGTGCCCGGCGAGGCCGTGGCGGCGGCCACGATGTCGGCCGAGAGGCTGACGGGGTCCAGGGCCGTGCCCCGGGTGTAGTAGCCCGCGAACGCCTTGGCGCCCTGTTCGGTGAGGGTGGCCGGGACGTTCGCGAGCTGCACGGCCGTCCCGCTGCCGCGCAGGTTCACCCCGGAGACGTCGAGCGCGGCGAACGGCACCTTGGAGGCGGTCGTGACCTCGCCCGTGCCCTTGGCCTTGCTCGTCACGTCGGCGTAGAGGGTGCCGTTGCCGTCCGCGATGCGGATGGTGGGGCGGCTGACGGTGAGGTCGAGTTCGTGGGAGCCGTCGGGCCTGCGGTGGCCGGTGAAGTGGACGCCGCCGGAGAAGGCCGCCTCGAAGGCGCCGGTGCCGGGACGGTGGGAGCCCTTGGCGGAGTGGAAGCGGAACTGGCTGCCGCCGACCGTCGCCGCACCTCCCTGCAGCTCCCAACTGCCCTGCGCCACGGGCCCGGTGACGTAGCTCTGGAAGGAGGACTTGATGCCCCAGTCCAGCCGGCCGCCCGAGACCTCGCGACCGTCCGCCGCGGCTGCGGCACGCGCGGGGAGCACGACCGTCAGCGCGGCCGCGAGGAACGCGACGACCGGCGCACGGGCAGGTCTGAACGGCAGCATCGGGAGCCCCTCTCGGGCAATAGCAATTTAGGTAAGGCTAACCTAAGCTATATCCCGACTGGTTCACAGCGAAAGGCGGGAATGTGTCCCAACACCGGCCGGTGGGCGCGCTGATACGCCTCCCACGCCTCCTCGGCGCTCTTGCGGCCCTGCTGGCCCTGGCCGCCGTCCTCACCGGCTGCGGCCCCTCGGACGACGCCGCCGGGGGCGGCGGGCGCGGCGGCGGCACGGCGGACGGGCGCCGGGCGGCGGCCGACCGTGTGGAGCTGCCGGCGACGGAGCCGAAGCCGCAACTGCCGGTGACCGTACGGTCGTCCGACGGCCGTGACGTCACCGTGACGGCCACCGATCGGATCGTCCCACTCAGCGGGGCGTCGTCCGAGGTCGTTTTCGGCCTCGGTCTGGGCGGCCGCGTCGTCGCACGCGACATCACCGCCACGTTCGAGCAGGCGCGCAACCTGCCCGTCGTCACGCGCGCGCACGACGTCTCCGCGGAGAGCGTGCTGTCCCTGAAGCCCACGCTCGTCCTCGCCGAGACCACCACCGGCCCCGCCGAGGCGATCGGCCAGATCCGGGCCGCGGGCGTTCCGCTCGTCGTCCTGGACCCGGCGAAGAAGCTCGACGACGTCGGCACCCGCATCGACCAGGTGGCCGCCGCGCTCGGCGTGCGCGCCGCCGGCGACGAGCTGCGCACCCGCACCCAGGGCCGCATCGACCAGGCGCGCAAGGGCATTCCGCGCGACGCCGCCGCGGGCGGCGGCAGGCCACGGGTCGCCTTCCTCTACCTGCGCGGCTCGGCCTCGGTCTACCTCCTGGGCGGCGCCGGTTCGGGAGCCGACTCGCTGATCGAGGCGGCCGGCGGCATCGACGCGGGCAAGGAGTCGGGCCTGAAGAAGGACTTCACGCCCATCACGAGCGAGGCGCTGGCGAAGGCCGCGCCGGACGTGATCCTCGTGATGAGCAAGGGGCTCGACTCGGTCGGCGGGGTGGACGGCCTGCTGAAGATCCCCGGCGTGGGCCAGACCCCGGCCGGCCTGGACCGCCGGATCGCCTCCGTCGACGACGGCGTCCTGCTGAACTTCGGCCCGCGCACCGATGCGGTGCTCACGAGCCTGGTCGAGCAGATCCACCGGGGCGGCCGCTGACATGGGCCACCCGTCGAGAACCCCCGCCGGGGCGGCACCGGCCGCTCACGGCACCGGCCTTGACGCCGCGTCGGACCCCCGCGGCGTCCGTGAGGGCGCCGCCTCCCCGGCGCCGTCGCGCGGGCGGCGCCGCGCCGCCTTGCTGACGTGCGGCATGGCCGCCGCCCTCGCCGCCCTGTGCCTGCTCTCCGCCGGACTCGGCGCCTACGACATCCCGGTCGGGGACGTCATGGGCTCCCTCCTGCACCGCGCCGGCCTCGGCGGCGCGCCGCTGGACCGGGTCGGCGAGAGCGTGCTGTGGAACGTGCGGCTGCCCCGCGTCGCGCTGGCCCTGCTGGTCGGCGCCTCGCTCGGCTGCGCGGGCGCGCTCATGCAGGGCGTCTTCGGCAACCCCCTCGCCGAGCCCGGTGTCATCGGCATCTCCATGGGCGCGGCCGTCGGCGCGGTCGCCTCGATCGCGCTGGGGCTGAGCTTCCTGGGGACCTGGACGATCAGCGTCTGCGCGTTCGCGGGCGGGCTGGTGACCGTGCTGCTGGTGTACGTGCTCTCCCGCTCGGGCGGCCGCACCGAGGTGGTGACGCTCATCCTCACCGGCATCGCCGTGAACGCCTTCGCGGGCGCGCTCGTCGGGCTGGGCGTCTTCCTCGCGGACAACGCCCAGATCGCCCAGATCGCCTTCTGGCAGCTCGGTTCGCTGGCCCAGGCGACCTGGCCGAAGGTGCTCGCCGTGCTGCCGTGCGCCCTGGCCGGGCTGGCCGTCGCCCCCTGGTACGCGCGCAAGCTGGACCTGCTGGCGCTCGGCGAACGGCCGGCGCGCCACCTGGGCGTCGACGTGGAACGGCTGCGGCTGGTGCTGGTGCTGGTGGTCGCCCTGCTGACGGCGGCGGCGGTGGCGGTGGCCGGCGTCATCACGTTCGTGGGCCTGCTGGTGCCGCACCTGCTGCGGATGGCGGCGGGCCCGGCGCACCGCTTCCTGGTGCCGGGCAGCGCCCTGGGCGGCGCCCTGGTGCTGGTCGCCGGCGACCTCGCGGCCCGCACGGCGGCCCAGCCGGCGGAGCTGCCCCTGGGAGTCCTGACGGCCCTGTTCGGCAGCCCGTTCTTCTTCTGGCTGCTACGCAGGACGCGCCGCAAGCAAGGAGGCTGGGCATGAACGCCCGCACGCCACACCGCCGCCCAGCTCACCGGAACCCCCCGGCCGGGGGTCCGGGGGTTGCCCCCGGAACAACACAGCTGGCTGCTACGCAGGACGCGCCGCAAGCAAGGAGGCTGGGCATGAACGCCCGCACGCCACACCGCCGCCGGCAAGGGGGCTGGGCATGAGCCCCCACGCCCCGGACCGCCGCCCTGCACGAGGAGGCCGGTCATGAGCGCCCGCGCCCTGCGTTCGTTCCTCGCCCGCCGGGGCGGGCGGCGGCTGCCCGGGCCCGTCGTCGCCGGTTCGGTGCGGGCCGAGGCCCGTTCCCTGCACGTGCGGCTCGGGGGGCGGGCCGTGCTGGCCGGTGTCGATCTGACGGTCCGCGCGGGCGAGGTCGTGGCGCTCGTCGGCCCGAACGGGGCCGGCAAGTCCACGCTGCTGGCCGCGCTCGCCGGCGATCTGCCCGCCGAGTCCGGCGAGGTGCGCGTCGACGGGCTGCCGGCCGGTGCGTGGAGCGCCGGCGAACTCGCCCTGCGCCGGGCCGTGCTGCCGCAGACGGCCGAGCTGTCGTTCCCCTTCACCGTCGGCGAGGTCGTGCGGATGGGCCGCGCGCCCTGGGCCGGGACGGCCGCCGAGGACGAGGACGGGGCGGCGGTCCGGGCCGCCATGGCCGCCGCCGACGTGGCCGGATTCGGACCCCGTCCGTTCGCCGCGCTGTCGGGCGGCGAGCGGGCCCGGGTGGCGCTGGCCCGGGTCCTCGCCCAGCGGACCGCCCTGCTGCTGCTCGACGAGCCGACGGCGGCGCTGGACCTGCGCCACCAGGAAGTGGTGCTGCGCATCTGCCGTGAGCGCGCCGCCGAAGGCGACGCGGTGGTGGTCGTGCTGCACGACCTCGGCCTCGCCGGTGCCTACGCGGACCGCGTCGCCGTCCTCCACGAAGGCCGGATCGCGGCGGACGGCCCGCCCGCCCGCGTCTATACGCCCGAATTGCTGAGTCGTGTCTATCTCCAGCCGGTCGATGTAATTGATCATCCGCGAACCGGGGAGCCATTGGTGATCCCGAGGCGGGAGGGATGAGATTTTGCCTCGTGAGAGCTGAATCACGCACGGATTGGGGAACAGGGAAGGCAAGGCTCAGATAAGTTAGGGCGGCCTTAATCGGCCACGGTCGTTTTCGGCCACGTCCCCGTACCGCTCTCCGAGCAAGCCTGGAGCCCTTCATGCGAGTCCTCCGCTCCTCCGCCGTCACCGCCGTCGCGGTGGCCGCGGCCCTGACCGCCGTGTCCGGTTGCGCCGAGAAGTCAGACGGCAAGGGCTCGGACGCCGTCAAGGTCACCGCATCCGACGACAGGTGCGAGGTCTCCCCCACCTCCATTCCCGCCGGCCATGTGAAGATCAATGTGGAGAACAAGGGCTCAAAGGTCACCGAGGTCTACGTCTATGCCGAGGGCGACCGCATTGTCACCGAGCGGGAGAACATAGGCCCCGGCACCAAGGCCGAGATCACCGCAACGATCAAGAAGGCCGGCTCCTACGAAATCGCCTGCAAGCCCGGCATGAAGGGCGACGGCATCCGCCAGAAGATCACCGTGACCGGTGAGGGCAAGCAGGAGAAGAGCAACCCGGAGCTGGAGAAGGCGGTCGCCGAGTACCGCAAGTACGTCCAGCAGCAGGCCGACGAGACGATTCCGGCGGCGCAGAAGTTCGCCGACGCGGTCAAGGCCGGTGACGTGGACGAGGCGAAGAAGCTCTACGCCGTCTCCCGCATCGGCTGGGAGCGCACCGAGCCGGTGGCGGAGTCCTTCGGCGACATCGACCCCAAGGTCGACGTGCGCGAGGACGGCCTGGAGAAGGACCAGAAGTGGACCGGCTGGCACAAGCTGGAGAAGTCGCTCTGGGACGAGAAGAAGATCGACGAGGACGACAAGAAGCTGGCCGACCAGCTGATGACGGACCTCAAGGAGTGGCAGAAGGTCGTCGGCACCGCCGAGATCACCCCGACCAGCATGGCCAACGGCGCCAAGGAGCTGCTCGACGAGGTGGCCACCGGCAAGGTGACCGGTGAGGAGGAGCGCTACAGCCACACCGACCTGGTCGACTTCCAGGCCAACGTGGAGGGCGCCGAGAAGTCGTACGAGCTGCTGAAGCCGGTCGCGGCCAAGAACGACGCCGCGCTCACCGGCGACCTGGACAAGCAGTTCGCCGCCCTGAAGAAGCTCCTCGGCGACTACCGCGAGGACGACGGCTTCAAGTCCTACGACGGCGTGGGCAAGGACGACCGCAAGAAGCTCTCCGACGCCGTCAACGCCCTGGCCGAGCCGCTGTCCAAGCTGGCCGGCGCGGTCGCGAAGTAACAGGGGGACACGTTTCCGATGGCTGACGAGATACGTACGGGGACGACCCCGGAGAACACGACGGACACGACGGACGGCAAGGCGGCGGACGCGACCGCCACGACCGCCACGTCCGTCACCTCCAGCCCCTCCCGCCGCTCCGTGCTCGGCTGGGGCGGCGCCGGGCTGGCGCTCGGCGCGGTTGCGGCCGGCGGCACCGCCGCCGCCCTGCGCACCGGCGACGACGCCCAGCCGGCCGCCGCGGCCGGTGACGCGATGGCCTTCTACGGCCCCCACCAGGCCGGCATCGCCACGCCCGTCCAGGACCGCCTGCACTTCGCCGCGTTCGACGTGACCACGTCCGACCGCGCCGCGCTGATCAAGGTGCTGCAGGAGTGGACGGCCGCCGCCGCCCGGATGACGGCCGGCCACGAGGTCGGTTCGGGCGCGGTCGGCGAGAACGACCAGCTCCCCCCGGACGACACCGGCGAGGCCCTCGGCCTCAAGCCCTCGCGGCTGACGCTGACCTTCGGCGTCGGCCCGGGCCTGTTCGAGAAGGACGGCAAGGACCGCTTCGGGCTGAAGTCCCGGCGGCCGCAGGCGCTGGTCGACCTGCCGGGCTTCCCCGGCGACAACCTCGACGCGGCCCGCAGCGGCGGCGACCTGTGCGTCCAGGCGTGCGCCGACGACCCGCAGGTCGCAGTGCACGCGATCCGCAACCTCGCCCGCATCGGCATGGGCAAGGTCGCCATCCGCTGGTCGCAGCTGGGCTTCGGCAAGACGTCCTCGACGACGCCGGACGCGCAGACCCCGCGCAACATGATGGGCTTCAAGGACGGCACCCGGAACATCTCCGGCACCGACCAGGCCGCCCTCGACAAGCACGTGTGGGTGAGCGAGAAGGACGGCGCCGGCTGGATGACCGGCGGCTCGTACCTCGTCGCGCGCCGCATCCGGATGCACATCGAGACCTGGGACCGCACCTCGCTGCAGGAGCAGGAGGACATCTTCGGCCGCGACAAGGCCGAGGGCGCCCCCGTCGGCAAGCAGAAGGAGCGCGACGAGCCCGTCCTCAAGGCGATGAAGCCGGACTCCCACGTGCGCCTCGCCCACCCCGACAGCAACAGCGGGGCGACGATCCTGCGCCGCGGCTACTCCTTCACGGACGGCACGGACGGGCTCGGCCGGCTGGACGCGGGGCTGTTCTTCATCGCGTACCAGCGTGACGTCCGCGACGCGTTCATCCCGCTGCAGACGAACCTGGCACGCAACGACGCACTGAACGAGTACATCCAGCACGTCGGCTCGGCGATCTTCGCCGTGCCGCCGGGCGTCCGGGACTCCGGCGACTGGTGGGGCAAGGCCCTCTTCGCGTGACCACCGGTCCAACCCTGAAAGGAGATGCCGCGTGTTCGGCAACTACCTGATCGGCCTGCGTGAGGGCCTGGAGGCCAGCCTGGTCGTCTGCATCCTCGTCGCCTACCTGGTGAAGACGGGCCGCAAGGACGCGCTGACGCCGGTGTGGACCGGCATCGGCGTGGCCGTGCTGCTCAGCATGGCCTTCGGGGCGCTCCTGACGTTCGGCTCGCAGAGCATGACGTTCGAGGCGCAGGAGATGCTCGGCGGCTCGCTGTCGATCATCGCCGTGTGCCTGGTGACGTGGATGGTCTTCTGGATGCGGCGCACCGCGCGGCATCTGAAGAAGGAGTTGCACGGCAAGCTCGACGCGGCCCTGGCGATGGGCACCGGCGCACTGGTCGCGACGGCCTTCCTGGCCGTCGGCCGTGAGGGCCTGGAGACCGCGCTGTTCATCTGGGCCGCGGCGGACGCCACGAACGACGGCATCCGGCCCCTGGTCGGCGCGGTCCTCGGCCTGCTGACGGCCGTGGTGCTGGGCTGGCTGTTCTACCGGGGCGCACTGAAGATCAACCTCGCGAAGTTCTTCACCTGGACCGGCGCGATGCTGATCGTGGTCGCCGCGGGCGTGCTCGCCTACGGCTTCCACGACCTGCAGGAGGCCGGCGTCCTGCCGGGCCTGGGCAGCAAGGCGTTCGACATCAGCGAGCAGGTCCCGGCCGACAGCTGGTACGGCACGCTGCTGAAGGGCATCTTCAACTTCCAGGCCGATCCGACGTGGCTTCAGGTGGCGGCGTGGACGCTGTACCTGGTCCCGACCCTGGTGGTGTTCTTCGCCCCGGGCCGTGCGGGTAGGGTGGCGCCGTCCCGAGCCGTCACCAAGGAGTCGAAGCGCGATGAGACGCCGGTCGCCCCGTCGAGTGTTCCCGGCGGCAGCTCTGACGCTGGCGTCGCTGCCGGCGGCGACGGGCTGCGTGACGGTGCACGGCGAACGGGCGATCGTCCCGTCGGTGAGCAAGGCTGAGGCACCCAAGGTCCTCCAGCGGTTCACCGACGGCTACACCGAGGCGTACCGCAAGCTCGACCCGGCCCTGGTGGACCGGGTCGAGACCGGTGCGCTGGCCGAGATGGGCCGGGCCGACATGGTCGCCCAGCGCGCCGTGACGCCGGGCGGCAACCCCGGCTATCCGGCGCTCGTCCTCAAGGACGCCCGCTTCACCATCCCCAAGTCGACCGGCTGGCCGAAGTTCTTCGTCGCCGACACCCGCAGCAACCGTGACGACAACCGGTGGCTCGTGGTGTTCACGCGCGGCTCCGCCCGGCAGCCGTGGAAGGCCGCCTACCTCTCGCTGCTCGCCGAGGGGAAGGTCCCGAAGTTCGTCCTCGACAAGGACGGCTACGCCGAGGCCGTCCCCGCCCGCAGCGCGGACGGCAAGGGCGGTAAGAACGGCAAGGACAGCCCGGCCGGCATGGGCGGTAAGAGCGGCGGGAACGACAAAGCAGGCGACGGCGGCAAGGGCGCGGCGTCGGGCGGCCTGATGGCCGACCCGGGCGTGCTGAGCAGCTCGTACACGGACTACCTGCGCACCGGCCAGGGCAGGACGTTCGCCCCCGGCGGGGCGACCTCGCAGCTGCGGACCGAGCGCGGCAAGCTGGCCCGGACCCCCACGTTCTGGACCGAGTACATCGACGCCCCGGAGCAGGCGCCGGACTTCCCCGCCCTGGCCCTGCGCACCGAGGGCGGCGGTGCGCTGGCCTTCTTCACCGCGCACCACCGGGAGCGGCGCACCATGGTCAAGGGCGTGCGCCCGGAGGTGACCGACCCGCGGACGAAGGCGCTGCTGAAGGGCGACCTGAAGCAGGCGGTGACGTACACCCGGATCTCGGAGGCGGCGGTGCAGGTGCCGGCGCGGGAGGCCGACGGCGGCATGGTGTTCTTCCTCAACCGGATCGAGTCGCTGACCGCGGCGAAGGGCGAGTAGCGCACCCGCCCGCGGCACCGGCGGCGGGGCTCAGCGGCCGATGGGCCAGGGGTGGGCCGGCTCGTGGTCCTGGCGCTCGCCCGCGTACTGGGCGCAGGCGTCGGTGAGGGATTCCAGGAGGGTCAGCGGGTCGGGCAGCGGGCGCTCGGGGCCCAGGAGCCAGGCGACGCCCTCGTCACCGGGGAGCTGCGAGGGGGGCAGCAGCACGTAGCTGCCGCGGCAGTGCCAGCGCAGTCCCGGATGCTCGTCCATCGTCTCGGGATGGCAGTCCAGCTCGCACGGCCACCACTCGTCCTCGTCGTCCGGGGTGCCGCGGGTGGCGGTGAAGAACAGCATGCGGTCGGGGGCGACGGTGGCGACCGGGCCGACCTCGACGCCGGCCTCCGTCAGCCGGTCCAGGGCCTGCCGGCCGGCCTCGGCGGGGACGTCGAGGACGTCGTGGACGATGCCGGTGGCGGTGACGAAGTTGGCCTCCGGCTGGCTGCGCAGCCATTTGGTGACCTTCTCGGCGTCCGTCGTGGCGAGGGTCTGCCAGGCGAAGGAGACGGGGTGGCGGCCGGGCGTGGGACAGCCGATGCGCTCACAGGAACAGCCGTACCCGGACGGGTGCGCGGCCGGGGCCAGGGGGAAGCCCGCGGCGGCGGCGGCCAGGAGCAGCTCCTCGCGCGCGGCGGCGGTCGCCGCGCCCGTGCCCGTTTCGCCGCCCGTTCCGCTCCTGGGGCGGCGCAGCCATTGGGAGAACCTGCTCTTGCGTTCCATCTATCCCCTCACTTCGACCGCGGTCTCCGGTCAATGCTGCCACCATCCTGCTCCCGGTGTGACCGCCGAACGCATCCGGGGGGTGTGAGACCGGCCGCGTCGGGCGCCCGGGCGCGGGCGCCGCGGGGTCTCAGCGCGGGGCGACGGCCCTGAGGAGCATGTCGACGAGGGTGTCGGTGAACTCGTGGGTGAGGGGGGCCGTCCGCATGAGCCAGCGCTGGAAGAAGGGGCCGAGGAGCATCTCCGTGGCGATGCGCAGATCGACGTCCTCGGCGATCCGGCCGGCTTCCTGGGCGCGGCGCAGGCGGTTGACGTAAGCCTGGTGGCCGGTCTCCTGGAGGCGGTTCACGAACGGTTCGGAGAGCTCGGGGTCGTTCGCCCCGGCGACGGCGAGTGCCCGGTAGGGCGCCTCGAACTTGGGGTCGTTGAACTCGTCGACGCTGGCGCGCAGCACGAACTTGAGGTCGGCGGCGAGGTCGCCGGTGTCGGGGAGCACGATCTCCTCGTCGCCCGCCTCCGCGAGGAACGCGTCCAGCAGCACGGCGGCCTTCGAGGGCCACCAGCGGTAGATCGTCTGCTTGCCCACGCCCGCGCGGGCCGCGATGCCCTCGATGGTCAGCTTGTCGTAGCCGACCTCACCGATGAGTTCGAGCGCGGCGTCGAAGATCGCCCGGCGGGAACGTTCGCTGCGCCGGGTGGAGTCGGGGGTCCGGGTGGTCACCATGGCGGGAAGTGTAGCGAGACATTAAGGCGAGACGTATCGTCTCGAAAATCGTTGACAAGACGAACCGTCTCGTCCATTCTAGAGGCGTTGCGAGACGAGCCGTCTCGCTCAAGACGAGAGGACATCCCATGACCCGGGGTAATTCAGGCAGCATGCTCGGCGTCGGCGGCACCCGCAGCAACCTCTCCCGCAGCGCCCTGCGCGGCGGCGGCCGGGGCGGCAGGGGCGCGGGCGGCGGCATCGACCCGCAGGCACAGAAGCGCGAGCTCCTGCGCGCCCTGCGCGAGGGCCGCAACGGCAACGGCCGTTCGTGAACGGGTGGCGCGTAAACCACCCGTACGGTTCATGCGCCGACGTCGCGCAGCGTGGACGATTTGGGCACGCACGAGAAGCCCGTGCGTGCCCAACGCCACCGTGAGGAGCGCGACTTGCGTACAGCCCCGCGTGCATCCACCCCTCGCCGCTATCTGATGTGCCCGCCCACGTACTTCAGGGTGACGTACTCGATCAACCCCTGGATGGACCCGGGCAAGCCGGTCGACCTGCCGCTCGCCCTCGCACAGTGGGAAGACCTCCGCGACCGCTACCGCGCCCTCGGCCACACGGTGGAGGAGCTGACGCCCCGTCCGGACCTGCCGGACATGGTCTACGCCGCCAACGGCGCCACCGTCGTCGACGGCCGCGTCCTCGGCGCCCGCTTCACCCACCCCGAGCGCTGGGCCGAGGCGGCGGTGCACCGCGAGTGGTTCCGCGCGCACGGCTACGAGCACGTGCGCGAACCGGAGCACATCAACGAGGGCGAGGGCGACTTCGCCGTCACCGCCTCCTGGCTGCTGGCCGGCCGCGGCTTCCGCAGCAGCCCGCTCGCGCATCCGGAGGCACAGGAGTTCTTCGGCCGCCCGGTGATCGGCCTGGACCTGGTCGATCCCCGCTACTACCACCTGGACACGGCACTGTCCGTCCTCGACGGGGGTGAGGACGAGGTCATGTACTACCCGGGTGCGTTCTCGCCGGGAAGCCGGGCGGTCCTCAAGCGGCTCTTCCCCGACGCCCTGATCGCGACGGAGGAGGACGCGGCGGCCCTGGGGCTGAACGCGGTGTGCGACGGCCGCCACGTCCTGCTCCCCCAGGCGGCGGTCGGCCTCTTCGAGCCCCTGCGGGCGAGAGGCTACGAGCCGATCGGCATGGACCTCGGCGAGCTCCTCAAGGGCGGCGGCAGCGTCAAGTGCTGCACGCAGGAGCTGCGCTGACGGGATCCGTGACGGGATCCGTTTGCCCCGGGCGGGCCGCAGGCGCGGCCCGTCCGGGGCACCTCCCGGCAGCAGGGGTGACGGGGTGGCGGGGTGGCGGGGGCCACCCGTCAGGGCGGGGCCCGGTCAGTCCTCCGCCGGCGGCGGCCACTCGTCGCCCCAGTCCGCGTCGCGCGCGGCCCGGTACAGCGGCCCGTGCCGCTTGGTCACCGTCTCGCGGGCCAGGCCGACCTCGGGCAGGCACAGGTCGAGCAGCACCTGCCCCTTGCGGATCTGCGGCTTGCGCACGATCCGGGCGACGGCGTCCGGCACGGCCTCGTCGCGCACCGCCGCCACGTAGGAGAACTTCTCGTCCTCGTACGCCAGCGATCCGCCCTTCACCTGCCGGTGCAGCGACGACCGGCTCACCCGCGCCGAGAAGTGGCACCAGTCGCTGCCCGGCTCTATCGGGCACGCCGCGCTGTGCGGGCAGGGCGCGACGACGCGGAAGCCCGCCGCGATCAGGCGGTCGCGCGCCTCGATGATCCGCAGGTAGCCCTCGGGGGTGCCCGGCTCGATCAGGACGACGGCGCGCGCCGCACGGGCCGCCTCGTCGGTGACGGCGCGGCGGCCCTCCTCGGTGAGCTCGCCGAGCACGTACGAGACGGTGACCAGGTCCGTGCCGTCGGGGACGGCCAGCCCGGCGCCGATCGTCTGCCGCCGCCACTGCGCGGTGCGCAGGGACGCGGACCGGGCGGTCCGGGCCAGCTCGCCGCCGAGGGCGAGCGCCGGCTCGGCCCAGTCCAGGACGGTGGTGGAGTGCCGCCCCTCCGGCCAGGCCGCCGCGACCGCCCAGGTCGCGGCGCCGGTGCCGCCGCCCACGTCCACGTGCGTGGCGGGCGTCCACTCCGGCAGCCGGTCGCGGAACGCCTCCAGCGCCGAGCGGACGGCCTCGAACGTGGCCGGCATGCGGTACGCCGCGTACGCCACCACGTCGGAGCGGTCGCGCAGCACGGGGGTGTGGGTGGGGGTGCGCCCCCGGTAGTTGGCGATCAGCCGCTCGACGGCCTGGGTGGCCTGCCGGGGCGGCAGCCCGTCGAGGAGGCCGGCGAGGGCGGTGCGCAGGGTCTCACCGGTGGGCGGGGTCTCACCGGAGGGAGCGGGGGCGGGGGCGTGCATTTGGCGAATTCTATGCGCCTTCCCACCCGCTTCGATGCGCCTTGCCACCCGCCTTCCTCTGCACCTTCTGCGCCTTTCCTCGGACACGCCCTAGGTGTGTTGTTCGGTGAGGTTGGTGACGCGGCTGGCGGGTGTTTGGCCGTGGATGCCGGTGTGGGGTCGGT
>NZ_BMVB01000047.1 GCF_014650495.1 Streptomyces cinnamoneus | reverse complement strand
GGCGGTCAGCGGCAGCGCATCGGCATCGCCCGCGGCCTGGCGCTCAACCCGGAGATCATCATCTGCGACGAGCCGGTCTCGGCGCTGGACGTCTCGGTGCAGGCGCAGGTCGTCAACCTGATGGAGAAGCTGCAGGACGAGTTCAACCTCTCCTACATCTTCATCGCGCACGACCTGTCGATCGTCCGGCACATCTCCGACCGCGTCGGCGTGATGTACCTGGGCAAGATGGCCGAGATCGGCACCGACGTGCAGATCTACGACCACCCGACGCACCCGTACACGCAGGCGCTGCTGTCGGCCGTCCCCGTCCCGGACCCCGACGCGCGCGAGGGCCGCGAGCGGATCATCCTCACCGGCGACGTCCCGTCCCCGGCCAACCCGCCGTCCGGCTGCCGCTTCCGCACCCGCTGCTGGAAGGCGGAGGACAAGTGCGCGGAGGAGGTGCCGCTGCTGGCGGTGCCGGAGGTGTTCGCCGGCAAGAAGACGCCGGCGGCACACGAGTCGGCGTGCCACTTCGCGGAGGAGAAGCAGGTGGTGGGCGCGGCGTCATGACGCCGTTCCCGTAGCGGGGGCTTTCCGCCGGCCTGGGCCGGCGGGGAGCCCCCGTTCCCGTGTGCGGGGCCGGACGGAGTAGTTTCTGGATCATGAAGTCCGGCCTGCCCCGCCCCTGCACCAGCACGCGCACCAGCACCAGCACCCGCATCCTGTTCGTCACCGACCTCGCCTACGAGGCCAAGGGGCGGCGCTACTGCGACGAGGACATCTTCCTGTCGTCGCGGCTGCGCGAGGACTTCGACGTGGCCCTGTGCCACCCGCTGGATGCGGCGGCTCTGCTGGAGACAGGCGCGTTCGCGGTGGTCGCGGTCCGCAACAGCGGCCCCGTGCTGCACTATGCGGCCGCGTACGAGGACTTCCGCGCCCGGGCGACGCGCGCGGGCGTCCCGGTCTACAACCAGCTGACCGGCAAGGCCGACATGGCCGGCAAGCAGTACCTCCTCGATCTCAGTGCGGCGGGCTACCCGGTGATCCCGACGATCGACCGTGCGCAGGATGTGGCCCGGCTGCCGGAGGTGGCCGAGTACGTGGCCAAGCCGAAGGCGGGCGCGGACTCGATCGGCCTGCGGTTCCTGGAACGGCCGGAGCTGGCCGGGCTGCCGTGGGAGGACGGCGTCCTCGTCCAGCCCCGCATCCACTTCCGCTACGAGGTCTCGTTCTACTTCATCGACGACGCCTTTCAGTACGCGCTGTACGCTCCGGACCCGGAGCGGCGCTGGAAGCTGGAGCGCTACGAGCCGACGGCCGAGGACCTGGCCTTCGCGCAGCGCTTCATCGACTGGAACGCCATCGAGCACGGCATCCAGCGGGTGGACGCCTGCCGCACCCCGGAGGGCGAGCTGCTGCTCGTGGAGCTGGAGGACCTCAACCCGTACCTGTCCCTGGACCTGCTGGACGAGGGGACGCGCGAGGCGTTCGTGTCGAACCTGAAGGCGTCCCTGCGGGCCCTGCCTACGGCATCGGTTCAGTAGAACGTCCGCCCGCCGGCCCCCGAGGAGACCGACCACACTTCGGTGATGCGCCCGCCGCTGAACCGGAGTATGTCGGTCCCGCTCCGGGAGACGACGTGCCCGTCGTCGCCGGTGAAGTCGGCGAGATAGGGCCGCGCCACGACGCCGTGCGGCGCCGCCCCGCCGAGACCCTCCGTGTCGACGACAGCGGGCCCCTCGGCGACGAACCGCAACCCGGGCCGCCGCCGATGCCACCCCGCGATGACGTCCGCGAGCTCGGCGGGCCGCCGGACGTCGTCGAACGCCTCGGTCCCCGCCTGCGCGTACCGCAACCGGAACTCGGGCGCCATGATCTGCCCGGCCAGCCCCGTGTCGCCGTTCCACATGGCGGTCCACCGGTCGTACAGCTCAACCCCGAACTGACGCATGCGAATCTCTCCCCCGTAGGTCGTGTCCCGTCAGCGGTCCTGACTACTGGAACGGACTGTAGCGGGAGGGTCTGACAACGCAGGTCCGAAGCGGGTTGGGGCGGCTCGGATGGCGGGTGTGGCGGGAGTCGCCTACGGTTGTGGTCGGATGTTCGGGAATTCGAACACCTGAGCCTTTCATGGAGGTCAACCATGAACCCTCTTCGAACCCTCGCCCTGGCAGCCGCGCCCACCGCGATGCTGATCGGCCTCTCTGCTGCCCCCGCGATGGCCGCGGACGATCCCGCGCCGAACCCGCCGGCAACCGTGAGCATCAGCCCTGCGAAGCAGCAGGTCAAGACGTGGCACTGGATGGGTAATTACGGATCGGTCAACGATGTGGCCAATGCCGCCAACGGCTTTGGCGCCGGTGCCGGGGAATTCGTCACCCAGAACATCAACGGCTTGTGGGCAACGTTCATGTACTACTGAGCCGATGCGGCTCGGTAGTGCCGCATTGCCGCAGTGCCCGTCCGTGGCCGCACGTCACGGGCGGGCACCTGGGTTGCGATTCCTGCCGGTGACATGGTCTGCTCAGCCGAACCAGGAGACCTGCACGACGACGATGCGTTCACCCCGGACATCGGTCAAATACGTGATCATGACCTGGCCGCGGCTCTCGGTACGCAGTCCCGGGCCGGGTCCGTTATAGGACGCGCCATCGAGAAAGACCATGGAAGCGCGCGTGGCGACTTCCTGGGCCAGGCGTCCGACCTCGGCCGTCGCTTCGGGAGCGAGGCCGTTGAGGAAGTCGTCCGGGTCATGCTCCCAGTGCCAGTCAGCCACCCTCGACCTCACGGTGTGCCGCGCGGACGATCTCACCGATCTCCCGGATCGCCTGCTCTCTCACGTCCGGGTCTTCGCTGTCCATCGATCGCTCGGCGTCGTGCAGCCGCAGTGCGGTCTGCGGGTGGCGTTCGATCTCGACAACCACGCCCCAGCGCCGGTAGAACATCCGGATCGGTACGACGCTGTCCTCGTCGCCGGCCTGAACGAACGTGTTCTGCATGTCCTCGAAGAACTCTGTGAGGCGTGACGGAGCCACCGTGGCGACGGCCTGGCGCAGGGCGGGCAGGGTCAGTGCGGGCTTGGAAATGATCGGGCCATCGTGCTCGGCGTGCTGTGCGGTCATGCGCCGTCCCTTTCCGTCGCGGAGTTCCCTGTCAGCCCGCGGTCAGGATAGCGCCGACGGCAAGGATGACAGGGCGGGTCGCGCCTGTCGCTGCCTCAGCTGCGCGGCGTTGAGGAGGCCAGGGGAGTGCCCCGGGACCACAACTCCTCGGCGTGTTCCACGAAACGGGAGAACATCCCGCTGTCACCGTGCCGTCGCAGGTGGAGCAGCGGCGAATCGTGACCGACCTGCCGGGCCAGGTGGGGCGTGACGAGGACTTCGTCGTCGAAGCGGAAGACGGACAGCGAGACGTGATTGGTGGCATCGGCGGGTGCGGAGAACCGCGCTTCCAGGCCGTCTGTCCTGCCCATCGCGGCCAACTGTTCCGTGGTTGTCCTGATGCGTGTCGACACGGTCATGGCGACGTCTTCGATCTCTTCGCGCTGACGGGTCACGATCCCGTCGGGATCGCCGATCAGGAAGCGGACGCGGCAGCCTTGCGCGGCCTTTCGCCGCAGCATGCCGGGGAGGTCGGGCACGTGGGTCCAGAGGAAGTAGGACGTGTACCCGCCGAAGAACAGCTCCTCCGTCGCGCCGACGGTGAGGTCGCCTCACACAGTGGACGGGCACGCTGACCGGTACGGGTAGCTCTGGACGATCTCCTGGTCGCTACCGGTCTTGAGCCGGTCCCTGACGGCCTTGGGCCACAACACCGATGCACGCTCCCGTCACACCAACGTCATTCGAAGTTCAGGTCCTTCGAGACATAGGACCCCATGCCGGGCTCGGTGTAGATGAGGCCCTCGGCGCGCAGGGCGCGGTGCACCTTGTGTGCTGTCTGGGTGGCGATGCCGAACTCTTCCATGAGTTGAATGACAGACGGTACGCGCGTGCGAGGCGCGTACGTGCCGTTCTTGATGCGCTGCCGAATCACTTCGGCCACTTGGCGCCAGCGTGGAATGTCGGGAGCGAATTCGATCACATGAGCACGCTAAGGGCGCCATGTCGTTCATGCAACGGGCGGGTTGCTTCTAATTCTCGACATTGCGACCGTTCTATAGTGTTGCGCTGCTAGCGTCTTGGCCTGCTGAAAGACCCCGGCGACCGCTGCAACCGGTCCCGGGGCATGGCCAACGCCGCATGAGGAGCGTCGACATGACGAAGCTTAACTTCCGATGGTTCGACTGGGCGAGGGCTCGGCTCTCGTCCGCGAAACCGATCAGTACCGACCGGCGGTGTGCCGCGGCCCCCGTGGTGCGGCCACCTGCGAACCTGCCGCGTCCCGCCTTCACCGTCCGCGTGTCCGCGCACGGCATCGACTTCATCCCGTGCTCGGAGGATGGCCGATGAGCGAGACGAACCGGCCCGCGACCGCGGGCGACGCGCTGCGTGCCAAGGTTGCCGAGGTCAACGCGCGGAGTCGGCGGGGGAGGGGGCAGCCCGAGGTGGCGGCGCTCCCGTCGCCACCGTGCGAGACGTGTCGGCAGATCAAGGGCAGTCGCTACCGGGCCGTCGAGGCCGGCGACCGTCAGGAGGCCGCCCGTATGGCGGTGGCCATGGGCATCCACCAACGGGAGGCGCACTGAGGCGTCCGGTTGCGGGAAGGGCAACGTGCCGGTCAGGCCGGACGGGGGCGTGAGCGGAAGGTGCGGCGGTAGGTGTCCGGGGGCACTCCGACCGTGCGGTTGAAGTGCCGGCGCAGCGTCGTGGCGGTGCCCATGCCGGTGGCCGTGGCGATGACGTCGATACCGTCGTCGGTGGTCTCCAGCAACTCCTGGGCGCGGCGGATCCGCTGAGCCAGCAGCCATTGCAGCGGCGTCGTTCCGGTCACCGACCTGAAGTGGCGGCCGAGGTGGCGCGAGCTCATCCGGGCCTGACGGGCCAGGTCCTCTACGGTCAGTGGATGGTCGAGTCGTTCGCTCACCCAGGGGAGCAACTCGGCGAGCGGGTGATGGCCCTGGGCGGGCAGGGGAGTGGTGACGAACTGGGCCTGGCCCCCGGGCCGGTGCGGCGGGACGACCAGGCGGCGCGCGAGCGCGTTGGCGGTCGACTGGCCGTGGTCGAGGCGGACCAGGTGCAGGCACAGGTCCATCGCGGCGGACTTGCCGGCGGAGGTGAGCACGCTGCCGTTGTCCACGTAGAGGACGTCCGGGTCCACCTCCACGCGCGGATAGCGGGCGGCCAGGTCTCCGGTGTGCGCCCAGTGCGTCGTCGCGCGCCGCCCGTCCAGCAGGCCGGCGGCGGCCAGCACGAACGCGCCGGTGCAGAAGGAGACCACGCGCGCCCCGGCCTCGTGGGCCGCGCGCACCGCGTCGACGAGGTCGGCCGGCGGATCCTCGTCGACATCGGCCCAGGCGGGGACGATCACCGTAGCGGCGCGCGGAAGGTGGTCGAGTCCGTGGTCGGGCTCCAGTGTGAACCGGCCGACCCGCACCGCGCCCGGCCCGCAGACCACGACGCTGTACCCGCGCCCGGCACCGGCGGGAAGGCTGTTGCCGAACACCTCTTGAGCCACGGAGAGTTCGAAGTGGAGCATGCCGTCGGTGACGGCGAGGGCGACAGTTCCGGGGTCGGTGTCCACGTCCGGAATTGTACGGGTCGTGTCGTTCCGGACACTCGTGTGGGCGACTCGCGCTCGCCAGGATGTCCGTACGGACCGCCGGTGGACTGCCGCCGGATCATTCAGCAACGGGGGAGAACCCATGGGATCGGAACGTGCCGTAGCGGTGTTCGGCGCGTACGGGCACACCGGACGCTTCGTGGTGGCGCACCTGCGAGAACGCGGGTTCATCCCCGTGCTCGCCGGTCGCGACCCCGGCAAGCTGCAGACGCTGGCAGCATCCGCTCCGGGACTCGACGCCCGCCCGGCATCGGCCGGGGACCCTGACTCGCTCGACCGCGCGCTGGCCGGCACAGCGGCAGTGATCAACTGCGCCGGGCCCTTCGCCACCACAGCCGCCCCCGTCATCGAGGCGGCACTGCGCGCCGGCATCCCGTATGTGGACGTGACGGGCGAGATCGAGTCCGGCGTCGATACGTTCGCGGACTTCACGGACCGTGCCCGCGCGGCGGGAGCGGTGATCGTCCCCGCGATGGCTTTCTACGGCGGTCTCGGCGACCTGTTGATCACCGCGGCGATGGGCGACTGGACGGCGGCCGACGAGGCACACATCGCCTACGGACTGAGCAGCTGGCACCCCACCGCCGGAACACGCGCCACGAGCAAGGTCTCCCGCCAGAGGCGAGGCGGCCGGCGCATCCGCTACGCCGACGGGCAGCTGGAGTACCGCGACGACGCGTCACCCACGCTCCACTGGCCCTTCCCCGACCCCATCGGCCCCCACGCCGTCATAGGGGAGTTCACCACGGTCGACGTCGTCACCGTTCCCAGCCACCTGTCCATCCCCCACGTGCACACGCACATGACGGTCGAGGCGGCCAGGGAGGTGCTGGCCCCGGACACTCCGACGCCCGCCGTGACCGACGCGCACGGACGGTCCGCGCAGACTTTCCTCGTCGACGCCCTCGTACGCCGCGACGGCACCGAACGCCGTGCCGTGGCGCGGGGCCGGGACATCTACGCCGTCACCGCGCCGCTCGCGGTGGAAGCGGTCCACCGCATCCTCACCGGCCGGACCCGGGCGACCGGTGTCACCTCCGCCGGCAAGATATTCGACGCACCCGACTTCCTCCACGCACTGTCGCCGCACATCTCCGTGGACCTTCACTAGCGGGCCGCCGGCGCCGCAGAAGGTCGGAAACGAACGAGCGACCATCGCATTGAGGCTGCCTGCCCGAACCCTCAGCGGCGCGGGCTGCGCAGGAGGGTCGCCGTGAGGGCGGCGGCGGTCAGGAGCAGGCCGGCGCCGACCGCGAAGGCCAGGTGGTAACCGCCGGTCAGGGAGGCGGCCGCGGTGTGGCCGGCGGACTCCAGGCTCTCGGTGCGCGAGGCCGCCAGGGTGGAGAGGACGGCGACGCCGAGCGCCATGCCGATCTGCTGGGTGGTGTTGAACAGGCCGGAGGCGAGGCCCGCGTCCTCCTCACCGGCGCCGGACATGCCCAGCGTGGTGAGGGCCGGCAGGGCAAGGCCGAAGCCGGCGGCCAGCAGCATCACCGGCAGCAGGTCGGTGACGTAGTCGGCGTGCACCGGCAGCCGGGTCAGCAGGCCGAGCGCCAGGACCAGCAGGGCGAGGCCGGCCAGCAGGACACGGCGCTCGCCGAAGCGGGCGTTCAGCCGGGCCGAGACCCCGAGGGAGACCGCCCCGATCACAACGGCGGCCGGGAGCATGGCCAGGCCCGTCGCGGCGGCGCCGTATCCGAGGACCTTCTGGAGGAAGAGGGCGACCAGGATCTGGAAGGAGAACAGCGCGGCCACCATCAGCATCTGGACGAGGTTCGCGCCGACCACGGTGCGGGAGCGGAAGATCCGCAGCCGCATCAGCGGGGTGCGGGCCTTGGCTTGGCGCAGGGCGAAGGCGGCCAGCAGGGCGAGGGAGAGCGCCCCGAGGCCGAGGGTGTGCGCAGAGGTCCAGCCGTACTGCTCCACCTTGACGACGGTGTAGATCCCCAGGCTGAGTCCGGCGGTGACCAGGAGCGCGCCGAGTACGTCGGCCCCCGAGCGCAGCCCCAGGCCCCGGTCGGCGGGAAGCGCGGGGGCGGCCATCAGTAGCGCGGCGAGCCCGATGGGCAGGTTGATGAAGAAGATCCAGTGCCAGTCGAGCGCGTCGGTGAGGATGCCGCCGAGCACCTGACCCAGGGAGGCTCCGGCCGCACCGGTGAAGGAGAAGACGGCAATCGCCCTGGCGCGCTCGCGGGAATCGGTGAACAGCGTGATCAGAATGCCGAGGCTGACGGCCGAGGCCATCGCACTCCCGAGCCCCTGGAGGAAGCGGGCCGCTATGAGCACCGCGGGGGAGGCGGCGAAGCCGGCGAGCACCGAGGCGGCGGTGAAGACGGCGGTCCCCGCCAGGAACATGCGCTTGCGGCCGATCAGGTCGCCCAGGCGACCGGCGAGCAGCAGCAGACTGCCGAAGGCGATCAGATAGGCGTTGACCACCCAGCTGAGGCCGCCGGGGGTGAAGCCCAGGTCGTTCTGGATGGCGGGCATCGCAACGGTGACGATGCTGCCGTCGAGGACCGTCATCAGCATGCCGGTGGAGAGCACGGCGAGTGCTGTCCAGCGGGAACGCAGCCCCTGGGCCGCCGCCGCCTGGGCGGTGGCGCGCGGGGTGACGGTGACGAGGGGGGCGGGGGCATCCGTAGCCACAGGCATGGGCTTCTCCAGTCAGTGAAGGCGACTAGCGAGACCGTAGCAGATAGTTTTGTTGCAGACGATTTCTTTCGGATCGAATTGCTAGGCTGGGGGCATGACTGCGATGGCGCCCACTCGGACCGAACCTGACCTCTCCTTCCTTCTGGACCACACCAGCCACGTCCTGCGCACCCGCATGGCCGCCGCCCTCGCCGAGATCGGCCTCACCGCCCGCATGCACTGCGTCCTCGTGCACGCCTTGGAGGAGGAGCGGACCCAGATCCAGCTCGCCGAGATCGGCGACATGGACAAGACGACGATGGTCGTCACCGTCGACGCCCTTGAGAAGGCGGGGTTGGCCGAGCGGCGGCCGTCCACCAAGGACCGCCGGGCCCGCATCATCGCCGTCACCGACCAGGGCGCCGCCGTTGCCGTCCAGAGCCAGCGCATCGTCGACCAGGTCCACGCCGACGCCCTCGCCTCCCTCGCGGCCACCGACCGCCAAGACCTTCTGCGCGTCCTGAAGCAACTCGTCGAAGGCGACCTGGAGTCCCCCTCCGAAAGCCCCCGCCCGGCGCGCCGCGCCCGTATGTGACATGCCGTCCGAGGCCCGCCGACGGCTTCGAGTTGCTGCATCCGACGTGCTCCGGCGGCTGTGGTGAGGATCTGAGGAAGTACGGCACTCCGGCTGTCGCCGGGACCTCGGGGCCGGCCCCGAGGTCCCGGCGACAGCCGGAGCTGCCGCTCGGGCCTGACGCTTCGGGCCTGCCCGGGCTTACTGGGCTGCCTGGGTGTGGCGGGCGCGGGCGCGGTCGGGGTAGCGGGCGGTGAACGCGGCGGGGAGAGCGAAACCGGCGGCCTGGATGGCTATGGATGCGTTCGTGCCGAGGTCGTTGGCGTCGGCTATGGCCAGTGCGGTGGCGGCCAGGGTGAAGGCGAGGGCCCAGGCGGTCGTGATCACGACGTTGATGCGGCGGAAGAGGGGCGTGTTCCACACCTGCGGCGGCGCCTGTCGCTTGGCGATGCCGGTGGTGAAGGGGTGGCCGACGGCGAGGGTGGCCCAGGCGGTGAGGGCGAGCCAGCCCAGCGACATGGCGCCGCCGAAGTGCTGCAACTCGCTGTGCGGGAGGGCGAAGGCCAGGGCGGTCAGTGCGGCGAAGTAGCCCGCGGTGCTGTGTTCCAGGATCAGTGACTGCCGGGCGGTGCCCGCCTGGTGTTCCTTGATCAGCAGGGCGACGGCGGTGGCCAGCCCCGCGACGGCGCCCCACTGCCAGCCGTAGGAGGAGACGACCGCGAAGGCGATCCAGGGCATGAAACCGCGCAGATAGTTCATCAGGAAGTCTCCTCGATCAGTGGCCGGACGCAGCCAGGTGCCGGGCGCCGACCCCCTCGGCCGACATTCCAACTATGACATGTCAGTAGTGGACTGTCCACCCTCGACATGTCGATCGTGGAGGGTAGAGTGGGGGCATGAGCCTGAGACACGCGATGCTGGGCCTCCTGGCGAACGAACCGGCCAGCGGCTACGACCTGATGAAGAGGTTCGAGACCTCGCTGAGCAATGCCTGGCCGGCAACCCAGAGCCAGGTCTACGGCGAGCTGGCCAAGCTCGCGAAGGCCGGCCTGCTGGAGGTCTGTGCGGAAGGCCCCCGCGGCCGCAAGGAATACGCCATCACGCAGGACGGCCGCGCCGAGCTGCACCGCTGGCTGACCGAGCCTCACCCCGACACCGTCCGGCGCAGCGAAGCGCTGCTCCGCGTCTTCTTCCTCAACCACCTCACACCCTTGGAGGCGGTCACCTACCTCACGGGCGAAGCCGAACGCGCGGCCGGGCAGCGCGCGGCGCTGGCGGAGCTGGAGCAGAAGGTGGACTGGGGCGACGACCCGCTGTCCGTCAACGGCCGCCTCGCCATCGAGTACGGCCTGCGCTTCACCGCCATGCGCGAGGAATGGGCCCGCTGGGCCGCCGAAGAACTCACCAAGGCCCGGGGGAAGTAGGGGCGTCGCCCCGATCAGCTCTCCGCGTTCACCTTGAGGTGCTCGGCCAGTTGCTGGAGGACCGTCCACGCCTGGGCGTCGGTGCCGTCCCCGAGGGGGTAGTGAACGGCCGGGCCGAGTTCCACGGGGCGGAGGTCGAGCGGGGGGCGGCGGGCGTGGGGGAGGCCCATGCGCCGGACGTCGGCGGCGCCCAGGGTGAAGGAGAGGGGGATGGGCGGAGCCTCGAAGTGCGGGGGGACGGTGAGGTCGCGGCGGCCTCGGCGCAGGGAGGCGAGCAGGGAGACGAGCCCGTGCTCCTCGACGAGGGTGCGGGCGAGGGACTCGACGGCGTCCAGGGGCGGGGTCTCGTCCTCGCCGTAGCCGATGGTGAGGGTGATGTCCTCTGCGACGCCGTTCTCGGCGCGGGTGACGCGGGAGGTGGCGAGGGCGGGGCGTTCGGGGGCGCCGACGGCGAGCAGGTGAGTGGGCTCGGGGGACCGTTCGCGGGCGAGGTCGGTCAACTGCTGCGCCGACCAGGCCAGATTGACGGGCTCGGCGGTGCCCCAGCCGGCGGGCGCGGCGCCGGTGAGTGCGGTCCACGCGGCCCCGAGGGCCCGCCCGAGGACGAGGTCGTCGGTGACCTCTTCATGTAGCACGCGGAACGCGACGACGAGCTGCCGTTCGGCGGCGGGCGCGGCTTCCGTGAACGCCGCGGCGACCGACGCCGCGCCGGCCTCGTCGCGGACGGGGGTGAACGTTCCGTCCTGCCAGTGGAGTACGGCGCCGGAGAGACCGTCGTAGTAGCCGCAGTCGGGGTCCTGGACGACCCAGCGGTTGGGGGCGCCGGTCAGGGCGGTGCGCAGGGGAAGGCTGAGGCGTACGTGGGGCGGGGTGACGATCTGCAGGGCGAGTCCGGCCGCGGCGACCGTACGCACGATCTCGGACATCCACGCGTTGAGGGCGACGACGGGGCGGTCGGCGAGGACCACGGCGGTGGAGTCGGTGAGCACGTCGACGGCGAGTCCGGCCTCGGCGGGCCATACCGCACCGCCGAGCAACGTGGTCAGCCGCCCCGCCACCGATCCGGCGAGCGGCACGGCCTCGGGCAGCGCGGTCGAGGCCCGGACCTCGGTCCACCAGTAGGGGACCGGGGGCGCCCCGACCCCGTCACCGAGCAGCCGCTCGGCCTCACCGGGCACGTGCACGAGCAGCGGCGCCTCCAACGAGACGAGCGGCCGCCCGTCCACCGCCCGCAACTGAACGACGGCCCCGTCATTGACCCCGGCCGCCTCGACATCGGGCCCGCCCGCGTAGAGCCCGGCGACGATCGACCACGAGTCGGGCATCTTGGGCGTGAGCGCTATGACGTCTTTCACGGGGGTGTCCAATCGGGCCGGTACGCGCTTCTACGCTGGCGGGCATGAGTGATCTGTACGAGCTTCAGCTCGCGTGGGAGCTGGGTGACACCGTGCTGGAAACCGACTCCGGCGGCACCTGGGGCTGCTTCCGGCGGTCGAGCCGCAGATCGGCATCATAAAAATCAGGCAAGGCCCGCTACTCGCCCACCACGGTCCCGTGCCGTGCATCGGTCGCACATTGGGGAGGCCGGGACGGCTGCCAGTTCGTACCGCTGCCATCCCGTGGTTTTCGAGGTACCCAGACTTGCCTAGTTGCGCCCTCGTGTCCGGAGGGACTGAACCGCGTCTGTTAGCTCGACCAGGCGATCCTGCTCGACTGACGGCATGGAGTACCCCGAGGCGCGGATCTTGGACGTGAACTCGTCCGGCAGGAGCAGATGGTAGGTGACCACGTAGAACCAGAGGTCGCCACGCCACACCCAATCCCCGTCGGTGAACAGCGAGCTACCGCCGACAATGCTTTCTCCCGACCCAAGCACGTCATCCACGACACCCATGGAGGCGAAGAGTGCGTGCCCGTTTCGGAGGTAGGCCGCGACTTCCTGCTCGTTGGGCTGCGGCGAGTTCGACACGAAGTCGCCGATATTTCCGTCCCAATCGGAGCTCGACGGCCAAAGCTCTCTGTAAAAGCCGAGTGCCTTCATGTGACACTTCCTTTCAGGGGAATTATCGAGCCATGGGGAGGAAGGTCCTCCAGTAGCCATCATTCTGCACCTCCGGTACCTGGCCCTTACCGCGGGACGGGTAGATGCCCACCTCGTCGGTCGGCGCCATCACCGGGACGCCGAGATCGTTGGCCACCTGCTGAGCCGCGGGGATGTCTGATATGCCTTCCTTGACTCGACCGGTGTGGCAAGAGATGAGCCTGATCGGCTCTCCCCTGTAGCTGGGATTGTTTCGGATCGCCTCGACTATGTGTGTTGCGTGCACTTCACCCGGCGGGAAGTCGACTCCCATAGCGTTCTTTCGGCCAGGCATGAAGAACCCCTTGTCATTTCCGTGGACGACCACATCGTGGTAGCCCTCAAGCCGCGCTGTGAGGTCACGGTTCAGCTGCGTCATGGTGTCGTAGCCGATCGTCGTCAGGTTCGGCTCGTGGTAGACGTGGTCGCCCGTCGACAGCACGATGTCGCCGTGTTCCTTGGGAGGAACGGGAATCTTCGACTTCGGGTCCTCATGCGGAGGTGTGTAGTCGCGCATGGTGTGCGCCGGATCCGTGTCAGCCGTGGCAGTGTGGTCGCCCGGTGTCTCGTGATGGGAGTCTGGCCGGTCCACGGCAGGGCCGTGACCGGAGTCACCACTATCGACCGAGCTGTGATGCGTTTCCTTCGGGCTGTCATGGTCGTGCGGAGCGTGCTGGAAGTCGCTGCCTGCCCCATGCCCTCCTGCGCTGTGACCTCCCGTGGCCGCACTCGGAGTGGGGGCTGCCCCGCCGCCCGGCGCATGGCCGCCCGCCCCGCCGTGCCCGCCCGCCGAGGCCGTGGCTTCGCCGCCGCCGTTGCGGACGCCTGCGGTGACCAGCGCGTCGTCCTGCCGTGCTCGGGCCTCCGGCCGGTGGCTCGTCGCCTCCGCCGCGCGTTCCTCCGCCGACAGTTCCTTCTTGACGTCCTTCGCCGGCTGGAGCTCCTTGCCGTGTTCGTCGTAGAGCGCGCCGGTCTTCTTGTCCATGTAGACCGGCTTGTCGTTGCGGTCGAGGAACGTCGCCACGTCCTCCGGCAGGCCCGCCGGGCGCTTCGGCAAGGCCGAAGTGGCCGCGTCGCCAGGGATCTTGAACGCCTCGTCCGCGAGGTGGAACGTCGAGCCCGCCCGCAGGTTCTTCAGGCCCGACATCAGGTCGCCGACCTTGACGTAGCCGAATTTGGCGGCCTTGCCGACGTACGTCATCGGGTCGACGATCCGGCCCGCCTTGCCCAGTACGGATGCCGTCCTGGCCAGGGCTCCGCCCTTCGCCGCGGCGCCCGAGCCGCCCGTGAAGACCGTCGTGAGGACGTTGAAGGAGACGCCGCCGGCCGCGCGGGCCGGGTTCTTGCCCCACTGGTCGTAGGCGACGAGGGCCTTGCCGGTCTCCTTCACCGTCGTGCGGGAGTCGCGCACCCAGCGGGGGAGTTTGTCGTCGGGGAGTGTCCAGAACGCCGTCCCCAGGGGGCTGGCCGAGATGACCAGGCCCGTGGCCAGCTTTCCCAGGCCCGTCCACGCCTGGCCCGCCTTGTCCCAGCCCTCGGTGCCGACCAGCGTGCCCAGGCCCTTGACCGTGCCCCACACGCCGTCGACGATGAAGCCGTCCCAGACGAAGCTCTTGACCTGGTGGCCGAGCCAGGCGAGGCCCGTGTACTCGCGGTTGGCCTTGGAGCCCCAGGGCGTCTTCTCGGCGTGGGCGAGATCGCTCGCCCGGTAGCCGTACATGTTCTGCTTGTGCGTGCCGTCGTCGGGGATGAGCGGGGTGCCGTTGACCAGTGCGACGATCTTGTCGTGGCAGGCGCGCTCGGCGTCGTGGAAGGCGGCCACGGTGGCGTTGACGCTGTTCCACAGATTGTTGTTGTGGTCGACCTTCTTCTGGTCCCGGCGCCAGTGGTCGTCGCCCTCGATGCTGCTGACGAACGCGATCGCCTCGTCCTTGAGGTTGCCGAGCCTGGTCGCCAGGGGCTTCACGGTGGACGCGTAGGAGCTCAGCGCGGAGGCGACCTTCTCCAGGTCGTCCGCGAAGGCGTCCGACTTGGTCTCCACCGGCTTCGTGGTGGCGAACAGCTTCTCCGCCTCCGGCGCCTTGTAGCAGGCCGACAGCCCCTGGAAGGAGGAGTGCACGGCCGCGCCGGAGCTCCGGAAGAGCTTGGCGTCCGCGGTCAGTGCCTTGGTGTCGGTCTCCAGGGTGCCCAGGTTGCCGATGAACTGGGGGATGCCCGAGGGGACGATGAGTTCTTTGTCGCTCATTTCTTCCCCTGCCCGGGCATGTCTATCTTGGGCTCGGCCAGCGCCTTGTGCTGTGCGTTCGCCGCCAGCTCCAGGTCTCCCTCGACGTACTTGCGGGTGGCCTCGGCGGCTCCGTTCAGCGAGTTGGCGGTACGTTTCGCCACGTAGATCAGGTCGCGCCCCCACTTGTTGCCGAATTCGGCCAACGCCGCCGCGACGGGGCCGGTCGGGGCCGGTCCGCAGTACATGCCGCTGATCGTGCCGGCCGCGGCCGCGGCGCTCGGCAGGGTCTTCTGCACCCCTTCGCCGGCCTTCGCCAGGCCCTCGGCCGCCGTCGCCACCTTGCCGAGCACGCCGCCCACCTCGGATGGCCTGATGTCCCAGCCCGTCATCGAAAGCCCCCTTCCCCCGGCCTCGGCCAACCGATGACCGGAACCCATCAATCCGGTTTGCTGGTGATCCCCTGTCACATCAGCCCCACCGAACCGCATCCATGTCTACAGAAAGGACGTTCGGTATGCAAACGCGTTCGCGGCTCGTGTCGCCGGGCTCAGGCGGGCTGCCCCGACGCCCTTGCCGCACTCCCTCTGCTCGCGCATACGGGCGGTTTCTCCCCACACCCGCCCTCGGAACGCCGCCCCGAGTCACCTCATAGGGTGTTATTTGGGTCTACGTCAGATGCGGTGACACGGGACCCGAGGAGGCACCCCATGCCCGGACCCATGCCCGGACGCATGCGCGGCACGGCCGCCCTGGTCGCCTGCGCGACCGGAGTCGCGCTGCCGGCGCTGGCCGGATGCGGCGGTGGCGGAGCCGGCAACACCGCCGGGGTCGTGCGGGCCTCGTGGGGGGATCCGCAGGGGCCGCTGGAGCCGGCGAACACCAACGAGGTGCAGGGCGGCAAGGTCCTCTCCATGATCTTCCGGGGGCTCAAGCAGTACGACCCCAGGACCGGCGAGGCCCAGAACATGCTCGCCGAGAAGATCGACAGCGCCGACCAGCAGACCTTCACCATCACGGTCAAGGACGGCTGGATGTTCAGCAACGGCGAGAAGGTCACCGCCAAGTCCTTCGTCGACGCCTGGAACTACGCGGCCCGCGTCGAGAACAAGCAGAAGAACGCTTCCTTCTTCCAGGACATCCAGGGCTACGACAAGGTCCACCCGGCCAGTGGGTCCGCCTCGGCCAAGACGATGTCCGGGCTCGTGGTCAAGGACGAACGGACCTTCACCGTCACGCTGCGCACCCAGTTCTCCACCTGGCCCGACACCCTCGGCTACGCCGCCTACGCGCCCCTGCCCAGAGCGTTCTTCGACGACCACGCCAACTGGATCAAGAAGCCCGTCGGCAACGGCCCGTACATGATCGACTCGTACGCCAAGGGCTCGGCCATGCGGCTCAGCCGCTGGGACGGCTACCCCGGCGACGACAAGGCGAAGAACGCCGGCGTGGAGCTGCGCGTCTACACCGACAACAACACCGCCTACACCGACCTGCAGGCCGGCAACCTCGACATCGTCGACGACATCCCCAGCGCACAGCTGAAGAACGTCAAGAACGACCTCGGCGACCGCTACCTCAACCAGCCCGCCGGCATCATCCAGACCCTCGTCTTCCCGATGTACGACGCGAACTGGTCCCGGCCGGGGAAGGAGAAGGTCCGTCGCGGCCTGTCCATGGCCGTCAACCGCGACGAGATCACCCAGCAGATCTACCAGAAGACCCGCACCCCGGCCACGGACTGGACCTCCCCGGTGCTCGGCGAGAAGGGCGGCTACAAGGCCGGCCTGTGCGGCGACGCCTGCACGTACGACCCCGGCCGGGCCAGGAAGCTGATCGAGGAGGGCGGCGGCCTGCCCGGCGGCAAGGTCACCATCACCTCGAACGTCGACACCGGCTCCCACCGCGTGTGGATGGACGCCGTCTGCAACAGCATCAACAACGCCCTCGGCAACGACAAGGCGTGCACCGTCAGCCCCGTCGGCACCTTCGCCGACTTCCGCAACCAGGTTTCCGACCAGCGCATGACCAGCATGTTCCGTTCCGGCTGGCAGATGGACTACCCGCTCGTCCAGAACTTCCTGCAGCCGCTCTACTACACGGGCGCCTCCTCCAACTACGGCAAGTTCAGCGACGCGCAGTTCGACCGGCTCGTCGACGAGGCCAACGCCGAGTCCGACACGGAGAAGGCCGTCGGGAAGTTCCAGGACGCGGAGAAGATCCTCGCCGACCAGATGCCCGCCATCCCGCTCTGGTACCAGAACGGCAGCGCCGGCTACTCCGAGAACATCGGTGGCGTCGAGCTCAACCCCTTCAGCGTGCCCGTCTACGAACGGATCACCGTCAAGTAAGCCCGTCCCAGAAAGGCCCTGGTCCCCATGGGACGGTATGTGATCCGGCGGATGCTCCAGATGATCCCCGTGTTCATCGGCAGCACGTTCCTGATCTTCTTCATGGTCTACGCCCTGGGCGACCCCGTCGCCGCGCTCTTCGGCGACAAGGCCCCCGACCCCGCCACCGCCGCCCGCATCCGCAAGGACCTCTACCTCGACGCACCGCTGTGGAAGCAATACCTCCACTACATGCGGCAGATCCTCACCGGCAACTTCGGCACCGCCTTCAACGGCCAGGAGGTCACCGAGCTGATGGCCGACGCCTTCCCGGTGACCCTGCGGCTGACCCTCGTCGCCATTCTTTTCGAGATCGTCGTCGGCATCACCCTCGGCCTCCTCAGCGGGCTGCGGCGCGGCCGCTCCCTGGACACCTCCGTCCTGCTGATCACCCTGGTCGTGGTCTCCATCCCGACCTTCGTCAGCGGCTACGTGCTGCAGTACCTCCTGGGCGTGAAGTGGAGCGTGGTCTCCCCGTCCGTATCGCCCGCCGCGCCCTTCGCCGAACTGCTCCTGCCGGGCGTCGTCCTCGCCCTGACCTCCCTGGCCTACGTCACACGGCTGACGCGCACGTCCATCGCCGAGAACTCCCGCGCCGACTACCTCCGCACGGCCGTCGCCAAGGGCCTGCCCCGCCACCGGGTCGTCACCCGGCACCTGCTGCGCAACTCCCTCATCCCCGTCGTCACCTTCATCGGCACCGACATCGGCGCCCTGATGGGCGGGGCCATCGTCACCGAGCGCATCTTCAACATCCACGGCGTGGGCTACCAGCTCTACCAGGGCATCCTGCGGCAGAACTCGCCCACCGTCGTCGGCTTCGTGACGATCCTGGTCATCGTCTTCCTGGTGGCGAACCTGCTCGTCGACCTCCTCTACGCCGTGCTCGACCCGAGGATCCGTTATGCCTGAGCCGCCGCTCCCGCAGACCGACCCCTCCGATCCCAACGCCACCATCACCCCCGGGGGCGGCGGGGCGATGTCCCTGGCCACCAGCGACGCGGAGACCCTCGAAGGCGGCCCGATCCCCGGCGGCGCGGAGAGCGGCAAGGCCCGCAGCCTGTGGTCGGACGCCTGGCACGACCTGCGGCGCAACCCCGTCTTCGTCCTCTCCGCGCTCGTCATCGCCTTCCTGGTGCTCATCGCCCTGTGGCCCTCGCTCATCGCGAGCGGCAACCCGCTGTCGTGCAACCTGGCCAAGGCCCAGCAGGGCTCCCAGCCCGGCCACCCCTTCGGCTACGACGCCCAGGGCTGCGACGTCTACACCCGTACGGTCTACGGGGCCCGGGCCTCGATCGCCGTCGGCGTCTGCGCCACGGCCGGCGCCGCACTGCTGGGCGGCGCGCTGGGCGGCCTGGCCGGGTTCTACGGCGGCTGGTGGGACGGGCTGCTCTCGCGCCTGGCCGACGTCTTCTTCGGCATCCCCATCATCCTGGGCGGGCTCGTCTTCCTGTCCGTCGTCACCGGCGGCTCGGTGTGGCCGGTGGTCGGCTTCATCGTGCTGCTGGGCTGGCCGCAGATCTCCCGCATCGCCCGCGGCTCCGTCGTGGGCGCCAAACAGCACGACTACGTCCAGGCCGCCCGCGCCCTCGGCGCCGGCAACCGCCGTCTGCTGCTGCGGCACATCGCCCCCAACGCGGTGGCCCCCGTCATCGTCGTCGCCACCATCGCGCTGGGCACCTACATCGCGCTGGAGGCCACCCTCTCCTTCATCGGCGTCGGCCTCAAACCGCCCACCGTCTCCTGGGGCATCGACATCTCCAACGCCTCCAGCCAGATCCGCAACGCCCCGCACATGCTGCTGTGGCCGGCGGGCGCGCTGAGCGTCACGGTGCTCGCCTTCATCATGCTCGGCGACGCGGTGCGCGACGCCCTCGACCCCAAGCTGCGCTGAGGAGCCGGACAGGATGGAACAGCCGACGACGCTGCTGGACGTGCGCGACCTGCACGTGGAGTTCCGCACCCGCGACGGCATCGCCCAGGCCGTCAACGGCGTCAGCTACACCGTCGGCGCGGGCGAGACGCTCGCCGTGCTCGGCGAGTCAGGCTCCGGCAAGTCCGTCACCGCCCAGGCCGTCATGGGCATCCTCGACTCCCCGCCCGGCTTCGTCACCGGCGGCGAGGTCCTCTTCCGCGGCCGGAACCTGCTCACCATGGGCGAGGAGCACCGGCGCCGGGTGCGCGGCGCCAAACTCGCGATGATCTTCCAGGACGCCCTGTCCTCGCTCAACCCCGTCATGACCGTCGGCGCCCAGCTCGGCGAGATGTACGAGGTCCACCAGGGCATGACCCGCAAGGACGCCCGGGCGCGCGCCGCCCAGCTGATGGACCGGGTCCGCATCCCCGCCGCCCACGAGCGGGTGCGGGACTATCCGCACCAGTTCTCGGGTGGCATGCGTCAGCGCATCATGATCGCGATGGCGCTGGCCCTGGAGCCGGACCTGATCAT
>NZ_BMVB01000046.1 GCF_014650495.1 Streptomyces cinnamoneus | reverse complement strand
CTCGATCGACGGCGCCCAGCGACCCCGTAATTGTTAGCGGCGCCCGAAACCCCTGGCAATCATGTGACCTACGACCCTTTTTCGTTCCGGAGCCCGCGATGACGACTTCGCACCGGCCATTTCTGCGATATGCGCGCCCACTCGGTACTAAAGAATGCAGTAAGTGATCCAGGTCCCATGAGGGGGCTCACAGCGTGCTGCACAGGGCGTGAGCGTGCGCATGCGAAGGGCTTCAGCTCCGGGCGGCTGCGGTGCGGGCGATGTTGCGGGCCATGCCTCCGAAGACGAGGGCGTGGAACGGGGACACGCTCCACCAGTAGGCGTGACCGAGCAGCCCGTGCGGGTGGAACAGCGCGCGCTGCCGGTAGCGGCTGCGCCCTTCGCCGTCGGGTTCGGCGCGCATCTCCAGCCAGGCCAGGCCGGGCAGTCGCATTTCCGCGCGCAGCCTCAGCAGCCGGCCGGGTTCGATCTCCTCGACCCGCCAGAAGTCCAGGGAGTCCCCGATCCGGAGCCGCTCGGCGTCCCGCCGGCCGCGGCGCAGGCCCGCCCCGCCGATCAGCCGGTCCAGCCAGCCGCGGGCCGCCCAGGCGAGCGGGAAGGAGTACCAGCCCGTGTCGCCCCCAATGCCCTCGATCACCCGCCACAGCGCTTCGGGCGGGGCGTCGACGACCTGCTCGCGCTGGTCGGTGTAGAGGCTGCCGCCGGCCCAGTCGGGGTCGGTGGGCAAGGGGTCGCTGGGGGCGCCGGGGAAGGAGGCCGAGGACCAGCGGGTGGCGACCCGGGCGTCGCGGACACGTTCGACGGCCAGGGACAGCGCGGTGTCGACGTCGAGGGGGCCGCCGGGCGGGTCCGGGACGTAGCGGGCGATGTCGTTCTCGTGGCAGACGACTTCGTGGCGCAGCGATTCGGCCAGGGGCCGGGCGATCGCGTGCGGGACGGGGGTGACGAGGCCGATCCAGTAGCTGGACAGGCGTGGGGTCAGCACGGGGACGGGCACGATCAGCCGGTGGGGCAGTCCGGCGACGGCCGCGTAGCGGCGCATCATCTCCAGGTAGGTGATGACGTCGGGTCCGCCGATGTCGAAGGTGCGGTGGACGTCGTCGGGGAGGCGGGCGCTGCCGACGAGGTGGCGCAGGACGTCGCGGACGGCGATCGGCTGGATGCGGGTCCGCACCCAGCTGGGGGTGACCATGACGGGCAGGCGCTCGGTGAGGTAGCGCAGGATCTCGAAGGAGGCCGAGCCGGAGCCGATGATGACTGCGGCGCGCAGGACCGCGGTGGGCACCCCGGAGTCGAGGAGGATCCGGCCGACCTCGGCGCGCGAGCGCAGGTGGGGCGAGAGCCCGTGGTCCGGGATCCCGGTGGGGGTGAGGGCACCCAGGTAGACGATGCGGCGTACGCCGGCGGCGCGGGCCTGTTCCCCGAAGATGCGGGCCGCCGTGCGGTCGGTGCGTTCGAAGCCGGCGCCGGTGCCGAGGGCGTGAACGAGGTAGTACGCCGTGTGGATGCCCCGCATCGCCGCGGCGACCGACTCGGCGTCGGTGACGTCGCCGCGCACCACCTCGGCCCGGTGCGCCCACGGGTGGTCGCGCAGGGTGCCGGGCGACCGTGCGAGGCAGCGGACCCGGTGTCCGGCGTCGAGGAGCTCGGGTACGAGGCGGCCGCCGATGTAGCCGGACGCGCCGGTCACCAGGCAGTGGTGTCCCGGCTGGGTGCCGTCGGGGGGCATCGGCGTCTCCGGCGGGTCGAGGTACTGTCCGTCCACCGTCTCCCGTCCGGAGCTCTTTCGCCTCTCGTCGTCACCGTCTGGGGCACTGCTTCCAGGCGAAGTGGTAGAGGGTGCTGATGTTTCCGTCGGTCGAGTCCATGGCGACGAGGCTCGTGGTCTTGGTGGTGTCGGACGTTCCGGCGTCCACGCGCAGCTCGGTGTTGATGTTGAAGTTCCGCTTGGCCCCGCAGGGGTGGTAGATGAGCGCGTCGATGTCCGTGGTGTCGGAGGTCTGCCAGTTGTCGTTGAGCGGGCCGGTGAAGTGGTGGTTGACGTAGGCGGTCTGTGTCATGCCCTGGAAGTAATAGTTGGCCCGCTCCAGCCCGGTGGCGCCCTTCTCCAGGCGGGCGAAGCCGCGGTAGTCCGCCCGGGCGACCGCGTAGGTGAAGCCCTGCGGGACGTGGACGTTCAGGCTGAGCTGGCAGTTCTTGCGGAAGTCGGTGGGCTTGGCGCCGACGCCCACCTGGGCGACGTAGTTGCTGTAGGAGACGGTGAAGGCGGTGTTGTCCGGTGAGACGGTCACGTTCGCCGTTCCGGCGGGACAGCCCGAGCCGTTGACGGACACCACATCGATCACGATCTTGTCCGGCGGGGGCACGTCCTCGGCGGCCGCCTCGGAGGAGAACGGCGTCGCAAGAAGCGCCACGGCCGCACTGACGGTCATCACCGGTCTGAACATTCGAGATCCCTCCCACTTCCCTGTGCCCATGCGGACATGGATGGCCAGACGGGGCCGGTCCGCCGCGTCCCTGCGCGGCCGCACGGGCGGCCGGCGCAGGGACGCGGCATTCAACCGATTGGACGGCGTCCGATCAGGGGCATTCCTTCCAGGCGAAGTGGTAGAGGGTGTTGACGCTGCCGTCCGTCGAGTCCATCGCCATGAAGCTGTTGGTCGTCGACGGGTCCGAGCTGCCGGCGCTCACCCGCAGTTCGGTGTTGACGTTCAGGATGCGCTGCACGCCGCACGGGGCGTAGACGAGCGCGGCGGCGTCGGTGACGTCGGACGCCTGCCAGTTGTCGCTGAGCGGGCCCGCGAAGCGATGGCTCACGGACGTGGTCTGCGACATGCCCTGGAAGTAGTAGCTGGCCCGCTCCATGCCCGTGGCCCCGCGCTCCAGGTGGGCGAAGCCGCGGTAGTCGGCGCGGGCGATCGCGTAGGTGTAGCCCTGGGGGACGTGGACGTTCAGGCCGAGCTGGCAGTTCTTGCGGAAGTCGGTGGGCTTGGCGCCGACGCCCACCTGGGCGACGTAGTTGCTGTAGGAGACGGTGAAGGCGGTGTTGTCCGGTGAGACGGTCACGTTCGCCGTTCCGGCGGGACAGCCCGAGCCGTTGACGGACACCACATCGATCACGATCTTGTCCGGCGGGGGCACGTCCTCGGCGGCCGCCTCGGAGGAGAACGGCGTCGCAAGAAGCGCCACGGCCGCACTGACGGTCATCACCGGTCTGAACATTCGAGATCCCTCCCACTTCCCTGTGCCCATGCGGACATGGATGGCCAGACGGGGCCGGTCCGCCGCGTCCCTGCGCGGCCGCACGGGCGGCCGGCGCAGGGACGCGGCATTCAACCGATTGGACGGCGTCCGATCAGGGGCATTCCTTCCAGGCGAAGTGGTAGAGGGTGTTGACGCTGCCGTCCGTCGAGTCCATCGCCATGAAGCTGTTGGTCGTCGACGGGTCCGAGCTGCCGGCGCTCACCCGCAGTTCGGTGTTGACGTTCAGGATGCGCTGCACGCCGCACGGGGCGTAGACGAGCGCGGCGGCGTCGGTGACGTCGGACGCCTGCCAGTTGTCGCTGAGCGGGCCCGCGAAGCGATGGCTCACGGACGTGGTCTGCGACATGCCCTGGAAGTAGTAGCTGGCCCGCTCCATGCCCGTGGCCCCGCGCTCCAGGTGGGCGAAGCCGCGGTAGTCGGCGCGGGCGATCGCGTAGGTGTAGCCCTGGGGGACGTGGACGTTCAGGCCGAGCTGGCAGTTCTTGCGGAAGTCGGTGGGCTTGGCGCCGAGGCCCACCTGGGCGAGGTAGTCGCTGTAGGAGACGGTGAAGGCCGTGTTGTCGGAGGCGACCGCCACGGCGGCCGTCCCCGCGGGGCAGCCCGAGCCGTTGACCGCCACGACGTCGATCACGACCCTGCCGGGCGGTGCTCCCCCCTCGGCGGCAGCCGATGGCGAGAACGAAGCGGCCACGAGCACCACGGCCGCGCTGCTGACCATCACCGGTCTGAGCATGGAGATCCTCCCGTTGCTGTGCGGACGCACTCCGCGGGCTACATGCCACCATCGAATTAGAGACATGTACAGGTCAGGTTGAGCCGATCCCTCCCCACCTCGGAACCATTCCGTCCGTGTTGCTTCGGGCGCCGTGGGGGCGGTGCGCTTCCGTGTGCCGGGCAGGCGGGCGGGGGTTTCCCGTGTTCCTTCCGCAGAGGCAACCGGGAAACGGGTCGACACCGGATGCCCGGGGGGCTGAACTGGGCGCAGACACCACCCGTTCCGCACCCACGACGGGAGACAAGGAGCGCAGTGACCGCCGATCATGTTCTGAGACACTGGCAGCGGCTGACGCAGGTCCTCGCGGTGCGTGCCGCGCATCCCCGCCTCAGCCCGCTCATCGTGGGATACGTGGGGTTCGGTCAGAACTTCGCGACCCCTCTGCGCCAGCGCGTCCTGCCCACCGTCACGCCGATCCTGCTCATCGATTTCGGCCCCGCCGTCCGCGGCCTGTTCCAAACCGACGGCGCGGGTTGGAGGACCTCCACGATGGACTCCCCCGTCACCGGGCTCCTCGACACCCCGACCGACGTCGAGCTCGCGGGCAGGCACTTCGGCATGGGCGTCGTGCTCACGCCGCCCGGCGCCTTCGCGCTGTTCGGGGTGCCCATGCGGGAACTGACCAACCGACGGGTCTCACTGACCGAGATCGTGGGGGCGGGGTACGGGGAGCGCATGACCGGGCAGCCGGCGTCCCTGCGGACGTGGCCGGAGCGGTTCGACCTCGTGGAGCGGATGCTCGGCGGACTCCTCGCCGCCGGTCCCGCGCCGTCGGCGGCCGTTCTCACGGCATGGCACCGGCTCCAGATGACGGCCGGGCAGGTACCCGTCGCCCAGCTCGCGGACGAGGTCGGGCTGAGCAGGCGCCGCCTGCAGATGCTGTTCGGCGAACAGGTGGGCATCACGCCGAAGACGGCGGCCCGGATCCTGCGCTTCCGTAAGGCTCTGCAGCTGATCACCGACGATTCCCGGATCCACGGTCTGGCATCCGTCGCCGCGGCGTGCGGCTTCTCCGACCAGGCGCACCTGTCCCGCGAGGTGCGGGACCTGTCCGGCGTGCCGCCGCGCCACCTGCGCCGGGAGTGCGGGCGCGCACCGGTGATCGCCGAGGGCCGGGCCCCCGACCCGCGAGCCGTCCTCCGGCCCGCGTAACGTCGTGGGCATGGTTCTCCTCGCCGCCTCACGGCCGTCCTCGCGTCGGCCTTCGCCGCCGGGCGTCTGGCCACGTGGCTGACGCGGGACTTGCGGCGGCCTGCCGGGGCGACGCTGGACGTGCTGACGACGCTCGTCCCGGGCTGCGCGCTGGCCCGGGCCATGTGGCCCTCCTACGCGTCGCCGGTCGTGATGCTGCTGTGGTGGGCCGGCGCCCTGGCCGGCAACGCCGCCGGCCGGCTGCACCGGACGGCCGGCCGCCACGCCTGAGCACACGGGGCGCTGAGCCGTACGGGCCCGGCTCCTCGATCGCCCTGCGGGCGCCCGGGCCGCGGTGAACCACGGTCACGGCGCAGGCGTACCGCGGCATATCCCGCCCCCCGCCGCTGCCCCGGGCGTCGCCACGGGGTTCGGTGACGACGTCGTGCTGTACGACTGCGGCAAGCGGTGACCACAGGGCCGGGGCCCGCGCGGAGCAGGCGCCGCCCCGCCCTCGCCGACGCGCCGGGCGACCTCCGTCGCCCGGCGCGTCGGCATCCCCCCCGCCACCCACGCCCCATGGCCCGGACGGGCATCTGCTGGGAGGATCGGGCCGTTCGCCACGTTCTCCCCGAGTACCGCGCCGCGTCACCCGGACGACACCACCCCGTCCTCCCCTTCCCTGACGCTCGCTGCACGCGGAACACGCAACTGGCCCCAGCCCTCACACCCCCAAGAGGTGCCCAGCCCATGGCTGAACTCAACCGTCGCCGCTTCCTCCAGATCGCCGGCGCGACCGCCGGCCTCACGGCGTTGTCGAACAGCATCGACCGTGCCGCGGCCATCCCCGCCCGGCGCCGCTCCGGAAGCATCCAGGACGTCGAGCACATCGTGGTGCTCATGCAGGAGAACCGGTCCTTCGACCACTACTTCGGCTCCCTGAACGGTGTCCGCGGATTCGGTGACCCCCGCCCGGTGACGCTCCCGGGCGGCAAGCCGGTCTGGCACCAGCGGGACGGCGGCGGCAAGGACGTCCTGCCGTACCGGCCCGACGCCGAGAACCTGGGCATGCAGTTCATCGCCGGCCTCAACCACGACTGGGCCGGCGGTCACAAGGCGTGGAACGGCGGCAGATACGACCAGTGGATCCCGGCGAAGTCCGCGGGCACGATGGCGTACCTGACGCGCGAGGACATACCGTTCCACTACGCGCTCGCCGACGCGTTCACCGTGTGCGACGCGTACCACTGCTCGTTCATCGGGGCCACGGACCCGAACCGCTACTACCTGTGGACGGGTCACACCGGGAACGACGGCAAGGGCGGCGGCCCGGTCCTCGGCAACGAGGAGGCCGGCTACGACTGGACGACGTACCCGGAGCGGCTGGAACGGGCCGGCATCTCGTGGAAGATCTACCAGGACCGGGGCGACGGCCTGGACGCGGCCGGCTCCTGGGGCTGGATCAACGACGCCTACCGCGGCAACTACGGCGACAATTCGCTGCTGTACTTCAACCAATACCGCAACGCCAAGCCCGGGGACCCGCTCTACGAAAAGGCGCGCACCGGCACCGACGTCAAGAAGGGCGACGGCTACTTCGACATCCTCACGGCGGACGTGAAGGCCGGGAAACTGCCGCAGATCTCCTGGATCGCCGCGCCCGAGGCGTTTTCCGAACACCCCAACTGGCCGGTGAACTACGGCGCCTGGTACATCTCCCGGGTCCTGGACGCCCTCACCTCGAACCCCGACGTGTGGAGCCGGACCGCCCTCTTCATCACCTACGACGAGAACGACGGCTACTTCGACCACGTCCTGCCCCCGTTCCCGCCGGCCTCCGCCGCGCAGGGCGCCTCGACCGTGGACACCAAGCTCGACGTGTTCTCCGGCAACAGCCGCTACGCGGCGGGCCCGTACGGCCTCGGCCAGCGCGTCCCCATGCTGGTCGTCTCCCCGTGGAGCACCGGCGGCTACGTCTGCTCGGAGGTCTTCGACCACACCTCCGTCATCCGGTTCATGGAGCGCCGCTTCGGTGTGCGCGAGCCCAGCATCTCGCCCTGGCGGCGGGCGATCTGCGGCGACCTCACCTCGGCCTTCGACTTCCGCACCGGCGACAGCGGGCCCGCCTCGCTGCCGGACACGGGCGGCTACGAGCCGCAGGACCGCAACCGCCACCCCGACTACGTGCCCAAGCCCCCCGCCAGCCCCTCCCTGCCGCAGCAGGAGCCGGGGGCGCGGCCCACGCGCCCGCTGCCGTACGCGCCGTTGGCGGACGGCGCCGCGACGCCGTCGACCGGGCGCTTCACGCTCACCTTCGGCTCCGGGGCGGCGGCGGGCGCCTGCTTCACGGTCACGTCGGGGAACCGCACGGACGGGCCGTGGACGTACACCACCGAGGCCGGCAGGACGATCTCCGACACGTGGAACACGGCTTATTCGAAGGGGATGTACGACCTGTCGGTGTTCGGCCCCAACGGCTTCCTGCGCACCTTCAAGGGCCCCGGCAGGACCGCGGGTCCCGAGGTCACCGCCCGCCACGTCGCCGCCGGCGGCAGCATCGAACTGACCCTGACGAACGCCGGGAGCACCGACTGCCACCTGACGGTCACCAACGCCTACGGCGGGACGCGGGAGACGTTCAAGGTCCCGGCGGGCGGACGCGTGGTGCACGCGATGGACCTGCGGGCCGGCAAGCGCTGGTACGACGTGTCCGTGGTCTCGGACACGGACGCCACCTTCCAGCGCCGCCTCGCCGGTCACGTGGAGACCGGTGAGCCGGGCGTGAGCGACCCGGCGATCGCGACGCAGTGACGGCGGATACACAAGTGCTCGGCCGGATCGTCGATCCGGCCGAGCACTCCCCCGTTACCGGCACAGACGCTATGCCGGGCCGGGGCCTGCGGTCTTGAAGAAAAGCGAAGACGTGGCCGGGGTCACGCCGAACGGTTCGGGTGACGGCGGCCGGCGTCCTAGCTCTGGGTGTTCATGAAGCCGATGACGACGGCACCCCACCAGCAGATCTGGGAGACGATCGCGGTGGCGCCGCCCCAGGCCAGGTAGCGGGGCTCGGACGAGGTGGCCGCGTGGGCGGCCATGCGCTTGTTGAGCAGGCCCGCCTGGAGTCCGTTGAGGCTGAGGACGAGCACCATCACCAGCTTGGCCAGGGTCAGCGGCGCGGAGGGGTTCGGGTGGAGGAAGACGCCACTGGCCACCAGGCCGGCGAGGCCCGCCCAGATGGGGAAGTGCAGCCGGCTCGCGCTGCCGACGGCCTCCTGCAGCGTGCAGCGACCCGTGACCCACAGCAGACCGTAGTAGTCGGCGACCAGCACGCCACCGAAGCCGAGCACGAGGCTGGCGAGGTGGACGAAGAGCGCTGCGGTGTGCAGCGTCGCGTCGGCCTGGAGGTGGACGGCGACGAACACGCTCACGGCCCAGGCGGCGCAGATCGCCAGCGCGGCGCCGCCGACCGTCCACCAGGAGTCGTACAGGCCGACCGGGCGGGCGTGCCGGGCGGCACCCGGCTTCGCCACGGCCATGGCCGGGACGGGGCGGGGGCGGGACCGGGGCGAGGGGACGACGGACAGGGGCGGATCCGACCACACAGCAGACACGTAGAACTCCAGACGCAGACCCTTACACAGGCAAGGCTTTCCTTGGGCCGCTTGCGGTGCGGGAATCCATCCCGGCGATCACAATCCGCGGCCCCGCATTCCCGGATCATTTCCGTCCGGGCGGCCGATTTGTCGGCCCCGACAAGGGATTCCGGCATACCGGCGAAGCGCCCAATAACCTGAACACTCCCCCGGGGAAATCGCAAGCTTTGCAGGTCAGAGCCCATTTTCTGGGAGTGATCGGTAATTCCGCGGAAGCCCGGAGGCATTGTTCACTGTGACGCTCCTCCCTATTTACCGCGATGCTGTGCGTGACGCAGGGCACGGCCGGATATCCGATCCGCCCCATCGGCCGCCCCTGCTCTGGTAGGACTGATCCGACATGGCTCCCGCCACGCGCCAGGGGGAGACCGGAGCGGCATCGGGGGACGGCATGAGGGTGCGCAGACTGCTCGGATACGGCGACGCCGTGGTGCTCCTCGGCCGGGACCGGCCCGCGCTCATCGCCCTGGACACCGCGCTCGGCGGGGCGCTGTCCCTGGCCACCGGCGGGTTCAGCGAGAGCGTGCTGAGCCTCTTCGACGCCCAGGGGCGGATCCTGCGCATCGGCCGTGACCTCACGGCCGGTCTGCGCACCGCCCTCGGGGCCTCCAGCCGGGCCGAGCGGAGCCGGCGGCTGGCGGCGGCACACACCGTGATCGTCGTCACGGCGTACTTCGAGGCGTTCGGCGAGACCCGGCTGCCCTTCGCACAGCGCGAGCTGGACCTCACCCGGCGCGACCAGCTCCGTCTGGCGGGCGGCTCCGCGGCCGCCCGGGACTTCCTCGACCAGCTGGTCGGTGCGGCCCCGCCCATGCCGGCTCCGCACCTGCCCTACGAGCAGGCGCTCGACGAGCTGCGGACGTGGTGCGAGCAGCTGTCGGGGCGGCTGCTGTTCTTCGTGCGCGGACTGGCCGTGTGGGACGGGCTCGACGACACCGGGCGCGAAGCGACACGGCAGGCGCTCGGCGACGACCTCTGCGCCCGGGCCGTCGACCGGTACGAGGAGCTGTTCGCGCGGCTGGCCGTGGACGTGCCCGAGTTCGCGTTCTGGTCGAGCCAGGTCGAGCACCAGGGGACCCGCGCGGAACTGCGGCAGGCCCTCGCGGGGATGGAGTCGCTCCTGGCCGGCCTGTGGCCCGCCCGGCGGCCCACCGACCTGGCCGCCGCCCTGTCCGCGGCCTACCGGGCAGTGCTGGACCGGCCCGTCCTGGCCGACGGCGAGGTGCCCACCGCAATGCGGCTGCCCACGCTCGGGGAGGGCTACTTCGACCCGGACTTCACGGTACGGCCGGTGGCCGGCCAGGACGGGCCCGCCCGTGAGGAGTGGTGGGCGGGGGCGCCCGTCCGCAGGGACCTCACCGAGTACCTGGCGGGGGCGTTCACCTCACCCGGCACGACGGCCGCCCCGCTCGTCGTCCTCGGGCAGCCGGGCGCCGGCAAGTCGGTCCTGACGAAGGTCCTCGCCGCACGGCTGCCGGCGGCCGGCTTCCTGCCCGTCCGCGTGGCCCTGCGCGAAGTGCCGGCCGAGGCGGACATCCAGGACCAGATCGAGTGCGCCGTCCGCGCGGCCACCGGGGAACCGGTGTCCTGGCCGGACCTCGTCAGGTCGGCGGGCGGTGCGATGCCCGTCGTCCTGCTCGACGGCTTCGACGAGCTGCTGCAGGCCACCGGGGTGAGCCAGTCGGACTACCTCGTGAAGGTGGCCCGGTTCCAGCAGCGCGAAGCCGACCAGGGCCGGCCGGTGATCGCCCTGGTCACCAGCAGGACGGCGGTGGCCGACCGGGCCCGCTACCCGCACGGGGCCGTCGCCCTGCGGCTGGAGCCGTTCCGCAGCGAGCAGATCGACAGCTGGCTCGACGGCTGGAACCGCAGCAACGCGTCGTACTTCGCCGCCCAGGGCCTGGCGCCCCTGCCACCCGCCGTCGTCGCCCGGCACCACGCCCTGGCCTCCCAGCCGCTGCTCCTGCTGATGCTCGCCCTCTACGACGCCGCGGACAACGCGCTCCAGCAGGGGGACGACGCGGGTGCGCCGCTCGGCGAGGCCGAGCTGTACGAGGCGCTCCTCACCGCGTTCGCCGGGCGCGAGGTCGCCAAGACGGGGGCCGGCCTGCCGGACCGGGAGCTGGCGGCGCAGGTGGAGCGGGAGCTCCAGAGGCTTTCCCTGATCGCCTTCGGCATGCTCAACCGACGGCGGCAGTGGATCACCTCCGCCGAGCTGGAGGAGGACCTCGCGGCCCTCCTGGGGCGCAGCACCGTGCGTGCGGACGGTTTCCGGGCGCCGCTCGGCCAGGCCGAGATCGCGCTCGGCCGGTTCTTCTTCGTGCAGCGTGCGCAGGCGGTCCAGGACAGCAGGCGGCTGTCGACGTACGAATTCCTGCATGCGACGTTCGGTGAATACCTGGCGGCCCGGCTGGCCGTCCAGCTCGTCACCGGCCTGCTCGGCCAGCGGCCGGTCCTGATCGTCGGACCGGCCCCCGTGGACGACGACCTCCTCTATGCCCTCCTTTCTTTTGCTCCGCTCTCATCACGGCAGATATTGCGTTTTGTCGCATTCCGCCTCGGGCAACTGGAGGACGCCGGCCGCACTGCGCTGAAGGGCCTTCTCATCAGGGTGCTGTCCCAGTGCGAGGAGCGGACCGAGCACCGCTACGCCGACTACCGCCCCGCCCGTCCGGTGACCTCTTCACGGCACGGCGTCTACAGCGCGAACCTCTTCCTTCTCCTGTTGTTCCTCAGCGGGGGCATCACCACGAGCGAGCTGTTCCCGGAATCCGACGACCCCCCGGGAACGTGGCACCGACGGATCCTGCTGTGGCGCTCGTCCTTCAACGAGCAGCAGTGGACGGACTTCGCTGTGGTCCTGCTCTTACGGCACACCTGGCACGGCTCACAGCGGGACCTGGAGATCCGCCCGGCAGCCGACGGGCGGCCTGGGCCCCTGGAGCCGGTGGACCCCTACTGGCTCTACCGCTACCCTCCCGGCAACCCGTCCCGGGGCAACGTCGTCTGGAGCCGTACTTACTGGCAGCAGGTGCAGCACAAGATGGACGTGTCCGGCGGGACCAACGACTCGGTCGTCCGGCACGCCATGGACCCGGTGTTCGAGTGGCTCGGCCCGACGGTCAGCACGTTCGTCGGCGTCGGCGACGGGCCCGCCTCCTCCGCCGCCCACGATCTGATCCGGCTGTGGCTGTCCAGCCGGCTGGGGGCGCCCGTCGACGACGTCGTGCGCTTGTACCGTCGCTGCAGCCTTCTCCTGGGCCTCGAAACCGCCCTTCCCGGCGACACCCGGGACGGCGTGGCACTCCTCCTGATCGGGCTCCTGCACAACGACGCCGATCGCCTGCCGCCCGACCTGTTCGACGAGCTGATGTACACCGTGGCCCTGAACTTGTCGGCCGAAGGGCTGCAGGCCCTCAGCCCGCGTCTCCAGCAACAGGTCGAGGAGTACTTTCCGCATCACCGTCCCTGACGCGCTTCGGGAACTCCCCCGAGCTCCCGAAGACCGGCCACGTGCCCGCGGCACCGTCCTGAACCGGCCTCGGCCGGCCGGCGCCCGCGCGCCCGGGCGGGCGGGAGCCGTCCGGCGAAACCCCGACGTCACCGCTTTCCTGACGGCCGGAAAGGGCACCGTGCCCCAGGGAGGCCGGAAGTCGGGCTGGCGGCGCCCGGGCGGGCCGCGTCGTGCGGGGGACGGTGGCGCACCGGTGGGGCGCGCGAGAACTTTCCGGGCGACCGGATTCCGTATGTTCACGGCTCGGGTCGGCGCCATGCCGTGGTGGCGGAGAACCGCGGCACGCGCGACCGTTGCCAGCGGTCCGGCCGCGAACCAATACGGAGTCGCTGGTTCATCTTCTGTCGGGGAACCTGCCGGTCCGGGGCCTGCCGCGCTCCCGGCGGCCGCCGGGGCCCGCTGCCGGCCGGGGGCCGGCGTCGCCGCCGGAGCGGGCGCGGCAAGAGGTGTTTCCGGCTGTCCGCAGGGGCCCCGACTGTCCCGTACCGCCCGGGCGCACCGACTGGAAACAGCACTATGCGGCCTGCCGCGCCGCCGCAAAACTCAAGCGGCGTAAGCACGGAACGCAAGCCCGATCAAGTGAGGAGCGTGTCAATGTTCGCAAAGCTCACGGCGATGGGCAGCCGTGTTCTCGATCTGTTCGTGCCCGAGATCGACGCGGCGGCCATGGAGGTCCTGGCCTGCGGCAACTACCCCGCCTGCTGGCAGTGCAGCGGCAAGTGCGGCTACAACGCCCCGTGTTGGGCCTGCTGCAACTCCAACGGGTGTCCCACCATCGTCTGCCAGTGCTAGTCGGACGCGGGGCTCTGCCCCGGACGCCGCCACTGCCCTGACAACCGGTTGAGGAGCACCGCCCGCGGTGTTCCTCGACCGGCGACGACGACCGCCCCCGGCCGGAATGCCGCGACGACGGTGGGAGGAGAAGCTAGGTGGTCTGTCTGGCACTCGGGATCCGCTGTCTGATCGGCGTGGTGTTCCTCGCCTCGGCCGTCAGCAAAGTGACCGGGCGAGGAGCGTTCGACCGATTCGTGTCCTCGGTGGAGGACATGCGGGTGGTGCCCACCCGCTCGGGCCGGTCGGTGGCGCGGTGGGTGGTGGTGGCCGAGTTCACGGTGTGTCTGTCGCTCGCGACGCCGGTGCGAGCCGCCGGCGTGGCGGGCTTCGTCATCGCGGGAGGGCTCCTGGCGGCGTTCGCGGCCGGGATCGTGCTCTCCCTCCGGCAGGGCGTGCGGACGCCCTGCCGGTGTTTCGGTGTGTCGGCGCGCCCCCTCGGCCCGGGACACGCCGTACGGAACCTCGTCCTCGTCGCCGTGGCGATCGCCGGGGCGGTGACCACCGCCGGCGCGTCCGGCGTGGCCGCGCCGGGCGCGTCCGCCGTGGCGGTGCTCGGCGGCCTGCTCGTGGGCGGCCTGGTGACCGCTCTCGACGACGTTCTCGATCTGTTCCGGCCCGTCGACCGGGCCCCGGGCCTCGCCCGAGGCCCGGTGAACCCTTCCCGGTGAACCCTGAAGGAGACGAACTCCATGCCCGTCCTGACCGCAGCTGTGGTGCTGGTGGGAACGCTGTGCACATTGGACCTGATCCTCACCCTGGGTGTGATCAAACGGTTGCGGGACCACGGCACACTGCTGACCAAGCTGGCCGACAACGCGCCCGGCAGACCGCCCGTCATCGAGGTGGGCGAGGAGGTCGGCGAGTTCACCGCGGTCACCGTCGACGGAGACGTGCTGACCCGTGAATCCCTCACCGGCGACACGCTGGTGGCGTTCTTCTCGCCCAACTGCGCCCCCTGCCACGAGATGGTGCCGAAGTTCGCGGCGTACGCCCGGGCCGTGGCGGGCGGCCGCGGCCGGGTGCTGGCCGTGGTCGTCGGCACCACCGACCGCGCCCGGGGACAGGTCGCCGAACTGGCGCCGGTGGCCCGGGTGGTCGTCGAGAACGGCGACCCCGTGGTGGCCGAAGCGTTCAAGGTCAGGGGCTTCCCGACCCTTCTGCGGGTCACGCAGGACCGGGACGGCCGGCAGGTCATCGCCGGGAACCGGGTGGACCTGGACTCCCCCGCCGTCGCGGCATGAGCGAGCAGGACCTGCCGGGCCCGCCCGGTCAGTCGCCGCCCGGGCCGGCCCCCTCCGGCCCGGGGCCGGGCCCCGCCGGGGCCTTCGCCGCGTGGGGCGTCCCGGGACCGGACGAGGCCGACCGGGCGCCCGTGCACTCCGCGGGCCTTCGCGCGGCCCTGCGGCGGACCACCGCCGCAGGGGCGCTGGTGGCGCGCGCCGCACCCGGTGCGCTGGCCGCCTACACCGTCCTCGCCCTGGCGGCCGGCGCCCTCCCGGTCGTCACCGCCTGGCTGACGAAGCTGTTGCTGGACGGGCTGGGCGGCGGGGCCTCGTCGGCACGGATGACGGGCCTGGGCGCGGGACTCGCCGCGTCCGGTCTGCTGCTCGGTGTCGTGCCGCAGATCAGCCGCTATCTGCGCACGGAGCTCGACCGGAGGGTGGCGCTCCTCGCCGAGGACCGGCTCTTCACGGCCGTGGAGGGATTCACCGGCCTGGGCCGGTTCGAGAACCCCCGCTTCCTCGACCGGCTGCGCCTCGCGCAGAGCGCCGGAGGGGGAACGCCGAACCAGGCCGTCGACGGGGCCGTCGGCATCACCCGCGCCACCCTCACGATCGGCGGCTTCCTCGGCTCGCTGTCCGTACTCAGCCCCTGGATGACCGCCCTGGTGCTGGCGGCGGCGGTCCCCACGCTGCTGTCCGAGGTCACCATGGCGCGCCGCAAGGCGCGGACGCTGTGGGACATCGGCCCGGTCGAGCGCCGCCAGATGTTCTACAGCGAGCTGCTGTCGAGCGTGGAGGCGGCGAAGGAGATACGGCTCTTCGGCATCGGTGCGTTCCTGCGGGAGCGGATGCTGACGGACCGGCGGACCGCCGACGCCGCGAAACGGTCCGTCGACCGGCGGGAGGCCGGCGTCCAGACGGGGCTCGGCCTGCTGGCCGCCCTCGTCTCCGGCGGAGGGCTGCTGTGGGCGGTGCACTCCGCGCACTCCGGCCGGCTGTCGGCCGGCGACGTCGTGATGTTCGTGGCCGCGGTGGCCGGGGTGCAGGGCGCGCTGACGACCCTCGCCGGCGAAGTGGCACGCTCGCACCAGGCGTTGCTGATGTTCGACCACTACCTCGCGGTGACGGGTGCGGGCCCGGACCTTCCCGTCCCCGCGCGTCCCGTGGCCGTGCCCCCGCTGACCCGGGGCATCGAACTGCAGGACGTGTGGTTCCGCTACTCCGAGGACCATCCGTGGGTGCTGCGCGGCGCCACGCTGCACATCCGGCACGGCCGGGCGCTGGCCCTGGTCGGGCTGAACGGCGCCGGAAAGTCCACGCTGGTCAAGCTGTTGTGCCGGTTCTACGACCCCTGCCGGGGGGCGATCCTGTGGGACGGCGTGGACATCCGCACGGTGGACGTGGCGGAGCTACGGCGCCGCATCGGCGCGGTGTTCCAGGACTACATGCACTACGACATGACGGCGGCCGAGAACATCGCCCTGGGCGACCTGACCGCGCTCCGGGACCGCCCGCGCCTGCGCGCAGCGGCGGAGCGGGCCGGAATCCACGCCCGGCTCACGGGCCTGCCGCATGGGTACGACACGCTGCTCTCGCGCCGGTTCTTCATGGAGGCCGACAAGAACAACCCGGAGACCGGCGTGGTGCTCTCCGGCGGCCAGCGGCAACGGCTCGCCCTCGCCCGCGGTCTGCTCCGGCACGACTGCGACCTGATGATCCTCGACGAGCCGTCGGCCGGCCTGGACGCCGAGGCGGAGCACGAGATCCACACGGCGCTGCGGCAGCACCGCGGCGAGCGGACCAGCCTGCTCATCTCGCACCGCCTCGGGGCGATCCGGGACGCCGATCTCATCGCCGTACTGGAGGACGGCCGCATCGTGGAACAGGGATCGCATCCCGCGCTCGTCCGCTCCGGCGGCCGGTACGCCCGGCTCTTCGCCCTGCAGGCGTCCGGCTACGGCCCGGAGACGGCGGACACGTCCGCGGGCACGGCGGCGGACGCGGGACCCGCCGCCTGAGGTCCCGGCCCCGTCGCCCGGCCACCTCCCCCTTCACCGATGCCGGAAGGAACCGACATGCCCCTCCCCCGCAGCCGTCCCGTCACCGCCGCGGCGTTCGCCGCGGCCGCCGCCCTCGCCTCGGTGCTGCCGGGCGGTCCCGCCGCCGCGGCCGGGCCGGGGGCGGCGTCCGTGGTCGCCTCCGGCTGCGGGACCACCGTGGGCACGGTCCTGCTGGACACCACCCGCAACCCCGCCACCGGGCGGTACGAACTCGACGATCCCCGGCGCGGCGACCACCGGACCTACGACATGCGGCAGAGCACCTCGGGCAGCGGCACCCTGGTCACCGACGACGACAACTCCTGGTGCGACGGCGGCCGTCAGTCCGATGCCGTCGCCGCCCACTACGTCCACTCCGTCTTCTGGGACTACTACCGCGACGTGCACGGCCGGACGGGAGCGTTCGGCGACGGCAGAGCCGGCTGCAGCCGCGTCCACTACGGCAACCACTACACGAACGCGTTCTACGGGGCGTGCATGACCTACGGCGACGGCACGCCCCCGGCCGGACCGCTCACCAGGATCGACATCGGCGTGCACGAGATGACCCACCTCGTCACGGCGGCCACGGCCAACCTCGCCTTCAGCGGGGAGTCCGCCGGCCTGAACGAGGCCACCAGCGACATGTTCGCCGCGGCGGCGGAGTTCCACGCCGGCAACGCCGCCGACCCGGGCGACTACCTCATCGCCGAGGACACCGTCGTCAACGGCTCGGACGTCGTGCGCCGCATGGACAGGCCCTCCCGGGACGGCCACTCGAAGGACTACTGGTACGCCGGCATCAGCCAGATCCTGCCCCAGTACGCCGCAGGCCCCGCCAACCACTTCTTCTACCTGCTGGCCGAGGGCAGCGGGGCCCGAGTGGTCAACGGCGTCGCGTACGACAGCCCGACCCACGACGGCCGTCCGGTCACGGGCATCGGCCGGGCCTCCGCCGAGAAGATCTGGTACAAGGCCCTCACCCAGCGCATGGCCTCGACCACCGACTACCACGGCGCCCGCGCCGCCACCCTGTGGGCCGCCGCCGGGCTCTACGGCTCCGACAGCCCGCAGTACCGCGCGACCGACGCCGCGTGGGCGGCGGTCAACGTCAAGGGGCCCGGCGGCGGCCACCACTGACCCGTCCGGGCCGATGTGCCCCCACCGCCCTCCGGGCCTAGCCTGAGAACCAGGGGCACGTCATAGGCCCGAGGTACCGAGATGACGCTCTTCGGCGGGGCGGGCACTTCGGTGATCGCCCTGGAGACAAGCGGCTGGGACACGTTCTACAGCTCCTGGCTCGTGCCGGTCGCGCAGTGCGTCATTCCCATGGCCGTCGCCCTGGCCGTCCTCATCGCCGTCAGCGGCCTGCTCACCCGGTGCGTGACGCAGAAGGACAGCGAAGCCTGGGGGGACGGCCGCCGACAGGCATGGACGCTCGTCGGCAGCCTGTCCCTGCTGGCCGTGGCGGTCTTCCTGCCCGTCCATTTCATGTTCCGGCCGTTCGCTGACGGCACATGGCTGACCGGTGCGTTCCTCGGCCTGGCGGCCCTCGGGGCGGCACTCGTCCTGCTCGCGCCACACCTGCGCATGCGGCACGCCCCGCGCGGCTCCGTCTGGTCGGGGCCCGGCCTGCCGCGGCCGGCCGCATGGATCCTCCCGCTGGTGTGGGCCGGGCTCGTCTCCTGCTTCTTCTCCTGGGGCGCGCACAGCCGGCTGCTGGTCGCCTACGTGACGCTGGCCGTGCTGGGCGTGGCCGCCACCGCGATGGCGCTCGGCCAGAACCTGCGGCTGCAGGTCGAGGCCCAGGACGAGAACGGGAAGGCGGACGCCGCCGCATCCGACTACGTCCTCGCGCGGCTGCAGTCCCTCGGCACCGCGACACCCGACCCTCTCGGCATCTCACGCGCCACCGAGCTCAGCCGCCTGCTCAGCGAGGACCTCAGTGCCCTCCCCGCCGGTGCGGTCACCTCCGCCGCGGCCCGCGTGCTGTACGCCGTCCGGCCCGGCCTCACCTGGCGCGCCCGCCTGACCGTGGTCGACGTCAACCGCGTGGCCGTCACCATGACCCGCAACGGCCGGCACGTCGAGAGCACAATCATCAGCCGGGAGAGCCTCGGCCTGCCGCCCCTGCCGCCCAAGCTGGAGACACCCCAGCTCGAACAGGAGCGGGGCCTCGCCCGCGCCCAGTTGCTCACCGGTGCGGCGGCCTGCGTGCTGGTGCGGCTCAGCCACGTGCACCGCAACCTGCGGAACGGCCTGTGCGGAGCCGAACGCTGGCGGAGCGTCGCCCTGCAGGTGATCGCCACCGAACGCGCGCTGGTGGCGGACCCGGACGTGCGGCTACGGCTGCTGAAGGCCGCCGTGGACGAGGAACCCTGCTACGGCCTGGCCCGGCTTGAGTATCTCATCGAGCTCTTCGCCCGGACGCCCAAGTCCACCGCCAACCGTCTGCGCTTCGCACGCCTGATGGACACCCAACTGCGGCTCGCCGAGAAGGACGGCCACGCGAAGCCGGGGTGGGAAGCCGTCTACATGCGCACCCTCTACGGCCAGGCCGCCATGCGTATCAACTCCTGCCTGGTGGCACTGCACGAGGACGGGGAGCCGGCGGAAGAGCTGCTCCGCCAGGACAGTGCGGTCCTCACCGACGCCGGGCAGTGGGCCAGGAAACTGGCCGACGAATGCGAGGGCGCAGAAGGACGTCCGGGCTTCGTCCGGCACAGGGAAGAGAACGTCAGACAGCTGGCCGAGTACATGAAGCCGGTGGCCGAGAGCATGGCGAGCACGGTCGCCCTCCTCACCGAACGCGCCCGACGGCGGGCCGAGGACACCCGGGGCTGGAACTGGACCCCGCCGGTGCCCGAGGAACACCCCTCGCCCGGCCTCGCGCTCCACTACGCCGCCCTGGCCGAGCTCGCGGACGAACACAGGGTCTCCCGCCCGTATCTCGGGGACGTGCGCGACTACCTCGCCTTCGTCCTCGCCACCCCCGAGGACCGGCAGGAGCTGCAGAGCGACCCGTCCTTCTGGACGATCGTGCGGGACCCCGGCCGGGCGGAGCTCATCACCGGCACCGCGCACGGGGAACCGGTCGGCATGCTGGACCTGGCCCCCTTCCGGCCGTACGCGGAGAAGCTGGCGCAGGCCGGCATCACGACCTTCAGGAAGTTCCGGCAGCGGACCAGCACCGACCAGCGGCAGCAGACCCTGGCCGCATACCTGGACGTCTCCTCGCTGCTCGTCTCCCACCTCGTGGACATCGCGACGCTGGCCGACACCCACGAGGACCTCGCCAGCCCCAAGGTGGTGCAGGCGCTCCTGGCGGCGGGGATCAACAGCCGCGGGGAGCTGAGGGAACGCGCGGCGGCCGACAAGGAGGGCCTGACGCGCGCCCTCACGCTCAACGCCCAACGCTTCGGCCTCACGGCGCTCCCCGCCTTCACGGACCCGGACCGATGGCTCACCGCGGTCATGTCGTGACCGCATGCGAAAGGGCGGCGGCATCCGCAGTGGATGCCGCCGCCCTTTCGGCGAGTGACTGCCCGGCTGGATCAGTACGCGGAG
>NZ_BMVB01000045.1 GCF_014650495.1 Streptomyces cinnamoneus | reverse complement strand
GAGCCAGAAGGCCCTCACCCAGTTCAAGCACCCAGCACGCGTGTCACCAACGTCCCGGGACAACACACCTAGGCCGCGTCCGCGAAGCCCCGCCCGGCCCGTTGCCGGGCCCGGCGGGCGCCCGCGTCGGGTGCCTTGCGCGTCAGGCGCCGTCCGCCTTGGTGGCGGCGCCCACGCGGTCCGGCTCGGCCTGGTCGTACAGGCGCGGCTCCTTCAGCAGCGGAAGGCTGTCGCGCAGCGCGGCGGGCGTCCTGCCGCGGCCGCCGTCGGGCACCACGGACTCGCGGCGCATCTCCTCGATGCCGTTGCGCAGCGCCGTGCGCAGCCGCTTGCCGAACGGCTGCTCGACGCAGCGGTGCAGGAGCCAGGCGGCGCCCAGCATCACGACCATGAGGGCGCCGACGAGCAGCGGCGCCGGGACGCGGTCGCGCAGCCCGTAGATGATCGTCATCCCGATGTACTGGTGCAGCAGGTACAGGGGGTACGTCAGGGCACCCGCCGTGGCCAGCCAGCGCCACTGCACCCAGTTGAGGGCGCCGTTGGCGATCAGGGCCATCAGCACGAAGGCCACGACGACGATCAGGGTGGCGGGCCAGCTGGGCACCACGCCGTCGGCGTTGTCCGCGACCCGCTTGGGGACGCCGTGCAGGGCGAGCAGCAGCGACATGCCCACGATGCCCCACAGCAGTGCCGTGGGTTTGAACCGGTGCATCAGATAGAAGGCGATGCCGGCGACGAAGTAGGGCGAGAACAGCGGCATCGCCCAGATGTCGAGCAGCTTGATGTGGGCGGAGGGCGCGATGACCGCCGCCGCTGTCCACAGGCCGCAGAAGAGCACGCACTTGCGGTACGTCACCCCGGTCGCCACGACGATCGCGAAGAGCACGTAGAACTTGAGCTCGGCGAACAGCGTCCAGTAGACGCCGTCGACGTCCCACACGCCCATGCCCTGCTGGAGCATGGTGAGGTTGGTGAGGACGACGTCCCAGTTCTTGACGCTGCGGACCTGTGGCCACAGGGCCACGACGCCGGCGGTCAGCAGGACCGCGACCCAGTAGGCGGGGTAGATCCGGCAGGCGCGGGAGACCACGAAGTCGCCCAGCCTCCGGCCCCAGGTGCTCATGCAGATGACGAAGCCGCTGATGAGGAAGAAGACCTCCACACCGGTCCACCCGTAGCGGGTGACGGTCTCCAGGTGGGGGAAGACTTCACGGGCGGGCCGGCCCCAGCCGCCGCGCAGGGCGGTGTAGTGGAAGGCCACGACCATCAGCGCGGCGAGAAGGCGGAGCCCGTCCAGGACGTACAGTCTGGGAGCGGGGACCGACTGCTGTCGGACGGCTGTCCGGCCGCCATCGAGTTGACCTCGTCTGGCGAAACGCATGTCGTCCTCTCCCGTTGACTGATCGGCTCATCCTACGCGGGGCCGCCGCGGTGGCATGCTGACACAGAATGCTTCCGCGCGGGCCGTGACGGTCGTCTCCTTCCGCCTTCCCCTTCCCGCCCGGCTACCCGGTCCGTACCTCTCTTTCGGCCGTCCGGGCCCGTGCCGTCGCCCGTTGGAGTCCGCGGCCGAGCCGGCGGGCGAGCGGGCGCTCGACCAGGCGGTGCACCAGCCAGGCGGTCAGCAGCATCGCCGCCACCAGCGCGGCCACCAGGACGGGGCGCGGCACGTGGCCGTCGGCCTTGTGGATGACGGCCCAGCCGATGCGCTCGTGGATCAGGTAGAGGGGATAGGTCAGGGCCCCGGCCGTGGACAGCCACCGCCGGTCCACCCGGCGCGTCCAGCCCAGGGCGATGGCCGCCAGGAGGAGGAAGAACAGGGTCAGCAGCAGGGGCGTCGGCCAGTGCGGCACGTGGTGGCCCATGTAGCGCTCCGCCCGGGTCTGCGCGCGCACCAGCTCGTGCTGGGCGAGGACGAGGCAGCCGCCGGTGATCAGCCACAGCACCGGGTCGGGGCGGAAGCGGTGCATCAGGTAGAAGGCGATGCCGGCGATGAAGTACCAGCACTCGTGCGGCATCAGCACCACCGCGAGCGCCCTGTCGCCGGACGCCTCGGCGAGGAGGGCGGCGAACCCCCAGACCGCGCAGAAGGCCACCGCCCGCCGGTGGGTCAGTCCCTTGCGGACGACCAGCGCGAACAGGAGGTAGAAGCGCATCTCGACCCAGAGGGTCCAGTAGACCCCGTCGACCGGATCCACTCCCAGGGGGTCCTGGAGCATCGTGAGGTTGACGACGACGGTGCGCAGGGCCGGTACGGCGTTCACCGGCGAGGGCCAGAGGGAGACGACGAGCGAGACCGCGAGCACGGCGAACCAGTAGGCGGGGTAGAGCCGGGTCACGCGCGAGACGGCGAAGTCGCCGACGCTCCTGTCCCAGGAGCTCATGCAGATGACGAAGCCGCTGATCAGGAAGAACAGCTGGACGCCGAGCCAGCCGTAGGAGGCGGGCACGTGCGCCAGCGGGAAGAGCTCGGCCGTGGGCCGCCGCCAGGCGCCGCTGTCGAAGGCGAGGTAGTGGTACGCGACCACCATCAGGGCCGCGCACAGCCGGAGCCCGTCCAGCGCAGCCAGCCTGCCGCTCCGTCCGGCACCCCCGGCCCGGGGCGGCGCCGGTGCCCGTGCCGGATCCGGGCGCTGCCCGGGGGGTTCCTGCTGTACCGGCAGAGTGGAGTGCAACGCCCCTCCTGGGTCCGCGGCGTCTCTCGGTGCCGGGGAAGCTATCAGAAGGGATCGTATTTTTGGCGCATAAAGCAGATAACGGGCAAAGCGCGCCGCGGGGGCGTGGCCGGAACGCGCGCAAGGAGGACCGTCGATCGTCTTGCGCTGCGGCGGAAGCCCGGCCTTTGCCCTGGGCACCCTCCCGGGCCCACTACCCTGGTGCCGTGACCATTCGCCTGTACGACACCAGCGCCCGGCAGATCCGCGACTTCTCCCCGATCGTTCCGGGCTGCGTCTCGATCTACCTGTGTGGCGCGACCGTGCAGGCCGCCCCGCACATCGGCCACATCCGCTCCGGCCTCAACTTCGACATCATGCGCCGCTGGTTCACCTACCGCGGCTATGACGTGACGTTCGTCCGCAACGTCACCGACATCGATGACAAGATCATTGCGAAGGCCGCGGAGCAGGGCCGCCCCTGGTGGTCGATCGGCTACGAGAACGAGTGCGCCTTCAACGCGGCCTACGACGCCCTCGGCTGCCTGCGGCCGACCGTCGAGCCGCGGGCGACCGGGCACGTGCCCGAGATGATCGAGATGATGCGCGGCCTGATCGAGCGGGGCCACGCCTATGCCGCGGACGGCAACGTCTACTTCGACGTGCGGTCCTTCCCGGGCTACCTGAGCCTGTCGAACCAGGAGCTGGACAACCTCCTGCAGCCCTCCGGCGAGGGCGAGACCGGCAAGCGCGACCCGCGGGACTTCGCCATGTGGAAGGCCGCGAAGCAGGGCGAGCCCTCCTGGGAGACCCCCTGGGGCCGCGGCCGCCCGGGCTGGCACCTGGAGTGCTCGGCGATGGCCCACAAGTACTTGGGCGAGTCCTTCGACATCCACGGCGGCGGCATCGACCTGATCTTCCCGCACCACGAGAACGAGATCGCGCAGGCGAAGGCGTTCGGCGACGACTTCGCCGCGTACTGGGCCCACAACGCGTGGGTGACGATCAGCGGCGAGAAGATGGCGAAGTCGCTCGGCAACTCCGTGCTGGTCTCGGAGATGCTCAAGCAGTGGCGTCCCATCGTCCTGCGCTACTACCTGGGCACCCCGCACTACCGGTCGATGATCGAGTACAGCCCGGAGGCCCTGCGGGAGGCGGAGTCCGCGTTCGCGCGGATCGAGGGCTTCATGCAGCGGGTGGTCGAGAAGGCCGGCCCGGTGGAGCCCGCCTCCGAGGTGCCGCCGGCGTTCGCCGAGGCGATGGACGACGACCTGGGCGTCCCGCAGGCGCTGGCGATCGTGCACACCACGGTGCGCCAGGGGAACTCCGCGCTGACGGCCGACGACAAGGAGAGCGCCGTCGCCCGGCTGGCGGAGGTGCGGGCGATGCTCGGCGTGCTGGGTCTGGACCCGCTGGACGAGCAGTGGGCGGGTGCCGCCGACAGCCGTGGCGATGATCTGCACGGCGTAGTGGATTCGCTGGTCAGGCTGGTGCTGGAGCAGCGTGAGGCGGCCCGCGGCCGCAAGGACTACGCCACCGCCGACGCCATCCGCGACCAGCTGCAGCACTCCGGTCTCGCCATCGAGGACACCCCGTCCGGCCCCCGCTGGTCCCTGTCCTGAGGGACACTTTTCGTACGTACGTTTACTGAGCCGCACCCCATGCGGTTCTGAGCAGTAAGAGATAGGTGACCCCATGGCCGGCAACAGCCAGCGCAGGAACCGCCGCACGTCCAACAAGAAGGGCGCGACGGTCGGCAGCGGCGGCCAGCGGCGCCGGGGCCTGGAGGGCAAGGGCCCGACCCCGCCCGCGAGCATGCGCAAGGGACACAAGAAGAACCGTGTCGCCGCAGCCCAGGCCAAGCACGCGGCCCGCCGCCCGGCCCCGCGCCGGGGCGGCCCCAAGGGCGCCAACGAGCTCGTCGTCGGCCGCAACTCGGTCGTCGAGGCGCTGCGCGAGGGCGTGCCCGCGAACACGCTCTACGTCCAGCAGTTCGTGGACAGCGACGAGCGCGTGCGCGAGGCCATCCAGCTCGCCACGGAGAAGGGCCTCAACCTCATGGAGGCCCCCCGCCCGGAGCTGGACCGGATGACGAACGGCCTCAACCACCAGGGCCTGGTCCTGTCGGTGCCGCCGTACGACTACGCCCACCCCGAGGACCTCACCGCGGTCGCCGCCGACAACGGCGAGGACCCGCTGATCGTCGCCCTCGACGGCATCACCGACCCGCGCAACCTCGGCGCCGTCGTCCGTTCCGTGTCCGCCTTCGGCGGCCACGGCGTGGTCGTCCCCGAGCGCCGTGCGGCCGGCATGACCGCCAGCGCCTGGAAGACCTCGGCCGGCACCGCCGCGCGCACGCCGGTGGCCCGCGCCACCAACATGACGCGGATGCTGGAGGCGTACCAGAAGGAGGGGCTGATGGTCGTCGGCCTCGCCGCGGACGGCGACGTCGAGCTGCACGAGCTGGACGCCCTCGAAGGCCCGGTCGTCATCGTCGTCGGCAGCGAGGGCAAGGGCCTGTCCCGCCTCGTCGGCGAGACCTGCGACTTCCGGGTGCGCATCCCCATGCCGGGCGGCGCCGAGTCGCTCAACGCCGGTGTCGCCGCCGGCGTCGTGCTCTACGAGGCGGCGCGCCGCCGCGCCTGACGCGCGAACCCCTGCCTCCGGCGGCCCGGGACCCACGGTCCCCGGCCGCCGGACGCGTTCTTGATGATCTTGACGGGTCTCGGACACATTCGAACCGGTCAAGGCAGTGTCCTAATCTCCGGTCACTCGGTTAGATGAGTGTGGACACCAGAACACCCCGCACACCTACGGGGGGAAGCTCTTCGGGTTACGACGACCAGCCCGCGCTGAGTACGGTGAAGGTCCCGTCCGACCCCGCGCAGGTCATCGTCAATCACCTGAGCTTCCGGGTGCAGCTCGCCCGGCCCCCACGCGCCGTCCGGCAATTCGCCGGAGGAGTGGACACGGCGCGGATGCCCACCGTCAAGAGCGGCACGGCCAAGCGCCGCGCCCCCGTGGTGTGGAGCGGGCGGACCGGGCCCGGTGACTCGGCCTCCACCCAACTCCTGCAGGCCGTAAGGGACTCCGGCACCGGCTATCCGGCCGCCGGGGACGCCGGCGCCACCCAGGTGCTGCCCCGCATCGGCGTCGACGACGGTCCCCCGACCACCGTCATCGGCCCCCGCGGGCCGGCCGAGGCCGCGGACGGCCCCGGCACCCGGCTCCTCCACGGCGTGCGCCCCACCGGGAGCGCGTACGACGAAGAGGAGTACGACCAGCCCGAGTTCGACGACCACGAGCACGACGAGGACGACGAGTTCGAGCAGGGCCGCGCCGACTCCGTCCGCCACGCCTACTACCCCGGGCGCCGGATGAACCTCGGCGTCGTCCTCCTCCCGCTGCGCATCTTCCTCGGCCTGATCTCCGTCTACGCGGGCATGGGCAAGCTCTGCGACCCCGTCTACTTCGACGGCGGCAAGCGCGGCTCCATGGTCGCCTGGCTCACCCGGCTCCACCCCTGGCCCGTCGCCTCCCCCCTGCGCGACTTCGCCCTCAGCCACCCCGTCGGGGCCGGCCTCACCGTCGCCTTCCTCCAGGTCGTCGTCGGCGTCCTCACCATCTTCGGCCTCTGGCAGCGGCTCGCCGCCGCCGTCGGCGCCCTGCTCTCCGTCGTCCTCCTCGTCACCGTCAGCTGGCAGCACGCCCCCGCCTACGACGCGCCGGACATCATCTACCTCGCCGCGTGGAGCCCCCTGGTCATCGCCGGGGCGCCCTTCTACTCCGTCGACGGCCGGCTGGCCGGCGAGGCGTGGCGGCGGCTCGGCCCCCGTGCCGCCCTGTGGGACCTGCGTCGGCGCGTGCTGCGCCGCGGCACGGTCATGGCGACGGTCCTCATCGGCATCTCCCTGCTGGCCGGCTCCATGCTCGGCGGCGCCGTCCGCTCCTCCCGGGTCGCCGAGGCTCCCGGCACGCCGCCCCCGCCCTCCAACAGCCTGCAGGGCTCGCCGCTCCCGCAGCGGCCCTCCTCGTCCGCCCCGCGCGGCTCGCACGGCCCGGCGACGGCGGGCAGCCCGAAGCCCAGCGCCTCCAACCGGACGGCGCCCACCCCGGCGGCCACGCCGACCGCGCCCGGAGCGGCCCGTACGCCCGCCGGTACGGCCGGCACCGCCGGACAGCCGGGCGGCAGCACGGGCAGCGTCCGGCCGGCCCCGCAGACCCCGCGCCAGGCCCCGGCCCCGGCCGCGCCGCCGCGCAGCTCCTCGGGCTCCACGACGGGCAGCTCCACCGGCGGCGGCACGGGCGGTGGCTCGGGCGGCTCGTCCGGCGGCTCGGGCGGTGGCGGCTCCCGCGGCGGAGGCGCCCTGGGCGGCCTCCTGGGCTGAGCCCGGCCCGCCCACCACGACAGCGGCCCCGCACCTCCTCCGGGAGGTGCGGGGCCGCTCCGCTGCGCCTGCCCGCCGCCCTAGCGGGCGAGCTCCTTCGCGGCCTCGGTCAGGTCCTTCGCCGTGTCGATGGCCCGCCAGTAGGCCCCCTGCGGCAGCGGGAAGCCCGCCAGACGGCGCTCGCGCGCCAGGCGCGGGAAGGTGGTCCGCTCGTGGTCGCCGCGCTCGGGCAGCAGATCCGTGAAGCCGGCGGAGAAGACGTACACACCGGCGTTGATCAGATAGGGGGAGGGCGGCGACTCGATGAAGTCCAGGACGTGCCCGAACTCGTCGGTCTCCACCGCGCCCCACGGGATGCGCGGACGGGCCAGCGCCAGGGTGGCCACCGCGTCCCGCTCGTGGTGGAAGGCGGCCATCTCGCGCAGCGAGAAACGGGTCCAGATGTCGCCGTTCGTGGCGTACCAGGGCTCGTCGGGGCGGGGCAGGGAGGCCGCCGCGTACTTCAGTCCGCCGCCGCGCCCGAGCGGCTCCTTCTCGACCACGGTGGTCACCCGGAGCGGCAGATCGGCCGACACGAGCCAGTCCTGCAGCACTTCGGCCAAATGGCCGCACGAGACCACGGCGTCCGTGACCCCTTCGGCCGCCAGCCAGGCGAGCTGATGGCCGATGATCGGGACCCCCGTGCCGGGAATCTCGACCATCGGCTTGGGACGGTCATCGGTGTACGGGCGAAGCCGTGAACCCTGGCCTCCGGCCAGGATCACGGCTTGCGCGGGGTACGGGTAGGGCTGCGTGCCGGTCATGCTCCGCACCATATGCGGTGCCGCGGGCGGAGACGCCGCCGGTGGGTCTGCCCTGTCCCGTACGGCCTGCCCGTGGGGCCCGGAGCGCCCGTGGGGGCTCCGGCGGGGCTCGGCGGCCCCTGGAGGCGGGGCTCAGTGCCCCTGGACGACGCCGGAGGCGAAGGCGGTGTCGCAGACGGGGCGGGCGTAGGACTGCGCCTTCTTGGTCGACTGGTACTTGGCGACCGCCGCACGCCCCAGTGCGCGGGCGATGTCCGCGCAGTGCTGGGCCAGCGACGGGCGGCCGTTGGTCGCCTCCTGCAGGTGCGTGAGGGCGACGCCGGGGTTCTTCTCCTGGAGCTCGGTCAGCAGCCGGTCGCGCAGCACCTCGTGGGGCGCGCGCGCCTTGGCGACCGTGGAGGCGTTGTCGGAGGAGGCGGTGAGCACCTGCGACTCGGCGTTCGGTGCCGCCCACGGGACGCGCGTTACCGCGAGAGTCCCCGAGAGCACAAGAACGACCGGAAGGACGAGAGCGAGGGTTCTGCCGATGCGGCGGGCGGCCTGGTTCATGCCGGAGATGGTAGCGAGGGGTAATGACGCGGCGACATTTAGTCACCCGGTCGAGTGACGCGGCTGTGCACAGGTGCGGTTATGGCGTTGACGTGTGGCGTTCGAAATGAGGCATGTGTCGGGGATTTTGCCGACAAGGGCGGCGCCCCTTGTCCGTCGCATACGGACAAGGGACGCCGCCCGGTGTTCGGCGTCGTTCCGCCGGCTCAGTCGCTCAGGCGCTCGCCGGAGGACGTGGAGAAGACGTGAAGCTCGCCCGGGCGGGGCACGACGTGCAGTACGGACCCCTTCTCCGGCACGCGCCGGCCGTTGACGCGCACCACGAGGTCCTGCCGGCCGTCGCCGACCTCGGCGGTCCCGTAGACGTAGCCGTCGGCGCCGAGCTCCTCGACCACGTTCACCGTGACGGCGAGGCCGGCCGGGGCGTCCTTGCTGAGGGAGCCGGTGGAAGCGCCGCCCTGCTCGACCACGTCGAAGTGCTCGGGGCGCACGCCCACCGTGACCGTGCGGTCGCCCTTGTCGGCGGCCGCGGTCAGGGCCTCGCGGGAGACGGGGACGACGCTGTTGCCGAACTTCACGCCGCCGTCGATGATCGGCACCTCGACCAGGTTCATCGCCGGCGAGCCGATGAAGCCCGCCACGAAGAGGTTGGCCGGGCGGTCGTACATGTTGCGCGGCGAGTCGACCTGCTGCAGCAGCCCGTCCTTGAGCACCGCCACGCGGTCGCCCATGGTCATGGCCTCGACCTGGTCGTGGGTGACGTACACGGTGGTGATCCCCAGGCGGCGCTGCAGCCCGGCGATCTGGGTGCGGGTCTGGACGCGCAGCTTCGCGTCGAGGTTGGACAGCGGCTCGTCCATGAGGAAGACCTGCGGCTCCCGGACGATGGCGCGGCCCATGGCCACGCGCTGGCGCTGGCCGCCGGAGAGCGCCTTGGGCTTGCGGCCCAGGTACTCGGTGAGGTCCAGGATGCGGGCCGCGTCCTCGACCTTCTGCCGGATCTCGGCCTTCGGCACGCCCGCGATCTTCAGGGCGAAGCCCATGTTGTCGGCCACGGTCATGTGCGGGTAGAGCGCGTAGTTCTGGAAGACCATCGCGATGTCGCGGTCCTTGGGCGGCAGGTGCGTGACGTCGCGGTCGCCGATGCGGATCGAGCCGCCGTTGACGTCCTCCAGCCCTGCGAGCATGCGCAGCGAGGTGGACTTTCCGCAGCCGGACGGGCCGACGAGGACGAGGAATTCCCCGTCCTCGATGGCGATGTCGAGCTGGTCGACGGCGGGCTTCTTGGCGCCCGGGTAGATGCGGGTCGCCTTGTCGAACGTGACTGTGGCCATGGTGATGCGTCCCTTCACCGGCAGGAACGTGCCGGACGATCCGAGTAGAGGGAGTGGTCCAGTCCAATTGGACCGGGTTGCCGGTGACGCTACCGGCGCGGGGAGCGGATGTCAGCAGGTGGCGGGTTACGAAATTGATGAGCGGTGCACGGTGCGAGTCCGGTTAGACTGCCTCACGCACGCCGACTTAGCTCAGCTGGTAGAGCACCGCTCTTGTAAAGCGAAGGTCGTCGGTTCGAATCCGACAGTCGGCTCCACGACAGAACCGCAGGCCCCCGGAGGGGACCTGCGGTTCTTCGTTGTGCGGGGTCGGTCAGCGGCGGACCTGCTCGCCGTGCGTCCACTGCGACGCGGTGTCGGCGACCGGCGCGGCCGGGACCTCCCGGGGGGCGTCCTGGTGGCCGGGCCACCATGCCTTGTGGCCCAGCAGGGAGGTGACCGTGGGCACCAGCAGCATGGCCATCACGAAGGCCGTCAGCAGGATGCCGAAGGCCACGGCGAAGCCCATCTGCTGGAGCATGGAGTTCTCGGCCAGCATCAGGACGCCGAAGGTGCCGGCGAGAATGATCGCCGCGGCCGAGATGGTCGGGGTCGACTGGGCGACCGCCGTGCGGACGGCCTCCCGGGCCGGTACGCCGCGGCGCACCTCTTCGCGCAGGCGGGCGACCATGAGGATGTTGTAGTCGGTGCCGATGGCCACCACGAAGAGGTAGACGATGACCGGCAGCATGAACAGCAGGCCGTTCTCGCCCTTGTAGTCCTGGAAGAGCCAGACCGTGGAGCCGAGGGTGGCGCAGAAGCCGAGGGCGACGGCGGCCATCAGGTACAGGGGCGCGACGAGGCTGCGGAGCAGCAGGCCCAGGATGACCATGATGGCGAGGCCGGCGACGGGGAAGACGAGGCGGTAGTCGTGGCCGACGGCGTCCTCGATGTCGGCCAGGACGGCGGAGGTGCCGCCGACGAGGGCCTCCGTGCCGCCGGGGGCCGCCGCGTGGGCCTTGTCGCGCAGCGGGCCGCCGGCGAGCTCGATGGCCTTCTCCGCCGAGGGGGTGTACTTGAGGACGACGCTGTACTGGGCGACCGCGCCGTCGGGGCTGACGACGGCGGGTGCCGCCGAGCCGACGCCCTCGATGCCGGCGAGCTTGGCGCGGAAGGGCTCCAGGGCGCCCTTGTCGAGGGGGGAGCCGTCCTTGGACTTGAGGTAGACCATGGCCGGGCCGGACTGGCCGGCGGAGAAGCCGCGCTGCAGGTCCGTCATGGCCTGGACGGATTCCAGCTTCTGCGGCATCTGGCTGCTGGTGTCGAACTCGGCCTTGAAGCTGAGGGTGCCGACGGCCAGGACGGCCAGGACCGCGGTGGAGAGCACCGCGATGACGGCGGGACGGCGGGCGACGAGGTTGCCGATGCTGTTCGCGAAACGGTTCTTCGGCTGCTTCCGCCATGCCTTGGACGGCCAGAAGGCGGCGCGGCCGAGGAGGGAGAAGACGGCGGGCACGAGCGTGAGCGCGGCGACGAGGGTGACGCCCACCGAGATGGCCAGGGACGGGCCCATCGCGCGCATCATGCCCATGGTGGAGAGCAGCAGGGCGAGGAAGGCGACGATGACGGCGCCGGCCGCGGAGGCGATGGTCTCGCCGACCTTGGCGACCGCGTCGACGAGGGCCTCCTTGGGCTCCTGCCCGGCGCGCAGGTGCTCGCGGTAGCGGAAGAGCAGGAAGAGGATGTAGTCGGTGCCGACGCCGAAGAGGACGACGATGAGGATCGCGGTGATGGAGCTGTCGGCCTTGAGGCCGCCGAGCTCGGCGGCGGTGCCGATGAGGCCGGTGGCGACCATGGAGACCACGGCGATGATGACGACCGGCAGGATGGCGATCAGCGGGCTGCGGAAGATGACCAGCAGCAGCACGATGATCAGGACGAACGTCGCCATCATGATCATGGCGTCGGTGTCACCGGAGGACTCCCGGGCGTCCAGGCTCTGCGCGGCCTGACCGGTGAAGCCGGCCTTCAGCTGGGTGCCCTTGAGGAGCTCCTTGGTGTCCTCGCGCAGCTGCTTGACCGAGTCCGGAAGCTTTTCGTCGTTGACGTTCTTGGTGTCCGCGATGACGTTCGCCAGGGCGATCTGCCCGTTGGGGGAGACCGACTGGGGGTTCGTCACCACCTTGGCGATCTTCTCGCGGTGCTTGCCGTCGAGACCCTCGGCCACCTTGGCGACGTCACGCCGGTCGGCTTCGGTGAGCTTCCCGCCGTCCGTTCGCTGGAAGACGGCTATCGCCGCCGGTTGTTCGGTTTTCGGGAATGCCTTTTCCTGGAGTTTCCCCACCTGTACGGATTCGTAGTGCGAGGGCAGGAACTCGGTTTCGTCCGTGGTGGATTTGAGGCCGGGTGCCAGCATCGCGAGCGCCACGGCTGCGATGATCCAGCCCGCGATCGTGAGCCAGGGCCGGTGGACGGCGAACCGCCCGACTCGTCGGAACATGGTGCTCCTCTTATTCAATGCTTCAGTCGTTGTTCGTACGGGCGTGCAGACGGGCATGAACACGCTAGGCAGCGGTGTTCCGCGCGCACAATGATTTCCGGGATGAATCAGGGTGACCCCGGGGGAAATCGGTCTTGGGGTATAGGGCTTCTCAACCCTGGGGAGGAGGGCCTCTCACCCGTGGGGTAGAGACCGCTCTGCCGACCACCTTCGTGGGGATTACTCTGCCCCCATGAGCGATGTCGACTTCTATGCCGCGCGCATGGACCGTGCCGCGCGCGCCGCCCTGCAGGAGGGTCTGTCCGGCCTGATCGTGACGCCGGGCCCCGACCTCGTATGGCTGTGCGGATACGTGCCGGTGGTCACCGAACGCCTGACGGCGCTGCTGCTCGTTCCCGGCCGCCGACCCCACCTCGTCGTACCCCAGTTGGAACGTCCCGATGCGGAATCCTCACCGGGGGCCGGTGCCTTGACGGTCACCGGCTGGACCGACGGCGAGGACCCGTACGCCGCCGTCGCCAAGCTCCTCGACGGCCAGGGCCGTTACGGCATCTCCGACAACGCCTGGGCGCTCCACCTGCTCGCCCTGCAGCGCTCGTGCCCGGGAACGGCCTACGGGGCGCTCACGGAGGTGCTGCCGATGCTGCGGGCGGTGAAGGACGCCTACGAGGTGGAGCGGCTGGCGGCGGCCGGGGCCGCGGCGGACGCCGCGTACGAGGAGATCGTCGACCTGCGCTTCGAGGGCCGCCGGGAGCGCGAGGTGGCCGCCGACCTGGCCCGCCTGCTGCGGGAGAACGGGCACAGCCAGGTGGACTTCACGATCGTGGGCTCCGGCCCCAACGGCGCCAACCCGCACCACGAGGCCGCGGACCGCATCATCGAGGACGGCGACATGGTCGTCCTCGACTTCGGCGGCCTGAAGGGCGGTTACGGCTCCGACACGACCCGCACGGTGCACGTGGGGGAGCCGACGGCGGAGGAACGCACGGTGCACGAACTGGTGCGCGAGGCGCAGCAGGCGGCCTTCGAGGCCGTCCGTCCGGGCGTCGCCTGCCAGGAGATCGACCGCGTGGCCCGGCAGGTCATCCGCCGGGCGGGCTACGACGAGTACTTCATCCACCGCACGGGTCACGGCATCGGGGTCACGACGCATGAGCCGCCTTACCTGGTGGAGGGGGAACACCTGCCCCTGGTCCCGGGCATGTGCTTCTCGATCGAGCCGGGGATCTACCTGCCGGGCCGCTTCGGCGTCCGCATCGAGGACATCGTGGTCTGCACGGAGACCGGCGGCCGGCGGCTGAACAACACCGACCGGGAGATGAGGATCGTGGCCTGAAGGCCGCGGCGGGCGCGCGGCGGCAGCCGGGACACCGGAAGGAAGGGCGACGGCTGCCGGGACGCGCGGTGCACGGCCCGGCCCGGCGGGCGGGCTACAGGGGCCGGTACATGACGTGCAGCCCCGTGTACGAGCCGTCGGGCAGGCGGAAGCCCTCCGGAACGGTGCCGACGACCTCGAAGCCCAGGGACTTCCACAGGCGCACGGCCCGCGTGTTGGCCTCGACGACCGCGTTGAACTGGATGCCGCGGTAGCCCTCCGCGCGCGCCCACTCGATCACGTGCTCGCCCAGGGCCCGGCCGATGCCGCGCCCCGCGTGCCCGGGCGCGACCATGAAGCTGGCACTGGCGATGTGCGCGCCGCCGCCGGCCTGATTGGGATTCATCTTGGCGCTGCCGAGGACCGTTCCGTCCTCGTCGACCGCCACCACCGTACGGCCGGGGGCCGTGAGCATCCACCACGACCGGCCCTGCTCGGACGTCAGGTCGCGGGGATAGGTGTAGGTGTCGCCCGCTGCCGTGATGGCGTGGAAGAAGGGCCAGACGGCGGGCCAGTCGGCAGGTTGGGCGACGCGGATGTGCATGCGGCAAGCATGCACGCCCGTCACCCCACGGGCCACTGGTTTTTCACTGCCCCTCACACGGCCCGCATGCGGTGCGGGTCGTAGGAGGAGGCGTGATCGCCGGACTCGGGTGCCGCCGCCGCGTGTTGGGGGGCCCGCGCGGTGATCAGCGTCCAGGCGACGAGGCCGGCGAGCAGCATGATGCCCGCGCCCCAGGTGATGGCGATGCCGAACCCGTGGACGATGCCCTCCTTGACCACGTGGTCCCGGACGGCCGGATCGCGGCCTGCGCCGGTGGCCGCCGCGGCTTTCAGGTGCGCCGCGACGAACGTGGCGCCGGTGGAGGTGGCGATGGTGTTGAGCAGCGCCGTGCCGACGGAACCGCCCACCTGCTGCGCCGTGTTGACGGTGGCGGAGGTGACGCCCGAGTCGCCGACGGCCACGCCGGAGGTGGCGACGTCCATGACGGGCATGAAGATCAGGCCCATGCCGAACCCGAGGAGGATCTCGGCGGGCAGCACGTGCGAGGGGTAGGCGGGTTCGACGGTCAGGAAGCGCAGCATGAACAGGCCGCCGGCGGCCAGGATCGTGCCGGGCACCATCAGCAGGCGCGGCGGCAGGTGGTTCATCAGGCGTGCGGAGACCTGGGTGGAGGCGAAGACGATCGCGGCCGTCATCGGCAGGAACGCCAGCCCGGTCTTCAGCGGGGAGTAGCCCAGCACGACCTGCAGGTAGTAGGTCATGAACAGGAACATGCCGAACATCCCGACGACCGCCAGCGCCATCGTCAGGAACGCGCCGCCCCGGTTGCGGTTGCGGACGATGTGCAGGGGCAGCAGGGGGCTGGGCGCCCGTGTCTGCCACCACGCGAACACGGCCAGCAGTGCCGCGCCGCCGCACAGCAGCCCGAGCACGAGCGCGTCGTTCCAGCCGCGCGGCTGGGCCTCGCTGCAGCCGTAGACGACGGCCACGAGCCCGCCGCAGCCCAGGGCCACGCCCGGCAGGTCGAGCCGGGGCCGCTCGGCGCGGGCGGGGCGGTGGTCGTGCAGCAGCCAGACGGCGCCGGTCAGCGCGACGAGGGCGATGGGCACGTTCACGTACAGGCACCAGCGCCAGTTCAGGTACTCGGTCAGCAGGCCGCCCATGATGAGCCCGATGGCCGCGCCGCCGCCGGCGATGGCGCCGTAGATGCCGAAGGCTTTGCTGCGTTCCTTGAGGTCGGTGAACGTCGTCGTCAGCAGCGACAGCGCGGAGGGCGCGAGGACGGCGCCGAAGGCGCCCTGCAGGGCGCGGGCGGAGAACAGCAGGCCCGAGGTGTGCGCGGCGCCGCCCAGCGCGGAGGCGCCCGCGAAACCGACGAGTCCGATGACGAAGGTCCGCTTGCGCCCGACGAGGTCGGCGATCCTGCCCCCGAGCAGCAGGAGCCCGCCGAAGGCGAGGGTGTAGGCGGTGATGACCCATTGCCGGGTGGAGTCGGACATGTGCAGCTCGTGCTGCGCGGAGGGGAGCGCGATGTTCACGATGGTCGCGTCGAGGACCACCATGAGCTGGGCCAGGGCGATCACCACCAGCCCCCACCAGCGGCGGGGGTCGGGTGCGGTGCCGGCCTTCGGGACCGGGGGCGGGCTCTCGAAGCTCATGGAGTACCTGCTCTCGCGGCCGGCGGCGTGGGGCGCGGCCGATGGCGTGCAGAAGCTCGCAGTCCAGCGTAGGCCCGTCGGGTGACATCGGCTTGTCGGGACGTGACGGACCCGGCGGGTCAGGGGATCAGCACGACCTTGCCCACGGTGCCCCGCGTCTCCAGCGCCCGGTGGGCCTCGGCGGCCTCGGCCAGCGGGAAGCGCTGCACGGCCGGTACCACCGCGCCTGCGGCCGCCCGGGCGAGCGACTCCTCCTCCAGCCGCCGCAGGCCCACCTGGCCCCCGCCGAACCGCTCCAGCATGGCCGGGCCCAGCACGCCCCGGGAGGTGATGCCGCGCTCCGCCAGCCACCCCGGGGGGAGCTCCAGCGGGCCGCCGCCGGTGATCCCCTGTGCGGACCAGCCGAAGACGAGGTGCAGCCCGCCGCGCCCGAGCAGGGACACCGCGGAACGCGCGGCCGTGCCGCCGACGCCGTCGAAGACGACGGTGGCGTCCTTCCCCCACAGGGCGGTGCGGGCCTTCTCGACCCAGTCGCTCTTGTTGTAGTCGAGGGCGATGTCGGCGCCGAGCGCGCTGACGTGCCGGACCTTGTCGGGGCCGCCGGCCAGTCCGATGACCGTGGCGCCCGCGTTCCGGGCGTACTGCACGAGCAGCGAGCCGACGCCGCCGGCCGCGGCGGTGACGATCACGACGTCGTCCGGGGTGAGGTCGGTGAAACCGAGGATGCCGAGCGCGGTGCGGCCCGTGCCGATCATGGCGATGGCCTGGTCGTCGTGCAGCCCCTCGGGTATCTCGTGCAGCCGGTCCGCGTCGGTGACGGCCAGCTCGGCGTAGCCGCCGCCGGGCACGGCGGCGCCCAGATGGGCGACGACGCGGCGGCCCAGCCAGCGGGGGTCGGTGCCCTCGCCGAGTGCGTCGACGGTGCCGGCGACCTCGCGGCCGGGGACGGCCGGCAACGGGGGGAGCGCGTACGGGCCGTTGGGGTCGCCGGAGCGCAGGGTGGTGTCGACGAGGTGGACGCCGGCGGCCGCGACGGCGATCCGGACCTGCCCGGGGCCGGGGACGGGCGCGTCGGTCCGCTCGTAGGTGAGGTTGTCGGCGGGGCCGAAGGCGTGCAGCCGGACGGCGTGCATGGGCACTCCAAGGAGATCGTCGCGGAGGAACGATCCGAAGTCTTCAACCTCGACCAAGGTTGAGGTCAAGGCGTTGTCAGTGCCCTGTGCCACGGTGGGATCCCTACGGAGGGAGACGGGCATGAGCGGTGTGACGGGCCGGGGTGGCCGGGGCGGTGGTGCGCGGGTCCGCGGGGCTGCGGCGCCCCTGGCCCGCCTGCCGGAGGTGCGGCTGCCGGAGCTGCAGCCGTACGACGGGGGCGGGCTGGAGCCGGGGGGAGATAGCGACGGCCTCGCGTTCACGGAGGCCGACCTGACGGACGAGGACGGGCGCGGGGCGTCCTTCCTGGACTGCCGGTTCGACCGCTGTGTGCTGGACGGCACGCAGCTGGGCCGGGCCCGGTTCACGGACTGCGTCCTCGACGGGGTCCGCGGCGTGGGCACCGACCTCGCGGAGGCGTCCCTGCGGGACGTGGAGGTGCGCGACGCGCGTTTCGGGGGGCTGCAGGTGCACGGGGCGTCCCTGGAGCGGGTGCTCATCGGGGGCGGCAAGATCGACTACCTGAACGCACGGAAGGCGGTGCTCAAGGACGTCACGTTCGAGGGGTGCGTGCTCGTCGAGGCAGACTTCGCCGGTGCACGGCTGGAGCGGGTCGTCTTCCGCGACTGCGTGCTGCGCAGGGTCGACTTCAGCGGGGTGCAGATGAAGGACGTGGATCTGCGCGAGGTCGCGGAGCTGGACATCGCCGGGGGGATCGAGCGGCTCTCCGGTGCGGTCATCAGCCCGCCCCAACTGCTGGACCTCGCCCCGGCGTTCGCGGCGGCGATAGGGATCAGAGTGGAGGCGGCGGCGCAGGCCGGCTGACGGGGGACGCCCCGGCCGGGGTCCGTCGGGCCGGCCGGTCCGACGGGGCGCCGGGGCCGTGGGGCCGCAGGGGGGGGCCGTCGGGGTCGCCGGGTCCGCGGGTCCGGCGGGGGGCCGTCGGGGTCGCCGGGTCCGCGGGTCCGGCGGGGGCCGTTCAGATGCGGGGGAAGCGGCTCTGCAGGTTCCAGACGACCGGGTTGTCGGCGAGGCCCTCGTGCATGTCGGACAGGTCGGCGATCAGGTCGTGCAGGAAGTCGCGGGCCTCGCGGCGCAGCGCCCGGTGGTTGAAGGTCAGCGGGGGCTCGTCGGGCGCCCAGTCGGCGGTGACGTCCACCCAGCCGAAGCGGCGTTCGAAGACCATGCAGTCGGTGGACTCCGTGAAGTCCAGCTCGGCGAACTGCGTGTTCGCCGAGCGGTTCCCCCGGGGGTCCTGATCGATGGTCTCGATGACGTCGCACAGGGCCCAGGCGAAGTCGAGGACCGGCACCCATCCCCAGGCTGTGGACAGCTCCCGGTCCGTCTTCACGTCGGCGAGGTAGACGTCGCCGCAGAAGAGGTCGTGCCGCAGCGCGTGGACGTCCGCGGTGCGGTAGTCCGTCTGGGGCGGGTCCGGGAAGCGGCGGGAGAGGGAGTAGCCGAGGTCGATCACGCTACCGATGGTACGTACGAAAGCCGTGCCCCCGCTGCCACGGGGGCGGCGGGGGCACGGCTGCGCTGCACGCGAAGGGGGTGTTACTTCACGTTGATCGCGGTCCAGGCCGCGGCGACCGCCTTGTACTCGGTGCCGGTGGAGCCGTAGAGGTCCGCGGTGGCCTTGAGGGTGGCCGTACGGGCTGCCTTGTAGTTGGTGGTGGAGGTGAAGTACGTGGTCAGGGCCTTGTACCAGATCTTGGTGGCCTTGTCCCGGCCGATGCCGGCGACCTTGCTGTTGTTGTAGGTGGGGCTGTTGTAGCTCACCCCGCCGATGACCTTGCTGCCGCTGCCCTCGGAGAGCAGGTAGTAGAAGTGGTTGGCGGGGCCGGACGAGTAGTGGACGTCCACGCTGCCGAGGGAGGAGGACCAGTAGTCGCGCGAGCCGCCGTCCTTGCTCGGCTTGTCCATGTAGCGCAGCGGGGTGCCGTCGCCGTTGATGTCGATCTTCTCGCCGATGAGGTAGTCGCCCGGGTCGGTCGAGTTGTTGGCGTAGAACTCGGCGGCGGTGCCGAAGATGTCGGACGTGGCCTCGTTCAGGCCGCCGGACTCGCCGCTGTAGCGGAGGTTGGCGGTGGCGGAGGTGACGCCGTGGGTCATCTCGTGGGCGGCCACGTCGAGCGACGTCAGCGGGTTGGCGTTGTTCTCGCCGTCACCGTAGGTCATGCAGAAGCACTCGTCGTCCCAGAAGGCGTTGACGTAGCCGTTGCCGTAGTGGACGCGGCTGTACGCGCCGACGCCGTCGCCCTTGATGCCGCTGCGGCCGAGCACGTTCTTGTAGAAGTCCCAGGTGACGGCCGCGCCGTAGTGCGCGTCGACGCCGGCCTTCTGGCGGCCCGCGCCCCAGACGTCGCTGGAGTTGGTGAAGAGCGCACCGGTGCCGTCGGTGCCCTGGTTCAGGTCGTACGTCTTGTGACCGCCGCGGGCGCCGTCGGTGAGGGTGTAGCCCGAGCCGGACTGCGTGGTGGTCAGCGGGACGGAGCCGCTGTAGGTGCTGGTGCCCGTGCCGGTGTGGACGGTCTCGTTCTGGAAGAGCTTCTTGCCGGTGTTCGCGTCGGTGATCACCTGCAGCTTGCTCGGCGTGCCGTCCTTCTGGACGCCCGTGACGGTCGTCTCGTACGCCAGGACCGGCTTGCCCTCCGCGGCCCAGATCACCTTGCGCGGGGCCTGGCCGGCGTCGGCCTTGGCGGTCTTCTGGTCCGCGGCGGCGCTGAGGGCGCTCTTCTTCGCGGTGGAGGGCGCGACGGACGGGGTGGTGCTGGGCACGGCTATGTCGGCGTCGGTCGCCTTGGTGACGTCGCGGGCGCCGTTCTTCTTCTGGTGCACGACGAGGTCGCCGCCGAGCACCGGCAGGCCGTCGTAGGTGCGCTCGTAGCGCGTGTGCACGGTGCCGTCGGCGTCCTTGACGACGTCGCGGACGATCAGCTTCTCCTTGCCGTCCAGACCGATCTTCGAGGCGGTCGACGAGGCGTCGCCCTGCGCGTCTCTGATCGCGGAGGCCCGCTGCCCTGCGGAGAGCGCGAGCTGCTGCCCGCCGTTGCTCTTCTCGGCCGACGCGTTCGCCGAGCCCGTCTGCACGCCGATGACGACCATCGTGGCGGAGGCGACCAGGGCGGCGGCACGCAGGGAGTTCTTGCGGGTGGTGGAGGTGTTGCTGCTCAACTCAGTCTCCTATGAGGGGGGTTACGGGCAGCCCGGTCAACGGCGGCCCGCTGGTGCAGGAGGTGGTTCACGAGTGGTGCAGTGGTGGTACAGGAGTGAAGTGAGGAGAGCGTGCCATCAAATAAGCGTGTTTGACAGGGGCGCAACAAGGATTTGATCTGTTGGTAAACGAATAGCGGCGCTTCCTGTCCGCTATACGGCAACTTGAGGGATATCGAGCATGTGTTCAACTGCCCGATGTAACAACGTCGGTGAACGGATACGACTACGACAGGGGCGGGTGAGGAGAGGTGTCGGCCATGGGAATGGTCCGAACGTTCGCGGAATGTGAGATTCCGTCAGCGCTGCGCCTGCAGGCGCAGGCAGTGCGCGAGGAGGCGTGGCCCGGCCTGGGAGGTGGCGCGCACGACAGCGCGCTCGACCCGCGCACGATGCTGTTCGTCACGCCGGACGGCGAGGTGACGGCGGCGCTGGACATCCTGAGCAAGGACCTCGTCCACGACGGCCGTACCTACCGCGCGTCCGGCCTGAGCGCGGTCGCCACCGCCGAGGAGCACCGCGGCAAGGGGCACGGGCGACGGCTCGTGGCCGCCGCCCGCGAGGCGATTGCGCACAGCGGGGCGGACCTCGGCCTCTTCACCTGCGACAGCGGGCTGCGCCGCTTCTACGGGAGCGCGGGCTGGACGGTGCTGGAGGGCGCCGTCGTGATCGGCGGCACGCCGGAGGAGCCCTTCCCGAGCGACGGACCGGGGTTCGACAAGGTGACCATGGCCGGTTTCTTCACGGAACGGGCGCGTCGGCACGCGGACACGTTCCGGTGCAGCCGGATCGGGCTGTACCCAGGGGAGATCGACCGCCTGTGGTGAGCGGGGCCCTGCAGGCAAGCGGTCGCGGGCCGGAGCGGCCCCTCGCGCCGCGCGATTAGGCTGATGATCATGAACATATCCATGTCACGCAGGGGACTGCTCCTCGCAACGGCCGCGGTTCCGCTGGCGGCCGCACTTCCGGGCACCGCGCAGGCGGCGTCGGCACCCGGCACCCGGCAGCGGCTGCGCGCCCTGGAATCCCGCTTCTCGACCCGCATCGGCGTGGCGGCCCACGACACCGGCACGGGACGGTTCCTCGGCTACCGCGCCGGGGAGCGCTTCGCGCTCTGCTCGACCTTCAAGGCCGTGGCCGCCGCCGGCATCCTGCGCCAGGCGCGCGAGAAGGACCCCGGGCTCCTCGACCGGGTGGTGCGCTACTCCGCGGACTACGTCGCGCTCAGCAGCGGCGGCGCGGACAAGGTGGCGGACTTCTCGCCGGAGACCGCGCAGCACATCGGCACGGGCATGACCGTCGACGCCCTGTGCTCGGCGGCCGTCAGCCAGAGCGACAACACCGCCGGCAACCTCCTGCTGGAACAGCTCGGCGGCACGCGGGCGTTCAACGCCTTCGTCCGGACGCTCGGTGACCACTGCACCCGGCTCGACCGGACCGAGCCCGAGCTCAACTCGAACATCGCCGGCGACCCCCGGGACACCACCACTCCCGAGGCGATGGCCCGTACGCTGCACGCCCTGACGCTGGGGACGGCGCTCGCCGCGCCCGACCGGGACCGGCTCAACCGGTGGCTCATGGCGAGCACCACCGGTGTGAAGCGCATTCGCGCCGGGCTGCCGCAGACGTGGCGCGTCGGCGACAAGACCGGCTGGAGCGAGAACGGGGTGATCAACGACATCGCCGTCGTCCGGCCGACGAAGGGCGCCCCTCTGATCATCTCCATCTTCACGACGCGCACCGACGGCACGCCGGGCGACAACCTCGTCGTCAAGGAGACCGCGGAGATCGTCGTCGAGGCCCTCGGCCGCCTGGCCTGACGGTCGTAGGCAGGCCCGGCCCGACGGCCGCGGACGGCCGGCCCGGGCCCGGAGGGCGCCGGGCGGGCCGGCCTAGTAGTGCTTTGTTAGGTGGCCCTTGTCGTGGTGGGTGGGCGGTAGTTCGCTGGCTGTATGAGGGCTGGGG
>NZ_BMVB01000044.1 GCF_014650495.1 Streptomyces cinnamoneus | reverse complement strand
GAGCTGGCCCAGCGTGCGGATGTTGCTGCGGCGCAGGCGAAGGTGGCCGCGAAGGCTGCGGTGAAGGCCGACGCGGATGCCGCTGCGAAGGCGAAGGCCGACGCCGAGGCCAAGGCCAAGGCTGACCGTGAGCGTGCGAGCCGCTCCGAGGCCCGTAAGCCGATGAAGCCCGCTGCCAAGCCCGCTGCCAAGCCGGCTGCGAAGCCTGCTGCTCCGGCGAAGAAGGCTTATGCCGACAACCTGGATGGTTGGATCAAGGAGTCGCTGGACATCCTGCACGCCAAGGGCGTCCCGGCCTCGTACGAGGGCATCAAGAAGAACATCATGCGTGAGTCGACCGGTAATCCGCGTGCGATCAACGACTGGGACGTGAATGCCGTGAACGGTGTTCCGTCGAAGGGTCTGCTGCAGATCATCGACCCGACGTTCAAGGCGTATCACGTCGAGGGCACGTCCTGGGACATCTACGACCCGGTCGCCAACATCACCGCGTCCTGCAATTACGCGGCCGACAAGTACGGCTCGATGGACAACGTCAACTCCGCGTACTGATTCGGCAGACGCACACCCCACACCACCGCAGAAGGGCGGCGGCACTCCCGCAAGGGATGCCGCCGCCCTTCCGCGTTCGGCTCCGGATGCCCGGAATGGACGCGGGACGACCGCTGTTGTAGCCGGTCGCCGGTGATCATGCCGGCTGTCTCGAAGGGAGCCCACCATGACGGATGCCGACGGCCGGCGTGACCACGACCAGGCTCAGCGCACCGGACACGCCGACCCGGCACGCTCGTTCCTCTTCCTGCTCGGCAGTGCCCGGGCGGACGGGAACACCGAGGCGCTGGCCCGGGAAGCCGCGGCGCAGCTGCCCTCGCACACGGCCCAGCGGTGGCTGAGACTGAGCGAGCTGCCGCTCCCCGCCTTCGAGGACCTGCGTCACACGGAAGGCCGCACCCGCACCGAACCGGCCGGCAACGAGCGGCTGCTGCTGGACGCCACGCTGGAGGCCACCGACCTGGTGGTCGTCTCGCCGCTCTACTGGTACAGCGTGAGCTCCGGCACCAAGCTCTACATGGACCACTGGGGCGCGTGGCTGCACCTGCCGGAGGTGCGGTTCAAGCAGCGGATGCGCGGCAAGACCCTGTGGGCGATCACCACGACCAGCCACGACGACTCCGCGCCGGCCGACCCCTTGGTGGGCATGCTGCGGTCGTCCGCCGAGTACCTGGGCATGCACTGGGGCGGCAGCCTGATAGGCCACGGCAACCGTCCCGGCGATGTGCTGCGGTCAGACACCGCCGCCCTGGCCGACGCCAAGAGCCTCTTCGGCTGACGGACGGGCCTCAGCGCTGCGCGGCCGCCACCAGCTCCGCCGTGGTGACCACCTCGGCGAAGCCGCCGCCCTGGAGCGTCACGGCCGTCGCCCGGGCCAGCTCCTCGGCGGTCAGGCGCCAGCCGTACGGGCCGGTCAGGTCGAACGTGTGGGTGGCGTCCAGGGCGAACAGCACCTCGTAGCCCAGGTTCCCGCCCATGCGGGCCGTCGTCTCCGCGCACATGTTGGTCTGGATGCCGGTCACGACGAACTGGTGAATGCCCTCGGCCTCGAACCACTCCCGCAGGTCGGGCGTGCCGTAGAAGGCGGAGTTCACCGTTTTGGTGACGAAGAGTTCTGCTCCTTCGCCCTTGCCCCGCCTCTCCTCCACGAAGTCCTTGAGGTCGTTGCCCTCCTGGCCCGGGCGCAGGGGCGAACCCGGCTTCAGGGAGTCGTGCCGGACGAAGACCACCGGGCGGCCGGTCGCCTGCCACGCGTCGATCAGCGCTGCGATGTTCTCCTCCGCGTCCGGGTTGTCGCGCGGCCCCCAGAACTCCTTCTCGTCGAAACCCTTCTGTACGTCGATGACGACCAGTGCTGCCTTGCTGTGAAGCTCTCGCTCGTTCATGACCACGATCCTGCCGCCGCGGACCGGACCCGCACAGTGGCAGTACTGCCGCTGTTCGATGGGTTTCTGCCATACTCGCGGCCATGTCGGCCTATCGCGTGGCGCTCCTCGCCTTCCCCAACATCCGGTCCTTCGACGTCAGCGTCATCACCGAGGTGTGGGGCGCGGACCGCACCGACCGTGGCGTGCCCGCCTTCGAACTGCGCCGCTGCGCCGCCGACCGCACCGCGGTCGCCATGCCGGGCGGGCTCAGCCTGACGCCCGACCGCACGCTGGCCTGGCTCGACCGCGCCGACCTCGTCGTCGTTCCCGGCATCGTCGACCCCACGGCCGCGACACCGCCGGAGGTACTCGGCGCCCTGCGGCGGGCCCACGCGCGGGGTGTTCCCGTCGCCGCGCTCTGCGCGGGGGCGTTCGTGCTCGCCCAGGCCGGGCTGCTCGACGGACGCCGGGCCATCACCCACTGGAGCCTCGCCGACCTCCTGCAGCAGGAGTATCCGGCCACCACCGTGGTCCCCGACGCCCTCTTCATCGAGGCGACGGAAGGGGAGGACGCCCCGGGCCCCGTGTGGACCTCGGCCGGCACCGCCGCCGGCATCGACCTCTGTCTCCACCTCGTCCGTACGCACCACGGCGCCGAGGCGGCCGCCGCCGTCGCGCGCTCGATGGTGACCGCGCCCTTCCGGGCCGGCACCCAGGCCCAGTTCATCGAACGGCCCACCGCCCCCGAGGACCGGGGCGCCGACGCCCTCGCCTCCGTACGCGAGTACGCCCTGCATCACCTGGACGAACCGCTTCCGGTCGGTGCGCTGGCGGCCCGTGCCGGGATGTCGCCGCGCTCGTTCGCCCGCCACTTCACGGCGACGACCGGCGTCACCCCCGCCCGCTGGCTCCTCGAACAGCGCCTCGCGGCCGCGCAGAAGTACCTGGAGCGCACCGATCTGCCCATGCCGGAGATCGCGCGCCGCACGGGTTTCGGCAGCGAGGTGACGATGCGTCAGCACTTCGCTGCCCGTCTCGCCACCAGCCCCCGCGACTACCGCGCCGCGTTCTCGGTCAGGGTCGCCCCTTGAGCGGGAGCGCGACGGGGTGGGTCAGGTTCAAGCGTCAACAGGCCCGTGAATCAAGGAACTTGAGTGTGACACCTGTGTGAAATGTGACAGTGGATGTCGGGTGCGGTCTGCCCCTGCCGTCCAATTTGCCGCCGTTCAGCGGGGTTTGGAAATTCGCAAGAGCGTTGCGTATGTCACACCTGAGGGTGAGGGTTGATCTGGGCGCGTCAATCCTGACAGGGTTTCGAACACCCGGAAGCGGATCTTCCTTCTCCGGGTGCGTCGTTGCGGCTGCGAGCCGTGTCGACGCGCTGTCCCCCCCCACAACAGCACGAGGAGGATTCCCTCGTTATGGCAAGTCACAAGCGCCCCGGCCGACGGAAGCTCATTCTGGCGATATCCGCCGCGACCGCCGTCACCGCCGGTGCCACGCTGTTAACGCTCCCGGCCGGCGCCGCCCCCGCGGAAGGCGTCGTCTACGGCACCGAAGCCAAGGATGCCGTCGACGGCAGCTACATCGTCCTGCTCAAGGACGACGCCAAGAGCGCCAAGAGCGGCGTCAGCGCCGCGGGCCAGGACCTCGCCGAGCGGTACGGCGGGAAGCTCAACCGCACGTACACCTCCGCGGTCCACGGCTTCTCCGCCAGCGGCCTGGACCGGGCCGAGGCGAAGCGGCTGGCCGCCGACCCGGCCGTCGCCAAGGTCGTGCAGAACCACCGCTTCAGCATCAACGCGACCCAGGAGGCCCCACCCTCCTGGGGGCTGGACCGGATCGACCAGGCCGAGACCAAGGGTGACGGGAAGTACGCCTACCCGGACGGCGCGGGCGAGGGCGTCACGGCCTACGTCATCGACACCGGCGTGCGCATCAGCCACAAGGACTTCGGTGGCCGCGCCGCCTACGGCTTCAACGCCGTCGACAACAACGACAAGGCCGAGGACGGCAACGGCCACGGCACGCACGTGGCGGGCACCATCGCCGGCGCCGCGCACGGCGTCGCGAAGAAGGCCAGAATCGTGGCCGTCCGCGTCCTGGACGCGCAGGGCTCCGGCACCACCGAGCAGGTCGTCGCCGGCATCGACTGGGTGACCAAGAACCACAAGGGGCCCTCCGTCGCCAACATGAGCCTCGGCGGCGGGGCCGACGAGGCCCTGGACGCGGCGGTGCAGAAGGCCATCGCCTCGGGCGTGACCTTCGCCGTCGCGGCCGGCAACGAGTCCACCGACGCCGGCAAGGGGTCCCCGGCCCGGGTCAAGGAGGCCATCACCGTCGCCTCCTCGACGAAGGACGACAAGCAGTCGGACTTCTCGAACTTCGGCAGCGTCGTCGACCTCTACGCCCCCGGCTCGGACATCACGTCCGACTGGAACGACGGCGACTCCGCCACCAAGACCATCTCCGGTACGTCCATGGCCACCCCGCACGTCACGGGCGCCGCGGCGCTCTACCTGGGCGGTCACAAGGACGCCACCCCGGAGCAGGTCGCGGGCGCGCTGACCCAGGGCGCCACCGCGGACAAGGTCTCCAACCCCGGTGCGGGCACCCCGAACAAGCTGCTGAAGGTCGTCCCGTAACACCCGGCGCCCACTGAGCCGCCGAACCGGCCCGGGCACACCGTCCGGCCGTCGCTCCCCTCCCCGGAGTGACGGCCGGACGCGCATGCGGGGGGTCCCCGAAGGGAACGCGTTTCCCCACGGGTCAGCGGGGAACCCGGATTTTATGGTGCAAATCGGCTACACAATGATGACCGAGCAAGCCGGACCCCGGGCGCTGGTCGAGCACATCGTGCAGGCGGAGCGGGCCGGATTCGACTTCTCCGTCACCTCCGACCACTACTTCCCGTGGCTGGCGTCGCAGGGTCACGCGCCCAACGCGTGGGCCGTCCTGGGGGCGGCGGCGCAGGCCACCTCCCGCATCCCGCTCATGACGTACGTGACGTGCCCGACCACCCGGTACCACCCGGCCGTGGTGGCCCAGCAGGCGGCCACCGTCCAGCTGCTCTCCGAGGGGCGGTTCCGGCTCGGGCTCGGCTCCGGCGAGAACCTCAACGAGCATGTCGTCGGGGGCGGCTGGCCCTCCGCCGACGTCCGGCTGGAGAAGCTGGAGGAGGCCGTGGGCATCATCCGCGCCCTCTTCGAGGGCCGCACGCTCACCCACCACGGCCCCCACTACGACGTCGAACACGCCAGGTTGTGGGACCTGCCCGACCCGGCGCCGCCCATCGGCATCGCCGTCTCCGGCGAACGCTCCTGCCGCCTCGCCGGCCACCTGGCCGACCTGGTCATCGCGACCGAGCCCGAGCGCCGGCTCCTGGAGAGCTTCGACCGGCACGGCGGAGCCGGCAAGCCCCGCGTCGGCCAGCTGCCCGTCTCCTACGACCCCGACCGCGACGCGGCGCTGGAGCGGGCCCACGACCAGTTCCGCTGGGCCGGCCTGGGCTGGCCCGTCAACTCCGAACTGCCCCACGACGGCTCCTTCGCCTCCGCGACCCGCTCCGTCTCCAAGGACGACGTCGCCGACGCCATCCCCTGCGGCGCGAAGGTCCAGGACTTCGTCGAGGCCGTACGGGCCTACACCGACGCGGGCTTCACCGAGGTCGCCCTCGTCCAGATCGGCGGCGACCAGCAGGCCGCCTACCTGAAATGGGCGGAGAACGAACTCCTCCCGGCCCTCCACGAGCTCTGAGCGCCCCGCGATGGCCCCGCAGCCGCACGGCCACGACGCTCCGCTCGCGGCCGTCTTCGACGTGGACGGCACCCTGGTCGACACCAACTACCTGCACGCCGTCACCTGGTGGGAGGCGTTCCACCAGGCCGGCCACCGCGTCCCCATGACCGACATCCACCACACGGTCGGCATGGGTTCGCACCGCCTGATCGAGCGGCTGCTCGGCGAGGACCGCGACCACGACCACGACGATGCGCTCAGCGCCGCCCACACGGCCGTCTACGCGACCTGGTTCGACCGGCTGCCGGTGCTCGACGGCGCCGCCGACCTGCTGCGCACCCTCGCCCGCCGCGGCTGGACGGTCGTGCTGGCCACCTCCGCGCAGGGCGCGGAACTGGTCGCCCTGCGCCGGGCGATCGACGCGGACGACGCCATCCACGACGCCACCAGCGCCGACGACGTGGAGTCCAGCAAACCGGCACCCGACCCCGTGCACCAGGCACTGGAACAGGCCGGCGTCCCGCCCGCGCGGGCGCTGTTCGTCGGGGACACGGTCTGGGACGTCCGTGCCGCCCGCACGGCCGGCGTGGACTGCGTGGCACTGCTCTCCGGCGGGATCGGCCGCACCGAGCTGGAAGAAGCGGGCGCGGTCGCCGTCTACCGCGACCCCGCCGCCCTGCTCGCCGGCCTCGACGACAGCCCGTTCGGCCGCATGGAGGACGCGCTCCGGAGGTCCGGGTGAGGGTCCGTCACCCCGCCCGGCGCAGCCGCGGCCGTAGCCCCGCGTTCTTCGAGCACGCGGCCGAGAACGCCTCCCACTTCACCAGCTCCCGCGCGTTCTTCTTCATCTGCCTCGTGCTGGTCGCCAACTTCGTGGCCATGCACGTCGCCGGCATGCCGCTGGAGCTGGACCTGCTGGCCGCCGGGATGATGACGTCGGTGACGCTGCTGTTGCTGGCGCTGCTGAAGAACTCCGAGCTGCGGGCCGAGCACGCCGTGCAGCGCAAGCTCGACGCCATCGCCCGCGCGTTGCTGGAGGAGCACGAGGTCAGCCGGGGCGGCGAGCGCGGCACCGCGTACGAGGACCTGCGCGGTGCCATCCGCATGGAGGAGGAGACGTGACGCGCCGAGGGGGCGGCGGCCGCCCCCTCAGCAGATCCGCGGCAGCTGCTCCCCGAGGGGCAGGTCGACGACCCGGGTGCCGCCCAGGCGGGTGCGGGCCACGACCACGCCCGGATGGGCGGCGACGCACTCGCCGATGACGGCCGCCCCCGACCCGTGCGGATGCCGCCGCATGGCGGCCAGCACCGCTTCGGCGTGCGGGCGGGGAACGAAGGCCAGCAGCCGGCCCTCGTTGGCCACGTACAACGGATCCAGTCCCAGGAACCCGCACGCGGCCGCCACGGCCTCGGGCACCGGCACGCTCTCCTCGGCGAGGACGACCCCCGTGCCGGAGGCGGCGGCGATCTCGTTGAGGGCGGCGGCCACCCCGCCCCGCGTCGGATCGCGCAGGGCGTGCACGTCCGGGGTGACCGCGAGCATCGCGGCGACCAGGCCCCCGAGCGGCGCCGTGTCGCTGGTGACCTCCACCCCGAACTCCAGCCCCTCCCGCACGCTCAGCACGGCGATCCCGTGCAGGCCCACCGGGCCGCTGACGATCACCACGTCGCCGGGTGCCGCCCGCTGCGGACGGATGTCCACGCCGTCGGGGATCAGCCCGACGCCGGACGTGGTGAGGTAGACGCCGTCGCCGTGCCCGGCGTCGACGACCTTGGTGTCACCGGTGACCACGCTGACCCCGGCCGCCTCGGCCGCCGCTCCCACCGCCCGGGCGACGTCCGCCACCACCGGCAGGGGGGTTCCCTCCTCCAGGATGAACGCGCACGACAGGTAGGCCGGCCGGGCCCCGCTCATGGCCAGGTCGTTGACGGTGCCGTTGACGGCCAGGTCGCCGATGCTGCCGCCGGGGAAGAACAGCGGCCGCACCACGTAGGAGTCGGTGGAGAAGGCCAGGCGGGCGCCGCCGAGCGTCAGCGCTGCGGAGTCCCCGAGCCCGGCCAGGACGTCATTGCCGTAGGCGGGGACGAACAGCCGGCCGATCAGCTCGGCGGAGAGCCGCCCGCCCCCTCCGTGCCCGAGGACGACCACGGGCTCGTCGCCCAGGGGAGCGGGGCAGGTCCAGGCCACCGGGTCGAGTGCGGTCTCAGCCAACGGGATGCGCCTCCTTCACAGTGGTGGCCGCGGGATCGAGGCGGCGGTAGAGGTAATAGGCGGCGCAGGCCCCCTCACTGGAGACCATCGTCGCGCCCAGCGGGGTGCGCGGGGTGCAGGTCGTGCCGAAGGCGGCGCACTCCCGGGGCTTGATCAGCCCCTGCAGCACCTCACCGCTGCGGCACTCGGCCGGCTCCTCGGCGCTCAGGTCGCCGACGCCGAAGCGGTGCTCCGCGTCGAACTCCCGGTAGGCGCCGGCCAGCCGCCAGCCGCTGCCGGGGATGGTGCCGATGCCGCGCCAGGCGCGGTCGGTGACCTCGAAGACCTCCCCGAGCATCCGCAGCGCCGCCGGGTTGCCCTCGGCGCGCACGGCGCGGGGGTAGGCGTTCTCCACCCGGTGCTCGCCCCGTTCGAGCTGGCGGACGGTGCGGCGGATGCCTTCGAGGATGTCCAGCGGCTCGAAGCCGGTGACGACGATCGGCACCCCGAAGCGTGCGGCCAGCGCGGGGTACTCCTCGACCCCCATGACGCTGCAGACGTGCCCGGCGGCCAGGAACGCCTGCACGCGGCAGCGCGGCGAGCGCATGACCGCCTCGATGGCCGGCGGCACGCGCACGTGCGAGACCAGCAGGCTGAAGTTGCCGATCCCCAGCCGCCGCGCCTGGTGGACCGCCATCGCGTTGGCCGGCGCCGTCGTCTCGAAGCCGATGCCGAAGAAGACGACCTGCCGGTCCGGCTCCCGGCGGGCGATCTCCAGGGCGTCCAGCGGCGAGTAGACCACGCGCACGTCCCCGCCCGCGCTCTTGACGCGGAACAGGTCCCGGTCACTGCCGGGCACGCGCAGCATGTCGCCGAATGAGCAGAAGGTCACCTCCGGCAGGGCGGCGATCGCCAGGGCCTTGTCGATCATCTCCAGCGGGGTGACGCACACGGGGCAACCGGGGCCGTGGATCAGCTCGACCTGCTCCGGCAGCAGCTGGTCGATGCCGTGCCGGATGATCGAATGGGTCTGCCCGCCGCAGACCTCCATCATCGCCCACGGCCGGGTCACCGTCGCGTGGATGTCGTCCAGCAACCGCCGCGCCAACTGCGGGTCCTGGAACTCCGACAAGTACTTCACCGCACCTCCTCCTCCCGGTCCGGCCCCGCCTCGGCGGCGGCCCGGCCCCACGCGTCGCCGAACTCCTCCTCCAGCGCGCCGATGCGCGCGAACAGGTCGAGCGTCGCCAGGGCCGCCGCCTCGTCCAGCCGCTGCAGGGCGAATCCCACGTGCACGATCGCGTAGTCGCCGACCTCGATGTCGGGCAGATAGGCCAGGCACACGTCCCTGACGGCGCCGCCGAAGTCGACGCTGGCCATGCGGGTGCCGTCACGTTCCTCGATGCCGACCACCTTGCCGGGCACTGCCAGGCACATGGGCCGCTCCTTTCCGTCCGTCCCGTCCCGTCCGTTCCTCCCGCTCACCCGGGGCGGTCCCGCGCGCGTGCGCCCGGGAGGCGATCAGCAGCTGACCGAGCGCCAAACCTCCGTCGCCGCAGGGCACCCGGCGGTGGCGCACGACCGTGAAACCGCCGCCGCGCAGCGCCTCGGTGCAGGCGTCCTCCAGCAGGGCGTTGGCGAACACCCCGCCCGAGAGCGCCACCGTGCGCACGCCAGTCTCCCGCCGCGCGGCCCGGCACACGGCGAGGACGGCCCCGGCGACCGCGTGGTGGAAGCGCGCCGCGACGACCGCCGCCGCGGTCCCGGCCCGCAGGTCCGAGGCGGCCGCGCGCAGCACCGGCGCCGGGTCGACGACGGCGGGCCGGCCGTCCCCGCCGGGCCGGACGGCGAAGGCGTACGGCTGCCCGCAGCCGGCCATCGCGGGCACGGCGCGGTCCTCCAGCGCGACGGCCGCCTGCGCCTCGTGCCCGGCGCGGTGGCAGACGCCGAGGAGGGAGGAGACCGCGTCGAAGAGCCGGCCCATGCTGGAGGTGGGCACGCACGCCACCCCCCGCTCCAGCTGCCCGGCCAGGAGCCGCCGCTCCGCCTCCGAGCAGGCGCTCACACAGGGCAGGTCCGCGTCCCAGGCCAGGCCGGCCGCACGCAGGTGCGACAGCGCCATCCGGCAGGGGTTGCGCACGGCCGCGTCGCCGCCGGGCAGCGGCACGTAGGCCAGGTGCGCCAGGCGACGGTAGCCGTCGTAGTCGGCGAGCAGCACCTCGCCGCCCCAGACGGCGCCGTCGTCCCCGTACCCCGTCCCGTCGAAGGCGATGCCGATGACGGGTGCCGTCCCGTCGAGGCCCGCGTCGGCCATGGCGGAGGCGATGTGGGCGTGGTGGTGCTGCACCAGGTGCAGGGGATGGGTCCCGGCCCGCTCGCGGGCCCAGGCCGTGGACCGGTACCCGGGGTGCCGGTCGGCGGCCAGCAGCCGCGGCCGGACGCCGGTGAGCCCGCCGAGGTGGCGCACGGCCCGGGTCAGGGCGGCCTCGGTGGCGGTGTCGCCGAGGTCGCCGATGTGCTGCGAGAGCCACGCCTGGCGGCCCCGCGCCAGACAGAAGACGTTCTTCAGGTCGCCGCCGGCCGCGAGGGAGGGCGGCACGTCGAAGGGCAGTGGCAGCGGGTCGGGCACGTAGCCGCGCGACCGGCGTACGGGCACGACGCTGCCGTCGGCGCGGACCCGGACCACCGAGTCGTCGCAGGGCGTGTGGATCGGCCGGTCGTGCCACAGCCGGGCGTCGGCCAGGCCCGCCAGGGCCGTTCCCGCCTCGGCGTCGTCGGTCACGATGGGTGCGCCGGAGCGGTTGGCGCTGGTCATGACCAGCAGCCGGGGCCCCGGCCGTTCGCCGGGCAGGGCGAACAGCAGCCGGTGCACGGGGGTGTAGGGCAGCAGGACGGCGACGTCGGGGCTGCCCGGGCAGACCGCGTCGGCGAGCGCGACGGCGGGGGCCCGGGTGCGGCGCAGCAGCACGGCGGGTGCCCGGGGCCCGGTGAGCTGCCGGGCCGCGGCCTCGCTCAGCGGGGCGAGGGCGCGCACGGTGGCGAGGTCGGCGGCCATGACGGCGAAGGGCTTGCCGGGCCGCTGCTTCGCGGCGCGCAGCCGGGCCACGGCGGTGGCGTCGGCCGCGTCGCACGCCAGGTGGTATCCGCCGAGTCCCTTGACGGCGAGCACCGCGCCCTGCGCGAGCATCTCGCGCGCCCGCACGGCGGCGGCGTCGCCCTCCCGCCCCGGTCCGGCCCCGGTCAGCCGCAGCCGGGGCCCGCAGTCGGGGCAGGCCACGGGCTGCGCGTGGAAGCGCCGGTCGCCGGGGTCGGCGTACTCCCCGGCGCACCGCTCGCACAGCGCGAAGCCCGCCATGGTCGTCGTCGCACGGTCGTAGGGCAGGCCGGTGACGATGGTGAAGCGCGGGCCGCAGTGGGTGCAGGTGATGAAGGGGTGCCGGTGGCGGCGGTCGCGGGGGTCGGTGAACTCCCTCAGGCACGGCGCGCAGACCGCGGTGTCGGGCGGGACGTGGGTGCGGCCCCGGCCCGCCCGCGAGGGCCGGATGGTGAAGCCGTCGGTGCCCAGGGCCGGGACGGGCCGGTGGGTGACCGAGGTGAGGGCGGCCAGCAGGGGAGCGTGGGTGGTCAGGCGGTCGAGGAAGACCTGGACGCGGCCCGGGTCGCCCTCGATCTCGGCCACGACGCCGGCGGCGCTGTTGCCCACGTGCCCGGACAGGCCGAGCTCATGGGCCAGGCCGTGGACGAACGGGCGGAAGCCGACGCCCTGGACGGTGCCGCGGATGGTCAGCCGGTGGCGGACGACGCCGGGCGTGGCCGACGGGGAGGCGGTCATCACTGATGCGACGTCAGGGGCGCGGGTGCAGGGGCCCGGTCGTGGTGGTGGCCGCCGGTGCCGCCGGGGGCGTGCGCACCGCCCCGGGGCGCGGAGGCCAGGCGCGGCCGGTGCGGGACCGCACCGTCGGCGACGGCCAGGAAGTGGTCCACGAGCGCCTGGACGCCCTCGCCCGTGCGCACCGACGTCCGCAGGACGGGCACCTCCGGGTTCACGCGGGCGAGATGGGCGGTGAAGGCCGCCCCGTCGAAGTCCACCGCATCGGCGATGTCGTTCTTGGTGAGGACCACCAGGTGCGCCAGCCCGAACGCCAGCGGGTACTTCAGGGGCTTGTCCTCGCCCTCGGTCACGGACATCAGCGTCACGCGCAGCGTCTCGCCGAGGTCGTAGGAGGCGGGGCAGACGAGGTTCCCGACGTTCTCCACGAACAGCAGCCGCGTGTCGCCGGGCAGCCAGCCCTCCAGGTGCGCACGGAGCTGGGCCGCCTCCAGGTGGCACAGGCCCCCGGTGAGCACCTGCTTCACGGGCGCGCCCGAGCGGGCCAGGCGCCGCGCGTCGTTCTCCGTGGCAAGGTCGGCGGTCAGGGCCGCCACCGGCACGCCCCGCACGCCCATGCGCGCCAGGACCTGTTCCAGCAGGGCGGTCTTGCCGCTGCCGGGGCTCGACAGCAGGCTGACGACCGTCGTGCCGCGGGCGGTGAGCTCCGTGCGCAGGGCGTCGGCGAGGTGGTCGTTCTTCGCCAGGACGGACTGCCGCACGTCGACGACCTTGCACATCACGTCTCGGCCTCCTGCAGTTCGATTCCGGTGATCTCCAGTTCCCGGCCGCTGAGCAGGGCCTGCGCCGGGCGGTCGCAGCGCGGGCACCACAGGAACGGCGGGGTGCCGACCGCGAAGTCCGCCGCGCACCCGGCGCAGCGGGCGCGGGCCGGCACCTCCTCGACGACGAGCCGGGCGGACTCCAGCACGGTTCCCTCCCGGGCCACCTCGAACGAGAACACCAGGGCGTCGGGGACCACGCCCGCCATCTCACCGACGCGCAGCCGCACCGCCGTGACGGTCGTGGCGCCGTGCCGGCGGGCGGTCTCCGCGGCCCGTTCGACGATCGCGGTGGCGAGGGACAGCTCGTGCATCGCCTTCCCGCTCCCTCGCGTGCGCCGGGGTCGCACCCGCACCCCGGTGACGGTGCGGTACGGGCTCCACAGTGCCCCGCGGCGGCCCGTACCGCCCGTACGCCACGGCCGACGGGGGAGGGGACGGCCCGGTATTCGCCCGCGCAGCCCAATCGCGCGGGGACTTCGGCGGCGTCGCACGCCGGTGCGGCCCGCGCGGGTGACGATCAGTCAGGCCGGCCCGGGGCGGGCCGCGCCCCGTAGTCCCATGCGGAGGTCACCGTGCGCATCCTGCTCATCGCCAGTGCGTTCAACAGCCTCACCCAGCGCGCCCACGCCGAACTGCGCGAGCGCGGGCACACCGTCTCGCTGGCCCTCGCGGACGGCGACGAGGTGCTCCGTGACGCGGTGGCCCGGCACGAGCCGGAACTGATCGTCGCGCCCATGCTCAAGACCGCCATCCCGCGGGACGTCTGGTCGCGCTGCACCTGCCTGGTCGTCCACCCCGGCCCGCCCGGCGACCGGGGCCCCTCCTCGCTCGACCGGGCGCTGCAGGAGGGCGAGGACCACTGGGGGGTGACGGTCCTTCAGGCGGAGGAGCAGATGGACGCCGGGCCCGTCTGGGCGACCGAGGGCTTCGCCGTCCCGCCCGGCATCGGCAAGAGCGACCTGTACCGCGGCGAGGTCGCGGACGCGGCCATGAAGGCGGTGCTGGCCGCGGTGGAACGCTTCGCCTGCGGAGGCTGGGCGCCGCGTCCGCAGTCCGGGCTGCCGGTGCGGGCCCGCCCGTACCTCTCGCAGGGCGAGCGCCGCATCGACTGGGAGGGTCAGGGGACCGAGGCCGTGCTGCGGGCGCTGCGGGCCGCCGACTCGCAGCCCGGCGTGCGCGACGAACTGCTGGGCGCGGAGTGGTTCCTGCACGGCGGGCACGCGGAGGACCGCCTGCGCGGTGTCCCGGGGCGGGTGCTGGCGACCAGGGCGGGCGCGATCTGCCGGGCCACGGCGGACGGCGCGGTGTGGATCCCGGAGCTCCGCCGCCGGCGGACCGCGGACGGCCCGCCCACCGTCAGGCTGCCCGCCACGCTGGCGCTGGGCGACCTGCTGCCGGACGTGCCGCACCTGCCCGCACCGCTGGAGCTGCCGACGCACCGGCGCACGTGGAGCGACATCCGGTACGCGGAGGAGGGGGACGTGGGGTTCGTGCGGTTCCGCTTCCCCGGCGGGGCGATGAGCGCGGTCCAGTGCCGCAGGCTGCTCGCGGCCTGGCGCTACGCCCGGTCGCGGCCGACCTCCGTCATCGTCCTGGGCAGCGAGCGCGACTTCTTCTCCAACGGCATCCACCTGCACGTCATCGAGGCGGCGGCCGACCCCGCCGAGGAGTCCTGGAACACCATCAACGCCATGAACGACCTGGTCGAGGCCGTCCTGACCACCACCGACCGGCTGGTCGTGGCCGCCGTCGCGGGCAACGCGGCCGCGGGCGGCGCGATGCTGGCGCTCGCCGCCGACGAGGTGTGGTGCCGGGCGGGGGCCGTCCTCAACCCGCACTACCGGCTGATGGGGCTGTACGGCTCCGAGTACTGGACGTACACCCTGCCGCGGCGCGTGGGCGCCGAAGCCGCCGCGACGCTGATGGAGGAGGCCGCGCCGGTGGGCGCCGCCCGGGCCCGGGAACTGGGCCTGGCCGACCGGGTCCTCGCCGCCTCGCCGCAGGAGTTCGCCCCGGCAGTCACCCGCGCGGCCGTCGAGCTCGCCGACACGGGTGATCTGCGGGTGCGGATCGGCGCGAAGAAGGCGGCCCGGGAACGGGACGAGTCGGCCAAACCCCTGGCGGCGTACCGCGCCCAGGAACTGCAGCACATGCACGCCACCTTCTTCGCGCCCGACGCCCCGTACCACGCCCTGAGGTCGGCGTTCGTGCACCGGCGGCCCTCCGGGAGCACGGTGGCGCGCTGCGAGGAGCTGTCCCGGCTCCCCCAAAGGCACGCTCACATTGCCGCACATGGGCAGGTATGTCAGATTTAAGGCCAGGCTGTACCCGGAGCTCCCGGTCGTCCCCCAGGGCCGGAGGGACGTTCCGCCACGGGCCGGAGGGAAGCCGACATGAGCAACGACGCACAGGCGCCGCCGTTCGACGAGGTCCACATCCTGTGGACCTCCGAGGGCATGAGCTGCGACGGCGACACCGTCTCGGTGACCGCCGCCTCGCTGCCGAGCCTGGAGGACGTCCTGCTCGGCGCCATCCCCGGCCTGCCCAAGGTCCACCTCCACAACAAGGTGCTGGCCTACGAGACCGGCGACGCCTTCATGGCGGCCTTCCACCGGGCGGCCCGCGGCGAACTCGGCCCCTTCATCCTCGTGGTCGAGGGGTCCATCCCCAACGAGCGCCTCAGCGGCGAGGGCTACTGGACCTCCATGGGCAACGACCCGGAGACCGGGGAGCCGATCCCCCTCACCACCTGGCTCGACCGCCTCGCCCCCCGGGCCTGGGCGGTCGTCGCCATCGGCACCTGCGCCGCCTACGGGGGCATCCACGCGATGGCCGGCAACCCCACCGGCTGCATGGGCCTCGTCGACTATCTGGGCACCGGCTTCCGCTCCGCCGGCGGCCTGCCCGTCGTCAACGTCCCCGGCTGCCCCGTCCAGCCCGACAACTTCATGGAGACCCTCACCTGGGTCCTCCACCAGGCCGCGGGCCTGGCCCCGGTCATCCCCCTCGACGAACAGCTCCGCCCCACCTGGCTCTTCGGCAAGACCGTCCACGAGGGCTGCGACCGCGCCGCCTACTACGAGCAGGGCGACTTCGCCAAGGACTACAACTCGCCCAAGTGCCAGGTGAAGGTCGGCTGCTGGGGCCCGGTGGTCAACTGCAACGTCACCAAGCGCGGCTGGATGGACGGCGTCGGCGGCTGCCCCAACGTCGGCGGCATCTGCATCGGCTGCACCATGCCCGGCTTCCCCGACAAGTTCATGCCGTTCATGGATGAACCCCCCGGCGCCACCCTGTCCGCCGGCCTGATGGGCGTCTACGGGCCGTTCATCCGCGCCCTGCGCACGATCACCAACCACAGCGCCAACCGGGAGCCGAGGTGGCGGCACAAGGGCGACGCCCTGACCACCGGCTACGAGCCGCGCTGGAACGGCCGCGACTGACCCGGCCGCGGACACGACAGCACGCGAGAGACCGCGAGAGGAACAGCCAGTGGCGACCGCCCAGGACAGCGACGCGGCGGGACGCGACCTCACCGAGGTGGCGTTCGACCCCATCACCCGGATCATCGGCAATCTGGGCATCTACACGAAGATCGACTTCCCGCGGCGGCAGGTCGTCGAATGCCGCAGCACCTCCTCCATCTTCCGCGGCTACAGCGTCTTCATGAAGGGCAAGGACCCCCGCGACGCCCACTTCATCACCAGCCGCATCTGCGGAATCTGCGGCGACAACCACGCCACCTGCTCGATCTACGCCCAGAACATGGCCTACGGCGTCAAGCCGCCCCCGCTCGCCGACTGGATCATCAACCTCGGCGAGGCCGCGGAGTTCATGTTCGACCACACGATCTTCCAGGACAACCTGGTCTTCGTCGACTTCTGCGAACGCATGGTCAAGGAGACCAACCCCGAGGTCCTCGCCCAGGCCGAACGCACCCCCGCCCCGCGCGGCGACATCCACGGCCACAAGACGATCGCCGACATCATGCGGGCCTTCAACCCCTTCGAGGGCGAGGTCTACAAGGAGGCGCTCCGCATGAGCCGCCTGACCCGCGAGATGTGCTGCCTCATGGAAGGCCGCCACGTCCACCCCTCGACCCTCTACCCCGGCGGCGTGGGCACGGTCGCCACCCCCCAGCTCTTCACCGACTACCTCGTCCGCCTCATGCGCTGCATGGACTTCATCAAGCGGGCGGTGGCCCTCAACGACGACGTCTTCGACTTCTTCTACCAGGCGCTGCCCGGCTACGAGCAGGTCGGCCGCCGCCGCACCCTCCTCGGCTGCTGGGGCTGCTTCCAGGACCCGGACGTCGTCGACTACGACTACCGGCACATGACCGAGTGGGGCAACGCCATGTTCGTCACCCCCGGCATCGTCGTCGACAACCAGCTGGTCACCACCGACCTCGTCGACATCAACCTCGGCCTGCGCGTCCTGCTCGGCAGCTCCTACTACGAGGACTGGGCCGGCGAGGAGACCTACGTCGAGAAGGACCCCCTCGGCAACCCCGTCGACCAGCGCCACCCCTGGAACCAGACCACCCTGCCCAAGCCCCAGAAGCGCGACCTGGACGGCGGCAACTACAGCTGGGTCATGAGCCCGCGCTGGTACGACAAGCGCACCGGGGATCATCTGGCCCTCGACACCGGCGGCGGACCCCTGGCCCGCCTGTGGACCACCGCCCTCGCCGGCAAGGTCCGCACCCCCTACGTCCGCTCCACCGGCCACAGCGTCGAGATCGACCTGCCGAAGACCCCCTCCACCCCCGAGACCCGCCTGGAGTGGAAGCCCCCGCCCTTCCCCAACACCATCGAACGCGACCGGGCCCGGATGTACTTCGTGGCCTACGCCGCCGGCATGGCCCTGTACTTCGTCGACCGCGCCCTCGAAGAGGTGCGCGCCGGACGCACCAAGGTCTTCGAGGACTTCGCCGTCCCCAAGGACGCCATCGGCGTCGGCTTCCACGAGGCCGTCCGCGGCGTCCTCTCCCACCACGTCGTCATCCGCGACCGCAAGATCGCCAACTACCACCCCTACCCGCCCACCCCGTGGAACGCCAGCCCCCGCGACCGGTACGGCACCCCCGGCCCCTACGAGGACGCCGTGCAGGGCATGCAGCTCTTCGAGGAGAACGGGCCCGAGAACTTCAAGGGCATCGACATCATGCGCACCGTCCGCAGCTTCGACCCCTGCCTGCCCTGCGGCGTCCACATGTACCTCGGCGGCGGACGCACCGTCCGCATGAGCCACTCGCCGACCTTCGGCGCCCTCGCCCCGTAGGCCGCCGCCATGACCTGGACCGACCACGACGCCCGCGAGCACGTCACCCGGACCGAGGAACTCCTCGCCCGGATCGACGAGCTGCCCGACGCGCACCCGCGCGAACAGGCCCGGGCCGCCCTGCACGCCGTCGTCGAGCTGTACGGCGAGTGCCTGGCCCGCGTCCTGCGGCACACCGACGCCACCACGGCCGCCCATCTCGCCGCCGACGAACTCCTCGGCCACGTCCTGCTCGTGCACGACCTCCACCCGGACCCGGTCGCCACCCGCGTCCGGCGCGCCCTGCAGCACGTACGGGGCGGCGAGGCCGAACTGCTCGCGGTCGACGGCCCGGTCGTACGGGTACGCCTGCGGCCCACGGGCTGCGGGGCGTCGCACGAGGCACTGCACACCGCGGTCGAGACCGCCGTGGCCTGGGCCGCCCCCGAGATCGAGCGCGTGGAGAGCACACGGGACGCGCCGGACGCCCCGGCCGCGCTGATCCCGGTGGAGTCCCTCTTCCGCCCCGGAACGACGGCCGGAAGCAGGTGACGCGATGGCGGCGACGGACGAGACCGCGATCGACGCGACGGCGACGGACAGGCCGGTGACGGACGGGACCGTGGTGACGGACCGGGCGACGGCCGGCGCCGCGGCGGGCCCACCGGTCGTCGCCGCACGCCTGCGCGACCTCGCCCGCCGCACCGCCCCACCACCCGCCCGCGCGACCGACGAGCGCTGCGACCTGTGCGCGGAACCCGTCCCACCCGGCCACCGCCACCTCCTGGACCTCTCGGGCGGCCCCGGCGTGCTCTGCGCCTGCCGGGCCTGCTCCCTCCTCTTCGACCGCCGCGAAGCCGGCGGCAGGCACTACCGCCTCCTGCCCGAACGGCGGCTCCGGCTGGACGGGCACACCATCGACGACGAAACGTGGGCCACCCTCCAGGTCCCGGTCGGCCTCGCCTTCTTCGTCCGCGACAGCACGTCCGCCCGGACGACCGTGGGGTACCCCAGCCCCCTGGGAGTCACCCGATCCACCGTGGAACCCGCCCTCTGGCAGGACGTCACCGGCGGCCACCCGGCACTGGCCGGCCTCGCCGACGACGTCGAAGCCCTGCTCGTCCACCGGACCCGCCCGGCGCACGAGCACTGGATCGTGCCCCTGGACGACTGCTACCGCCTCGCGGCCCTCGTCCGCACCCACTGGAAGGGCCTCGGCGGCGGAGCGGAAGTCCACGAACACGTGGGGGAGTTCTTCACCGCACTCGCCCGCCCCGCACCGGGCCGGGCCCACCACCAGGAGGCGCCATGAGCGACATCCCACTGGGCAGGCCCCAGGTCCGCCCGGACGCGAGCGCACACGTCCCCGGCGTCCGGCAGGGCAACCACAGGCGCCGCATCAAACGGCAGCCCGGACACCGGTCGGACGGCCGGTCCACCGCCCGCCGCTCCACCGGCATCGGCCCGCGGGCGAGGAACCCCGTCCTGCCCGGCATGCCCAACCTCTCACCCGCGTGAGCACGCCCCCGCCCGGACACCGGCACCCCGACGCGCCGGCCACGCGGGACGACATCGCCGACCTGTCGTTCCGCGTCACCGGCGTGCGCCCCCTCGACCACGCCGCCGTCCCCACCCTCGTCTTCCCCCTCCGCATCACCCGCACCGGCGGCGGCCCGGTGCGCTCGGTCACCCTCACCACCACCGTGCGGATCGCGGCCGCACGCCGCCGCTACGGGCCCGCCGACCGCATCGCCCTCGCCCGCCTCTTCGGCCAGCCCGACCAGTGGGCCACCGGCCTGCACCCCCTGACCTGGGCCCAGGTCACCACCGTCGTACCGCCCTTCGACGCCACCACCACCGTCGACCTGCCGGTCCCCTGCAGCCGCGAGTGCGAACTCGCCGTCACCACCTACTTCGAGGCCGTGGGCGACACCGAGGTACCACTGGACTTCCTCTTCAGCGGCACCGTCTTCCACACCGGCCCCGACGCCCGGCTGTGCACCTCGCGGATCCGCTGGTCCGAGGAGACCACCCACCCGCTGCCCGCCGGGCTCTGGCACACCCTGACGGCCCGCTACTTCGGCGGCACCCGCTGGCTGCGCCTCTCGCCCGAGGCCCACGACCGGCTCAGCGCCCACCGCACCCGGCGCGCCCTCACCGACTGGGACGCCACCATCCACGACCTGCTCGACCACCCGGCCCGGCACCCCGCCGGCACGCCCGCCGCCCCCGACCCGGCAGGAGCGCCATGGACACCGTAGAGGCGGCGCCCCCGGCCGCCGTCCCCGACGGCACCGCCGCCCACGCCGTGGAGAAGATCGCCCGCACCTGCCTGTACGAGGGCTACCTGCTCTGGCCCTACCGCAGATCGGCGCTGAAGAACGCCAGACGCTGGACCTTCGGCGGCATCTACCCGCAGGAGCGCGCGACGCAGCTCGGCGAGCCCCACCGCATGCGCACCGACGTGCTCCTGCAGGGCCCCGCCACCGCCGCCGTCACCCTGCGCGTGCGCTTCCTCCACCACCTCGCACGCCAGGTCTACCGCACCACCCCCGGCGGCAGCGAACCGGTCGACGAGCTGACCGTCGCCGGCACCCGCCACCTCACCTGGCACGAGGCCACCGAACGCGAATGGGCCCTCCCGCTCTGGACCCCCGCCGACGGACCCCGCACCCTCACCGTCCACGCCCCCGGCGGCACGGCCGAGGAACCCCTCCACGACCGGGACGGCCGGCTCGCCGGCACCCTGACCCGCACCAGCCGGGCACTGACCGGCACCGTGCACCTCGACGCCCGGCCCCTCGGCGGGGACACCGTGGGCCTGAGCGTCACCCTCGTCAACACCACCGTGGCCCCGCCGCCGCGCCCCGGCGCCCCCTCGGCCCGCGACGACCTCGCCGCCTACGCCCTCCTGTCCACCCACACCGTCCTGACCTGCGACGACACGGCGGCCTTCGTTTCCCTCGGCGACCCTCCCCCCGCCCTGCGCACCGCAGCCGACGGCTGCCGCAACGAAGGAACGTGGCCCGTGCTCGTCGGAGAACCGGCCGCCGGCCGGGACGGTGACGACGGCTGCCCGCGCGCCCGCACCGTGCTCTCCTCACCCGTCACGCTCTGCGACTTCCCGGCCGTCGCCCCCGAGAGCCCGGGAGACCTCTTCGACGGCGGCGAGATCGACCAGCTCCTCATCCTCGGCGTCCTCAGCCTCACCCCCCGCGAACAGGAGGAGGCCCGGGCCGGCGACCCCAGGGCCCGCGAGATCCTCGACCGCTGCGCCGCCCTGTCCCCGGACGACCTGATGGCCCTGCACGGCACCATCCGCGGCTTCCGGCCCGCTCGGGGGACGACGAAGGAGACGACATGAGCACCGTACGGATCGGCGGCGTCGACGTGGGCCGCGGCAGCCGCGTCCGGCTGCGGCCCGGCCGCCACGCCGACGCCCTCGACCCGGCGCTCACCGGCCGGATCGCGGAGGTGACCGACGTGGCGGAGGACCTGGAGGGCCGCGTCCAGCTCGTCGTCACCCTCGCCGACGACGCCGGCCGCGACTTCACCACCGGCCTGGGCCACCGCTTCTTCTTCTCGCCCGGCGAAGTGGAACCCGTCGCCGCCCCCGGCGACCGGCCCCGGCCGCCGCGGATCCTGGTCGCGGGCATCGGCAACGTCTTCCTCGCCGACGACGCCTTCGGCCCCGAGGTCGTCGCCGCCCTGCACGCGGACCCCCTCCCCGACGGCGTGCACGTCGTCGACTTCGGCATCCGCGGCATGGACCTCGCCTACCGGCTGCTCGACGGTTACGACGCCGCCGTGCTCGTCGACGCCGCCCCCCACGGCGCGGCTCCCGGCACCCTCTGCCTCATCGAACCGGACCCCGCCGACACCACGGGCCCCACCGCTCCCGAGGCCCACGGCATGGACCCGGTCAAGGTGCTCGCCCTCGCCCGCAGCCTCACCGAGGACGGCAGCCCCGCCGAGGACGAACGGGCCGCCCTGCCCCGCATCCTCGTCCTCGGCTGCGAACCGCTCGTACGGATGCGGGGCGACGAACCCGACGTCGACGTCGGCCTCAGCGCACCCGTACGCGCCGCCGTCGACGAGGCCGTGTGCCGCCTGCGGACGCTCACGGCCCGGCTGCTGCACGACCCGCTCACCCCCCTGGAGCCCGACCCCGGCCCCCTGCAGCCCGCGAGGAGGTGACACACATGCAGAACGGAATCTTCATCCCGGCCTCCGTCGTACGGATCGCCGTGGGCGCCCTCGCCGCGGCCCTCGTCGCGGCCATCGCCTTCAGCGCGCCCGACGCCGTGCGTTACTTCAAGATGGAAAAGATGTGAGAAGGCAGGGAGGCCGGGGAACCCGGGGAGCCCGGGACGATCACAGGCCACGAGAAAGGCCACCACCATGACGGATCAGCCACCCGAGGGGCGCTTCCGCGCCTCCCCCGACGGCGGGCTGGCGGGCGCCGCAGAACGGCTCTACCAGGACGTCGGCTTCCTCGTCCGCGCCGAACTCGAACGCGCCAGGCCCGGCATCGCGACGTCGCTGCGCCGGGCCGGCCTGGGCACCGGCGCCCTCGTGGCGGCCGGAGCCTGCGGAATCCTCGCCCTCCTGTCGGCGCACGAGGCCGCCCTGCGCACCCTGGAACGGACGCTGCCGCCGCGCTGCGCCGCCACCACGCTGACCGGCGCGTACACCGCGAGCGCCGCGTGCCTGGCCTGGTTCGGCTACCGCAGGCTCCAGGCCGCCCAGGCCGCCACCCTGCAGGCGCTGGACGAGGTGCGCGGCACCCCGGCCTGAGCCTGCGGCTCGGGCACCGGCGGCCACCTCACCCACCACCCCCCACCGGAGGCGAACGGCGATGCGAGCCACCGTCTGGCACGGCAAGCGCGACATCCGGGTCGAGACCGTCCCCGACCCGGTCATCCAGGAGCCCACCGACGCGGTCATCCGGATCACGTCGAGCGGACTGTGCGGCTCGGACCTGCACCTCTACGAGGTGCTCACCCCGTTCATGACGCCCGGCGACATCCTCGGCCACGAACCCATGGGCATCGTCGAGGAGACCGGCTCCGAGGTGCCCGGCCTCTCACCCGGCGACAGGGTCGTCGTCCCCTTCCAGATCGCCTGCGGCAGCTGCGCGATGTGCGGCCAGGGCCTGCAGACCCAGTGCGAGACGACCCAGGTCCGCGAGCACGGCATGGGCGCCCGGCTCTTCGGCTACACCAAGCTCTACGGCGCCGTGCCCGGCGCCCAGGCCGAGTACCTGCGGGTGCCCCAGGCCCACTACGGCCCGATCAAGCTCCCCGAGGGCCCGGGCGACGACCGGTTCGTCCTGCTGTCCGACGTGCTGCCCACCGCCTGGCAGGCCGTCCGGTACGCCGACGTCCGGCCCGGCAGCAGCGTGGCCGTCCTGGGCCTCGGCCCCATCGGCACCATGGCCTGCAGGATCGCCCGCCACCTGGGGGCGGACCTCGTGATCGGCATCGATCACGTGCCCGACCGGCTGGAACGCGCCCGCGGCGAAGGTGTCGAGGTGTTCGACCTCGACACCTTCGACCACGAGAAGGAGCTGCTGGCGGCCGTGCGCGACGTCACGGACGGCCGCGGGCCCGACGCCGTCATCGACGCCGTGGGCACCGAGGCCCACGGCAGCCCCGCCGGGCGCCTCGCCCAGCAGGCCGCCGGCCTCATGCCACCGCGCTGGGCCGAGAAGCTCATGCAGCGCGCCGGCGTGGACCGCATGAGCGCCCTGCACCTGGCCATCGCCCTCGTGCGCCGCGGCGGGACCCTCTCCATCAGCGGCGTCTACGGCGGCATGACCGACCCCATGCCCATGCTCACCCTCTTCGACAAGCAGCTCACGATCCGCATGGGCCAGGCCAACGTCCGCCGCTGGACGGACGACATCCTCCCGCTGCTCACCGACGACGATCCGCTCGGCGTCGAGAGCTTCGTGACCCACCACCTGCCGCTCGACGAGGCGCCGAACGCCTACGAGCTCTTCCAGAAGAAGGCCGACGGCGTGCTGAAGGTGATCTTCCGGCCGTAGCGGTGCGTCACTACGGGTTGAAGATGACGCTGCCGAAGCTCAGGTTCGAGCCGGCCTTCCTGCCCGGTTCGAGCTGCGTCGCCGTGCCCTTGCACTTCTTGCCGGAATAGACGACGAGCGGCTTCTTCGTGAAGTTGTGGGGTGCGCGCGCCTCCTGCCCCATGTCCAGGCACTTGTGGTCCGGCGGGTTCTGGACCGAGTAGGGCTTCCCCTTGGGGCCGGCCCAGACGAACTGGCCGTCCGAGGCCACTGCCGAACCGGTGGTCAGCGATGCGGAGAGGAGGAGTCCTCCAAAGGCGGCCACTACGGTGCGGAACAGGCGCATCACAGCTCCTTGATCTCGACGGTCGTGCGGGCACGGCCCGATCGGCCGTCCCGAAACGGACAACGACGGGCACGGCGACACGACACGCATCTTCCCGGCAGTCCGGGCCGATCCTGCGCAGCGGAGCGCATGCGCACGGGCACGGTGGGTGGGGAAAACGGGGCTGCTCTGTGAGGCCGCCCATAGGGGCCAGGTCACCTTCCCTGTTCTTTAGTGGAAGGTGGCCCTTTTCTTTGCGGCCGGATT
>NZ_BMVB01000043.1:21889-26279 GCF_014650495.1 Streptomyces cinnamoneus | reverse complement strand
GGCGGTGGCGAACTTCTGCATGATGGCTTTTCCTTCGGCGTTGTCGTTTCTGACTCCGCAAAAGCTACGTTGCGTTCGCCGACCCGGCAACACATCCATTGCGAAGAAACCACATCCCTGCAGGTCAGAGCCGCAAGATCGTTGCAACGGCTCTGAAACTAACGCAACGTCAACCGCCGGTTCGTTGCAATGGAGGGAAAGTGAACGCTACAGTGGCGGCATCGAAGGAACACGAAGGAGACCGCGATGCCGGGAGGCAGGCTCACCCAGCAGGAACGCCAGCAGATCGCGCTGGGCGTGGCCGACGGCCTCGCCTACGCGGAGATCGCCCGGCGCCTCGACCGCCCCACCTCGACGATCACGCGTGAGGTGATGCGCAACGGCGGCCCCACCGCCTACCGTGCCGACCTGGCCCACCGCGCCACCGAACGCCGCGCCCACCGGCGCAGGCAGGCCGCGCCCCGGGGGGCGCAGGCGCCCGAGCAGGCCGACGGGCGCGACGCCGAGGCCGTACGCGAGTACGAGGAGGCGTTCACCACCCTCCTCATGCAATCGGGCCTGCCCAAGATGATGGCCGGGGTGCTGACCTGCCTCTACACCACCGATGCGGGCAGCCTCACGGCGTCCGAACTCGCCCAGCGCCTCCAGGTCAGCCCGGCGTCCGTCTCCAAGGCGGTCGCGTTCCTCGAAAGCCAGGGCCTCATCCGCCGGGAGCGCGAGGAAGGCCGCCGCGAGCGGTACCTCGTCGACAACGACGTCTGGTACCAGTCGATGATCGCCGCCGCCCGGTCCCACGCCCAACTCGCCGAAACCGCACGGCAGGGCGTCGGCATCCTCGGCCGCGACACCCCGGCCGCCGTCCGCCTGGAGAACATCGCCCGCTTCGTCGACTTCGTCGGCGAAAGCATCACCCGCGCCGCGGAGCAGGCCCGCGACGTCCTCTACACGCAACCCGAAACGACCTCGGGCGGCACCGCCGCGCCGAGTCCGGACCGTGGCTAGACAGCCGACTTGCCGGGCTGTCGATCCGTAGAAGACGGGGTCGTGCTGCTGTTGCTCCACGCTCCCCGCGAGACGCGGTTCGGGCTCGTCGCCGCCTGACGCGGCCGGGCCGCCACGGTGCACCGCCCGCGCGGAGGTGCACCGTGGTGCGTGCCCGGGGCGTTCCGGGCACGCACGGCCGTGGGCCGCTCACTTCACGGCTCACTTCACGGCTTACTTCAGGACTTACTTCAGGGCTTACTTCAGGGCTTACTTCACGATGGTGATCCGGTCCGCCTTCGGCGGGGCCAGCGGCGACTCCTTGGTGGAGTGGGCCTGGAGGTAGGCGACGAAGACGTCGAGGTCCGACGCGCCCACGCGCTTGTCGGTGCCCTCCTTGAAGGCCGGGAAGCCGTCACCGCCGCCCATCAGGAACTCGTTGGCCGCGACGCGGTAGGTCTTGCCCGCCTCGATCGGGGCGCCGTTGACCTTCACCGACGACGTGACGATCCGGTCCGCGCCCTTCTTCGTCAGGTCCAGCGTGTACGTCAGGCTCCTGCTGACCTGCAGGATCTTCGGCTGGGCCTCGTTCGGGCCGCTGACCTGCTGCTGCAGGGCCGCCAGGACCTGCGCACCGGTGAGGTCCTTGGTCTGCATCATGTTGGTGAACGGCTGGACGGTGAACGCCTCGCCGTACGTCACGACGCCGTCGCCCTCGGCGCCGGACGCCTTGAAGGCGAGGTCCGAGCGCACGCCGCCGGGGTTCATGAAGGCGATCTGGGCGCCGCCCTTGTCGGGGGCGGCGAGGCCCTCCAGCTGGGCGTCGGTGATGACGTCGCCCAGCGGCTGCTCGTACGCCTCCGAGCCGCGGCCGTTGATGTCGGCGGAGATGTAGCCGACCGGCTTGTTGGCGACGGGCGCCGCGAGGGTCTTCCAGCGGTCGATGAGCGCGGTCATGTCCGCGGCCTTCGGCTGCTGGCGGTCGACCACGTGGTTGGTGGCGCGCGGGCCCTTGACGGCCGTGCGGACGATGTCCTTCGTGCGGCGGTCGTAGGTCAGCGTCGTGTCCGTGTACAGACGGCCGAAGGAGGCCGCCGAGGTGACCGTGCGCGGGGCACCGGACGGGTCGGGGATGGTGCAGGCGTACGCCTGGTGGGTGTGGCCCGTGACGAGGGCGTCGACCTTCGGCGTGACCTTCTTCGCGATCTCGACGATGGCGCCCGAGATGCCCGCGCCCCCGCCCGGCGTGTCGCAGTTGTAGTTGTACGAGCCGGACGCCGGCATGCCGCCCTCGTGGATGAGGGTGACGATGGACTTCACGCCCTGGCGGTCGAGTTCCTTGGCGTACTTGTCGATCGTCGCGACCTCGTCGGCGAACTTCAGGCCCTTGACGCCCTCCGCCGTGACGACGTCCGGCGTGCCCTTCAGCGTCAGGCCGATGATGCCGATCTTGACGCCCTTGTGGCGCCAGACGGTGTACGGCTTGAGGATCGGCTTGCCGGTCTTCTCGTCGAGGACGTTGGCCCCGAGGTAGGGGAAGTCGGCGCCCTGAAAGGTCTTGCCCTTCTCGAAGCAGCCCTCCTTGGGGTGGCAGCCGCCGCGCTGCATGCGCAGCAGCTCGGCGCGGCCCTCGTCGAACTCGTGGTTGCCGACGGAAGTGGCGTCCAGCTTGATCTTGTTGAGCGCCTCGATGGTCGGCTCGTCGTGGAACAGGCCGGTCATCAGCGGGCTGGCGCCGATCATGTCGCCGGCCGCGGCGGTGATCGAGTACTCGTGGCCCTTGCGGGCCGTGCGCAGCGAGTTGGCGAGGAACTCCACGCCGCCGGCCGGTATGACCTTCTTGGTGCCGTCGGCCTGGTCCTCCGTCACGGTGCCGGAGGAGCCCTGCGGCGGCTCAAGGTTGCCGTGCAGGTCGTTGAACGAGAGCAGCTGGACGTCCACGGTGCGGCCGCGGTCGCGCGCGCCCGCCGGGGCGGCCGTGACGGCCAGGGTGCCGGCGGTGGCGGCGAGCACGGCGGCGGTGGCGGTCAGTCTCCGGAGGGCGAGGCGCTTGCTTCCAGGCAGCGTCTTCGCGGGCATGCGTTCCCCTTTTGATGAAGGTGCTGGGGGTGTATCAGGTCGGGCGCAGCATACGGTCGACGCGCGTAGTGCGGCAGAGGGGGGAGCGGTAACGGAGGGGTGACGCGCAGGGGTCGTAGGCTCGGCCCCATGAGCGACGTGGTGAATGACGTGAGCGGACAGCGGCGGATCGCGGTGCTGGAGGAACTGGCACCGCAGCAGGTCGAGGACGTGCTGCGGCTGATCGGGGAGGCGGCGGCCGAGGACGGGCAGCCGGCCGTGTCCGAGCAGGGGCGCCTGCAGCTCAAGGGGCGGCGCGCGGGCGTGCGGCACGTCCTGCTGAGCGACGCGGAGAAGGAACTGGTGGGCTACGGCCAACTGGAGGACAGCGACCCGGTGGAGGCCCCGGCGGGCGAGTTCGTCGTCCACCCCGCCCGGCGCGGACGCGGGCACGGCCGGGCGCTGGGCAACGCCCTGCTGGCGGAGTCCGGCAAGCGGCTGCGGGTGTGGGCGCACGGCGGGCACCCGGCGGCCCGGCACCTCGCACAGGTGCTCGGGCTGAGCCTCTTCCGCGAACTGCGGCAGATGCGGAGGCCGCTGGGCGACCTCTCCCTCGCCGACCCCGTCCTGCCCGAGGGCGTGTCCGTCCGCACGTTCCGGCCCGGCGACGACGACGCGGCCTGGCTCGCCGTGAACGCGGCGGCCTTCGCGCACCACCCCGAGCAGGGCTCGCTGACCCAGCGCGACCTGGACGACCGCAAGGCCGAGGGGTGGTTCGACCCCGAGGGGTTCTTCCTGGCCGAGAAGGCGGGGGAGATCGTCGGCTTCCACTGGACGAAGATCCACGCCGACCAGGGCCTCGGCGAGGTGTACGTGGTGGGCGTACGGCCCGGCGCCCAGGGCGGCGGGCTCGGCAAGGCGCTGACCACGATCGGCCTGCGGCACCTGGCGGACCAGGGGCTGCCGACGGCGATGCTCTACGTGGACGCCGACAACCTGCCTGCCGTCTCGGTGTACGAGCGCCTCGGGTTCGCCACGCACGAGGCGGACCTGATGTACCGAACGGAGAGCTGACCCCGGGGGCTTCGCGGGGCCGGACCCCGGGGCCTTGCGGGTCGGACCCCGGGGCCTTGCGGGTCGGTCCACGACCTCTTGTGGGCGCGGATCCCAGCCCCTTGCGGGCGCGGCCCCCGGCCCCGTGCGGGCGCGGCGCCCGGCCCCGTGCGGGCGCGGACCCCGGCCTCGTGCGGGCCTGGACCCCGGCCCCGTGCGGGCGCGGTCCCCGGCCTCGTGCGGGCCTGGACCTCGGCCTCTGGTGGGGTCGGTCCCCGGGCCTCGTGCGGGCCTGGAC
>NZ_BMVB01000043.1:0-21792 GCF_014650495.1 Streptomyces cinnamoneus | reverse complement strand
GACCTCGGCCTCTGGTGGGGTCGGTCCCCGGCCTCGTGCGGGCCTGGACCTCGGCCTCTGGTGGGGTCGGTCCCCGGCCTCGTGCGGGCCTGGACCTCGGCCTCTGGTGGGGTCGGTCCCCGGCCCCTTGCGGGCCCGGCCCCGACCTCTTGCGGCCCGCGTCGGCCGTCCGCCGCCTTGGAGGCCCTTCCGGCCCGTTGCGGGCCTTCTCGGCTCCTGGCCCGGCCCGTTGCGGGCCTTCTCGGCTCCTGGCCCGGCCCGTCGCGGGTCTTCCCGGCCCCTCGGACCCCTCCCGGCTCCTCGGCCCCGCCCGTCGCAGGCTCCGCCGGTTGACAGCCCCCCTGCCCTTCCACCACCCTTTCACTAGTCAATTAGTGAAAGGGTGGTGGCGCGTGGTCGAGTTCCGTATCGACCGGCGCAGCGGGGTCGCCACGTATCTGCAGATCGTCCAGCAGGTCAAGCAGGCCCTGCGGCTCGGGCTGCTCGCCCCCGGCGACAAGCTGCCGACGGCCAAGGAGGTCGTCGCGGCCACGGCCATCAACCCCAACACCGTCCTGAAGGCGTACCGCGAGCTCGACCGCGAGGGCCTGGTGGAGGGGCGCCCCGGACTGGGGACGTTCGTACGGCGATCGCTGGCGCGGCCCGGTGCCGCCGCCGATTCGCCGCTCCGCGCCGAGCTGGCCGGATGGATGGACCGGGCCCGTGCGGCCGGCCTCGACCGGGAGGACGTGGCCGCCCTGGTCGCGTCCGTCCTGGAAGACACCCGTTTCGACGACCCGCGGGGCCCATGGGGCGGCGGCCCGGAGGCCGGCAACGGCCGCGCACGGACCGGGAACGGCACGACGTGAGCTTAGGGGACTGCATGACCGACCTGACGTTCCTCCCCGACCGGACCGCCCTGGAGGCGGCCGGCCTGGGGGTGAGGTACCGCCGCGGCGGCTGGGCGCTGCGCGCGTGCTCCTTCCGCCTGCCCGCGGGGCGCGTGTGCGCGCTCGTCGGGCCCAACGGCGCCGGCAAGTCCACCCTGCTGGCCCTCGCCGCCGGCCTGCTCCGGCCCACCGAGGGCCGGTTGCGCGTCCTGGGCGGCGAGGCCGGTGACCCGGGTGTCCGGCCGCGCGTGGCCTACCTCGGCCAGGACCGGCCGCTCTACCCGGACTTCACGGTCGCCGAGACCCTGCGCCTGGGCCGCGAGCTCAACCCCGGCCACTGGGACCAGGCCGCCGCCGAACGGCTCGTCCACGGCGGAAACCTTTCCCTCCACGCCCGTGTCGGTTCCCTCTCCGGCGGTCAGCGCACCCGCGTCGCCCTCGCCCTCGCCTTCGGCAAGCGCCCCGAACTCCTGCTCCTGGACGAGCCGATGAGCGACCTCGACCCGCTCGTGCGCCACGAGACGACGGCCGCCCTGATGGCCGAGGCCGCCGAGAACGCGACCACCGTCCTCATGGCCTCCCACGTCCTGGCCGAACTCGACGCCGTCTGCGACTACCTGCTGCTCGTCTCCGACGGCCGGGTGCGGCTCGCCGGGGAGATCGAGGACCTGATCTCCGCGCACCGGCTCGTCATGGGCCGCTACGAGGACGCCGGCACCCCGCGCGAGTTCGCGGCCCACACGATCGTTGAGGCGCGCACCACCGGCCGCCAGCTCACCGCGCTCATCCGCCCCGACGGGCCCGTCCGCGGCCACTGGGAGATCGCCGAACCGTCCCTGGAGGAGCTGCTCCTCGCCCACCTGCGGGCACCCGGCGCCCCCGCACTCCTCACCCCGAGCGCCGAGCCGCGGACCCCGCTCGACGCGTCCCCGAAGGCGGCCGCATGACCACCACGACGACCTCGTCCTCCCTCGCACCCCCGCGCGACCGCGACCGCGACCGCGGCCGTGGCCCGCGCGGGCTGGCCTGGCTGGTGCTGCGCCAGCACCGCGCCGCCGTGTGGACCTTCGGCGTCGCGCTGCTCGTGCTCCTCTCGGCCCTGGGGACCCTGTACCTCTCGATCACCGACTACGTCGCCGACCACGGCCTGGCCGACGTGTGCACCGCCGGCTGGGCCTGCGCGCCCGACGGCACGATCGGCGCCTTCAGCGACGAACTCGCCGATCCCGTCCACTACATCGGCCGCGTCGTCGAGTGCCTGCCGGTCCTCTTCGGGATGTTCGTCGCCGGCCCCCTGATCGCGCGCGAACTGCACAGCGGTACGTACAAACTGGCGTGGACGCAGTCCGTCTCGCCGCTGCGCTGGCTGGCGGCGAAGCTCGCCGTGCCGGCGACGGCCGTCCTCGCCGGCTTCTCGCTGCTGTCCGCCGCCTACACGTCGGTGTGGCGGGCACAGCCGCTCCCGGTGATCCCCGGGCAGTGGTGGTGGCGCTCGTTCCCGATGATCGGCGTCGTGCCCGTCGCGCACGCCCTGCTCGCCCTCGCCCTCGGGGCGGTCGCCGGCCTGCTGCTGAAGCGGACGGTGCCGGCCATGGGCGCCGTCCTCGTCGCGTACCCGGTGATCGCCGGGCTGCTGGAGTCGCTGCGGGGCGGCCTGGTCGGCCCCGTCACGGAGCTGTCGGCCGAGATGCCGGGGCTGATCAGGGGCTCGGACGACTGGGTGACCGGCCGCGGCATGATCGGCCAGGGGGGCGGGCGGATGCCCGAGCCGGACTGCGGGATCGGCGTGGACCCCGCGGACTGCCTCGCCCAGCACCATGCCCGAGGGTGGTACGTCGACTACCATCCGGCGTCGCACCTGTGGCCCCTGCAGTGGGCCGAGGCCGGACTGAGCCTGGCGCTCGCCGCGCTGCTGGCCGGGGGCGCCGTGTGGCTGGTGCGCCGCCAGTGGCCCTGAGCGGTGAGTTGGTGACCCTGAGCGGTGAGTTGGTGGCCCCGAGCGGGGGCTGGTGGCCATGAACGGCGGCCGGTGACCCCGAGCGGGGGCTGGTGGCCATGAACGGCCCCCGGTGCCCCCGAGCGGTGGCCGATTCCCGGGCCGCGCGGCGCCCGCCGCGCCCGTCGCCCCGCCGTCGCCCGGTAGTCACCGCATTCCCTGCGCGTCACGTGGGCGTTACCCATGATTCAACCGCGGTTGCGAGCCTTGCCCAATGCAGCCCGCCGCGCCTCGCGCAACCGAACGAAGGCTACGCGCCGCCCCCGCTTCCCGCTCCGGCGCGCCCGTACCGGCCCGGACGCGGAACAATGAAGGTATGAGCCAGTCGTCCGGCGCCGGCACCGCCCAGGGGCACGACAGCACCGAACCGGTGGGCTTCATCGCCGCCCACCGGCCGAAGGCGGCCGTGGTCGCGGGCGTGCCCGACCTCACCCAGGGCCTGGCGGCGTACGACGGCGAGGCCACCGAGGACCGGGCGGAGGAGGAGGCCCTGCCCGAGGGCCGCTTCCTGGACCGCGAGCGCAGCTGGCTGGCGTTCAACGAGCGGGTGCTGGAGCTGGCCGAGGACCCGTCCACCCCGCTCCTGGAACGGGCCGGCTTCCTGGCGATCTTCGCCAGCAACCTCGACGAGTTCTTCATGGTGCGCGTCGCCGGCCTGAAGCGCCGCATCGCCACCGGCGTCGCCACCCGCTCGGCCTCCGGGCTGCAGCCCCGCGAGGTGCTGGAGCTGATCTGGACCCGCTCGCGCGAGCTCATGGCCCGGCACGCGGCCTGCTACCAGCAGGACGTCGCCCCGGAGCTGGCCGACGAGGGCATCCATCTGATCCGCTGGGCCGAGCTGACCCCCAAGGAGCAGGGACGGCTCTTCACCCTCTTCCGGCAGCAGATCTTCCCCGTCCTCACGCCGCTCGCCGTCGACCCCGCCCACCCGTTCCCGTACATCTCGGGGCTCTCGCTCAACCTCGCCGTGGTGGTGCGCAACCCCGTCAGTGGCCACGACCACTTCGCGCGCGTGAAGGTCCCCCCGCTGCTGCCGCGCTTCCTGGAGGCGTCACCGCAGCGGTACGTGCCGCTGGAGGACGTCATAGCGGCCCACCTGGAGGAGCTCTTCCCCGGCATGGAGGTGCTCGCGCACCACATGTTCCGCGTGACCCGCAACGAGGACCTGGAGGTCGAGGAGGACGACGCCGAGAACCTCCTCCAGGCCCTGGAGAAGGAGCTCATGCGGCGCCGCTTCGGGCCGCCCGTGCGGCTGGAGGTCGAGGAGACCATCGACCCCTACGTGCTCGACCTGCTCGTCCGCGAGCTGAAGATCTCCGACGCCGAGGTCTACCCGCTGCCCGGCCCGCTCGACCTCACCGCGCTCTTCGCCCTCTCCTCCCTCGACCGGCCCGAGCTGAAGTACCCCAAGTTCGTGGCCGGCACGCACCGGGACCTCGCCGAGGTCGAGTCCTCCTCGCCGCCCGACATCTTCGCCGCGCTGCGCGAGCGGGACGTGCTGCTGCACCACCCGTACGACTCCTTCTCCACCTCCGTCCAGGCGTTCCTGGAACAGGCCGCCGCCGACCCGGACGTCCTGGCCATCAAGCAGACGCTCTACCGCACGTCCGGCGACTCCCCGATCGTCGACGCCCTCATAGACGCCGCCGAGTCCGGCAAGCAGGTCCTCGTCCTCGTCGAGATCAAGGCGCGCTTCGACGAGCAGGCCAACATCAAATGGGCCCGGAAGCTGGAGGAGGCCGGCTGCCACGTCGTCTACGGGCTCGTGGGCCTCAAGACGCACTGCAAGCTGTCGCTGGTCGTCCGCCAGGAGGGTGAGACGCTGCGCCGCTACGCACACGTGGGCACCGGCAACTACCACCCCAAGACCGCCCGCCTGTACGAGGACTTCGGGCTGCTGACCGCCGACCCGCAGGTGGGCGCCGACCTGTCCGACCTCTTCAACCGGCTGTCCGGCTACTCCCGGCGCGAGACCTACCGCCGGCTGCTGGTCGCCCCCAGATCCCTGCGCGACGGGCTGATCTCCCGCATCGCCAAGGAGACCGCCCACCAGCGGGCCGGACGGCCCGCCTCCATCCGCATCAAGGTCAACTCCATGGTCGACGAGGCCGTCATCGACGCCCTCTACCGCGCGGCCCGGGCCGGGGTGCCGGTCGACATCTGGGTGCGCGGCATCTGCGCGCTGCGCCCGGGCGTGGTGGGGCTGTCGGAGAACATCCGCGTGCGCAGCGTCCTGGGCCGCTTCCTGGAGCACTCACGCGTCTTCGCGTTCGGGAACGGCGGCGAGCCCGAAGTCTGGCTGGGCAGCGCCGACATGATGCACCGCAACCTCGACCGGCGCATCGAGGCGCTGGTGCGGGTCACCGACCCCGCCCACCGGGCCTCGCTCAGCCGGCTGCTGGAGCTCGGCGTCTCCGACCACACCGCGTCCTGGCACCTCGGCCCGGACGGCAACTGGACCCGGCGGGCGACCGACGCCGACGGACGGCCGCTGCGCAACGTGCAGGAAATGCTCATCGACGCCCGGAGGCGCCGGCGTGGCACGGCTACGGCATGAACCGCCGGTCACGGTCACCGTTCCCGGGGGGCAGGACATGATGACGACGAATCGGTACGACCTGGCCGGGGGTGCCGCAGAGGCGGCCGGCATGACGGGCATGACGGGCATGACGGGCGTGACAGGTGTGGCGGGGGTGCCCGCGGACCGGGACACGGCCACGGCCGGGACGGTGCTCGCGGGCTATCTGCAGGCGCAGGCCACCGAGTTCCTGCGCAGCCTGCGGCTGCACGCGGAGAGCGGCTCCGACGCGGAGGACGCGGGCGAGGCGGTCCGGCAGCTGCGGCGCTCCGCGCGTCGCATCGCCGGCACCCTGCACGTGTACCGGCCGCTGACGGACCCCGCCGGCACGGACCCGCTACGCGGTGAACTGGTGTGGCTCACGGAGCTGCTGGGGCGCGAGTATGCGTACGCGGCGCGGCTGGCCCGGCTGCGGGGAGCGCTGCACCGGCTCTCCGGCGGGGACGGTACGGACGCGCCGCCCGCGTCCGTCCGGGGCGCCGGGAGCGGGCCGACCGTCGGGGCGGCCCGGGCCGCTGCCCTGCTCGACCGGCAGCTGACCCTCGCCCGTACGCGGGCGCACTCGGCGGCCCTGCAGGCCCTGGGCTCCGCGCGCTTCCACGCGGTGGCGGACGCGGTCGCCGTGCTGGCCTCCGAGGTGCCGCTGGACGCGGGCGCGCACGAGGCCCTCGCCCGCGAGGCGCTGCCCTGCCTGGCGGAACAGGCCCACCGGCGGATGACCGACGCGGTGGAGGCACTGCCGCTGTCGGTGGCCGGCCTGCCGTACAACGCGGAGGCGCTGATCCACGGCCTCGCCGCGACGCCGGCCGCCGACGCGCCGCCGGCGGAGGGGCGGCAGGACGCGCCCTGGCACCAGGTGCGCCGGCTGGTGCGGCTGCGCCGGTACGCGCAGGAAGTGCTCGACGAGCACCAGCAGGCCGAGGCGGAGCCCTCGCTGTCGGTCCGGCTGCTGGGCGCGGGCCAGGCCCTCGACCGCCACCGCGAGGCGGCCGAGGCCGCGGCCGCCGCGGCCGCCGCCGCCCGGACCCCGCGCATCGCCCCCGCCACGGCCTACGCCCTCGGGGTGCTCCACGCCGACCAGCGGCACGAGGTGGAGGCGGCGCGCTACGCCTTCGGCCGGATCTGGCAGCGGCTGGCGGGGGCGGGTCTGTGAGCGACGGCGGCGGTGGTGGCGGCGGGACGGTGCGGGCTGCGGGGTGCCTGCTGTGGCGCCGGTGCGGGCAGGGCCCGGAGATCGAGGTCGCGCTGGTGCACCGGCCGAAATACGACGATTGGTCCTGGCCGAAGGGCAAGCTCAAGCCCGGCGAGGACGCAGAGGCGTGCGCCGTCCGCGAGGTGCTGGAGGAGACGGGGATGCGCTGCGTGCTGGGCGCGGTCCTGCCGACGTCCCGCTACCTGACCGACGGCCGGCTGAAGGAAGTGCGCTACTGGGCCGCCCGGGCCCTGGGCGGCTCGTTCCGCCCGAGCCGCGAGGTGGACCGCCTCCTGTGGCTGCCCCCGACGGAAGCCCGCTCGTGGGTGACCCACGACCGCGACCGCCCCTTGCTGGACGCCCTGCTGCTGACCTGGGACGACACGATCTACTGAGCGGCGCGGTGGCTGAGCGGCGCGCTCTGCTGTGCGCGGCACCCGTCGCCCGGGGGCGCGGCGTCCGCGCTCGTGCGCCCGGCCCCCTCAGTCCCGCGGGGCCAGGGCCGGCCAGGCCAGGGTCAGCTCGCCCTGGCGCCAGCGGGCCGGGCCGTCGACGACCGGCCAGTCGGTGCGCAGGGACGCCACGGTGCGGATCCACCGCTGCCGTGCGCTCAGCGCCCCGTAGGGCGCGGCCGCCGCCCAGGCCCGGTCGAAGTCCCGCAGGAAGGCGTGCACCGCCTCGCCCGGCACGTTCCGGTGGATGAGCGCCTTCGGCAGGCGCTCCGCAAGGTCCGACGGGGCGCCCAGCGAACCCAGCCGCGCCGCGAAGGTGATCGTGCGCGGCCCTTCGGGCCCCAGCGTCACCCACACGTGGCGCCGCCCGATCTCGTCGCAGGTGCCCTCCACGAGCAGCCCGTCCGGCGCCAGCCGCCCGCACAGCCGGGCCCAGACCTCCTCGACCTGGCCCTCGTCGTACTGGCGCAGCACGTTCGCGGCCCGGATCAGCAGCGGTCGCCGGCCGCCGGGCAGTGGGACCTCGAAGCCGCCGTGCGCGAAGGACAGCCCGTCGCGCTCGTACGGCTTCGCCGCCGCGACCCGGGCCGGGTCGATCTCGATGCCCACGACCTGCGCGTCACCCCGCACCGTCCGCAGCCGCTGCAGCAGCTCGACGGCCGTCCAGGGTGCGGCGCCGTAGCCGAGGTCCACGGCGACCGGGTCCGCGCTGCGCCGCAGCGCGCCCGCGTGGGTGGCGGCGATCCAGCGGTCCATGCGGCGCAGCCGGTTCGGATTGGTGGTGCCGCGCGTCGCCGAACCGATCGGGCGGTGCTGCGGGGCGGTACGGGCGGCCATGGGCATAGAGCCTAGGCCGTGTCCGCAAAGTAGCGCCGTACGCCCGAAGGGCGTGGCCCGCGGCGTCTGGTGCGTGCGATCGCAAGGCGGAGGGTCGTCCTCGTGCTGGGCGTACTCGGGCGACCCCGACAACGCAGCGAGCGTGCGTGCCAGGCGTCGCGGGCCAGGCGGGACTTTGCGGACACGGCCTAAGCCCGCCCGCGGGCGTCCCACTCCCGCGTGTCGGCGACGTTGGCGCCCGCCTGCCGGCCGGCCTCCGCCGGGTCGCGCTCGCGCAGGGCGGCCAGCAGCGTCTCGTGGCCCACCGGGTCCGCGCCCTGGAAGCCGGGCGTCGACCAGGTGCCGGCCATGGCCGAGCGCAGGGGGCCAGCGAGGTCGCGGTAGAGCTCGGCCAGCAGGGGGTTGCCGGAGGCGTCGGCGACGCCGGCGTGGAAGTCCCAGTCGGCGGCGACCCACGCCTCGAAGTCCCCGGCCCGCCAGGCCGCCGCCCGCCGCTCCAGGCACGCCGCGAGCGCGTCGAGCGCCGCGTCGTCGGCCCGCACCGCGGCCAGGCGCGCGGCCTGCGCGTCCAGCGCCTCGCGCACCTCGAGCAGCTGGCCGAGGCCGCTGCCGCCGTAGAGGCGGCTCACCGCGCCGGACAGCTCGCTGGTCGCGTGGACGTAGGTGCCGTCGCCGCGCCGCACCTCCAGGAGGCCGGTGTGGGCGAGCGCGCGCACCGCCTCGCGCAGCGTGCCGCGCGCCACGCCCAGCTGGCGCATCAGCTCCGGCTCGGGCGGGATGCGGGTGCCCACGGGCCACTCGCCGGAGGCGATACGGGCCCGGATCCGGTCGATGACCTCGTCGGACAGCGCGGGACGGCGCACCGGTTCCAGAGTCATGCCGACACCGTACCCGCCCGATCGGCATGGACATCAAACGTCAGACGTCTTACGTTTGATGCCATGACCGACACTGCCGCGACTGCTGCCGCGACGATGCACGCGACCGCCCCGGTGAGCAGGCCCGCCCGCACCAGGGCGGGCCTGCTCACCGCGTTCGCCGTGGTCCTCATCGCCCTCAACCTGCGCCTGGGCATCAGCAGCGCCTCGGCCCTGCTCGACGCCCTGCGCGTCTCGCCCGGCCTCTCGGCCACCGGCGCCGCGCTGCTGACCGCCCTGCCCACCCTCTGCTTCGCCGCCGCCGGCGCCGGCACGGGAGCCCTCGCGCGGCGGTTCGGCGCCGAACGGACCGTCCTGCTGGCGCTCCTCGCGCTGACCGCCGGGCTCGCCGTGCGGGCCGTGCCGCACACGGGGGCGCTGCTCGCCGGCACGGTGCTCGGCATGTCCGGGCTCGCCCTGTGCAACGTCCTGCTGCCCACGCTCGTACGGACCCACTTCCCCCACCGCACCGGCCTGCTCACCGGCCTCTACACCACCGCCCTGGCCCTGGGTGCGGCCCTGACCTCCGCCGTGGCGGTTCCGGTGGCCGACGCGGTGGGCTCGCCCTCGCTCGGGCTCGCCGTCTGGGCCCTGCCCGCGCTCGTGGCGACGGCGGTGTGGGCGGGCGTACGTGCCCCCTCGCGCCCCGGCGCCCCCGGGCCCGCCGAGCGGATCCCGCTGCGGTCCGTGGCCCGCACCCGGACGGGCGTACTGGTCACCGCCTACTTCGGGCTCCAGGCCCTCAACGCCTACGCCGTCGTCGGCTGGCTGCCCTCGCTCCTGTCCGGCCAGGGCATGTCGGAGTCCGGCGCGGGCGCCGTGCTCGCGCTCACCCAGGCCGTGGGCATCCCCATGTCGTTCGTGATGCTGGCCTCGACCAAGGGGGCGGAGACCACCGCCCTGTCCACGCTGGCGCAGTCGGCCGGCTACCTCCTGGCCGCGCTCGGCCCCCTGGCCGTCGGCCTCCTGCACGGCGCCACCGGCGGCTGGGCCGCGCCCATGACCGCGCTCCTGGTCACGGCCGGCGCGCAGCTCGCCGTCGGGGCCGCGCTGACCAGGCGGTAAGGCCGGAGAAGAGGGCTGGGTCACTGTTTGGCAAAGTGGGAAGGGGAGCTCGCCTCCGCGTTGTTCACACTGGTTGACAGGTGGTGAGCGCCCCCAGGGGAGGACCCTCGGTGGTGGACGGAGGACAGACGGTGAGCCAGTACGCTTCCAGGCTCGGCGCCCGCCGCGGCCGGACGCTCGGCACGTTCCCCAAACCTCAGCTGCGGCGCCTCGGCGGCGGCCGCCGCCCCCGCCGCGTGGCCATGCTGAGCGTTCACACCTCGCCCCTGCACCAGCCCGGCACGGGCGACGCGGGTGGCATGAACGTGTACATCGTCGAGCTCGCCAAGCGCCTGGCCGCCATCGACATCGAGGTCGAGATCTTCACCCGCGCCACCACCGGCGCCCTCCCGCCCACCGTCGAGCTGGCCCCGGGCGTGCTCGTCCGGCACATCGACGCCGGCCCGTACGAGGGCCTGGCCAAGGAGGAGCTGCCCGCGCAGCTGTGCGCCTTCACGCACGGCGTGATGCAGGCGTGGGCCGGCCACCGCCCCGGCCACTACGACCTCGTCCACTCCCACTACTGGCTCTCCGGCCACGTCGGCTGGCTCGCCGCCGAGCGCTGGGGAGTGCCGCTCGTCCACGCCATGCACACCATGGCCAAGGTCAAGAACGCCGCCCTCGCCGCGGGCGACACCCCCGAGCCCGCCGCCCGCGTGATCGGCGAGACGCAGATCGTCCGCGCCGCCGACCGGCTCATCGCCAACACCGACGGCGAGGCACAGGAACTCGTCCACCACTACGAGGCCGACCCCGCCAAGGTCGCCGTCGTGCACCCGGGTGTGAACCTCGACCGCTTCCGCCCCGCCGACGGGCGGGCGGCGGCCCGCGAGCGGCTGGGCCTGCCCGCCGACGCCCTCGTCCCGCTCTTCGCCGGCCGCATCCAGCCCCTCAAGGCCCCCGACGTGCTGCTGCGCGCGGTCGCCGAGCTCCTCGACCGGCAGCCGGCGCTGCGCTCGCGCATCGTGGTGCCGGTGGTCGGCGGCCCCAGCGGCAGCGGCATGACCAAGCCCGAGGGTTTGCAGAAGCTGGCCGCCCGCCTGGGCATCGCCGACGTCGTCCGCTTCCGGCCGCCGGTCGGCCAGGACCGGCTCGCCGACTGGTACCGCGCGGCGTCGGTGCTGGTGATGCCCTCGCACAGCGAGTCCTTCGGCCTGGTGGCCATCGAGGCCCAGGCGTGCGGCACCCCGGTGGTCGCGGCGTCGGTCGGCGGCCTGCCGGTGGCCGTGCGCGACGAGGTCAGCGGCTTCCTCATACCGGGCCACGACCCCGCCGACTACGCCGACGCGCTGGGCCGCTTCGCGGCCGATCCGCGGCTGGTGGACCGGATGGGCGACGCCGCCGCCCGGCACGCCCAGTCCTTCGGCTGGGGCGCGGCGGCCGCCGCCACGGCCGAGGTGTACACCGCGGCGATCGCCGAGCGGCGCCGTCGCCTACGCTCGGCTCATGTCTGACGCGAAGACCACGATCGAGCAGGCCCTCGGCGAGGCGGGCCTGGACTGGGAGAGTACGTCCGACGGCACGTACGTCGTGAAGCTCCCCGGCACGCGCAAGCTCTCGACGACCGTCTCGCTGGTCGTCGGCAACCACTCCCTCTCCGTCAACGCCTTCGTCGTGCGGCGCCCCGACGAGAACCACGAGGGAGTGCACCGCTGGCTGCTGGAGCGCAACACCAGGCTCTACGGCGTGGCCTACGCGGTCGACCGGCTCGGCGACATCTACCTGGTGGGGCGGCTGCCGCTGGCGGCGGTGACCGTCGACGAGATCGACCGGATCCTGGGCACGGTCCTCGAACACGCGGACGGCAGCTTCAACACCCTGCTGGAGATGGGCTTCGCGACCGCCATCCGCAAGGAGTACGCGTGGCGCACGGCGCGCGGCGAGTCGACGCGCAACCTCGAAGCGTTCGAGCGGCTGACGCGTCGTGACGAGATCGCGGGCCCGCTCGACGACTGAGGCGACGGGGCCCGGCGACGGAGCCCGCCGCCGGGCGGGCCGCCGGTGGCGTCACGCCGAGGCGGGCTCGGCCTCCGGCCTCCCCGGCACGGCGGCCGTCGTGCCCGTGGCCGCCGCATCCGCACCGGCCGCCTTGGGGGCCGCCGTCTGCGCACCGTCCGCCGGATCCGCGGCCGGGCTCTCCTCCGGCAGGCTCCGCATCAGGAACCAGTACCCGGCCGCCGCGACCGTTCCGACCACCGCGCAGATCCCCCACAGCGCGTCCGCACCCCAGTGGTCGATCACCGTTCCGCCGACCAGCGGGGCCGTCAGGGCCGCCACCGACCACGACATCGTGTACATGCCCTGGTAGCGACCGCGCCCCTGGGCCGGGGACAGGCGCACGATCAGCCCCATCTGGGTGGGGGAGTTGATGATTTCGGCCAGCGTCCAGACGACGACGGTCAGCATGTACACCCCGATCGACCCGGCGAACGCGGTGAGCCCGAAGCCGTAGCCCGTGAGGAGCGCCGAGATCGTCAGCAGCCAGCGCGGGTCGCGGTGCTCGATGAGGCGGGTGACGGGGATCTGCACGGCCACGATCAGCACACCGTTGACGGCGATGACGGTGCCGTACTCGCCCGGCGAGAAGCCGTCGGCGCCCATGGCCACCGGCAGGGCGACCGTGTGCTGCATGAAGATGAAGGCCATCAGGAAGGACAGCCCGACGACGCCCATGTAGCGCCGGTCGCGCAGCACGGTCCCCATGCTGACGGCGGACTCCGCCGTCGCCTCCGCCCCGGCCCCGGCCACCGGCTCGGGACGCGACTCGGGCAGCTTGAGGAAGACCAGGACCGCGCAGACGAGGGTCAGTACGCCCTCGCCGAGGAAGCCGATCAGGTAGCTGTGCTCGGCGATCAGGCCGGCGACCAGTGAGGAGAAGGCGAAGCCGACGTTGATCGCCCAGTAGTTGAGGGAGAAGGCGCGGACGCGGTCCCCGGCGGGGACGATGTCGGCCATCATCGCCTGCACGGCCGGCCGCGAGGCGTTGGCGGCCATGCCCGCGACGAACGCGACGGCGGCGATGGTCACGGGCTGCTGCATGAAGCCGAGGAGCGCCACCGAGAAGGCCGTCGAGACCTGGGCGATGAGCAGGGTGGGCCGCCGCCCGAGCCGGTCGGCCATGACGCCGGCGCCGAGGGAGGAGACCACTCCACCGAGCCCGTGCAGGGCCGCGACGACGCCGGCGAACGAGGCCGAGTAGCCGCGGTCGAGGGTGAGGTAGAGGGCCAGGAACGTGGCGACGAACGAGCCCATCCGGTTGATCAGGGTCGACGTCCACAGCCACCAGAACTCCCGTGGCAGCCCCGAGACGCTCTGTCTCGCGGCCCTTCCTATGCCGGCAATGGACATGCCGCAGCCCCCGTGTGTAAGTACCGAATCGTTGCTTCGCAACTTACCCGGGTGATCTTGTGCATGCCAATGAATTGACGGTTGCCGTCAAACGTCCCGGGCGCGAGCCGCTCGGACGGTCGATTACGCTCATGGGCATGGCCGACGCACCGTACAAGCTGATCCTCCTCCGCCACGGCGAGAGCGAGTGGAACGCGAAGAACCTGTTCACCGGCTGGGTGGACGTCAACCTCAACGAGAAGGGCGAGAAGGAGGCTGTCCGGGGCGGTGAGCTCCTCAAGGACGCCGGCCTGCTCCCGGACGTGGTCCACACGTCCCTCCAGAAGCGCGCCATCCGCACCGCGCAGCTCGCGCTGGAGGCCGCCGACCGCCACTGGATCCCCGTCCACCGCTCCTGGCGCCTGAACGAGCGCCACTACGGCGCCCTCCAGGGCAAGGACAAGGCCCAGACGCTGGCCGAGTTCGGCGAGGAGCAGTTCATGCTCTGGCGCCGCTCGTACGACACCCCGCCGCCGGCGCTCCAGGACGGCACCGAGTTCTCGCAGAGCGACGACCCGCGCTACGCCTCCATCCCGAGCGAGCTGCGCCCGCGCACCGAGTGCCTCAAGGACGTCGTCGTCCGCATGCTGCCGTACTGGTACGACGGCATCGTCCCGGACCTGCTGGCCGGCCGCACGGTCCTGGTCGCCGCCCACGGCAACTCGCTGCGCGCCCTGGTCAAGCACCTCGACGGCATCTCCGACGCCGACATCGCGGGCCTGAACATCCCCACCGGCATCCCGCTCGCCTACGAGCTCGACGCCGACTTCCGCCCGGTCGTCCCCGGCGGCACGTACCTCGACCCGGAGGCCGCCAAGGCCGCCATCGAGGCCGTGAAGAACCAGGGCAAGAAGAAGTAACCCCCCCCCGCGCGCCCGCGCGCGCAGGAAGAAGGGCCCCCGTCCGCCGGACGGGGGCCCTATCCGTGAGTGTGAGTGACGTGCCTGATGTCAGCTGCAGCTGCCGCCGCACTGGCAGGAGCCGCCGTTCTGGCAGCCGCACGAGCATCCGGGACCACACTGACAGCCGCTCATTCGGTCTCCTCCTCGAAGGGGTGTCTGCCTCCACCCAGTCAAGGACTGCCCGAAGCGGCCGTCAATGCCCCTGACGCACGCGTGTGCGGGCACACGGGGCGCACGGAAGCATTCGGTCGGGGCGGCGTGGCCGGAAAGCGCTACGGAGCCTCCGTCGCGCCTCCCTGGCGCGCCTCCGACTGGTTCAGCTCGTCCGCGTGCTCGCCGGTGACCAGGTAGACCACGCGCTTGGCCACCGAGACCGCGTGGTCGGCGAAGCGCTCGTAGTACCGGCCCAGCAGCGTCACGTCGACGGCCGTCTCGATGCCGTGCTGCCAGCGGTCGTCCATCAGGTGCTGGAACAGGGCGCGGTGCAGCAGGTCCATCGCGTCGTCGTCGTGCTCCAGCTGCAGCGCGAGGTCCACGTCCTTGGTGATGATCACCTCGGCGGCCTTGGCCATCAGGCGCTGCGCCAGCTGGCCCATCTCCAGGATCGTGGCGTGCAGGTCGCGCGGCACCGCCGTCTCCGGGAAGCGCAGCCGGGCCAGCTTGGCCACGTGCTGGGCGAGGTCGCCCGAGCGCTCCAGGTCCGCGCTCATGCGCAGCGACGTGACGACGATCCGCAGGTCGGTGGCGACCGGCTGCTGACGGGCCAGCAGGGCGATCGCCCGCGCCTCCAGGTCCCGCTGGAGGTCGTCGACCTTGGTGTCCGCCGCGATCACGGACTCCGCCAGCTTGAGGTCCGCGTCCAGGATCGCCGTGGTGGCGCGCCCGATCGCGGAGCCGACGAGCCGGGCCATCTCGACGAGGCCCTCGCCGATGGAATCCAGCTCCTCGTGGTACGCGTCCCGCATTGCCTGACCTTCTCTCGCCTTGAGTACTACCGGTGGCCGGGGGGTCTCCGCCCGCTCACCCTGCCACGTTCCGGCCGGAACGCGACGGCCGTCGACCGCCGGAGTGAACCACCCCCGACGCCAAGGTGAACTCTCGGCAACGTGTGTTCGAGACGGCCCCCATTTGGCTGTGGCCGTGTCGGTGCACCCGCATAACCTGGACTCATGAACGTGGACGCGGCCGTCGCCGCAGCTGCAGCGATCGCCGGAGTGTGCACCGGCGTGATCGCCATGCTGGCGTTCCGCTGGAGCGAGCGCGACCAGGCCCGGCCCACGCGCAGCTCCCTGCACACCGACGCCGTGCTGCCGCCCGGCGTCGACACCGTCCTCTCCGTGCTGCGCTCCTCCGCCGTCGTGCTCGACGAGGCCGACGCCGTCGTCAAGGCCAGCTCCGCCGCGTACGCCCTCGGGCTGGTGCGGGGCGGCAAGCTCGCCGTCGAGCCGATGCTGCAGATGGCCCGCGACACCCGCCGCGACGGCGAGATACGGCAGGTCGAGCTCGACCTGCCGCGGCGCGGCACCGGCCGCGGCGACGCCCTCGCCGTCTCGGCCCGGGTCGCCCCGCTCGGCTCCCGGCTCGTGCTGCTGCTGGTGGAGGACCTCACCGAGGCCCGCCGCATCGAGGCCGTCCGCCGCGACTTCGTCGCCAACGTCAGCCACGAGCTCAAGACGCCGGTCGGCGCCCTCTCCCTGCTCTCCGAGGCCGTCATGGACGCCTCGGACGACCCCGAGGCGGTCACCCGCTTCGCCGGCCGGATGCAGGTCGAGGCCACCCGGCTGACCAACCTGGTCCAGGAGCTCATCGACCTCTCCCGGGTGCAGAACGACGACCCGCTGGAGGACGCCGAGCCGGTCCGGGTGGACGAGCTCGTCGCCGAGGCCGTCGACCGCTGCCGCCACCAGGCCGGCACCAAGCAGATCACCATGGCCGCCGGCGGCACCACCCGGCGCCTGCCCGACGGAAGCACCGTCGACCTGCGCGTCTGGGGCAACCGGGGCCAGCTCGCGGCCGCCCTCGGCAACCTCGTCGAGAACGCCGTCAACTACAGCCCCGCCCGGACGCGCGTCGGCATCGCGGCCCGCCGCGTCTCCGCACCCGGCGGCGACCTGATCGAGATCGCCGTCACCGACCAGGGCATCGGCATCTCCGAGAAGGACCGCGAGCGCGTCTTCGAGCGCTTCTACCGCGTCGACCCGGCCCGCTCCCGGGCCACCGGCGGCACGGGCCTCGGCCTGTCCATCGTCAAGCACGTCGTCGCCTCCCACGGCGGCGAGGTCAGCGTCTGGAGCGCCGAGGGCCAGGGCTCGACCTTCACGCTGCGCCTGCCCGAGGCCGGCGTCGTGCGCGACCGCGACCGGGACGCCCGCGACCACAACCACCCCCTGCTCGGGCCGGACGAGGCCACCGACGCGGAGGACGCACCGTTCGACGACGAACCCCCCGCCCGTCCTGCCCGCCCCACCCGGCAGGCCCTCTCCTGAAGCTCGCCGACCCGATGCTCGCCGCCCCGACGCCCGTCGCCGTGGACGAGACCGCCGCCCCTGTCCCCACCGCGTGTACCCAACAGACCCGACCGGAGGTCATCCCGTGACCCGAGTGCTCGTCGTCGAGGACGAAGAATCCTTCAGCGACGCGTTGTCCTACATGCTCCGCAAGGAAGGCTTCGAGGTCGCCATCGCGACCACCGGGCCGGACGGGCTGGACGAGTTCGAACGCAACGGCGCCGACCTGGTCCTGCTGGACCTGATGCTGCCGGGCCTGCCGGGCACGGAGGTCTGCCGGCAGCTGCGCGGGCGCTCCAACGTTCCCGTGATCATGGTGACCGCCAAAGACAGCGAGATCGACAAGGTCGTCGGGCTGGAGATAGGGGCCGACGACTACGTCACCAAGCCCTTCTCCTCCCGCGAGCTCGTGGCCCGCATCCGGGCCGTGCTGCGCCGCCGCGGCGAGCCGGAGGAGGTCGCCCCGGCCGCGCTGGAGGCCGGCCCGGTCCGCATGGACGTCGACCGGCACGTCGTCACGGTCTCGGGCGCCAAGGTGGACCTGCCGCTGAAGGAGTTCGACCTCCTGGAGATGCTGCTGCGCAACGCGGGACGCGTGCTCACCCGCATGCAGCTGATCGACCGCGTCTGGGGCGCGGACTACGTGGGCGACACCAAGACCCTGGACGTCCACGTCAAGCGCCTGCGCGCCAAGATCGAGCCGGACCCGGGCGCGCCGCGGTACCTGGTGACGGTGCGGGGTCTGGGCTACAAGTTCGAGCCGTAGGCCGGCGGCGGCGCCGGGCCCGTCGGTACGACGGACGGAGTCCGGCGCAGCGGCCCGAAGCCCGGGAGGCCCGCAGGGGCCGAGTGGTGCGAGGGGTGCGTCGGGGGAGGTGTTCGAGCCGGACCCGGGCGCGCCGCGGTACCTGGTGACGGTGCGGGGCCCGGGCTACACGTTCGAGCCGTAGGCCGGCGGCGGCGCCGGACCCGTCGGGAGGCCGTCCGTCCGCGCGTGAGCGCGGGCCCGCACGGGGTCGGCCGGCCCGTGGGGCGTGAGGATGTGCGAAGGGGCCCGGAAGCTTTGGCTTCCGGGCCCCTCGCGCGTGCTCAGTGGCCCGCGTGCTGCTGCTGGCCGCCCTGCGTGGACGGCTGGCCCGCACCGGGGGTGGGGGCGCCGGCCTGGCCCGTGGCGTTCTGCGCGCCCGGCTGGCCCGGCTGCTGGCCCTCGGGGGCGCCGGAGGGGGCCGTGGAGGGGCTGGTGCCCGGCTTGCCGGGCTTGGCGCCGCCCGGCTTGGCCTGCGACGGCATCTCGGAGGGGCCCCACTCCTTGAAGTAGCTCTTCGCGGGCACCACGAAGGCGGAGATCTTCACCTCGCCCGTGGAGCTGAGGTCGAAGACCAGCGGCTGGGACTCGCCGTCCTTGAGGGCCTCGCGGCCGTTGGGCAGCACCGCGGAGGCGTTGTCCTTGCCGCCCAGCAGCACGGAGCCGTGGGCCGGCACGACGATGTCGCCGGACTTGCCCTTGGCCGGCGAGAGCTTCACGGTCACGTTCTTGCCCGGCAGCTTGATCGCGCGGAGCGTCTGGTCCTTGAGGCCGTTGTTGAAGATCTGGCCGGTGATCACCGCGGGGCCGGTCGCGTCCTGCTGCGGCTGCGTGATGACGTTGACGTTCTGCAGCTTGACGTCGCCGACCGAGGTGGCGGCGTTGTCCGGCTTGACCTCCAGCGTCTGCGCGCTGTTGCCCGCCGCGCAGGCGGTGAGCGAGGCGATCGAGAGCACGAGGGCGGAAGCGGCGAGAGCGCCGCGTCGAAGGCTGCTGCTCACGGCGGCGGCATCTCCTTGGACGAGGTACGAGGTACCCCGGGGGAGGGGTACGTACGAGATAAGGGTCTGTGTCAGCGGGCTTAGGTTACCGAGCCGTCGTGCGGCCGCCGCACCCGACCCGCCCCCATGGTCAACTCACGCCTCCGACGGCCGCGCGGCCGGATATCCCCCGCCCGCCGGCGGGGGAAGCGATGGGGAACGGATCGGGAAGCAACGCGAACGCCCGTGAGGCCGCCGTGGCGGATTATCCGTTTTGAATGCGGAGGGACGTGCGGAAGTAGTGGGGAAGGAGTTCCGGAATTGATCAAGTTCGACTTGATCAATTCCGGATTACGCCCCCGGAAGCGCGGCGGACCCCGAACGGAGTACCGGAAGTCGGCCGACCGGACCCCGGCAAAACGGGACGTTCGGCCGCTCGCGGGGCCTGTCCGACACGTGTAACGTGGGCGTTTCGCCTTGCCCGGACAACCGCTCCCACCTGCGAATACCCGCTTCCGGAAGGCTCCCGCAGCACGTTCCGGTTGCTGTTGTCAAGCCCCGAGATATGCCCTGACCTGCGGAAACGCCATTCAGAACAGGCTCTGCCCGTGTTAGACTGGATAGCCACGGAAGGGGTACCTGTCACATGACGTTCAAGGTTGGCGACACCGTGGTCTATCCCCATCACGGGGCCGCGCTGATCGAGGCCATCGAAACTCGCCAGATCAAAGGCGTGGACAAGACCTACTTGGTGCTGAAGGTCGCCCAGGGTGACCTGACGGTTCGGGTGCCGGCGGACAATGCGGAGTTCGTCGGTGTTCGCGATGTGGTCGGCCAGGACGGGCTGGACCGGGTCTTCGAGGTGCTCCGCGCACCCTATGCCGAGGAGCCGACGAACTGGTCCCGTCGCTACAAGGCAAATCTCGAGAAGCTCGCGTCCGGTGACGTGATCAAGGTTGCCGAGGTCGTTCGCGACCTGTGGCGGCGCGAGCGTGAGCGCGGTCTCTCCGCAGGTGAGAAGCGCATGCTCGCCAAGGCGCGGCAGATCCTGGTGAGCGAGCTCGCCCTCGCGGAGAACACCAACGAGGACAAGGCCGAGGCCCTGCTCGACGAGGTTCTCGCGTCCTGACGCACAGGCGCCGGCCGTTCAGCCGCTGACCGGACGTCTCCGGACGCTGGACGCTGGACACCACCGGACGTAGAGATCCGGACGTATAGACCGGACGTAAAGAAGTGCCGCGGTGCCCGCGGGGTGACGAACGAGTCATCCGCCGGGCGCTGCGGCATCTCTGCTCCAACGTCCGTATCGCCGTACTTGGCGTGCCGGGCCCGGGCAGCCGTCCCGGCCAGTCGTCACGGAAGGGGCTGGTCGGGGCATCGTGCCCGGCACGCTGAGGCCATACCCAATTCGGCCGAGGAAGCAAACCTGAACGCGAACGCAATGTCCGATCGAGACACCGCAAACGCCTCCGCAGCCCCTGCCCGCACCGCCGTCGTCATTCCGGCGGCCGGCCGGGGCGTACGGCTCGGGCCGGGCGCCCCCAAGGCTTTGCGCACCCTCAACGGCACGCCCATGCTCGTCCACGCGGTCCGCGCCATGACGGCCTCCCGCGCGGTCTCGCTCGTCGTCGTGGTGGCCCCGGCCGACGGTGCCGCGGAGGTCAGGAACCTCCTCGACGCCCACCCGCTCGCGGACCACGACAGCACCCGCACCGAGGTGGTCGTCGTCCCCGGCGGCGAGACGCGCCAGGAGTCCGTGCGCCTGGGTCTCGCGGCCCTCCCCGACGACGTCACCGCCGTCCTCGTCCACGACGCCGCCCGCCCGCTGGTGCCCGTCGACACCGTCGACGCCGTCGCTGCGGCCGTCCGCGAGGGCGCTCCCGCCGTCGTGCCGGCGCTGCCGCTGGCGGACACCGTCAAGCAGGTCGAGCCGCGCACCGGCGAGCACGCCGGCGAGCCGGAGCCCGTCGTCGCCACCCCCGAGCGCGCCCTGCTGCGCGCCGTCCAGACCCCGCAGGGCTTCGACCGCGTCACGCTCGTCGAGGCCCACGAGAAGGTCGCCCTGGAGGGCGAGGGGGCCACGGACGACGCCGGCATGGTCGAACGGCTCGGCGTCCGGGTCGTGGTCGTCCCCGGCCACGAGGAGGCGTTCAAGGTGACCCGGCCGCTGGACCTGGTCCTGGCCGAGGCCGTACTCGCCCGGAGGAGGGCCAACGATGGTTTCTGAGCCGCACCGGTCCCCACGCCCCGTGCTGCCGCTCGTCGGCATCGGCACCGACGTGCACGCCTTCGAGGAAGGCCGCGAGCTGTGGTGCGCCGGCCTGCTGTGGGAGGGCGCGAGCCACGGCCTCGCGGGCCACTCCGACGGCGACGTCGCCGCGCACGCCGCCTGTGACGCCCTGTTCTCCGCGGCCGGCGTCGGCGACCTCGGCGCGCACTTCGGCACCGACCGGCCCGAGTGGTCCGGCGCCGCCGGAGTCACCCTCCTGGCCGAAGCGGCCCGGATCGTCCGCGCCGCGGGTTTCGAGATCGGCAACGTCGCCATCCAGGTGATCGGCGTCCGCCCGAAGATCGGCAAGCGCCGCGAGGAGGCCCAGAAGGCCCTCTCCGCCGCCGTCGGCGCCCCCGTGTCGGTCTCCGGCACCACCACCGACGGCCTCGGCCTCACCGGCCGCGCCGAGGGCCTCGCGGCCGTCGCCACGGCCCTGGTGTTCCCCTCGCCCGCGGCGTAGGCGGCGTACGGTGCGAGGGGGGCGCGCCGTGCCAGCCGAGGGAAGGACCGACAGTGCCGACCGAGCTGTCCGAGGATCTGAAGAAGTACATCGACGACAACCCCGTCTTCGCCACCGTGGCGACCGTCCAGCCCGACGGCAGCCCCCAGCTGTCCGTCACCTGGATCAAGCGTGACGGCGGGGACCTGCTGATCTCCACGACGGTGGGGCGGCGCAAGGAGAAGAACCTGCGCCGCGACCCCCGGGTGACCGTCATGATCAATCCGCCGAACGCGCCCTACTCCTACGCCGAGGTCCGGGGCACGGCCGAGATCACGTCCGAGGGCGGCGCCGAGCTGATCGACGAGCTGGCCCGGAAGTACACGGGCAAGGACTACGCCGACTTCAACCCCGCCGCCGGTGAGGACGCCGCCCGCGTGGTCGTGCGCATCGCGCCGCGGAAGGTCGTCGGCTCGCTCTAGGTGTGTTGTTCGGTGAGGTTGGTGACGCGGCTGGCGGGTGTTTGGCCGTGGATGCCGGTGTGGGGTCGGTGGT
>NZ_BMVB01000042.1 GCF_014650495.1 Streptomyces cinnamoneus | reverse complement strand
ATCCCCGTCGTCTCCAACGTCACCGGTCGTGTCGTGGAGGAGTACACCGCGGACTACTGGGTCCGGCACGTCCGCGAAGCGGTGCGCTTCGCCGACGGCATCCGGACGTTGCACGAGCACGGCGTGACCACGTTCGTGGAGATCGGCCCCGGCGGCGTGCTGAGCGCGCTGGCCCAGGGCTGTCTGGACGACGCCGGGGCGCTCACCGTTCCCGCCCTGCGGGCGGACCGCCCGGAGCGGGCGGCGCTCGTCGCCGCGCTCTCCGAACTGCACGCGCACGGCGTCTCCCCGGACTGGGCCGCCTTCTTCCCCGGAGCCCGGCGCGTGGACCTGCCCACCTACGCCTTCCAGTACGAGCGGTACTGGCTCGACGCCTCGCAGACCACGCCCGGCGACGTGCGCGCGGCCGGCCTCGGCTCGGCCGACCACCCGCTGCTGGGCGCCGCCGTCGCCCTGGCCGGTGGCGACGAACGGCTGCTGACCGGGCGGCTGTCGCTGCGCACGCACCCCTGGCTGGCCGACCACGCCGTCCTCGGGACCGTGCTGCTGCCGGGCACCGCGTTCGTCGAACTGGCGGTGCGCGCGGCCGACGAAGCGGGATGTGCACTGCTGGAGGACCTCACCCTCGAAGCGCCCCTGGTGGTGCCCGAGCGGGGCGGCATCGCGGTCCAGGTGTGGGTCGGCGCGGACGACGGCTCCGGCCGCCGGCCGCTGACCGTGCACGCGCGCCCCGAGGACGACACCGACCTGCCCTGGGTCAGGCACGCCACCGGCTTCGTCACCGACGGGGCGGGCGCCCCGGCCGCCCGGGCGCTGACCGCGTGGCCGCCGCCGGGCGCCGAGCCGGTCGGCCTCGACGGCTTCTACGACCGGCTGGCCGGCCTCGGCCTGTCCTACGGTCCCGCATTCCGCGGCCTGCACCGTGCATGGCGCACGGGCGACGACGTCTTCGCCGAGGTCACCCTCCCCGACGGCATGGACGTCGGCTCCTTCCTCCTGCACCCGGCGCTGCTGGACGCCTCCCTCCACGCGATCGGCGCGGGCGGTGCCCCGGTGGGCGAAGCGGACGGGCCGCTGCTGCCCTTCGCCTGGTCCGGTGTGTCCGTGCGCGCCACGGGCGCGTCGACCGTGCGCGTGCGGCTGTCCCGGGCCGGCACGGACACGGTGTCGCTGCTGCTGGCCGACGCCGCCGGCGAGCCGGTCGCGTCCGTGGACGCGCTGACGCTGCGCGCGGTCTCGGCACAGCAGCTCGGCAAGCGCTCCGAGGACGCGATGTTCACGATGGAGTGGACGCCGCTGGCCCTGCCCTCCGACGCGGACGCGACGACGGTCGAGTACGTCCCCGACACCGCCTCGCTGGCCGGCACCGGCCAGGCGTCCCCGGCGGACGTGGTCGTCGTCCCGTGCCCCGACGGCACGGCAGGGACCGGCGGAGCCGAGCGGGTCCGCGAGGTCACCGCAGAGGTGCTGCGGCTGCTCCAGTGGTGGTTCGCCGGGGAACGGGCGGCGAGCCTGGTCCTCGTGGCGCGCTGCGACGACCTCGCCCACGCCGCCGCAGCCGGTCTGGTGCGCTCGGCCCAGGCGGAGAACCCCGGCCGGATCGTGCTCCTCGAAACCGACGGCCCGGCCGACGTGCTGGAATCCGTGCCCGGCATCGTGCACTCCGGCGAGCCCCACGTCGTCGTGCGCGACGGAGAGGTCCGCGTGCCGCGCCTGGCCCGGGCGGCCGCCCCGCGGACGGAGGACACCGCCCCCGGCCTCGGCACCGTCCTGCTGACCGGCGCCTCGGGCGCGCTCGGCGGAACCCTCGCCCGGCACCTGGTGACCGAACACGGCGTGCGCAGGCTGCTGCTCGTCAGCCGCCGCGGCGCGGACGCCCCGGGCGCCGCCGCCCTGGAGGCCGAACTCACCGCGTGCGGCGCGGAAGTGACCTGGGCCGCCTGTGACGTGGCCGACCGGACGGCGCTCTCCGAGGTGCTGGCTGCGACACCGGTCGACTCCGTCGTGCACACCGCCGGCGTGCTGGACGACGGCGTGATCGCCGCGCTGACGCCGGAGCGCCTGGACGCCGTGCTCAAGCCCAAGGCCGACGCCGTACTGAACCTGCACGAACTCGCCGCCGACAAGCCGTTCGTGCTCTTCTCCTCCGCCGCGGGCACCTTCGGCAACCCCGGCCAGGGCAACTACGCGGCGGCCAACGCCTTCCTCGACGCGTTCGCCCGGTACCGCCGGGACCGGGGCCTGCCCACGGTCTCGCTGGCCTGGGGGCTGTGGGAGCAGGAAGGCGCCATGGCCGACGGCCTCGACGAGGCCGGCAGGTCGAGGATGGCGCGCTCGGGCGTGCTGCCGCTCTCCACCGACGACGCCCTGCGGCTCTTCGACGTCGCGCTCCGCTCGGACGAGGCCGTGCTCGTACCGGTCCGCCTCGACACCACCGCCCTGCGGAACCGGGAGGCCGCAACCGTCCCGGCGCCGCTGCGCGGACTCGTCCGCGTCCCCCTGCGCGGCACCGCCCAGCGCACCGCCACCGGTTCACTGGCCGCGCGCCTCGCAGGGCTCTCCCAGGACGAGCGCGACGAGGCCGTCCTGGAACTGGTCCGCTCCGAGGTCGCCGCCGTCCTCGGGCACTCCTCGGTCCGGGCCGTCCAGCCCGCGCACGCCTTCCAGGACCTGGGCTTCGACTCGCTGACGGCCGTGGAGCTGCGCAACCGGCTGTCCACCGGGACCGGCCTGCGCCTGCCCGCGACCCTGGTCTTCGACCACCCGACGCCCGCCGCCCTCGCCCGCCACATCGGCGCCGAACTGCTCGGCCGGACCCCCGAGGGCCCGGCCACGGCCCGGCCGTCCGAGGCCACCGCCGACGAGCCGATCGCCATCGTCGGCATGAGCTGCCGCCTGCCGGGCGGGGTGCGCTCGCCGGAGGACCTGTGGCGGCTGGTGGCATCCGGCCGGGACGGCATCTCCCGGTTCCCGGACGACCGCGGCTGGGACGTCGAGTCGCTGTACGACCCGGACCCCGCCCACCTCGGCACCACGTACACCACGCAGGGCGGCTTCCTGCACGAGGCAGCGGACTTCGACGCCGGTTTCTTCGGCATCAGCCCCCGCGAGGCGCTGGCGATGGATCCGCAGCAGCGACTGCTGCTGGAGGCGTCGTGGGAGGCGTTCGAGAGGGCGGGCATCGACCCGGCCTCGGTGCGCGGCAGCAGGACCGGAGTCTTCACCGGCCTGATGTACCACGACTACGGCCAGGGCCCGCGCGAGCTGCCCGAGGGCGTCGAGGGCCTGCTCACCACCGGAGGGTCGGGCAGCGTCGCCTCCGGACGGGTGTCCTACACCTTCGGCCTGGAGGGCCCGGCCGTCACCGTCGACACGGCCTGCTCGTCGTCGCTGGTCGCCCTGCACCTGGCCATCCAGTCGCTGCGCAACGGCGAGTGCACGATGGCACTCGCGGGCGGCGTCACGGTCATGGCCGGCCCCACGGTCTTCGTCGAGTTCAGCCGCCAGCGCGGCCTGTCGCCGGACGGCCGCTGCAAGGCGTTCGCGGCCGGCGCCGACGGCACCGGCTGGGGCGAAGGCGTCGGAGTCCTGCTGGTGGAGCGGCTGAGCGATGCCCAGCGCAACGGTCATCAGGTGCTGGCGGTCGTGCGTGGCTCCGCCGTGAATCAGGACGGTGCGTCGAACGGTCTGACGGCGCCGAACGGTCCGTCGCAGCAGCGGGTGATCCGTCAGGCCCTGGCTTCCGCCGGCCTCTCGGCGGCCGACGTGGACGTGGTGGAGGCGCACGGCACGGGTACGAAGCTGGGTGACCCGATCGAGGCCCAGGCGCTCATCGCCACGTACGGCCAGGAGCGGCCCGACGGCCGGCCGCTGTGGCTCGGTTCGCTGAAGTCCAACATCGGCCACACACAGGCGGCCGCGGGTGTGGCCGGTGTGATCAAGATGGTCATGGCCATGCGCAACGGGGTGCTCCCGCAGACCCTGCACGTCGGCGAGCCGACCCCGCACGTGGACTGGGAAGCGGGCGACGTCCGCCTGCTGACCGAAGCCGTCGACTGGCCGGTGACGGACCGGCCCCGCCGCGCGGCGGTCTCGTCCTTCGGCGTCAGCGGCACCAACGCGCACACCATCATCGAGCAGGCACCCGCCGCAGCCGCAGCCGCAGCCACGGTCGAGCCCGCCGCGCAGGACCGCCCGGTGGACCAGCCGTGGATCCTCTCCGGCAGGACCGAAGCGGCACTGCGGGCCCAGGCCGCCCGCCTCACGTCCTTCCTGGACGAAGCCGGCGGACAGGCCCCGACGGCCGACACGGCCTACTCGCTGGCCACCACCCGGGCGGCCTTCGAACACCGCGCCGTGGTCGTGGCGGAGACCACCGAGAAGTTCCGGCACGGGCTCGCCGCCGTCGCCGACGGCTCCACGCCGCCCCACGTGGTGACCGGGACCGCACGGACCAGCGGCAAAGTCGTCTTCGTCTTCCCCGGCCAGGGCTCGCAGTGGGCCGGCATGGCCACCGAACTGCTGGAGACCTCACCGGTCTTCCGCGAACGGATCACCGCCTGCGAGGGCGCCCTGTCACCGCACGTGGACTGGTCGCTGACCGAGGTGCTGCGCGGCGAGTCCGACGTGGAGCAGGACCGGGTCGACGTCCTCCAGCCCGTGCTGTGGGCCATGACCGTCGCACTGGCCGAGGTGTGGCGCTCCTTCGGCGTCACACCCTCGGCGGTCGTCGGACACTCCCAGGGCGAAGTCTCCGCCGCAGTGGTCGCCGGAGCGCTCTCCCTGGAGGACGCGGCGCGCATCGTGGCACAGCGCAGCCTGGCGGTACGCGAACTGCAGGGCCGCGGCGGCATGGCCTCGGTGACGCTCCCGCACGACGAGGCACAGGAACTGATCGGCCAGTGGGCCGGCCGGCTCGGCATCGGCGCCGTGAACGGACCCGGAACCGTCGTGGTCTCCGGGGACACCGACGCCCTGGACGAACTGCTGGCGCACTGCGAGCAGCAGGGCATCCAGTCCCGCAAGGTCGCCGTGGACTACGCCGCGCACTCACCGCAGATCGAACGGGTCGAAACCCAGGCCAGGGAAGGCTTCGCCGGCGTCACCCCCCGCTCCGGCGCCGTTCCCTTCTACTCCACCGTCACCGGCCGGAAGCTGGACGCGGGTGAGCTCGGCTCCGACTACTGGTACCGCAACATGCGGCAGACGGTGCGGTTCCACGACGCGATCCACGCGGCCCTGACCGACGGGCACGACGTGTTCATCGAAGTCAGCCCGCACCCCGTGCAGGTGGCGGGCATCCAGGACGCCATCGAGGCCGCCGAGGCCGAAGCCGTGGCCGTCCCGACCGTGCGCCGCGGCGACGGCGGCCGGCGCCGGCTGCTGCTGTCGCTGGCACAGGCCCACGTGCACGGCGTCGCCGTCGACTGGGACGCGGTCCTGCCCGGGGCACGCACCCTCGACCTCCCCACGTACGCCTTCCAGCACGAGCGGTACTGGCTGGACGCCGTCGCGGCGGCCGGCGACGTACGGGCAGCAGGACTGGACTCCGCCGACCACCCCTTCCTGGGCGCGGCAGTGGAACTGCCCGATGCCGGCGGCCACCTGCTGACCGGGCTGCTGTCGCTGCAGACCCAGCCCTGGCTGGCCGACCACGCAGTGCTCGGATCGGTGCTGCTGCCCGGCACGGCCTTCGTGGAACTGGCCGCCCACGCCGCGGCCGAGGCCGGCTGCGACCTGGTCGAAGAACTGACCCTGGAAGCACCGCTCGTGCTCCCCGAGCGCGGCGGCGTCGCGCTCCAGGTCCTCGTCGGCGCACAGGACGACTCCGGCCGCCGGCCGCTGACCGTGCACTCCCGGGCCGAAGAAGGCCCCTGGATACGCAACGCCACCGGCGCCGTCGCCACGGGCGGGACCCCGGCCGACGCCGACCTCGCCGGCTGGCCCCCGGCCGACGCCGAGCCGGTGGACCTGGACGGCTTCTACGACGGACTGGCCGGCCTCGGCCTGACCTACGGACCGCTGTTCCAGGGGCTGCGCGCCGCCTGGCGCGGCAGCGACGCCGTCTACGCCGAGCTGGCCGTCCCCGGGGACGCAGGCCCGGACGCGGACGCCTTCGGCGTGCACCCCGCGCTGCTCGACTCCGCACTGCACGCGCTGGGCGCGGGCGGCCTCGTACCGGCAGCCGACGGGCCGCTGCTGCCCTTCGCATGGTCCCGCGTCACCGTGCACGCCACCGGTGCCGCCGCCCTGCGGGTACGGCTGTCCTCGGCCGGCGGGGACGCGGTGCGGCTGACGGCCGCCGACGGCACGGGCCGGCCCGTCGTCTCGGTGGAGTCCCTGACGCTGCGCCCGGTGTCCACGGACCAGCTCCGCACGAGCTCCCGGGACTCCCTGTTCACCGTGGAATGGACGCCGCTCGCCGCACCGCCCCAGGCACCCGGCCCGACCGTACGGGCCTACGACGACATCGCCTCCCTCGTCTCCGCCCCGGACGCGGACGCGGACGCCGTCGTCGTGCCGTGCCCCACCGGGTCCGGCACGGACGCCGAACGCGTCCGGGACGTCCTCGCCGAGGTGCTGGGGCTGGTGCAGTGGTGGCTGGCCGAGGACCGGGCCGGGCGCCTGGTGCTGGTGACCCGCGGCGCGGCCGACCCCGGCGACGACCCGGTGCAGGCCGCCGTGTGGGGCCTGGTCCGCTCGGCACAGTCGGAGAACCCGGACCGCATCGTCCTCCTCGACACCGACGCGGACACCGACGCGGCGAAGGCCGCCACCACGGTCGTACCCCGGCTCATCGCCTCCGCGGAGCCGCAGGCGGCCCTGCGCGGCGATGCGCTGCTGCTGCCCCGGCTCGCCAGAGCCACCGCCGCAACACCGCAGGCCACCCCGGACTTCGGAGCGGGGACGGTACTGCTGACCGGCGCGTCCGGCGCCCTGGGCGGACTGCTCGCCCGGCACCTGGTCGCCGAGCACGGCGTACGCAGCCTGCTGCTGATGAGCCGGCGCGGCGCGGACGCCGAGGGCGCCACGGAGCTCCAGGCGGAACTGACCGCCTCGGGCGCCGAGGTGACGTGGGCCGCCTGCGACGCCGCCGACCGCGACGCCCTCGCCGCGGTGCTGGCCCGGACGCCGGTGAGCGCCGTGGTGCACACCGCCGGTGTCCTCGACGACGGCGTGATCGGCTCGCTCACCCCCGAGCGCCTGGACGCGGTGCTGCGCCCGAAGGCCGACGCCGTGATGAACCTGCACGAGCTGACGGGCGACCTGTCGGCGTTCGTGGTCTTCTCCTCGCTCGCCGGCACGCTCGGCACTCCCGGCCAGGCGAACTACGCAGCGGCCAACGCCTTCCTGGACGCTTTCGCCCGGCGCCGCCGCGCGCAGGGCCTCCCCGCGGTGTCGCTGCCCTGGGGCCTGTGGCAGCGGACCGGCACCATGACCGCGGACCTCGGCGGAGCGGACCGCACCCGGCTCGCCCGCGGCGGCGTGATGCCGCTGTCCGACGAGGACGGTCTGATACTCCTCGACGCCGCGCTCGCACGCGACGAACCCGTCGTCGTGGCGGCACGGATCGACATCGCCGCGCTGCGCAACGCGGCCGCACCGGTGCCGCCGCTGCTCGCCTCGCTCGTCGGCGGCCGGCCGCGCCGCACGGACCGCGCCGCCGCCGTACCGCTGGCGCAGCGGGTCGCGGACCTGCCCGAGAGCGAGCGCGAAGACGTCGTGCTGGACCTGATCCGGTCCGAGGTCGCCGCCGTGCTCGGCCACAGTTCCGCCAAGGCCGTACAGCCCGACCAGGCGTTCGGTGACCTGGGCTTCGACTCGCTGACCGCCGTGGAACTGCGCAACCGGCTGAACAAGGCCACCGGGCTGCGGCTCCCCGCCACGCTGGTCTTCGACTACCCGACGCCCGAAGCCCTCGCCCAGCGGGTGCTGAAGGACCTCCCCGGCGGCACGGGCGGGACCGTGTCGGTCTTCGACGAGATCGACCGCCTCGCCGCGGCCCTCGACGCCGCCGCAGCGGACAACACCACCCGAACCAAGATCAATATGCGTCTCCAGGCGCTGCTCACCCGCTGGAACGGGAACGAGCCGGCCGATCCGGGAGACACCGGCGGAGCCGAGGACGAAGACGACCTCAGCTCGGCGAGCGACGAGGAGCTGTACGAGCTGCTCGACGACGAACTCGGCACCTCCTGAACTGCGCAGGCCACAAAGGGGCGGGCACACCAGATGATGAACGAAGACAAGCTCCGGGACTACCTCCGGCGCGCCACCACCGACCTGCGCCAGGCCCGGCGACGCGTGCGCGAGCTGGAGTCCCGCGACCAGGAACCGATCGCCATCGTGGGGATGAGCTGCCGCTTACCCGGCGGCGTGCACTCCCCGGAGGACCTCTGGCGGCTCCTGGCCGGGGGCGGCGACGCGATCTCGGCGTTCCCGGAGGACCGCGGCTGGGACGTCGACTCCCTCTACGACCCCGACCCCGAGCGGCCCGGCAAGGTCTACACGCGCCAGGGCGGATTCCTGCACGACGCACCGGACTTCGACGCCGCGCTCTTCGGGATCTCGCCGCGCGAGGCGCTGGCGATGGACCCGCAGCAGCGGCTGCTGCTGGAGACCGCCTGGGAGGTCTTCGAGCGCGCGGGCATCGACCCCGCCTCGCTCAAGGGCAGCCGCACCGGAGTGTTCGCCGGCCTGATGTACCACGACTACGGCTTCACCCCGGGCGTCCTCCCGGAAGGCGTCGAAGGGCTGCTCAGCACGGGCAACTCCGGCAGCGTCGCCTCGGGACGCATCGCCTACACCTTCGGCTTCGAAGGCCCCGCCGTCACCATCGACACGGCCTGCTCGTCCTCACTCGTCGCCCTGCACCTCGCCGTGCAGGCGCTGCGCAGCGGCGAGTGCTCGATGGCGCTCGCCGGCGGCGTGACGGTCATGGCGGGCCCGAGCGCCTTCGTGGAGTTCAGCCGCCAGCGCGGGCTCGCCCCCGACGGCCGGTCCAAGGCGTTCGCGGCGGCGGCGGACGGGGCGACCTGGTCCGAGGGCGCCGGCCTGCTGCTCGTGGAACGCCTGCGTGACGCCCGCCGCCTCGGGCACGAGGTCCTGGCGGTCGTCCGCGGCACCGCGGTGAACCAGGACGGCGCCTCCAACGGCCTGACCGCACCCAACGGCCCTTCGCAGCAAAGGGTCATCCTCCAGGCGCTCGCCTCCGCCGGGCTGTCGACGGCCGATGTGGACGCCGTGGAGGCGCACGGTACGGGCACCACACTGGGCGACCCGATCGAGGCGGAAGCCCTGATCGCCACCTACGGACAGGACCGCGAACGGCCGCTGCTGCTCGGGTCGTTGAAGTCGAACATCGGCCACGCGCAGGCCGCCGCGGGCGTGGCCGGTGTCATCAAGATGGTCATGGCGATGCAGCACGGCGTGCTGCCGCAGACGCTGCACGTGGACGAGCCGACCCCGCACGTCGACTGGTCGGCCGACACGGTGCGGCTGCTCACCGAAGCCACCGACTGGCCGCGGACCGACCGCCCGCGCCGGGCCGGGATCTCCTCGTTCGGCATCAGCGGCACCAACGCACACGTCGTCATCGAGCAGGCCACGGAACCCGAGACGGAGGAACCGGCCGAGGACACCCCCGGGGCACCCGCCGAGGTGCCGCTGCGGGCCCGCACCCCCGTCGTGCCGTGGGTCCTGTCGGCGAAGAGCGAGACGGCCCTGCGGGCCCAGGCAGAGCGCCTGCTGTCCTTCACGGAGGCCGACGGCACCGCGGCCGACCCCGCCGACGTCGCGTTCTCACTGGCCACCACCCGCACGGCGCTGGAGCACCGGGCCGCGGTGACCGGCGCCGACACGGACGAGCTGCGAGCGGGCCTGGCCGCCCTTGCGGCCGGCGAGCCGGCGGCGCACGTGGTGCAGGGGCGCCCGGCCGGCGGCAAGACCGGCTTCCTCTTCTCCGGGCAGGGATCACAGCGCCCGGGCATGGGACGCGAGCTGTACGAGGCGTTCCCGGTCTTCGCCGCGGCCTACGACGAGGTGTGCGCACATCTCGACGCGACGGTCGACGTCGACGCAGAAGACCTGAACCGGACCGGGTCGGCCCAGCCCGCGCTGTTCGCGGTCGAAGTGGCACTGTTCCGGCTGCTCGCCTCGTGGGGCGTCAGGCCCGACTACGTCGCCGGGCACTCGGTCGGTGAGATCGCCGCCGCGCACGTGGCGGGTGTGCTGTCGCTGGAGGACGCGGCGAAGCTGGTGTCGGCCCGCGCCCGGCTGATGCAGGCGCTGCCTGCCGGCGGTGCGATGGTGGCGGTCCAGGCCACCGAGGACGAGGTCCTGCCGCACCTCACCGGCGAGGTCGGCATCGCGGCGGTCAACGGACCCGCGTCCGTGGTGGTCTCCGGCGCCGAGGACGCCGTGACGGAGATCGCCGAGGTCTTCGCACAACAGGGCCGCAAGACCTCGCGGCTGAAGGTCAGCCACGCCTTCCACTCGCCGCTGATGGACCCCATGCTCGACGAGTTCGCACAGGTCGTGCAGGGGCTGACGTTCGACAAGCCGCAGATACCGGTCGTCTCCAACCTCACGGGCCGCCCCGTCGACTCCTGCACGGCCGACTACTGGGTGCGGCACGTCCGCGAGGCCGTCCGCTTCGCCGACGGCGTGCAGACCCTGCACGCATCGGGCGTCACCACGTTCGTGGAGGTCGGCCCCGGCGGTGTGCTGAGCGCCCTCGTGCAGGGCTGCGTGGACGACGCGGTCACGGTACCGGTGCTGCGCGCCGACCGCCCCGAGCCCCAGGCCCTCGTCACCGCCCTCGGGCAGCTCCACACCCTCGGACTCTCCCCGGACTGGCACGCCCTCTTCCCCGGAGCCCGCCGCACCGCCCTGCCCACCTACGCCTTCCAGCGCGAGCGCTACTGGCTCCAGGGCAGCACCGCGCTCGACGTGTCCTCGGCCGGCCTGGACTCCTCCGGCCACCCCCTGCTCGGCGCGGTGGTGGAGACCGCCGGCGGACAGGACGTGCTGTTCACCGGCCGGCTGTCCCCGGCCGGCCTGCCCTGGATCGCGGACCACACCGTCGGCGGAGTGCCGGTGCTCCCGGTCGCCGCCTTCGTGGAACTCGCCCTGGGCGCGGGCCGGCAGGCCGGATTCCCGCACGTGGAACAGCTGGACGTCGAAGCCCCGCTGGTCCTGGCGCACCAGGGCGCGGTCCGCATACAGGTGCAGGTCGGCCCGGGCGGGGACGCCGACCGGCGGTCGGTGCACATCTACAGCCGGGCCGCCGAAGGCGCCGGGGAGCCGTGGGTCCGCCACGCCACCGCGGAACTCACCCGCAACGTTCCGGCGACGGACTTCGACATGGTGGTCTGGCCGCCGGCGGGCGCCGCACCACTGCCCGTGGAGGACCACCGGATCCTGCGCGCCGCCTGGCGCGCCGGGGACGAGCTGTACGCCGAGGCCGTACTGCCCGGCACCGAACGGGAGCGCGCCGACCGCTACGGCCTGCACCCCGAACTGCTCGACGCCGCCCTCGACACCCTGACGCCGGCCCGCGCCGGCGCTCCCGGCGAGCTGCTGATGCCCTTCGCCTGGAGCGGCGTGTCCCTGCACGCCCCGGGAGCCACCACCGTACGCCTGCGGGTCCGCCCCGCCGCCGGCGACGCCGTGACGATCGAACTCGCCGACACCGACGGCGCTCCGGTGGCCTCGGCGGCATCCGTACGGACGCGGCCGGTGTCACCGCAGCAGGTGCTGGCGGCACGCGTGGCGCACCAGGACTGGCTGTTCGACGTCGACTGGACCGAGCACACCGTGCCCACCGCCCCGGCCGCCGAACCCGCATGGGCCGTACTCGGCGGCGACGGCCCGTACCCCGGCCTCGACGCGCTCCGCCAGGCGGTCGACGCCGGTTCGGCACCGCCCGCCCACGTGCTCCTGCCCTGCGCCCCGAGCGGGGACGACACCGCGACGGCCACACGGGACCTGCTGGCCGGCGTCATGACGGCCGTCCAGGAGTGGGTGACCGACGACCGGTTCACCGATGCGCGGCTCGTGGTGACGACCCGCGGAGCCGTCGCCCTGGACGGCGAAGCACTGGACCTCGCGCACGTCGCCGTGGCCGGTCTCGTGAAGTCCGCCCAGGCCGAGCACCCCGACCGCCTGCTGCTCGTCGACTCCGACACGGACATCACCGGCCCCGTCGCCGGGGCGCTCGCCGCACTGGACGAACCGCAGGCCGCGGTACGCGCCGGCAAGCTGTTCGTGCCCCGGCTCGACCGGATCACCCGCCCCGACGAGCCCGCCGGACGAGCATGGGACCCCGAGGGAACGGTGCTGCTCACCGGCGCCTCCGGCGGCCTCGGCCTGTCCCTCGCACGGCACCTCGTCACCGAACGCGGCGCACGCCGGCTGCTGCTGGCCAGCCGCCGCGGACCCGCCGCCGAGGGCATCGGCGAGCTCAGCGCCGCCCTGACCGCACTCGGCGCGCACGTCGACGTGGCCGCCTGCGACATCGCCGACCGGGATTCCGTGGCGGCGCTCCTCGCCTCGATCCCCGCCGAGCACCCGCTCACGGCCGTGGTGCACGCCGCCGCGGCCCTGGACGACGGCGTGATCACCGCACTGACCCCCGAGCGCCTGGACACCGTGCTGCGGCCGAAGGTCGACGGGGCACTGCACCTGCACGAGCTGACCAAGGAGCTCGACCTCTCCGCGTTCGTCCTCTTCTCCTCGCTCTCCGGAATCCTGGGCAGCGCCGGCGCGGCGAACTACGCGGCGGGCAACGCCTTCCTGGACGGCCTGGCCCGGCAACGCCGCACCGAGGGCCTGCCCGGCACCTCACTGGCGTGGGGCCTGTGGACCGACAACGGCGGCATGGGCGACCGCATCACCGACGCCGACCGCAACCGCATGGGCCGCGCCGGAGTGGTGCCCTTCACCTCCGCCGAAGGACTGGCACTCTTCGACGCCGCCCTCACCCTCGACCGGCCCGTCGTCGTACCCGTCCGACTGGACTTCGCAGGGCTGCGCTCCATGGCCCGGGCCGGCCTGATGCCCGCGGTCTTCCGCGGCCTCGTACCGGACACCGGCCGGGCCCCCGACGAGGCCGCCGCCGGCCGGACCACGGCCCTCGCCCGCCGACTCGCCGGGATGACCGAAGCCGACCAGGAGAAGGTGCTGCTGGACCTGGTGCGCAACCAGGCGGCCGCCGCCCTGGCCCTCGCCGACCCGGCCGTCATCGAACCGGGCACCGCGTTCCGGGACATCGGCTTCGACTCCCTCACCAGCGTGGAACTGCGCAACCGCCTCAACGCCGCGACGGGGCTGCGACTGAAGCCCACCCTGGTCTTCGACCACCCCACCCCCGTCGCGATCGCCCGCCTGCTGCACAAGGACCTGGTCCTCGACCTGGCCACGGAGACCGCGCCCGTCCTCGACGAGCTGGACAGGCTGGAGGCCGGTCTCGCCGCGATCGCACCCGACGACGCCGTACGGGACAAGGTCACCGCCCGGCTCAAGTCGCTGCTCTGGAAGTGGACCGACACCCACCAGGAGACCGCGGCGAGCACCACCGGCGCCGACCTCGACCTCGACCGGATCGACGCCGCCACCGACGACGAGATGTTCGACCTCATCGACCAAGAGCTCGGGTCTCTCTAACCCTCCTTTCGCACTGCTACCGAGGACGAAAAACACATGTCGAACGACGACAAGCTCAGGGACTACCTCAAGCGCGTGATGGTGGACCTGCGCCACACCCGCAAGCAGTTGGGTGAGCTGGAGGCGAAGGACACCGAGCCCATCGCCATCGTCGGGATGTCCTGCCGCTACCCGGGCGGGGTCGGCTCGCCCGAAGACCTGTGGCAGCTGGTCTCCTCGGGCGGCGACGCCGTGTCCGCGTTCCCCACCGACCGCGGCTGGGACATGGACGCGGTCTACGACCCCGACCCCGAGCGTCCGGGCCGGACCTACGTGCGCGAGGGCGGCTTCCTCTACGACGCCGCCGACTTCGACCCGGCGTTCTTCGGGATCTCCCCCCGCGAGGCACTGGCGATGGACCCGCAGCAGCGCCTGCTGCTGCAGACCTCCTGGGAAGCCATCGAGCGCGCGGGCATCGACCCGACCACCGTGCGCGGCACCCGGGCCGGCGTGTTCGTCGGCACCAACGGCCAGGACCACGCCTACCTCCAGCGGCAGGGCGACGAGGACATCGAGGCCCACCTCGTCACCGCGAACACCGCGGCCGTGGTCTCCGGCCGCATCTCCTACGCCCTCGGCCTCGAAGGCCCGGCCGTCACGGTCGACACGGCCTGCTCGTCGTCCCTGGTGGCACTGCACCTGGCCGCCCAGGCCCTGCGCCAGGGCGAGTGCTCCCTGGCCCTGGCCGGCGGCGTGACCGTGATGGCCACCCCCAACACCTTCGTCGCGTTCAGCAGGCAGCGCGGCCTGTCGCCCGACGGCCGCTGCCGCGCCTTCTCGTCGTCCGCCGACGGCACGGGCATGTCCGAGGGCGTCGGTGTGCTCCTGCTGGAGCGGCTGTCCGACGCCCGCCGCCTCGGCCACGAGGTCCTCGCCGTCATCCGCGGCAGCGCCGTCAACCAGGACGGCGCCTCCAACGGCCTCACCGCACCCAACGGCCCCGCACAGATGCGGGTGATCCAGCAGGCGCTGGAGAGCGCACGACTGCCCGCATCCCAGATCGACGTCGTCGAGGCGCACGGCACGGGCACCACCCTCGGCGACCCCATCGAGGCGGACGCGCTGCTCGCCACGTACGGCCAGGAGCACTCCGGCGACCGGCCGCTGTGGCTGGGCTCGGTCAAGTCGAACATCGGTCACACCCAGGCGGCCGCCGGCGTCGCCGGTGTCATCAAGATGGTGATGGCGATGCGCCACGGCGTGCTGCCGCAGACGCTGCACGTGGACGAGCCGACCCCGCAGGTCGACTGGTCGGCCGGCGGGGTGAAGCTGCTCACCGAGCCCGTGCAGTGGCCGGAGTCCGACCACCCGCGCCGCGCCGCGGTCTCGGCCTTCGGCGTCAGCGGCACCAACGCCCACACGATCATCGAGCAGGCACCACCGGCCGCCGAGGAGCCCGCCGGGACCGTCACGGCACCGGCCGCCGGCTCGCTGCCGTGGGTGCTCTCGGCGAAGACCGAGGCGGCGCTGCGGGCCCAGGCGGAACGCCTGCTGTCCTGCGTGGAGGGCGTCCCCGGGCCGGCGCCGGCCGACATCGGCTTCTCCCTCGCCACCACGCGCACCACCTGGGACCGGCGGGCCGTCGTCGTCGGCGAGACCCTGGAGGAACTCACCGAGGGCGTACGGGCCCTGGCGTCGGGCACCCCGTCCGCGTCCGTGGTCCAGGGCGCATCGCGCGCGGGAGGCAAGACCGGATTCCTGTTTTCCGGCCAGGGGTCGCAGCGGCTGGGGATGGGCCGTGAGCTGTACGAGGCGTTCCCGGTGTTCGCGGACGCCTACGACGAGGTGTGCGCGCATCTGGAGGAGCCGGTCGATGTCGAGTCGGAGGAGCTGAACCAGACCGGCGTCACTCAGCCTGCGTTGTTCGCGGTCGAGGTGGCGTTGTTCCGGCTGCTGGAGTCGTGGGGCGTGCGGCCGGATTACGTGGCCGGCCATTCCGTGGGTGAGATCGCTGCGGCTCATGTGGCCGGAGTGCTCTCGCTGGAGGACGCGGCGAAGCTGGTGTCGGCTCGGGCTCGGCTGATGCAGGCGTTGCCTGCCGGCGGGGCGATGGTGGCGGTGCAGGCGACCGAGGACGAGGTCCTGCCGCACCTGAGCGACGAGGCCGGTATCGCGGCGATCAACGGACCGCAGTCCGTGGTGGTGTCCGGCGCTGAGACTGCGGTCGTGAAGATCGCTGAGCACTTCACCCAGCAGGGTCGTAAGACGTCGCGGCTGAAGGTCAGTCATGCGTTCCACTCGCCGTTGATGGATCCGATGCTGGAGGAGTTCGCGGCGGTCGTCCGCGGCCTGACGTTCAGCGAGCCGCGGATCCCGGTCGTCTCCAACCTCACGGGCCGGCTGGCGGAGTCGTACACGCCGGAGTACTGGGTCCGGCATGTCCGTGAGGCGGTTCGTTTCGCCGACGGTGTGCAGACCCTGCACGAGCTGGGTGTCACCACCTTCGTCGAGGTCGGCCCCGGCGGTGTGCTGAGCGGCATGACGCAGAACTGCCTGGACGAGGCCGTCACCGTGCCCGTCCTGCGCGCCGACCGTCCCGAGCGCCAGGCCGTCGTCACCGCGCTCGCCGAACTGCACGTGCACGGCATCTCCCCCGACTGGCAGGTGCTCTTCCCCGGCGCGCGGAAGGCCGACCTGCCCACCTACGCCTTCCAGCAGCAGCGCTTCTGGATGGACACCCCGGACGACGCCGGGCCGGCCGTCGTGGACGCGGTCGACGCCGAATTCTGGGCGACCGTCGAGCGCGAGGACGCCCAGTCGCTCGCCGCCACGCTGGGGCTGAGCGCCGAGGAACTCGACGCCGTCGTCCCGAAGCTGTCCGCGTGGCGCCGGCAGCGCCGCGAGCAGTCCGCCGTGGACGGCTGGCGCTACCGGGTGACCTGGCAGCCGCAGAACGGCCTGTCCGCCACGGACCTTCCCGGCACCTGGCTGTTCGCGGCGCCCGCAGGCGACGAGTGGGCCGACTCGGTCCGTACGGCACTTCTCGGACGCGGCGCACACCTGATCCCGCTGGCGGTCGCCGCCGACGCCGACCGCGAGTCCCTGGCCCGCGACCTGGCCGAGGCCACGGCCGGATCCGGAACCCTCGACGGCGTGCTGTCGCTGCTCGCGACCGACGGGACCGGCTCGCCCGAGCACCCGGCGGTGTCCCAAGGGCTCGCAGCGACCGTCGCACTGACCCACGCGCTGGGCGACGCGGGCATCGACGCACCGCTGTGGTGCGCGACCCGCGGTGCGGTGGCCACCGGCCGCCCGGACGACGCGCCGCTCAGCGCCGCGCAGCACCAGGTCTGGGGCTTCGGCCGCTCCCTGGCCCTGGAGCACCCCCGCCGCTGGGGCGGCCTCATCGACCTGCCCCCGGTGGTCGACGAGCGCGCCGCCGGCCGTATCGCCGCCGTGCTGAGCCTGCCCGCCGGGACGGCCGAGGACCAGGTCGCCGTCCGCGCGTCCGGCGTGTTCACCGCCCGCCTGACCCACGCCCCGCGCACCGCCGGGCAGCCGTGGTCGCCGCGCGGCACGGTGCTGATCACCGGTGGTACGGGTGCGCTGGGCGGCCACGTCGCCCGCTGGCTCGCCGGAGCCGGCGCCGAGCACCTGGTGCTCACCAGCCGACGCGGTGCCGACGCGCCCGGCGCGGCCGCACTGAAGGCCGAGCTGGAGGACCTGGGGGCGGTCGTCACCCTCGCCGCCTGCGACGTCGCCGACCGCGCCGCGGTGGCGCAGCTCCTCGCCGAGCACACCTTCACCTCCGTGTTCCACGCCGCGGGCGTGGAACAACTCGCCCCGTTCGACGAGCTGACCCCGGCCGACTACGCCCGCACGATGACGGCGAAGGTCGGCGGCGCCACGCACCTGGACGAACTGCTGGGCGACCAGGACCTCGACGCCTTCGTCCTCTTCTCCTCGATCGCCGGCGTGTGGGGCAGCGGGCAGCAGACCGCCTACGCGGCGGCGAACGCCTTCCTCGACGGGCTCGCCGGGCAGCGACGGGCCAAGGGCCTCGCCGCGACGGCGATCGCCTGGGGCCCCTGGGCCGACGGCGGCATGGTGACCGACGCCGACGAGGAGCACCTGCGCCGCCGGGGAGTCATCACCCTGCCCGCCGCGCTCGCCGTGTCCGCGGTGCAGCGCGCCCTGGACTGCGACGACACCACCGTCGTCGTGGCCGACATGGACTGGGAGCGGTTCATGGGGCCGTTCACCCTCGGCCGCCCGAGCCCCCTGCTCTCCGAGCTGCCCGAGGTGCTCCGCACCCGGACCGCTGCGCCGGCCGACGGCACCACGGGCACCGTGCCCCTGGCGGCCGAGCTGGCCGCGCTGCCGGAGGCCAAGCGCGCGGCGACCGTGCTCGACCTGGTCCGCGCCCATGTCGCGGCCGTGCTCGGCCACGCCGGAGCGGCGGACGTGGAGCCGGACCGCGCGTTCAAGGACCTCGGCTTCGACTCGCTGACCGCGGTCGAACTCCGCAACAGGATCAACACCGCGACCGGCCTCGCGCTGCCGCCCACGCTGGTCTTCGACTACCCCAACGCCTCGGCCCTCGCCCACTTCCTCCTGACCGAGCTCCTCGGCTCGCAGGCCGCCGCACCGGGCGAGGAGCGCACGGCCGCCGTCGACGACGAGCCGATCGCGATCGTCTCGATGAGCTGCCACCTGCCCGGCGGGATCAACTCGCCCGAGGAACTCTGGGATCTCGTGGCATCCGGCGGCGACGCCGTATCGGAGTTCCCCTCCGACCGCGGCTGGGACACCGACGACCTCTACGACCCCGACCCCGAACGCCCCGGCAAGACCTACACGCGCGAAGGCGGCTTCCTCCACGACGCCACCGACTTCGACGCCGCCTTCTTCGGGATCTCCCCGCGCGAGGCGCTCGCGATGGACCCGCAGCAGCGACTGCTGCTGGAGACCTCCTGGGAGGCGTTCGAGCGGGCGGGCCTGACCCCCGCACAGATGCGCGGCAGCCGCACCGGCGTGTTCGTCGGCATGGCCTACCAGGGCTACGGAGCCGACGTGCGCCGGACGCCGGAAGGCGTCGAGGGGCACCGGCTGGTCGGCGGCGCGTCCAGCGTCGTCTCCGGCCGGGTCGCCTACTCCTTCGGCCTGGAAGGCCCGGCCGTCACCATCGACACGGCGTGCTCGTCGTCGCTGGTCGCCCTGCACCTGGCCATCCAGTCGCTGCGCAACGGCGAGTGCACGATGGCACTGGCCGGCGGCGTCACGGTCATGGCCAGCCCGAACGTCTTCGTGGAGTTCAGCCGCCAGCGCGGCCTGTCGGCCGACGGCCGCTGCAAGGCGTTCGGCGCGGAAGCGGACGGCACCGGCTGGTCCGAGGGCGTGGGCGTGGTGCTCGTCGAGCGCCTCAGCGACGCCGTCCGCAACGGCCACGAGGTCCTCGCGGTCGTCCGGGGCAGTGCCGTCAACCAGGACGGCGCGTCCAACGGTCTGACCGCCCCGAACGGCCCGGCACAGCAGCGGGTCATCCGCCAGGCCCTGGCGTCGGCGGGGCTCTCCTCCGCCGACGTGGACGTGGTGGAGGCGCACGGCACGGGCACCGCGCTGGGCGACCCCATCGAGGCACAGGCCCTGCTGGCGACGTACGGCCAGGACCGCTCCGAGGACGAGCCCCTGTGGCTGGGCTCGCTGAAGTCCAACATCGGCCACACGCAGGCCGCCGCCGGTGTGGCCGGTGTGATCAAGATGATCATGGCGATGCGGCACGGCGTGCTGCCGCGGACGCTGCACGCCGACGAGCGCACGCCCCACGTGGACTGGTCGGCGGGCGCGGTGCGGCTGCTGACCGAAGAGGTCCGGTGGCCGGAGTCCGACCGCCCGCGCCGCGCGGGCATCTCGGCCTTCGGTGTCAGCGGCACCAACGCGCACACCATCATCGAGCAGGCACCCGCCGCAGCGGAGCTGCCCCCCACCCCGGACTCCGGTGCGGTCGTGCCGTGGGTGCTGTCGGGCAAGGGCGAGCCGGCCCTGCGCGCGCAGGCGGCCCGGCTCGCCGAGCACCTCGACGCGCAGCCGGACTGGACGCCGGCCGACATCGGCCTCTCCTTGGCCGTGCGGGCCACGTTCGAGGACCGTGCAGTGCTCGTCGCACAGGGACCGGACCGGCTCCGGCAGGCACTGGCCGCCCTCGCGGCCGGCGAACCCGCGGCGAACGTGATGCTGGGACGCGCCCGCACCGAAGGCAAGACCGGATTCCTGTTCTCCGGCCAGGGCTCGCAGCGGCTGGGGATGGGCCGTGAGCTGTACGAGGCGTTCCCGGTGTTCGCGGATGCCTACGACGAGGTGTGCGCGCATCTGGAGGAGCCGGTCGATGTCGAGTCGGAGGAGCTGAACCAGACCGGCGTCACTCAGCCTGCGTTGTTCGCGGTCGAGGTGGCGTTGTTCCGGCTGCTGGAGTCGTGGGGTGTGCGGCCGGACTATGTGGCCGGGCACTCGGTGGGTGAGATTGCTGCGGCCCATGTGGCCGGGGTGCTCTCGCTGGAGGACGCGGCGAAACTGGTGTCGGCTCGGGCTCGGCTCATGCAGGCATTGCCTGCGGGCGGGGCGATGATCGCCGTGCAGGCCACGGAGGACGAGGTCCTGCCGCACCTGACCGACGAGGTCGGCATTGCGGCGATCAACGGCCCGCGGTCCGTGGTGATTTCCGGTGCTGAGAACGCCGTGACGGAGATCGCCGAGGTCTTCGCGCAGCAGGGTCGTAAGACCTCACGCCTGAAGGTCAGCCATGCGTTCCACTCGCCGTTGATGGATCCGATGCTGGAGGAGTTCGCGGCAGTCGTCCGTGGGCTGACGTTCGACGAGCCGCGGATCCCGGTCGTCTCCAACCTCACGGGCCGGCTGGCGGAGTCGTACACCGCGGAGTACTGGGTCCGGCACGTGCGCGAGGCGGTTCGTTTCGCCGACGGCATCCGGGCCCTGCACGAGCTGGGTGTGACGACCTTCGTCGAGGTTGGCCCCGGCGGTGTCCTCAGCGGCATGACGCAGAACTGCCTGGACGAGGCCGTCACCGTGCCCGTCCTGCGCGCCGATCGTCCCGAGCGCCAGGCCGTCGTCACCGCGCTCGCCGAACTGCACGTGCACGGCACCACCCCGGACTGGCAGGCCCTCTTCCCCGGCACCCGCCGCGTCACTCTGCCCACCTACGCGTTCCAGCGCGAGCGCTACTGGCTGGAAGGCGAGGAGCTGACCGCTGCCGGTGCCCCGGCCGACGCGGTGGAGTCCGGCTTCTGGGACACCGTGGAGCGGGAGGACCTGGAGTCCCTCGCCGCGACCCTGGGCGTCGGCACGGACGCATCACTCGGCGCGATCCTGCCCCGGCTGTCCGCATGGCGGCGTCAGCGCCGCGACCAGTCCGTGGTCGACGGCTGGCGCTACCACGTCACGTGGAAGCCCCTCGGCGCGCTCCCGGAGAGCGGCGCCTCCGGAACGTGGCTGCTCGTGGTCGCCGACGAGACCGAGTGGACGGCATCGGTCCGTACCGCTCTCACCGAACGCGGCCTGGAACTGGTGACGCTCGTCGCCGGCCCCGGCACCGACCGCGCGACGCTGGCGGCGGAGCTGGCCGGCACCGGTCCCGTGGCCGGTGTGCTGTCGCTGCTGGCCGAGGACGAGAACACCTCGGCCGGTCACCCCGCCCTCTCGCACGGCCTCGCCGCGACCCTCCTGCTCGTGCAGGCCCTGGGCGACGCGGGCGTCGACGCGCCCCTGTGGTGCGCCACCCGGGGGGCAGTGGCCACCGGCCGCTCCGACCGCCTGGACCGTCCGGTGCAGGCGCAGGTGTGGGGCTTCGGCCGGGCGGCAGCCCTGGAGTACCCGCAGCGCTGGGGCGGTCTGCTCGACCTCCCCGAACAGCTGGACGCCCGTACGGCAGCCCGTGTGGCCGCCGTCCTGGGGCAGTCGGCGGAGGACCAGGTGGCGGTGCGCGCCTCGGGCGTCTTCGGCCGCCGGATGGTGCGGGCCACCCGCCGGGCCGGGACCGACCAGCCGTGGTCGCCGCGCGGCACGGTGCTGATCACCGGTGGTACGGGTGCGCTGGGCGGCCACGTCGCCCGGTGGCTCGCCGGTGCGGGCGCCGAGCACCTGGTGCTCACCAGCCGGCGCGGCCCCGCCGCGCCGGGAGCCGCCGAACTCGTCGCGGAGCTGGAAGAGCTCGGCGCCACGGCCACCGTCGTGGCCTGCGACGCGGCCGACCGTGACGCCCTGCAGGCGCTGCTGGCCGAGCACCCCGTCAACGCCGTCGTCCACGCGGCGGGCGTCGGCGACCACATGATGATCGAGGACACCGGCCTGGCCGCCTTCGGCGACACGGTGTCGGCGAAGGCGGCGGGCGCCACGCACCTGGACGAGCTGCTGGCCGGTCAGGATCTTGACGCGTTCGTCATGTTCTCGTCGGGTGCGGGCATCTGGGGCGGCGCCAGCCAGGGCGCCTACTCGGCGGCCAACGCCTACCTGGACGCCCTGGCCGCATACCGGCGGGCGCGCGGCCGCACCGCCCTCGCCGTCTCGTGGGGCGGCTGGGCCGAAGGCGGCATGGCCAGCGTCGGCGAGGCCGAGGAGATGCTGCGCCGCCGGGGCCTGCCGCCCATGCAGCCCGCGCTCGCGATCTCCGCGCTGCGGCAGGCGCTGGCCGACGACGAGACCACCCTGACCGTGGCGGACTTCGACTGGGAGCGGTTCATCGGGCCGTTCACGGTCAGCCGCCCGAGCGCGCTGCTGTCCGACGTGCCCGAGGTGCGCCGCGCGCTGGAGTCCCCGGCCGCCGGCACCGCCGCGTCCGGCGAATCGCCGCTGGCGGCGGAGCTGGCCGGGCTGTCGGCGGGCGAACAGGACCGCGTCCTGGTGGACCTGGTCCGTACCCACGCGGCGGCCGTCCTCGGCCACGCCGGCGTCGCCGGGGTGGAGCCGGACCGTGCGTTCAAGGACCTCGGCTTCGACTCGCTCACCGCCGTCGAGCTGCGCAACAAGCTCACCGCCGACACCGGTCTGAAGCTCCCCACCACCCTCGTCTTCGACTACCCGAACACCACGGCCCTGGCCCGCTTCCTGCGCACCGGGCTCCTCGGCTCGCAGGCCGCCGCGCTGCCGGAGCAGCGCACGGCCGCCGTCGACGACGAGCCGATCGCGATCGTGGCGATGAGCTGCCGCCTCCCCGGCGGCGTCGGCTCGCCCGAGGCCCTGTGGCAGCTCGTGACGTCCGGCGGGGACGCCATCGCGGGCTTCCCCGAGGACCGCGGCTGGGACGTCGACGGCCTCTACGACCCCGACCCCGGCACGCCGGGCAAGACGTACGCGCGCGACGGCGGCTTCCTCTACGACGCGGGCGACTTCGACGCCGCCTTCTTCGGGATCTCGCCGCGCGAGGCCCTGGCGATGGACCCGCAGCAGCGGCTGCTGCTGGAGACCACGTGGGAGGCGTTCGAACGCGCGGGCATGGACCCGTCCTCGCTGAAGGGCAGCCGCACGGGCGTGTTCGTCGGCATGTCCTACCAGGGCTACGGCGCCGGCCTCCCGCAGGTCCCCGAGGGCGTCGAGGGCCATCTGCTCACCGGCAGCGCCGCGAGCGTCGTCTCCGGGCGCGTCGCCTACTCGTTCGGCCTGGAGGGCCCGGCCGTCACCGTCGACACGGCCTGCTCGTCGTCGCTGGTCGCCCTGCACCTGGCCATCCAGTCGCTGCGCAACGGCGAGAGCACGATGGCCGTCGCGGGCGGCGTGAACGTCATGGCCGTACCGGCCGCGTTCGTGGAGTTCAGCCGCCAGCGCGGTCTGTCGGCCGACGGCCGCTGCAAGGCGTTCGGCGCGGAAGCGGACGGCACCGGCTGGGCGGAGGGCGCGGTCGTCGTGCTCGTCGAGCGCCTCAGCGACGCCGTCCGCAACGGTCACGAGGTCCTCGCGGTGGTGCGCGGCAGCGCCGTCAACCAGGACGGCGCGTCCAACGGCCTGACGGCCCCCAACGGCCCCGCGCAGCAGCGGGTCATCCGGCAGGCCTTGGCGTCGGCCGGCCTCGGCGAGGCCGATGTGGACGTCGTCGAGGCGCACGGCACCGGTACCGCGCTGGGCGACCCCATCGAGGCGCAGGCCCTGCTGGCGACGTACGGCCAGGGCCGCGGCGACGACGAGCCGCTGTGGCTGGGCTCGCTGAAGTCGAACATCGGCCACGCCCAGGCGGCCTCCGGTGTCGCCGGCGTGATCAAGATGGTCATGGCCATGCGCCACGGCGTCCTCCCCAGGACGCTCCACGCGGACGAGCCGACGCCGCACGTGGACTGGTCGGCCGGCGCCGTGCGGCTGCTGACCGACGAGGTCCCGTGGCCGCAGTCCGGCCGTCCCCGTCGTGCGGGCATCTCGTCCTTCGGCGTCAGCGGCACCAACGCGCACACGATCATCGAGGAGGCACCGGCGGCGGAACCCGTCGCCGTCGCCCCGGCCGAGGCCGCCCCGGCCACCGTGCCGTGGGTGCTGTCCGGCAAGTCCGAGGACGCTCTGCGGGCCCAGGCCGAACGCCTGTTGTCCCACCTGGCGGAGGGGGCCGAGCCGTCGCCCGCCGACGTCGGCTTCTCGCTGGCCACCACCCGGGCCGCGCTGGAGCACCGCGCCGCCGTGGTCGGAGACGACCGCGCCCGGCTCCTCGACGGCCTGCGGGCCCTGGCGGCGGGGGCACCCGCTCCCGGCGTCGTGGCCGGCCGCGCCGGCGGCGGCCAGGTCGGGTTCCTCTTCTCCGGGCAGGGCTCGCAGCGGCCCGGCATGGGACGGGAGCTGTACGCGGCGTTCCCCGCGTTCGCGGAGGCGTACGACCAGGTGTGCGCACACCTCGACCGGCACCTCGACCGGCCGCTGCGGGACGTGGCCTTCGGCGACGACGCCGATGAGCTGAACCGCACCCTCTTCACCCAGCCGGCACTGTTCGCGACCGAGGTGGCGCTGTTCCGGCTGCTGGAGTCGTGGGGGATACGGCCGGACCATCTGGCCGGTCACTCCGTCGGCGAGATCGCCGCAGCGCACGTGGCCGGGGCGATCTCGCTGGAGGACGCGGCCACACTGGTGACCGCCCGCGCCCGGCTGATGCAGGCGCTGCCCGCGGGCGGTGCGATGGTGGCGGTCCAGGCCACCGAGGACGAGGTCCTGCCGCACTTGACCGGCGAGGTCGGCATTGCGGCGGTCAACGGACCCGCGTCCGTGGTGGTCTCCGGCGCCGAGGACGCCGTGACGGAGATCGCCGAGGTCTTCGCACAGCAGGGCCGCAAGACCTCGCGGCTGAAGGTCAGCCACGCCTTCCACTCGCCGCTGATGGACCCCATGCTCGACGAGTTCGCCCGCGTCGTCGGGGAGCTGAGCTTCACCAAGCCGCGGATCCCGGTCGTCTCCAACCTCACCGGTCAGCCGGCGGAGACGTACACCGCCGACTACTGGGTCCGGCACGTCCGCGAGGCGGTCCGCTTCGCCGACGGCATCCGGACCCTGAACGAACTGGGCGTGACGCGGTTCGTGGAGATCGGCCCCGGCGGCGTGCTGAGCGCGCTGGCACAGGGCTGCCTGGCGGACGCGGCCGACGTGCTCGCCGTTCCCGCCCTCCGCGCGGGCAGCCCGGAACCCGAGGCGGTCACCGGCGCCGTCGCGCAGCTCCACGTGCACGGCGTCCCCGTCGACTGGGACGCGTTCTTCGCCGGCCACGGAGCCCGCCGGGTGGACCTGCCGACCTACGCCTTCCAGCGCCGGCGGTACTGGCTGGAGACCACCGCGCCCACCCTCGCCACCACGGGCACCGACGCCGTGGAGGCCGGGTTCTGGGAGACGGTGGAGCGCGAGGACGTCCAGGCCCTCGCCACCACGCTCGGCCTGCCCGCCGAGCAGCTGGACGCGGTGCTGCCCCGGCTGTCGGCGTGGCGCTGGGCACGGCGCGAGGAGTCCGTGGTGGACGGCTGGTCCTACCGCACGGGCTGGAAGCCGCTGAACGGCCGCTGGACCCACGAACTGTCCGGATCCTGGCTGTTCCCGGTCACCCGCGAGACCGAATGGACCACCGCCGTCCGCGACGGACTCACGGCACGCGGGGCCCGGATCGTCCCGGTCACGGTCGACCCCGCCACGGACCGCAGCGCGCTGCTGCGGCAGCTTGAGGACGCCGTCCGGGAGACCCCGGTCGAGGGCGTGGTCTCCCTGCTCGGCATCGACGAGCGGCCCCACCCCGAGCACACGGCACTCACCGTCGGCACCGCGCTGTCCGTCCTGCTCGTCCAGGCACTGGGCGACGCAGGGATCGACGCCCCGCTGTGGGCACTGACCAGGTCGGCGATGTCCACCGGCCGGTCGGACGCGGCGCCGGGCGCCGCCCAGAACGCCGTCTGGGGCCTGGGCCGGGTCGCCGCGCTGGAGCACTCGCGGCGCTGGGGCGGCCTCGTCGACCTCCCCGAGACGATCGACAGCCGGGTCACCGGCCGCCTCGCCGCAGTGCTCGGCCAGTCGGCCGAGGACCAGGTCGCCATCCGTGCCCGGGGCGTGTACGGCCGCAGGCTCTCCCACGCCGCAACCGGCCGCAGCAACCGGGCCGGTGGGCGGTGGTCGCCGCGGGGCACGGTGCTGATCACGGGTGGTACGGGTGCGCTGGGCGGCCACGTCGC
>NZ_BMVB01000041.1 GCF_014650495.1 Streptomyces cinnamoneus | reverse complement strand
GACGCACCATGACGGACTCCTGCCCGGGAGAACGGCTGATCCACCACACGGGCAAGAGCCATCAGACACTGCCTAGTCGCTCGAACATCTTGCCGTAGTCGGCGATGGTGTTTCCATCCCCGAAGAAGTCCGCGGTGGTCGGGCCCTCCCGGTACAAGGTGTCCAGCTCCGGGGTCGAACCGCCATAGAGGATGAAGGACCCGCTGTGCGCGGAGTAAGGCCCCATCTCAAAGGGGAAGATCTGCAAGGTCACATGCGGTAGGCGCGCGATCTCGATAAGCCTCAGCAGCTGCACGCGCATGGTCTTCGCATCTCCGACCAGCATGCGAAGCCCCGACTCCGGGATGATGGCGTGGTAGCTCCGCAGACCCCGCAGGACTCGTTGCCGATCCAGCCTGAACTGCACCCATCGCTCCAGGTACGGGTGATCACCCTCAATGCTCGACATCACAGCGCGGGCATAGTTATCGGTCTGGAGCATGCCCGGGATGACCGATGCCTCATGGGCCCGAATGCTGGTGGAACGCGATTCCAGTTCCGCCAGGTCGAGAGCCCTGCGCCCCAAGACATCCCTGTAGTCATCCCACCAGCCCTTGCCTGATTCCTGGGCCATCGCCATGAGCGCATCGAAGTACGGGCCCGGCTGACAGTCGTACGCACGCAGCAACATGTAGAGCCGGTTCCTCGACACATCGAGACGCCCGACTTCGATGTTGCTGATGCGCGCACGGTCGGCCTCCAGCAGGGCAGCCGCCTGATCGCTCGAAATGCGGGACCTGGTACGGAGTTTGCGCAGCTCGGCCCCGAGCCGACGCTGCCGCTCGCTCGGCTGCTTCCTGGGCGCCATCCATAACCTCCTCGTCGCTGTGGGCAGTCTGCCGAGGCCGCATCGGACCGATCCATTCCAACCGTTCCCGCATCACCCACAAGGGTCAACCACCATGCGAATCATTGCTAGTTGGGAAGACATCTCACTACCGTCGGGATCACGGAAGTGCACTCGTGTCAACGGCCGTTGGCCCGGGCAACGCCACCACGCGCCCCTCTCCCCCCACCCCAGGAGCCACCCATGACACCCCGCCCCGACTGCTCCCTCGTCTTCCCACCCCACCCCGCATGGGTCCGCACCGCCCGCGAAGCCGTGCGCACCATGCTGACGGCGGCGCGCCGTACCGACCTCGCCGAAACGGCCGTCGCGCTCACCTCCGAGGCCGTCACCAACGCGGTCAACGCCTGCCTCGCAAAGGGCTGCAGGACACCCGTGACGCTCTCCGCGGAGTGGGCGGGGCCGGGGAACCTGCGGGTGCTCGTGCACGACGGGGCGGCGGGGCTGCCCGTCCGGCGGGGCATGGCCTCCCTCGACGCCGAGTCCGGCCGCGGGCTGATGCTGATCGAACGCGGCGCCGACGCGTGGGGCGTCTGCACCCACGGCCCGGGGCGCGGCAAGGCCACGTGGTTCGTGGTGGGCGCACCACCGGTGCGGGCGCCGAGGTCGCCTGTCGGGTGCGCCGACTGCACCCGCCTGGAGACGGCACGGCGCGAGGCCGTGAGCGGCGGCGACCGTCGCCGGATCGACGACGCGAACGTCGCCGTGCGCAGTCACTTCCGTGACGTCCACCTGCTGCCGGCGCGCACATGCTGACCGGCACGGCAATCGGCGCCCCCGGGCAGCGGCCCGCGGACAACTGCCCGCACCTCGACGGCTGGACCCACGCCGCCGGGGAGTCCCGCTGCGGCCGCTGCGGCACCCGGCGCTTCACCGACTACCGCGCCGTACGCCCCCATGGCCTGCCCCGGACCATCACCCCCTCCGCCCGCGACCGGGCAGCCGCCGACCGGGCAGCCGCCCGGAACGTGGCGTTGAAAGTGGCAACCGGCACCCGCTGGACCAGACGGCACACTGGTTCGTGACTCCCCGAGGGACCGCACGCGGCGGCGGCGCAGTGCGACTGCGCCGCTGCGCGGCTTGGGGGCCGAAGGGGCCGGGCTCCGCCCTCCTGGGGATCGCCCACTGCGCGGCCGCAGGAGCACCCGGCCCGTCAAGGCACCCGACCGGGTTGCCGAAGCGGCACCGCCCCCTCGCCGGGCAACCCCCTCCGCCCCGCGCAGCGGGCGGCCCCCAGGGGCGCAGCCTCTGCCCCCTCCGCCCGCCCAGCCGCGCAGCGGTGCAGCCACACTCCGCCACCGGACCGCACCGCGCAGCGCAGCGGAGCAGCCCCCGCTCGTACCACCGCACGACCAGCCTTGGGGACCAGCGGTACAGCGGGTCGCGGTCAGCGGCCGTGCTGCTCCGCCCGCCTCCGTGACGGCTGCCGAACCCCGCCGGTCTGGGCGAGGAAGCTGCGGACGACATGCATCGGGGCGCCCAGGGCCCGGCCCATCGAGTTGAACGACTCACCCTCCCGCCACCGCCGCCAGATCTCGTCCTGCTGGGCCACCACGTCTTCGCCGCCCTGGCGGAGTTCATCCGGGAACTCATCGTCTCCGGCACCCGTGAGGGCCTGGCCGCACCCGCGCCCGCGGCAAGGTCGGCGTCCGGCCCACCGTGGTCGACGAGAAGATCCTGAACATGGCCCGGGACCTGCTGCCCAACCCCGAGCACTCCATCACCGCCATCGCCAAGGTGCTCGGCGTCTCTCCGGGCACGCTCTACAACCACATCCCGGACCTGCGTGAGCTGCGGGCCAGCCGCATCCCCGCCCAGCTCGAAGGTGGCAACCGGTGATCCCCGGCTACCACCGAGCCAAGGGAGGCGCCCCGCAACTGGGCGCGAAGCCGGGCAAGGAGGGCCCGTTCGGGCCGTACGGCGATGATGGCCCGCCCTGTACGGCGAGTGAGCCGTCAGGCGAGGACACCGACGCGGGCAGCGAGAGCGCGTAGTTCGGTGGTCGTCCGCCCGGAGACCAGTAGCCCGGAGACCAAGGACTTCACCGCCGGACGGGCGTGTGTCTCTTCCGGGGCGTGGTGCTCGGCGGCCAGAAGTGCGTGGATGCAGTCGCCCCGGCGACCCGAGCGGGCGAAGGCGGTGGCAACGTCGGTGTAATAGCGGGCCCGCCGCTCGGTGCTCGGCAGGCTCCCGGGCGCCACCGCCCTGGCCGCCGCGAGTGCGGCGGAGGGGTCGCCGGCGGAGTTCTCGGCAGAGACCAGGTGGAGCTGGACGGTCGTGGGGCTGAAGCCGCCGCCGTGGTCCCGCAGCACGGCGGCCGGGCCAAGCTCCCGGGCGATGGCGGCGGCCTCGCCGGTCAGCTCCCGCATCCCGGCCGCATCGCCGGTCTTCGCGGCGGTGTAGGCAGCGGACTGGATCAGCAGGCCCCGCTGGGCCGCCAGTGCCGGTTGCCCGCCGCGAAGGGCGGGGTGATCGGCCGCCGTCAGGGCGATGGACAGCGCCTGATCATGCCAGTCGGCCTTGCGGGCGAGGACCGCGAGCTGCCGCGCTGCCTCCGCGACCAGGAGGGGCTCGCCGACGGCTTCGGCGGCCTGGCGGGCGCGGTCGGCGGCCATCCAGCCGAGCTGCTGCTCGTCCAGCTTGATCAGCATGCGCGTGGCCAGCAGATAGCTGTGGGCCAGCAGCCCGTCGTCCCCAGCGCCTCCGGCCCGGGCGTGGACCGCGCAGATCAGCCGGGGCAGCCGTACGGCCAGGCTCTCGTAGGCGCAGGCGTGGAAGTCGGCGAAAGCGCGGGCCAGGTCGGCGTGCAGGACCGCCGCGGGCGGCACGGTGACGTCGGCATGCAGTCCGAGCATGGCGTCCCGCACGCGCGCGACCAGGACCTCGCCGACGGCGGCGTCCTCGCCGGGTGTCTTGCCGGTGGGCAGGAGGGGGGCGCCGACGGCTGCGGCGGCCGTGACCGCGAGGTTCGCGAGTAACTTCCTGCGCCGCACCGGGTCCTCCCCGTCTTCTCGACGAGCCGTCCCCGCCACCCTAGGACGTGGCAGGAGCGGGTAGGCGGCGGTTGGCCCGATCACCCGTCCGTGGCGGACTTCGGTCGGGGCGGTCAGTCCCAGGGCCTGCGGCGGGATGCCCAGGGCGTCGGCGAAGCGCCGCAGCACGGTGACGTCGGTCAGCGGCGAGACGCCGCGCTCGTAACGGGAGACCTGGGCCGCAGAGTAGCCGGTCAGCTCTCCGAGCTGGGCCAGGGTCAGACCCTGCTTCTTGCGCGCCTGCCGGACCAGTTCCCCGGGGCTGCCGTCCACCAACGGTGCCGGCTGTGATCTGACCGCGTCCATATCCGTCCCCCGCTCGCCGGGAGTGCGCCGCCGCACACCGTACTCGCAGGCGCCGCGCCCGGGCAGGGGCATTGCACGGGATGCAAACGGCTTTGCGGCTCACGCCAACGCCCCTGCCGCCACCGCTCTGGTCGCGGTGTCCTCGAAGGGCGGGCGGCCCGGACGGCGGGCCCGCCGCCGCGCATCCGAAGGGGGATGTGAGCGATGAACGTACCCAAGAGGGCCGCGATGGTGGGGCTCGGCGGTCAGGCCACCAGCGACCACCTGCCCGGCCTCGCCCAGTGCCACCTCGCCGAGCTCGCCGGGGTCTGCGACGTCGACGCCGGCCGGGTCGCCGCGGCGGCCGCCACGCACCAGGTGCCCGGCTTCGCCACCGTCGAACATCTGCTGGAGGCGGTGCGGCCGGACTTCGTCATCGCCGCGGTACCGCACCACGCCGGGCAGCAGGTCGTCGCCGCGTGCGCCGAGGCGGGGGTGCACGTGCTGAAGGAGAAGCCGTTCGCCACCGACCCTCACGAGGCGGCAGAGCTGGCCGCGTTGTGCGACAAAGCCGGGATCGAGCTGATGGTCACCGTCCAGCGCCGCTTCCACCCCGTCTACGCCGCCGCCCTCCAGCTGCTGGAGCGGATCGGTGCCCCGTACCTGGTCGAGGGCCGCTACTCCTTCCACTGCCCGGACCCGGCCGCCGGGTGGCGCGGCCGCGCGAGGCTCGCGGGCGGCGGGTGCCTGGCGGACATGGGCTACCACCTGATCGACCTGCTGATCTGGTACCTCGGGCTGCCCGACCGTGTCCTCGCGGACACCTCGGCCGCCGCGGCGCCGGGCGCCGAGTACGACGCGGAGGACACCGCCCTGGTCCACCTCGCCTACGACTCCGGCCTGTACGGCTCGCTGCTGGTCTCCCGCTCCGCCGGCCCGAAGACCGAGCGCCTGGCTGTCACCGGGCCGCACGGCGCGCTCGTCGTCGAGCGCGGAACCGTCCGCCTCCTCGACCCCGGCGGGCAGACGGTCGAGGCGCTGCTGCGCGAACCGGCCTGGCCCTGCTCGCCCGCCGTGCAGATCGACCGCTTCTGCCGCGTCCTGGACGGCACCGCCCCCAACCCTTCCGGCCCGGACGCCCACCTGCCGCACACCGCGTTCCTGGCCGCCGCCTACGCCTCCGCCACCACCAACCGCCCCGCCGACCCGAAGGAGTTCCTGGCATGAACGACTCCCTGCTCGCCCTGCTCGGCGGCCAGCCGGTCGTGACGGCACCGGGCCCGCATTTCGTGTGGCCGCCGATCGAGGACGCCGACCGGCGCGCGGTCGCCGCCCAGCTGGAGACGGCCGTCTCGATCCCTGACCGCTCCGGCGTCGTCGCGGATCTGGAGGACGCGCTCGCCTCTTACCTCGGAGTCCAGCACGTGGTGACCACGTGCACGGGGACGGCCGCCCTGCACTCGATGTACGCCGCGGCCGGGGTAGGGCCCGGCGACGAGGTCATCGTCCCGGCCCTGACCTTCCACGCCACCGCCACCCCGCTCTTCCACCTCGGCGCCCACCCCGTTCTCGCCGACGTCGACGACCACGGCCAGCTCGACCTCGACGACGCCGCCCGGCGCATCACCGCCCGGACGAAGGCGGTCGTCGCGGTGCACCTGTGGGGGCTGCCCGAGGACATGGACGCGCTGGTGTCCTTCGCCGACGAGCACGAGCTGATGCTGCTGGAGGACGGCTCCCACGCCCACGGCGCCACCTGGAACCACCAGATGACCGGCATCTTCGGCACCGCGTCCGCGTTCAGCCTCAACGGCCCCAAGCCGCTCTCGGCCGGCGAGGGCGGGTTCGTCGCCACCGACGACACCGAGCTGTACTACCGCGTCCTGCTGCACGGCCAGTACAACAAGCGGTGCCGCCGGGAAATCCCCGCCGACCACTCGCTCGCGCGCTTCGCGGTGACCGGCACGGGCCTCAAACTGCGCATCCACCCTCTCGCCGCCGCGCTCGCCCGCGCCCAGCTCACCCGCCTCGACCATCACCTGACCGGGCGCCAGGAGATCGCAGCCCGGATGTGCGCCGCCCTGGAAAGCGTGCCGGGCATCCGGGCGCCGCACGTGCCGCTCTCCGCCCGGCCGTCCTGGTACGCGCTGCCGCTGCGGTACGAGTCGGCCGAGCTCGGAGGGTTGCCGCTGGAGCGGTTCCTCGACGCCGTACGTGCCGAAGGCGCCACCGAGGCCGACCAGCCGGGTTCGACCTGCCCCCTGGGCACTCATCCGCTGTTCCAGGCCCCCGGGGCCCTGCTGCCTGGCTACGCTGACCGCCAGGGCCCCGCCGCCGACGACTTCCCGGCGGCCGAGCACGTGCACGCCACCACCTTCAAGCTGCCGGTCTGGCACCGCGAGGAGGACGTCCGCCTCGCCGACGCCTACACCGCGGCCATCACCAAAGTCGCCTCCCATGCGAAGGACCTGCTGTGAGTAGCCCGTCTCCCCTCGACACCGCTCTCCTCGACGACCTGACCCGCGCTGCCGAACACGACGGCATCACCAAGACCGTCGTCGGCGCTGTCATCCCCGACGCCGACGGCAAGGTCCTGCTGCTGCACCGGCCGGCCGACGACTACCTTGGCGGGCTATGGGAGCTGCCCTCCGGCGGGGTCGACGACGGCGAGACCCTCGTCGAGGCGCTGCGGCGGGAGGTCGCTGAGGAGACCGGGCTGACGGTCACGGCCGTCGGTGGCTACCTCGGGCACTTCGACTACCTATCCGGCAGCGGCCACACCACCCGCCAGTTCAACTTCACCACCACCGTCACGGGCGAAACGGTCACGCTCACCGAACACGACGCGCACCTGTGGGCCGACCGCGCCCAGCAGAACCAGGTCTCCAACGCCGTCCAGGCCGTCCTCGACACCTGGCGCGACCAGGCACTCTGACCGGCTCCCGAGCCCAACCGGACGCGAGCGCCGTGCGCTGCCCCGTGTGCGGCCACCGCTTCCTGCCAGGCCGCGGACACCGCCGCGACACCGTCTTCGACCGGCCGGCTTGCCGCATCGCCGCACACTGCGCGCGCCGGTCCGGCAAGCCCCTGTGCGAAGGCGTCACACCGAACTCGCCGGCACAGACCGCCGTAAGCCCTGCTGACACCGCCACGCGGCGGACCGTAGCCACTCCTCGCCGACCATCGGCGATCTTCACGCGAACGCCTACGCGATTCAAGGCCCACGACGAAGGCCCCCGCCAATCAAAGGCGGGGGCCTTCCTCGTGCGGCGACGCTACGCGTCAACCGCTACGCGTCACGTCACGCAATGCGGTCCAGAACGATCGGGTTCGCCTTGAACTCCGTGCCCGCCGCCGCGATCTCCACGCCGCCGTCGAGCGCGGCAAGCGCGTACTCGAACTTCTCCGGCGTGTCCGTGTGCAGCGTCATCAGCGGCTGGCCCGCCGTGACGGTGTCGCCCGGCTTGGCGTGCATCTCGATGCCCGCACCGGCCTGCACCGGGTCCTCCTTGCGGGCGCGGCCGGCGCCGAGACGCCACGCCGAGACGCCCACCGCGTACGCGTCGAGCTTCGTCAGCACACCGGACTCGGTGGCCGTCACCACGTGCTGCTCGCGGGCCACCGGCAGAACGGCGTCCGGGTCACCGCCCTGGGCGATGATCATGCGACGCCAGTGGTCCATGGCCGAGCCGTCCCGCAGGGCCTTCTCCGGGTCCGCGTCGGGCAGGCCCGCCGCGGTGAGCATCTCGCGGGCCAGGGCCAGCGTCAGCTCGACGACGTCCGCCGGGCCGCCGCCCGCCAGGACCTCCACCGACTCGCGGACCTCAAGGGCGTTGCCCGCGGTGAGGCCGAGCGGGGTGGACATGTCGGTCAGCAGGGCCACGGTCTTGACGCCGTGGTCGGTGCCCAGGCCCACCATCGTGGACGCCAGCTCGCGCGCGTCCTCGATGTTCTTCATGAAGGCGCCGGAGCCGACCTTCACGTCGAGGACGAGGGAGCCGGTGCCCTCGGCGATCTTCTTGGACATGATGGAGCTGGCGATCAGCGGGATCGCCTCCACCGTGCCCGTCACGTCGCGCAGCGCGTAGAGCTTCTTGTCCGCCGGGGCCAGGCCGTCGCCGGCGGCGCAGATGACGGAGCCGACGTTGCGCAGGACGTCCATCATCTCGTCGTTGGAGAGCAGGGCCCGCCAGCCGGGGATGGACTCCAGCTTGTCGAGGGTGCCGCCGGTGTGGCCGAGGCCGCGGCCGGAGAGCTGCGGCACCGCGGCGCCGCAGGCGGCGACGAGCGGGGCCAGCGGGAGGGTGATCTTGTCGCCGACGCCGCCGGTGGAGTGCTTGTCCGAGGTCGGCATGGGCAGGGACGAGAAGTCCATGCGCTCGCCGGACTTGATCATCGCGGCGGTCCAGCGGGCGATCTCCGCGCGGTCCATGCCGTTGAGCAGGATGGCCATGGCGAGCGAGGACATCTGCTCGTCGGCGACCTCACCGCGCGTGTACGCGTCGATCATCCAGTCGATCTGCTCGTCGGTCAGACGGCCGCGGTCGCGCTTGGTGCGGATAACGGAAATGGCGTCCATCAGCACATTTTCCTTTGGGTTCGTAGTCCTCAGGTCTTTCCGGGGCCGGAAAGTGACCCGGACGGGCTGAAAGTTCAGCCCGTCCGGCGCTTGGGTACATCTTCAACGATCGAGGTCAGCGGGCCCAAACGCGTCGGGCAGCAGCTCCGCGAGCGGGCGGATGCCCTTCGTCGTGTCCACCTCCAGCTCGGGGCCGCCGTGCTCCCAGAGCAGCTGGCGGCACCGGCCGCACGGCATCAGGATGTTGCCGTGGCGGTCGCAGCAGGTGAAGTGCGTCAGGCGGCCGCCGCCCGTGGCGATCAGCTCGGAGACCATGCCGCACTCGGCGCACAGGGCGACGCCGTAGGCGGCGTTCTCCACGTTGCAGCCGGTGACGACGCGGCCGTCGTCGACCAGGGCCGCCGAGCCGACGGGGAAGCCGGAGTACGGGGCGTAGGCCCGGGACATGGCGTCCCGGGCCTGCGCGCGCAGTGCCTCCCAGTCAGGGGAGTCGGTCACTTGCCCTGGCCCTTCCGGTAGGGCTGGCCGTCGGCCTTGGGCGGCCGCAGGCGCTGTGCGGAGAGCGACAGCACCAGCAGGGTCGCGACGTACGGCGTGGCGTCGACGAACTCCAGCGGCACGGTCGTGGTGAGGACGTACCAGACGACCAGCACGGCGACGATGACCGCGCTCGCGATCGCCTGCTTGCTCTTGCCCTTCTTCAGCTGCCAGAGGACCAGGCCGACCAGCAGCACCGCGACGAGCAGCAGCAGCGCGTGGACGGTCGGGCCGCCGGAGCGCAGCTGGAGGCTGTCCATGAAGCCGAACAGGCCGGCGCCCATGGCGACGCCGCCCGGCCGCCAGTTACCGAAGATCATCGTGGCGAGACCGATGTAGCCGCGGCCGCCGGTCTGACCGTCGGAGTACATGTGCGTGCCGATGGCGAGGAACGCGCCGCCGAGGCCCGCGAGGGCACCGGAGACGACCACGGCCGCGTACTTGTAGGTGTAGACGTTGACGCCGAGGGACTCGGCCGCCACCGGGCTCTCACCGCAGGAACGCAGGCGCAGACCGAAGGCGGTGCGCCACAGCACGAAGAACGTGCCGACGAAGAGCAGCGCCGCGACGATCGTCAGCCAGGAGACCTCGGAGACCAGGCCGTCGAGGATGCCGGCGAGGTCGGAGACGAGGAACCAGTGGTGCTTCTCGATCGAGGTCAGCCAGTCGGACAGGCCGGGGATCGAGAAGGTGCCCATGTTCTCCATGACGGGCGACTGCTTGTCGTTGCCGCCCGCCTGCTGGGCCGCGCTGCCCTCGGCACCGAACCACAGCTTGGCCAGGTACTGGGTGACGCCCAGCGACAGGATGTTGATGGCCACACCGGAGATGATGTGGTCCACGTTGAAGGTGACGGTGGCGACGGCGTGGATGAGACCGCCGAGCGCACCGCCGACGATGCCGGCGGCCGCGGCGGCCCAGGGGCCGTGCTGCCAGCCGACCATGCCGGCGCTGAAGCTGCCGAGCATCATCATGCCTTCGAGGCCGATGTTGACGACACCGGCCCGCTCGGACCACAGGCCGCCGAGGCCCGCGAGGCCGATGGGCACGGCCGCGCCGAGCGCACCGCTGAACTGACCGGAGGAGGTCAGGTCGTCCGCGCCCGTGATGACGCGCAGCGCGGCCAGCAGGATCAGCGCACCGGCGATGCCGAGCATGATCACGGGGGCGGAGAGCCTGCGCTTTCCGTTGTCCTTGTTCTTGCCGCTCAGCCGCTCGGCGAGCGAGGAGGTGAAGGTCGTACTCATGCGGAAGCCTCCGCCTTGTCGCTCTTACGGGCCTGGGCGGCGAGCTCCTCGCCGACCTTGCGCTGCTGGACCTTGAGTCCGTACCGGCGCACGATCTCGTAGGCGATGACGACGCACAGGACGATGACGCCCTGGATCACGCCGACGATCTCCTGGGCGTAGCCCTCGAATTCGAGCTGGGTGCCGGTGCGCTCAAGGAAGCCCCAGAGCAGGGCCGCGAGGGCCATGCCGATGGGGTTGTTGCGGCCGAGCAGCGCGATGGCGATACCGGTGAAACCGATGCCGGTGGGGAAGTCGGTGCCGTAGTTGTACGAGACGCCGAGCAGGGTCGGCATGCCGACCAGACCGGCCATGGCGCCGGAGAGCAGCATGGAGGTGATCACCATGCGCTTGACGTTGACGCCGCTGGCCTGCGCCGCGGACTCGGACCGGCCCACGGTGCGCAGGTCGAAGCCGAAGCGGGAACGATTCAGCACGAACCAGTAGGCGAGACCGGCGATGGCCGCGACCACCACGAAGCCGTAGATGGGCTTGGGCGTGGTCGGGATCTCGAAGAAGTGCGCGGAGTCGGGCAGGTAGGGCGTGTGGATCAGGTTGCCCTCCTTCTCCGCCAGCCGGCCGTCCTGCAGGAAGTAGCCGATGACCGAGGCGCCGATGGCGTTCAGCATGATGGTGCTGATCACCTCGCTGACGCCACGGGTGGTCTTCAGCACGCCGGCGATGCCGGCCCACATCGCACCGATGATCATCGCGATGACGATGATCATCGGGATCTCGATGATGCCCGGCAGCGTCAGCGCGCCACCGACGACCGCGGCGAAGAACGCCGCGATGCGGTACTGGCCGTCGACGCCGATGTTGAACAGGTTCATCCGGAAGCCGATGGCCACCGCCAGCGCGGACAGGTAGTACGGCGTCGCCTTGTTGATGATCCAGACCTGGCTGTCGGCCTTGGAGCCGAAGTCGACCATGACCTCATAGGCGTGGAACGGGTCCTTGCCGGTGGCCGCGATGATGACCGAGGTGATGACCAGTGCGGTGACGATCGCCAGGACCGGGGCGGCGATCCCCAGGATCAGCTTGTTCTTGTCGAGCTTCTTCACTTCGTGTCACCGCCTTCCTGGTTCTCGTTCTCCTCGGTGGTCTCCGAGGACTCTTCGGTGTGCTCAAGGTGTCCGGAGGCGGCGCCGGTCATGGCCGAGCCCAGCTCCTCCGGGGTGATCGTCGCGGGGTCGGCGTCGGCGACCAGGCGGCCGCGGAACATCACCCGCAGGGTGTCGGAGAGCCCGATCAGCTCGTCCAGGTCGGCTGAGATCAGCAGGACCGCCAGGCCCTCGCGGCGCGCCTCGCGGATCTGGTCCCAGATCTGCGCCTGCGCACCGACGTCCACGCCACGGGTGGGGTGGGCGGCGATGAGCAGCTTGGGCAGGTGGCTCATCTCACGGCCGACGATCAGCTTCTGCTGGTTGCCGCCGGAGAGCGAGGCCGCGGTGACCTCGATGCCCGGGGTGCGCACGTCGTACTCGCGGACGATCCGCTCGGTGTCGGCGCGGGCGGCCTTGATGTCGATGAGGCCCTTCTTGCTGTTGGGCTTCTCGGTGACGTGGCCGAGGATGCGGTTCTCCCACAGCGGCGCCTCCAGCAGCAGGCCGTGGCGGTGGCGGTCCTCGGGGATGTACCCGATGCCGCCCTCACGGCGCTTGCGCGTCGGGGCCTGGGTGATGTCGGCACCGTCGAGGGTGACGACGCCGCCGTCCGGGTGGCGCATGCCCATGATGGCCTCGACGAGCTCGGCCTGGCCGTTGCCCTCCACGCCCGCGAGGCCGAGGACCTCGCCCTTGTGGATGGTGAAGGTGATGCCGTCCAGCACCGCGCGCACGACGCCGTCGGAGTCGGTGGCCGACAGGTGCAGGCCGTCGACGGTGAGCATCGGCGTGTCGGTGACCGTGGACTCGCGGGTCTCCGGCGAGGGCAGCTCCTCGCCGACCATCAGCTCGGCCAGCTGCTTGGGCGTGGTCTGGCTGGGGATCGCGGTGCCGACGGTGGTGCCGCGGCGGATGACGGTGATGTCGTCCGCGACGGAGAGCACCTCGCCCAGCTTGTGCGAGATGAAGATGACCGTCAGGCCCTCGGACTTGAGCTCGCGCAGGTTGTCGAACAGCGCGTCGACCTCCTGCGGGACCAGGACGGCCGTCGGCTCGTCGAGGATCAGCGTGCGGGCACCGCGGTAGAGGACCTTGAGGATCTCCACGCGCTGGCGGTCGGCGACGCCGAGGTCCTCCACGAGGACGTCCGGGCGCACACCCAGGCCGTAGGCGTCGGAGATCTCCTTGATCTTCGCGCGGGCCTTGTTCCCGATGCCGTGGAGCTTCTCGGCGCCGAGGACGACGTTCTCCAGGACGGTGAGGTTGTCGGCCAGCATGAAGTGCTGGTGCACCATGCCGATGCCGCGCGCGATGGCGTCGGCGGGCGTGTTCAGGGTGACCTGCTCGCCGTTCAGGGTGATGGTGCCCTCGTCCGGCTTCTGCATGCCGTAGAGGATCTTCATCAGGGTCGACTTGCCGGCGCCGTTCTCGCCGCACAGGGCGTGAACGGTGCCGCGGCGGACCGTGAGGTGGATGTCGTGGTTGGCCACGACGCCGGGGAACCGCTTGGTGATACCCGCGAGTTCCACCGCCGGGGCGGTACTGCTGGTTTCTGTGGTGGACGCTTTGATGGCGCACTCTCCTCGGGGAAAGGGAGCGAAGAAGTCGGCTCGGCCATGCGGGGGAACGGCGGGGCCTGCTGGGCGGGGGCGAGGCTACACGTGTCAACGGGGTGCTACGCGCGTAGCGTTGACTCGTATGTGCGGGCCCGGCGGCGAGGAGTAACCCCCGCTGCCGGGCCCGCAGTCCTTACAGGCCGGTCACTGCCGGCCCACGATCACGGGGCGGTGCGGACCTTGACCTGGCCGTCGACGATCTTCTTCTTGGCAGCGTCCAGCTGCTCCTTGATGTCGTCGATCTGACCGCCGGAGGTGGCCAGCGACACGCCGCCGTCCTTCAGCAGGTAGGCGTGCGGGCCCGTGAGCGGCTTCCCGTCCTTGACGCTCTTGATGAGGTCGAAGACCGACACGTCCACGTTCTTCACCACGGAGGTGAGGATGGCGGCCTTGTACTTGTCCAGACCCGGCTGCTGGTACTGGTCGGAGTCGACGCCGATCGCCCAGGCGCCCTTCTGGGCGGCGATGGCCTCGATCGAACCGTTGCCGGAGAGGCCGGCCGCGGTGTAGATCACGTCGACGCCCGAGTCGAGCATGCCCTTGGCCTTCTCCTTGGCGGCCGCCGGGTCGTTGAAGCCCTTGTCGTTGTTCGGGTACAGGTACTGCGACGTGACCTCGACCTTGGAGTCGGTGTCCTTCGCGCCCTGCTCGAAGCCGGCCTGGAACTTCTGGATCAGGGCGTTGTTCACGCCACCGATGAAGCCGACCTTCTTGCTCTTGGACTTCAGCGCGGCGGCGACGCCGGCGAGGTAGGAGCCCTCGTGCTCACCGAAGGTGATGCTGTCGACATTGTTGCCCGGGACAACCGAGTCGACGACCGCGAAGGTGGTCTTGGGGTAGTCCTTGGCGACCTTCTCGATCGACTTGGCGTAGCTGAAGCCGACGCCGATGACCGGGTTGTAACCCGCCTCGGCCAGCGAGTTCAGGCGCTGCTCGCGGTCGGCCTCGGTCTCGCCGTTCTTGGCGGTCATCATCTTGGTGCTGATGCCCAGCTCCTTCTCCGCCTTGTCCGCGCCACGGGCGGCGGACTCGTTGAAGGAGTGGTCGTCACGGCCGCCGACGTCGAACGCCAGGCCGGCGCCCTTGCCCTTGCCGCCACCGGACTCGGTCGAGGACTCACCGCAGGCGGTGAGAGTGAATGCAAGAGCCGCGGTGGTGATGCCCGCGACAGCGATAGTGGATACCCGGCGCACGAGGGGCCCCTTCACTCGAAGCGCCTCCATTGGCGCTGGTTCGCGGGAATCGTAACGCGCGTAGATGCAGATAAAAGGGGTACCTGAAAGCCGTTATCGGATCGTCGCGAACCAGTCTTGACCAAACCGTCTACATTCGGTTGCCGTCCAGCAGAGCCGCGGCCGTGAAGAGCTCCACCCCCACCTCGATCGCGTGCTCGTCGACGTCGAAATCGCCGCAATGCAGGTCACGGCGGGTGTTATCACCCACCGGGCGGACGCCCAACCGGGCCATCGCCCCGGGGACGTGCTCCAGGTACCACGAATAGTCTTCGCCACCCAGGCTCTGCTCGGTGTCCTCCACCGCGTACCGCCCGCGCCGCGTCGCCATGGCCCGCCGCAGCAGCCCCGTGACCTCGGGATCGTTGACCACGGGGGGCACGCCCCGGATGTAGTTGATCTCCGATTTGGCCCGGTGCAGCGTAGCGATCTCGTCGACCGCGGCGTGCACCAGGTCGGGGGCCTCGCGCCAGGTGTGCAGGTCCAGGCAGCGGACGGTGCCGGCGAGCTCGGCGTGCTGCGGGATCACGTTGCAGGCGTGGCCGGTTTCCAGCCGTCCCCAGGTGACCGAGAGCCCCGAGCGGGCGTCGGCGCGCCGGGCGATCAGCGCGGGGACGTCCGTGGCGACCCGGGCGACGGCGGTCACCAGGTCGGTGGTCAGGTGCGGACGGGCGGTGTGGCCGCCGGCGCCGGCGAGGCTGACCTCCAGCCGGTCACAGGCGGAGGTGATGGCTCCGGTACGCAGCCCGATCTTGCCGACCTCGACCTTGGGGTCGCAGTGCACGGCCAGGATCCGGCCGACCCCGTCCAGCGCCCCGCACTCGATGGCGTCCAGGGCGCCGCCGGGCAGCACCTCCTCGGCGGGCTGGAAGATCAGCCGCACGGGGTTGGGCAGCAGCCCCTGCTCGGCCAGGTCGGCGAGGACGAGGCCGGCGCCCAGGACGACGGTGGTGTGCACGTCGTGGCCGCAGGCGTGGGCCATCTTGGGGATCGTCGAGCGGTACGGGACGGTCTTGGTGTCCGGGATGGGCAGCGCGTCGAGGTCGGCGCGCAGGGCGAGCACCGGGCGGCCGGCGGAGGCGTACGACGCGCCGTCCCGGCCGATGTCGCAGACCAGCCCCGTGCCCCCGGCGAGCGTGCGCGGTCTGAGCCCGGCCTTCTCCAGCCTCGCCCGTACCGCCGCGGTGGTACGGAACTCGCGGTTGCCCAGCTCGGGGTGCATGTGCAAGTCCCGCCGGAACGCGATGAGTTCGGCACGCAGTCCGGAGGGGAGCACGCCGGGCAGTTCACCTTCGACGGTTTCGGAGTCGGCTTCGCAGGGCATCAGATGGTTCACCCTGCGAAGGGTAGAGCCCCGGATGGGGCAACTGTCCTTCAATCAAGAAAAGTTCAGCCGCATGGATGGGTCGGCAGAGGGGTATGACCCGTATTTACGGCGTACCTTCGGCGACACGCCCCGCCGGAACGGGCACGTGCGGCAGCCGCCGTACTTCGCGCGCGGTGCCGGTGACCCCGGCCAGGAAGCCCTCGGCACGGGGCGAGGCGTGCTCGGTGAGCCAGCTGGGGTCGATGTCGCAGACCGCTACGCTCACCCCTGTGCCCGCGAGGGCCAGCGGCAGGGTGTGCACGACGGTGGAGGGGAAGCTCAGGACCGTACGGCCGGTGGGGCCGCGCCGGGCGACCAGCTCCAGCGGCAGCTCGGGCCGGACGACCTGCAGGCCCAGCCGGGCCGCTATGCGGTGCAGCTTGTCGGCGCCCTCACGGCGGTGGGCGAAGTAGCGGGTGGCGCCGTGGGCCAGGGCGAGGGCGGCGACGGCGTCCAGATAGCGCTCGGGATCGACCACCCCGGTCTCGACGAGCGAGGTGCCCACGAGGTCGGTGCCACGGGTGAGGCGGGGCGGGCCGTACGTGGCGCGGGTCCAGGCGAAGTCGTTGGCCGTGACCGTCACTCCGGGTGGCGGTTCGACGGGCATGGAGGTGAAGACCTCCACCGCACGGCGCTCGTTCGGCGTGAACTTGCGGCGCACTGATGCGGATACCGGCGCGAAGACGAGATCACGCGCCCCGGGTCGTGCGCGGTCCGTCTGGCGGTGCCACCGCACGAGCCGTTCGCCCCGGGCCAGTTGGGAGACGAACTCCATGGTCGCGGTGCCGTCGTCCACGACGACGAGTTCGCGGGCGCGGGTGATGGTGAGCAGCAGCTGCACGTAACGCGAGAACGGATCGCCGATGACCACGCGCCGGGCCCTGCGCAGCGGGCCGGCGAGCGAGCCGACGGTGTGGAGCGGCGCCCCGGGGCCGCCCCGGGCCTCCTCCCAGCGCAGCCGGTGCCCCTGGTCGCGGGCCAGTTCGGCCATCCGGCGCAGCTGGCCGCGGGTCATGGGGTCACGGGGGGCCAGGACGACGACGAGCAGGTCGCCGGCGAGCGGGGTGATGTCCCGGCGTTCCGGCTGGCGGGGCACTCCGTCGCACAGCGGGGGCGCCTCGGCGCGCGGAGCGGACGCGGGGGCGTCGCGGCGGGCGGTGCAGTACGCCCATTCGAGGACGTTCAGCAGCTGCACCGGGCTCTCGACGAAGGCCAGCGTGGGGGCCGGCGCTTCCTTCGCGCCCCGGAGGCGGCGGGCGGGAGCACCCGCCGCCTCCGGGGGCGGGCCGGGGACCGGCCCCTCGGGGGTGGTCACCGCGCGGCCCGTCAGACCGCGACGGGTTCGCGGTCGCCGGCCTCGGCGACGACCCCCGCCACGCGGCGCAGCTTCCGCATCGGGCCCAGCTCGCTGTCGTACACCCGCTTGATGCCGTCGCCCAGCGACTCCTCGACGACGCGGATGTCGCGCACGAGCCGCTGGAGTCCGCCGGGTTCGACGGAAGCGGCCTGGTCGGAGCCCCACATGGCACGGTCGAGGGTGATGTGGCGCTCGACGAAGGAGGCCCCCAGGGCGACGGCGGCGAGGGTGGTCTGCAGGCCCGTCTCGTGGCCGGAGTAACCGATGGGGACGTTGGGGTACTCGGCCATGAGGGTGTTGATCACGCGGAGGTTGAGCTCGGCGGCCCTGGCCGGGTAGGTGGAGGTGGCGTGGCAGAGCACGATGTTGTCGCTGCCGAGCACCTCGACCGCGTGCCGGATCTGCCGCGGGGTGGACATGCCGGTGGAGAGGACGATGGTGCGGCCGGTGGCGCGCAGCGCGCGCAGCAGCTCGTCGTCGGTGAGGGAGGCCGAGGCGACCTTGTGCGCGGGGACGTCGAACTTCTCCAGGAAGGCGACGGACCCGGTGTCCCAGGGGGAGGCGAACCAGGCGATGTCGCGGGTGCGGCAGTGTTCGTCGATCGCGCGGTACTCCTCCTCGCCGAACTCGACGCGGTGGCGGTAGTCGATGTACGTCATCCGGCCCCAGGGCGTGTCGCGTTCGAGCTGCCACTGGTCACGCGGCGTGCAGACCTCGGGGGTGCGCTTCTGGAACTTCACGGCGTCGCAGCCGGCGTCGGCGGCGGCGTCGATCAGGGCGAGGGCGTGGTCGAGGTCGCCGTTGTGGTTGATGCCGATCTCACCGGTGATGTAGACGGGGTGGCCGGGGCCCACGGGGCGGTTGCCGAGGACGCGGGTGCGGGTGACGCTGCGCGGGGCGGAGGTCATGAGGAGGCTGTTCCTTCGCGGGAGGGGAGGGACGGGGGCGGGCGGGACGGGACGAGCGGGAGGGCCCGGCCGGTGTCTCACGGGGCGCGGCGCGGGCCGGGGGCGGTGGGGAGGCCGCCGTCGAGGGCCGCGCCGAGGAGCCAGCCGGCGATCTCGCGGACGGCACCGCTGCCGCCGGGCGTGGCGGTCACGGCCCGGGCGGCGGCGCGCACCGGGCCGTGGGCGTCGGCGACGGCCACGGGCCAGCCGACGAGGCCGAAGCAGGACAGGTCGTTGACGTCGTTACCGGCGTAGAGCACCCGTTCGGGGGCGATGCCGCGTTCCTCGCACCACCGTTTGAGCGCGAGGTCCTTGCGCTCGCTGCCGTGGATCACGGGCACGCCGAGCTTGCGGCCCCGGGCGGCGACCACGGGGTTGGTCTCGGTGGAGAGGATCAGCAGCTCCAGTCCGGCCCGGCGCAGCGCGGCGACGCCGAGCCCGTCGCCGCGGTGCACGGCCACGAGTTCGCGCCCTTCGGCGTCGATGAGGACGCGGTCGTCGGTCTGGGTGCCGTCGAAGTCCAGGACGACGGCGTCGACGTCCTGCCGCGCGGGCAGGGCGGCGGGCTCGGCGTCGAGCAGGGGCGCGAGTGCGCGGGCGCGGGCGAGGTCGTGCGGGTCGTCGATCTCCAGGACGCGGGCGGCGTCGGTGTGGACGAGCTGGGTGCGGCCGAAGAAGCGGTGGCGGGTGGTGCGGAAGCCGGTGGCTTCCATGGCGTAGGCGGCGCCGGTCTCCAGGAGGTCCTGGGGGCGGTCCTGGCGGCGGGGGCGGTGGGCGGTGTCGTGGTTGACCCCGGTCCCGCCCGCACATCCCAGCCCCTCCGGCGTTCGAGGAGCGGGGTCCGGGGCGGAGCCCGCCGCACATCCCAGCCCCTCCGGCGTTCGAGGAGCGGGGTCCGGGGCGGAGCCCCGGGGAACGGGGGAAGGGCGGGGCTGGGGAATCCCGTCGCAGGCGGCCTCGGCCCCCGCCGCCTCCTCCCGCCACACGAAGCCGTGGAACGGGGCAACGGTCAGCGCACTGTCCGCCCCACCCTCCACGACCGCCGCGGCCACCCCGTCCACATCCCCCGCCGTGAGAAACGGACTGGTGCACTGCACCAACAAAACCGTGCCCACCCGGCGGTCGCCCCGCGCCTCGTACGCGTCCATCGCATGCAGCACCGCCGCCTCACTCGTCGCCGTGTCCCCCGCGATCGCCCCAGGCCGCTGCACCACCTCCGCCCCCGCGCTCCGGGCCGCCGCCGCGATCGCCGGGTCGTCCGTCGAGACGACCACGTCCGTGACCAGCCGTGCCGCGCGGCAGGCGCGTACCGCCCGGGCGACGAGCGGGACGCCACCGACGGCGGCGAGGTTCTTGGAGGGCACGCCCTTGGAGCCGCCGCGGGCGGGGATGACGGCCAGGACGGCCGGTGGAACGGACATGGTGTCCTCCTGGGTCACAGCTCCCCCAGCCGGCGGATGACGGGCGCCACACGCTGCACGCCGTGCCGGTACGCGCCACGGGCCGCGTCCCGCAGGGCGGTGCGCGTGGCGCGGCGCAGGGCGTTCTCCTCGCGGGCGGGGGTCGCGCGCCCGGGCAGGGGGCGGCCCTCGGGGTCGAAGCCGTGGCGGGCGAGGATCGCGGGGAGGTAGCCGGGGGCGGTGCGGGCGGTGTAGTAGGGGGCGAGCGGGGGCAGGGCGGGGCGGGCGGCGAGGGCGGCGATGCGCTCGCGTGCCGCGTCGAAGGCGTGCGCGTACGAGCCGTCCGGTGCGACGCCCTGGCGGGCGGTCCAGCGGGGGTCGGGCTCGGGCAGGCGGCCGGCGTCGAGCTCGTCCCAGGAGGCCAGGCAGCCGGAGCCGAGGAAGTGGTGGTTGCCGAGCGGCTCGCGGATGCCGAGGTCGGTCAGGACGGCGGTCGGCACGGCGCGGTGGAGGGATTCCAGGGCTGCGGTGGAACTGACGGTGACCAGCAGGTCGGTACGGTCCAGGACCTCGCCCATGTGCCCGTACACCAGGCGGCAGTTGGGCGGCAGGCCGCCGGGGACGCGGGCGGTCAGCTTCTGGTACGGGTGTTCCTCGATGTGCGTGGTGTGCTCGCCGGGGCGGCTGCGGAGCTTGACCAGGACCTCGCGCCGGGGGTGCAGACGGGCGTGGCGGGCCGCGCGTTCGAGCAGGTAGAGCCGGTCGGCGCGGCCGTCCGGCACGGACGGCTGGGCGGCGAACACCACGGTGTACGGCCGTTCCGGGGACGGCCCGGCGTACCGCTCGCCGTCGAGGAAGGGCAGCGCGCACTCGGTGACGCCGTCGTCCGGGGCGCCGGCTCCGGCGTACACGGCGCGGAAACGCTCGGCGTCGTCACGGGAGTTGGCGAGGACGACGTCCGCGCCGTGCCGCAGCAGCAGGCCGTCGGCGAGCTTCTCGTACACGACGCCGACGTAGCCGGTGACGACGACGGGGCGGGCGGGTGCGGTGGCCCAGGCGTGCCGGAGCCCGTGCAGTACGGCCTGCACCGCGCCCCCGACGCAGGCGAGCACGACGACGTCGTACCGCTCCCGGCCGGCGGTGGCGACGAACTGCGCGCCCGTGACCTCGCGCAGCGCGTCCGTGCGGACGCCGACCTCGGCGAGCTGGCGGACCGTGGGGGTCGCACGTCCCCTCAGCAGGTAGCCGTCGAGGGGACCGCCGGGGGCGAGCCGGTGCGCGGTGAGCGCCCCCCACTTCCACCGGGTGTCGGAGTCCGCGAGCACGGCGACCCGCGGTGGGGTTTCGGTACGTGATGGCACGTCGCCGACGATAGAAATCCATTCCGTTTGGCTGCCCAACGGGACTTCAACATCCGGTAAACAGCTCACCGACGGTCGGCGAATCGGTTGACGGGAAAGGCGGTTCATCGATCCGCCGTGCTTCGTTCACCTTCACTTACACCCTGCGTCAGGGCGAATGCCGGAGGGGCGCATAGCGTCACGCGCGTGGTCAAGCTCTCCGTCGTCGTGCCGTTCTTCAACGTGCAGACATATGCGCCCGACACCTTGCGAAGCCTGTGCGCGAACGCGCGTGAGGACTTCGAATTCATTCTCGTCGACGACTGTTCGACGGACGGCACGCCGGACCTCCTGGAGCGTGCCGGGCGCGAGGTGCCGGGGGCGGTGCTGGTGCGCCGTGCGGCGAACGGGGGGCTGGCCACCGCCCGCAACAGCGGGCTGGACGTGGCGCGCGGGGAGTACGTGACGTTCCTCGACGGCGACGACTGGCTGGCGCCGGGCCACTGCGCCCGGCTGCTGGCGGCGATCGAGGGGCTGGGCGTGGACTTCGTCCGCACCGATCACGTGCAGTGCACGGGGAGGGTGCGGACGGTCCACCGGGTGCCGGTCGGCCGGCGCGGGCAGGTGGTGCGGCCGCGCGAGGCGATCCTGCCGGCCGACCGTTCGACGTCCGTGGACTATCCGTACGCGTGGGCCGGCGTCTACCACCGCCGGCTGCTGGAGCGGGGTCTGCTGCACTTCCGGGACGGGCTGCGCACCGCCGAGGACAGGCCGTGGATCTGGCGGCTGCACCGCGAGGCGGATTCCTTCGCCGCCGTCGGACTGCTCGGCGTCTTTTACCGCCGCGGGGTCGCCACGTCACTCACCCAAATCGGTGATGTGCGGCAGCTGGATTTCCTCCGTGCATTCGATCAAGTAATTGACGAAACGGCGTGCGATCCGGACGCGGAAAATCTCCTGCCGAAGGCCGTCCGGACATATTGCGCCATCATGGCGCACCATCTCGGATCCATCGAACGATTCGAACCCGCGGTCGCCAGAACATTGCGTTCGAGAAGTGCGGAGGCACTCCGGCGGCTGCCCGGGGACCTTCTCCAGGACGCCCTGGACGCGATGGACGAGGACCGCGCCGCCCGGCTGCGCAGGCTGCGCCGCCGGCCAGGGCGGCCCGCGGCGGCGGGGGTGGCCGTCCGATGACCGCTCGCCGCAGCACGCAGATCCTGCTCGCCTCGACGCTCTACGGGGCCGCCACACTGGCCGCTGCGATCGACGCCGGGCTGCTGCCCGCGGCCGACCGCAGGCTGCTGCTCGTCGCCAACACCGCGGCCGTCCCGGAGACCACCCCCGCCCTCGACGAGATGCCCGGCTTCGGGCTGCTGCGCGCACGCTTCGACGGGGTGCTGTCCTGGAACGAGACCATCAGCCCCTTCCACCCCACCGGCTGGTCCCCGCGCCCCGACGACGCGCCGCTGTGGGAGCGGCACCTGCGGCTGCTGTGGGGCCTCGGGGAGGACGAGGTGACGATCGTCCTGGAGTCCATCCAGGTCAACCCGGCCCTCGCCCTGTCCCAGCTGTTCCCCGACGCGCCCCTGGAGGTCTACGCGGACGGGCTGATGAGCTACGGGCCCACACGCAGCAAGCTGGACCCGCTGATCGGCACGCGCGTGCGCCGGCTGCTCCACCTGGACCTGGTCCCCGGCCTGGAGCCGCTGCTGCTGCAGGAGTTCGGGGTCACCGCGCAGGTCGTGCCGGGCGTGGCGTTCACCAAGGTGCTCGCCGAGCTGGCGGACGCGGCCGGCGAGGCCCTGCCCCGCATCCCCGAGGGAGCGGCGCTGCTGCTCGGCCAGTACTTGTCGGCGCTGGACATCCTCACGCCCGAGGAGGAGGAGCGGCTGCACGTGCGGATGCTGCGCGGCGCGGTCGGGCGCGGCCATCGCGAGCTGGTCTTCAAGCCCCATCCGTCGGCGCCGGCCCGCTGGTCGCAGCTGCTGGAGGAGGAGGCGGACCGGCTCGGCGCGACGCTGACCGTCCTGCGGACGCCGGTGCTGGCCGAGGTGGTCTACCAGCGGCTGCGGCCCGCGCTCGTCGTGGCCTGCTTCTCCACCGCGCTGCTGACGGCGCGCACCTTCTACGGGCTGCCGGTCGCCCGGGCCGGCACGGATCTGCTGCTGGAGCGGCTGGTCCCGTACCAGAACAGCAACCGCGTGCCGGTGACGCTCGTCGACGCGCTGCTGCCCGGGCTCGCCGAGGCGGACGGGCCGCCCGGCGACCCGGACCACGTGGGCGGGCTGCTCGCGGCCGTCGGCTATGCGATGCAGCCCCAGGTCAACCCGGGGCTGCGCCCGGCTGCCGAACGCTACCTGGCCGCGCGCCTGGACGCCCGCACGTGGCGCTACTTCAAGCGCCGCCGGCTGACCGTGCTGGCCCTGCCCGGGGCGGTCCCCGCCCAGCTGGGGTTCCTGGCGCGGGGCCGCGCGGTGCGCCGCGTGGCCCGCCGGGCGCGGGCGCTGCACAGGCGCCTGGCGGTGCGCCTTCCCGGGCAGCGGACGGCCGGCCGGCGCCCTCCGGGCGTGCCGGCCCGCGGCCGTGGCGGCGCGCGGTGAGGCCCGGCGCGGGCCTCACCGCGGCCGCGCGGGGTGCCGTTCCCACACGGGTGAACGGCGACGGCGCGTCGCTGCCGGAGCCCGGCGGCGGGCGGGCGCGGGAGGGATCGGGCGGGCGGCTGCGGGCCCTGGACGGGTTACGGCTGCTGGCGGCGCTGATGGTGGCGGCGTACCACTACGGCGGGCGGGACGGCGACGTCAGCCGGGCGTGGGGTGCTTCGCCGCGGCACGAGTTCCCGCACCTGTCCGCGGCGTTCGCCTACGGCTGCCTGGGCGTGCAGATCTTCTTCGTCATCAGCGGCTTCGTGATCTGCATGAGCGGCTGGGGCCGTCCGCTGCGGTCGTTCGCCGCCTCCCGCGCCGCGCGCCTCTATCCCGCCTACTGGGCCGCCATCGCGCTGGTCACGCTGGTGTTCGCACTGCCGTGGGTGACGTACCGGACGGTGTCGGCGAGCGACACGCTCGTCAACCTGACGATGCTGCAGCAGCCGGCCGGGGCGGAGCGGGTGCTGGGGGTGTGCTGGACGCTGTGGGCGGAGGTGCGCTTCTACGCGTTGTTCGCGCTGTGCGTGGTGCTGCCGGGGGCGACGCGGCGGCGGGTGGTGCTGTTCTGCGCGGTGTGGACGCTGATGACGGTGATCACCACGGCGTCGCACGTGGAGTTCCTGCGGGTGGTGTTCATGCCGGAGTACGCGTCGTTCTTCATCGGCGGCATCGGCCTGTACCTCGTCCACCGCTTCGGGAACGACGCTCTCGCCTGGGGCATCGTGGCGGTGAGCTTCCTGCTGGGCCAGCACTACGCGGTGGCGGGGCTGTGGCACCCGCCGAACCCGCACTACTTCTCCTACCGCTCCCCGTACGTCATCATCGCCGTGCTCGCGCTGGGCTACGCCGCCGTGGCGGCGGTGGCGACGGGCCGGACGGGCTGGGCGAACTGGCGGTGGCTGCCGTTCGCGGGGGCGCTGACGTACCCCTTCTACCTCGTGCACGAGCACCTGGGGTGGGTCGTGATCGGCGCCCTGCACCGGGGGCTCGGCATCCCCTCGTACGCGGCGTTCGCCCTGACGGTGCTGGTGATGCTGGCGCTGGCCTGGGCGCTCCACCGCTGGGTGGAGCGCCGCTTCACGCCCGTGCTGCGCAGGTCACTGGGCGGTGGCGCCGCTTCCACCGGTGTCGGGGGCCGGGGCGCGGCGGGCGGGCCGCATTAGCGTCACGTCGACGCCCGCGACGATCGCGGCCAGGCTCTCCTCGAAGCCCTTGTCGAGGTCGCCGAAGAACTCCCAGCCGGCCTGGCCGGCCAGGGGATAGCCCTCCATGCGGTGGGCGCGGCCGTCCGGTTCGTACGCCGGGTCGCGGCTGCCGCCGGGCAGCGGGTAGACGGACTGCTCCTCGATGACGTAGCCGACCGCGAAGGTGTGGGCGGTGAACCAGGCGCGGGCCCCGCTGTGCACGGAGGCGCCCTCGCCCGTCCACACCTCCAGGAACCGCTCCAGCGGTATCGCGTGGTGGTTCGCGGTGAAGCGCGTGCCGCTGAAGACCTTCGCGCCGTCGCGGTAGTCGAGCAGGGTGCGGCGCGTGACGCGGGCGGACGCGGCCAGGTACTCCTGCCACGTGGCGGCCTCGATGCCCTCCAGCGGTTCGAGCATGCGCCGCATGAGCTCGGTGGCCATCTCGTCGAGCAGTTCCTGCTTGTTCTTGAAGTGCCAGTACAGGGCCGGCGCCTGGACGTTCAGCTCGTTGGCGATGCGCCGGAGGGCGAGCCCTTCGAGCCCCACGTCGTTCAGCACTTGGAGCGCGGTGTCGGCGACCCGCGAACGGTCCAGTCTCCCCAGTCGAGTTCCCACGCTTGACAGCTTAACGGCGTTCAGGCCACGCTGAACACCATGCACTTAACAGCGTTAAGGGGGGCCGCATGAACATCGACACGTACAACGGCACGACCACTGGCACCAGCACCGGCACCGACACGGGCGGCAGGGGGGCGGACGGGGGCTCCGGCACGGAAGTGCTGATCGTGGGCGCGGGTCCCACCGGGCTCGTCCTGGCCATCGATCTCGCCCGGCGCGGCGTCCGCCACCGCATCGTCGACCGCGAGTCCCGCGGCTTCCCGGGCTCACGGGGAACAGGCCTGCAGCCGCGCAGCCTTGAGGTCTTCGAGGACCTGGGCGTGCTGTCCGCCCTCCAGGAGGCGGGCGGGCCGTGCCCGCCGATGATGAGCTGGGACGGCGCCACCCGCCTGGGGGAGTGGGAGCTGGTCGAGCGCGCCGCCCCCTCGCCCACGGTGCCGTACGGCGAGATCCTGATGCTGCCTCAGTGGCGCACGGTCGAGATCCTCGGCGCGCGCCTGGCGGAGCTGGGCGGTCATGTCGACTACGACACCGAGCTGACGGACTTCGCGCAGGACGCCGACGGCGTCACCGCCACCCTCACGGGCGCGGACGGCAGGCGGGAGACGCTGCGGGCGGCCTACCTGGTCGGCACCGACGGCGGGCGCAGCACCGTGCGCCGGGCGCTGGGCATCGACTTCGAGGGGGAGGTCGTCGACCCCCGCCCCGTCCTGCTGGCGGACGCCTTCGTGGAGGGGATCGAGCGCACGCACTGGCACATCTGGCCCACGGCGCCGGGCGGGACGCTGATGCTGCGCCCCCTGGAGGGCGCGGAGACGTTCCAGTTCATGGCCCGTTTCGACGAGGAAGGCCAGGAGCCGGACGCGGAGCGGGACGGCACTTCCGAGGCGCTGCAGCGGCTGCTTGAGGAGCGGACGGGGCGCACGGACCTGCGGGTCGGCGCGGTGACGTGGACCTCGACGTTCCGGGCGCGTGCCGCGATGGCGGTGCGGTTCCGCGAGGGCCGTGTCTTCCTCGCCGGGGACGCGGCGCACGTCCACTCCCCCGCGGGCGGCCAGGGCCTGAACACCAGCATGCAGGACGCCTACAACCTGGGCTGGAAGCTCGACGCGGTGCTGCGCCGGAGCGCGCCGGACGCCCTGCTCGACACCTACGACGCGGAGCGGCGCGAGGTGGCGGCCGGCGTGCTGGGCCTGAGCACCCGCGTCCACCGCCGCGACCAGGGCGGGGACGGCACGGAGGGCCGCCCCCGCCGGGGCCCCGAGACGCACCAGCTCACCATCGGCTACCCCACCAGCCCGCTGACCCGCGAGCTGCGCCGGGAGGTTGCGGAGGGTGCCCTGCGGGCCGGGGACCGGGCGCCGGACGCGCCGTGCAAGGACCCTGCGGGGGCCACGGTCCGGCTCTTCGACGCCTTCCGCGGGCCGCAGTTCACGCTGCTGGCCGTGGGCTACGAGGGCGGGCTGCCGCCCGTCGACGGCGGTCTGGTGCGGACGTGCCGCGTCGAGGGCCCGGCGCCCGACCTGCGGGATCCGGACGGCCACGCCCACGACGCGTACGGCGGCGGGCTGTTCCTGATACGGCCCGACGGGTACGTCGGCCTGGCGACCGGCGACCCGGCGGACGTGAGCGCGTATCTGGCGGCGGTCACCGGCTAGGTGTATTGATCACGAGCGTTGTTGACAGTCGTGGGTCTTGTTCATGGCGAAGACCTCCGGTGTGGTGGAGGTG
>NZ_BMVB01000040.1:25017-30238 GCF_014650495.1 Streptomyces cinnamoneus | reverse complement strand
AGCTCCCCAGCCCTCATACAGCCAGCGAACTACCGCCCACCCACCACGACAAGGGCCACCTAACAAAGCACTACTAGAGCCCCGCCGCACGGAACGCGTCCAGGGACGGGCGGATCGTCGCCGTGGGGCCCGCCGCCACGGCGTCGAGCGTCTTGAGGCCGTCCCCCGTGTTGAGCACGACCGTCGTGAGGGCGGGATCGAGCTGCCCGTTCTCGATCAGCTTGCGCGTCACGCCCACGGTCACCCCGCCCGCCGTCTCGGCGAAGACGCCCTCCGTCCGGGCCAGCAGCCGGATCGCGTCCACGATCTCCTCGTCGGTCACGTCCTCCACGGCCCCGCCGGTGCGCCGCGCGATGTCGAGCACGTACGGCCCGTCGGCCGGGTTCCCGATGGCGAGGGACTTCGCGATGGTGTCCGGCTTCACCGGCCGCACCACGTCGTGCCCGTCCTTGAAGGCCCGCGACACCGGCGAGCACCCCTCCGCCTGGGCACCGAAGATCTTGTACGGGCGGTCCTCGACCAGTCCCAGTGCGACGAGCTCCTTCAGCCCCTTGTCGATCTTCGTGAGCTGGGAGCCCGACGCGATCGGCACGACGATCTGGTCCGGCAGCCGCCAGCCGAGCTGCTCGCAGATCTCGTACGCGAGGGTCTTCGAACCCTCCCCGTAGTACGGGCGCAGGTTGACGTTGACGAACCCCCACCCCTCGCCCAGCGGGTCGCCGATCAGTTCGCTGCAGAAGCGGTTGACGTCGTCGTACGTGCCCTCGATGCCGACGAGGTCGCCGCCGTAGACCGCGGCCATGACGACCTTGCCGGCCTCCAGGTCGTGCGGGATGAAGACACAGGACTTGAAGCCGGCCCGGGCGGCCGCCGCCCCCACCGCACCGGCGAGGTTGCCGGTCGACGAGCAGGACAGGGTGGTGAACCCGAACGCGCGCGCGGCCTCGACGGCGATGGCCACGACGCGGTCCTTGAAGGAGTGCGTGGGGTTGCCGGAGTCGTCCTTGACGTACAGGCCGCCGGTCACGCCCAGTTCGCGGGCGAGGTTGTCGGCCCGGACGAGCTTGGTGAAGCCCGGGTTGAGGTTCGGCTTCTCCGCGACGTCGGCGGGGACGGGCAGCAGCGGGGCGTAGCGCCAGATACTGGCGGGGCCGGCCTCGATGCGGCGGCGCAGCTCCTCCGGGTCGCCGGCCGGAAGCTCGTAGGCGACTTCGAGGGGGCCGAAGCAGGAGGAGCAGGCGAAGACCGGGCCGAGGTCGAACCGCTCACCGCACTCACGGCAGGAGAGCGCGACGGCGGAGCCCAGGGAGACAGCGGTGGTTGCACTTTCAACGGCGTGGACAGCCATGGAGGCGAGGCCCTTTCTCCTCATCTTCCCCGCGGCGGACGTCGCCACGAGACGGAATTGGCACCTTCCCCGCCGGGAGCCTCGCCGCGTGAACGGCTGTGACGATCTGATCCTTCGGATCGTGGCCGGCTGGAGGGTTGCCGGGGCTTCATCGGGCCGTGTCCCTCTGCCCCTCTGGATGAGCGGTATGGCGCTGGGCTGGGCCCAGGCGTTTGTGCGCAGGAACGACCCCGACATAGGACGGGCGCCCGCGTTGTTCAAGACTGTAACGGAAGGGGTGGCCGCGCGAGAGGGCCGTCCGCACCGCGAGATGCGTCACAACAAGGAGTCATGCACGTGCTGGAAGAGGTGGAACGCTGGCTCGGCCGGCGGTCCTGGTCAGCAGCCGACCGTCCGCTCGACCAGCTCCTCGCCGCGAAGGGCGGCTCGGGCACCACGGTCAGCGTCGTCCTGCCGGCGCTGAACGAGGAGGCCACGGTCGGCGCGATCGTGGAGACGGTCCGCCGCGAGCTGATGACGGACGCCCGGCCGCTCGTGGACGAGCTGGTGGTGCTGGACTCCGGCTCCACCGACCGCACGGCCGAGGTCGCGGCGGCGGCCGGGGCGCGCGTCGTGCACCGCGACGATGTCCTGCCCCGCCTGCCCGCGCTGCCCGGCAAGGGCGAGGTGCTGTGGCGCTCGCTGCTGGCGACGAGCGGCGACGTCGTCTGCTTCGTGGACGCGGACCTCAAGGACTTCGACGCCGGATTCGTCTCCGGCATCGTCGGCCCGCTGCTGACCGAACCGGACGTCCACTTCGTCAAGGCGATGTACGACCGGCCGCTGGGCGCCGAGTTCGCGCCGTCCGGCACCGGCGGGGCGGCCGGCCAGGGCGGCCGGGTGACCGAGCTGGTGGCCCGCCCCCTGCTCAACCTGCACTGGCCGCAACTGGCGGGCTTCGTCCAGCCGCTGGGCGGCGAGTACGCGGCCCGCCGCTCGCTGCTGGAGCAGCTGCCGTTCCCCGTGGGGTACGGGGTGGAGCTGGGCCTGCTCGTCGACGCGCTGCACACGGTCGGGCTCGACGCGCTCGCCCAGGTGGACGTGGGGGTGCGCAAGCACCGGCACCAGGACGGCCAGGCGCTGGGCCGCATGGCCGCCGCGATCTACCGCACCGCTCAGCTGCGGCTGGCCCGCGGCCATCTGGTGCGTCCCTCGCTCACGCAGTTCGAGCGCACGGCGGAGGGCTTCGTGCCGCGGACGTACGCGGTGGACACGGAGGAGCGGCCTCCGATGGCCGGGATACCGGAGTACGCGCAGCGGCATGCCGCGTAAGCGTACGTTTGAGCGGTTCACCCAGGGGCAAGGCTGCCGTCATGGTCGTTGAGCACACGCACACCGCCGCCCCCATCGTGGTCGCCTCCAACCGGGGCCCGGTCGCGTACCGCCGGCGCGAGGACGGCTCGCTGGTGGCGGGGCGGGGCGGCGGCGGCCTGGTGTCCGGGCTCAGCGCGATCGGGCCCGGCGCGGGGGCCGTGTGGGTGTGCGCCGCCATGGGCGACGGCGACCGCGAGGCGGCCCGCCGCGCGGGCCGGAGACTCGACGCGGCCGACACCGGCGGTCACCTGGTCCGGATGCTGGACGTCCCGCCGGAGACGTTCGCCGCCGCGTACAACGGCGTGGCCAACTCCGTGCTGTGGTTCGCCCACCACATGCTGTGGCAGACGCCGCTGGAACCCTCCTTCGACGTGGACTTCCGCGAGCAGTGGGCCGCGTACGAGGCGTACAACGCCGCCTTCGCGGACGCGATCGCCGAGGAGGCCGCAGAGGGTGCCTGCGTGCTCGTCCAGGACTACCACCTGACCCTGGTCCCGGGGCTGCTCCGCGCCCGCCGCCCCGACCTGCGCATCGGCCACTTCTCGCACACCCCGTGGGCCCCGCCGGACTACTACCGGCTGCTGCCGGACGACGTCGCCGCGCAGGTCCTGCGCGGCATCCTGGGCGGCGACCGGGCCGCGTTCCTCACCCGCCGCTGGGCGGAGGCGTTCGCCGCCTGCTGCAAGGACGTGCTCCCGGACGCGGAGGTCGTGCGCGAGGCCGGCACGGCGGTGTCGGTGCGCTTCGCCGGCCGTACGACCCGGCTCGGCGTCCACGCGCTGGGCGCGGACGGCGGCTTCCTGCGGGAGCGCGCGCACCGCCCGGACGTCGAGGAGCGGCTGGCGGCGCTGCGGCTGCAGATCGGCGAGGGCCGCCGCACGATCGTGCGGGTCGACCGCACCGAGCTGTCGAAGAACATCGTCCGCGGCCTGCACGCCTACCGGCGCCTGCTGCAGGACCACCCGCAGTGGCACGGCCGGGTCGTGCACATCGCCTTCGCCTACCCCTCCCGGCAGGACCTCGCGGTCTACCGCGACTACATGGCCGAGGTCGGCCGGCTCGCCCGGGAGATCAACGCCACCTTCGGGACGGTGGACTGGGAGCCGGTCGCCCTGCAGATGGAGGACGACTTCCCCCGTTCCCTGGCCGCCTACCGCCTCGCCGACGTCGCCCTGGTCAACCCCATCCGCGACGGCATGAACCTCGTCGCCAAGGAGATCCCGGTCGTCTCCGACCACGGCTGCGCCCTGGTCCTCTCCCGGGAGGCGGGGGCGGCGGCGGAGCTGGGCGAGGCGGCGATCACGGTCAACCCGTACGACGTGGGGGCCACGGCCCGGGCCCTGCACGCGGCCCTGCTGATGGACCCGGACGAGCGCCGGGAGCGCACCGAGCGCCTGTCCGCGGCGGCGACGGCGCTCCCCCCGGCGCAGTGGTTCGTGGACCAGCTGGAGGCGTTGGCCGCGGAGCGGGCCGGCGGGTGAGGCGGCCGGGCGTCGCCGCCTCGGCCGCAACCCGGGCGTGGGGGTCCGCGCCGGAGCGCGCGTCGCGTTCGTGGCCTTGCCGTGCACGGGCCAACGCCTCCGGCTGCGTGCTGGCCCCCCGGGGCGGCACGGGTAGCCATGGCGCATGTCGACCACCCCGAGGCTCGCCCTCGCGACAGCCACCGTCCTCATAGCCGTCGGCGTCGCCGGCTGTTCCTCCGACTCCGACCCCGACAGCGGCAAGACGTCCGGCTCCCCGGCCGGGAACAAGGCGGCCAGTGGGTCGGCCGCACCCCTGCCGGGCACCACCGCGTCCACCCCCTCCGGCACCGCGGCCGGCAAGCCCTCCGGCACCCCCGGCGCCATCCCCGCCGGCCCCGGCCCCCAGGGCTCGTACACCGTGCAGAAGCAGCCCGCCCCCGGCACCTGCAGCTACCGCTACACGGCGGCCAAGGAGCCGCTCCCCGACCTCACGTGCACGCCGGGCGCGACGAATCCGAAGGTCACCCAGGCCACCCTCAAGACCACCATCTGCCGCAGCGGCTACACGGCCGACATCCGTCCCTCCACCAACATCACCAGCCGTGAGAAGACCGCCAACGCGGCGTCGTACGGCTACAAGGGCTCGCTCAAGGACGCCGAGTACGACCACCTCATCAGCCTGCAGCTGGGCGGCGACCCCAACGACCCGCGCAACCTGTGGGTCCAGCCGCCGTCGCCCGGCCACAAGGAGGGTGCGGGGCCGAACAACCCGAAGGACGTGGTGGAGAGCAAGCTCAAGGCGGCGATCTGCGCCGGGAAGACGGACCTGGTGAAGGCGCAGCAGGCGATCGTCAAGGACTGGACGACGGCACTGTCGGCGCTGGGCCTGAAGGAGCAGAAGCCGGCGGAGAAGGACCCGAAGGCGGAGGAAGGCGAATGACCGGCCGGACGGAACGAGCGGCACGGGCGGGGCACGCCGCACGGGCGGGGCACGCCGCACGGGCGGGGCACGCCGCACGGGCGGGGCACGCCGCACGGGCGGGGCACGCCGCACGGG
>NZ_BMVB01000040.1:0-24919 GCF_014650495.1 Streptomyces cinnamoneus | reverse complement strand
GGCGGGGCACGCCGCACGGGCGGGGCACGCCGCACGGGCGGGGCACGCCGCACGGGCGGGGCACGCCGCACGGGCGGCGTGCGCCATACGAGTCGGGCACGCCGCCCGAGCCCGCTAGAGCGCCCGCCGCTCGATCCCGTCGGCCAGCGCCGCGAGCAGCTCCACCACGCCCACCGGCCCGTCCACGACGAGGTCCGCCCGCTCGGCGAGCACGGCGACCTCGGCGCTGCCGCTGCACACGAGGGTGCCGGCCACCCCCTCCGCCCGCAGCTTCTCGACCGCCGCGAAGGCGGCGAGGTCGCCGAGGTCGTCACCGGCGTAGAGGACGGACGCGGCACCCACCTCGCGGACGTACTCGGCGAGGGCGACGCCCTTGTCCATGCCCGGCGGGCGCAGTTCCAGCACGAGCCGGCCGGGCTCGACGATCAGGCCGTGGCGCCGGGCCAGCTCGTCGAGCGGGCCGCACAGGGCGTCGAAGGCGGCCTGCGGATCGGCGGCGCGCCGGGTGTGGACGGCGATGGCACGGCCCTTGTCCTCGACCCACGTCCCCTGCCAGGCGCCCGACTCGTCCAGGACGCCGGGGAGTTCCGCCTGAACGGCGGCCACGCCGGGGTGCGGGGCGGGGGCGTGCACGGTGCCGGTGACGGCGTCCCAGCGCTCGGCGCCGTAGTGGCCGAGCACCACCAGGTGCTCCAGCCCGGCGACCCCGGCGAATCCTCCGTAGCGCACGGCCACCCCGGCCGCGCGGCCGGTGACCACGGCGACGGAGCCCAGGTGCGGCGCGAGCCGGGCGAGGGCGGGCACCGCGGCCGGGTGGGCGCGGGCCTGCTCGGGGTCGGGCACGATCTCGGCGAGGGTGCCGTCGAAGTCGAGCGCGACGACCGCGCGTTCGGGCCGCTCCAGCAGTGCGGCCAGGCCGTCGCGGCCTGCGGCGGTCACGGGTTCCGGAAGGAGGTGGCTGCCCATACGGCGACCCTACCGGGGCGCCCGCCGCCGGGGTGGGCGGTTGGCCGGACGCATGTCCGGCTCAGCGGCGCTCGCGGCGCGCCTGCCGGAGCCGCCGCAGGCGGTTGACGGTCACGGGGTCGTGGGCGAGGGCGCGCGGATCGTCGAGGAGGACGTTGAGGAGCTGGTAGTAGCGGGTGGGCGTGATGCCGAGCCGCTCGCGCACGGCGCGTTCCTTGGCGCCGGGCCCGGGCCACGACTGCCGTTCCAGGGCGAGCACGGCGAGATCGCGCTCCGACAGCCCGCCGGCGTCGCCGCCCGGGGCCGGGTCCGGGGCCGAGCCGTGGGGTGCGCCCTCTGCCCGGTCCCGTCCTTCGTCGTGCTGCTCGCCGTGCCCCGCGTCCATGCCCGCCAACCTACCCGGCCGAACCGGCCGGGCAGGCCGAGCCGGTCCTACTGGCCGGCGTTCTCGATGGCCTCGGCCTCACGCTGGATCTCACCGAGGATGGCGGAGGGGTCGCCGCCCTTCTGCACGGCCGCACCGATCTTTTCCTTGATCGCCACGCTGACCTTGGCCCAGGAGGTCTTGTCGGCGGGGTAGAACTCGGCGTTCTGCAGCTGGTCGAGGAACGGCCACAGGTCGCTGTCCGCGCGGCTGTCGCGCATCGCCGCGGAGGCGGTGGTCGTCACCGGCAGCAGGCGGTACTGGCCGGTGAAGGACAGCACGCTGTCCTTGGAGTAGACGAAGTCGAGGAAGGTGCCGATCTCCTCGCGGTGGCCGTTGCGCTTGAAGGCCATCATCCAGTCGGCGACGCCCATGGTGGAGTTCGCCTTGCCCTTGATGCCGGGCAGCGGCGCCATGTCGAAGTCGACGTTCTGCGCCTTGGCCTGCTGCATGAGCGTCGGGTGGCCGTGGAGCATGCCGACCTCGCCCTTGGTGAAGCCGTCGAAGACGTCCTGGCGGTTGGTGCGGGCCGGGTCGCCCGGGCCGGTGAGGCCCTTGCCGACGAGCTCGTCGCGCAGCCAGGTGAACGTCTTGATGTTCTCGGGCGTGCCGATCGTGTAGGCACCGGTGTTGTCGGTGTAGCCACCGCCGCCGCCGAGCATCCACAGCATGGTCTCGGCCGGCGCCTCCTCGGGGCCGAACGGCAGGCCGAACGGCACCTTCACGCCCGCGGCCTTCAGCTTCGTGGCGGCGGCCACGATCTCGTCCCAGCTCTCGGGGGCCTTGGCGATGCCGGCCTTGCGGAAGAGCGTCTTGTTGAAGAAGAGCAGGCGGGTACTGCCGACGAACGGCAGACCGTACTGCACGCGGTGCACCTCGCCCGCCTTGGCGATCGAGGAGATGAACTCGGCCTGGGTGGGGATGGAGACCATCTGGTCGGCGCTGTAGAGCTTGCCGGCCGCGGCGAAGTCGGCGTACGCGCCGATCTGCGCGAGGTCGGGGGCCTTGCCCGCGGCGACCATGTCGGCCACGCGCTTGTCGACCTCGGTCCAGCTGTAGACCTCGACGTCGACCTTGATGCCGCCGTGCTTCTTCTCGAAGTCGTGGACCAGTTTGTCCCAGTACTTCTTGGAGCTGTTGGCCGGCTTGTCGCCGTAGTCCGCCGCGACGAGCTTCAGCTTCTTGTCACCGCCGGGGCCCTCGCTCCCGCACGCCGTCAGCACGGGTGCCAACGCCGCCGTGGCGGCACCCGCCGCCGTCATGCCCAAGAACCGCCGCCGCTGCACTACTGCTACCCACCTTGTGGTTCGTGTTCGCCCTGTGGAGACCGTGGAATCTCCCCCCTGGGATTCGCGAGTCCCGTGGAGACCGTGAGTTTCTCCCGCGCGCCACCTTACGGTCTACGGCTCCGGGGTTGCGCTTCGGTATCGCCGTAGCGGTCTTCCCCCAGGTCAGGGGCGGCTGCTATGCACGGGACGACCGATTGCCGCACCACCGCACCCGCAAGGAGCGAAAGCCGCATGAAGCCGACCCCCTCTCCTTCGTCCGCGCCCTCCCTCACCGCCCGTGAGCTCGCCACCCAGCCCGACTGCTGGCGCCGCGCCGCCGACGCCGCCGCGGGGGCGGCGGGGCTGCCGCTGCCGGGCGAGCGGGTGGCGGTGACGGGCTGCGGCACGTCGTGGTTCATGGCCCAGTCGTACGCGGCGCTGCGCGAGGCCGCCGGGCACGGCGAGACGGACGCGTTCCCCGCCTCCGGCTTCCCGGCGGCGCGCCCGTACGACCGCGTCGTGGCGATCACCCGCTCCGGTACGACGACGGAGGTGCTGCAGCTGCTGGAGGGGCTGCGGGGGCGGGTGCCCACGCTGGCGGTGACCGCGGACCCGAAGACGCCGGTGAGGGAGGCGGCCGACGAGGTCGCGGTGCTGGACTGGGCGGACGAGGAGTCCGTGGTGCAGACGCGCTTCGCGACGACGGCGCTGGCGTTCCTGCGGGCGGGCCTGCCGGAGGGGGCCGCCGCGGTGGCGTCCGCGGCGGCGGACGCCGCGCGGACGGTGGCCGACCCCTTGCCGGAGGCCGCCCTGGCGGCGGACCAGTGGACGTTCCTGGGCAGCGGCTGGACGTACGGCCTGGCGCAGGAGGCGGCGCTGAAGATGCGGGAGGCGGCGGGCGCCTGGACGGAGGCGTACCCGGCGATGGAGTACCGGCACGGCCCGGTGGCAATAGCGGCCCCGGGCCGGGTGGTGTGGGCCTTCGGCGCCCTCCCCGAGGGCCTGGCGGCGGAAATCGAGCGAACGGGCGCCATGCTGGCCGGCGGCGGGGCCGACCCGATGGCGGACCTGATCCGCGCGCAGCGGCTGGCGGTGACGGTGGCCGAGTCGAGGGGGCTGGACCCCGACGCCCCCCGGAACCTGACGCGGAGCGTGGTGCTCCCGCACTAGCGAGAACCTGGGGCACGACGGGAGGGGCCGGGGTGGGGCGGGCCCTGGCAGGGGGCGTAAAGCGATATTTGCGGCGACGGGGACGGTTCGCGTCGACGGCTGCGGGGGCCGTAAATATTGCAGCCCCCAGAAGGGCCCGCCCCGCCCCGGCCCCGCCCCACGACGGACAGAGCCCCGCCCACGGCGGACAGACCCCGAACGGACGACCGCACCCCGCCCTCCCGTTCCCGCCCGGGCGACGGCCGCGGCGGGAAACCACCGCCCACCCGGCCCGCCCCCGGCGAGTGGACTAGACCTTTCATGCCCCGAAGGGCGAGACTACGGACGTGAAACACGTCATCGCCCTCGACGTAGGCGGCACCGCCATCAAGGCCGCTCTGGTCGCCGCGGACAACACGTTCCTGCACGAGACCCGGCGCGCCACGGCCCGCGACAAGGGCCCGGAGGCCGTCGTGGCGGGCATCCTGGACCTCGCCGCCGAGCTCCGGGACCTCGGCGCGGCCCGCTTCGGCGAGGCCGCGTCGGCCGTCGGCGTCGCCGTCCCCGGCATCGTCGACACCGCGACCGGCACGGCCGTCTACGCCGCCAACCTCGGCTGGCGCGACGTCCCCCTGCGGGAGATGCTCGGCGCCCGCCTGGGCGGCGCGACCCCGGTGGCGCTCGGCCACGACGTCCGCACCGGCGGGCTCGCCGAGGGCCGCATCGGCGCCGGCCGCGGCGCCGACCGCTTTCTGTTCGTCCCCCTCGGCACGGGCATAGCCGGCGCCATCGGCATCGGCGGCCGCATCGAGGAGGGCGCCCACGGCTACGCGGGCGAGATCGGCCACATCTCCGTGCGCCCCGGCCCCGACGGCCCCGAGTGCGGCTGCGGCGGCCGCGGCTGCCTGGAGACCGTCGCCTCCGCCTCGGCCGTCAGCCGCGCCTGGGCCGCGGCCACCGGCGACCCGGCGGCCGACGCCGCCGCCTGCGCCGCGGCCGTGGCGGCCGGTGACCCGCGCGCCCGCGCCGTGTGGCGGCACGCGGTCGACGCGCTCGCCGACGGCCTGGTCATGGGCCTCACCCTGCTCGACCCCGGCACGCTGATCATCGGCGGCGGGCTCGCGGAGGCCGGCGAGACCCTCTTCGCGCCCCTGCGCGCGGCCGTGGCCGAACGCATCACCTTCCAGAAGCTCCCCCTCATCGTCCCGGCGGCCCTCGGCGACACCGCCGGCTGCCTGGGTGCGGGCCTGCTGGCCTGGGACCTGCTCGCCACACACACCACTCGCGTCCCGCACGCCACCCCCACCACGGAGGTATCCGCCTGATGGTCGAACGAACGGTTCTCGCCGGTGCCCGCGTGGTGCTGCCGACCGGTGTGGCGGAGGGGGGCCGCGTCACGGTCGAGGGCGGCCGCATCGCGATGAACGTGCCGCACGAGGAGATCACCTTCGACCTCACCGGCCACTGGATCGTCCCGGGCTTCGTGGACATCCACGTCCACGGCGGCGGTGGCGCGTCGTTCTCCGCCGGCAGCGCCGAGGAGGCGCTCACCGCGATCCGCGCGCACCGCGCGCACGGCACCACGACGATGGTCGCCTCGACCGTCACCGGCGATCTGGACGACCTGGCCCGGCAGGCGGCGGTCCTCGCCGAACTGACCGAGCAGGGCGACCTGGCGGGCATCCACTTCGAGGGCCCGTTCATCTCCCCGCACCGTTGCGGTGCGCACCAGCCGGAGCTGCTGCGCGACCCCGACCCGGCCGACGTCCGCAAGCTCGTCGACGCGGCGCGCGGCGCGGCCCGCATGGTGACGCTCGCCCCGGAGCTGCCCGGCGGCCTGGAGTCGGTCCGGATGCTCGCCGAGCACGGCGTGATCGCGGCCGTGGGCCACACCGACTCGACGTACGAGGCGACGCTGGACGCCATCGAGGCGGGTGCGACGGTCGCCACCCACCTCTTCAACGCCATGCCCTCGCTGCTGCACCGCGCGCCCGGCCCGATCGCGGCGCTGCTGGAGGACGAGCGCGTGACCGTCGAGCTGATCAACGACGGCACGCACCTGCACCCGGCGGTCCTGGAGCTGGCGTTCGCGCGGGCGGGCGCGGACCGCGTCGCGTTCATCACCGATGCGATGGGCGCGGCCGGCATGAACGACGGCATGTACCCGCTCGGCCCGATGCGGGTCGAGGTCAAGGACGGCGTGGCCCGCATCGCCGACGGCCCGACGGCCGGCTCGATCGCCGGCTCGACGCTGACCCTCGACACGGCCTTCAAGCGCGCCGTGACGGTCGACGGCCTGCCGGTCGAGGACGCGGTACGGGCCCTGTCGGCGAACCCGGCGCGGCTGCTGGGCGTGGCCGACCGGGTCGGCTCGCTGGAGACCGGCAAGGACGCGGACCTGGTCGTGCTCGACGCCTCGTACGACCTGGCCGGCGTCATGCGCAAGGGAGAATGGCTGGTCCGTCCCGAAGTGGGGTAATTCTTCCCCGAATTGAACAGCGGCGGCGGGTCCTGGGTCTGGGCCTGCCGCCGCTGTTTTGGCATGATCGCTCGCGCATCCGTCATGGGAGGCGTCACCGCAGTCGTGAGAGAGCAGTCGTGAGAGAGAGGCGCAGATGATCCTTACGGTCACGCTCAACGCCGCGCTCGATCTGACCTACCGCGTCCCGCGCCTGCTCCCGCAGGCGTCGCACCGCGTCGCCCGGGCCACCGAGCGGCCCGGCGGCAAGGGCCTGAACGTCGCCCGCGTCCTGGCCGCCCTCGGCCACGAGACGGTGGTGACGGGCTTCGTGGGCGGCCCCACGGGCGAGACCTTGCGCCGGCTCCTCGCGGAGTGCGCGGGCCCGCTGACCGACGCGCTGGTGCCCATCACCGGCGACACGCGCCGCACGGTGGGTCTCACCGACGCCGCCACCGGCGAGGTCACCCAGCTCAACGAGAGCGGACCGCAGGTGACGCCCGACGAGTGGGCCGCCTTCGGCGAGCGCTACCGGCGGCTGCTGCGCGACGCCCGGGCGGTCGCCCTGTGCGGCAGCCTGCCGCCGGGGGTGCCGGTGGGCGCGTACGCGCACTTGGTGCGGGAGGCGCGCGCCCGGCACGTACCGGTGCTGCTCGACACCAGCGGCGAGCCGCTGCGGCGCGGGGTGGCGGCCCGCCCGGACGTGGTCAAGCCGAACGCGACGGAGCTGGCCGCGCTGACCGGCTCCACCGAGCCGCTGCAGGCCGCGCTCGACACCCGCCGCCGGGGTGCGCACGCCGTGGCCGCCTCGCTGGGGGCCGACGGCATCCTCGCCGTCACGCCCGACGGCTCGTGGCACGCCACCCCGCCGAAGCCCCTGAAGGGCAACCCGACGGGCGCCGGCGACTCGGCCGTGGCCGGCCTCCTCTCGGCCTGGTCCGAGGGCCTGCCCTGGCCGGACCGCCTGACCCGCGCGGTGGCCCTGTCGGCGGCCACGGTCCGCACCCCGGCGGCGGGCGAGTTCGACGCGGCGGTGTACGAGGACCTGCTGCAGCGGGTACAGGTGACGCGGCTGTGAGGGCGAAGCCCCGGTTAAGCGGCGGACGGCTACGCCGTCACGACGAGGCACCCGTCCCGGGGCCGAAGGCCGGACACCGGAGGCCACCGTCCCGGGGCCAGAGGCCAGGACCCCGCCGGGGTCCGGGGGTTGCCCCCGGTTTCGGGAAGGGGCGGGACCGGGGATCTCCTCCCCGCCGCAACAGCGCTCCGCCACCGCGGCGGCACCCGGCGGTGCCCGACCGCCCGCAGCCACTGCCGTCACCGACAGGAGAGGCACGCATGCCACTGGTCAGCACGGCCGAACTGGTCACGGCGGCGCGCGCCGCGCGCGAGGCCGTCGTCGCCTTCAACGTCATCACCGTCGAGCACACCGAGGCGATCGCCGCCGGCGCGGAGGCCGCGGGCGTCCCGGCCGTCCTGCAGATCTCCGAGAACGCCGTGAAGTTCCACGGCGGCCGCCTCGCCCCCATCGCCACCGCCACCGCCGCCGTGGCCCGCGCGTCGTCCGCCCGTCTGGCGCTCCACCTCGACCACGTCGAGAGCACCGCCCTCCTCCACGCAGCGTCAGCACATGACTTCACGTCAGTGATGTTCGACGCCTCGAAGCTGCCTTACGGAGACAACGTCAAAGCCACGGCCGAGGCCGTCCGTTGGGCGCACGCGCGCGGCATCTGGCTGGAAGCCGAAATCGGGCGCATCGGCGGCAAGCCGGGCGACGCCCACACCCCCGGCGTCCGCACCGACCCCACCGAGGCGGCGTCCTACGTGGCCGAGACGGGCGTGGACGCCCTCGCCGTGGCCGTCGGCAGCGCCCATGCGATGACCGAGCGCACGGCCACCCTCGACCACGCCCTGATCGCCACCCTCCGCGAGGCGGTCCCGGTCCCGCTCGTCCTGCACGGCTCCTCGGGCGTCCCCGACGGCGAACTCCGCCGCGCGGTGGCGGCGGGCATGACGAAGATCAACGTGGGCACGGCCCTGAACACGGCCTTCACCGGCGCGGTCCGGGCCTTCCTGGAGGCCCACCCGTCGACGGTGGACCCCCGGAAATACCTCGCCCCCGCTCGCGAGGCGATGACGGGGGCGGTGGCGGGGTTCCTACGGAACGTCAGGATCAGCTGATCCAGAGCTGGTCGAGGTGCGAGTCGCACTTGTTGCCGGCCTCGCAGGAGAGCCTGATGATGTTGGTCCCCTTGTTGAGGTTGATCTCGGACCAGGTTTTCATCCAGTTGCTCGACCACTCACCCGGCTTGGTGCCGATGTGGTCCTTCATGTCTATCGGCCGGCTCTCGCGCTTACCGTTGGCGGTGATGGTGAGGTTCGCGTCCTGGCCGGGGACGCCGTAGGAGAGGTTCAGCCGGTAGCGGCCGGCGCTCTTGACCTCCACCGTCCACTCGACGCCCGCTCCCTGCTGGTTCACGCCGGTGACGTAGGCGCCGCCCTTCGCCTGCGCGCCCGAGACCGCCATCTCGGTCGTCGCCCCGCCGACGAGCCGCAGGCTCGCGGCGTCGCGCTTCTGCTGGTCGTTCACCGAGGGGTTCTTGGTCGGCTCGTCCTTCTTGTCCTTTTCCTTCTTCTTCGAAGAAGTGTCGGACTCGTCGGAGCTGTCACCCTTGCTGCCCCCGCCGTCCGCGACCGTCTGCTTGTCGTCGTCCTTGCCGGAGGAGTTGTTCATCATCGCCACGCCGATGCCGCCCGCGACCACGAGCACGACCGCTATGGCGGCTATGAGCAGCCCCCGCCGGTTCGGCCGGGCCGAGGAAGCGCCATGGCCACCGTGGCCGCCGTGGGCACCGTGACCGCCGTGCGAGGCGGACGGGGCGCCGCCCGGGAGGGTCTCCGGGGCCGCGTAGTGGGGGTTCGGCTGGCGCTGGGCGCCGGCGACGCCCTGCTGGCCGCCGTAGGTGCGGGAACCGACCGGGCGCACCTGGTTGTACGACGTGCGGGGGACGCCCGGCTGGCGGGCTCCCGCCTGACCGCCCTCGGTCTGGCCTCCCTCACCGCCCTCCGAGCGGTAGAGGTAATGGAACGGGTCGTCGCCCTCCGGCGTCCCGGTTCCGGTGCCGTTGTTACCGGCCGTCATCCCCTGTCACTCCCCACATGGTGTGCCCATCGGCGCCCACGCTCGTACGCGCCAGAACCGCGGCTGTCGTGGCCGGGGCGGCCCTCCACGGTCGGCGGCGGTGCCGCATCGGCGCAGCCTACCCCGAGAGGGCGGTTTCACGCCGTGCCCCGGGCCCCCGGCGGGGGCGCGAGAGGGCTCAGCCGGCTCGTCGGCCGGCCTTTGCCCGTGAGCGTTTTTCGACGTACATCCGCTGGTCAGCGGAGCGCAGCACCTCGTCCGCGGACATTCCGCAGCCCGCCCAGCCGATTCCGAAACTCGCCCCCACCCGCACCGCGCGGCCGTCGACCCTTATGGGCGGAATGATCGCGTTGCGCAGCCGGACGGCGAGATCTTCGGCGTCGGCCGGACCGAGGCCGTCCGCGAGGACGACGAACTCGTCGCCGCCCAGCCGGGCCACCGTGTCGCCGTCCCGGACGCCGCTGCTCAGCCGGCGGGCGACCTCGATGAGGACGGCGTCGCCGGTGTGGTGACCGAAGCGGTCGTTGATCGACTTGAAGCCGTCGAGGTCGCAGAAGAGGACCGCCAGGCCCTTGGTGCCGTCGTCGGCGCCCTCGTCGGGCGCTATGGCGTGCTCGTGGTGGTGGTCGACGAGGTGCGCGTGCCCGTACGGGCTCTCGGGGGCGCCGCCGTAGTCGTCGGGGGTGAAGTCCGGCGCGTAGTCGGGCCCGGCGTCGGAGCCGAAGGCGTGCGCGGCGCTCGGCCCGATGGCGCTGACCGTCCCGGCCGCCGCCCCCGCCACGGCGCCGATCGCGCTCACGGCCGCGTTCGCCGTGCTCTCGACCTCGGCGAAGCCCTCCAGCGAGCCGTACGGACCGACGGCCGCCGCCGCGTGGCCGTCGCTGCCGGGCGGGCGGCCGCACAGCCGGCTGCTGAGCCGGGCGCGCAGCTCGGCGCTGTTGGGCAGGCCGGTCAGGGAGTCGTGGCTGGCGCGGTGGGCGAGCTGCAGCTCGTGCCGCTTGCGCTCCTCGATGTCCTCGACGTGGGTGAGCAGGAAGCGCGGCCCGTCGGCGGCGTCGGCCACGACGGAGTTGCGCAGCGAGACCCACACGTACGTGCCGTCGCGCCGGGCCAGGCGCAGCTCGGCGCGGCCGCCCTCGGCGGAGGTGCGCAGGAGCGTGCCGATGTCGTCGGGGTGGACGAGGTCGGAGAAGGAGTAGCGGCGCATCTGCGAGGCCGAGCGGCCGAGCAGCCGGCACAGGGCGTCGTTGGTGCGGTGGAGCCGGCCGTGCTGGTCGCCGCCCATCTCGGCGATGGCCATCCCGCTGGGGGCGTACTCGAATGCCTGCCGGAAGCTTTCCTCGCTGGCGCGCAGTGCCTGCTGCTCGCGTTCGAGCCGGACCAGGGCGCGCTGCATGTTTGCGCGCAGCCGAGCGTTACTGATCGCAATCGCCGCCTGTGACGCGTACATCTGGAGCGCCTCGCGGCCCCAGGGGCCGGGCCGGCGGCCATTGCGCGGTTTGTCCACGGAGATGACGCCGAGCAGCTCACCGCCGGAGGGACCGGCGGTGTACATGGGGGCGAAGAGCCGGTCCATCGGGTGCCACTCGTCGGCGAAGCGCGGGGCCGGGCCGGCGGTGTGCCACTGCGGGACGTCGTCCTCGTCGAGGACCCAGCCCTCGGTGTACGGGATGAAGCGCAGCCCGCCCCAGTGGTCACCCATGGACAGGCGCCGCTCCCAGGAGACGCGCGAGCCGACGCGGCCGGCCATCAGCGCCTCGGCGCTGGCGCTTCCCGCCACCGCGGCCACGACGAGGTCCCCGTCCGGGCGGACGAGGTTGACGGCCGAGAGCTCGTAGCCGAGCCCGGCGACGATGCCGTCGGCGACGGTCTGCAAGGTGTCCGCGAGGCTGCGCGCGGTGTTCAGCTCCGCGATCGCCTGATGGACCTGTCTCAAGGTCGCCAGGCGGACATACGGCTCCGACTCGGTCTCCATAGCTCGCTCTCCCCCGAGACCTCGACAGCAACTCCAGGCTTCTTGTTCGTCCGTTTACCCGGCCACTGAATCACAGCGAGCTGACCACCCGGTACACAGGGTCAACAATTAGTAGCCTCTGTGACTCAAGTCACAAAGTGTGATGAAGTCCCGCTACTGGCGTTCGAGCACGCCCTTATGCTTCGTGAACGCAAATTCGAAGCGGGGCGGGAAGGCCGGCCGGGAAGGGGCACAGGATCGTTTTCGCGCCCGTTTCCCTGCCGTTTCATGCTCGTTTCGAGACCGTTCGGATGCGCTTCTGCGGTCTTCTGCGGCTCTTACGACCTAGGACTCGTCTGGTCCCCCAGCCCGATGCGTCCCGTCCCCCGGGGCGGCTAGCGTGCACAGCGTGTTGCAGACGACTTCGCCCACCGAGACCGGCATAGCTCATCCTGATGGAGTGACCGCCGACGAATTCCGCGCCGCCCTCGCCCGCCTCGCCGCGGGCGTCGTGCTGGTGACCGCGCACGACCCGGAGGACGGGCCGCGCGGCGAGGACGTCGGCATGACGGCCACGGCCTTCGTCTCGGTCTCCCTCGAACCGCCCCTGGTGATGGTGAGCGTTCGCAACGGCTCCCGCATGGACGATCTCCTGGAGCGCCGGCACCTGTGGGCGGTCTCCGTCCTCTCCGAGAGCCAGCGCCACATCGCCGGCCGCTTCGCGATGAAGGGCCGCATCAGCGACCGGCTGCTGTTCGAGGACGTCGCCCACGAGCGCGGCGAGGCCAGCGGGGCGCCGCTGGTGCGGGGTGCCCTGGCCGTGCTGGAGTGCCGCACGGAGCAGCGCGTGGTCGCGGGGGACCACACGCTCGTCATCGGCCGCGTCCTGCGGGCCGACGCCCCGAGCACGGAGAGCGGCCCGCTGACGTACTTCCGGGGCCGCTACCGGCAACTGGGCTGACCGCCGCCGGGCCCACGGGGCCTCTCCCCTTCTTCCCGGTTCTTCCCGGGGCCCTCCTCTTCCCGGGCCCGTCCTCTTCTTCCCGGGCCGTCCCCGGTCGCGTGCTCGCCGGGGCTGCCCCCGACCGTCGCGTGCTCGCCGGGGCTGCCCCCGACCGTCGCGTGCTCGCCGGGGCTACCCCCGACCGTCGCGTGCTCGCCGGGGCTGCCCCCGGCCCTAGCCCCAGTCGCGCCCGGACCGTCCGCGCTTGGTGTCGGCGCGCTGCTTCTTCTCCCGCAGCCGCCGCTCGTTGATGCCGCGGGGGATCTTCGTCGGCCGGCGCGGCTTCGGCGGCGGCGCTGTCGCCTCGGCCAGCAGTGCCGCCAGCCGTACGGCCGCGGTCTCCCTGTTCCGCCACTGGGAGCGGTGCTCGGAGGCCCGTACCGTCACGACCCCGTCGACCAGCCGGCCGGCGAGCCGCTCCAGCGCGCGCTCCTTCCACACCGGCGGCAGGGCCTCGGTCGCCGCGAGGTCGAACCGCAGCTCGACCTGGCTGTCGCTGGTGTTGACGTGCTGGCCGCCGGGCCCGGAGGACCGCGAGAAACGCCACATGAGCTCGGCCTCGGGGAGGGAGACGGAGCCGCGGATGACGTGGGGACCGGACATGGGTCCCATGTTCCCCCGCCGCGAACGCCCTCGTCACCTCGTTTTGCACCGGCCCCGGCCGCCCCCGCATCAGGATCGTGCAAAGAAAGTAAAGAAGGCTGGAACCCTGCATCCCCTGGACGGCGTTATCCGGGATGACGGTAGCTTCGGGCGCGAGCTTCGTGGCACTACCCCATCAGAAAGGGACATTCCCATGGCTGTAAGCCTGTCCAAGGGCGGCAACGTCTCCCTCACCAAGGAGGCCCCGGGCCTGGCGGCCGTCACGGTCGGCCTCGGCTGGGACGTCCGCACCACCACGGGCACGGACTTCGACCTCGACGCGAGCGCCATCGCCGTGAACGCGGGCGGACGGGTCTACTCCGACTCCCACTTCGTCTTCTTCAACAACAAGTCCACCCCGGACCAGTCGATCGTCCACACCGGCGACAACGTCACGGGTGCCGGCGAGGGTGACGACGAGCAGATCAACGTCAACCTGGCCGCCCTCCCCGCCGACATCGACAAGATCGTCTTCCCGGTCTCCATCTACGACGCCACCACGCGCTCGCAGAACTTCGGCCAGGTCCGCAACGCCTACATCCGCATCATCAACCAGGCCGGCGGCGCCGAGCTCGCCCGCTACGACCTCAGCGAGGACGCCGCCACCGAGACCGCCATGGTCTTCGGCGAGCTGTACCGCAACGGCGCCGAGTGGAAGTTCCGCGCCGTCGGCCAGGGCTACGCGTCCGGCCTCGCCGGCATCGCGCAGGACTTCGGCGTCAACGTCTGACGACGGCCGACGCGGTAACGAACGGCAGCGGGCCGCCGCCCCCCGTGCTGGGGGCGGCGGCCCGCTGCCGTCAGACGGCCGGTAGGCGGTCAGTACGCGGCCGGTACGCGCGCCGCACGGTCGCGGTCAGTACGCCACCGTGAACCGCGCCCGCCGGTGCCGCGGCCGTTCGGCCTCGTCCAGCGGTCGCGGTCAGTACGCCACCGTGAACCGTGCCCGCCGGTGCCGCGGCCGTTCGGCCTCGTCCAGCAGGGCCACGGCCAGGTCCTCCATGGAGACCGCCGACGCGCCGGCCGCGTCGACGAGCAGTTCGTCGGCGCCGAGGCGGTACGTGCCGGTGCGCACGCCCGGCTCCAGCAGGGCGGGCGGGCTCAGGTAGGTCCAGTCCGCGTCCGCACCGGCGGCGCGGCACACCGCCAGCTGCTCGGTGCAGGCCAGGGCGATGGGCCGCCAGGCGGCGGGGACGAACGCCGGGTCGTCGGCCACGGCCGTGCGCCCCTCGCTGCCGGGCACCGTCAGGTTGCCGGCACCGCCGACGAGCAGCAGCCGGACGCCACTCTCCTCTGCGCCGGCCAGCAGGGCCCGCGCCATGGCGACGAGCTCGCCCTCGCTGCCGGGCGCGGGGCGGGTCGCGCCGATCACGACGTCCTGGCCCGCGCTCGCCGCGGCGACGTCCTGGGCGTTGCCCGCGTCGCCGGTGCGGAGCTCCGCGCCGGCGGGCACCCGGCCGGCTGCCCGGGCCGCGTCCCGCACGACGGCCGTGACGTGATGACCACGGGCCAGCGCCTCGGCCACGACGCGGCTTCCTACGTTTCCGGCTGCGCCGAAGACGGTGATGCGCATGATGCTCAGCTCCTGGGTACGAGGTGACGGGTGTTCGAGTGGAGGTGCGTGCGGGGGCTGCGGACCCGGGGCCCTGACTTGGTGCGCTTCTGCCCGGCGACGAGGGCGCCGAGGACGACCAGCCCGCCCGCCACCTGGGCCGCGGACAGCGACTGCCCGAGGGCGAGCCAGCCGACCGTGGTGGCGACCATGGGGCTGAGCAGCCCGAGGAAGGTGACGTCCGTGGCGGGCAGGGCCCGTAGCCCCCGGAACCACAGCGCGTAGGCGAGGGCGGACCCGACGACCGTCAGGTAGGCGTAACCGGCCAGGTTCTCGGCCGTCAGCGACGACGGCGGCATTCCCTCGGCGAACAGCGCCACGGGCAGCAGCAGCACACCGCCCGCCACCAGTTGCCAGCCGGTCGTCGCGAGCAGCGGCGCGGGGGACGCCCAGCGCTTGCTGAGCACGACCCCGGTGGCCATCACGACCGCGCCGCCGAGGGCGGCCGCCACACCGACGACGTCCAGGCGGGCGTCGGCCTGCAGGACGAGCAGGCTGACGCCCGCCACGCCCGTCGCCCCGGCGATCACCGTGCGCAGGGAGAGCCGCTCGCCGAGGAGCCCCGCCGAGAGTCCGGCCGTCAGCAGCGGCGCAACCGCCCCGACTGTGGCCGCCACCCCGCCGGGCAGGCGGTACGCGGCGACGAACAGCAGTGCGAAGAACGCGCCGATGTTGAGCGCCCCGAGCACCAGCGCCCGCCACCACCAGGCCCCCGTCGGCAGCCGGCGTGTGACGGCCACCAGCAGGAGCCCCGCGGGCAGGGCGCGCACGACGGCCGCCAGCAGCGGGCGGCCCGGCGGCAGGAAGGAGGTGGTGACGGCGTAGGTGGTGCCCCAGATGGCGGGCGCCAGCGCGGTGACGAGAAGGACCCTGGTCCGATTGTTTAGCACTAAGCCAATATATCTCAGCCCTAAGATAACTGCGTGGTGATCTAGCTCACCGCTAAGACATTGCTAGGGTGGGAGCCGTGGCAGATCACGTGGACCGCGTAGCCGAACAGTGGGCCCGGGAGCGTCCCGACCTGGACGTCTCCCCCATGCAGGTCATCGGCCGCCTCTCGCGGCTGTACCAGCTGTTCTCATCCGAAATGAAGCGCACCTTCGCCGCGCACGGCCTGGACCCGGCCTCGTTCGACGTCCTCGCCACGCTCCGGCGCAGCGAGCCGCCGCACCGTCTGACGCCGGCGGAGCTGATGCGCTCGTCGATGGTCACCTCGGGTGCCATCACCCAGCGTCTCGACCGCCTGGAGGAGCGCGGCCTGGTGACGCGCACCCGCAGCGCCTCGGACGGCCGCAGCGTCGTCGTCTCCCTGACGGACGAGGGCCGCACCCTCGTCGACACGGCCCTGCCGGATCACCTGGCCACGGAGGAACGCCTGCTGTCGGCCCTGTCGGGCGAGGAGCGGGACGCCCTCGTGGGCACGTTCCGGAAGCTGCTGGAATCGGTGGACACCAAGAGCTAGTGCCGCATCGGGCGGCGAACGGCCCAGGACGGTTCATCTCCCCGGCACGCGAGCGGGCCCCCCGAGGGTGATCGGGGGGCCCGCGTGGCCTCTAGCTCCGCCTGCCGTTCACGCCCGACGCAGTGCGGAGCGGCCCGCGTAGCGCGCCGAGTCGCCCAGCTCCTCCTCGATCCGGATCAGTTGGTTGTACTTCGCCGTGCGGTCGGAGCGGGAGAGCGAGCCGGTTTTGATCTGACCGCAGCCGGTCGCCACCGCCAGATCCGCGATGGTGGTGTCCTCCGTCTCGCCCGAGCGGTGCGACATGACGGCCGTCCAGCCCGCCTGGTGGGCCGTGGCCACCGCGGCCAGCGCTTCGGTCAGGGTCCCGATCTGATTGACCTTGACCAGGACCGAGTTGCCGACGCCGGTGCGGATGCCCTCGCGCAGCAGCGTCTCGTTGGTGCAGAACACGTCGTCGCCGGTGAGCTGGCAGCGGTCGCCGACGCGGGCGGTCAGCTCGCGCCAGCCGTCCAGGTCGTTCTCCGCCATCGGGTCCTCGATGGAGACGATCGGGTAGGCGTCGATGAGCTCGGCCAGGTAGTCGGCGTTCTCGGAGGGGGTGCGGCGCACCCCCTCGCCCACGTAGTCGTACACCCCGTCGCGGAAGAACTCCGACGACGCCGGGTCCATGATCAGGCCGATGTCCGTGCCGGGGCGGTAGCCGGTGCGCTCGATGGCGGTCATCACGAAGTCGAGCGCCTCCTCGGCGGTACGCAGCGCGGGCGCGAAGCCGCCCTCGTCGCCGACGCCCGTGGAGTGCCCGGCGGCCAGCAGATCGCGGCGCAGGGTGTGGAAGACCTCGCTGCCCATGCGGACGGCTTCGGCGAAGGTGTCCGCACCCACGGGCGCGATCATGAACTCCTGGAAATCCAGCGGGTTGTCGGCATGGGCGCCGCCGTTGACGATGTTCATCATCGGCAGCGGCAGGAGACGGGCGTCGGCGCCGCCGAGGTAGCGGTAGAGGGGCTGGCGGTGGGCCGCCGCGGCGGCCTTGGCGGCGGCGAGGGAGACGCCGAGGATCGCGTTGGCACCGAGCCGGGACTTCGTGGCGGTGCCGTCGAGGGCGACCAGCGCGGCGTCGAGACCCGCCTGGTCCGCCGCGTCCCGGCCGCGCACGGACGCCGCGATCTCCCCGTTGACGTGGGCCACCGCGCGGTCGACGCCCTTGCCGTGCCAGCGCGCGGAGTCCCCGTCGCGCAGTTCCACGGCCTCCCGGGCGCCGGTGGAGGCGCCGGAGGGGACGGCCGCGCGCCCCAGGGACCCGTCCGTCAGGACGACGTCGACCTCGACCGTGGGGTTGCCCCGGCTGTCGATGATCCGGCGGGCGGTGACGGTCTCGATGACGGCGTCAGTGTTCTTGGCGGGTTCGACTGCCTTCGCGGACATGGGAGGTCCTTCCCGTCGTCGTATGCCGTGGCCCCGGCTGCGACAACGCTGGCGCTGAGCCCGACAACGGCAAACCCTACAGCAATACTGCTCAGTTTTGCTGTACAACATTGCTGCACAGGCCAGGTGCCCAGCTTTGCTGACCAACGGGGTAAAGTGCCCTATGCCCACCCCGGAAGCCGCCGCCATCGCCGCCGAACTGCGCACCGCGATGGGCAAGCTCACCCGACGCGTCAAGCACGAGGACCGCATCCCGCTGGGCCAGGCCGCCGTGCTCGGCGCGCTCGACCGCAACGGCGCCATGACCACCAGCGACCTCGCCGCCGACCAGCGCGTACGCCCCCAGTCGATGGCCCGGTCGGTGGGGCTCCTCATGGAACAGAACCTGATCACGCGCCGGGCGCACCCCACGGACGGCCGCAAGTCGCTGGTAGAGCTGTCGGACGAGGGCCGGGCCGCGCTCGAAGCGGAGCGCGGCCGCAGGGCCGGCTGGCTCGCGCAGGCCATCGAGGCCGAACTCACGGACGAGGAGCGGGCACTGCTGGCCCGGAGCGCCGCCCTGCTGGAGCGGCTCGCCACGCGCTAGTGTCCGCGGCGGGCACACCTTCACCCCTTCACCGTCAGCGCAGAGCGGCCACGAACGCGGCCCACGCCGGGGCCGGGAAGACCAGGGCGGGGCCCTGGGGGTTCTTACTGTCCCGGACGGGGACTAAGCCGGGCATGTGATCGGCGACTTCGAGGCAGCTGTTCTGGCCGCTCTCATCGCCGGACCCGCTGTAACTACTCTTACGCCACACGTAGTCAGCGTCCACTCGCGTACTCCTTCGCCACGTACTGGATCAGGGACAAGGCCCCGTCAGCGCAGAGCGGCCACAAATGCGGCCCACGCGGGGGCCGGAAAGACGAGGTCGGGGCCCTGCGGGTTCTTGCTGTCCCGGACGCCTATCAACTCTAAGTAACCGCCTTTGACTTCAAGGGAGTCATCACTGACAGGACCGCTGTAGCTGGATTTCCGCCACCTGGGTATGCGGTCGGCGACTTCGAGGCAGCTGTTGCCTCCCTTTTCATCGCCGGACCCGCTGTAGCTGCTCTTACGCCACGTCACACGGCTCAGGTCATGCATTGCACTCATGCGCGTACTCCTCCGCGACTGATTCGATCAAGGACAGCGACTGGGCCGGTGGCAGCGCAACGGCCCTGGCCAGGTCATAGGAGCGCACACACCTGGCCACCATCGCCGGGTCGTCAAGCAGAGCTCCGGTTCGATGCCCCTCGGTGTACGCCAGAGGCGGCGCCTCCTCGAAGGTCATGAGACTGAGCGTGCCCTCTACCACCGGATGCCCCGCTTCGAAGGGGACCACCTGTACACCGATCCGGCGCCTGCGGACCAGCGACGCGATATGCATCAGCTGCTCGTGCATTGCGGCCGCACCACCAGTCTTACGCCGGATGACGCTCTCGTCGAGAATGGCCCACCACAACGGCTCTGTTGGATGGTCCAGGATGCGAGCCCGTTCCAGGCGAGCGGCCACCCGTGCCTGGATGTCGTCTTCCGGAATGAAGGGAAATCCACCCAGAAAGACAGCGCGGCCATACGCGGCCGTCTGGAGCACACCCGGCACGAACGTCGGCGCATACTCCCTGATCGTTGCGGCCATGCCTTCCAGATACGCCGCCTCTGCGAAGCAATCCGCGTACGGCGAGCTGTCGATCAACTCCTTGCACATCCGTCCCAGGAACCCACCAGTCCCCAGCTCCACATCGATCCGCTGCGCGACATCGAGCTGCGGCTTCCGCATCGCCGTCTCGAACTGCCCGATGTAAGAACCCGAACAGATCACGCGCCGCCCCAGCTCCTGCTGGGTAAGCCCCGCAGCCTCCCGGCAGCGCTTCAGCTCCGAGCCGAAGAACTCCCATCCGATCCTCGACTGACCAAATCGACCATTGGCCACAACCTAACTCCCCTTCAACACAGCACCGTTGTAGAGCCCACCCCCCTCCCGAGGCTAGCCGCGAACCACAACGCTGAAGGAACACCCGGCAAGCACAACTCGAAGGGGAAATTCCATGACCTACCGCGAAGGCGCATACGTGGTGGACACGCGTAGCGGCACGCTCGCCCAAGTGGTGGGCAGCGCCGCACCGCGCGTGCAGGTGCGACCACCCGGAGGCGGCCAGGAGTGGGACGTGCCGGCCGACGCGCTGCGTCTCGCCACCCGGCAGGAGCGCGAGACGGCCGGCATCCGGGCCGTCGCATCCGCGTCCCCCGTCGGCTGCACCGACTGCACCACGCTGGAAGCGGAACGGCGCCAAGCCGTGGCCGACGGGCACGAGGACGCGATCACCGACGCCACCGTCGCCGTGCGCAGTCACTTCCGCACCGCGCATCTGCTGCCGGCGGTGCACACCTCATGAGGAGCTCGACCGCCTACGCCGCCGGGCGGCTGATGACGCACTGCCCTCACCTGGCCGGCTGGGTCACGACCGCGGACGGGGAGTCGTGCTGCCATCACTGCGGAACGCGCCGCTTCGCGGACTACGCCGCCGTGCGGCCCCCGGGGCTGCCCCAGACGATCGTCCCGTCGGACGAGGCGCGGGCCGCGGCGGACCGGGCGGCGGCCCGGTGCGTAGGACTGATGATGACGACGGGCTGACGGCGGACAACCCGCCGGTCCTCCCCGCGTGGCTTCGCGGGAAGGACCGGCGGGCCCTGCTGTCAGACCTCGCAGTTGCTCTCCGTGCCGAGGAACGGGATGTCCTCGGTGCACATGTCGGTGCCCGCGCCGCCGTCCACGGTGCCCGTGGCCTCGGCGCCTTCGTGGATGTTGTCGTTGCCGGCGCCGCCGAGGACGTTGCAGCCGTTGGCGTCGGTGACGTCGATGGTGTCGCCCCCGTCGTCGCCCGCGACGGTGCTGAGGTTGCAGGTGGTGACCGTGAGGTTGTCGTCCCCGCCGTCACCGTGGAGGCTGTTCCCGTCGACGGCGAGGATGTTGATGTTGGCGAAGTCCGCACCCGAACCGAGGTGCATGTCGTCGGCCAGGGCCGTGCCGTGGATGACCAGCCTGTCGGCGCCTCCCGCCGTGTTGATGAGCCCGGAGTTGTTGCCGGTCACCTCGACGAAGTCGTTGCCGTCACCGGTGGATATCGAGTTCCCGGCGTGGTTGCCGAGGATTCTCACGGTGTCGTCGCCGAGGCCGGTGTCGAAGTTGCCCGCGCTGTCCACGTTCCCGGCGGTGATGATGTCGTTGCCCGCACCGGAGTTCACCGTGCCGTTGGCGTTCACCAGGATGGTGATGGTGTCGTTTCCGCCGAGGCTGTTGATCGTCTGCCCCGGGAGCAGGAACGGGCAGACGATCGTGTCGGGGCCGTTGGTCTCGGTGCCCGAGCACTGCGCGGGCAGCGCGAGAGCGGGGGTGGACGTCAGCCCGACCACGCCGAAGGCGATGAGTGCCGTGGAGGCCAGCCAGGCCAGACCGCGGCGTAGGGGAATGCCGGTCATGGAGGTGCTCCTCTCCACCCGCTCCCCTGAAGAAGGGGAGCGGGATCCTCGGAACGGGGGGATGGGGGTGAGGCTGGGGGCGCTCGCCGGAGACCGGCGTGCGGGGCGCTGCGCGCCCGCGCAGACCGGCACCCGAAACGGGCTGTTCCGCAAGGGGTTTCGCTCCGGCGGAGCCCCCGCCGGTGCATGGAGTGTGCGCTCCGGTTGGCTGGAAAAGGAGGGCGTGCATTGCAGCGCGCGGGGGTGAGATTCCGCTTCCGGGTCCCTCCGCGCGCTCCCGTTCGGCGCCGGAGACTCCCCCCGGCCCCCCGCCGAGCTCAGCGGCGCTCGTCCCCGTGCCGGGCGTGGTGCGTGGGCGGCTCGGGCAGCCAGTCGCGGGCCGGGTCGTACTCCAGCCACCGGCTCCGTCCGGCTTCCGTGGCGCAGGCTGCGGTGAGGCCGGCCAGTCCCGGGGGCTCGTTCCCGGTGCGCCACAGCAGCGACCAGGCGTACAGCGGTGTGGGGTCCACCAGCGGGACGGAGCGCAGCCCGGGGATCGCCGGCAGGGGCACGTCGGCGGGGAGCAGCGAGAAGCGGTGCGGGTCGCGCGCCACCTCTTCGAGGAAGTGGGTGAGCCCCAGGTTGAGGCTCGCGGCCCTGTCCTGGATGCCGAACCGTTCGGCGAACTGGTGGAGGAAGTCGAGCCGGTCCAGCGCACCGGGCGCCCACAGCACGCTGCCGCGCAACTGGTCGGGCCGTAGTGCCGGTTCGGCTGCCAGCGGATGGTCCGCGCTCAGTACGGCGTCCACCGGTTCGAGGCGGACGAGGCGGTGCGCCAGCCCTGCGTGCAGCGGCGGGTGGACCCGCCCGAACGCCGCGTCGATGTCGCCGTGCAGCAGTGCGTCCGTCACCGACGGCAGATCGCGCCCGTGTCCCAGTACGAGGTCGCCGGCCCGGCCGGCGACCTGGGCCAGCGTCCGCATCGGCGCGTAGAGGTGCCCCCACACGTCGACCCGCAGCGGGCGGTCCGTCCCGACGGCCGCCGCGACCGCGGCGTCGGCGGCGGCCAGGGTCTGCCGGGCCGGCGGAAGGAAACGCCGTCCGGCGTCGGTGAGGCGCGCCCCGCTGCCGCCGCGCTCGAAGAGCGTGACGCCAAGCAGGGTTTCCAGCCGCGCGATCCTCTTGGACAGCGCCTGCTGGGAGATGGCGAGCGTCCCGGCCGCCCGCCCGAAGTGCAGTTCCTCGGCGGTGCGCACGAAGGCACGTACCTGCGCGACGTCGAGATCCATGGTTCCCACCCGCCCACCATAGGCGACAACCACAGGTTGTCGATCTTGCTCGTTCGTTGTTGGATCGTGGGGTGGCCGCGGGGGTTGCATCCTCGGCATGCGAAGACTGATTCCCACGGGGGAGGCGGCGCGTCCGGTCGCCTTCGCCGAGGCCCCTGAGCCCGTCCCGGAGCCCGGTGAGGCGCTGATCAAGGTCGAGGCGTTCGCGCCGAACCGCGGCGAGACGTTTCTCCTCGAACGCCCCCGGCCGGGGCTGCTGCCCGGCAAGGACATCGCAGGGCTCGTCGTACAGGCCGCCGCGGACGGCTCGGGCCCCGGCATCGGCACCCGCGTCGTCGGGCATCCCGCACTCGGCGGCTGGGCGGAGTACGCCGCCGTGCTCACGCACTCCCTCGCGGTGCTCCCGGACGGCATCGACAGCGTCCGGGCGGCGGCCCTGCCTCTGGCCGGGATCACGGCCCTGCGCCTGCTGCGCACGGCCGGTCCGCTGACCGGCCGGCGGGTGCTGCTGACCGGCGCCTCCGGCGGGGTCGGCCACTACGTCACCGAACTGGCCGTGGGGGCCGGAGCCGAGCTGACCGCGGTCACGGCCACACCGGAACGCGGCGAACGGCTCGCGGAGCTGGGCGCCGAGGTGGTGCACGACGTCGCGGCGGCCCGGGGACCGTTCGACGTCGTGCTGGAGTCCACGGGCGGTCCGGCTCTGCCGCTCGCCCTCTCCAAGGTGCGCCCGGGCGGCCTCCTCGTCTGGTTCGGCCAGGCGAGCCGCACCCCCGTCACCCTCGACTTCTTCGACCTGCTGGGCGGCCCGGAGCGCGTCACGATCCAGCACTTCCACTACGCCGGCGCCCCGTACGGCTCGGACCTGGAGGCCCTGGTGAGCCTCGTCGAACGGGGGCGGCTGCACCCGGAGATCGGCCGGGTCGCCGACTGGTCGGAGTCCGCCGCCACCCTGGTCGACCTGCGGGAGCGGCGGATCCGCGGCAAGGCCGTCCTGCTGACGGGAGGAGCACGATGAGCGCCACTGAGAACGCCACCGAACGCGCCGCCGAACTCGCCACCGGGCTCGCCACCGGGCTCGGCGCTGAATCCGCCACCGGTCCCGCCACCGAATCCGCTGCCGGGCTCGCCGCTGGATCCGCCGCTGAACTCGCCGCCGAATTCGCCGCCGCCCAGTGGACCCGCGCCACCGGCGCGGGCGTCGACCCCCACGAGTACCGGCGCGTCACCGAGGGCCTCGCCTCCGTCGCCGACTGGGGGCCGTCCTTCCTGCGCACCGGACACGGCTACCTGGAACGGGCGGAGGACGCGGGATCGTCCGTCTCGGCCGGTGAGCACCTGCTGATGGCAGCCCGGTGGTTCCACCTCGCCACGCTCGCGCCCTACGCGGAGGCGCCGCGCGCCGCCGCCGAGGCGGACCGCGCCTGCGGCGGGGCGCTCACCGTGCTGGAGCCGGAGGCCCGGCGCGTGAGCGGCGAGGGGTTCACCGGCTGGCTGCGCGGCCCCGCCGACGCGCCCGGCACCGTGGTCGTCGTCCCCGGTCTGGACTCGGCGAAGGAGGAGTTCCTCGATCTTGTGTCCGCGCTGCTGGCCAGGGGGCTGGCCGTGTTCGCCATGGACGGCCCCGGGCAGGGCGCACTCGCGGGCACGACGACCCTCAGGCCGGACTACGAGCAGGTCGTGGGCCGGGTCGCCGACGCCCTCGGCGTCGCACGCATCGGGCTCGTCGGCCTCAGCCTGGGCGGCTACTTCGCGGCCCGGACCGCAGCGCTGGAACCGCGCGTGGCGGCGGTCGCCACCGTCAGCGGCCCCTTCCGCCTCGACTGGGACGAACTGCCCCCTCCGGTAAGGGACATCATGGCCCGGCGCACCGGAGGCGCCGACGCCGCCCGCGCGTTCGCCCAGCACGTGGACCTCGCCGCCCTGGCGCCCCGCATCACGGCGCCGCTGCTGGTCGTGGACGGTGGCCGGGACGTCATTCCCGGCGTGACGAACGGCGGGCCCCTGGCCCGTCGGGCACCGCACGGCACCTACCTGTCGGTCCCGCACGGCGACCACCTCCTCGGCAACGCGCGACCCGACTGGCTGCCCCACCTCAGCGACCACATCGCGCGCACCCTGGCGGACGCACGGGCGTGAACCGGGGCTCCGGGCCGGGCGGGGCCGCGGTCACGGCCCCGCCCGGCCCGGCCGCCCTGTCCGCCACGCCGCGCCCCCCGAGGGCCTCCGAGCGCCCCTTCCCTGGGATGCGACCGCACCCGATGGCGGCGATGCTGGGGAGGTCAGGCGTTCGCTAAGGAGGACAAACCCATGTCCATGCTCGACAAGCTCAAGGGTCTGATCAAGGGGCACCCCGACCAGGCGCGCCAAGGCGTCGAGAAGGCGGGCGACGCGTTCGACGCCCGGACGGAGAACAAGTACCAGAGCCAGGTCGACACGGCCCAGAAGAAGCTGAACGAGCAGCTCGGCGCCGACCGCGAGCGCCCGCCGACCGACGACCGCTAGGGCGTGTCCGCAAAGTCCCGCCTGGCCCGCGACGCTCCCCCAGCTACCGCTGGGAGGTGCCCCCAGGCACGCACACTCGCCGCGTCGTCGGGATCGCCCACGTACGCCCCGTACGAGGACGACCCTCCGCCTTGCGATCTCC
>NZ_BMVB01000039.1 GCF_014650495.1 Streptomyces cinnamoneus | reverse complement strand
GGCTCCGACACCGTCACCACAGCACCCACACCAAGATCATCACATGCCTGAACAAGCCTTACGGGACACCGTTTAGTGCACGGCAGCCAGTGGTCGGGCCCTCACCTCCCACTATTTCCACCAGGAAGATGAGGAGGTCCTGCCGCCCGCATTCACCCGGTGCTCTTGGACTGGCTGACCTTTGAGGATGAAGTGCGCGGGCTCGGTGAGCGGCTGTCAATCGTCGAGGCGGTGAAGGACCTGCGGGAACTCGCCGCTATCGACCAGGCCCGTGAGTACCTGAGTCATGTTGCTGATTCCAGCGTCGCGGACAATCAGCCTGTCAGGGCACCAGAAGTAGCGACCCCCCAGAGCCTCGCCGCTCACGGCCCAACCCCACCCGGCTCGGCGCCAGATACCCGATCGCTTCACGCTGGCGGCAACCCCTGCTTCCGGGTTCTTGAGTACGGCAAGGGCTGGCCTGAGTACGGGTACCCATGCGGTGGCTCGGCCACCCGGTGTGGGGTGGTCACCATGAAGAGCGCCCCTGCTTCCTGCGACAGCGCAGCATCTCAGCACGACACGCAGCCGGCCTATGTCACTCTGGGCCGCAGGCTGGCGATCATCGGGTCGGTCTTCTTCCTGCCCGCCCTCGTGCTGCTGGGCTTCACCGATCTCGTCAAGCAGGTCTCCCACGATCACTGTCATGAGCAGGGGTGCACCAAGCCGCTGATGGTGGCAATCCACTGGTCCTGGCGCGTGATGTGGCTGGCCGGCGCGACGGGAGTGGTCGCCGCACTCCTGCCCCAGCGCGTCGCCGTCCTCCGCTTCGGCCTGGCCTGCCTGCACCTCCTACTGCTCATCACCCCGTTCGTCATCCTCAGCGGGGTATGACCGGGAACACCGCGTCGTGCTGTATACGCCCTCCGGCCCTCCAGCGCAGCCAAGCGCCCCACCTCGTAACGGCCGGGCACGCAAACCCACCGGGTACGAGCATCGGCACTCAAGCCAGCTGCCCGGCGGTCCTCCCGGCCGGGTATCCGCAAGGCGATGCCGGGCCAGCCGAGGCACCCTCGCGGTTTGGCAACAGCGCCCTTCAACGAAATGATCAGTAACGTGAGCGACTACCAGCAGCACCCGTCCCCGAACCTCTACACCTATGGAGCGCAGCAGCAGTTTGACCCGCGCCAGGCAGGATTCGTACCGCTCAGGCTCGGGCCGCCCGAGGAGGTGCTCGCCAATCCGGGGGCACGGCTGGGCGCCCGCCTCCTGGACATCATCTTTCTCGTCGTCGTCATCATGATTCTGGGCCTGATCGTGGGCATACCCGTAGTTGCCCTGTCCGACAGCGAATCGGCCGGCGATGTCGCCTTCGCCACAGCGGCAATCGGTGCCCTTGTTCTCTACGACCCCGTGATGACCTACGCGTACGGTGCCACCTTCGGCAAGCGCATCTGCGGCCTTCGCGTTGCGCGGCTTGCAGACGCGGAAAAGCTGTCCCTCGGGGCTGCCCTGGGCCGCTGGCTCGTCTACCTGCTCATCGGTCTCATCCCCTTCGGCGGCCTGGTCAACGTCCTGTCCTGCCTCTGGGACAAGCCCTACCGCCAGTGCTTCCACGACAAAGCAGCAGGAAGCGTAGTCGTCAACCACAACGCCTGACCTCCAAGGCACCACCCGTGTTTTCGATGCCTCCTCAAGAAGAGCGAGACGGCCGACGCCTGATGACGGCCACACCGTGAGGTGCATCGGTGCTGGTCGCCGGTCCGAGTCGGGAGTTGACCGTTCGGCCGGTGTGGGAGATCGACGTGGACGTGTCGGACGAGCTGTGGGAGCGCCTGGAGGCGCTGTTGCCGCAGCGTGAACGGCGCTTTCGGTATCCGGGGCGTAAGCCGTTGTCGGACCGGGAGGCGGTGTGCGGGATCACGTAGGTGGTGCACTCCGGCACTTAGTCGAGTACCTGCCGCAGGACCTGGGATTCGGTTCGGGCATGGCCTGCTGGCGTCGGCTGAGGGACGGGAACGAGGCGGCCGGTCTGGCAGCGGCTGCCCGAGGTCCTGCTTGCCGAGGTCAACATGGCCTCGCGGTTGGACTGGTCGCGCTGTGGGGTCGACTCCTCCCAGGCCGGGGCTGAAAAGGGGGAGCCACACCGGACCGTCGCCGGTCGACCGGGGCCCGGGCCGGCTCGAAGTAAAGGGGCAGCAGTTCGAGCGGGGCCATGCGCGTACTCGCTTGCTGCCTCATCACCCAGCGGCAACTCAGGGCACTGCGCTGACAGGCGAGCAAGGTCGCCGGTCACACCGTGGATGTCTGGGGCTCATGTCATGATCCGGCCTCATGAGTGACCGATCGCTTTCGCCCGCCTGGCTGGCCTCGTGGACAGACAGGGTTTCGGGGACCCTGACCGCATTGACGGGCGAGTTCGAGCAGCGGCACGGCTTTCCCCCTGGCACCAACGAGATCCGGCTGGCCGAACGTGACGATCAAGCCGCGGCTGGCACGCTTGCCCAAGCCACCCCCACACCAGCTGACCTGGTCACCTTCTACGACAGCATTGGCGATGTCACCTGGGCAGACGTCGGTAACGGCTACTTCGTCGATCCGGCCAGTGACGTCCTTCTGCGGCTCCAGGAGGACGGCGTTGTCGACATGGGTGTGGACCAGAATGCCCGTGGCCTGGTGTTCGGCTCGAACGGCGGCGGTCTGGCCTACGTCGCGGGGTCTGATGGCGCGGTTTACCGGACGCGGACAGCGTCGCTGGACGACCCGGAGCTCGACAAGGTGGCCGATGACCTGAGGCAGTTTCTGGAGCTGCTGGAGCGATCCCTGACACGGTTCATCGCCGAAGGCGAGCCAGGAGACCTGTAAGCGCAGTCCCCGGCCACCGTCGCGCGCACCGCCCGGCCAAGGCGAAGGAGCCGCCTGGAAGCAGCTCTGCCCGCAGGTACGTGAGGCGCCCTGGCAGTTCTGCTTCCGTCTCACCGGCCGCGGCGGGGCGCAGAACGAGGACAACCGGTACTTCCTCAACTTCGGCTACGGCTTCGGCTTCGGGTGCGGCTACGCCTCCTGAACCCCGACGGCAGGGAAGTCCGCTTCGTGGGCACGTCCTGCTGGGCCGGTTGTTGCGGGCGGGGGAAAACCCGGGTGCGGGCCGGCGCCCGGACGTGGCATCCTGCCCGGCATGCCGATCAACCGAAAGGGCCATGCCGCGTAGGCGCCCTGAACAGGTCCGGGCCACTCTCGCGTGCCGGCGCCGGCCGTACGCCCCGTACAACAGCCCGTCCGTCGTCATCGACGGCCTCTCGGCGCGGACGCTGGCGGAGATCTCCCGCCTCGAACGCGCCCGCACCTACCTCCACCCAGGCGACGTCGCCCGGGCCGTCAGGCTGTGGAAGGACCACGTACGCCTTCCCGTGCGCGATCTCACACACCACGACGAGCGTGGCTGCCTGTACGACTGCTGCGGCGACCCCCTGGAGGCCCGTGTCCTTCTCGACGGGATCATGCAGGCCCTCTCATGCCGTGGAGCACGCGAGCTGAGGGCACAGCTGCACCGGTTCGACGAGCTCTGGCACCGTCGCTCGCCCCTGTCACCGCTCCTCGGTGACATCTCCTTCCGCGGCCTGCACACCATCTTGTACCCGGGTCTTGCGGGAGGAAGGCGATGACGCGATCCGGCTTTCCGTAGCGAACACGGCTGCAGCCCGCCGAGGGCCCTTGACGGCCTCGGTCACCAAGCCCCACGCCGCACGCGCCGCCCGCCGTGCAGCGAACGCCGGCACAGCAACTGACCACCCAACTGACCATCCCCGCCGACCACCCCGGCCCTACGGCGCCGCCGCTACGTCCTGGCGCCGCCCTGCCTGGCTTCAGAGCGCCATGCCATCGTGCAGAGCGCCGTCAGCCGGCTGCTGCAGCGGCCGGCCGTCTCCTGCACCATCACCGGGGTCCGCGACCGGGAGCTGCTTGCCTGGAAGAAATCCGGAGCCGCCCAGAGGATGCTCCCGACTGGACGGGCCGGGCCCGACGCGGCGAACACCACGACTGCGCCACACTCCTGCTTTCCCCGACCAGCACCGGAAGGCTTCGCCCGGCTCATCCCAAGTGGCCTGAGGGTGCCAAGGGGTTTCCGGGAGCAGTGGCGCAGCATCTCAGCTTCTGTCAGGCGCCCTTCCGCAGGCATTCGAAGGTTCTGCTGCGCCCTGGCGTCTTCGTTGTTGAGGAAAGATCACGGTTTTTCCTTGGTTTCGTTTTCCGTCAGCGTGCACGCGATGCCGGTGCACGGCCCCGGTGCCCTCGCCGGTCCGTCGGTCCCAGCCACCTGACCGCGGCCGGCCAAAGGGCAGTGAGACCAGGCGCTTTCGAAGAAGGCCCGCCGCCGGCGGCGGTGCGCAGGCCCGGCATGAGGCTGCCCCCTGTAACCCTGTGGGCCAGGGAGCAGCGAAGCCAGAGGACTGGGGCCGGTAAACGGCCGTCACCGACGATCACACCAGGTACCGGTGCGCCGCGGACACCTTGTGGCTCCATGCGGGTCTGCCGCCGGACGCAGGCGGCCCCACGCCCCGGTCGTGCCCAATGGCCGTATCGGCCCGCAAGGTGCGAACGATGCGAAAGAAACGATGCGAATGATGCGATGCGCGGGGCCGCCGTGCCGCGCCGCGCCGCCTGCCGCCGCCCGGCCTACGGGCGGCCACACACAGTACCCCCGCGCACCTCCACGCCCGTCGGGATGACCTGGGAAGCCCGGTCCCCGGCCCCCCTGGCACCGTGTCCGCGATGCCTCTCTGACCTCACCGACTGATCGGCCCGCTCATTCTCAAACCCCGATCCGACGTAACCCGGCGGCCCGCAGAGAGTCGCTGACCAGGGCCCAAGCCGCCTGCAGGCAAGCTGCGCCATTACTGCCCGCTGCTGCCGTTCAGCCGGTTGCAAGCCGCCTGAGCCGTCCAGCCCAGTCCAGTCCTGTCCTGCCCAGTCCTGTCCGAGCAGACCGAAGATCACGTTTGCTGCCCTGTACGGGCCGACGTGCCGCTGGACCAGCCAGGCGGCCCCCAGCACGTGTGGGCGTCGTTTGAACTGTTCAGGCGTCGCCGACAAGCACGAACCGGGCCAGCACGGCACAGACGAGCTCCTAGACCCCGCACACTCCTCGGCAATGGCGTGCGCGAGGGCAGTGACCAGCAGATACACCCGCTCAGGGCTGCGCCTTGCCTCCTCAGACAGGCATGAAGGACACCGCCATGGTGTGGGCACCCCCACCGACGCACGACAGATCCTCAACCTGCTGTGCCCGGCACCTGTCCGCCGGCGGCGCAGCGCCACACCACCCCCGCGGGCGTCCTCTCTCCGCTCCGCACACGCTCCTGCACTCGCCGCTGAACATCGGGCAAGAGCGAGTACGCGCACTCAGGTGGTCCACACGGGGTCCAGTCAGGACTGGTCAGCCGCCGCGTTGCTCGTGCCCGGTGGGGGCGAAGAGACCAGGGGGAGGCATGAAGCGCAAGCGCACCGGTATCTGTCTGACCGGGGTGACGGCCGCAGTCCTGGCTGCCGGCATCGCCGGCAGCGGGCCGACCGGTGCCTAGGAGCCAGGGCAAGGCCGCCGGGTCGCGGCGTCCGGCGGACGGTGAGGTGCTGCCTTCCCCCCCCGGGGAGCGGACGGGCTGGTCTGGATCTCCTGCCCGGGAGGGGGCGGCGGGGCGGTGACCGGCGGAGCGAGCCCCGACCGGCCGGTCACGCTCACCGCCGGATGCCAGGGAACCGGCTCCGTCCAGGTCACTTTCACCTCCCAGTACAGGGACACCAGTCCGGTGAATTTCCAGGTGGACTGCACCAGCGAGAGAAAACCCGGCGTGGGATCGAAAGCGCTCAGCGCAGAGCAGGGCCGTTCCTTCGACGTCCGCATCAGCACCTCGTCGCCGGCGATCCGCTGACGTTTGACGCCCTCCCCAGGCCGTCTGACCCCTACGGGGCGTACGTCGCCGGCACTGCCGTGCCGTCCAAGGGGTCCCCGTTTCTCCAAGCTGTGCCGGCACATCCCCTCGCGTCGGGCGCCGGCCCGGTTACCCCGGCCGTGTCCCGTGTCCCGCGTCCCATGCCACACGTCACCGAGACCACGCCCGTGGGCGCAGCCACGGTCCTGCCGCCAGGGACGACGAGGAACAGGCGGCCGCTGGCCGCCCGGCACAACACCATCCGCCCGCTCGGCCTCCGGCTCAGGAAGCCGGCCTGTACGCCGACCGTGCTCGGCAGCGGCCGGCACCCGCGGACCCGGGTAATCGGCAGAACGACCGATGCGCCGGAAGGATCTTGGAACCTACGTTGGCCGCATGCAGTCACCGAACACACCCACACCCACACCCACACCCATCGAGACCCGCGACACCCCTGAAACCACAAGTATCCTGGCCCGGGCTTTCGCAGACGATCCGATGATGCTGTGGCTCTTCCCCGACGAAGAAGGGCGCGAGGACCGTCTCGCCCAGTGGTTCGACATCATGCTCACCCACAAGTACGGCCCACTGGGCCACTGCGAACGCACCGACGCGGCAGCGGCCTTCTGGACACCGCCCGGCACGGCCGAGCAGCACCCGGACGAGGACACGCTGGCCCGCATCAACGGGCTCCTGGGCCGGCACGCCCCCCGGCTGGGAGAAATGCTGGAACTGGCCGGCAAGGCAGCCCCCCAAGAACCCCACTGGTTCCTGGCGGTACTCGGCGCCGACCCGGCGGCTCAGGGTAACGGCCACGGCGCTGCCCTGCTCCTTTCGGGCCTGGCCAAGGCGGATGCGGCCGGACTGCCGGCATACCTTGAATCATCGAAGCAAGCCAACATCGGCTTCTACGAGCGGTTCGGCTTCACCGTGCGGGACGAGATCCACGTACCCGGGGGCGGCCCCACCCTCTGGTCCATGTGGCGGGAAGCGCGCGCAGACGCCCACTGATAGGCCCGGCCAGACCACCGCCCCTCCGCAACCTGCACCACCCCTGGCAGAACCCCACCTCCACCGCCATCACCGGCACAAGCGGACGACCACACCAAGCGCCTGACGGGCCGTCCTCGTGCCGGCCGCCCGGTGCACCAGCCGGCAGTCTGCTGCGCCACCGTGTGGCTCATGCCCGCGGTGAGCTTGCGCTGTTCAGTCGCAGGCGCAGCCGCTGGGACCGCGGACACTGAGCACCTCTCCGACGCAGCCGCCGGCCCGCCACCCCCTGCCCCCTGCCACCAGGCCCCTGCCACCAGGCGCCCTGCGACGGTCCCCCGGCGGGGGAGGGAAAGCGGCCAGGGCCGGTGCGCCGGCGGCATCAAGCGTGCTGCTCACCCCAGCCGCTCCCAGCGCATACACCCGGGCCCCGAGGCGGCAGCCGGCCGGTACCCGCCGCAAGGCCGTACCGGCCAGCCGCACTGCCCGCCCAGTCCCCGCCACCCCCCCCAGCCCCTCACCCAGCCCCTCACCCAGCCCCCCCCCGCTTCACCTCCCCGAGACCCGGCCGGTGTCCTGGAGGAGCCCGGCACGCCTCCGCGCAGCCTGGCAGGCTCTGCGAGGACGACCACCGAGGAAGGGACCGCACGCCGCCCCGAGGGGCGAGAATGGCGCCATGGACAACCTGCTGCACCTCGACCGCACCCTTGATGAACTGGACCCGCCCCGCTGGACGGCACCGGCTGCCGACGCGACCCACCTGGTCCGCAAGGTGCACAAGTTGCGGTGCATACCGCTGCGAGAATTCCGCCCGGCCGACCTGCACACACTCATCTTGCAGCAGGTCGCCCTGCCCTACACACTTCCCCTCGCAGTGCGCCTGCTGATCGAAGAACCGCTGCTGGACGCATCCTTCTATGAGGGGGACCTGCTGCTCGCGGCCGTCGATGCCCCGGCCTCCGCCTGGGCCGTGCTGCCGGAGCCCGGCGAGCAGCTGCGCACGGTGATCACGAGTCTGCCGCAGGCGGCGGTCGCGGGCTTGCCCCGCGGCGCAGCCGGGGAACTCGCCCGCTTCGCCGGGCGCCCCCTCTCACTACCTTGCTGACCGGACACAAAAGCTAGCGAGGGGATCCGCTCAAGGACCCGGGCCAAGGCAACCGGTGGCAGCAGGCAGCGAATTCGCCGAAGAACAGCCTGCTCGGCGATGACGGCCCGTCCACCGCAGTAAGCGAGGCGTCAGGCGAGGACACCGGTGCGGGCAGCGAGTCCGCGCAGCCCGGCGATGGTCCCCCCGGCAGCCCGGCAGCCCGGCAGCCCGGCAGCCCGGCAGCCCGGCAGCCCGGCAGCCCGGCAGCCCGCAGACAAGGGACTTCACCCCCCGTCCGTGCGCGGGTTCCCCGGACGCGTGGTGTTCAGCGGCCAGGAGCACGCGGACGCAATCGTCAAGGCGGCCCTACCGGCCAAAGGCAGTGGCCATGCCAGTGCCCCGATCCGGCCTGGTTCCCGGCGCTGCGTGATTGCCGCAGAGAGCACCGGCGGACGCGTCGCTCTCTGTGGAACGCGGAACGCGGAACGCGGGGCCGGGGGGCACCGGGTCTGGGCAGGGCCTGAGTCAGCCGAGTCCGGGTCTTCGTTCGCAGCGGGACCATCAGCAGGCTCCCTTTTGGGCGAATGGCTGGCGCCTGGTGCGCCCAGAGCACTCAACCCCCTTAACCGGAGTATCACGAGGAAGGCCCCTTCACCCAGACAGCCCCCGACCGGCCCCTGAGCCCCACCAGCCGGACCGGCGCGGCCCCAGAGGCGTCAGTTCATCAGCAGCAGCCGCGTGTTCGGTACGAGCTTCCGGTTCACGCTGGTGCTCTGTACGAAAATCGTGAAGTCGTCGTTGTGATCCGGCTTGACACGGACTTCCACGTCTGGCAGACCGAGCAGGGCCCGGGCCTCCGGCCCCGTATACACCCGGTCCGTCTTCTTCTCCAGCACCGCAATCTGCTTCCGCGCCTGGATCTTCTCCGACTTACTCAGCTGATAGAACGCACAACCCGTTCGGTAAGCGTGCCCGCATTCGACGACCCACTCCCGGATGGCCGCGTCGCGAGCCACCGGAATCAGCTGGTAATCCGACGGATCCACCGGGGTGAGACCGGCCGCCTCGATGGTTTTCCTGTTGACCGCCTCTGCAGTCGTGGAGAACACCGCCCGCGATCCCCGGATGCCCTGGGCGCGGCCCACCATAAATTTCTCGGTGGCCTGCCGGATAACCTGCCCGGCCTCCTCCAGCCCCTGTGTGCTCGTGGCGTCCCAGATGGCGATGTTGTCCTTCGGGAAACCGCACTGCATGGCCTCGCGCTTGCCCATCTGGTCCGGCACAAGAACAGCCAGCGTCCAGTTGTCCTCCTGCGTCTCGATCATCTTGGCAACGGCCTGCACCAGCTCACGCGGATCCCTGGAAGGAGCATCCACGCAGCGGTGGCTTGCGTTCTCCTGCCCGTCGGTCAGAACGAACGTCAGGAAGCTGTGATCGCCGTACAGCTGAGCCGTCTGCGCCAGCTCCCGCTGCGACTTCAGCGTGGCCGCCAGCAGAGCCGTCATACCGCCGACCCGGTACAGCTGCTTCAAGGACGGCATCCGCAGCACATCCTTGTCGTAAATGACGCACTCCACCTTGTCCGCGAAGACGTACACCGTCACGCGGGTCTCCTGGTCCAGTTCCTCCGACCGGCGGGCCAGATACGCAATCTGCTGGTCGGCGACTTCGACGACCTTCCGGCTCAGGCCCGACATGGACGAACTCGCATCCAGCACAAGAGCAACGTGATTGATGTAGTTCTGGCATACGGACATGACCGTCCCCCTCGTTTCGGCTTCCGACTCGATGCTCCTACCGTCTCACCCACCACTGACAATCGACCCTGGCTCCCGGACCGGATGAAGAGCCCACCCAGGGGGCACAGCCCGGACGCGGGCCGGGAGGCAGCACACGAGCCCCCGGCCCCTGCCACAGCCCCGGGGCCTCTGCCTGGCACCGCTGAAGTCCGGCAGGCCGTCGGCCAGCCGGCCGTGGCGTATACCCACCCCGCGCCCCCCAGCCCCCGCAGTGCGCCCGGCTGTTCCTGCGCCGAGTCTGCCTCACAGCCACGCCGTGGCTGTGAGGCAGACTCGGCGCAGGGAGGTGATCCAGTGGTTGCCGGCTTTATCGGTGGGTGCTGACACCGCTTGTCGATCGGCGCCGACACGGCCCGGTGTCGGCGGAGAGTGATGTCGCTGTTGGCTCTGGCTCAACTTCTGTGGTGCATCTACGCTCTGTGACTGTTGATCTTGGCTGCGTCTCTCGGCAGATTGTCCTGAAATAGCTGGAGCAGTCTCGCCGTGCCTGAAGGTTCGGGGCTGTGAACGAAGCGTTACTCCGCTTAGAAGAACTCCTGTTCCTGTCGGACCCTGAAGTCGCGGTGATGTCAGCGGAGGATGACGGCGAGGGGATCTGGATCGGCGTCGCACGCAGATCTTCCGGTGCTGAGTGTCCGGGCTGCGGAAGGTGGTCGAAGCGGATTCATGGGTCCTACCTGCGGTTTCCCGCTGATCTGCCGAGCGCCGGGAGGCGTGTGGTGCTGCGCCTGCAGGTCCGCCGGTTCACCTGCGCTGACGCTTCCTGCCGACGGCAGACCTTCGTCGAACAGATCCACGGACTGACCCGCTGCTACGGACAGCGAACTGAGCGGCTCCGTTCGGCCCTGGCCGAGGTGGGTCTCGCCTTGGCCGGCCGCGCCGGCGCCCGGCTGGCGGACGTCTTCGGTATCTCCGTCAGCCGTAGCACGGTACTTCGGCTGGTCGAAGCGATACCTGACCCTCAACCGATGGCCCCGCGGGTGGTGGGCATCGACGAGTACGCGATGCGCAAGGGCCGCATCTACGGGACCGTGATGGTTGATGTCGAAACCCGCAGGCCCGTGGATCTGCTCCCCGACCGCGAGGCGGCAACCGTCGCCGCCTGGCTTGCCGAGTATCCAGAGATTGAGGTGGTCTGCCGCGACCGTGCGCCCTTCTTCGCCGAAGGCGCCAGCACCGGGGCGCCCACTGCGGTGCAGGTCGCGGACCGCTTCCACCTCTGGCGCAACCTCGGCGAAGCCGCAGAGCGATGCGTATCGCGCCATAGAGCCTGCCTGCGAGCGCCATTCGCGATGCGGCTGCGAGGGCGTCACCACGCCACCGGCTCCCGGACCTGGCGCCTCGCCCTGGCCGACTGGACACCGGTTCGCCGGCCGAACCCGCGAGAAACACGCCATTGTCCACGGAATGCTCGCCGAAGGACACAGCCGTCGCGCGGTCGCCCGCGAACTCCGGATGACCTACCGAACCGTTCAACGCCTGGCCGACGCGGCCACCCCGGAAGACCTCTTCCAAGGGCAGTGGCAAAACCGCAGGACGAAGTTCGACGACTTCAAGCCGTACTTGCCCGAGCGGTGGGCCGAGGGCTCCACGAACGCCTGGACTCTCTGGAAGGAGATCCAGACCCATGGATACGCCGGTAGATACGGGGCCGTCCGTGCCTACCTTCGTCCCTTCCGGGACGCAGTGCCGGGTGGCCGGCCGCCATCTCCCCGGACCGTTGCCAGTGCGACCCTGCCCCACCCCGACGTACTCGCGGAGAGCGAGCGCCTGAAGCTCAAGTCCGTTCTCACCCACTGCCCCGAATTGGATGCCCTCGCCGGGCATGTCCGCTCCTTCGGGCAGATGCTCACCCAGCTCCAAGGTGAACGGCTTCCGGACTGGATCGCGGCGGTCCGAGCCGACGACCTGCCCACCCTCCACACTTTCATCAACGGCCTCGAACGCGACCTCGCAGCCGTCACGGCCGGGCTGACCCTGCCCTGGAGCTCAGGTGTCGTCGAGGGCCACGTCAACCGCATCAAGATGATCAAGCGCCAGATGAACGGCCGCGCCGGCTTCAAACTGCTACGGAAGCGTGTGCTGTATTCCTGACAGGACACTGAGAGGCGTCGTCATCCGGGTCAGCAGAGCTGGGCTTCGCCTACACCTGTTCCTCATAGAGCTCGACTTCACTGGGCGTACAGTCGATCAGTGGCACGAGACGACCACCCATCGCGTCGGCCCACGGGCCGAAATCAGCATCGGCGTCGTGGAAGAACCAGGAATTGAAGCTTCCGAGACCTTCCAGGTCAGCGGTGGGCTCGTAGCGGAGCTCACAGTGGACCTGCAGGTAGTGGTCGTGCTCGCCGTCGGCATCGACGACAGCGAATTGCCGTGTGAGATCCAAAGTGAACATCGGCGTGCCGTTGAAGGCGTAGGTTCCGTACTGGAAGAGCAGCCCATCGCAGTCGGGTGTGGGGGCTGTGTCGAAGCGTTGCCGGCCGAAGCGCAGGTAGGCCAGCCAGGCATCCCGTGTGGTCAACTCGGTCACCGGCGATCGCCCGGCATCCAGTTCGGAGCGCAGGACACCGAGAGCCTCCTCCATGCGCGGACGGCTGGGCATCAAACTCTCCTCGGACCAATCGGATCTGCAACCTAGCTTCACGCGGCGATCTCGCCACAGTCGCCAGGACCACCTTGCCCGATTCGGTAACGCTTAGTTACAGCTCCACAGCCGCCGTCCTCGCCCTTGAAGTGCTCCCGGACCGCGTGCACTGTGCAGGAGCAGTGCGCGCATATCAGGCATTTACGGTCCTCCTCTCCGAGCCGGTAGATGTCCTGCGCCTGGATCGTCGCCTTCCCCAGGCGGGCCTCCAGCATCCGAAAGCTCCTGCGTCGCGCCGCCACCGTTGTCCCCTCGTGTCCGTCCACGCATGCCTGGTCGATCATGCCCAGCCCGGCGCCTGGTGATCCAGAGCCGGGACGACAGCCACGACCGGTCCGCGGCCAAGCCCGGCTTCGGCTCCGACGCTTCGTTGGTCACGGGCCGGTGAGGATGGTGTGGGTACCGACGCGGCGCCAGATGATGTGCCGGGTGCCCCGTACCTTCTCGTCGCCGTACTCCCATGTCGCGCGGCCGTTGGGCGCCCAGGTGAGCTCGTACACGCCGGGGGCGGAGCGCAGGCCCTTGATACGCAGGCCCGCCCCTTGATACGCAGGCCCGCGCGGAAGCGGCCTGTGCGCAGGTCCTCGGCGAAGGCCGCCACGGTCTGGCGGAATCGGCGGTGCTGTTCCGGGGTGAGGCGGTCCAGGTCGGGGGTGAAGCGGGGAAGGGTCTCGTAGGTCGGCACGTCGGTCCTCCAGGCAGCAAGAAGCCCCCGGCGTTGTCGGGGGCGGAGAGTTGGTGACGTGGTGCAGGGGGCGGCGTCTTTGGCCGCTGGCGCAGATGTGCGCTGGTTGACGGTGACGTCGTCTGCTGGTGGTTTTCGGTGTGGGTGAGGCGTGTGTGACTGGCTGCCGCGCAGCATTTACATGGCCCTGGTGGTGTCCGCCGGGCGGCCGCGGCGTCGCCACGGATGCCCGCCGGGCGGGATCGGCCGTGAAGTTCTGGTGAACCCCCCGCCTCGCGGGATCGTGTTTTTTCGCAGGTCAGAGCCGGTGTGTGCTGGGGCGATGCTGAGTGTCGCGAAGATCCAGAGGCGTAACGCGTGGCGGTACTACATCCGGGGAGTCGCGTTCGGCGACGGCCGCCGTCCGGTCGGCCAGTCGTTGAAGGACGCCCAGGAGCTGGCCGGGCTCCCACCGGGACGGTGGCTGGGGCGTGGTCTGCGTGCGCTGGGGCTGACCGAGGGCGGCCAGGTGTCCGAGCGTCAGCTGGAGCTGCTGTTCGGCGAGGGCCGGCATCCGGACGCGGACCGCATCGAGCGCGGCCTTCTGGCCGACGGCGTCGACGCGGCCACGGCCCGCCGGCTGACCGTGCTGGGGCAGCCGATCGAGGAGATCGAGGCGCGCAAGCAGACTCCGCTGCTCGGCATGGACTTCACCTTCCGGCCGCAGGCGTCGCTGGTCGTGCTGTGGGCGCTGGGCGACGCCACCGTGCGCTGGGTCATCGAGCGGGTCCACGAGCGGGCCGTCGCCACGGCGCTGCGCTGGCTGGAGGAGGAGGTTGCCGAGACCCGGTGGGCGTCAGGCCGCGGCCGCGCGAAGACGCCCGCGCTCGTGGTAGCCGCCTTCCGGCACATCGACAACCGCGACGGGCTGCCGCTCCTGCACGAGCACTGCCTGATCCTCAACCGCGTCCAGCGCCTGGGCGCCGACGGTGATCCGGTGTGGGGCGCTGTGGACACCTACCGCCTCTACCAGAACGTGGTGGCCGCCGGGACGTTCTACACCCTGGCGATGACGACCGAGGTGTGCGAGACCCTGAGGCTGGCGACCGTGCCGCGCGAGGTCACGCCGGGCCTGCGTCCGGTCATGGAGATCGCCGGAGTGCCCGAGGACCTCATCAACTGGTCGGCGTCCCGCCGCCAGCGCATCGAGGACGCCCTGGGGGTGCTCACCGACCAGTACGTGAAGGACCACGGACACCTGCCCGGCGAACGAGGCTGGCACGGGCTGGGCTGGTGGGCGGCGCAGGAGACCCGGCCCGCGAAGAAGAAGCCGAAGCCGCATCAGCAGCTGCTCGCGTGGTGGCGGGCCTCCGCGATCCTCCGCTTCGGCCAGCAGCTCATCGACAGCCTCCCGGACAGGTGCCGGGCAGCCGGAGCGGCGATCCGGGCGCGGGTGGATCCCACCGTGGACGTGGCGCTCGCCGCCGTCGACGTCGCCGCGGTCGTCTTCACCGTGCGAGAGAAGTTCTCCCGGCGCCACATCCTGGCCGAAGCGCGCCGGCACCTGCTGGAGACGCTGCGCGGCCGCGAGTTCACCCGCGGCTTGGACGACTGCATCGCCCACCGGGCCCTGCTCCGGTACTCCCGCCGTCACACGGTCACGAAGCCCGGCCGCCAAGCGCCGGCGGCGGACCGGGTGACCTACACCGCCGACTTCCCGGTGCCGCACCGGTGGTGGATCGCCCCCGCCGAAGGCACACCGCCGCGGGAGTCCAGCCGCTACGAGCGGGCCCGGGTCGCCAGCCTTGCCGTGCAGAACGCGATCCGTGACGCCCGTATCCGAGCCGCCACCGCCACCGAGGCGACGGCCTCGGCCTCCTCCGCACCCGCCGACCACCGCGCCCTCGAGGGCGAGACGGCGTCCGCTCCCCACGCCGCCGACCACCTGGGCCGGGACGCCGCCCTGACCCCGGCGCAGCGAGCCGCCGCCGTCCAGACCCACCACCAGGCCGCAATGCCCGAGGAGTACCTGGAGGGCCGCACCACCGACCCGGCGACGTGGCTGCGCACACCAAAGAACCTGGACCGGCTCGCAGCCTTCACCCGCGCCGCCGACACCCGCCGCCGCGCCATGGAGGACCGAAAGGCCCCGGCCACCGACCCGGCCAGCCCGGTCGACCAGCACCGCCAGGAGCACGAGCAGCAGCGCCAGCAGCCCGACCCCGGCCAAGGCCAAGGCCAGGGCCTCCGGCCGTGACGCGACGTGCGGCCCGCACGGCGGGACGGACGACGAAGTCACCGCGCCAGGCGCCGGGACGCGACCGGCCGCCCACTCCCGAAGTCACCCAGGAGCGGGGAGGGTGCCGGGGACCACTCCCTCAAGCACGGGGCCCCCATGGTTGTTGCGACCCCGCCACACCTTTCGCCGGAACAGCGTGAGCGCCTGGAGCAGCTCGCCGACGCCACCCGGCTGCGCATGGCGCTGTCCCCGTCGCCGACACCGCCACCCGCCCGGCACGGCTCCCACTCACGGCAGTACCCCGGCGGCCGGCCGACCCGTGACGCACCGCGCGGGGCCGCCGCCGGGGATGAGTGGACGCGATGGGCTTCACCGTGCACCATGCACCATGCACGGTGCATCGTCTGCGGCACCTTCACCACACTCGGCTCCCCCTTCTCCGCCCTCGAACTCCACACCGTCCCCGCCGTCTGGCTGCTCCACCCCCCCTGCTGTGGCCGCCGCGTACGGGCGCCGCTACGCCGACCTGTATCCCGGGGCCTGGGAGGAGACCGGCATTCCCGCCACCGCCTGCGCCTCTGCCGACAGCTGGCGCACCTGGGCGACCAGCGACCGACCCGGTTGCTGACCGCGAACCGTGTACGGCGGCGGTGGTTATATCTACGCCTCAGCAGGGCAGCGAGGAGGGCCGTACTGCCCCGCGCGGCGACCCGCCTTGCCTGCGGCGGCTGGAACTGCCGGTGAGCGGACGGGCAGTCAGCTCCAGGTGATGGAGTGGGGCGTAGGTTCGGCGGCGGCCGATTCGCCCGCGGCCGCGCCGATGCCGCCGGTCTACAGGGTCTGGACTGTGGTGTCCTGATGCTCCCACAGGTCCTTGCGGACGGCGAGCGCCGCGAGCTGATGCGCGAGTGGTGGAGCCGCTTCATCGTCAGCTGCTGTTCGCGCGCGACGTGGGTGCTCGGCGTGCGGCAGGGGCGAGATGGCCAGGCCGTCGCCGACGCGCTGCACTCTGTCGCGGGAGACTGCCGAACGCCAGAGGTCCCGGTCGGCCGGCTCATGGATATCACCCGTCGGAAACGCAGGTTGAACAAGGAGGCTCCGCCGCCAGGTTGCCTGGTTTCCCACCCGAGCGGTAGACGGGGCAACCCTTCGCAGTGAGGCCTGGGTGCGGTGAGCTCTTACGCGCCGGTCATCGCTGGCTTCTTTTCTTCGCCTGACACCTTGAGGAGCACATCAGTGAAGCGCACCGTCCTTCGCGCCGCGGGGGTATCCATACTGGCAGCGGCCGCCATCGGGACAGTGGTTCCCACGGCGGTTGCCGCTGGAGGCGGTCACGCGCCGGGCAAGTTTTCCACCCATGCAGCGAAGGCTGTTGCAAAGGCACCTTCCGTGAGCGTCAAGAAGATCTTCACTGGGCAGGGAACCGTCCCCTCGGTAATCGTCACCTTCGACTACTCCTGTAACGCGGCGACCCAGCGCCTGGATGTCACGCTCACTTCTTTTCCGCCACTTCCCGCCGGTGCCACGTACCTGAAGGCGACGAAGGCGGAAAGCACCTGAGATGTGACGGTGCGCAGCACACCGGCTTCGTGGAGTGGACGCACCAGACTCTTGACCGGGACACTCCCGCGCGGGCAGTCCTGTTGCTCTACGACAAGAGCGGTGAGCTCCAGGTGCCGATGGCGGAGAAGACCATGAAGCCGGGAGCGGGTATCCCGCCGCTCGGCTGACGGACCGCAGGGATTGGCAGCCGGTCCGCATGTGCCTGGGCGGACCGGCTGCCGGGCGTCAGGGGCAGGGCGCCTTGTGTGGGAGGTCGGGCAGGAAAGCGGGCCATTCCTGGGTGGTGCTGAGGGTGCAGATGCGGTCGGCGACGTCGTCGGTGTCGAGCTCCCACAGGCGGTTTGGTCCGGTCCAGGCTCGCGGTGGCGAGCGTGCGGCTGTCGAGTGGGAAGGCGAGGGCGATGACGGTGTCGTCGTGGCCCGTCAAGTTGGCGGTGGTCCGGTGGCTGCTGGTGTCCCACAGGCGGATCGTGCGGTCGGCGCTGCCGCTGGCGAGTGTGTGGCCGTCGGGGGAGAACGCCAGGGTTTTGATGACTCCGGTGTGGCCTGTGAGAGTCTGGGTCCGGCGGTGGGTGGCGGCGTCCCACAGGCGTATGTCCCCGCTGGATCCCGCCGTGGCGAGGAGGCGGCCGTCCGGGCTGAAGGCCACCGCCCACGTGGTGGCCGGCTGCCCGGGGAAGGCGGCGATGGCGCGGTGGGAGTTCATGTCCAGCAGCTGTACCTGGCCGTTGGCGGAACGTGTGGCCAGGGTGCGGCCGTCGGGGCTGATGGCCAGGGTGCGGGGGGTGGCGTCGGCGTTTGCGCTGAGGATGGTTTTCGATCGGTGGGACCGGGTGTCCCACAGGCGTGTTGTACGGTCCTCGCCCGCCGTGGCGAGAAGGCGGCCGTCCGGGCTGAAGGCGAGGGCGAGAACGGCCTGTGTGTGGCCGGTGAGCGTGGCCTCCGTCTGCCGGGAGGCCATGTTCCACAGACGTACCGTCCCGCCGGTGCCCGCGCTGGCGAGTGTGCGGCCGTCGGGGGAGAAGGCCAGCGCGCTGACGGCGTCGGAATGCCCGGTAAGGGCGGCGTTCTGCCGGCGCCCGTTGGCGTCCCACAGACTCACTAGGCCATCAGCGTCACCGATGGCCAGCATCCGGCCGTCGGGGGTGAAGGCCACTGCGAGGGGCGTCTGCCGCGCGCTGAGCGGCATGGTCATCCGGCCGGCATCCAGGTCCCAGATTCCGGCGCCGGGCGCCCCGCCGGCGGTGCCTTCGGCGGAGCCCGGGCCGGGCGCATCGACCGACACGGTGGCGAGGCGATGGCCGTCGGGACTGACCGACACCCCGTTGAGGGGGCGCTCGCTGGTGAGGGTGGCGGTCGTCTCATGGGAGGCGGTGTCCCACAGACGCACGCAGACCCGAGTCGCACCGACCGACAGTCCAGAAGCCATCCTGTGCCGAAACCAATGGTGGTGCCATGGCCGAGGTCCTCCACCAGATGGACAACGGCAAGCACGTCGCCATGGCCGGCGGCGGAGACACGCTGCGAAAGCTGGCTGTGGCCGCCCGCGACCTTAAGTCAGGGAAAGGAACCCGTCATCCGGAGCTGTTCCTATTCAAGTCCTGGGGCGAACTTCAGGACTACGCTGAGAACGACCCAGCAGGCGCAGACCGCCTACCTGGGTCGACCTCGTCGACGACCTCGGCACCGAAGCAGTCCTGGAGCCGTCGACCGCCTCGGCGCCGAGAACGCCTGCGACGTAACGGTCTCCACCGTCCACAAGGCCAAAGGCCGCGAGTGGCCCTCCGTACGGATCGGCGAAGACTTCGCAGAACCCGAGCCTGACGCGCTGGGTCGCCCAGGCCCGATTCCTGTCGGCGAGGCGCGCCTGGCCTATGTAGCGATCACCCGAGCTCGCCACCACCTCGACGTTGGCGGCCTGGGGTGGTTCAAGTCACACCCCCAAGCCGTGCAGGCTCAAACGAAACTGATTGCGGAAAGCGACTGAACGCCCTGCCCCATGCCCTGCTGCACGTGCTGATCGGCACATGCGGGTAATGGGTGCTGGCTCGCGGGTATGCAGTGTCTGCTAAGGCGCTGACTATCCATCTGCCCGAACCCGATGGGCCCCGCCAAGGTCTACCTGACGGGGCCCAAGTCCACATTTGGAAGTCTAACTGCTATCCGCCACTCAGCGGCAGGTCGGGCAAGCTTCGCAAAAGAGATCGCACCTCATCTTTTGTCGCCCCCACGCGTGTGTCGAAGTCACAGTCATCCCCAGTTTCGAGCGCTTCGCTCATGAGTGATTGGACAAGGAAGAATTCCTCCCTGGCCATCGTGACAACGATCTCTGCGCCTTGATCCTGTACCTGCATGTTCTTACTCCGGTCTGAAGTTCCTGGTGAAGTATGAGTAACCCTCCTTAGGTGCGAAAGTGGTGCCTCCGTCCCTGGCGTTAGGATTTCTGATTACGATGATGCCGTTCCGCCAGTAGGCGCTGCGCCCGCCTCCCCCGACTCGCCGCTCACCGTTTAGAATTACATCTTCGACCATTTCTGCGAACTGCTGACGAGTCCGAATCCCTGGGAACTCGCCTTGCTTCAGTACGTGTTTTTCGAACGCGTGCCCGTCGGCGCCTGCGAGCTCCTGTGCAGCCAGCTTGGCCTGGAGACGTCGCTGATCAGCGACGTTGCAGTTGGCGTTGTGTACCAGAACTGGGGTACCGCCCGCGAGCACATAGTACGTGTGGAGGCCTTCAACGGTGAGGTTGTAGGTGCGGGCGTGCTGGCTGTACGGGTGGTTGGCGTGGACCCCGGACCGTGGTCTGGTTGCTGGTGATGAGGCTAGTGCCCGGGGTCAGCTCGCTCGCTGGGATCCAGCGGCGTCGTTCGGGATTCCAGAAGGGGTGTTCGGAGGTGGCTGTAAGTTTCCTTGGCCCTTCGGGAGTGTCTATGGTTAGTTCATTGAAGTGTTTGTCGTCGTCGGTGATGATTTGCCGGGTGACTGTGCGGGGTGTTGTCACCCGTGTGTTCGGGTTGGTGGCGAGGACTTGCTCTCCTGCTCTGATGTCCTCGATGTTCTTGGTGGCGCGGTTGGCCATGAGGACTTGAGTGCCGGCCAGGAAGCATTTGCATCCACGGTTGAACAGGTTGCGGATGATGTCTCGGACGGCGCTGCCACCCTTTTTAGTGGCATTTTTCAGCTGGTTAGCCTTTTTGGTGGGGCTGAGTACCAGCATGAGGTCTTTGCAGGCGTCGAAGTTTTGTTTGTCCAGGCACTCGACTTCGCTTTTCAGTCCGTACCATTCGAAAGCGAAGCCCAAGACTCCGTCGTAGCATCGCGCATCGGTCTTAGGGCATTCCTTGTTCCAGACGGCGATCTCGCCGGTTTCTAGTGCTTTTTTCCTCGCGTCAGCTTCCTCCGACTCTATGCGGTGGAGAAGCTCTGTCTCGCGATCCTGTATCCAGAGTGTTTGTGCGCGGGCTTTGGTTTTTGCTGAGGCGATGGTGGCGGCGTCGGCGTCCTGGCCGGCCTGGGTGGCTGAGTTGTATGCTTCGGCGGCTGAGCGGTAGGCGTCGTCGGCGCTGTCCTGGGCCCACCCTGCCGACGCTTCGGCGCTGGCAGCGTACGATTCTGCCGCTTCAGCGTCTGTTGCTGCCGCGGCTGCAGCATTTCGGGCGGTCTGGGCTGATCGTGCGGCTTCGGCGGCGGATTGTGCCGCTTGTTCTGCGTACTGGCGTGCCTGGGTGGCGTATTCCTGGGCCTGTTTTGCTGATTCCTTGGCTTGCCGGGCGTATTCGAGGGCTTTTTCTGCCGCATCGTTGGCGGTGGCAGCCACGGCGGCGGCATTTGCCGCGTTTTCCTGTGCGGTGGCGGCGGCTATGCCTGCCTGGGCGATCAGTTGCTTGACTCCCGCGATATGCGTGGCGGTGAGCTGGTCCAGGCGGGCTGTGGCATCCTGCCCGGTTTCGATGAAGGCGTGGAGTAGGTGGGGCGGGCTTTCGAGGGCGACTTTGGCGGCTGCCTTGGTCTCGGGTCCGCCGCCGTCCATGAGGCGGGAAGCGGTGACGCGTTCGTCGGCTTCGAGCGCGGTGTACTGGGTTTCCGCAAGGAACTGGCGGATCTTGTCGAGGGAGCCGCTCCTGAGCGCGGCACGGGCAGCGGCCCTGACCTCTGTTCCTGCGCCGTCGGAGACCTGGCTGATGCGCAGGCGGTAGTCGCTGAGCGCAGCTTCGTGCTGTCCGGTGCTCAGGAAGGTGCTGACCTGCTTGGCTTCGCCCTTGAGAGCCTCTTGGGCTGCTTTGCGGACAGTCTCGAGCGTGCTCTCCAGGGCGAGGTGCTGGACTTCGGCGCGTTCGTCTTCCTGAACCGCCTCCTGCCGGCCCGATCGCAGGTAGCCGACGACAGCGTCGTCGGATCCGGCGAGTGCGGTCTTGGCGGCCGTCTGGCTCCAGGGACCGCGGGTCTTGAGGTGTCGCTGAGGAGGGGGGTAGTTGGTGTGTGGGGTGGTGTGTGAGCTGGTGTGTTGGTGGTGGGGTGATAACTGGGTTTGATGGGTGTGGGGGGCTGTGATCTGGGGTTGTGTGGGTTGCAGTGGGAATGGCCGGGTCGTTGTGGGTAGTTTCTGCGTCTAATGGCTCGGCTGGTGTTTTGCCTGGTGAGGGGTGTTTTGCCTGGTCAGTGGGGTTTGCCCTGTGGCGGGTTTCTTGATCGTTGATTTGCTGTGCATTTGTTGTCGGGTTGCGTGTCCGCTGTGTTCAGCGGGGGGAGTACCGGGCGGCGTGAATGCCTGGCTGTAGTGGGTCCCGTGTGTGCCGAGCGGGGCCCTTTCCTTTCGGCTTGCAGGCGTTGTGGCTGAGGTGGTGGCGTAAGTGGGTCAGCGGGTGCGTGTGGGGCGGCTTTGCTGTTCGGCGAGGTGGTCGAGTTGTACCGCGTCGAGGGTGACTTTGGTGATCTTTTCGGTGCCGTCGGTGATGGCGGTGATAGCTGCTTGGCGGATGAGTCGGGTGAGGCTTCCGATGCGGCCGGCGGTGCGCTGGTGGAGGTAGGTGGCGTGTCGGGGGAGGGTGCCGGGGCGGTGTGAGGTGAGGTCGAGGGCGTTTTCGAGGTCGGTGATGACGTCGGTGAAGGGTCGGGTCTGGCCGTGACGGGCGGGGAGGGGACCGCAGGTGATGAGGGTGGCGCGGCCGGCGAGCTGGGCGCCGCGCACCCCGCTGAAGAGGGGCGTGGTGGTGACGTCGATGCCGGCGTAGACGAAGGTCGCGTGGATGCGTTCGGTGAGGTCTTTGAGCAGGTCGGCGGCTTGGGCGCCGGTGGTGGTGCGGGGGTTGAGGCGGTGGATTTCGTCGATGAGGACGAGTTGGACGCCGGCGGTGTTGTAGGTGTGGCAGACGGCGTCGGTGATCTGGGCCTGGGTCATGCGGGTGGTGACGGGGATGCCGAGGTAGCGGGCGAACTCGGTGGTGAGGGTTTTGGCGGTGGCGCCGGGCGGGACGAGGACGTAGGCGACTGGGACCTGCGCGTGCCGTCGGCCGGACGGGGCCGGGTTGCGCTGGGTGTGGGCGAGGTGACAGGTGCGTCCGACGTGGAGGAGGGCGGTGGTTTTTCCCGCGGCCGCGGGGCCGGTGACGATCAATGAAGGTCTGGCGGTGGTGGTTTGGTGGCGGCCGAGGATCATTAGGGTGCGCACGTGGTGGGCGAGGGTGTCGATGGCGGGGGTGCGGACGGTGACGAAGGCGGAGTGGTAGGCGAGGCGTTCTTCCGTGCTGCGGGCCGCTTTGCCGGGCTGGGGTGGGGCTGGTGGTGGGCTGGTGGCGAAGTGCTGCCAGCCCTGCCAGGTGGTCACCGGCTCGGAGGGCCCGATCATGTTGGCTGTATCGGGGGTGAGGGCGCGGTTGCCGCTGCTCGTTCCGGTGGCGGGTTGGGTGTTCACCACTTCAGTGCCTCTGCCTGTGCGTCGTAGAGCCCGAGCCCGGTGTAGGGGACGGTCGGCATGCTGGCGTCGATTTCCTCGGTGTCCTGGTCGATGGTTTGGGGCTCGTCGGGGGTGTCGTCGAGATGGTCGAGGCTGTCGGTGTCCGCCGGGGGAGCCGGTGGGGGATTTGACGGTTCCTGCTCTGTATGGCCGGGTGCGGCGCGTGGTGGGGGCAGGGGTGTTCTGGCGGGTGCGGTGCGGGTGATCAGGCGGTGTTCGGCCTTGGTGGCATGACCGGTGCGGGCGCGGCGCATGAGCTGGTCGAGGGCGTCGGCGAGGTCGGCCTCAAGGCTGTCGGGGTCGGTGTGGCGGGTGATGGTGGTGCGGATGTGCTGCCATGTCTGTTCGTTGAAGGGGCGGTGGACGTGGGCGCGGTGGATCCACGGGATCTCGGCCAGTTGTCCGTCGGGCAGGCGCAGCCAGACCTGGCGGGCGTCGTGCGGATTGGTGTGGACCTCCCATTTCCCGCCACGCGACGCGATGGGGGAGGGCTGTCCGCGGTACGGTCCCAGCAGATCGCAGTCGTAGGTGCGGTGGTTCAGGCGGATGCCGCGTTCGGTGATGGCCTGCCAGCGTACCGGCAGCAGTTCGAGGTAGTCGTCCCTGGTCAGGGGCACGGGTACGTAGCCGGCGACCGAAATGAGGGCGGCCCACATCTGGTTCGGCGTCAGCGCCGCTTTGGGCAGCACCGGATGGCGCAGCCCTTCGTGAGGGCGGTGGTGGTAGTGGACGAGCCATTCGTCGAGCAGGTCCTGCAGTTGCGCGACGGTGAAGCACGCTTCGCGTTCGGCATCCCGGCCGCGGCGGGTGATGTCGGAGCCGGTGTAGCCGGGCAGGTGCTGGCAAAACAGCGAATTGATCGAGCCGAAGGTGCGCTCGACGATGCCCTTGGCGGTGGGGGAGTAGGGCGGAGCGGGCTGCACGCTGATGCCGAGGCTCTCGCAGGCGGAGGTGAACGTCCTGGACAGGAAGACTTTGCCCCGGTCGACGATGATCGTTTCAGGGAGCACGACAGGGCGGGCGGCCGCTGCCTCGAGGCGTTCGTCCAGGGTCAGCAGCCGCTTATGAGCGTGCAGTTGGGTGTGAGTGAAGCGCAGGGCGTCGGGCCAGGCGGGGCGGGCTGGGTGGGGCACGGCCATCTCAGCCAGGAGCAGGGCCGCGTCCACGGCCTGCGTGCCGCCCGGGCACAGCACGGCGGCCAGGATCGCGCGCGTCGCGACATCTACCGCGATGGTCATCTCGGGCCGGCCGAGGGTACCGTCGTCGAACAGGGCGATGACGTCCAGGCGGGTGGTGTCGATCTGCACCTGCTCCCCGGGCCGCAGCGCGACGGTGGGGGTGTGGCCGTGTCCGTCCTCGGTGATGGGCGGGGTGCGCGCGGGGCGTGCGGGATGGTCGGCGGGGCCGGCGAGTTGGCGGACGAGCCGGTAGAAGGTGGCCTGGGGCGGCATGGGCACGCTATCGCCGTACCGGTCCTGAAGGACCTGCGCGACCCGTGGCATCAGCGCGCTGACGGTGCCCTTGGAGCGGCCCCGCTGCTTGCGCAGCACGTCTTTGACCGCGGCGACCACCCTCTCGTCCTGCCGCCCTGAAGGGCTGGGGCCGCGGGTCGTCCGGTGGTCGACGAGCCCCCACAGCCCTTGTCTGCCGTAGGCCAGGCGCATGCGCTGCACCGTCGTACGCGACACCCGGGCGAAGCCGAGCGCGGGTCAGCTCCTCGGCCTTGGCCCGCTCCCGCTCGGCCAGCGTGTGCCGTTCGGGGTCGTACTGCGGCCGCACCACCCCTCCGCTGCCGGGCCCGCCGGGCAGACCGCACTCGACCTCCCTCACGTGCCGCTGCCACGCCAGCGCCTTCTCCCGCGCCGCGGCCGGGGCGGTCTCGAACAGCCCCCACCGCGGTACCGCCTCAGGCTGCTCCACTTCCGCCTGCGCTCCCAGCACGGCGAAACCCTCATCGGCGAAGAGGTGCCCCGCCAGCACCGTCTCATCGCTGCCTTCCTCGCCCGTCAGGTGCACACGCTGGCCGGCCAGGGCAACGACCTGCCACCGCAACCCGCGGAAACGGACATGCGCCCCGACCGCCACCACCGGCCGTCCGCTGCTCACACCGCCTCCCCACACCGCGCACCGGCGTCATCGCCACGTGCGTCCGTGTCCGCATCCTCCGCGATGTCCCGGGTCTCCTCGTCATAGTCGTCCTCACCCTCGCCGGCGTCTTCCTGAAGGCGACCGGCCGGCACGCCTGTACCGGCATTGGGGAGGGAGCCGGGACCGACCATGGCGCGTTCGTGCAGCGGCGTATCCAGGTCTGTCGTCAGATGTCTGTGCCACATGGCGTGGAAGACGGCGGGGAGGACCTCGATCGGGTCGCCGGTTGCTTGGGCACCTTCCAGCAGCGGCCGCGGCCGAGAGAACGCTTCGAGGACGGCCGCCGTCAGGCCGGGGCAGCCGGCGTTACGGGGGTGGCGGTAGCCGGCCAGCCATTTCAGGTTGGCGGCCAGAATGTCGTCGAGCGGTGGGAGGCGGCGGTAGGTCCAGCCGATGTGCGCGCACGCCTCCGCCACCGCCTCGGCGGCCTTCATAGCGCGTTCGCCGCCGGCGTCGGAGTGACTGGGGCAATCGGCGAGCAGGGCCGCACCGTCGGCGTAACGGGCGAAGAGCTGCGGCACCCAGGAACGCACCTGCCCGTGAGGGTTGTGCCACAGCAGCCGTACCGGCCGCCCCGCCAGCCCGGTAACGTCCGGGTCGCGGTCCAGGACCATCAGCTGGGTCCGCATCGCGTTCGATCCCGCAGACACGTGCCGTCCGGTCGTGGCCGACCACCACAGGCCCGGGCCCCACCGCCGCCCCGGCACGGCCGGGAACGCGGACACGGGCGGCAGGTCCTCGAAGGCCACCGCCAGGGCCGCGTCCGCCCACCGCTGCTGGACCGTCTGCCCGACGGGGTCGAGGAAGACCACCTCGAACCCTGAGCCCCGCTCCGTCTTCACCCGCTTCGCCCGGCTCCCGGGCCCGGCTGCACCCACGTTGATCATCTGCTTCAGCCAAGCCGTATCCGCCTCCAGCTACGGTGGTTTTGGGGATTTGGACCCCGAAGGGGCAGGGCATGCGCTAACGCTTGACGCCTTCCAGCGAGGGCGCCCGGGGTTTTGAGCCGGTCCCTTCAGCCAGGGTCTGCCTCCTGGCCAGCCGTCAACACGTTCCTCAAGGCGTCAGCGGACATCCTGGCCCACTGGGCCACCTCTTCCAGGGGAACCCCGGCGTTCGCAGCCGCCAGGGCGGTCCGCTTCCACGCGTTCTCGATCAGATCGCCGCTGTGGCGGAGGTTGCGCAGAAGCTGCCGGGCGACCTCGGCGGTCGGCCCGGTCTGCGCCCCGCGCAGCTGGAGCAGCTGTTCCTCGGCGCTCTCGATGGTGCTGGTGATCAGCATCCGCTGTTCGGCGGGCACCGACGCGCGCCACATCCTCCCCGAGCCCGGCGCCTTCTTCTCCTTGCCGAGCACCCGCAGATGTCCGGCCATGGTCACGGGCTGATGTTCCCGGCGCACCCACCACGGATCGTCGTCGTATCCCGGCGGGCCGCCGGCTGCGCGGCGCTGGCGGATGACACTGCCCATCCAGGCGATCAGCGGACCGCCGTGATCCGTCGCGGCCAATGGACCCAGCCACGTGCGCCCGACCCGCTCACCGAGCCGGCGGCAGAACATCCCGTCGGCGGGCAGCGCCCGCGGCAGCCCTGCACCACTGTCCACCCACACCAGCTCGGCCATGCCCGGATCCAGCAAAGCGTCGGCGACCGCCACCACCTCGGGGAAGACGACCGCGTCCCGCCCCACGATCCGCCACCACTTCAGATCACCCCCGGCGTCACCGCCCGCGACCTGATGCAGGCGCCGTGGCCAGATTGTCTCCCGCTCCCAGCCAAGGGCCTGCTCCCACCACCGGGCCACCACCGCATACGCCAGCCCGAACACGTTCTCCGGCCCTGCCCCGGCCCGCACGGCCCGCCGCGCCACCCCGGCCCACCTGCGCTGCGCCGCGACCACCTCCGGCAGGTGCCACACGTCCAGGTACTCGTGGGGCTGGTCGGCGTCCGCGTCCAGCAGCCACCGCCCATGTCGCGCACATACCCGCTCCCACCGCGGCGCGTACCGCACGACCCGACTGTCAGTTCCCGTACGCCCGGCGGCGCACAGGCGGCAGCCGAACGCCGGCGGCCCGGCGACCGCGCCGCCGATCCGCCACGCCGCCGCCGGCACTCCGTCCCCCTCGGCCGGTAGCTTGGCGTCCTGCCGCGCCCAGGACGGCAACGCTCGCGCCAGCACGTCTTCCTCGATGCCGCACAGGCCGGCCAGGAGCTGCCGTCCGGCTGAGTTCAGCAGCACCTCGGCGTCGGCCCGACAGGTCCCGTTCTCGTGCTTGGGCTGGTGGTTGCGCCAGTGCCAGCAGGACCGCAATGCCTTCGCTTCCAGCCCGTAGCGGCTCGCGATGCGGCAGATCAGTGACGAGGTCGTTTCTCCCTGCAGGGGAGCGGTCCGCAGGAGGCCGGAGTGATGGATCACTCCACAACAGTCCCGTGTTCGCCGTTCTGGGCGGGCACTTTTGCCAGAATGCCCAGCGGTCATGGCCTGAACTTGCCGGCACCACGATCCCGGGACCAGAGCGTGCCCTGGTCCCTGGCTCAACGGCCGGACAACGGCGGTGTCAGACCCATTCCACGCCCAGCTCCCGTAGCGCGTCGAGCTGCTCGGGGGCGAGCTTGTCTCGCCGTGACTTGGTGTTGCTGTACCAGATGCCGAGCTTGGTCTGGGTTCCGTCGGGCAAGGTCACCACTGCCTTCCGGGGCACTGGCCCCCGGCCCTCCCGTTCGACCCACTGCGTGAGGGCGGTCAGGCCGCGTTGGAAGGCGGCTGCTGCCGCCTTGCCGGACGCCTTCGGGGTGCCTTCCGCCGGTGCCGGGGCGGGACGCTCAGAGGGTTTCACGCCCAGCTCGGCCAGCCGCCCCTGCTGTTCTTCCGACAGCTCCGCCCACGCGTTCGCCTGCCGCTGGAGCCAGCGTCCGAGATCGTCGCCCTCGAACAGCACGCCGGGTGCGATGTCGGGCAGCACGCCGCCAGCCTCGGTGTAGGCCAGGTCGGCGAGGACGCGGTAGTGGCGCTGCCAGTCCAGTGGCCAGGGGCAGCCCCAGTCCGGGTCAATCGCGGTGAGTTGCGCCGCGCGTACGGCGGCCCGTTCCGGGTCTTTGCCCAGGCCGTTCTTCGCGCCTTTGCGGCGGAGGTTGGCCATGTGTTGCCCGATCGGGACCTCTACTCCGTCGGCGGGGTCGGTCCACACCTCGTCCTGCCTGGGTGCGAGATGCCCGTGCGCGCGCCGGTAGGAGCGCAGCGCGGCGAGTTTCTTCTCCCACGCTTCCTCGCCGGGCTCCCAGACCATCCCGGCCTCGTCGAGCAGCTCCTTGCGGTGGGGGTCGAGTTCGCCGGCGCGCAGCGCCTTGCGCTGCTGGTGCACCCACCGCCCCAGGGGGAAGTCCTTGGTGACGCCGACCTCGACCTCGGTGTCATAGGGGACAGCGTGCAGACCGGTGATCTCGTTCTCGGCTCGCCAGCGGATGAGGGCCTGGTAGCCCTCGAGCCAGACCAGGGACTGGGGCCGGATGACGCGGCAGCGGGTCAGGGCGGCGATGTCGGCGGCGTCGCGGGGGGCGGCGAAGTTGACCACGATCGAGGTGACACGGTCGACCTCCCGCTGCGCCTCACCACCGGGCTCCTCCGCGTCAGCGCCGTCTGCCCTCCCGGCACCGCGGTCGGGGTGGATGTGGAGGCGTCGGCGCTCGGTGCCGCGGGTGAGGGCGCGGGAGGCGAGCTGTTCGACCATGCGTTCGGAGTGTGAGCGCAGGGCCTGGAGGATGTCGACGAGGGGCTGGTAGCTGGCGGAGGCGACCATGTCCTTCGGGTCCTCCCCAGGCTGGAGGAAGATCGGGATGATGATCCGCGCGACCTTCGTGCTGCCGTCCGGATTGGGGCGCAGCGCCCTACCGATGTTCTGGACGATGTCGACTTGGGAGCTGCGGGAGTCGACGATGCACACCGCCTCCACGCCGCGCAGCCCGGCGATATCCACCCCGACCCCGAGCGCTCGTACCGAGGAGAGGAAGGCCCGGTGGACCCGCCGGTTCTGGGCGTTGATGCCGTTGGCGAACTGGTGGATGACCTCGCGCCGGTGGGCGATGGGGTGGTCCCCGCACAGCCAGTTGGCCCATACCCGGTCCGGGGGTACGTGGCGGCCGTCCTCCAGCTCGTAGAGCTCGGCGTCGATGGAGGAGGCGGGAAGTTCCTCCGCGTCGGTGAGAGCGGCCGCGGATGCCTCGGTCGAATACAGCTCGGCGGCGGCCGCCGGCAACTGCTCGGCGAATGCCTGCGCCTCCTCGACCCGCTGGTGGAAGGTCATGACGGTGTGCAGGTTCATCTGCGCCGCGTGCTCCAGCAGCGCGGCCTGGAGGAGCCCGAGCCGCCGGCCGCGCAGCGCGTCCTCGGACAGGCCGAGGATCGGGTCGGGGTCGCGGATCTCCAGCACGTCGATCTCGAACCCCGCGAGGATCGCCCGCTCCACCGCCTCTGCCAGCCCGAGGTCGAAAATCCTGGTGCCGTAGGTGCTGGAGTCGGCCTCCATCGACGCGATCACCAGCTCCTGCCCGTCTCGGCCCCGCTGCGGCCGTGGCGATGCGAGGATCCGCGGGGTGGCGGTGAGGTAGAGCCGGAAGTCGATGGGGATGCGGGCGTTGTCGTGGATCGCGGCCCAGGGCCGACCGATGTCGCCGGCGGTCATGTGCCCCTCGTCCAGGATGGCGAGGTCGAATCCGTCCATCTGCTGCCCGTATAGACCTTCCCCACCCGCCAGGGCGGCCTCCAGCGGCCCGCGCACCTTCCGCTGGCCCGACGGGTCCTCCGGGTCCTCGCGGTCCACGAGGGAGGCGTACGTGGCGAACATGACCACAGGCCCCTGCCGGGCCCACATGGCGAGCCGGATCGGATTGGTGGTGGCGCGCACCCCAAGCTGCTCCAGGACCTCGTCCTTGTCCACCGAGCAGACGGCGACCATGGGCGCACGGTGCCCGACCCGGCGCCAGGACTGGGCGCTCTGCACGATCAGGTCCAGCGTGGGCACCATGACGAGGATCCGGCCGCCCGGGAAGCACTCCAGCGCGGACGCGGCGGCCGTGATGGTCTTTCCGGACCCGGTCGCGGACACCCCCGTGGCACGCGCCCCCTCCGGCGGCACAAAAGATCTTGCAGGGAATCCTACCCACTTGCGGAACGCCGACTTCTGGTCTACCTGGTGTTCCCGGAGTTCGATAACCGGCATTACGAAAACTCCTCCACCCTCATTCTCTACTGCTTCGGGAATTCACCGGGTCGGCGTGAACGGTGGTACGGACACCGTACCGTCCTCGTGCACCACGATCCGCTCGGCGAGCTGCGCCAGAACCCGGGCCGGCACGAGCCCGGCCCGGGTGGCAGCTGCCCGGATCAGGTGGCTGGATGCGGCGGTCAGCCACAGCTCGGTTCGCAGCTCATCCGCTGCTTCCCGTCGCCGTGCCGCGAACTCCGCGCGTGCTTCCAACGCGGCCTGGCGCCGAGAATCGCGCTCCCGCGCCCACTCCGAACCGTGGATGTCCTGCTCTGTCTCGTAGGTGTCCCACCCGGACGTCAGCATCAGGTCCCTGACGCGGCGCCACTCCACGTGCTTGGCGGCCCAGATAGCAGCCAGCCGCTCGGGATCCGACGCGAACTCCGACGAGTGCCCGCCCTGGCGCAACTGCCTCCGAGTCTCCCGCTCACGTACAGCCGCTTCCTCGACCCGCTGCTCAACCTGAGCAGCATTCAGACCCTCACCGTGGCGCCGGACCGAGTCTCGCGTCACATCCTCAGCGCTCCACATCTTCGCTCCCTCTATGACGCGGGTGATCAGCCCGCCCGGGGGTGTCTCGTGTTTCCGCCAACGGTACATGCTGCATCATCCTGATGCAGCCACTCCGCCAGACCCGACACGAACGAGTGACCCCCACCCCTCGTAGCCAGCCCGGCCCGCGCCAGCGGGCCTTGAAGGTCCTGGAGGCGCAGCCGCAAGGACTGTTGAGGCGGGGGAGCGCAGCGGACCCGCCGGCCCAGGCTGGAGCGAAGCGGAAGCCCGGAAACACTAGGGCGCAGCCCCACAGCTCCGGGAGCGCAGCGAATGGAGCGTCACCCCCGATGCGCAGCACCGGGGGTGCGGGCCGCGGAGCGGCCCGCTTGCGCTCCCGCGGAGCGGGAGCGCAACACCCGTGCGCAGCACGGGTGTTCGCTTGCCCATCGCGCAGCGATGGGGTAC
>NZ_BMVB01000038.1 GCF_014650495.1 Streptomyces cinnamoneus | reverse complement strand
CGCTCTCGCGGGATAGCCCACGAACACACGAGAGGCACATCAGCCTGCCCCAACAACCCCTTACGGGACATCATTTACAGGCTGGGCGGTCCCGCGCTACGTGCGAACTGACCGCGGGACCGCCGGCGCGCCGTCCTGTCTGAACGCGCATAGCGACCGTACGCCCCTCATGGCGGCTCCAGCGGTGAACGCGCCGCCGGCTGCCACCACCAGCCCAAGGCTCGGATGGGTTCTGTCCCGTCCCGGATCCCAGGTCCAGGAACGGGAAGGGGTACGGATGCGTGTCCGATGCTGCGGTCTGCAGTCGATGCGCCGGCGAGTCAGCTTTCGTGCCCGGGATTCCCTCGAGCGGTGGGTTCCTGATGCCCGCCGTCTTCTCTACCACTGCATGAACGCTGTGCCTCTGGTGTCGCCCGGCCAGAGTTGTGCAGTGCACCGATGGTTGCGAGGCACCTGCGGCCCGCAAGCTGGCGGGGCGGAGGCGGGTCGTCCCTGCAGCCGCCTGGCTCGGGATTTCACCGGGTTGATCAGCTGGTGGTGCGGTGGGCTGTTACTGTCCTGCCGTCGATAGCGAGTCCGGTGTAGCCGTTGACCAGGACGGGTGCCAGGCCGGGCCCTGGGGTGGTGTCGGCACCGGTGCGGGCGTCGAGGGCGACCGGGCCGTTTCGCGTGGTGCCGTATACGCGGCCGTTCCATGCCGTGGTGATGGACGGCGCGACCCGGTTGGCTGTTGTGTCGGGGAGCTTCCACAGCAGTTTGCCGGTGGTGGCGTCGACGGCGAAGACCTGGTCGGGGTTTTCGAAGTCGCCCGTCTTGCCGGAGCAGACCGTGGTGGCTTTGCCGTCATACGTACAGGTCACACGCGCGAGGTTCTCGACGTTGTTGAGCAGCTCGCCGGTCCGGGCGTTGAGGAACTTGGTGAACTCGTGTCCGCTCTTGTAGTCGTTGCCCGAGTAGTGCAGCACGTTGGGGCCTGCTACGGAGGCGTTCACCTGGTGAGCCGTCCCGGTATCGGTCCAGGTGGTCTCTCCGGTCAGCAGGTCTACGGTCCTCAGCCGGGTCTCACCGGTGTCTCGATCGAACACGGCGATGTTGCCGCCGGTCACAGCCATGGCGGCGAGGTCTTGTTGCCACAGGACGCGGTGCGTCTCTAAGTCGATGGCGTATGCGGTGGAGTGGTATGAGTTGGCGACTTTGACAACTGCGGTGCTGCCCTGGCCGCCGACCATCGTGACCGCCAGTTTCCCGTAGGCGCGCCGCGCCCAGTCGGGAAGCTGCAGCTGGGTCCTCCACTGCTGGGCGGCGGAGTCTGCGTCCACGGCGGTGAGCTCCAGTGTGCGGGTCGCGGCCGTGGTACCGGATCCAGGGATTTGGATACCGAAGGGGACGATGATCTGAGAACGGCCACCGACGCTGGCCAGGAGTGGTGGCCCTGAGAGTTCTTCGGTAATGCGGTCCTCAGGCTCCACCAGTGCCTCGTGCTGGGGGAGGACGGTCGTCACTCGTCCGTTGTCTGTGTTGACGGCCTGAAGGTCGTACGGTGAGGCGATGTAGGCCCAGGTCTTGTACAGCGTGACGGGCAGGCGGCCCCCAAGTGCCGAGCCCCAGATGTCACTGCTCGGGCCGAAACCTGCCTCCTTGGGCAGAGGGACTCCGGGCTTACCGAAGGTCCGAGGGGGGTCGTAGCTGGTCATCGGAGCCTTAAGGTCCGGCGCGCCGCTATCCCTGCTTCCCCGGCTTTCCGGAGACGAGATGTCGCGTCCGCAGCCGGTGACCAGCGTCAGCGCAGTGACCGCGCAGACCATGGATATTGCTGTGGTGACACGGTTGGACATCGCCTCAACGCCCCTTGAATCGTTTGCCATTCCCCATCAGTGGCTACTGATCGTAATCGACCAGCGACTTTACTCATGGCCAATGGCAGCACTGTGCTCTTCGCGGCGCGGGCAGGGTGGATCGCCGGCGTGTCCGGTCAGTGGTTCGTTGTACGGTCCGGGTCATGAATCCGCATCCCGCCGGCCTGGCCGCGGGCCCCTACGACGCCGCCTTCCTGCCACGCTGCCGGATGGCCCTCAGGCCCGCCAGGCAGCCGGCTATCGAGCCAGTGGCCAAGCTCGGCGGCGCGCCTTGTTGGCTCAGCGACCCCACCTGGCCGATCGATCCTGCCAGCGGAGAGCCGCTGGTCTTCGTCGGCCAGTTTCCCGTGCCGGGTAGCGACAAGCGCCTCGCCTACCTCTTCTTGCATGAGGACGACCGTATCTGGGGTGGCATAGGCGCCGAAAACGGTGATGCCGTGCTGCTCATCCAGCCTGGCGGCCGGATACCGCCCCACGCCGTCATCGGCCCGCCCGGCACGCGTGGCCGGTCTCTGTGGCGGTGGGGGCCGGACGAGAGCGAGGTGCCCGTTGAGTGGTACATCGACCTGGTGCCGGCCCCGGAGGACGAGGCCGACGAGGCCCCCGAGGAGTACGTCGGCGGCGTAGCCGACTACACCCACCATGCGCAGGTCGACGCTCCCTGGCAGTTCTTCTTCCGCCTCACAGACTGCGGCGAAGCGGAAGACGATCCGTACTTCCTCAACTTCGGCTACGGGTACGGCTACGCCTTCCTCAGCCCCGACGGCAGGGAGGGCCGCTTCTTCTGGGAATCGTGCTGAGCACGGACATTTCCCACCTCGGCCGAGACTCACACCCAGGGCGGCCGGCGCCTGCTCCCATGACCGGCGGGGCGCGCGCTGGAGGCCCGTGCTATCCGAAGGGCTTAGCGGCCCCCTAGGCTCTTCGGGTAGCGGGATCAGATCCAGCCCCGGGTGCCCGTTCTCCGAGTTGCCGTAGTACCAGCGATTTCCCCGCAGCAATGAGAGCACCGCAGCTTATTCACGCGGCAGCGAGTAAGCCCCCTTCCTCGCGCCTGCGATGAAGGGCAGGGTTACATGCCCCGGTCCGGGCCGTGCCAAGGTTCGGGGCGGTCCTCGTAGGACATCGGACGGGGTTCCATTTTCACAGGGCCGGGGTAGAAGGCGGAGCTGTTGGGGCCGGCCATGTCCTCGCCGATGAGGTAGCGGTACAGCCATTCGGCGAAGCCCATGTCGTAGCGCGCCCAGCCGCCTTCCCCGTCCTCGACCAGCAGCCACGAGGCGTGGGAGGGGCTGACGAGGAAGATGGTCTCTCCTCGGTCGGTGCTCGCGAGCGGCCAGAGGCCGTCGTGGGTACCGAAGGTCAGCTCTTTGAGTCCGAACAGCCGACGCGGGTCCTCGTCCGCTTCGAGGTTGAGGTCGTTCCAGGGCACGCCGGACCAGGCCCGTATGGTGTCCTTGATCTTTTGCCCCAGGTTCCACCGCTCGGTGGCTGGATGGTGCAGATACAGGTGGCCGTTGAGCTTGACGGGAGCGTAGGCGTCCACGAGAACCTGGTAGTCGGACGGCAGCCGGACTCCGAGTTCGGCGCGGAGCCGGTCCCATGCGTCCGGATCGGCGTAGCGGTTCGGGGCGGGACCGAGCATTGCCATGGCAGCGGTCAGGTAGTCGGTCATGGCGTTCCTTGCTGGTGTAGGTGCCCGGCCATGGGCCATCCGGTTACCGTATTGATCATCCCAGGCAGTCCTTTCCGGTCAGCCGGTTGGTCTACGGTTGCAGATCAGCACGGCGGCCTTGCCCATGCCCGTCGGCATCCTGGAGTGGCGCGGCGGAGGTGGCACACCGGCTCGATTGCGTCGGACCAAGGGCACGGACATCGCCTGCGTTCCCTGGGGTGCAACCCAGTCCGTCGGATCAGGGCCCGAGATCGTCGCAGGCGTGTGCGTCATGCTGGCTGACGGGCGCGGTGTTCGTTGGTGGCCTTCTCCCGCAGGTGGCCGCCGCCAGAGGGGCCTGCACGACCACGGCTCGTGGCCCGCCGGACTCCGGCACGCGAGTGAGCAGCTAGGGAGTCGGGAGCGAAGCGCTTGCAGCGGTGCGGGATGCGGCTGCCTGGGGCCGATGGGCGTGCCGGCGGGGGGGCCGCGGTTGGCCGGGGTCCTTTTCATGAGGTCGTGGTGCGGTAGGCGGATCGTCTGCTCCAGCGCAGGTTGATGTGCGGCGCTGAAAGGAGATGTCCGGGATGCATCCGAGGCTGTGATCATCTTGCCCACGTAGTAGATCATCACAGCCTTGGCGCCCAGCAGGACGGGCTACGCTGCGGTGAAGCGGCCGACCGCACTCGGGGGGACGTCGTGAGCCGATGACCATTGCTGTTCTTGGACATCGACTTTACCGACCGCGGGTAGTGCCGCCCGTGATGTCCGTCTGGGCCTGTGACCAGGACGTCATGGGCCGTTTACCGACCGGGACCGGGACGTCTGTCATGTTCCGGAGTCGGTACGGAGGACAAGTGGTACGGCACGTCGTGGTCGGGGACTTGAGGGTCCAGCGGATCGAGAGGAAGAACGGGCGGCGGTCATGGACGATCGTCTGGCCCGAGGGCACGCTCCACACGGAGGCGGACCGGTTCCTGCGTGAGCACGAGGGCTCGGGCACGCAGTGGACGGGCCGTTGAACCCGTATGCGACGCCTTCCGGCACATGCCCCGAGGGCTACACCACCGTCCGCCTCTCGGCCGAGGCGCGCCACCCCTCCACAGTCGGAAGCCCGCGGTCCTACCGGCGACCGGAGACGATGTGGCTCAACCCTGCCCACGGCCAGGCTCTGCTGGCCCTCGGCTTCGAACTGTGCTGGGCCAGCGCCTGGATGAGCGACGCGAACCGGTGGATCGGCCCTGTCCTCAGCCTCCCGGCATTGCCGTTCGTCGACTTCGGAGAGGCCCTGATGAACGAGCGCCCAGACGGAGTCCACTGGAAAACCGCGCCACTGGTGGCCCACGCCGACGGCAGGCCCTTCGTCTGGGTGGACGACGAGCAGACCGATGCCGACCACGCCCACATCACCATCACCCATCCCGTGCAGGCACTGCTCCACCACGTAAGTGCCTGTGTGGGATCTCTTGATCGTCAGGGAGGCCCCTCGTGTGGGTGATCGCGGGACCTGTGGCCGTGGTTCTAGGAAGCTGGTGTGCTTCTACGGTGAGTGAGCGGATTAGGTCGACGAGGACGACGAACTTGGTGAGGAATACCAGGACGTCCTGGCGGCCGGCGAGAACGAAGACGCCGGCGACGGTGAGGACGGCCGGTTTGAGGACCCGGCCACCGCCGTGCGACGCTGGGCCCGCCCAGTTGACGGCCCAGGACCGCCCCTCCCGAGTTTAGCCGACGTGGCCGGGGCCCGAGCCGAGCCAAGGCCACGTCGGCGCCCAGGGGCGCGACGGAGTGCTGTCGCCGCCCTCGGTCAAGCAGGCGGTTTCGCTCGCCGATGCTGTGTCAGCAGGGTCCGACGGAGTCGATCCTGCTGCCGAAGTCGTTCGTGTACTTCACTCGGAAGTCGCCGCCGTTGACGACACGGGTCTCCCCGCCGCCGTAAAAGCATGCCTTGGTGTTCGCCTGGAAGGCGCCGACCTTGTACTTGAGAGAGCCAGGCAGCTCCAAGCGGCCGTTGCCGGGCTCCCACCGCCACTGAGGCTTGCCGACATGGGTGGAACCCGTCCAGAAGCAGACCTCCCGGCTGCCGCAGTCCCGGGCGTCCGCGGCAGCCGAAGCCACGAGGGGCGGAGCGAAGCAGACCAGTGATACCAGTCCGGCGATGATGGTCGGGGCAGCCTTCTTCATGTACATGGCGATCTCCTTTGACGGGCCGGACGTGAATTGGCGTTACCGAGGGGCGGTTGCACCTGTGATGCGCCTCTTTGCCGCCCTCTGTCCGGCATGACCAGCATGTCGTTGCTCACCGCGTTGGATCCAGTGCCTGGCGTGAACAAGACAGTTATTGAAGCCGCAATCAAATGTGGCTGATAGTGTTCTTCTCGTCACCATTGGCAATTGAGCGGTGAAGTGGACGACGCCGATGTCTGTGCCGAAAGAACACCGAGAAGCCTCCCGCGAAGCGATGCACCTGGCACTGGACCAGTCCTCTTTCTATGCGAACCGGGGCCTAAGACCCCCCGCCCAACTGGTGGAACCCAAGAACGTCGGAACCGCCTCTGGCCGACTGTGCAGCAGAACCCGCCATGAGCTGCTCGCCTTCGACGATCCGTCCGGCTGCATCAACGGGGGGATCACCGAACGCCAACTGGTTCACGTGGCAGCGTGCATCCGCACCGTGGTCAACAACCAGGCAGCCGCGGTTCGGCAGATCACCACCCGTCAAGGCCTGGCCCAAGACGCTGACGTCGGCACAATCCCCTGGCGGGACGGCTCCCAGGCCCGACTGATCAGCGAAATCCCGTTCCGCGTCAGCATTATCGACCGCACCATCGCGGTCATCCCCCTCGACCTCGACGTCTTTCACAACGGCATGCTTCTCGTCCGGGATCCCGCAGTGGTCCAGACACTCGTCCGCGCACACCGATCCTGGTGGAGCAGTGGCGAGAACCCCGCCGCCCACCCCACCGCCGACGAACTCCCTCGCTACCTGCGTCCCGTTCTGGACTGCCTGCTCGCAGGAACACCCGACGAGGCCGCCGCAGCCCACCTGAACCTGTCCTTGCGCACCTACAGCCGCCGCGTCGGCGATCTCCTCACCACACTCGGCGTCTCAAGCCGGTTCCAGGCAGGAGCCGCTGCTGTGCGCAGGGGCTGGGCCTGAGCAGGCTCGGGGCCGTAGAAGTAGACGACAGCACCCGGACAGCCCGCCTCCTCACCTGACTCCTTCACAGCAACCACCAGCCCAGGTAACTCACGGTGGAGATGCGCAACAGCTTCTAGTAGCTCTCCGGCGATGAGGGAGCCCACCCCACGGTACGGCCTCCTGCCCTCCCCGGACAGGGGCCGCAACGGGTCTTGGCACCTTCGCGAGTGGGCGCCAGGACGGGGGCTGGTGAGGTAGAAGAGCTGGTGTGACCAGCAGCGACGGGGCGGGCGACGCGGTATGACTTCAGCGGTCAGGCGTCGTGGATGCGGGTGAACACCTCGTCCAGGCGGGCGCCGTCCTCGGCGGTGAGCCCGACATCGGCCCAGGCTTTCCCGGCCTTGTTCAGGACGTCGGCCAGGGACGTGCACTGCGGGTGCAGACGTTCCAGCCTCTCCAGCTCCGGCACCGCCGCTTCAACGCGTTCCACCCACTCGGCCAGCCGGTCCGTGCCTGGAAGCTCTCCCATTCCAGGTCCAACGAGCTGGGTCTCACCGGGCAACGGCGCCGCCCGGACGGGTGAGCCGGCGGGTCATGAGCGTGATCGCGGCCCAGGTGATCAACGCCTCCGAGTGCTGCGGCAGCCTCTCGTAATCCCTCGCGTTGCGCCTGGCCTGCATGATCCAAGCGATCGAGCGTTCGACAACCCAACGGCGGGGCAAGATGACGAACCCCGGGGTGTTCTTCGGCCGGCCGACCGTCTTGACCGTGAGCTTCAGGAACGAGCGGGCCCAGTCGACCAGGCCACCGGCGTAAGCGGAGTCAGCCCAGACCACGGTCAGCTCGGGGTGCATCAGCCGCAAGCGGAAGAGGACCTCGCGCGCCGCTTTACCGACCGCTTGATTGTCCAGGTCGGCCCTGACCTGCGGTTTTGCGCACCCATGCGTCAGCGACGGAGCTGAGCGCCCCAGCATGCTCTGCTCAGTTCCGGCTCGGCTCGCGTCGTACCCGCCTTCGCCGTGACCACTCGTTCACTGCTCCCCAGAGAACAAAGGTCAGCAGCACCAGTCCGATCACCAGCACAACGCCGTAATCGAAGAAGAGGTAGTAGATAGGCGCCTGCGCGAACCAAGGCTCCACCCACGGCGCCAGAGCAAACAGAAGCAAAATGGTCGCAAGGCCCGGGACCAGATACAGATACGCGTTCGAGATCACAACGCTCTGTCGGTTCGTTTCCCGCTTCTCTTGGACTGTGACGTCGATCAGGGATGCCTGGCAGGTGAGGCGGGGGGCAGGCCCGTCGACGAGAACCGAGAAGTGGATGGTCTGGCCTTTGGCGATCAAGCCAGGGGCGATAGTGAGGGCTGTGTCGTCGACGGCGGTCGTGGGAGTGTGCAGCCAGCCCGGTTGAGAGGCAACGTCGAGGACCTCAACGATGGGGGCTCCGACATTGAGCCGGATTGGTGTGCCGCTGTCGAAGTGGCTGCTGGCCACGTCCCGGCGGCCTCGGTTCATCAGCCTGACGTCCAGGACGTGGGGATGCCGCAGGGTCTGGCCCCCGCGCATCACCACAAGGTCTCCGACGGAGTCTGATGTGTGCAGCAAGCGGGTAGCTGCGGGCATCCAGTAAGCCAGCTGGCGTCTGGGGTTCGCGGCCCGCAAGGTCGCCCAGCCCCCGAGGAAGCCCGTGAGGAGGCTGGCCAGCACCGTCAGCGCGGTCCAGAAGTTCTGAGGGTCGGGATCGGTTGTAGCCAGGATCATGGCAGCCTCGTGTCACGGACAGTGCAGCTGATATGGCCAAAGCGCCCGCTGGCGGACAGAGCTGCCGGCGGTGTGTGGCCCTTCAGCGGGATGGGGCCGTTGGCGTCGCGGGAGATTGCTGGAGTTCGAGGATCTGGGCTTCGAGGTCGGCGATGCGCCTGTCCGCGAAGCGGTTGTTAGATCGTGCCCCTTGCAGCCGTTCCTGAAGCGTCCGGTGCTCCTGGGATAGCTGTTGAACGCGGCGTTTGAGGGTGGTGTTCTCGGTGACGAGCGCCTGGACGGACTCGCCGGGGACCATCTGGTCGAAGTCGCGGATCTGCCCCATCAGTTCCCCGATCCGCTGCCGCTGAGTGAAGATCTCTTTCTGGGTGCGGGTCAGCTCGGCCTCGGCATTCAGGGCCCGCTCGCGCCAGGATGCCTCGATGCGTTCGTGCTCGGCTTGGCCGAGGCGGTCGTGGCGGCTGCGGCTGTCGGCGACCGCGTTCTTGATCAGGGCCCGTGCGGCCGGGTTCTCGTAGCAGAACGTGGCCGAGACGCTAGCCCGCTCGGCGATGGCCCGGACGGTGAGGCGTCCGCGTTCGCGGCGGAGCTGGCCGATGGCCTTCTCAACCGCGGCGATCTTGTGCTCGCCTTGGCGCCGGCGGGCGGCGATGGCGGCTGCGGTCGAGGTTGGCCCGGAGCTCACGCGACCTCCCCGGCTTCAGCCTGGGCGAGTTCCTGGGCCCGGAACGCGGTGGCCCAGACTCTGCCGAAGTAGTCCTGCGGCCGACGGAGATCGAGGGCGAGGGCCTCGTCGAGGAGGCCGACGGCTTCCAGTGCCCGTTCCAGGCCGGCGATCGCGCGGGCGGTGGGCTCGAAGAGCCCGTGCAGGTAGTCGGCGGTCGCGCTGTCCGGAGCCCCTTCCGCCAGCATCCGCCAGTGCTCGCGCTTGCGGTGCCAGTAGACGAGGTCGGCGCCGGAGAGGACGAACTTGTCGCAGTTGTGGCAGTCGAGGTTCCAGGGGCAGGCGTCGCCGTTGACGACGGGCTGGAAGGTGCAGAATCCGCCCTCGGCAGGGGTCGAACGGCAGGTGAGGTCGATGGAAAGGGCCATGGCCTCTTCTCGGGACATCGGTTCCCCGCCGGAGAGGATGGCGCCGGAGGCTGCGGAACCGGGGCCGGTGACCCAGACGGCGTTGAGTGCATCGTTGAGCCGGGGGTCAGTGTTGGCGATGTGGGTGTAGTGCTCGGCCATCCGCTCGGAGACCTGTCCGAGGTATCGCTTGATGTGGACGAGGTTCGCGCCGGCTTTCAGAAGGTTGGTGGCCAGGGTGTGGCGGGCCTGGTGGGGGACACAGTGGGCGATGTCGAGGGTGTCGACCCAGGCGCGGAATGCCTTGTGGAACCAGGGGTAACTGATGCTCTTGCGGACGTGGCGATTGGCCGGTCTTCGGGGGAACAACGCGATTTCGCATCGCTCACGCGGGGTCGGAGGGCGCCCGGTGCGTTGGATGAACCGGGTGATCGTCTTCTCCTGGCGTTCGCAGATCCGCTGGTAGAGCCGTTCGGGGATGCGGATGCCCTCGTCGAAGTTCCCGACTTTGGTCTGGTCGTGCCAGAACATCGGGATGCCCTTGAGTCGGCCGACGCATTCCAGGCGGACCTCGAGGACCTCGCTGCAGCGGCGGCCGGTGTCGACCAGGGCCTCCCAGACGTCGCGAAGCCCACGGTCGTCCAGGTCGAGGTTTTGCAGGTTTGTGAGGTTGTCGTCGTTGGCCAGGGCTCGGGCGACGTCGTCGGGGAAGGGGTTGCGGCGCTTTTTGGGGATGCGGCCGAAGGGGATGGCCACGATGAAGGTGCGATCAAGTCCGAGGCGGTCGCTCTCGCCGGTGTCCATGGCGTCGCGAAGGAGCTGGCGGAGGCCGTTGAAGTTCACCGCGACCTGGTTCTTCGTCGCGGGAATCGGCCCGTTCTTGCGTGTGTGGCGGTTGGCTGGCAGTGCGAGGGTGGGCAGGCCGTGCTGGGCGCGATGTCGCTGGTCGGCGACGAAGTCGGCCATGTGTGCCCCGGTCAGCACAGTGGGGTCATGGCCGCCGGCTGGCGTTTGCGCTTCGAGGTAGGCGGACAGCTCCAGGCAACCGCGGCGAGGGCGGTCGAAGACTCCTCTGCTGCGGGGTGGGTCTGTGGTGAGCCGTGTGGCGATGTGCTCCCAGAGCAGGTCACGCAGCCACCGCTGCGAGACGCCGGTCAGGTCGAAGTGCCCGCGGTCGTCGCGGAAGCGGATTCCGAAGTGTTCGGTCTCGATGAATCCGGCGTCCTTGGTGTCCTGGCGAGTGAAGTAAAGCAATTGCAGGTAACGGAGCATGATGCCCGCGATCTGCCGCGAGTGCTGCCGGCACCGGTCCAGGTCCAGGTCCACGAGGGAGTTCGCGCCTTGCTGGCGGCACTGGTCGGCCAGGTACTGGATCCAGACGAGGGGCCAGCGCATGCCTTCGGCGCGTTGGTGAGCGTGGTGGAACATGGCCCACTGGATCTCGCTCTTCACCAGTGGCCGCAGCCCGATCAAGGAAACCTTGCCGCAGGACCGGTTGGCCAGCGGCGTCTGATGGCACCAGTGGTTGAAGGCTGCCTGGTTGACGTAGGCGACCGGGATCGCGGTCGCTGTTGCGGTGGGCTGATTCCACCGCCAGAGCTTGATCGCGGGTGCGGCTCCTCCAGGCCGACCCTCACGTTCGTAGCGGGTGGTGTGGCGGCGGCAGAGCCCGACCGGGTTGTCGGCACGGTCGGGGCAGGGCAGCACCTTGCAGGTGCCGAAGCCGGCGAACGGCCCCTGATGAGCGAGCCAGGTGTCGAAGTCCGGGTGCGAGTCCTTCTTCCCGGTGGTCCGGCGGTGGTAGCCGACCGCGCTGAGCCACCGCTGGGCGTGCAGGTAGCACAGGCCGTTGCCGGCCCAGGCGGGAATCTCCGGGCAGATCAGACATGGTGGAGGATCGACCCAGGCCCGTGGATTGAGCGGCTCAGCGGCCCGGAGGAAATCGGTGATGGTCTTGTCTGCGGCTCGCAGATGTCGCCACTGCTTGGTGTGGACAAAGCAGTAGTCGTGGCCGGGCTCCTGCGGGCACTGGCACCCGGGCACGAGGCAGAGCCACCCGTAGGCGGGATGGTCGGGCGGCACCACGATGACGTCCTGGCGCAAGAAGGGCTCGACGTCAGGTGCCGCCATGAGCGTGGCGAGGATCTCGAGCCGGTCCCCCGTCGTACGCGTCGGTGCGGGGACAGGGCCAGCCGGCAGGAGTTGCAGGGCGGTCACTCTCGCTCACCCCACACGCTGGTCAGGGCGTCGGCGAATTGCGGGGAGTGCAGGTCGGGATGGCCGTAGACCTCGTCGACCATCTGCATCGAGGCCCAGTTCCCCGCGGCCTTCGCCACCAGCGGATCCCCGTCGGAGGCGTCCAGCACGTCGTTGGTGAGCTGGTGACGGAATGCCTTGGGCGTGATCCTGCCCGGCAACTGGGCTCGCCGACTGGCCCGTCGCAGCATGCCCCGGGCGGCATCAGCACTCCAGGGCTCACCACGGCTGGGCCCGGACAACTGGATCACCAGCATGCCGTGGCCGGCGGCGTGCTGGGCGTACTCGGTGGTCATGTAGGCGAAGTAGGTGCTGACCATGGCGGGACTGGCCCGGTAGATCTCTCCGCCGGTGACCGTCCCGTCGACCATCCGCCAGTCCGGCTTGATCTTCGCCGCCGCCCGGTTGGCATTGCCCCAGCGGTGGCACACGTGGAGGTGCGGGCTGGGGCACTCGCCGCACGCGGCGTTCTCCCGTAAGTGCAGATCGACCAGATGCAGGCCACACACCCCGCCGATCCGCAGGCTCGTGTCGGACAGCCACCGCACGACCATCGCGTCCCGAGCCGTCATCACGACCTCCAGCAGCCCGGGCTTGGCACCCTCGGGCAGCATCTTCGGGTGCCGTCGACGCCCCCGTCTCTTCGGGGCGAGTGGGTTCGCCGGCATGGAGGTCTTCACGTGTCCCAGCAGGGCCCGGTTCCGGTCCGCCTGCATCGGCAGCCGCCCCACGGCAAAGGCCGCCCGAAGCTCATCGTTCACCCCGCCGACCGTGCATTGATGCAGGTAAAAGCCCTTCAGGCAGGCGGCCGCGGTCTGCAAAGCGGACGTGCCGTACGGACGCTTCGGCGCAGTCCTCCACGGCTCACCCCACGGCATCGGCACCTGGGCACCGACCGCCCCCATGTACCGGTGCAGATCCAGCATGCTCACCGAAGCGGTCGTCAGCCCTTCGCGCACCCGCCACCGCAGGTGATCCACCAGGTGGTAGGCGTACGTCTTCTGTGTCCCGCTGCCCTCATGGGTCCTCAGGTAGCCGTCGGCTTCTTCGTCGACCGAGCCGTCAGGCCAGACGATCGTGTACGACCAGCCGCCACCAGCACGCTTCATCGGCTGAACCCGCAGATCCCCCAGGATCATCAGACTTCGCATAATCCCACCAAACTCCGCAAAACAACCTACGGCGCAGAAGCCTGCCAGGATCGGTAAAAGGGCACGCGACGAGACCTACAAACCCCTCGAACGAGCGAGACGCGGAATCTCAGGAGAGTCGGTAAAGGCGGCGTGCGCGTCGTGGAGGCTGGCCGGGGTGGCCATCGTCATCACGGGCAGGCCGCGGGTGTCCACGGCCAGGTGCCGCTTGCGACCCGTCGCCTTCTTCCCCGCGTCGTAGCCGGACGTCGCCCGGGGGACGGTAGCGTCCGCTTTGACCGTCTGGGAGTCCACGATCACGGTCACCGACCGTGGGTTCTTCCCCTCCCGTACCCTCACGCGCTCGTGGAGCTCGGCGCAGATCCGGGCGGGCACCCCGGCGGCGTGCCATTTGCGAAACCACCGGTAGCACGTGCGCCAGGGAGGCAAGTCGCATGGGACCGCGCGCCACTGGCAGCCCGTCCGGTTGACATACCGGATCCCGTCCACGACGTCACGCCGGTCGTAGACCTCCGGATGACCGCCGGTGGGCAGGGTGCTGGCCGGCGGCGGGGGCAGGGGTTCAATCAACGACCACTCCGCGTCGCTCATGTCGGAGGGATAGCAGCGTTTGCGCACGTCAGCGGCGTCCTATCGTTCCATGCGGGTGAGGACTTCGAGGGTGGCCTTGACCCCGCCGAGCTGTTCCAGGACCAGGCGGACCCACTCGTCCGAGGGCTGGCGCCGAGCGTGCGGGGCGATGATCCCGGTGATGACGTTGGCGATCCGGTGCAGTTCCGTCATGAAGATCGCCCGCTCGTAAGCGACCCAGATCTCCGGGTCCTCCGACAGCTGGAATCCCTCCGAGCGCGAGTGCGTCACCGGCGGCAGGCCCTCTTTCACGGGACCCTGCGCAGGAATTTGATACCGGTCCATACCTGGGAGGGGGTACGGCGGGTCGAGCGGCACAGCTGGGCCAGGCTGGCTCCGGCCGGCCGCGCCTCGACCAGCGCCTTGCGTACGGCTTCGCCATGAACGTGGGCGGGCAGGCCCCGCATGGCTACTGCCCCCGCAGCAGCTGGGCGAGGGCCTCGTCCAGATCGGTGCGGCCGGTGGCCACGGCCGTTTCAATCCAGTCGGCGGTAGCGCGCAGTTTCTCCAGGACGGTTCCGACCTGCTCGTGCTGCCGGTCGGTGAACTCGTGCCCCCGCAGTTTCGGCACCAGGCGGGTGGCTCCCGCGATGAAGCCCTGGCAGACCGCCATCAAATCGGCGAACTCCATCTGCCGGTGCCAGCGGCGTACGACGGTGGCTGGGTCGTCGAAACGCTCGTCCTCGCCGTCGTCGCCTTCGCGGGCCAGGACGTCCTGGAACTCCTCGTCGAGCCCGTCGTCCTCATCAGCCTGCTCGAACTGGATCTCGTTGACCATGTAACGAGCGTCGGAGTCCCGCATGGCCACGAACGCCACCTCCCGGCGCTTGAGGAGATCGACCGCCACCCGGCAGGCCACCGTCTCATCCCGCACCAGCTCGGCAACAGCGTCGACCTTCTCCTCCACCGTGACCGGCGTGGACGTCTTCCAGCCCACCACCCGCTTCGCGGCCTCCCCATCCCACGACCGCCGCCCCGTACGCTCATTGAGCGGCGGATGCGCGATCACCTCGAACGGGTCCTCGGCCGAGGCTAGGATCCTGTGGACCTCCCACGACACCCCCGCTACCCGCCGCTCGGCCGGCCACTTCGCCGCCACCCACCGGTACGTACGAACCGTCGACGCCGATAACCCCACGTCTTCCGCGAAGAACGTCAGCGCCTCCTCCACGCTCTGCCCGTCCTCGGGAGCGAACGGCGTCACCGAGGACGGCACGACCGCCCGCCCCGCCCGCGAGGAGCCGCACCCGCCCTCGTTTATCGGCGTGTACGCCGTCAGCAGCTGCCTGATGTCGATGAGCCTCATGGCGTCCTCGATCGTCTCCCTGGACCTCACCCCGAAACCCGCACCGACCGCGTGCGAACTGCTCCCGGTGAAGCAGGTGCGGCAGGTGGTCACGGACCCGGTGCAGGACGACAGAGGACCGTCGATCTGTCGCTACGAGGAGAGGTCGCCCTTCCGTCCCGCGCGGGAGGTGTTGCTCGAACGGGACTGGGAAACCCCCGGACAGACCGACAAGGACGAGTGGAAGCGCATGCGGCGCTACATGAACATCCCGGCCACCTCCACCTCCGACCTCCCGCGACTCGGGGACGAGGCCCTGCTGCGGGTGTCCCCGTCCACGGATCCGTACGGCGCGCCGGAGGCCACGGTCGCCGTGTGGGCCGGGCACATGATCGTGCAGGTGACGTACAGCGAGGAATACGCCACGACCGGCAGGGTGAGCGCGGTGGCCCAAATCCTCGCCCGGTGGGCGCTGCGCGCGGGCGACGTCCCCCACAACCGGATCGGTGCCGCCGGGCCCGCACTGGCCGGCATCCCTCCGGCCAAGCTGCCGCGGCGGACGCGCACCGACGGCTACCGGCGTCCCGAGCAGTCGCTGTACGGCGCGGTCTGGGGTGCCGGCGAGCACTCCGTGATCCAGGCGCACCCCGAGCTGAGCATTCCCGTGCGGATGCCACCGGGCTCATACGGGTGCTGGCCACAGAAGGGAAAAGACAACGTCTTCCGGTGCAGCGGCAAGTCCCTGGTCGTCGACATCATCGACCGCCCCGCCACCCAGCCGCCCGGCCCCGGTCCCGGTCCCGAACCGTCATACGCCGTCCGGGATCCTGGGGGCGGCCGGTACGAGATCGCGATCCGCGTGACGCACACCCCGGCGGGCCTCCGCGCGCGCGAGATCCGGGTGCGTGTTGAGGCCGACGCCGGGCAGGCCGAGGTGGCACAGAAGATCGTCAACAGCGTCCATACCCAGACGCTGCCGCGCGGCTGATCCGCCGAGAGACGAGCCGCGACCGGGCATATTGGGGTAATCAAATCATCGACCGCAAAAACAAGGACTGGACTGACTTACGGCGATGCGGCTACTGGGGGTTTCGCGGGCCCACGAAGTCCTGGTGCGCCCTGGAGATAGGCGAGCGCGATCCGAACACGACCGTCATTGCCGTCCCGGTACGGCCCGACCTGGTGGTAGGTCATGATGACGCTGTAGGTGCCGCAGGCGGTCGTCGAAAGCGAGGCGCTTGGAAGGCGGGAGGCTCAGCGCCGTGCGGCGGCCGAGCAGCAGCGCGAACAGCTCGGCCGGCTGGTTATTCGGGGACCGGGTGGCTCAGTACATGACCGGGGGCAGCATCTCCCGCGGCGCCGCATCGGAAGGCGTTCAGCAGGACTCGTATACGTAGCCGTGCTTACCGGCAGGGCTGACTTCCCGGTCGCGCAGGGTGATGGACAAGTCCTTCCCCCATGCCCGGCAAGCAGCGGTGAAGTCCTTTCGCCCGTACTCGATGTCGAAGACCCTGGCACCGTAGGCGCGGCTGAATTCGGGACATTCCTTGTAGCGTGCGCATTCTTCGACGACGGCGAAGTCGAACCCGATGCGCGTGTGCTGGGGAAGGAGGTCAGTGGTGTTCTTCTGGGCGACGGCCAGGTTCTGCTTGTGTGCGCGGGTGGCCAGGAGACGAGCGAAGGCGGCCGCGTGCTGGGAGGTGAGCTTGCCGTCGGAGCGCTCGTAGGAGTCGAGGTTGTCGGGTTCGACCGCGTCGTAATGCGCCGCGGCGCAGCCGTCGATCCATGGGCCGATGATGTTCATCAGGGCTTCGCGCTTGACCGGGGTCGAGATGTCCAGGAGGGGTTCGTCCCAGTCCTTGTCGACGATCAGGTGGCCATCGTCGTTCTTCAGGAGCAGGTCCGGGTGCTCCTTCTTCCACCAGCCGACGGCTTCGCCCGGTTGCGTCTGGAAGGCGTTGACGTAGCAAATGTTGTAAAGCCCGTCGGCAGGCTTGGCCTCACGGTCACGGGCGACAGCCCGCACCTTGCCGGCAGGCGGGTACGCGCCGCCGAGTTGGTAGTCGAAGACGGCGTCCGGGCTCGGTCGACGCACGTTCGCCGGGGCTTCGGCGTCGGGGCCCTCGGTAGTGGGGTGCGTGGTTTCCTGGGGGTCGTCGCCCTGGTCCGTTCCCGTGGCAGAACAGGCTGTGACAAAGAATGCGGACAGGACCATGGCAGCGCAAGCGGCGCGGGTGCGGAAAAGGAACACGAACGCACCCTATGTTGACACCGGCACAAGCCCGCGGCCGCTGTGAAGGACACGTCAGCCGCTCGCACCCTTCGACGAAGCCCACGAGGCTCTTGCCGCCGCCCCGCCCGCCGGGCCCGTCACCTGCACCGGCCCGCTCTGCGCCGGGTACACCACCCCCCGGCTGATGGCGCAGAGCGCGGTCTGCCACCACGAGGCCGGACAACCCGAACGCGCCATCGTCCTGCTCCGACAGCACCTGACCCGCGGGAACTTCGCGCCCCGGGACCGGGCCTTCTTCATCGCCCACCTCGCCGGAGCCCTCGCCGCCGCCGGCGAACCCGACGAAGCAGCCACCACCGGGCTCGCCGCGCTCGGCCTGGCCGCCGCCCTGTACTTCGGGCAAGCCCTCGGCGAACTCCGCCGCACTGTCGCCGCCCTACGCCGGTACGCACGACGCGCGCCGTCAGGGAACTGCGGCAGGCCCTGACCGCGCTGCCCGTCCAGCCGGCCAGGAAGCGCGTGACGCGCCCGATGACCGCGGCCTGCCACTTCTGCGTCTGCAGGTGGAGGTACTGCAGGTCCTCGTGGGCCGCGCGGCCGTGTTCGGCAACGCGGCCCGCCAGTCCCTCGACACCTCACAGCAGCCGCTCGGGCGTCAGCCAGGTGGTCCGCCGCCCTGGCGTTTCAGGGGGAGGCTTACTTGGATTCGACTCGTCCCACCGGGTCGGGGCCGGTCGTCAGCGCCTCGCACGTGGTCCGCCACGTGGGGGCGCCGGGGTGGAGTTGGGTGCGGAGGTAGGCCGCGGTGAGCCGGGCGAGGGCGGCGACTCGCTCGGGGTTCTCGTCGGTGGTCTCGGCAGCGTCGTATCCGGCGATCCCGCCGAGTCCGTGCTCCGCGTCGAAGAGGGTGAGCAGGGTCTTGGGGCCGGGGGCGAGGGTGTAGGGGTCTGCGTGCCAGTCCGGCCCCATGTCCGTGAAGTGCCGAGGGTCGTCCTTGTCGCCGACGACGACCAGCGCGGGTGCGGTCATGGTGGAGAAGTCGACGGCCCCGATGATCGGCCACTGCTCGGCCATGGGCCCGTTGAGGACGTCGCCACCCCTGCCGGGCGCGGCGAGCAGTACGCCCGCCTTGATCCGGGGCTCGACGAGGTGCACCAGGTCCCCGGTGTCAGGGTCGGTGAGCCCGGCACCCAGCAGGAGGGCGGCGGTGAAGCCGCCGAGCGAGTGTCCGACGAGGGCGACCCTGGTGTGGTCGATCCGTCCGGCGAGCTGCGGCACGGCGTTCTCGATCACGTCGAGCCGGTCGAGGATGTGGGTCATGTCCTCGGCGCGGGAGCGCCAGAAGTCGGGTGCGCCGGGTGCGCCGGCGACCAGGTGGCTCAGCGTCCTGGAGGTGAGGTGGGTGGGCTGGACGACGACGAATCCGCGTGCTGCCCAGAAGTTGGCGAGCGGCGCGTAGCCGTTGAGGGAGGAGAGGTTGTTCGAGGGGCCGTGGCCGTGGGAGAGGAGGATGACGGGGAGGCTGGTTCCGGTCTCGGGTGCGGAGACGCGCACTTGGAGGTCCACGGGACGTCCGGGAACGGAGAGGACGACGGGGCTTAAGGACAGGACCGGGGCGGGCGTGCCCAAGGCGTCGGCGGTGGTGGCGGTGGTTGTGCTCACGATGCGGGTTCCCTTTCGGTGATGCCTGCGGCCCGCCGGTCCCCTGCGACCGGCGGGCGGACGAGACGGTCAGGAGCGGCCCGTTTCGACTAAGCTGAAACGGAACACTGCTCCACTTACTATCCGGAGCAGCGCTCCGCTTTGTCAAGTCGTACCTGAGGAGAACGTGATGGCCACCGAGAGCCCTGCAGGGGAGTCGTCGTCCCGGAGCAAGCGGACCGACGCCCAGCGCAACCGGCAGACAGTGCTCACCGCCGCCGCCGAGGTCTTCATCACCTCCGGCGTCGACGCACCGATCCGCCAGATCGCGGCCCAGGCAGGCGTCGGGATGGGCACGATCTACCGCCACTTCCCCACCCGGGCGGATCTCGTCACCGCCGTCTACCGCCACCAGATCGAGGAATGCGCTGGGGCCGGCCCGGATCTACTGGCCAGTGCCGGCTCCCCGTTCGACGCGCTGCGCCAGTGGATCGACCTCTTCGTCGACTTCCTGGTCACCAAACACGGACTTGCCGACGCCCTGCAGTCCGACAGCGACCGCTTCGCCGCGCTCCACGCCTACTTCCTCGACCGCCTGCTGCCCGTCTGCGCCCAACTGCTCGACGCCGCGGTGGAGGCTGGCGACATCAGGCCCGGCACGCAGCCGTACGAGCTGATGCGCGGCATCGGCAACCTCTGCATCGGGCGCGACAACGACCCCCGCTACGACCCCCGACGCCTGATCGCCCTCCTCCTCCAGGGACTCCAGCGACCTCAGGCGTCGTGATGCCGACGAGCGACATCACGACCTGGTCCGTACCCGACTTCGAGCCTCAGTGACGCCGGTAGGTTCTTGGCGGTGACGTTGGTGGAGACGCAGGGCCTCGTGTCGATGTCCGACGAGGCGCGGTTGCGCTGGATGGCACAGGGGGGTACGACTCGGCAGCCGACCGTGGTTCTCCTCCATGGCGGTCCGGGTCTGCCGGACTACCTGGGCGATGTCGCCCCCATGGTCGCGGACCTCGCTTCTGTGTACCGGTACGACCAACGCGGCATGGGCCGATCCCCGTGGCGGGGTACCCATTCCTTCGCTCGGCATGTCGACGATCTCGCCGAGCTGCTCGATGCATGGGACGCGCCCAAGGCCGTGCTGATCGGGCACTCCTACGGCACCGATCTGGCGAGCCGGTTCTGCCTGAGGCACTCTGACAGGGTTGCCGCAATGCTGCTGATGTGCGGACCGTTCGTCGGGGATTGGCGCACCCGCTACCGAGCGGAGCGCGGCCGCCGCATGTCCGCGGCGCAGCAGGAGAGGCTGCGCGCAGTGGAGGAGTTGCCGCAACGCACGCAGGAACAGGAGGTCGAGCTGCTCACGCCGGCCTGGTTCACCGACCACTCCGATCCCGAACGCGGGTGGCGCTGGGCAGCCCAGGGCGCCCGGCGGCGGCGCCCGGTCAACTGGTCTATGAACGGCGAACTTGGTGAGGAAAGACGCGCGGATCCGCTCGATGAGCGCCTTGCCGAGCTGCGTGCGCGCCTGCCCGCGCAGACGGAGCTCCTGAGTGGGGCCGACTATGGGCCGTACCCGAGCGGCTGCGGCAGCAGTTCGAGGGCGTGATCGGGCGGTTCAGGACGGGCGGGCAGTGGCGGGAGATGCCGGCCGAGTTCGGGGCCTGGTCAACCGTCCACAACCGCTTCCGGCCGTGCCGTGATGCAGGCGCGTTCGAGGCCCTGCTGGAGGGCCTGATTGCGGAAGCCACGAAGCAGGGTGAAGTGGACCTGTCCCTGTTCAGTATCGATTCCACCACAGCCCGGACCCACCACGACGCTGCCGGGATGCACCTGGGCCAGGGCGTCGTCACCGCTCGGGAGAGGCCGCCGCCGAGGAGAAGAGGGCCAGGTCAAAGGGGGTGACTGCGACGAACAAACCGGGCAGGACACCGAAGACGACCCCGGGCGCGATGAGCGGCGGCGCATCCGGCGCCGGCGGAAGCTCCAGCTGAAGGCCGCCCTCCTCGGACGCTCCAGAGGTGGGTTGACCAGCAGGTCCATCTGGCCGCCGACAGGAAGTGCTGCCGCTGGCGTTCCTCCTGACAGCGGGCCAGGCCACGGACAGCCCGCAGTTTGTCCCCGTGCTGGGGCGGATACGGGTCCGCGCGTCTGTCGGCCGCCCGACCCGCTCACCGACATGCCGGCCGCGCGCCCGTGACGGGAAGATCGAAACGATCGTCCCGCAGCGCCTGCCGGCCGTCTCGCCGCTGGCCGCCCTCACGGTCGGCAAGCACTCGGGCTGGGTACGGACCGGGGACGGCACGGCATTCCTGGCCCCCAGGTAGGCGGCGGTTACACCTACGGGTACGGCGGCGGAGGGCCCCTCGCCTTGGCCCAGTTCATCGCAGCCCTGCTCGACGGCATAACCAATGCCGGCCCCGGGTGCGGCGACGCCAGGCCCCCCGGCCGGTCTCAAGCAGGGGTTGCCCGAGGTACGCGCCAAGGGGGCAACGAGATGATCTTGAAGCCCTGGGCACTTGGTCCCCGTATTTCGGACGGACACGCGCGTTGTTTCTGCCAGCGGCAGAACAGCGGCCGGACCGGGCTCGATGATCACTACAGTCCAGTCTCATGACGACGATTACGACGCGCACGGTCGAGTACCCGGCGGACGGTTTGACGATGATCGGGCACCTCGCTCTCCCGGCCGGTGCCGACCGCCGGCCCGCGGTGCTGCTCGGACCAGAGGGCATGGGGCTCAGCGACGTCGAGCGCCGCCGGGCCGATGCTCTCGCTGAGCTGGGATATATAGCGCTGGCCTTCGACCTTCACGGCGGGCGCTATTTGGGCGACCCCGAGGAGATGCTGGCCCGTTGCATACCGCTGCTCGCCGATCCCGACCGGATGCGGGGCATCGGCCATGCGGCGCTCGACGTGTTGCGTGCCGAATCACGGGCCGACCCCGACCGGATCGCCGCCGTCGGCTACGGCACCGGGGGCGCCGTCGGGCTGGAACTCGGTCGCGACGGCGTCAGCCTGCGCGCGATCGCGACAGTCAACGCACTGACCACGGGCCGACCGGGCGAGGCGGCACGCATTCGCTGCCCGGTATGGGCCGGGGTCGGGTCGGAAGACCCGATCATGCCGCCCGCGCAACGGGACGCATTCACCGCCGAGATGCAGGCCGCGGGCGTCGACTGGCGCCTCGCGGTCTACGGCGGCGCCTTGCACGCCTTCCACCACCCGCCGGTCGACCATCCCACGGTCCCCGGCGTCGGCTACCACCCACAGCACGCACAGCGAGCCTGGCACGATGTCGTCGACCTGCTCGCCGAGTGCCTGCCCATGACGGAGGATCTGGGGGCATGACCCAGGCAGACAGCCTGGTGCCAGGCATGGTCCGCGTCGGGCACTGGCCGTGCCCTCCCCTCAAATCAGCACAGGAGAACCACATCCGGGCGGATGCTCGATCGCGGAGACGCGTTCGCAACTGCCGCAGTGAATACCGGATTTACTGCGACGGAGCCCCGGCCGTGACCGTCGCGATCTACGGCGGACTGTTCCAGCCTTCGGGGCGAGGTGTACGCATTTACTGCGGCATCAATGCACTGAGTGCCCGTTTCTCATCTCTCTTCGGGGATCTGTGTGAGTGGCTAGCCTGGGGGTGTGTCGGGGGTTGTCGGGCGAGCGCGTCAGCGGTTCTGTCCTGCGTGTGGGGCGCTGCTGGAGGCGGGGGTCGCGCCGGGGGCGGTGTACTGTTGGGCGGCTTGTCGGGCCAGGCAGTGGCGCCGGGCGCGGCGGATCAGGCGGCGGACGGTGGCTGTGCTTCGGGGTGAGGGGGTGCGGTTGTGCCCGGTGTGCGGGGCGGTGTGGGTGGGCGGGGTGGACCGTCGCAGCAACGCCTTGTATTGCTTGGCGAGGTGCCGTCGCCGGGCCTGGGACCGGCGGAAGGAAGTGTTCGCCGAAGCGTCCGAATAAACGCTTGAGCGAACGGTCTTGATGGCCGAACAGGTTTCGAGTGGTCGGTTGCGGTCGCCGCTTGTTGGGGATCTCGTGGTGGGGTGGCGCTCGGTTTCGGGCCGGGGGTTGTCGTCGGCGGCCTGGGAGGTGCCGGCCCCCGACTGTGAGGGGGCGGTGGCCGTCATGTCCGAGACCGATATAAAGGTCGGCAACGTCAGCCAGCAGCGTTACGAGGAGATCGTCGCCGAGCTGACCGGGGCGGTCGCGGCGGAGTCCGTGAGCAGGTGGCTGGTCGGGGACCGGGCGCTGGAGATCGAGCCCCTGCGTCGGCACGGCGGTTCGCTGCCGAACGGGGACGACGACCTGGTCACCGTCGAGGAGTCCCTGCACCGGCTGTCCGAGGACATCGGCGTCCCCTACAACACCGTCAAGAAGCGGCGCTGGACGTCCTCGCGCTGGCCGTCCGCCCGGCGCCGGCGGGGGGTCTCGCACTACATCCACCAGATACTGGCCGCGATCCGTGACGAGGAGGAGCGGTGCGCGGCGATCGACAGCCCGCCGCTGGACGAGCGCACAGGAAGGCGCCGGTGGACCCCGGACAGTGCCTGCCGGAAGGTCGGCTACCGCGCCAGCAGGCCGCAGACGCCGACGGAGAAGGTACGCGCGATCCACGACCTCGCGGTTGATGACCGCGTAGCGGCCCAGGTGGCGGCCGATCTGCTGCACCGTCCCGAGGTCGCCGCCCAGGTCCCGGCCCAGGCCCGCTCGCGGGTGATCCGCGACCTGGCCCACGAGGAACACGTCGCCGCGTCTGCCGCGGCGGACCTCCTGCAGCGTCCGGATGTCGCGTTCAAAGCGATGAGCGATGACCGGGCCAGGCAGATGGTCAACCGGGCCCAGGTTGAGCACGGCCGGCAGGCGCGCGAGCACTTCGAGCGCACCAGCCCCATGGCTCCGCCCGTCAAGCGTGTCGAGCACACTATGGAGTTCCTGGAGCTGGTCGGCGCCTGCCACGCCTTCGTGGCCAGGGCCTCGCGCACGGTTCCCGGGCTGCGCGACCGCGTCCTGGCGGAGGACGAGCGCACGGTCCTGCACGCGAACGTCTCCAGCGTGCGGGCGACGCTGGAATGGATCGACCAGGCCGTGGACACCGGCCGGGTCGACATGGACGAAGAACTCGCCCGGCTCCTGCGAGGCGAGTAGCTGTGCCGCCGCGCTCTGCCGGACCGGAGCGCGAGAAGCGGTCAGCCGCCGCCGACCGCCACGCCGATGCGATCCGGATCGCGCTGATGGAGGCCGCCCCCGCCCGGCTGACCTCGAAGCGGCTGATGGCCGCGACCGAGCTGTCGCGCTCCCAGCTGGTACGCGGGATCGCCGCGCTGAAGGAGCTGTGCGCCGAACGCGGCTGGCCGCCGCTGCTGTGGACCAGGGGCAAGGGCTACCACTTCTGCCTCGACGAAGAGGCACCCGAAGCCTGGGAGGTGGAGTGGGCGGACATCAAGAGCCGCCAGATCCGCCGCGTGCTCTGCGGCGTCATGGCCCCGCACGCCCACCACTACCCCAAAGGCCGCTGGGTGCAGTACGTCGTCGCGCAAATCAACGCCATCCAGCACGCCCTGGACATGATCGCCCACCCGCAGATGTAACCGCCGGGCCGCGCACCCGCCGCGGCGGTGAAGGAGACGAACGGGTCCGCCATGCGCACCTGCCGCTACCCCTCCGACATGACCGACGCCGAATGGGCGCTCATCGAGCCCCTGCTTCCGCCGTCGGCCAGTACCACCAGCCGGGGCGGTCACCCGGAGAAATGGCCACGCCGCGACATCGTGAACGGTATCCGCTACCTGGTCGACAACGGCATAAAATGGCGCGCTATGCCCGCCGACTACCCGCCCTGGCGCACGGTTTACGGGTTCGCCAGGAGGTGGGCCGCGGTCGGCGTCATCGGCGTCATCCGGGACCAGCTCCGCCGCCGCATCCGTCTCGCCGCGGGCAAGACACCGCAGAGCGCGTCGGTGGTCGTGGACTCCCAGTCCGTCAAGGCGTCCGAGACCGTCAGCAAGGCGACACGGGGATGGGACGGCGGAAAACTGATCAACGGCAGGAAGCGGCACCTGATCTGCGACCACCGGGGCCTGGTGCTGCTGGTCATGGTCACCCCTGCCGACGCCCAGGACTCCCCGGTCGCCCGGGAGCTGCTGCTCCGCCTCGCGCTCATGCACCCGGAAATCGCGATCGTCTGGGCCGACTCCGCCTACGCCAAGAACCAGCTGGTGCCCTGGGCGAAGAAGTACCTCGACATCACCATCAAGACAGTGCGGCGGCCGCCGGACGCCAAGGGCTTCGTCGTTCTCCCGCGGCGCTGGGTGATCGAGCGCTCGTGGTCATGGATCATGCGGGCCCGTCGGCACTGCCGCGACCACGAACGCCTCCCGCAGATGTCGGAGTCACTGATCACCTGGGCCGCCATCACGTTGATGACCAGGCGGCTCACCCGCCGCAAGGCCCGTCCCGCCGAACGCCGCGACGTCGCCCACGGCTACGTGATGCCACAAGCCGCGTGATTAGCCTCCCCCTCACCACCGACGCGTGGCTCGCAGGCCCGCCAGCACTGTAAAGCATGCTTGACACCAACCGAGGGGTGACAAGTAAGCTTTACATGTGCGAAACAGCGTCAGGGAACTGCGGTCATCACGAGGGCTCTCCCAGGGTCAGCTAGGCACGGCCCTCGGGGTCTCACGGCAAACGATCAACGCCATCGAAACCGAGCGGTACACGCCTTCCCTGCCGCTCGCCATGTCTATGGCCAAGTTCTTCAGGGTCAGCGTTGAGGAGATGTTTCATGTCGATGAGAGCCCAGCAGATGACCAGTAACACAGCCAGGTGGTCCGTCCCCGGCTTCTTCCTCGCCGTCGGATTAGGCTGCCTCGTAGCCGCGACTTTCGGCGGCCGCCTCGCTATCGGCCTGGTGACGTTCGGGATCCTGGCGGCCTGCAGCCTTACCTTGGTGCTGCTGGGACGCCGGAGCGAGACCTATCAGGGCCTCACCGAGAAGGTTCCCGACGAGCGCTTCGCCCGGATCGGAGGGCGAGCCTGGGCCGGCACGGGCGTTGTGCTTACCGTAGGGAATCTCTGCGCCTTCATCGGTGAACTGGCATCCGGACGAAGCGGCGATCCTTACTTCTGGTTCGTGGCCACCGCCGCCATCGCCTACATCGCGTTCGTCGCCTTCTGGTCTCGGAATACCTGAGAAGCCATCGCCTCGAACGGCTCGCCACCGTATGCCCGACCAGGCAACGCGATCAACCTGCAACAACCGCCCCCCCCGAACGGCCAGTGGCGACAACCCGGCACTCTTCAGCCCCGCCATCGCCACTTACCGTGCCATTCACCCGCGCTTGACTCAGCCACAGAGTCACTTCTGGCGTGTGCGCATCACAAACAGCCTCTGCCCACGCGTTGAGCCACATCAAGATCAACTCATTGCCCCTTTGGCGCGTATCTCGGCTGAACCCCTGTAGCGCTCCACTTCTGGCAACGGTCCTGATCCACCCGCTCCAGTCCGCCCGAGATCATCCGATTTTGGCGGCCGTTTCTTGCCTGGTGAGGTTGGCGTATTACATCCCGCGGTCCGGTCCGTACCAGGGCTCAGGGCGTTCGTCGGCGGACATCGGAAGGCGTTGCAGTTTCACGGGGCCGGGGGTAGTGGCTCTGTCTCACATTCCGTGCCAGAGCCACGGAGGGTCACCGAATCCGCGATCATGAACGGCCGTGAGTGACGCGCTCCTCCAGGACCTATGGTTCCACCAGACCGACGGCATCGCGATCGACAGCATCGACACCGACGACGAGTCGGTCGTCATACGAGCCCGCGCTCAAGGGCTCACGGCCGCGTGTCCGAGCTGCGGGGTCCTCTCGGGCCGCGTGCACAGCCGTTACGTCCGGCGGCTCGCGGACAGCCCGGTCGGCGGGCGCCCGGTGGTGATCGTGTTAGGGGTGAGGCGGTTCCGCTGCCGCGAGCGCGGGTGTTCGCGGGCGACGTTCGCCGAGCAGCTTGACGGGCTGACATTCCGCTACGGGCGCCGGAGCTCCGGTCTGCAGTCGGTCCTGCGGCATGTCGCGCTGATGCTGGCCGGCCGGGCCGGTGCCCGTCTGGTGGAGACGCTGGCGTCGGTGGTCAGCCGGTCGACGCTGCTGCGGCTGGTCCGTGCCCTGCCTGACCCGGAGTCGGCCACGCCGCGGGTGCTCGGGGTGGACGAATTCGCTCTGCGGAAAGGACACGTCTACGGCACGATCCTGGTCGACATCGAGACCCGTCGGCCTGTCGACCTGCTGCCCGACCGGTCCGTGGCGACGGTGGCCCAGTGGCTCACCGACCATCCCGGCGTCGAGGTGATCTGCCGGGATCGGTCCGTCGCCTATGCCGAGGCCGGACGGCTTGGGGCACCGGACGCCATCCACGTGGCCGACCGCTGGCACATCTGGAAGAACCTGGCCGAAGCCGTTGAGAAGACGGTCATCCAACACCGGGCCCTTCTGCGGAATCCGCAGGAGGAAACCCCGGCCCGCCCCGTCATGCCTGCGGACTTCGCGGAGCCCGCGCCGTCGGCGGCCCCGGCCGGGCCCCGGCTCACTGGCCGGCTGTCGGACCGGGTCCGTCGACAGCACGCGGCCGTCCACGGCCTGCTCACCCAAGGCAAGGGTCTTCGCGCCATCGCCCGGGAACTGGGCCTGGCCCGCAACACCGTCCGCCGTCTCGCCCACGTCGGCAGCCCCGACGAGCTGCTGGTCGGCCAGTGGACCGGCCGCACCAGCATCTACGACCCGCACAAGACCTACCTCCACCAGCGATGGAACGAGGGCTGCACGAACGGCGCTCAGCTCTTCGCCGAACTCCGTGAGCGCGGCTACCAGGGTGGCAGCACCATCGTCCGCCAGTACGCCCGCCGTTTCCGCGAGGCATTCCCGCATGACGACGTCCCCCGCAAGCCGCCCTCGGTGCGGGATGTCACCAGCTGGATCACCCGCCATCCCGACAGTCTCGACGCCGACCAGGCCCAGCAGCTCAAGGACGTCCTCGCCCGCTGCCCCGCACTCGACCGAACTGCCGAGCACGTCAGGGCCTTCGCCGACCTGATGAACAACCGCAACGGCCACCAGCTCCACCACTGGATTGCCAAGGCCCAGGCCGACGACCTGCCCGCCCTGCACACCTTAACCGCCGGCCTTGCCCAGGACCTCGACGCCGTCGTTGCCGGACTCAGCATGAGCTACAGCTCCGGCCCGGTCGAAGGCCACAACAACAAGATCAAGATGCTCAAACGGCAGATGTTCGGCCGTGCCAGCTTCGACCTGCTCCGCAAACGGGTACTCCTCGCGGCGCGAGGTCGTTCGTGAGCGCCGAAGAGCAGGTAAGCCAACTGAGCGACCAGGTGGTTAGGCGGCCAGGGGGTGGGTACCTTCCGCGCGTACAGCCAGCTTCAGCGATAGGGACTGACACATGGCCAACCAGGAACCGACGAAGGCGGCACTGGCCCTGGAGCCCCGAGGCGACGACTACGTGATCAAGATCGCAGATGGGACGGGCATCCCTGCGGGAATCACGGTGGTGAACAATCAGGGGCATCCTGTGGCTGTCTACCGAGCAGAAGCGATCACCCAGCCCCAGGCGCGATCCGCCTTCGACAATAGGCTGGGCGTGTTCGACATTTCCTACGCGGCTGCTTGGGACCTCGGCCGGTAGGGCAATTGTCGTCGTTGCCCGCCTTCAGCAGATAGGACATGTCCGAGGTCGCGCCTGCCGACTGGGATGTCTGAGTGCGGGCTCGTATGACGACCGACTCGTCGTCGGTGTCGATGCTGTCGATCGCGATGCCGTCGGTCTGGTGGAACCATAGGTCCTGGAGGAGCGCGTCACTCACGGCCGTTCATGATCGCGGATTCGGTGACCCTCCGTGGCTCTGGCACGGAATGTGAAACAGAGCCACTTGGCATCCGGTGGCCGTTCAAGGGGCCTTGCCCGCTCGCGCGAGCCGCCCCCGACACTCGCCGTCGCCGGACGTCAGCCACGGCGTGCAGGTGACTTTATGCGATTCCCTTACGTTGCGTTCCGGTAGGCGTGTCCTGGCTGGGGCTTGTTGGTGGCGAACAGCTGGGAGACGGTGACAGGGGTCAGGCCGCGTTTGCGGAGACCGTCGATGATGCCTGGGACGGCAGGGACGGTGCCCGGGTAAACGTCGTGCAACAGGATGATTCCATTGCGCCCGGCGCCCGCCAGTACGCGCTGCGTGATGACCTTCGGGTCATGGTCACGGTAGTCCGAGGCGGTGACGGTCCACAGAATCTGCGCAAGCCCGAGCGAACGGCTGACCTCTGCCACCCGCGGATCAGTGCGCCCCTGTGGCGGTCGCATCAGGGACGGCGCGCGCCCGGTGAGCAGTTTGACCTGCTCCTGCACAAGAGCGAGCTGGCGCCGGATCTCGACGGCTGAAACCTCGGTGAGGCGAGGGTGACTCCAGGTGTGGTTGGCCAGCTCATGTCCAGCGGATGCTTCTCTGCGCACAAGGTCGGGGTAGCGGGCCACGCCGGACTTGCCAAGCAGGAAGAAGGTCGCGTTGACACGTTTGGCCTTCAGGACCTCCAGCAGACTTTCTGTGTAAGGGCCGGGGCCGGCGTCGAAGGTCAGCGCCACACAACTGGCTTTACGGCAGTCCACCGGGTATGGGGCCGCCCAGGACGAGCTGGGTGACGGCTTGGGCCCAGGGCTTGATGCCGTGCCGCAGCCAGCCAGAACGGCAGCTCCGACGAGGACGAGGGCCATACGCGGTAGAGAGCGTAGCGCGATCACAGACGAGTCCTAGCACGAGCAGGGCCTGAAGCCCTGCTGACACAGACGGACTGCAGCCAGTGGAGGGGGCGGAAGGTCGCCGGCGCGTCGGTGACGGACTCGGGTGATGACCCTGCGGGCCCCGTGCCGAGTCGCCCAGCTCTCTCACGGCGGGACAGCTTTCGGTGCCCTGCCCTGACTCACCTACAACTTCCAGGGCCTCCGCTGGGAGCTGGATACCGTGGGCCTGTGCCTCGCCGCGCTGGCTGCGGGAGCCTTCCTCGCCTGGGCGCGGGGTGGCTCGGCCACCGAAGAGCGGCCGCCCGGGGCCATGAGAACAACCGCTCCGGGGCGTGATCCGATTCCGGCCCGTGCCCGGGGCCTGCGCCTTTCCTGTCCGGGACAGTCCCGGACAGGGCGGCAGATGTCCTTCCTCTTGCCCGGGGGCCCCGCAGACCTCAGCATCTCGGCTGCACGGCAACGTTCGTTCGCATACCCGTTCGTTAAGCACCTGGGGGTCTCATGAGAATCACCCGCACCACGGCAGCGGTGGTGTCCTTCGTATCCGTCGCTGCCGCGGCGGGCCTGTCGGCGGTGCCCGCGGCGGCCGCGCAAGCCGGACCGCAGGGGGCGCAGCGCATCAGCGTGGACGAGTACGTGAGGTCAGGGGGTGACCCTTCGGCCTTGCGGGCGGGGGCGAAGGCGCCCACGTGCTGGAGCAAGCAGTTCACCGACTCGCTCTCCATCTGGTTCCCGGTCAAGGGCGACGTGAAGTTCGCCGTCTACGGTTACACCGGCAAGTGGTGTCTCAGCGGCAGTTCGCTGTGGCGCATGGCCATCATGAACGCGTACACCCAGAACACCGGCGCCGGCACGGTGGTCTACGACTCCAAGTCCCACCGCACGATCGGCCGGACGGTGTGGAACAACAAGTACGCCATCGGCGTCGAGCAGTTCAGCATGGCCGGGACGGTGTCGGTCCTGAGCTTCACCAAGTCTTTCTCGTTCGACAGGTGCATCCGCTCCTGGGGCAACCACAGCGGGCGGAGCTGGCAGAGCGGGTCCTGCAACGTCACATGAGACCTATCTGCCGGTAGCCACCCGAGGGCCAGACCCAGGCCGTGGCCGCCGCGCACGAGGACGCTCATACCGACGACGCGCCGACAGGACCGTGGGCGCGTTCGGAGAAAAGGACAGGACGGACGTGGGAATCGCACCGGCAGGAGATCTTTGCCTCCTGGGCGAGGAAGCCGTCCGTCCTGTCGCGCACCATGGTGCCCATGCAAGCGCCGGTCCGCTTCCGGGCCGATTCCTGGGCGAGCGACGCCCAGAAGCCCGGGCAAGTGCACCGCTTGTCGTGCTGGGGCCTGGCCGCCGGGTTCCGCTACTGGCTGGTTTGCAGATACGACCGGAGCATGTTCTCGGACATGCCCGCGTGCCGGCCGGCAGTGCGCGGCGATCAGCAGGGACGCCATGTCCGAGCCGCTCTCACGTGTCACCTCCAAGAACGAGCCCGCTCCGCGGTCCACTCTTCACCAGCCGCACCGGTCGCGCCCTCGGCGGCGACGCCGACACACGCCACCAACAACGATCCTCCTCCGAACGCCATCCTCCGCAGCGTCGCCGCCCTCCACCCCGCGCTAAAAGAGGTCGTCCCTGCCCTGTCCGCCGACGCTACAGCCCGCTCCCCCACCCTTCGCGGCTCGGCCGGGAGGCATGTTGGATGCCGTTCGTCCTGAGCCGGCGGCCGAGCGGGCGCCGGCGTACAGGCAGATGGGCCGACGCCCGGCCATCATCGGTCTCGTCCCCCTCGTGCACGTCTTCATGGTGCCGATCCCGGTGGTGGCGGGTATGGAGACAGCCTCGACCTTCTGCGACAACCGCGACCGGTGCACCGAAGCGTTGGCAGAAGCGTCAGATGGTGCCGGCCGGTGACGGCGACCTCGGCCGCAACGGGCATCATCTCCGCCCTGCTGCCCAGCCGTTTGGCCGCACCACCTTCGCGATGACCCGTCTCCAGTAAGCGCTGTCAGCCACCCCGTTCATCCTGTTCCTCAACGCATGTCCCGGGTTTTCACGCAGTCCGTTCCAGGGCGCAAGGACGTGTGGGAGTACGGCGGTCGTCATCCGGCCCGTGTGCGGGGTCTGCGTCTCAGGAGCGGAAGCCGATGATGCCGAATCCGGGCCGGGCCTTCGCGTGCCGCATCCAGCCCAGGCACTGCATGACGGCCTCGACGACTTCGGGCTCCAGCGGCGGGGCCTGCCCCGACTCGTCGACCGCCCGCTTGGTGGCCTCGAACTGTTCCAGGGCCTGGGTGATGGCCTCGGGCGTCCACTCGCCGCAGCCCGGCGTGTGGGTGTACGGGAGGGGGTCGGGCAGATCGTTGTGGCTGAAGGCTGCCACGGACACGGCGGTGATGCCCAGGGCGGTCAGGCCCTGGTCGACTATGGACAGCCAGTCGCCCCGGTGCGGTGTGAAGCAGGAGTTGTCCAGGAACGAGCCGGTCAGTGAGCACAGCCGGTCGTAGGCGTAGCCGTACTGGAAGGCGTGGTCCTGGTCGTCGCTGAAGGGGCCGCCGTAGATGACGGCGCGCAGTGCCTCGTATGCCGTGGGGGCGCCGTCGGCGATCGCGTGGCTGAAGTAGTCGTCGTCGCGGGCCAGGCTGTCCCCGAATTTGGTGCGGATCACCTCAAGCAGCTGGTCGTCGCGGGATCCGACCAAGGCGCGCGTAGCAGTCACGTCGAGCAGGTAGACGCTCAGGGAAGAACTCATGAGACAGAAATCTAAGGGGACCCACTGACAACGCTGCGGGCGGCAGCTGACAGGCGCGCGCAGCCGTGGTCTGAGTACCCCGGCCCGTCCACCGTGAGCACCGGTACGGATTCCTCTGGCTTCCTCAGGGTGGTGAGGTCACGGCATGACCCGTCACCTGCCTTCCTCCCCGGTTCGGCCTGGGAGGTGCAATGAAATGCTGTCCGCCCACCGGAGACCGGGCAGGCCACGGCGTACAGGCGGGTGGGGCGGCGCCCGGCCATCGTCGGCCTCGTCCTGCTCGTGCTTGTCTTCTTGGCTCTGATCCCGGTGGTGGCGGGTCTGGAAATAGCCGCAACCTAATGCGACAACCACGGCAGCTGCACCGAACCGCTGGCGGAAGCGATCAGCTGGTGCTGGCCGGTGATGGGCGCCTCAGCCGTCACGGGCTTCGTCGCCGCGCTGCTGCCCAAGCGTGTCGCCGCACCGCGTTGCGTGCTCGTCGGCCTTCAGTACGCGCTGATGGCCGCCCCCTTCATCCTCCTCATCAACGCATCCCCCGGGATCTGACGCGGCGAGCCCGGAGCCGACCAGGGCAAGGGGGGAAGTGAGCCGCCTTGAGGGTGGAATAGTCGGGTTGCGCAGCGGCGACCGGGGGCTTCGCCGGTGTCCCGGCTCCGTTCTCGGGCTGGGCATCACGCTGGCAGGCAGCTCACCCAAGCTTCGAGCGGGCGCTCCGCGGCCGTGTACGCCCTCGGGTCCGGCGCCGCGCTCGCTCTGGCAGTGTCGAGGGCTCTTGTTCCATCCATGGTCGCGCCCGGTCCCATGCCATCGCGGCCATGGCGGTCCTGAGCGACCTGGGCAGGGCAGCGCATGCGCTGCGGCACTGAGGCGTGCTGCAGTGCAGGGGGGACGCGTCGGTGCCGAGCTGTGGGTAGTGCATCGTCTTGGGCGGCAGGTAGGTGCAGCCGCAGATCACGCAGGTGAACACCGGCCGCATCTGCGCCCGCCCCGAGTCTGTCTCGTCGCTCATCCTGAGACCTTTCCCGTACCGGAGCAGTGCGAGCAGGCCGAGGTGAAGGTACGTGTGACGGGCGCCTGCTCGCCCTTCCCGTTCAGCTCTATGGTGTGCTGCTCCTTGTCGGTCACCCCGTCACCGTGGCACGCATGACAAGTCTGCTCCTGACCACGGGACATCCGTCAGTACCTCCTGCCTTGTGGCCGTCCGCCATCGAGGCTAGTACCCACAGCCACCCCTGGGCAGCCCATCGGTCCAATCCCCACTCGCCGGCACCCCACCAGCGCCCGCCACCACAGCATTTCCCCTACCGACACCGTTCAGTGCGGCACGGCCCGGGCAGATTCTGAGTACGGGTGCGCGTGCGCCTGAGTACGCGCACCGATCTCCCGGCCGGCCCCGCGGTGTGAGATCAAGGCATGACGCAGCACAGCACTGCCCCTGATCCCGGCGACGACTACAGCTCCCTGGGGTACGGCCTGGCCGTGACCGGCCTGGTTGCCTTCCTTCCCGTGGCCATCTATCAGTTCATGCTGCTGCTCGACACGCAGATGCGCCGCGACAGCTGTGCCGACCAGGGTTGCGCGGACGGGGTGACGGCGGCAGGCCCATGGTGCCTGGCGATCGCCCTCGCTTCCCTCGCGGCAGGGCTCGTCGTGGTGCTTCTGCCGCACCGCTTCACCAGAGCGTTCCTCCCGCTGGCCGGCCTGCAGCTGACACTGCTGCTGACCCCCTTCGTCATCATCGGCTCGGTGTGATCGAATCCGCCCCTGACCGCTGGCCTGCTGAGTGTCCACACGGGGGTGCCATTAACGAATGGCGAACCAGGTGACAAGTAGCCCGCCACTAAATGATGTCCCGTAAGGGGTTGTTGGGGCAGGCTGATGTGCCTCTCGTGTGTTCGTGGGCTATCCCGCGAGAGCG
>NZ_BMVB01000037.1 GCF_014650495.1 Streptomyces cinnamoneus | reverse complement strand
GCCCGGCGGCCAGAACGCCGGCGGCGGTGCGCAGCAGCAGAAGAAGGGCAACGCCCCCTGGCCGGGCGGCGCGAGCGCTCCCGGCGCCGGCGCCACCACCGGTGCGATGCAGCACCCCACCCCGGGCGTGCCCGCCGGGAACGGCGCCGCGCCGTGGCCCACCGACGCCCAGACCACGGGGACGACCCCCTGGCCCGGCGATGCGTCGACCACCGGCACCGTCCCGCAGCCGCCCGCCCCGGGCGCTCCCTCCGCTGCGGCGAACGGTGCGGCTCCGTGGCCGGGTGAGCCGCAGGCGCCGGTCGACGACTGGCCGGGCGGTTCCTCCACCACGTCCGCGACCCCGTGGCCCGGCGGCCAGAACGCCGGCGGCGGTGCGCAGCAGCAGAAGAAGGGCAACGCCCCCTGGCCGGGCGGCGCGAGCGTTCCCGGCGCCGCACCGCAGGCACCCGCCGCCTCCACGACGCAGCAGTTCCCCGCGCCCAGCATCGGGGGCGTCCCCGCCGGGGGCGCCGCCTTCGCCGGCGCGCGGACGGACACCCCGCGCGAGGGCTTCCCGGCCGTCCAGGCCCCGGGCCCGCAGGGCGCCGGCAAGCCCGCGGCGGCCCAGGGCAACGCCCCGGCCAAGGGCAAGAAGAAGCGCGGCCCGAAGAACGCCGCGCCCGCCCCCGCCGCCGGCCAGGCCGGCCAGGCCGGCCAGACGCTGGTCGGCGGCGTGCCGCCGGTGCCCCCGGCGGCCGGTCAGGGACCCAAGCCCCCTGTCGACAGTGGCGCGCCCCGCGTGCCCGTGCCCAAGCCGAAGCCGGCCGGGGCCGCCGCGAAGCCCGCGCCGGCCGTGCCCAGGCCCCCCGCGCCGGCCGTGCCCAAGCCCCCGGCGAAGGGCGCCCCCAAGGCCCCGGCCAAGGCCGCCGCCAAGAGCGCACCCAAGAAGAAGGGCCGCTCCAAGCTCGTCCTCCTGGGCGGCGGGCTCGTCGGTCTGGTCGGTCTCGCGTACGGCGCCGGGCTGCTGCTCGACCACGCCGACGTGCCGAACGGCACCACGGTGCTCGGCGTCGACATCGGCGGCAAGTCCAAGGAGCAGGCCGTCCAGAAGCTGGACTCCGCCCTCGGCCAGCGCGTCGGCGCCCCGCTGAAGGTCTCCATCGGCGGCAAGACGGCCGACCTCAAGCCGTCCGTGGCCGGCCTGTCCATCGACACGCAGGCCACCGTGCGCGCCGCCGCCGGACGGGACTACAACCCCGTCACCGTCCTGGGCTCGCTCGTCGGCCAGGGCCGCACGGCCGAGCCGACCGTCATCGCGGACGAGGAGAAGATCGCCGCCGCGCTCAAGACGCTCGCCGGCGAGACGGGGACGGCGAAGGAGGGCTCCATCAAGTTCGAGCCCGGCAAGGCCCTGCCCGTCTACGGCCAGCCGTACAAGGGCGTGGACCTGGACAGCTCGGTCAAGGCCGTCTCCAAGGCGTTCCGCGACCGGGCGGCGACGGGCAACAACCCGACCGTCATGCTGGCCACCTCCGACCAGCAGCCGAAGGTGGCCAACGCCGAGGTCGACCGGATGATGAAGGACTTCGCGACCCCCGCGATGTCCGGCATGGTGACGATCCAGGCCGACCCGGCCCACAAGATCAATTTCGGTCCGGACCGCTCGCTGCCGAAGATCCTTTCCGTCAAGGAGGTCAACGGCAAGCTCGTCGAGAGCTACGACCTGGAGGCGATCAAGGAGCTGTACGGCTCGGCCTTCAACGGCGTGCTCATCACCCGCGGCAACGGCAGCAAGACGCCCGTCCAGCCGACGGACGTCGCCGGCGCCCTCGGCAAGGCGCTGCGCGGCAAGACCCCGGCCGAGCGCATCGTCACCATCACGCAGGGCTGACCGGCCCCGCGCCGCGTACGAGCCTGCGTACGAGCCCCCGCGCCGGGACCGGCACGGGGGCTCGTGCGCGTCCGGGCATGGATCCGTCCATGACATCTGTCATCCCCGGTCCACGACGTCCGACACTGCCACCGATGCCCCTGGCCAGCGAAGATGTTGTCCATGACCACTACTGCAAGCGTCAACACGGGGGACGGGCGCCGCACGGGCGCCCCCGTGGTCAGCTTTGAGAACGTCAGCAAGAACTACGGCACCGTGCGCGCCGTCGCCGATCTGAGCCTCGATCTGTACCCGGGCGAGACCGTCGCCCTGCTCGGCCCCAACGGCGCAGGCAAGTCCTCCACGCTGGACCTGCTGCTGGGCCTGCGCAACCCCGACGCCGGGCGCGTCGAGGTCTTCGGCACGACACCGCAGGAGGCCATCCTCCAGGGCCGGGTCGGCGCCATGCTGCAGTCCGGCGGGCTGATGGAGGAGGTGAAGGTCCGGGAACTGGTGAAGCTCGCCTGCGACCTGCACCCCAAGGCGTTCCCCGTCGAGCAGGTGCTGGAGGCGGCCGACCTCACCGGCATCGCCGACCGCCTGGTCAACAAGCTCTCCGGCGGCCAGGAGCAGCGGGTGCGCTTCGCGATGGCCACGGCCGGCGCCAACGACCTCATCGTCCTGGACGAGCCGACGACCGGTATGGACGTCTCGGCCCGCCAGGCGTTCTGGGGCGTGATGCGCGAGCAGACCCGCCAGGGCCGCACGGTCCTCTTCGCCACGCACTACCTCGAAGAGGCCGACGCCATCGCCGACCGCGTCATCGTGCTGCGCGGCGGCAAGCTGCTCGCCGACGGCTCGGCCGCGGAGATCAAGGCCAAGGCCGGCGCCCGGCGCATCGTCTTCGACCTCGACCAGCCGGTCGGCGAGGGCGCGCTGCGTGAGTTGCCCTTCCTCGCCTCACTGGAGATGTCCGGCCGCACGGTGCGCATCCAGTCCCACGACGCCGACGCCACCGTCCACGCCCTCTACGGGCTGGGCCTCTACCCGCGCAACCTGGAGGTCGCGGGCCTCGGCCTTGAGCAGGCATTCCTCGCCATCAACGACGCCGCGACCGCCGAGGAGGCGGCCCGATGAAGACCCTCGTCAAGCTGGAAATCACGCGCACTCTGCGCAACAAGAAGTTCGTGTTCTTCTCCGTGCTCTACCCGGCGGTGCTCTACCTGCTGATCGCCGGTGGCGCCAGCAACGCCGAGCTCGTCGAGGGCACGAAGCTCACCCTTCCGCTGCTGATGATGGTCTCCATGGCCTCCTTCGGCGCCATCACGGCCGTCCTCGTCGGCAACAGCGAGAAGATCGCCAAGGAGCGGGAGAAGGGCTGGGTGCGCCAGCTGCGCCTCACCGCCCTGCCGGGCCGCGGCTACGTGGCGGCCAAGGTCGCCTCCGCCTCCGTCGTCTCCCTCCCCGCGATCCTCGCCGTCTTCGCCATCGCGGCCGTGGTCAAGGGCGTGCGCCTGGACGCCGCCTGGCAGTGGCCGGCGCTGGTGGGCTCGATCTGGGCCGGCAGCATCGTCTTCGCCGCGCTCGGCGTGGCCATCGGCTACCTCGCCAGCGGCGACGCCGTCCGTCCGGTCACGTTCATCATCTACTTCGCCCTGTCCATCCTGGGCGGCCTGTGGATGCCGACCACGACGTTCCCGGACTGGCTGCAGTCCATCGCCAAGTGGACGCCCACCCACGCCTACGCGGCGCTCGGCCAGGCCATCGAGGTCGGCGACGCGCCGCACCTGAAGGACGTCGGCCTGCTCGTCGCCTACCTCGCCCTCTTCGCCGGGTGCGCCGCCTGGCTCTACCGCAAGGACACCCGCAAGGGCTGACCGGGCCTCGGCCGGAACGACACGACAGGGAGACGGGGACATGGCCGGACGCGAACGCCGCTGGAATCCGTGGCGCGCCGTCATGGAGGTCCGGGACGACGCGACGTACACCGTCGGCATCGGCGCCGAGCCGGACAACCGCCGACAGATGATCGTCAAGCTGACCTGGATCGCCATCTGGTTCGCCTACATGGCGGCGCCCGTCGACGACGTCCTCTCCGACCACCACACCCGCACCGGGGACGTCCTCGGCGGCCTGGGCCTGCTGGCCTTCGTCGCCGGCTACCTCACCCTGGTCCTCCGGCACACCGTCCGTGCCCTGGACCGGGGCCTGGTGCTCCTCTGTCTCGGCGGGCTCACCACGCTCGCCACCCTGCTGTCGCTGACGCTCGGCGGCGCGTGGCTCGTGCTCTTCGTCTACGTCTGCGTCGCCTCCGGCGCCGTTCTGCCGGCGAAGCTGTCACGCATCGCGATTCCGCTGGTCACGGGGGTACTGGCGGCCATCGGGGCCACCCAGCCGGGCGTCAGCGACTATCTCTTCGCCCTCATCGTCCCGGCGCTGCTCGGCGGCTTCGCGATGACGGGGGTGCGACAGATGGCCCTCACCACCAAGGCGCTGCGCGAGGCGCGCGCCACGGTGGCCCATCTCGCGGCGAACGAGGAACGGCTGCGGCTCGCCCGGGACCTGCACGACCTGCTGGGGCACTCCCTGTCGCTCGTCACGCTCAAGAGCGAACTGGCCGGGCGGATGCTGCCCGACCGGCCCGAGGAGGCCGCCCAGCAGGTCGCCGACATCGAACGGGTCAGCCGGCAGGCCCTCGTCGACGTCCGGGAGGCGGTGAGCGGTTTCCGCCGGCCCACCCTGGAGGCCGAACTGGCCGGGGCCCGCACGGCCCTGGCCGCCGCCGGCATCGCCGTCGACCTCACCGGCACCACCGACGCCCACCCCGACCTGCCGCCCGACGAGGAGGGCGCACTGGCGTGGGCGCTGCGCGAGGCGGTGACCAACGTGGTGCGGCACAGCGGCGCGCACCGCTGCGAGGTGTCGCTCGCCGAGGACGGCGACGAGATGTGCCTGACCGTCACCGACAACGGGCGGGGCCCCGGCGGCTCGCCGGGCAACGGCCTGACCGGCCTCACCGAGCGGCTGGCGCTCGCCGACGGCCGGCTGGAGACCGGCGCCGCCCCGCGCGGCGGGTTCCGGCTGCGGGCGTGCGTACCGCTCTCGCGCCCGGTCGCGGAGGCGGAGGTGCAGGCGCAGCAGCAGAGCTGAGCGCGCGGGCACCTACGCTGTCGCTGTGACAGCAGCTCAGCCCGCAGCCCCTGTGGACGATTCCGGCCGGCCCGCCATCCGGGTCCTCCTCGCCGAGGACCAGTCGATGGTCAGGGAGGCACTGGCCGCACTCCTGGGCCTGGAGGGGGACATCGACGTCGTCGCCCAGGTCGCCCGCGGCGACGAGGTCCTCGACGCCGCCCGCCGCACCCCGGTCGACGTGGCCCTGCTGGACATCGAGATGCCGGGAATGACCGGGCTCGACGCGGCGGCGCTGCTGCGGCGCGAACTGCCGCAGCTCAAGGTCGTCATCCTGACGACCTTCGGCCGGCCGGGCTACCTGCGCCGGGCCATGGAATCCGGTGCCGACGCCTTCCTGGTCAAGGACGCCCCCGCCGCCCGGCTGGCGGAGGCGGTGCGCCGGGTGCTGCGCGGCGAACGGGTCATCGACCCGACGCTGGCGGCGGCCGCCCTCGCCGAGGGCGCCAACCCCCTCACCGACCGCGAGCGGGCCGTCCTGACCGCCTCGGCGGACGGCTCCACCAACGCCGAGCTGGCGAAGGCCCTGCACCTCTCGCACGGCACGGTCCGCAACTACCTCTCGACCGCCATCCAGAAGACGGGCGCCCGCAACCGCGCGGAGGCGGTGCGCATCGCCCGCGACAAGGGCTGGCTCTGACGCCCGGGCGGCCGGCCGCCCTCAGTTGAGCATGGCCCGCGCGGCCAGCGCCTGGTGGCGCACGGTCTCGGCGGCCGTGGGCTCCACCGGGGCGATCACCTCGGCGTACTCCTCCAGCTCGCGCGCGCCGCGGGCGAAGTCGCCGCGCTCCACGAGCAGCTCGGCGCGCTCGTAGCGCAGCCGGGCCGGATGGGTGGGCAGGAGCAGGGAGAGCTCCACGGCCCACAGCTGGATGTTGCTGCGCTCGGGGCGGGCCGCCGCCCAGGCGCGGATGTTGTTCAGCACCCGCAGGACGATCTCCAGCGGCTCGGCCGGGGAGAACAGCGACGGCGTCAGCGGCGCCCCGGTCGCGCCCGCGACCAGCAGCCCCGCGTCCTCCTCGGAGAGGATCCGGCCCCCCTCGAAGGGGTCGGCCAGCACGTGGTGCCCGAACGGGTCGCCGAAGCCGACGACGAAGTGCCCGGGCAGTGCCACCCCGTACACGGGCGCGCCGGCCCGCCGGGCGACCTCCATCCAGATCACGGACAGCAGGATCGGCAGCCCGCGCCGCCGCCGGAGCACCTCGTCCAGCAGGGAGGACTCCAGCCGCCGGTAGTCCGCCGGCGTGCCGTGGAAGCCGCAGCGCCCGCCGAGCAGCTCCGCCAGCGCCTGGGCCCAGTGCCGGGGCTCCGCCCGCCGCCCGAGGGCGGGCAGCAGCCCGGCCAGCCGGTCCAGCTCCATCTGCGCGGCGTCGGCCGCGTCCTCCCGCAGCCCGGCCCCGGCCCCCGCCGCGGCCTCCGCGGAGACCAGCAGGCACAGCATCGCCAGGTCGGGCCGGTCGTCCCGGGCCGCCTCCGCGAACCGCCGCCGTCGCTCAGTGGTGTCGTCGTACATGCGTGCCTCGTACCCCTCGGGGCGATGGCGCAGCCACCGCCACTGTCCATGGTGCGACCGTGGCTACCGCTGCGGCTCGCGACGGTAGTGATAGGCGTGGTGCGTGGTGAAGCCGAGCTCGTCGTAGAGCGCGGCCGCCGCCGCGTTGTCCGTCTCCACCTGCAGGTACGCCGCCGAGGCCCCCTCGTCCAGCGCCGCCCGGGCCAGCCGCGCCATGACGAGGGTGCCCAGCCCCTGCCGTCGCCGGTTCGGGCTCACGTCCAGCGCGGCGAACCCCGCCCACCGGCCGTCGACCACACAGCGCGCTATCGCCGCCGGGGGCCCGCCGGGCTCCCCCGGCACGGTCGCGAACCGGACCGACGGACCGCCGCCCAGCACGGCCGGCGCGTCCCCGGGGTCGGCGCCGGTCCGCCCGTACGCCGCCAGCCACGCCTCGTCCGGCTCCCGGGTCAGCAGCACCTCGGCCGCGGCCACGTCCCGGTCGGCGATCGGCGCCAGCGCGGCCGTCCGCATCAGGGCGTACCGCTCGGCCGTCCAGCCGCGCCGCGCCAGCTCGGCGTCGAGCAGCTCGTCGGCCGCCGGGTCGCCCGTGGTGACCTGCACGCGCGCGGGCAGCCCGCGCTCGCCGTACCAGGCGGTCACCCGCTCCAGCGCCGCCGGCAGCGGCAGCCCGCAATCGCCCAGGGGAAGCACCGAGTTGGCCCGGGCGGTGAAGCCGCCGGCCGCGCGCAGCGTCCAGCCGCCCAGCGGCTCGGTCTCCCGGGCGGGCCAGCCGCGGGCCGCGATCTCCTGGAGCTCGCGGCGGCCGGCCGCGGGGCCGCGCCGCCGGGCGGGTGCCGCCGGGACGACCTTGCCGGCGACGAGCGCCGTCTCCGCGATCTCCACCGTCTCACCGTTGCGGCGTGTGATCCGCAGCACACCGCCGGTCCAGGAATCCAGCATTCCGACGGTGTCGGTGAAACGCTCCGGCGAAGTCGCGGTGTCGTTCACCCGCCGTACGGAGACCCTTTTTCCCACATCTGCCGCGGTGATCCGGACTTCCAGCCTTCCGCCAGTGGTGAATTCCACAGCTCTGCCCGCCCCTCTTGTTCGTCATGTGCCCGGGGAGGGAGATACTAGGTGTGGGCATCGACGACGCCGCGCTCCCGCGCGAGATGAGCCCTACCGAGGAGGAACGACAGCGTGACCTACGTCATCGCGCAGCCTTGTGTCGACGTGAAGGACAAGGCGTGCATCGAGGAGTGCCCCGTCGACTGCATCTACGAGGGCTCCCGGTCCTTGTACATCCACCCGGACGAATGCGTCGACTGTGGCGCTTGTGAGCCGGTCTGCCCGGTCGAGGCGATCTTCTACGAGGACGACACTCCCGAGGAGTGGAAGGACTACTACAAGGCGAACGTCGAGTTCTTCGACGAGCTCGGTTCGCCCGGTGGTGCTTCCAAGCTCGGCCTGATCGAGCGGGACCACCCCTTCATCGCCGCGCTGCCGGCGGACATCAACCCCGAGCACTGAGCGGCGCCGCCGCGGCCCCGTACGGCCCTCCGCCGTACGGGGCCGCGGCGTTTCCCGCCCCCGGGCGCCCTTGCGTCCCCCGCATTACCCCACGCACCCCCACGCCGCAAGAGAGCGAGCAGCGAACATCGTGAGCGCAGTCTCTTCCCGCCTCCCCGTCTTCCCCTGGGACCGGCTTGAGCCGTACAAGGCCACCGCGGCCTCCCACCCCGACGGCATCGTCGACCTCTCGGTGGGCACCCCGGTCGACCCGGTGCCCGCCGTGATCCAGCAGGCGCTGGCGGCCGCCGCCGACAGCCCCGGCTATCCGACGGTGTGGGGCACGGCCGCGCTGCGGGACGCGCTCACCGGCTGGGCGGAGCGGCGCCTGGGCGCGCGGGGCCTGGAGCACGCCAACGTGCTCCCGGTCGTCGGCTCCAAGGAGCTGGTGGCCTGGCTGCCGACCCAGCTCGGCCTCGGCGCGGGCGACAAGGTCGCCTACCCGCGCCTCGCCTACCCGACGTACGAGGTCGGCGCCCGCCTGGCCGGCGCCGAGCCCGTCGTCTACGACGCCGGGGCGTTCGCGGCCGACGCCGCGGAGATCGCGCTCGACCCGGCCGGCCTGAAGCTGCTCTGGCTGAACTCGCCGTCCAACCCGACCGGCCGTGTGATGTCCCCGGAGGAGCTGCGCCGCGCCGTCGCCTGGGCGCGCGAGCACGGCGTCCTGGTCGTCAGCGACGAGTGCTACCTGGAGCTGGGCTGGGAGGCCGACCCGGTCTCGGTGCTGCACCCGGACATCTGCGGCGGCTCCTACGAGGGCGTCATCGCCGTCCACTCGCTCTCCAAGCGTTCCAACCTGGCCGGCTACCGCTCCGCCTTCATCGCCGGTGACGCGGCCGTCCTCGGCGAACTGCTGCAGATCCGCAAGCACGGCGGCATGATGATCCCGGCGCCCGTCCAGGCCGCCACGGTCGCGGCCCTGGCCGACACCGCGCACGTCACCGAGCAGCGCGCCCGCTACGCGGCCCGCCGGTCGGCGCTGCGGGCCGCCTTCGAGGGCGCGGGCTTCCGGATCGAGCACAGCGAGGCGTCGCTCTACCTGTGGGCCACGCGCGACGAGCCGTGCTGGGACACGGTCGGGGAGCTGTCCAAGCGCGGCATTCTGGTCGCCCCGGGCGACTTCTACGGGGCGGCGGGCGAGCGGTTCGTCCGGATCGCCTTCACCGCCACCGACGAGCGCGTCGAGGCGGCGGTCCGGCGTCTGGCCGAGTAGCCCCTACGTCCTCGCCTACGCGAACAGGGGGCCCGGGACGGTAAGTCCCGGGCCCCCTGTGGGTGCTCCATGGAGCGGTTCAGCCGAGGGGCAGGCCCTTGCCCGGCAGGCCCTGGGTGGGCAGGCCGCTCTTGGTGACGCCCTGGGCGGTGTTGCCCGCGGCCTGGCCGAGGCCGCCCGCCACCTGGCCCGCGGCCTTCTGTACGGCCGGGACCTGCTCCTTGCTGGCCTTGCCCACCGTGCTGGTGGTGGTGCTGACGGCCTTGTTGCCGACACCCGTCGCCGTGCTTCCGGCCTGCTGGGAGGCCGAGTCGATGTTGTTGCTCAGGTTGGCGCTGTCCACCGCGCTCAGTCCGCCGAGGTCGGGGGCCTTGACCAGGTCCGCGGCGCTCGCAGAGCCGGCCGCCGCACCGACGATGGGAGCGGCCGCCGCGACGAGCAGGGCGGCACGGGCGATCCGACGCGTGAGGGGGAGGGACATGTTGCTCCTTTGACGGAGTGGGAGTTCGGTTGCGTCCGGCGAGCGGACGCTGTGACTACCGCGTGAGCCCGGCGAAGGTTGCGGTGCGCCAAGGTAAAGAGTCAGTAATGCGTCGCATTATCGGCTCTGTTGAAACCCCGCCAAACCGGGCAGGTTGTCAATCAATACGGAGGGCTTAAAAGCCTTTAGTCACAAGGTCGCCGGGGGTAAGTCGAGAACCCGTGCGGATGGCCGGGGAGGCGACAACTCCCGTATGTCGCACGTACTCCCGGGGAGGGGTCACTCGCACTACTGAGCGGTGGTGATCCGCACCTCGGCCGGGCCGTTCCCGGCCGCACCGTCCCCCGATTTCCGCCAGCCGGCCGCGGAATTCCCCGCCGTCCACACCCGGTCGCCGAAGGAAACGCGCTCCACCCGCAGCTGCGCCGCGTGCGCCACGGCCCACGACGCCAGCTCCCAGCCGCGCCGCCCCGGCCCGTCCTCCGCCGGGCCCGCCCCCGGCCCGGGCCGCACCGGCACGACGACCGTCCGCGGATCCCCCGCACCGCCGGCTCGGCCCTCGCCGGCCGGGGCGCCGGTCACCGCCGGCAGCACCCCCGCCCCGAACTCGCGCGTCAGCTTCGCCCGCACCGCCGCACCGCTGCCGGGCTTGCCGTCCCCGGGACTGCGGGTGCAGCTGAACGCCGCCTCGACGCGGCCCGTCAGCGCCAGCGCCAGCAACGAGGCGTCCGGCTCGTGCTTGGCGTACGCCTGCGGGAAACCGCTGCGTTGCACCTTCTGCGCGGCCACCGTCAGCGGCAGCCGCGAGTAGCCCGGCACCTTCACCAGGTGGTCGTAGAACTTCCCGGCCGCGTACACCGGGTCCGTGATCTGCCCGGCCGTGCCCCAGCCCTGCGTCGGCCGCTGCTGGAAGAGGCCCAGCGAATCGCGGTCTCCGTGGTGGATGTTGCGCAGGCCCGACTCCTGCATCGCCGTCGCCAGCGCAATGGTCACCGCCCGCTCCGGCAGACCCCGCGAGGACCCCACGGCCGAGATCGTCGCCGCGTTCACGGCCTGCTCCGGGGCGAGGGAGTACGACTCCCCGTTCGCCCGCACCGTGCAGCGCGGCGCCCCCGGGCCGCCCGTCACCAGCTGGGCGATCCCGTACCCGATCAGCGCCAGCAGCACGGCACAGGCGGCCGCGGTGCGCAGCAGACGGCCACGGCGGGTGGCGATGATCCGGGACATGCGGGCCACGTTACTTGAGAGACCGCCTCCCGCAGGCGCCCGGCCGCCGGGGCGTCCGCGTTAGGCTCGCGGCATGGATCACGCCGCACTGGACCTGTCCCTCGACGCCGCCGCCCTCACCGCCCAGCTCGTCGACATCCGTTCCGAGAGCGGTGCCGAGAAGCCGCTGGCCGACGCGATCGAGCGGGAACTGCGCGCCCTGCCGCACCTGAGCGTCGACCGGCACGGCAACAACGTCGTGGCCCGCACGAACCTCGGCCGCGCCGAGCGCGTCATCCTCGCCGGCCACATCGACACCGTGCCGATCGCCGACAACGTTCCCTCCCGCCTCGACGACCAGGGCATCCTGTGGGGCTGCGGCACCAGCGACATGAAGTCCGGCGTCGCCGTGCAGCTGCGCATCGCCGCGACCGTCCCCGCGCCCAACCGCGACCTGACGTTCGTCTTCTACGACAACGAAGAGGTCGCCGCCCACCTCAACGGCCTCGGCCACGTCGCGGCGGCGCACCCCGAATGGCTGGCGGGCGACTTCGCCGTCCTGCTGGAGCCCTCCGACGCCGAGGTCGAGGGCGGCTGCCAGGGCACCCTGCGGGTGCTGCTGCGCACGACGGGGGAGCGGGCCCACTCGGCCCGCAGCTGGATGGGGTCCAACGCCGTCCACGCCGCCGCCCCGATCCTCGCCCGTCTCGCCGCCTACGAGCCGCGCCGCCCGGTCGTCGACGGCCTGGAGTACCACGAGGGCCTCAATGCCGTGGGCATCACCGGCGGCGTCGCCACCAACGTCATCCCCGACGAGTGCACCGTGACGGTGAACTTCCGCTACGCCCCCGACCGCACCGAGGAGGAGGCGCTCGCGCACGTCCGCGAGGTCTTCGCCGACTGCGGCGTCAGCGAGTTCGTCGTCGACGACCACTCCGGCGCCGCCCGGCCGGGCCTCACGCACCCGGCCGCCGCCGCCTTCATGAAGGCCGTGGGCGGCGAGGCCCGGCCCAAGTTCGGCTGGACGGACGTCGCGCGCTTCAGCGCCCTCGGCATTCCCGCCGTCAACTACGGGCCCGCCGACCCCCTCTACGCGCACAAGCGGGACGAGCACGTCGCGACCGCGAAGATCACGCACTGCGAGGAGCGGCTGCGCGCCTGGCTGACGAGCTGACGGCCCCTCGCCACGGCGTTCCCGGGCCTACCCTGGGGCAACGAATCCGACGATCTGCGGTTCCCGTGAACCGCAGCGGAGGGAGCACGGTATGGGCAATCCCGAGACGTCGCGCACGCGACGCGAGCAGCGCCGGGGACCGGTCGTGCGCCGGCTCGGCCAGATGCAGGCGGGCACCACCGACCAGCACCTGCTCGACACCAGAGGGACCGCCGACTGGGTGCACGAGGACCCGTTCCGGGTCCTGCGCATCCAGTCGGAGTTCGTCGAGGGCTTCGGAGCGCTCGCCGAACTGCCACCGGCGATCAGTGTGTTCGGCTCCGCCCGCACCCGGCCGGGCACCCCGGAGTACGAGGCCGGAGTGGCCATCGGCCGCGGCCTGGTCGAGGCGGGCTTCGCCGTCATCACCGGCGGCGGGCCCGGAGCCATGGAGGCCGCGAACCGCGGAGCGATGGAGGCGGGCGGCGTGTCCGTCGGTCTCGGCATCGAGCTCCCCTTCGAGCAGGGGCTCAACCCGTACGTGAACCTCGGCGTCGACTTCCGCTACTTCTTCGTCCGCAAGACGATGTTCGTGAAGTACGCGAGCGGCTTCGTGGTCCTGCCCGGCGGGCTGGGCACCCTGGACGAGCTGTTCGAGGCGCTCACCCTCGTGCAGACGAAGAAGGTCACCCGCTTCCCCATCGTCCTCTTCGGCTCCGCCTACTGGCGGGGCCTGGTCGGCTGGCTGCGCGACACCCTCGTCGCCGAGGGCAAGGTGGGCCTGCACGACCTGCAGCTCTTCCACGTCACCGACGACGTGGACGAAGCGATCGGGGTGGTCACCAAGGAAGCGGGGACGTAGCGCCCCGCGCTCAGGCGAGCCCTCGCCGGGCCACCGCGGGCGGGCGGTGGCCGGCGATGGACGCCACCATGTCCAGCACCTGCTTCGTTTCCGCCACCTCGTGCACGCGGTAGACCTGCGCGCCCAGCCAGGCCGAGACGGCCGTCGTCGCCAGCGTGCCCAGCACCCGTTCCTTGACCGGGCGGTCGAGCGTCTCGCCCACGAAGTCCTTGTTCGACAGCGAGACGAGCACGGGCCAGCCCGTCTCCGCCATCTCGCCCAGGCGGCGGGTGGCCTCCAGCGAGTGGCGGGTGTTCTTCCCGAAGTCGTGCCCGGGGTCGATCATGATGCCGTCGCGCCGGACGCCCAGCTCCACGGCCCGCTCGGCCAGCCCCAGCGTGACGCGCAGGATGTCCGCCATCACGTCCTCGTACGCGATCCGGTGCGGCCGCGTACGCGGCTCGACGCCGCCCGCGTGCGTGCACACCAGCCCCGCCCCGTAACGGGCCGCGACCTCGGCCAGCTTGGGGTCCACACCGCCCCACGCGTCGTTCAGCACGTCCGCCCCCGCCTCGCAGACGGCCTCGCCGACCTCGTGCCGCCACGTGTCGACGCTGATGACGACGTCCGGATGGCGCCGGCGCACCTCGGCCACGAAACCCACCGTGCGACGCGCCTCCTCCTCGGCGGTCACCTCCTCGCCGGGGCCCGCCTTGACCCCGCCGATGTCGATGATCGCGGCACCCTCCGCGATCGCCTGCTCCACCCTGGCCAGCGCGGGCTCGTCGCGGAACGTCGCGCCCTGGTCGTAGAAGGAGTCGGGCGTCCGGTTCACGATCGCCATGATCACCGGCTCGTGAGCGTCGAACTCTCGTCGTCCCAGCCGCAGCATCTTCCGTACTCCCTCTCCGTGGTCCGCCAGCGACCTTAACCGTCAGTGCGGCATGGCACGATCAGAGTGGACGGTTTGGCTGATGGAGGACTGACGGGGAGACGGTCGTGTTCTGGTTCTTGCTCATCGCGCTGGTCGTGGTGGTCGCCGCGGTCACGCTCGCCGTCGCCTCCGGCGATGACACCACCGGCGTCCTGCCCGAGCCCGCCCAGGACCGCATGGCCTGGCCGCTCCCGGCCGGCCGGCCCGTCGGCCGCGCCGACGTCGAGGCGCTGCGCCTGCCCATGGTGCTGCGCGGCTACCGCATGGCGGAGACCGACGACGTGCTGGACCGGCTGGGGGCCGAGCTCGCCGAGCGCGACGCCCGCATCGCCGAGCTGGAGGCCGCGCTCGCGGGCGCACAGGCGGCGGCGATGGGGGGCCGCGGGCTGATCGGCCCCGAGGACGCGCCGCCCGCCGCCGGGGAGGCCGGTTCCGGCCCCGCCATGCAGGACGACGGCACGGGCAGCGCCGGCCGCCCGGGCGACGAGGGCGGCAACGACGGCAACGACGCCAAGGGCGGCACGCGCGACGAGGAGGGCACCGCATGAGCGGGGCAGGAGTGGTCGTCGGCCCGGACGGGCTCGCGCGCTGCCCGTGGGGCCTGGAGGCCGAGTCCCGGGAGGACTACCGCGCCTACCACGACACCGAGTGGGGCCGGCCCGTCCACGGCGACGACGCCCTCTACGAGCGGATATGCCTGGAGGCGTTCCAGTCGGGGTTGTCCTGGCTGACGATCCTGCGCCGCCGCGAGGGGTTCCGCGCGGCCTTCGCCGGGTTCTCCATCGAGAAGGTCGCGGCCTTCACGGACGCCGACGCCGAGCGGCTGCTCGCCGACCCCGGCATCATCCGCAACCGCGCCAAGATCGCGGCGGCGCTGGCCAACGCCCGGGCGGCGGCGGAGCTGGGGCCGGGCGGGCTGGACGCGCTGGTGTGGTCGTACGCACCCGAGGCCGCGCGGGCGGTGCCCCGGACGTTCGCCGACGTGCCCGCGATCACGCCCGAGTCGACGGCCCTGGCCAAGGGCCTCAAGAAGCACGGCTTCCGCTTCGTGGGGCCGACGACGGCGTACGCCCTGATGCAGGCGTGCGGCCTGGTGGACGACCACCTCTCCGGCTGCCACGCCCGCGGCCGGACGGGCCCGGCGTGAGCCCGTCCGGCCGCTGAGCCCGGCCCGGCCGCCCGGCGCCGGGCGGGTGGCTCAGCGCCCCACGAACTTCGGCTTCTCCTTCGCCAGGAACGCCGCGACGGCGATCCCGTGGTCCTCCGACGCGCCCGCCGCTTCCTGCAGCTCGTCCTCCTTGGCCAGCGTCTCCGCCAGCCCGTGCTCCGCCCCGTACGCCAGCGACTCCTTGATCGCGGCGTAGGCGGCGGTCGGGCCCTGGGCCAGCCGGCGGGCCACCGCCTCCGCCTCGGCGGCCAGCTCCGCCGCCGGCACGACCTTGTCGGCCATGCCGAGCGCGTACGCCTCCTCGGCCGGCACGTTGCGCGGGAAGAGCAGCAGGTCCGTGGCCCGGCCCCGCCCGATCAGGCGGGGGAGGGTCCAGGAGACGCCCGAGTCGGCGGTCAGGGCGACGCCGGCGAAGGAGGTGTTGAAGGCGGCCGAGTCGGCCACCACCCGGTAGTCCGCCGCGAACGCGAAGCCGGCCCCCGCGCCCGCCGCGACGCCGTTCACCCCGGCCACGACCGGCTTGGGCATCCGGGTGATGGCGCTGATGATGGGGTTGTAGTGGTCCTTGACGGTGTCCATGGCCGTCCGGGTGCCGTGCTCGCGGTCGGCGGCCAGCGAGGCCACGTGTTCCTTGAGGTCCTGCCCGACGCAGAAGGCGCGCCCGGTGGCGGTCAGCAGGACCGCCCGGACGTCCCCGTCGGCGGCGGCGCGCTGCAGGGCGTCACGCAGGGCGGCCTTGGCCTCCGTGTTCAGTGCGTTCATGGCGTCGGGGCGGTTGAGCGTGATCGTCGCCAGCCCGTCGGTCACCTCGTACAGCACGGTGTCGGCCATGGTGCGGTCCCTCCCTCGGTCGGTTGCGGAAGGGGGTGTCCCCCCTGCCGTTCAGGCGCTCAGCATGCCGGAGATCATCGGGAGCCGATATGTGACCTGCGTCAAACAATTGGGTGGCGTCATGGCCCTGAGAGCGACCCACTCACGCAGGACGATCCCCGAATTGAGTGGTTTTGCGGCAGCGCGTTGCCGAAGGGATGCGGACCGATGTTGGTCATTGGGTCGCGCGATGCGGGATAATGACCTGGAAGCAATGTGTTCGATGCCGGTGACGTGTGCCCTTCCAGAGGGCCGTCGGCTGACGATGAGCTGGTTTCAGGAAGGGGAACGAGCATGGCGGCCATGAAGCCGCGGACGGGCGATGGCCCGCTCGAGGTGACCAAGGAGGGGCGGGGCATCGTCATGCGGGTTCCGCTCGAAGGCGGCGGTCGTCTCGTCGTCGAGCTGACCCCTGACGAGGCCAAGGCTCTCGGCGAGGCCCTGGAGAAGGTCACCGCCTGACGCACAGGCCCAGGATTTCCCGCACCGCCCCGGCTGCCGGCCCGTTCCGGTCCCGGGGCGGTGGTGTACCCACGGCCGCCCGGCGCCCGCTCCGTTCCCGGCCCGCCGTTCCCGGTCCGCGCCCGCGCCGTCCCGTCCCGCTTCCGCGGGCCCGCCGGTCCGGCCGTCAGCCGCCGCGACGGACGGCGCACAGCAGGCCGTCGCCCACCGGCAGCAGGGACGGCACCAGCACGGTGGACTCCCGCACGGCCCGCAGCAGTTCGCGCAGCCGCTGCACCTCGGCGGGCGGCAGCGCCGAATCGACCGTGCGGCCGTCGGCGAAGACGCCCTCGAAACAGACCAGTCCGCCCGGGCGCAGCAGGCGCAACGATTCGGCTAGGTAGTCGAGGCACTCCGTGCGGTCACCGTCGCAGAAGACCAGGTCGTACCCGCCGTCGGCCAGGCGCGGCAGGACCTCCAGGGCGCGGCCGGGGATGAAGCGCGCGCGGTTGCCGGCGAAGCCGGCCGCGCGGAACGCCTGCCGGGCGAACTGCTGGCACTCCGGGTCGCTGTCCACGGTCGTCAGCACGCCGTCCGGGCGCATGCCGTGCAGGAGGTGGATGCCGGAGACCCCGGTGCCGGTGCCGATCTCCGCGACGGCCTTGGCGTCCGCGGCGGCGGCAAGCAGGCGCAGCGCAGCGCCGGTGCCGTTCGACACCGAGCGGAGGCCCGCCTCGTAGGCCCGGTCCCGGGCCCAGCGCAGCGCCTCGTCCTCGGCGACGAACACATCGGCGAACGCCCAGCTCGTCTGCTGGTTGCCGGTAATGGCCCTCTCCTGTCCCCGTAGTCCACGCACCCGTGACTGTATCCGCTGCCCACGGGAACCCGCAGATGGGACCGGGCGTTGGGAAGGGCGGACGGGCACGGTGGAAGGCCGGGCGGAAGGGGGAACCGACGGGCGCCGGCCGGGCGTCACGGATCACGGCAGGGCAAGACCAAAAAGCGGGTCAAAAATGCTTATCCGGAGCTAACGGGCGAGGTGGATATGGTAGGGGCTCCACTGGACACCACCAGAGCCGACAGGGGAGGTGCGGCTGCGGGCGGCGACCGCCGAGGGGTGCTGAGGCGCCTTGGGCTCCGGTCCGCTCCCGAGCCGAAATCCGTGACCTACACCGCTGATACCCGCGCCACCAGCTCCGCAACCACCGCGACCTTCGCCACCGATGCGGACGCACAGGCGTGGACACCTCCCACCTGGGAGGAGATCGTCAGCACGCACAGCGCACGGGTCTACCGTCTCGCCTACCGTCTCACGGGCAATCAGCACGACGCCGAGGACCTGACGCAGGAGGTCTTCGTCCGCGTCTTCCGCTCGCTGTCCACGTACACCCCCGGCACGTTCGAGGGGTGGCTGCACCGCATCACCACCAACCTCTTCCTCGACATGGTCCGCCGCCGCCAGCGCATCCGCTTCGACGCGCTCGGCGAGGACGCCGCGGAGCGGCTGCCCAGCCGCGAGCCCTCCCCCCAGCAGCACTTCAACGACACGCACTTCGACGCCGACGTCCAGCAGGCGCTGGACACCCTCGCGCCGGAGTTCCGTGCCGCAGTCGTCCTGTGCGACATCGAGGGGCTGTCCTACGAGGAGATCGCCGCGACGCTCGGCGTGAAGCTCGGCACCGTCCGCAGCCGCATCCACCGCGGCCGTTCCCACCTGCGCAAGGCGCTCCAGCACCGCTCGCCCGCCGCCCGGGCCGAGCAGCGCGCGACGGCGGGGGCGGTCCCGGGGGTCCGGATGGGTGGGGAGGTAGGGATCGCGTGAGCGGTTCAGGCGGTCCGTCCCCCGCCGAGCACCATCTCGGCGACCGCCTCGCGGCCCTCGTCGACGGGGAGTTGGGACACGATTCGCGGGAGCGGGTGCTGGCGCACCTCGCCACCTGCTGCACGTGCAAAGCGGAAGCCGACGCCCAGCGCCGGCTCAAGAGCGTGTTCGCCCAGGCCGCACCTCCGCCGCTCTCGGATTCCCTGCTGGCCCGCCTGCAGGGGCTGCCGGGCGAACGGCTCGGCGGCGACGACCATGACGGCGGCGGTGACGGCCCAGCAAGTGGAAGAGGCGCTTCCGTCGGGCGGGCGGAGGCGTTCGTCCTGCTCCCGGTGGCTCCGGACCCCCGTGAGCGCGGCTTCCGCATCCACGAGGTCGAGCCGCGCGGTGGCTCGCGGGGGCGCCGCTTCGCCTTCGCCGCCGCCGGGGCGGTCTCGCTGGCGGCCTTCGCGCTCGTCGGCGCGCAGCCGCTGGAGACGGCCGTGGAGCCGCCCAGGGCCCGTGGCGGCGGTCCGAGCGCCGCGACGACCTCGCTGGCCATGACCCCGGCCCAGGTCCGCGAGGAGCGCGACCTGAGCCGCACCCGGCCGGCGGCCAAGGAGGTGTCCGTCCCCCTGACGGCCCCGGCGTCCGCGGGAGTCGCGCTGCTGCGTCCCTCCGACGCCCCGGTGCTGCCTCCCCTGGTGCACACCTCGCGCCACCACCTCACCGGAGCGGCGTCCGCGCCCTGATTGCGCCCGGCTCCCCTCCGCACGCACCACAGGACCTGGTGTAATCGTCATGGGGCGCGCCGGCCACCGGCACGCGCGCCCCGAGGACGGAACGGTGGGGAGAACCATGGACGAGGGCAAGGCACAGCCGCCGCAGGACGCCGCTGCGGCCGGGGACGGAACGGAGCAGGCGCCCCTGCACGCGCCCGACCCCTACGGCACCCCGCCCTACGGCCGGCCCGGGCCGTGGGCGCCCGCACCGCCCGTGCAGCGGCCCACGGTGACCCCGGCCCACGGCACGCACCTGCCCCCCGCCGCACCTGCGCCCCTGCCCGCCCACCCGGTCGGGCCCGAGCCGCAGCCCCACCCCTACGCCGGGACGCCCGCCCCGGGCCCGTCCCTGCCCGCCGCCGGGCCCGTGCCGGCGGCCCCCGGCGCCCTTCCGCCCGCGGCCGCGCCCGCGCCCGGCCCGTGGTCCTACGACCCGTGGGCCGCGCCCGCCCCCGGCCCGCAGGACGCGCCGGAGAAGAAGACCCTGCAGCTGACCCGCGGCCGGCTCCTGGCCGGCGCCGCCGCCGTGGCCCTGCTCGCCGGCGCGCTCGGCGCGGGCATCGGCGTCCACCTGGAGCGCGACGGCGGGCCCTCGCACCGGGTCACGCTGCCGCAGTCGGCGCCCGGCAGGACCGACCGCGCCGCCGGCAGCATCGCGGGCATAGCCGCCCGCGCCCTGCCCGGCGTCGTGACGATCCACGTCCGCGGCAGCGGCGACCAGGGCACCGGCACCGGCTTCGTCCTGGACGACAAGGGCCACATCCTCACCAACAACCACGTCGTGCAGTCCGCGGGCTCCGGCGGCTCCATATCGGTGACCTTCAACGGCGGCCAGACCGCCAAGGCCACCCTCGTCGGCCGGGACGGCGGCTACGACCTGGCCGTCATCAAGGTCAGCGGCGTCAAGGGCCTCACCCCGCTGCCGCTCGGCAACTCCGACTCCGTGCGCGTCGGCGACTCCGTCGTCGCCATCGGCGCGCCCTTCGACCTGGCCGGCACGGTCACCACCGGCATCATCAGCGCCAAGGAACGGCCGATCACCGCGGGCGGCAAGAAGCAGGACGGCAGCGACGTCAGCTACGTGGACGCCCTGCAGACCGACGCCCCCATCAACCCCGGCAACTCCGGCGGCCCCCTCGTGGACTCCCAGGCCCGCGTCATCGGCATCAACAGCGCCATCCGCTCGGCCGGCGGCGACCCCGAGGGCGGCCAGGGCGGCAGCATCGGCCTGGGCTTCGCCATACCGGTCAACCAGGCCAAGCGGGTCGCCGAGGAGCTGATCAACACCGGCCGGGCCACCCATCCGGTCATCGGCGTCTCCCTCGACATGGGCTATGCGGGCGACGGCGCCCGGGTGAACACCGACAGCTCCAAGACCCCGGGCGTCTCCCGCGGCGGGCCCGCCGACAAGGCGGGCATCCAGCCCAAGGACGTGATCAAGAAGGTGGACGACGTCCCCGTCCACAGCGGCCAGGAGCTGATCGTCAAGATCCGCAGTCACCGTCCCGGTGACACGCTCCGGCTGACCGTCGAGCGCGACGGCCAGGAACGGACCGTGCAGCTGACCCTCGGCTCGGCCAGCACCCGCTGACCCTTCGCCCGGCGGCCACCGGGGTGTCTCCCACGGTTCCCGCCGGGGCAGGTACCGTGATAGACGGCCCGGACCCGGGCACCGACGCCCCAAGGAGCTGTGCAACGTGCTCGACATAGGACCTCTTGAGCTGGTCGCGCTCGTTGTCCTCGCCGTGCTCATCTTCGGCCCCGACAAGCTGCCGAAGATGATCCAGGACGTGTCGCGCACGCTGCGCCGGATCCGGCAGTTCTCCGAGAACGCCAAGGAGGACATCCGCTCCGAGCTCGGCCCCGAGTTCAAGGACTTCGAGTTCGAGGACCTCAACCCGAAGACCTTCGTCCGCAAGCACGTGCTGGAGAAGGACGAGCTCGGGCTCAAGGAGATCCGCAACGGCTTCGACTTCAAGTCCGAGATGGCCGAGGTCACCGACGCGGTGCACGGCCGCTCCGGTGACGCCCCAGCTCAGACGCCGTCCCCCGCCGCCGGCTCCGGCACCCCGGACCTGCTGAAAAAGGGCGAGGGCCCGCAGCCCGGCGGTCACCCGCCGTTCGACGCCGACGCCACCTGAGCCCGCGTATGCGGGGCCCCATTGACGGGGGTGGCTATCCTCCCTTTGTTTGGGGTGCAGCCGCCCGCGGGGCAGGCGCGCCCGGACGACGGGGCAACGAGGAGGCGCCGCGCAGATGGAGACGACGAGTCGGGTAGAGGCGCAGGGGGTCGGCGGGGCCGACGGTTCCGCCGAGGACGCGCAAGGAGGGCCGCAGGGCGGGCCCGGGACCCGGCGCTCGGTCGACGGCTATCTCCTGGCGTCGTTCCCCTGGTACGGCCTGGACGAGGCATACACCGGGCCGCGCTGGCTGATGCAGGTCGGTGCCGCGGCCGACGGCACCGTGGAGCACGGGTCCACCGGCCACGGCGCGGAGCCGTCGCTGCGCATGGGCCGCATCGAGCACGACACGGGCACCCAGCGCTTCGCGGTCGTGGTGACCGTGGCCAGCCGCCCGGTGCGGCGCAGCGCCGACGGTACGGGCGTGCTGGAGGCCACCTCGGTGTCCTCGGCGGCCTGGCTGGCCGGCTCGGGCCTGCTGGCCTGCACCTGGCCCGCCCAGATGGAGCGCGCACTGCGCCAGGACTGGCTGGACCAGCAGACGGCCCTGGCCTGGGAGCTGGCCGACCGGCTCGACGAGGCGCCCTGGTCGACGCTGTCGCTGCCGGTGGACGGCGTGCCGACCGACTTCCGCTACCGCGAGTCCGAGTACGGCTGGGTGCTGGCCGGATCCGCCGAGGGAGGCGTCCACGTGGGTGCGTACGGGCGGGGGATGAGCGCGTACGGGATGGGCTTCTCGGTGATCAAGGACATCGCCGCGTACGAGCACTGAGCGCCCGGTACCCGGGGCACGTGTAAGGGGCGGCCTCCTTGGGAGGCCGCCCCTTACACGTGGTGTGCGTCCCGGACGCTCAGAACTTGTTGCGCGGGGTGATGCCGAGCGACATGCCCGACAGCCCGCGCTGGCGGCCGCCGAGCTTGCCGGCGATGGCGCGCAGCGCGCTGCCCGCCGGGGACTCCGGGTCGGTCAGCACGACCGGCTTGCCCTCGTCGCCGCCCTCGCGCAGCCGGACGTCGATCGGGATCGAGCCCAGCACCGGCACGTTCGTGCCCGTGGTGCGCGTCAGGCCGTCGGCGACCAGCTGGCCGCCGCCCGTGCCGAAGACGTCGACCATCTCGTCGCAGTGCGGGCACGGCAGCCCGGACATGTTCTCCACGACGCCGACGATCTTCTGGTGGGTCTGCACGGCGATCGAGCCGGCCCGCTCGGCGACCTCGGCCGCGGCCTGCTGAGGGGTCGTCACGACGAGGATCTCGGCGTTCGGCACCAGCTGTGCCACGGAGATCGCGATGTCACCGGTGCCCGGCGGCAGGTCCAGCAGCAGCACGTCCAGGTCGCCCCAGTAGACGTCCGCCAGGAACTGCTGTAGCGCGCGGTGGAGCATCGGGCCGCGCCAGACCACCGGCGCGTTGCCCGGGGTGAACATGCCGATGGAGATGACCTTCACACCGTTCGCCGACGGCGGCATGATCATGTTCTCGACCTGGGTGGGCTTGCCGTCCGCGCCCAGCATCCGCGGCACGGAGTGGCCGTAGATGTCCGCGTCGACGACGCCGACCTTCAGGCCGTCGGCCGCCATGGCCGCGGCCAGGTTGACCGTCACCGAGGACTTGCCGACGCCGCCCTTGCCGGAGGCGACGGCGTAGACCCGGGTGAGCGAGCCCGGCTTGGCGAAGGGCACCTCGCGCTCGGCCTGGCCGCCGCGCAGGGAGGCCGCCAGCTCCCGCCGCTGCTCGTCGCTCATCACGTCCAGCTCGACGGTGACGCCCGTGACGCCCTCGACGCGCGAGACGGCCTCGGTCACCCGGCTGATGATCGTCTCCCGCATGGGGCAGCCGGACACCGTCAGGTAGACGGCCACCGCGACCGAACCGTCCGCCGCGATCTCCACCGATTTGACCATCCCCAGGTCGGTGATGGGTCGCTGGATCTCGGGGTCGTTGACCGTCGCGAGCGCGGCGCGGATCGCGTCCTCGCCCGGAGACGTTCCGTTCGTATCGGTAGCCATAGGGACGATGGTACGGCGCGGGAGGGGGCCTCCGGAAAGGCCCGTCAGCGGTCGCGTTCCTCACTCTCCTCCGGGAATACGCGGCGCTGTTCCATCTCCTTGACCAGCTCCTGGAACTCCGAGCGGATCCAGTCGCGCGTCGCGACCTCGCCCAGGCCCATGCGCAGGGCCGCGATCTCCCGCGTGAGGTACTCGGTGTCCGCGATGGACCGCTCGTTCTGCTTGCGGTCCTGTTCGAGGTTGACGCGGTCGCGGTCGTCCTGCCGGTTCTGCGCCAGCAGGATCAGCGGCGCCGCGTACGACGCCTGCAGCGACAGCATCAGGGTCAGGAAGATGAACGGGTACTGGTCGAACCGCAGGTGCCCGGGGACGGTGGTGTTCCACACCACCCACAGGATGATGACGACCGTCATCCAGACGATGAACCGTCCGGTGCCGAGGAACCGTGCGATGCGCTCCGAGGTCCGGCCGAACGCCTCCGGGTCGTACTCCGGCAGCCAGCCGCGCCGCTTCACCCGGGGCAGGTCCAGCCGGACCCGGGGCGGGCCGTGCGGCCGCTCGTGCGGGGCCGGCCGCTCCCGCACCTCGCCGCGCTCGGTGCGCTCAGGGCTCATCGGCGGCCTCCGGCAGCGCACTCATGCCGAGCGCGCCCAGGTGCAGCTCGGTCTCCCGCCAGTCGTCGGGCAGCAGGTGGTCGAGGACGTCGTCGACGGTCACCACGCCCAGCAGGGAGCCGCTCGCGTCGACGACGGGCACGGACACCAGGTTGTACGTGGCCAGGTAGCTGGTCACCGCGGGCAGCGGGGTGTGCGGCGGCAGCGGCCGCAGATCGGTGTCGGTGAGCGAGCCGACGAGCGTGAACGGCGGGTCACGCAGCAACCGCTGGAAGTGCACCGTGCCCAAGTACTTGCCCGTGGGTGTCTCGTCGGGCGGCCGGCAGACGTAGACCTGGGCGGCGAGCGCGGGGGAGAGGTCGGGGTTGCGGACGCGGGCCAGGGCGTCGGCGACGGTCGCGTCCGGGCGCAGCACGATCGGCTCGGTGGTCATCAGGCCGCCCGCGGTGCGCTCCTCGTAGGCCATGAGGCGGCGCACGTCGGCCGCGTCGTCCGGCTGCATGAGGGTGAGCAGCCGTTCCTTCTCCTCCTCGGGCAGCTCGGAGAGGAGGTCGGCGGCGTCGTCGGGGTCCATGGCCTCCAGCACGTCGGCGGCGCGCTCCTCCTTGAGCTTGCCGAGGATCTCGATCTGGTCGTCCTCCGGCAGCTCCTCCAGCACGTCCGCGAGCCGGTCGTCGTCCAGGGCGGCCGCGACCTCGGCCCGCCGCTTGGGGGAGAGGTGGTGCAGGACGTTGGCGAGGTCGGCGGGGCGCAGCCGCTCGAAGGTCGCCAGGAGGTTCTCGGCGCCCTGCCCGTGCTCCTCCAGCGAGAAGCCGGTCACGGCCGACCACTCCACGGTCAGGGTCTCGCCCTTGCGGCGCAGGGCGCCGCCCTTGCCGCGGCGCACGAAGACCTTGTCGATCTCCCAGTCGCGGCGGGCCGGCAGCTGGGTGAGCGACACGTCGAGGACGGTAACCTCGGCCTCCGCGCCCTCCACGCCGACCAGGCGCACCCGGCGGTCCAGGAGCTCGCCGAGGACCAGCGTCTCCGTCGGGCGCTGCTCGAAGCGCCGCATGTTGACCACGCCCGTGGTGATGACCTGGCCGGACTCCACACCGGTGACGCGCGTCATGGGGATGAAGATCCGGCGCCGGCTGACGACCTCCACGACCAGCCCCAGCACGCGCGGCGGCCGGCCGCCGACGCGCAGCATCGCCACGACGTCGCGCACGCGGCCCACCTGGTCGCCGTTGGGGTCGAACACGGCAACACCCGAGAGGTGCGAGACGAAGACCCGGGGAGCGCCTGCTGCCACGGCCGCGCACCTCCTTGCTCGTCCCTGCTCGCAGGATGTCCGATTCAGGCTAACGTGACCGGCTTCGCCGGGCGCGGGAGAGACGGCCGTACGGACTCTCCACGAGCTCTGTACGGAATCAGGACGGACTCCCGGCTTCCGCTCGCATGCGGCCCGGGTACGCTGCCGCCTGTCCCACCGGTAACAGGAGGCAGGAGCAGAGGTGCGAACCCGTAACGCGGCCCTTGTGGGGGCGCTGTGCACCGTCCTGTCGGCGGTGCTCACCGCCTGTGGCGGCAGCGAGGACCCCGACGCGGGGACCAACGGCGTCGGCAAGCTCGAAGCCCCCGCCATCCAGGACAAGGCCCGCGCCGCCGCGCAGGGCGCCGAAACCGTCCACCTGTCCGGGAACGTCGTCAGCCAGGGCCGGACGTTCCGCATCGACATGCGCCTGAAGAAGAACGGCGGAACGGGCCGGGTCTCCCTCTCCAACGCCAGCACCTTCGAACTGCTGCGGGTGGGCGACGACCTCTACCTCAAGGCACCGGCGGGCTTCTGGGCCCGGGGCGCCGCGACGGCGCCGGCGGCCCCCTCGGCCGCTCCCTCGGCGACCGGCAAGGGGGACGCGGCTGCCGCCGCCGGCAAGCTCGACGACAAGTACGTCAAGGTGCCGGCCGACGACCCCTCGTACCAGCAGCTCAAGGGCTTCACCGACAAGAACGTGCTCCTCGACGGCCTCATCGGGCTGCACGGCAAGCTCGCCCGCGGCGAGCACGGCACGGTCGGCGGCGTCCGCACCATCCGCGTCACCGGCGCGGGCGGCAGCGGCGGCACGCTGGAGGTCTCCCTCGCCGGCACCCCCTACCCGCTGCGCGTCCAGCGCGCGGGCGGCGCCGGCCAGCTGGAGCTCGACGGCTGGGGCAAGGACTTCGCCCTCGCCGTCCCCGCCAAGGAACAGACGGTCGACTACGGCAAGCAGCTGCACATCCCCAGCGGGGGCTAGGGCGCGTCCTGCGCCCCTCGGGCTACGCCTGGCGGGCCTTGCGGCCGCGGCGGAGCAGGCGCGGCAGGGCGGCCGGCATCGGGTGGCGCGTCGTCGCCGGGGTCGGCAGGGGGACGGCCGCCAGGGAATCCGAGGGCAGGTCCTCCGACGTGCCCGTCGGCGCCAGGCGCAGCACCCGGCACTCGCGGGCCCAGCGCTCCTCCAGCTGCTCCGCGTCCGGCGCGTTCAGCCGCTTGCCCTTGAGCTCGGCCACCGCCGCCGTCCACTCCTCGCCGCGCGGCGCGAGCTCGCTCACGGTCGCGGTCCAGGCGACGATCCGGCCGCCCTTGTCCTTGCTGCGGACCGTGACGGTCGCCGTCGCGCCGTCCGTGAGGGCCAGCGCGTCCACCGGCTGCTCGCCCGGGCCGCCGACGACGTGGGCGGCGCCCTCGTGCCAGACGTGCCACAGCGCGCGGCTGGGCCCGGACGGCCCCTGCACCCAGATGAGCCCCGACTTCTTCGTGGCCTCTTCGATCAGCGCCTGCGTCATCGTCATGCGCCTACTTTATGCGCGCGGCCTAGGCTGGTCGCGTGAGTGCTGCCCCTGCCCGTCGCGACGCGAGACCGGCCCCCGCCCGGCCCGCCGGTCCCGAGAACGCCGCCCCCGTATCCGTCCGCACGGAACTGGCCCTCCTCGCGATAGCCGTCGCCGGAGTCTCCCTCTCCGCGCCCCTCATCGCCGCGACCGCCGCCCCGGCCCTCGCCATCGCCTTCTGGCGCAACGCCATGGCCGTCGGCGCCCTCACCCCGCTCGCCCTGCTGCGCCACCGCGCCGAGCTGCGCGGCATGGGCCGCCGGGCGCTGCTCCTGGCCGTCGCCGCGGGGGCGCTGCTGGCCCTGCACTTCGCGGTGTGGCTGCCGAGCCTGCACATGACCTCCGTGGCGTCCTCGACCGCGCTGGTCACCACCACCCCCATCTGGACCACACTGCTGCTGCGCCTGCGCGGCCACCGACCGCCCGCGCTCGTCTGGGCCGGCACCGGGCTCGCCTTCCTCGGCGTAGTGATCCTCACCGGCGTGGACCTCTCCCTTTCCGCGCGCGCCCTGGCCGGCGACGCGCTCGCCCTGGCGGGCGGCATGGCCGCGGCCGGCTACGTGCTGCTGGGCGCCGAGGTGCGGCGCACGGTGGGCACGCTCGCGTACACGTACGTCTGCTACGCCACCACGACCGTGCTGCTCCTCGCCGCCTGCCTGGCCGGTGGCGTCCGGCTCGGCGGGTACGACGGGGAGACCTGGCTCAAGCTGGCCCTTCTGACCGTCACCGCGCAGCTGCTCGGCCACTCGCTGATCAACAGGGTGGTCAAGGGCCTCGGCCCGTCCGTCACCTCGACGGCGATCCTGCTGGAGACGCCGGGCGCGGCCCTGATCGCGGCCGTGTGGCTGGGCCAGCAGCCGCCGGCGGTGGCCTACCCCGCCCTCGCGGTGATCATGGCGGGCCTGACCCTGGTCATCATGGGGGACCGCCGCAAGGAGACCGCCCTGCCGGAGACCGGGGTCTAGCGGGCCCAGGGCCCGTCCGGCGGGCCGGACCGGCCCCTCAGAGCCAGCCGTTGCGCTTGAAGCCGCGGTGGATCGTCACACAGATGGCGACCGTGACGACCATGACCGCCGGATAGCCGTACTTCCAGTGCAGCTCCGGCATGTGGTCGAAGTTCATGCCGTAGATCCCGGCGATCATCGTGGGCACGGCGAAGATGGCCGCCCAGGACGTGATCTTGCGCATGTCCTCGTTCTGGGCGACGGACGCCTGCGCGAGGTTGGCCTGGAGGATGGAGTTGAGCAGGTCGTCGAAGGAGACCACCTGCTCGTGCACGCGCACGAGGTGGTCGGCGACGTCGCGGAAGTACTTCTGGACGTCCGGCTCGACCAGCCGCATCGGCCGCTCGCTCAGCAGCTGCATCGGCCGTATGAGCGGCGTGACCGCCCGCTTGAATTCGAGCACTTCCCGCTTGAGCTGGTAGATGCGGCCCGCGTCGCCGCCGCGCCGGCTGCCCTTGCCGGGGTCGGAGAAGACGTCGATCTCGACCTCGTCGATGTCGTCCTGGACGGCGTCGGCCACGGCTATGTAGCCGTCGACGACCTGGTCGGCGATGGCGTGCAGGACGGCCGAGGGGCCCCGGCCGAGCAGCTGGGGGTCGTCCTGGAGCCGGTGGCGCAGCGCGCGCAGCGAGCCCTGGCCGCCGTGCCGGACGGTGATGATGAAGTCCGGGCCGGTGAAGCACATCACCTCGCCGGTCTCCACCACCTCGCTGGTGGCGGTCAGTTCGGCGTGCTCGACGTAGTGGATGGTCTTGAAGACCGTGAAGAGCGTGTCGTCGTAGCGCTCCAGCTTGGGCCGCTGGTGGGCGTGGACCGCGTCCTCGACGGCCAGCGGGTGCAGCCCGAACTCCCGCGCTATCCCGGCGAACTCGTGCTCCGCGGGCTCGTGCAGCCCGATCCACGCGAAGCCGCCCTCGGCCCGCACCCGGCGCATGGCCTCGGCCGGGCTGACGTGGTCGCTCGCGCGCTTGCCGTCGCGGTAGACGGCGCAGTCCACGACGGCGCTGTTGGCCGAGGGGTCGCGGGTGGGGTCGTAGCCGCCGCCCTGGACGGGCACCCGGCGCAGGGCGGGGCGGACGGCGGCACGCAGGTCACGGATCATCGACATGGCTGGCTCCTTCACGGGCCGGCCGCCAGTGCGGGGCGCTTGGCGCAACGCTGCCTGAAACGTAGACGTGGTGGCGCCCTCGGTCCCGGGGGCCGGGTGAGGGATACGTCCGCAAATCGGGCGGCGCTTCGTGCGGTGCGCGGGACTGACGGCAGTTCGCGGAGAACTTCGCAGAGAACACGGAACAAAGCGAGAGGCAGGCGCTCTTCCGTCAAGTGCTGCGGGCGTGGAAGGACTTCCGGAGGTGGTGCCGGCGACGGTGGCCGGGCGCGGAAGGCTTCAGATCACGGGGTGACGTGCGTCCGGAGCGGGAAGACGGGAGAACTGTCGGTACTGCACGGTCGACTAGGATCCACCGCAGCCCCACCTCCTCCGGCCGGTCCCCGCTGAGGGACGATCGTCACGCCTTGACCAGAGGTCAAGGCAGACCAAGGCTAGCAGCCGTGCGGCGCGTCAAGCCCCTCCTTTGCCCGTTCGATACGCGTTCTATGCTCACTGCATGTCAGACGTTCTCGCACTCGTCGAGGCCCGGCTGGTGATGGCTCTCGGTGAGCCGGACGCGCGCGCCGCGGTGACCTTCCTCGGCACGGACCGGATCGAAGTCCTCCGCTTCACTGCCGCCGACGACGCCGGCGACGTCGTCCGCTACGCCACGCTCGGCATGTCCGCCCACCCGATGGCCGACCCCACGGCCATGGTGGCCGACCCGCTGCGCGGCCCCCGCGCCGAACTGCTGCTGTCGGTGCGCCGCGGCCGGGCCGACACGGACAAGGTGCTCCGCCCCCTGGCCGTGCTGGCCGCATCGCCGCAGGTGGAGGGCGTCGTGGTGGCGCCGGGCGCCTCCCTCGACACCGGCGAGCCGCTGTGGCCGGGCGCGCCCTTCACCTCCGTGCTCGTCGCGGAGTCCGGCGGCATCGTCGAGGACCTGGAGCTGGACGAACCGCTGGACCCCGTGCGCTTCCTGCCCCTCCTGCCGATGACCCCCAACGAAGCCGCGTGGAAGCGCGTCCAGGGCGCGGCCGCCCTGGAGGAGCGCTGGCTGCGGCACGGCACGGACCTGCGCGACCCGCTGCGTGCCGGGGTTCCCCTGGCCTGATCACGGGGGCCGGACCGCGCCCCGCGAGGGCGGGGAGCCGGAAGGCCGGAACGGTGTGCCGGTGTCGACTCCGGACGGGTGATCGTCCTTGACGCGGGGGCGGCCTGGTAGGACCGTTGGAGGCTATGAGGGGCGAACCCAGTTGCCCGAAGTGCGGTGGCCGGGTGCGAGCGCCCGGTCTCTTCGCCGACTCCTGGCAGTGCGCCGTGCACGGCACCGTGCACCCTCTGCAGCCGGTCGTCCCGCCCAGCGTCGAAGCGCTTGCCGTCGCCGTCCGCCGGGCCCGGGTGCCGGTCTGGATGCCCTGGCCGCTGCCCGTCGGCTGGCTCTTCACCGGCGTCGTCTACGCGGGCGACGACCGCAGCGGCGGCCGGGCGACGGCCGTCGCCTGCTCCGGGCCCAGCCCGCTCGGCGGCCCCGGCGAGCTGCTGCTCGTGGCGGAGGAGCTCGGCGTCGGCCTCGGCGCGCGCTACGCCGGCATCGACGGCCCCGACCCCGGCCCCTACCTCCGCGTCGACCGCTCGCCGCACGCCAAGGTCCACGCGGCCGGCCGCCCCACCCCCCTGTGGCACGTCGACAACGCCCCCGGCGACCGGGCCGTCTTCGCGGGCGAGGCCCGCGGACTGTGGCTGTGGGCGATCGTCTGGCCGGAGCGCTCGGGCCTGCTGATGTACGACGAGCTGGTGCTCACGGACCTGCGGGACGCCGGGGCCGAGGTGGACCTGCTGCCCTGCGGTGCGCTGTCGCCCCGCGTCCTGGCGCCCTGAGGCCGGCCGGTTCCGGCCAACGCGCGGTGTGCGCTCCGGCGCGCCGGGTCACGTTCGTACGACAGTTATCCTGAACCGGTCCTGTCCGTTCCACACGCCGTTGGGAGCCGTGCCGTGCGCATCGACCTGCACACCCACTCCACGGCCTCGGACGGTACGGACACCCCCGCCGAGCTGGTTCGCAACGCGGCCGCCGCGGGGCTGGACGTCGTCGCGCTGACCGACCACGACGGGGTCGGCGGCCACGCCGAGGCCGTCGCGGCCCTTCCGGCCGGGCTCACCCTGGTGACCGGCGCCGAGCTGTCGTGCCGCTTCGACGGCCCGGACGGCTTCAGCGTCCACATGCTGGCCTACCTCTTCGATGCGGCCGAGCCGGAGCTGGCGCGCGAGCGGGAGCTGGTCCGCGACGACCGCACCCCCCGCGCCCGGGCCATGGTCGGCAAGCTCAACGAGCTCGGCGTCCCCGTCACCTGGGAGCGCGTGGCGCAGATCGCCGCGGGCGGAGCCGTGGGCCGGCCGCACGTCGCCGCCGCCATGGTCGAGCTCGGCGTGATCGACACCGTCTCCGACGCCTTCACCGCCGAGTGGCTCGCCGGTGACGGCCGCGCCTTCGTCGAGAAGCACGAACTCGACCCCTTCGACGCCATCCGCCTGGTCAAGGCGGCCGGCGGCGTCACCGTGCTCGCGCACCCGCTGGCCCTGCACCGCGGCCGCTGCGTCTCGGAGGCCCAGATAGCCGAGCTGGCCTCGGCCGGCCTGGACGGCGTCGAGGTGGACCACATGGACCACGACGCCCCCACCCGGGCCCGGCTGCGCGGCCTCGCCGCCGAGCTCGGCCTGCTGACGACCGGCTCCAGCGACTACCACGGCAGCCGCAAGACGTGCCGCCTCGGCGAGTACACCACCGACCCGGAAATCTACGGCGAGATCACGCGCCGCGCGACGGGCGCGTTCCCCGTCCCGGGCGCCGGCGGCTGACCGCCCCTCACCCCGCACCCGTACCCATGCCCTCGTACGGGTGACGCTGTTCGTAGGCCCTTGTCGTCGTTTCCGCGGACCCCGCGGTGGACGGACGTACGGGCCCGCCTCCTCCGCTCCGCAGAGCCCCGTTCCCCCGTTCTTCTCTCCCGCTGTCCCGCTCCTGCTCGCACCACTCCTGCAAGGCCCTCACTGTGTTCGACATCGCTGTCTTCGGCTCGCTCTTCCTCACCCTGTTCGTGATCATGGACCCGCCCGGGATCACGCCGATCTTCCTCGCGCTCACCGCCGGCCGGCCCGCCAAGGTCCAGCGGCGCATGGCCTGGCAGGCGGCGGTGGTCGCCTTCGGCGTGATCACCGTCTTCGGCATCTGCGGCCAGCAGATCCTGGACTACCTGCACATCACCACGCCGGCGCTCATGATCGCGGGAGGTCTGCTCCTGCTGCTGATCGCGCTGGACCTGCTGACGGGCAAGTCGGAGGAGCCGACGCAGACCAAGGACGTCAACGTCGCGCTCGTACCGCTGGGCATGCCGCTGCTGGCCGGGCCCGGTGCGATCGTCTCGGTGATCCTCGCCGTCCAGCACGCCGACTCCCTGGCCTCGCAGGTCTCGGTGTGGTGCGCGATCGCCGCCATTCACCTCGTGCTGTGGCTGGTCATGCGCAACTCGCTGCACATCATCCGCGTGATCAAGGACGGTGGCGTGGTGCTGGTGACCCGCCTGGCGGGCATGATGCTCTCCGCGCTGGCCGTCCAGCAGATCATCAATGGCATCACCCAGGTCATCGCCGCCCACTGAGCGCGGCCGGCACCGGCCGGCACGACGAACGCCCCCGTACGGCAGGTCCGTACGGGGGCGTTGCGCATCCGGGTGCGTACGCGGACGCGAGGGGCGTTACCGGGCCGTCGAGTCGGCCGGGCGGATGTAGATGCGCTGGCCGATCGAGGCGGCCTGCTGCACGATCCGGTTGACGGAGGCGGCGTCCACGACGGTGCTGTCGACGGCCGTGCCGTCGACGTCGTCCAGGCGCATGATTTCGAAGCGCAAGGCTTCTCCCTTCGTCTGATCCTCCTGCGGAGAACTGTGAACAGTGACGCGCGCGGCGACGGTGCCGTGCGCGTTGCATACGTGTCCAACGCAACGCGTAGTGCAAACATTCCCTACGCTAAAGAAATTTTTAACGTGGCTAATCACTGCCGGGGAAGGGGTGGCCGTCACCGGTGCCGACCGGGTTGTGCGCACGAGGAACTGGGCGGCCTGCGCGCGCGCCGGAATGCGCTCGCGCGCGGCGAGTGGAACCCTGACAGGGGGCGGCCGCGGCACGGCCCGGCCGGCCTCCCGACACCGCAGGACCCGGAACAGAAACGAGGCGATCGGCCATGTCGGCCTCCGACGGTGCGGGGCTGGGGCAGCCCTGCTGGGTGAGCCTGCTGACCGCGGACCTCGCCACCGCCCACGACTTCTACGGCGCCGTGCTGGGCTGGACCTTCCGCGCCGGATCGTTCGGCGAGGGCTTCTCCGTGGCGCTCTCCGACGGCAAGCCCGTGGCCGGCCTCAGCGACGCGGCCCGTTCCATGGGCATCGCCGCCTCCTGGACCTCCTACTTCGCCGTCGCGGACGCCGACGTGGTGGCCTCACGGGTCCGTGAGCGCGGCGGCACCGTCGCCGTCGGCCCGCTCGCCGTCGGCAACGGCCGCGTCGTCCTCGCCGCGGACTCGGCAGGAGCGGTCTTCGGCATCTGGGAGGGCAAGAACCTGCCGGGCTGGCGCATCGGCGCCGGCGCCGCCCCCGCCTGGCTGGAGCTGCGCACCCGGGACGCCTTCGCCGCCGCCATGTTCTACGGCGAGATCTTCGACTGGACCGTCGACCGGCCCGACCGCTGCGAGGTCCGCTACGAGGACGACGCCGTCATCGTCCGCTCGGGCGGCCGCACCGTCGCCTGCATCCGCGGCGGCGCCGTCGAGGCCGACCCGGACCCGCGCATCCGGCCGCGCTGGCACGTGTACTTCCGCGTCGACGACGTCGAGAAGGCCGTGGAGGCGGCCCTCGGCTCCGGCGGCGCCGTCGTCTCCGAGCCCACCCACTCCCGGGCCGGGCGGGAGGCGACGCTGCGGGACAGGGAGGGCGCCCTGTTCACGGTGACGGAGAAGTCGGGCTGCTAGGACCCGGGGGCTGGGACGCGCCCCAGGGCTGCCGGACGAGGTTCCAGAAGCGCAGGAGGGCCTCCGCCGTCTCGGCGGGCCGCTCGGCGTTGGGGGAGTGGCCCGCACCCCGGACGACCGTGCGCTGCGCGGACAGCTCCTTCGCCATCGCGTCGATCTCCGGGACGGGCCAGGCGTAGTCCAGCGCCCCCGAGACGACGTGCTTGGGCAGCGGCACCTCCGCCAGCTCGGCCGTCCGGTCCGGCTCCTTGGTCAACTGGCGTCCGGTCGCCATGAGTTGCTCGGGAACGGTGCCCATCCAGCGGCGGTACAGGAACGCGGCGAGCTCCGGCGGCGTGCCGGCGACGGAGGCGTTCTCGGCGCTCTCCGCGGAGGCCGTGTTCTCCCGCTGCATCTCCTGCCACACGTCCTCCATGCCCAGCACGCCCAGCGCTTCGATCAGGAGGCGGGTACGGGCCTGCTGCGACGGGGAGATCGCCCCCGGACCGCTGCTCATCACCGTCAGCGAACGGAACGGTGAGGGGTCGGCGAGCACGGCGGCCCGTGTGATCAGGCCGCCCAGGGAGTGGCCGAGCAGGTGCACGCCGTCGCCGCCGAGGGCCGCGGCCTGGGCATGGACGTCGCGCGCCAATTCCTCCTGCGCATAGGCGGCTTCGTCCCGCGGCCCCGGGCTCTCGTGCTGCCCGCGCCCGTCCACGGCCACGGCCCGGTACCCGGCCTCCGCCAGCGGCTCCAGCAGCGCGATGAAGTCCTCCTTGCTGCCGGTGAAGCCCGGCACGAGCAGCACCGTCCCGCGCGGCGCCCCGGCGGGCCGGGCGTCGTGGACGGCGAACTCCCCCCGCCCGGTGGTGAGACGGTACGCGCGTGCGCACGGGGGCAGCGTGAGGAAGGGCGGCTTGCTCATGGGAACGAGGCTAACGCGGCGTCCGGCCGCCGCCGGGCCCGCGGGGCCCGTGGGGGCGCGGATCGCGCCACGGCGGGCGGGGGCAGGGGTTCGCGCACGGAAAACGCCGCTGCCCGGGCCTGAACGGCCCGGGCAGCGGCGTTGCAGAGGCTTACGCCTCGGCGGCCTTCTTCGTAGCCGTGCGGGTGCGCTTCGGCTTGGCCTCGGCCTCGCCCTCGGCGACGGGCGCGGCGGCGGCCTTCTTGACCGTGCGCGTCCGCTTGGGCTTGACCTCGGTGCCGTCCACGGCCTCCGGCGCGGCAGCAGCCTTCTTGGCAGCGGTGCGGGTGCGCTTGGGCTTGGCCTCGGCCTCGCCCTCGGCGACGGGCGCGGCGGCGGCCTTCTTGGCCGTGGCGCGGGTGCGCTTGGGCTTGACCTCGGTGCCGTCCACGGCCTCCGGCGCGGCAGCAGCCTTCTTGGCAGCGGTGCGGGTGCGCTTGGGCTTGGCCTCAGCAGCCTCGGCGGTCTCCGCGACCTCGGCGGCCTTCTTGGCGGCCGTGCGGGTGCGCTTGGGCTTGACCTCGGCGACGGCTTCGGCGACGGGCGCGGCGGCGGCCTTCTTGGCCGTGGCGCGGGTGCGCTTCGGCTTGGCCTCAGCAGCCTCGACGGTCTCCGTGGCCTCGACCGTCTCGACGGCCTTCTTGGCCCGGGTGCGCTTCGGCTTCGCCTCAGCAGCCTCGTCGACCTCCGCGACCTCGGTGGTCTCGACGGCCTTCTTGGCGGCCGTGCGGGTGCGCTTCGGCTTCGCCTCGGCGGTCTCCGCGGTCTCGACGACCTCGGCGGCCTTCTTCGCAGCCGTGCGGGTGCGCTTGGGCTTGACCTCGGCCTCGACCTCGGCGACGGCTTCGGCGACCGGCGCGGCGGCGGCCTTCTTGGCCGTGCGGGTGCGCTTCGGCTTCGTCTCGGCGACCTCGACGGCCTCGACCGTCTCCGTGGCCTCGACCGTCTCGACGGCCTTCTTGGCGGCCGCGCGGGTCCGCTTCGGCTTGGTCTCGACGACCGTCTCCACGGCCTCGACCGTCACCTCGGGCTCCGCCGCACGGGCGGCCGGCACGGACGCGATCACAGCCTCGGCGGCCTCGACGACCTCCGTGGCGGCGGCGACGACGCTCGCCGCGGCGGTCGTCCCCGACGCGCCACGCGTGCGGCGACGCCGCGAACGGGCCGGAGCCTCCGGCTCGGCGGCCGCGGGGGCCTGCTCGGTCACGGGCGTGGCGGCGACGGCCGGAGCCGTTCCCGCACCGCCCCGCGTGCGACGGCGGCGCCGCGGACGGGCCGGCGTCTCCGGGGCGTCGGAGCGGACGGCGGCCGGTGCGTCGGAGACGGTGCCGGAACCGGCGGCCGGCGCGGCCTCGGCGGACACCGGCTCACCGTTGCGGGTGCGGCGGCGCTGGCGCGGGGTGCGCGTACGGGCCGGACGCTCCTCCTCCACACGGTCGCGGCCACCGCGGCGGGCGTCCCGGCCGCGTCCGCGGCCGCCCGGCTCGCCGAGGTCCTCGATCTCCTCGGCCGCGAGGCCGGCGAGCGTCCGCTCGGAGCGCGGCAGGATGCCCTTGGTGCCGGCGGGGATGCTCAGCGCCTCGTACAGGTGCGGGGACGTGGAGTACGTCTCCTCCGGCTCGTCGAACGGGAGGTCCAGCGCCTTGTTGATGAGCTTCCAGCGGGGGATGTCGTCCCAGTCGACCAGCGTGACGGCCGTACCCGACTTGCCGGCGCGGCCGGTGCGGCCGATGCGGTGCAGGTAGGTCTTCTCGTCCTCGGGGGACTGGTAATTGACCACGTGCGTGACGTCGTCCACGTCGATGCCGCGCGCGGCGACGTCCGTGCAGACGAGGACGTCGACCTTGCCGTTGCGGAAGGCGCGCAGCGCCTGCTCGCGGGCGCCCTGGCCGAGGTCGCCGTGGACCGCGCCGGAGGCGAAGCCGCGACGGGTGAGCTGTTCGGCGATGTCCGCAGCCGTCCGCTTCGTGCGGCAGAAGATCATCGCGCGGTTGCGGCCCTCGGCCTGCAGGATGCGGGCGACCATCTCCGGCTTGTCCATGTTGTGGGCGCGGAAGACGTGCTGGGCGATGTTGGCGTGCGTCTGGCCCTGGTCGTCCGGCGAGGTGGCGCGGATGTGCGTGGGCTGCGACATGTAGCGGCGGGCGAGCGAGATGACCGCGCCCGGCATGGTGGCCGAGAAGAGCATGGTCTGCCGCTTGGCGGGGAGCATCGTGATGATGCGCTCCACGTCGGGCAGGAAGCCGAGGTCGAGCATTTCGTCGGCCTCGTCCAGGACGAGGGCCTTGACGTGCGCGAGGCTGAGCTTCTTCTGGCCGGCGAGGTCCAGCAGGCGGCCGGGGGTGCCGACGATCACGTCGACGCCCTTCTTGAGCGCCTCGACCTGGGGCTCGTACGCACGTCCGCCGTAAATGGCCTGGACGCGGACGTTGCGGACCTTGCCGGCGGTCAGCAGGTCGTTGGTGACCTGCTGGCAGAGCTCGCGGGTGGGGACGACGACCAGTGCCTGCGGGGCGTCGGTCAGCTGCTCGGGCTGGGCCCGGCCGGCCTCGACGTCCGCGGGGACGACGACGCGCTCCAGGAGGGGCAGACCGAAGCCCAGCGTCTTGCCGGTGCCGGTCTTGGCCTGGCCGATGACGTCGGAGCCCGAGAGGGCGACGGGGAGCGTCATCTCCTGGATGGGGAACGGATTCACGATGCCGACGGCTTCGAGCGCTTCGGCGGTTTCGGACAGAATCCCGAGGTCTCGGAAAGTGGACAGAATCTTGCCTCTTCTGTGAGACGCGGCGCGAGGCGGCGAAGGGGGTCGTACGAGGGCTCGTACGGACCGCGCCAGTAGTGCTGCCGGCTGCCGGTGGCTGCCGGGTGGCGCGGGACCACTGCCTTCGCTCGTGCACACGTGCCGCGAGCGGATCCCTCCTGGTGTGCGTACGTCCCGTACGTACCGCGCGGAGGGCGGTCGGTTTTGTGGAAGCCGATCGGGCCACCGACCGGGCATCCGCTGCAGTCCTGAAGACGCGCCTCCAGAAGACACAGCATGAGTTCGGCCCGCCGAATACTCGGCTGGCCTATTAGCACTGTACCCCGGAAAGGCGCATGTGTGTCCGGACAATCGCGTGTCCGGATCAGGATGAACTGTCTGACCAGGGGGTTCGTCGTGTCGCACGGCGGGCTATCGTTCGCTGCATGGAGACGCCCGACACGCCAGAGAACGCCACCGAGACCGGCACCACCACGGCCGGCGAGCACACCGGGATCGCCGCCCAGGACTGGGCCCACGCCTCCGCCGACCCGCAGTACCGGGCGGCCGTCGTGGACCTGCTCGGCGCCCTCGCCTACGGCGAGCTGGCCGCCTTCGAGCGGCTCGCGGAGGACGCCAAGCTGGCCCCCTCCCTCGACGACAAGGCCGCTCTGGCCAAGATGGCCGCGGCAGAGTTCCAGCACTTCCAGCGGCTGCGGGACCGCCTGGAGGCCATCGACGCCCCGCCGACCGCCGCCATGGAGCCCTTCGCGGCGGCGCTGGACGAGTTCCACCGCCAGACCGCGCCCTCGGACTGGCTGGAGGGCCTCGTCAAGGCGTACGTGGGCGACTCGATCGCCAGCGACTTCTACCGCGAGGTCGCGGCCCGCCTGGACTCCGACACCCGCGCGCTGGTGCTCACCGTGCTCGACGACACCGGCCACGCGTCGTTCGCGGTCGAGAAGGTCCGTGCCGCGATCGAGGCCGAGCCGCGTGTGGGCGGGCGGCTCGCGCTGTGGGCCCGGCGGCTGATGGGCGAGGCGCTCTCCCAGGCGCAGCGCGTGGTGGCGGACCGTGACGCGCTGTCCACGATGCTGGTGGGCGGCGTGGCCGACGGCTTCGACCTGGCGGAGGTCGGCAAGATGTTCTCGCGGATCACCGAGGCGCACACCAAGCGGATGGCCGCGCTGGGCCTGGCGGCCTGACGCGGTCGCGACACCGCCCACCGGCGGATTCCGGCGGGCCCGCCTCAAGCCGTGGCTGATCGGCGGGCCCGGCCGGCCGGGCGCAGCAGGAGGGAGAGCAGCGCCACGGCCACGCCCAGGGACACCGTCAGGATGGCGACGGCGTGGCCCGGCCCGAGCACCGAATGGGCCAGCAGCGCGCCGAACAGCGCGGCGACCGGTCCGGTGGCCAGGGTGAGCGCGCGGGAGCGGAACTGTCCGTAGCGCGTGGGAAGCCAGCGCAGGGCTCCGTAGGAGACGGCGAGGCCGATCAGGACCGAGCCGAGCGCTTCCCAGAGGATCATGCTCATTCCCTCCCATGAGGTGGCCGAGAAGCAGGGGGTGCAAATCGGTCGTAGCGGTCTTACCCCATGGCCGACCCGGGCAACCCTCGTCACCGGTCCGGCGTCACGTACGACAGTCACACACGACCCGCACCTACGACAACGGCGGAGCCCCGGTGAATTTCGCACCGGGGCCCCGCCGTTCGCGTCCGGCCGGAGCCGGACCTCACACGATCATCGCGCGATCACATCGCGCCGAATCCGACCTTCCGGACGGTCGGCTCGCCGATCTCGACGTACGCCAGCCGGTCGGCCGGGACCAGCACCTTGCGGCCACGGTCGTCCACCAGGCTCAGCAGCTGTGCCTTGCCGGCGAGCGCATCGGCCACCGCGCGCTCTACTTCCTCGGCAGCCAGCCCGCTCTCCAGAACGATCTCGCGGGGCGCGTGCTGCACGCCGATCTTGACCTCCACGGTCTGTCCCTCCGAAGGTTGCGGTCCCCGTGGCGAAGCCCCGGGACGGGGTGCGCGGCCAGCCGCGCCGTACGTTCCACACATTAGCCCGGTACGGGGGCGAGCCGGGCCCCCGCCCGCACGCTCGCAGCGAACACCGCCGCGGCCGCCGCGCGGAGCGGCGGCCGGAGCGGCTCAGTGCTGCTCGTGCGCGACCTTCGGGAAGCCGGCGATGCCGCGCCAGGCCAGCGACGTCAGCAGCTGGACCGCCGTCTCCCGCGGGACGGCGCTCTCGCTGGAGAGCCAGTAGCGGGCGACGACCTGGGAGACGCCGCCCAGGCCCACGGCCAGCAGCATGGCCTCGTCCTTCGACAGGCCGGTGTCCTCGGCGACCACGTCGCTGATCGCCTCGGCGCACTCCAGCGAGACCCGCTCGACGCGCTCGCGCACGGCCGGCTCGTTGGTCAGGTCGGACTCGAAGACCAGGCGGAAGGCGCCGCCCTCGTCCTCGACGTACGCGAAGTAGGCGTCCATGGTGGCCGCCACGCGCAGCTTGTTCTCGGAGGTGGAGGCGAGTGCGGTGCGGACGGCCTGCAGGAGGTTCTCGCAGTGCTGGTCCAGCAGCGCCAGGTAGAGGTCCAGCTTGCCGGGGAAGTGCTGGTAGAGCACCGGCTTGCTGACGCCCGCGCGCTCGGCGATGTCGTCCATCGCCGCGGCGTGGTACCCCTGCGCCACGAAGACCTCCTGGGCGGCGCCCAGGAGCTGGTTGCGTCGGGCTCGGCGCGGCAGGCGCGTGCCCCGCGGGCGCGCCTCGGTCTGCTCGATGGCTGTCACGCCGCCTCCCATGTTCGTTCCGTGCACGGTGTGCACCGCGCCCGCCATCGTACTTTTGGGTAACCGGGCCGTGCGTGGTCGGAGCGGAGAATTTCACGGACCGGACGCTGTGGGAAGTCGACAAAACCCCCAATCCAGGCAGTACGCCCGGTCCGGCCGCTGCAGGAGGGTCAGCGGTAGTCGTCCTCGTCCAGTTCCACCACCCGCGCCTGCTCGGCGCGGTCCGCCTCGTTGGCCGAGTCGCGGTCGATGTGCTCCAGCCGGTCGTCGCGCTGTGGAGCGAGGTCGGCGTGCTGCTCGGCGGCATCCGCCTCCGGCGCCTCCGCGTCGGTGGTGATCACGACGGCGTCCTCGTCCTCGTCCTCGAAGGTATCGGGGTCGGTCGGGTCGACAGGCATACGGGATCCCTTTCCGGTATCCGGGATGACGCCCTGTACTCCTTCATACACCTGCTTGCAGCCTAGGAGACGGGGCTGGCGACCGCCAGGCGATCTGTGACCGCCGCCACAAAGGTTCGGGCGTGATCGTCTCGTAACATTGCCCGCATGTCTTCGACCGAGTCGCCGGATGCCCGCGCCGTGCCCGTGGTGCCACCCACGCGCTCCTCGCGGGTCAGCGCGGGGGAGGAGCTGCGCACGGTGGCCCTGCCCGGGATCACGCTGACCGTGCGCTCCCGCCCGCCCGCCGGTGGCCCGGGCACGCTGCCGGCCGCCCTGTGCCTGCACGGCCTCGGCGGGTCCTCGCAGAACTGGTCCGAGCTGATGGAGCGGCTCGCGGGTCTCGTCGACTGTGAAGCCCTGGACCTGCCCGGCTTCGGGGACGCGCCGCCGCCCGAGGACGGCGACTACTCCATCACCGGGTACGCGCGCGTGGTCATCCGCTACCTCGACGCCACCGCCCGCGGCCCCGTCCACCTCATCGGCAACTCCATGGGCGGCGCCGTCGCCACCCGCGTGGCCGCCGTCCGTCCGGACCTCGTCCGCACGCTCACCCTCGTCTCGCCCGCCCTGCCGGAGCTGCGGCCCCAGCGCACGGCGGTGCCCACCGCCCTGCTCGCCGTGCCCGGCGTCGTCTCCCTCTTCGCCCGGGCCACCAAGGACTGGACGCCCGAACGCCGCACCCGCGAGGTGCTCGCCCTGTGCTACGGCGACCCCGCCCAGGTGACGCCCGAAGGGTTCGCCCTCGCGGTCGCCGAGTACGAGCGCAGGCTGGAGCTCCCCTACTTCTGGGACGTCATGGCCCGCTCGGCCCGCGGCATCGTCGACGCGTACACACTCGGCGGACAGCATTCGCTGTGGCGTCAGGCGGAGAAGGTCCTTGCCCCTACTCTGCTCGTGTACGGAGCGCGCGACCAGCTCGTCTCCCTCCGCATGGCCCACCGTGCGAGCAAGGCATTCCGCGACTCGCGGCTGCTGACGCTTCTCCAGGCGGGTCATGTCGCGATGATGGAGGACCCGGACGTGGTGGCTCGCGCCTTCCGGGAACTGCTCGCGGACACCGCCACGACACCGGAACGGAGCGCCCCGCCCCGTGGGTAAACACAGCGCACGCGCCGACCGGGCCCGCTTCGGGTCCGCCGCTGCCGCCTCCGGTACGGGCCGCCGCCGCGCCCCGGAGGGCCAGGGGCCCACCGCGCACGGCCGCGCCCCCGAGGCGGTGACCCCGGTGCCCGGCCCGGGCAGCGGGCGCCGGCGCGGCGCCGCCTCCGGCACCGACGCCGCGGAGCTCGCGGCGGACTTCGACGCCGGATTCGCCCCCGGCTACGACGCCGGCGTCCCCGGCTACGACGCCGGGTTCGGCCCCGACTACGACGCCGGCTACAGCGCGGGCCTCGGCTCGGGCGCCGGCCCGGGCGCCGGCTTCGGCCAGGAGGAGGCGGCCCGCCCCTCCGCCCGCTCCGGCCACCCCGAGCAGCGCGACCCCGTCCTCGGCTGGGGCGTCATCGGCGCCCAGCGCGACCGGACGCCGGGCGCCGCGCCCGCCGCGCCCGCCGCGCGCACCCACTCCGCCACCGGCTACATGTCCGGCCTCACCGCCCCCGCCGCCCGCCGTCCGGACGCCGACGACACGCCCCGCACGCCCGCGCCGGGATCCAGGCGCGGCCGGAACAGCTCGACGGGCATGGCGTACGCACCGGTCACCGCGTGCAGCCGGGCG
>NZ_BMVB01000036.1 GCF_014650495.1 Streptomyces cinnamoneus | reverse complement strand
ATCCATGCCCCCATCGTGCAGCGACACCTGCCCCGATCACCCGACATTCTCCGCACCGCCTTTGTCGGGTAATCACCGGAGCGCGGTCAGGTTCACCGTTCCCGGCGTCCCGTCGTACGAGGGCGGAAAGGCCACCCACACCAGCGGCATGAGCCGCATCGAGATCGGTGACACCGTGGTGTGGGGCAAGACCGGTGGGCGGTACGGGTACCTCAACGGCTTCGGTGCCACCAGGGACCTCTCCCGCACGCTCGTCCACTCGGTCAATGCCGCCGATGCGAAGGGCGAGGCGCAGAACCCCGTGGTCGGCCGGATCATCGCCGCGGCGGGCTTCTGACGAAAGTCTGCCGGGAGGGCGGGGGCGCCGGGCCCGGATCCCCCCCCCGGATCCCGGATCCCCCCGGATCCCCCCGGATCCGGGATTCCCCCTGGTTTCCCCCCCGATGGTCCCCCTCGGGCCGGGAGCTCCCCCCCCCGAGCCGGTCCCCCCGGCCCGACAGCTCCCTGCCCGTTTCGCGCGTCGGCCCCGGATGCGCCCCCCGTTGCACATCCGGGCCCGATCTGCGGTCGGGACCACTTTCTCCCAGCTCACGAGGAGCCGGTAGTGGCATCTGTAGTGGCATATCGGCGGGCAAGATGGGGTCTGTGTTGATTGGAGAGCTGATCAGAGACCTGCGCACGGCACGGGGGTGGAGCCAGGGCAGGCTGGCGTCGGAGATCAACGACGCTTGTTCGGCAAGCCTCACGCGGGAGTACATCAGCGGCTGGGAACGTGCGAAGGTCCGGCCGGGGCCGTTCTATCTGCGCTGCCTGTCCACGGTGCTGGACGTGCCGCTGGAGGTGCTGGAGGGGGTGGCCGGACGTCCGGGGCAGCCGGTGCGGTCGAACGCCGCCGCCACCGTCGCGGCGCCCGCGGTGACCGCCGGCCTGTTGAGCACGGGCTTCGCGGTCCGGCTGCGGGGTGGGCCGTCGTCGGAGGAGTGGGAGGCCAAGCTCGCGGCGTACGGCTCCGACTACATGTCGCTGGGGGCGGCCGACATCCAGCACCGGGTCGCGGGGGACCTGGTCGTCGTGCAGCAGCAGCTCGACGATCCGCCCATGTGGGCCGTCGCAGCCCGCCTGATGACCCTCTACGCCACGACCTTCTCCCGGGCCGAGCAGGCGCAGGCCGTCAGCTGGTTCCGGACGGCGGCCGAGGCCGCGGACCGGTCGGGGGACCGCGACACCCGCGTCTGGGTGCGCGGCCGGGCCGCGCTGTCCCTGGGCTACGGGGGCACGTCCCTGGGCCTCGCCGGGGTGCTGGCCGATCAGGCCATGGCCCTCACCGACAGGCCCTCCGCGGGGCTGCTGGGCGCCACCCTGGGCAAGGCGTACACGGCGGCGATCCGCGGCGACAAGGCCACGGCGCTCCGGCTGGCCGACCGCGGACGCCGGCTCTTCGACGCCTCCGCTGCCGCCGCCGGCCGCTCCGAGGGCGTGAGCGACTACGCCATTCCCGCCTGGCGCATGAACGGCTTCCTGTCGCTGCTCTCGGCCCGGGTCGGCGACGAACGGCGCGCCCTGCAGGCCCAGGAGGAGGCCCGCCGTGAACTGCCGGAGAAGCTGCCGCGCTTCGTCGCGCACCTGGAACTGCACACGGGGCTCATGCTGACCCGGGCCGGTGACAAGGCGGCCGGACTGGCCCATGCCCGGGCCACCCTGGACGCCCTGCCGCCCGGGAAGCTCAACGGCACGCTGCAGATGCTGATGGACGAGATCAGGGCCTAAGGCTGGAGCTGGAGCTGGAGCTGGAGCTGGGGTTGGGACTGCGGGGTGCAGGCGTCGGCGATCGTGAGGCTGTCCTCGTAGAGGCAGAAGCGCGTGATCAGCCCGTCCTCGACCGTCAGCCGCATCGCGAAGGGCGACCGGAAGGTCTTGCCGGTGGTGCGTACGACGCCGCTGACGTGGCCCGTCAGCATGGCTTCGGCGCCGTCCACCACAACTGCGTCGACCGTGGGGCCGCCGTCCACGGGGACCATTCCTTCGGCCAGTTCGCGGAAGTGCCCGGCCACGTCGGCGCGCGTGGAACGCGGCCGGAGCCACGGTACGACCGCGCCGCCTGCGATCAGCCAGTCGACCTGCTCGGCGAACAGCGCGGCGATACGGTCCGGAACCCCCTCCGCGAAGCGGGTCAGGAACTCCTGTACGACCGCACGGGTGTGGCTGTCGCTGACGTTGCCCATTCCGCGTTCCGAGCCTTTCTGCCGCGATTCCATGTGATTTCCCCACAAAATAGCGTGCTCGGAATCCAAACTTCCGCATGGGGTCTTCGGCGCTGAGGCAAGAGCAGGAGCAAGGCCGGGCCGGGGGTGCTAGCCGGCCGGCAGGGGCCGGCGGGGCCAGCGGGCGCGGGCCTGCTCCTCGGAGCGCATCAGAGCGAGCGTGGGCAGGCCCTGGGCTTCCCCGCCCTCCAGCAGTTCCGGGAGGGCGGGCAGCGGGGCCACCGCCGCCACGTCGTCGAGGACGAGGGCGAGTGGTGGGTCGAGCCGGCCGGAGGATGACCGTTCGGCCATGCGGCGGCCGTGCTCGACCACGCTTGAGGCAAGTGCGGTCAGCAGGGGCATCGCACCAGGGCGGGTGCGGGGATCCTCAATCGCCTCACCCACCACGTACAGCGTTCCCCCTTCGGCGATGAATGATTCCCACGACGGCGAATTGGCTCGATTGGGATTACAGGCGTCGCGGATGTGGACCGACGTGAGGGCGCTGAGGGCACGGGCCGTCAACGCCTGGGCCATGTCGCGCCGCTCGGGGTGCCCGGTGAGCGCCGACTCCAACTCGCCGGCCGTACCGCCGGTGGCCCGGGGGTGGGTGCGGAGGATGCGAACGGGCTCGTGCGCCGACGTCCCCTGCGCCCACCGGTGGACCTGGCGGAAGGGACGGCCGTCCACGGCGGCGGCGTGCAGCCAGCAGCGCAGCAGGGTCTCGGCCGTGTCGGCGGTGGCCGAGTCGAGGGCGCTGGGCGGGCGTACGGGCGCGAGCAGGGCGGTGGCGCGGGCGGCGGCCGTCCCGCGGGACTCGCAGCCGCTGGTGGGGTTCCAGCGGAGGCGGTCGGGGGTGTCGAGGAGATGGGCGGGGTCGAAGACGAGCACCGGCCCCAGCTTGGCGCGGGCGGCCTTCGTGCCGGCCCAGAGTCCGGGGTCGCTGGTGACGACGAGAACGGGCCCGGAGGCGTCGAGGACCGCACGGGTGGCGGTGTCGCGGCGGTCGGTGGTGTAGACGAGGCGCTGTCGCGTGGGGGCGGGAGCAGCCGGTGGCACGGGCGTGGCCGAGGCGGCGACGGTGGGCAGGGGCGCGGTGGGGGCGGGTGCAAGGGGTACAGCGGGCGCCTGAGCGAGCGGCTGGGGCAGCCCCGGGGGCGGGGGCTGGGGCGGGGCGGACGCCCCCGGCTGGGGCAGTGCCGCGGCCTGGGGCTGTGGCTGTGGCTGTGGCTGGGCTTGGGCCTGCGTCTGGGCCTGCGCCTGGGCTTGGGCCTGCGCCTGCGCCTGGGCCTGGGCCTGCGCCTGGGCTTGGGCCTGCACTTGCGCCTGGGCTTGGGCCTGCACCTGCGCCTGCGTCTGGGCCTGCGTCTGCGTCTGGGCCTGCGTCTGGGCCTGCGTCTGCGTCTGGGCCTGCGCCTGGGGTGGGGACTGGGCGGGGATCGGGGCCGGTGCCGGCGCTGCCGTCCCGGGAGACGTCACCGCCACCGGCTGCGCGCCGGTCGCCGCGCCTGCCGCCTCACTCGCCACCCCACTCACCGCGCCACTCACCGCGCCACTGGCCGTGGCCGCTGCCGCTGCCGCGGCCGTCGCGGATTGGGTGCGCTGCCGTGCGCGTACCGCGCGCCAGCGGGCCACCGTGCCGATCGCGAACGTCGCCAGCACCACGGCCACCAGCACCTCGCTGATGAGGATTCCCCAGAACAGCCCGTACCCCGAGAGCGCGTTCACGGGCGTCTCCGGCCAGGCGGCCGGGAGGTCGCGGGGCTGGGTCATGAGGTGCCGCAGGGCCTGGGGCGTACGGGCGAGCGACACGCCCTCCGGCCACGCGCCGTGGGCGAACAGGGCGGAGAGGCCGGTGGCCGTCCAGACGAGCAGCGTCAGGCCGAGCAGGAAGGCGATGACGGTGAGCAGCAGCCCATCCGGAATTCCACGTTCCGGGGCGGGTTCCCGGTCCCGTATGGGCGTCACGTCACGCCACCGTGGACTCGGACGGTGGCGCGGCCGGCGATCCGTAGGGCGCGTCGGCGTAGTCGGCGTTCCGCGCGGCGGCCGCCCGTTCCGCAGCGGCCGCCTCCGCGGACGCCTCGCGGGCGAAGGCGCCGTCCTCGGTCATGGCCCGGTCGGTGTAGACCAGCGGCCGTTCGGCGTCGGTGATCAGGTGTTTGACGACTTGGACGTTGCCGTTGACGTCCCACACGGCGATGCCCGGCGTGAGCGTCGGGATGATCTCGACCGCCCAGCGCGGCAGCCCCAGGACGCGGCCGGTGGCGCGGGCCTCGTCGGCCTTCTGGGCGTAGATGGTGCGGGTCGAGGCCATCTTCAGGATGGCCGCGGCCTCCTTCGCGGCGGCGCCGTCGACGACGTCCGAGAGGTGGTGCACCACCGCCACGAACGACAGGCCCAGCCGTCGGCCGAACTTGAGCAGGCGCTGGAAGAGCTGCGCCACGAACGGCGAATTGATGATGTGCCAGGCTTCCTCGACCAGGAAGATGCGCTTCTTGCGGTCCGGCCTGATCCAGGTGTGTTCCAGCCAGACGCCCACGATCGCCATCAGGATGGGCATGGCGATGGAGTTGCGGTCGATGTGGGAGAGGTCGAAGACGATCAGCGGGGCGTCGAGGTCGATGCCGGCCGTCGTCGGCCCGTCGAACATGCCGCGCAGGTCACCGTCGACCAGGCGGTCCAGCACGAGCGCCACGTCCAGGCCCCAGGCCCGTACGTCGTCTATGTCGACGTTCATCGACTCGGCGGACTCCGCCTCCGGGTGCCGCAGCTGCTCGACGATGTCCGTCAGGACGGGCTGGCGGTCGAGGATCGTGTCGTTGACGTACGCGTGCGCGACCTTGAGGGCGAAGCCGGCCCGCTCGTCGAGGCCGCGGCCGGTGGCGACCTCGATGATCGTGCGGAGGAGGGCGAGCTGCCCGGTGGTGGTGATGGCCGGGTCGAGCGGGTTGAGCCGGATGCCGCCGTTCAGGGCGGCCGTCGGGTCCAGCCGGATGGGGGTTATGCCCAGCTGCTGGGCGATCAGGTTCCACTCGCCGACGCCGTCCTCGCCCTGGGCGTCCAGGACGACGACCTGACGGTCGCGGAAGCGCAGCTGCCGCAGGACGTACGTCTTCTCCAGCGCCGACTTGCCGTTGCCGGACTCGCCGAGGACGAGCCAGTGCGGGGCGGGCAGCTGCTGGCCGTAGAGCTGGAACGGGTCGTAGATGTAGCCCTTGCCGGAGTAGACCTCACGCCCGATGATCACGCCCGAGTCGCCGAGGCCGGGGGCCGCGGTGGGGAGGTAGACGGCCTGCGCCTGCCCGGTCGAGGTCCGGACGGGCAGACGGGTGGTTTCGACCTTTCCGAAGAGGAAACTGGTGAAGGCGTCGGTGACGGCGGAGAGCGGATCGAGCACGGCGTTTGCCCCTATCGTCGGATGCCGGTCGCGAACGGCAGCGTGTTGACGAACGCCCGGTGGTGCTCGCGGTCGCACCACTCGAGCTTGAGGTAGCTCTTTCCGGCAGACGCTCTTATGGTCCGCTTGTCGCGCGCCAGCGCTTCGGGGGAGCGCGAGGAGACGGTGATGTAGCCGACGAGGTTGACGCCCGCCGCGCCGCTGGCGAGGTCCTCGCCGCGCTGGTCGACGCGTGAGTGGTGGGCCACGTCGCGGGGGTCGACGACGCGGTTCATCTTGGCGGCGCGGGAGGCGTCCGCGTCGTCGTTCGTCTTCTCCGTCAGCATCCGCTCGATGGCCACGTCGGTCGGCTCCAGGTCCATGCAGACCGCGACCGTGCGGATCACATCGGGGGTGTGGACGAGCAGGGGGGCGAGGAAGTTGACGCCCACCGGCGTCATCGGCCACTCCTTCACCCACGCGGTGGAGTGGCACCAGGGCGCGCGGGTGGACGACTCGCGCGTCTTCGCCTGGAGATAGGTGGGCTCCATGGCGTCCAGCTCGGCCGGCCAGGCGTTGCGCTTCGTCATCGCCTGGATGTGGTCGATCGGGTGGTCGGGGTCGTACATGGAGTGCACGAGCGACGCCAGCCGGCCCTGCCCGAGCGGCTGACGGACCCGGATGTCGGCCTCGGCGAGCCGCGCGCAGATGTCCGTCAGCTCGCGCGCCATGACCACGGCCAGGCCCGCGTCGCGGTCCAGCGTGCGCTTGCCGCGCTCGTGCCGGGAGGCGCGGGCGATGGCCTGCGCCTCGGCGGCCAGCTCACGACCGTAGTGCATGCAGGCGACCAGGTAGGCGCGGTGCTGCTCGGAGGACGTGGAGACCATCGACTGCAGCTGGTCGTAGGAGTCCTTGAGCCAGTCCGGCGACCGTGCGTCGCCGCGCCGCTCGACGTCCTTGGCGTGCGCGTCGGGGTCGGCGGGGAGCGTGCGGGCCAGCATCTGGATGCGGGTGACGTAGCCGTCGCCGTTGGCCACGTGCTTCAGGAGCGTGCCGAAGCGCTCGACCAGCGCCTCCTGGTCCTCCGAGTCGCGCAGCCCGACGCCGGGGCCCTCGATCTCGATGGCGGCGGTGACGGTGCGGCGGTCGGCGTGGAGCAGCACGGCGATCTCGTCCGGCCCGAAGGGCGCGGACAACCAGTTGATCCGCCCGATCCCGGGCGGCGGGCCGACCTCCACCTCGCGGCCGTCCAGCTGCGTGCCCGCCTCCATCGTGCCGGAGCGGTACGTGGTGCCGCGGCGCAGCGTCCGTTTGTACGAGCGGTTGATTTCAAACCACTTGTAGAACGTGCGGCCCTTGTACGGGACGTAGACGGCGGCCAGCGACAGCGCCGGGAAGCCGGTGAGGGCGAGGATCCGCAGCGGGAGGAAGGGGATCAGCAACCCGCACATCATGCCCAGGAACGCGCCCGCGATGATCAGCGCGATCTCGCCGCTCTCCCGGTTCTTGCCCACGACCGCGTTGGGGCGCGCGCGGCCGATCAGATACGTACGGCGGGCCGCGATCGGCTGGGACTGGGCCGGGACCGTCAACTCCGCTCACCTCCGGATGTATTGCTCTTGCTGTCGTTCTGCGCACGCGACGCGGGCGCGGGGGCTGCGGAGGGAGCGCTTCCGTTGCCGCCCGGGCCACCGCTCGGTGCGGCGGGCCGGGCACTGTGGGCGGCGACACCGCCGGAGACCGGGTGGGCGGGACGGGCCTGCTGGGCGGAGCCGTTGCCGTTGCCACGGGCGCTGTGGGTGGTGATGCCCTGCTTGACCAGGGCGGCGGGCGAGGAGATCACGGCGGCCGCCTGGCGGGACGCCGCGTCGTTGGAGGCGTTGCGACTCTTGACGATCTCGTCGCCGAAGCCGGGGACGAAGCGGTAGATCATCGCACTGGCGAAGATGGCGAGAATGATGATCGCGAGCCCGGAGACGACGGCGGAGAAGGCGGTCGGCCCGTCGCCCGCGGACAGCGCCCCGGCGAGGCCCAGCACGATCATGATGACGGGCTTGACCAGAATGACCGCGATCATGATGCCGGCCCAGCGGCGGACGTGTCCCCACATGTCTTTGTCGACCAGCCCGGAGTACACGGCGGTGCCGAGGAGCGCCCCCACGTAGAGCAGGGCGGCCCGGATCACCAGTTCCAGCCAGAGGACGCCGGCGGCGAGGACGGACACGAGCGATACGACGATCAGCATGATCGGACCGCCGCCGATGCCGTTGCCCTTCTTGAGCGCGTCGGAGAAGCCGGCGAAGAACTTGTCGTTGTTCGCCCCCGAACCGCTGGCGATGACGTCGGTGACCGCGTCGGTCGCCGAGACGACGGTGTAGAGGACGAGCGGCGTGAAGGCGGACGCCAGCACGGTGAGCCACAGGAACCCGACGGCTTCACTGACCGCCTCCGTCACCGGCACCCCCCGCACGGCCCGCTTGGCCACGGCCAGCAGCCACAGGACGAGCGTGAGGATGGTGGAGGCGGCGAAGACGACGGCGTACTGACGGAGGAAGGGGGCGTTGGTGAAGTCGACGGCGCCGGTGGAGTGGATGGCGTCGGAGAGCTTGTTGATGATCCAGGAGGCGGCTTCGGCACAGCCCTTGGCGAGGGAGGCGAGAGGGTCCAGGGCGGATTGGGAGTCGGTGGGAGGGGCGTTGTTGCCGGCTCCGCCGCCTTTGTGGCCTTGGCAGTATTCCTTGGCGGGGCCGCGGATGAGATCACACGGGTCGTTGCCCGTTCCGGCGCTGGCCGAGGGTGACGGCGTCGGTGTGGGGGCCGCACTCCCGCCGGGGGTGGGCGTGGGGGTGGCGCTTGTCCCAGGGCTGGGCGGAGGTGACGGAGCAGCGAAGGCCCTCGCCGACAGGACGACGGCTGTTGCCTGAACGGCTGTCAGTGCCGCTGCGACGGAGAAGCGGCGACTAGCGGGCATAGGTGAACCCTCCGAACCCTTCCACAGCGTCCGACATCTCCTTGGCCGAGGAAGCGACCTGGTCACGGCCGACCGGAGTCGGACCGTCCTTCTGCGTGAAACCGGTGACCTTCCAGTCGTCACCGGTCCACTTCAGGTCGAACGTGTTGGTGTACCAGCTGTCGGCGACGGGGTGGGTGGAGCTCTCGCCGGCGATCCCGAACAGCGAGGAGTACCAGACGGCAACGCTCGCCGTATCGCCTGCGTACTTGACGACCCTCGTGCCTGCGGGATTGGTGCGGGAAACGAAGGTCATGCCCTTCGGGGCGTTGCCATTGGCATCGAGGCCGATCTTCTTCAGGAACTCCTGGTCCGAGTAGACCTTGTCGAGGTCGCCCTGCCGGGCAGCGGCGACGTCCGGCGCATAAACGGCGTTGACGATCGCGTGACGGCTGTCCGCCCTGAACATGCCGTCCCCGCCCAACGCCACCGCGAAATTGGCCGCCGCCGACTGCGCCCCCTGCTCCGAATGGGCGAAACCGGAGGCGATGCCTCCGGTCTTTCCGTCCACCGGCTTCACGCCCGACGGCGCCGTCGCCTCGCTGCGGGGGCCGCCCTTCGCCGCCTCCCCGTCCGCGCTGCCGGAGCCGGAGCCGCCGCCTCTGTTGGCGAAGGCGATGGCGGCGATGAGCAGCACCGCGACGGCGACCACCGACATCAGGTTGCGGTGGGACGGCCGTCCCGTACGGCCCCCGCGGCCGCCCCGGCGGGGCGGTGCGTACGGGTCGACCTCGCCCTCGGGGAGCCGGGTGCGCGTCACGTGGTGACCGCCGCCACTGCCGTAGTCGTCGTCGCCGAGACTCATCGCTCGCCTGCTCCCTCATACGTCGTGGCTGGCTTGCCGCCCGTATATGACGGTAGCGGTGTGAAGGGAATCCGGGGGGTGGACGAAGGGGTGTGAGGGGGCATCAGGTGGCAGCCTCGGTGCGGGTGGACTCGGGGACGAGAGGGTCTGCGCGGGGCGATGCGCGGAGGGGCAGAGGGGAGCGGAAAGGGGGCGCGTGGGGCGGCGCTAGACGGCCATGCCGTAGACGATCGTGAACAGCGTGCCGAGCGAGCCGATGATGAACACACCGGTGAGACCGGCGACGATCAGGCCCTTGCCCTGCTCCGCACTGAAGGTGTCGCGCAGCGCCGTTGCGCCGATGCGCTGCTTCGCCGCGCCCCAGATGGCGATCGCGAGGCACAGGAGGATCGCTGCTGCCATGATGACCTCGATCATCACGCGCGCTTCCTGGCCGAGTTGGCCGAACGGACCCCATTTCGGGGCGATTCCGCCAATGATGGTGTTGATGTCGCCCTTGCCGGCAGCCAAAAACATTTCTAACTCACCGCCCCTTGTGGGTTGTTGTATCCCCCCTGCCGCACGGCAAAGGTCAGGACCTATCTTCGCCGACGAAGCCGCCCCCGCATGTCGATTTGGCGGCATTTTTTGTCGGAACCCGTATGAGTGAGCGGTGGTGCCGCTCTGACCTGCGGCGAAGCCCCGTTGTCAGTGGGGAGCCCTAGGGTGACTCTGTGTATCACGCGTATGGACGGCGAGCAATGTCCATCGGGGGCAGGGGGCGCGGAGATGTTCAAACGACAGTGTGTTCGGTGGGTACTCTTCGTGCTCGGCGCAGGGTGCGAGATCAAAGGTGGTACGGGTGCTGGTTGCCGGGCGTTACCGGTTGGGGGAGCTGCTCGGCCGCGGCGGAATGGGCGAAGTCTGGCACGGACACGACGAGGTGCTGGGGCGTCAGGTCGCGGTCAAGCTGATGCTGGGCGACGACGGCGACGAGTCCGCGCCGATGCGCTTCCAGATGGAGGCGCAGACGGCAGCCCGTCTGAATCACCCTCAGGTCGTTGCCGTGTACGACTTCGGTGCGTGGGAGGGCCGCTTCTATCTGGTCATGGAGCTGGTCCGTGGGCCGAGCCTGGCCGCCGAGCTGTCCGCCCAGGGCCGGCTGCCGGTCCGGCGCGTCGCCGCCCTGGCCGCGCAGACGGCGTCCGGGCTGGCGGCCGCCCACCAGCAGGGAGTGGTCCACCGGGACGTGAAGCCGGGCAACCTCATGGTCGACGAGGCGACCGGCGCCCTGAAGATCGGCGACTTCGGCATCGCCCGCTTCGTCGACGAGACCTCGGCCGGCTTGACGCGCGCGGGCCAGATCGTCGGTACGAGCACCTACCTTGCCCCCGAGCGGGCACTGGGCAGGACGGCGGGTCCGGAATCGGACGTGTACGCACTGGGCTGCGTGCTGTACCAGCTGTTGGTCGGCAGGCCGCCGTTCTGGTCGGACAATCCGACCACGTTGCTCTATATGCACGTGGACAGCCGGCCCGAGTCGCCCCGGCTGCAGCGCGGCGAGGTGCCGTACGCGTTCGAGGCGTTCCTGTTGCGGATGCTGGCCAAGACGCCGGAGGAGCGTCCGTCGGCGCAGGAGGTGGCGGACTTCTTCTCGGGTTCGTCCTGGGAGGACACCGCACGGCCGCTGCCGCCGGCGGCCGTGCGGCAGCCGGCCGCCGCCCCGCCGCGGCCGGCCACCACGCCGCCTCCGTTTGCCGCGCCCGCGGCACCCGCTGCCCCGCCCGCGCCCGCGGCGCGGGGGGAGTCGACGACTGCGTATGCGGTACCGCCTCGGGCGAGGCGGAAGGGGCGGCTGCTGTTCGGGGTGGCCGCCGGGGCGGCGGTCTTTGCGGTGGCCGCGCTGGTGGGTACGTCCCTGTTCGGGGCCGAGGACGATGGCGGCGGCTCCCGGCCGCCGTCGGTGCCGGGCGCCGACATGGCGCCGGGCACCGATGCGGAGCCGGACGACGGCAATGCCCACCACGGCGCGACCCCGCATCGGGGGAGCAAGTCCCCGAAGCACGATGCCGACGTCGGTGACGGGCCGACGAAGGCCGCGAAGCCGCGGCCGTCGGCCTCGCCGCGGCCCAAGCGGTCGCCGTCGTCCTCCCCGGTGACGTCGTCGCCCAGCCCGCGGAAGAAGCTGGACAAGAAGAAGGACGGGGACGACAGGGACGATGACGAGTGAGGGCGGTCAGTCCTCGATGCCCTCGACGAAGTGGTCGAACTCGCCGGCCTTGACCCCGAGGACGAAGGCGTCCCACTTGGCGTCGGTGGTCACGACGACCTTGTCGGGGTTGATGTTCTCCCGGATGTAGACGTTGCCGTCGTCCCCGAAGGCGATCTCCAGGTACTCGGTGAGCGTCTCGTCGTCGGTGGCCGGGATCCAGTTGAGCTCGGGCACGCGTCGCCCTCCTCAGGGTGGGATGTTCGGATGAACGTCGTGCCCACGATAGGGGAGGGGCGAAGTGCCTGTCGGGAGCGGACACTTACCGGCTGCCGTCCCGTGCCAGGTGGCGGGCGCCGGAGCCCGGATGACACGAGCTCCTCAAACACGCCTTGGACACCGCCGCCGCGCGAGCCGGAACGAGGCCAACGGCCTGGCTTCGACTCGCGCGTACGGCCAGTGCCGTGAAGTGGTCCGCTCAGGACTCGTTCAGTGCTTCGCGGACTTGCCGCCGCACTTCCTCGTCGCCGACGGTCGTCAGGTACTCCGCGAACTGCCGGACCTCGGGGCCCTCGCCACGGTAGACGATGTCGACGGCATGGTTGAGCGTGCGCGGAGAGGCGCTGACATTGAGCACGCTCATGGCCAGCTCCACCGCCAAGCGGCCGTCGACCATCGCCACAGCGGTTGAGAGGTCCACCAGCTGGGTGGCCAGGTCGAACCGCTGCTTCTCCCCCGACGCGAGAGAGTGCACGCCGCGCCCTATGACGTCTTTGATGTCATCCAGCGCGACCATGAGAAATTCATCATCGAACAATTCGCCCAGACGGTCTTCAAAGTACTGACTGTCGGCGAGCCGCACGAGGGAACGGAATGCCTGCTGTCGCTGCTCGTCCGTCCCCTTTTCGTCGGACAGGTTGCAGCTGTTCTCCACGGCCAGCGCCAACTGCGAAAAAGTACTGTCCACCGAAAACTTTCGGTCGACCGAAAAAGCGTACCAAGGCGTCTTTTCCGGGTCCGCTGTCGCACGCATGACGGCCTCGTACCCGGCCGGCTCCGCCCATGTCGTCAAAGTCATGCAGGCGATAAACCGTTCCATTTCAGGCGCTGCAGAGTCATTCATCAACTCGACCAGCCCGGGCACCCGTTCCGCGTGCCGGGGGTCATCGAACGCCTTGTACAGCACGAGGTCCGTCGTCGAATTGCCATCGAAATCTGTGTAGAGCAATTCTTTGAATCGCGTTATCACTGCCCTCCCTTCGCGCTCAGGAATGAGAGCGGACCCGTGATGTACTCACTGGGCACAACACCTTTGATGAGTCACTCGGCTTACGCACTCACCGACTCTCGGCACACCGTATGAGGTGTGCCGTTCGTCGCCACGGGTTCTACAGGCTGTCGGTGACGTCGGGGCCGGAACCGTCCGGGTTGGTTTCCGGCGTCCCAATGCCGAGCCCTGAGGCGTAGCCAAAGTACGTGGCCTCACCCGGTTCAGGGGTCACGCCGAGCGTGGAGGTCAGTTCCTGCAGCGCTGCGGTAAGGCGGGGTGCGTTCCGCCCGTACACGTCCGGGTGCGGCGTTCCGGAGAAATCGAACCAGGCCCAGACGTCATGGTGAACGGCGAGCTCCGCCGAGAGCCCGATAGGGGCCGGGGAAACCGACAGATCCACGAGACCAGGTTCACGGTGGGAATTTCCCTGGGCATCGATCCATGTCCCTGTGCCAAGGATGTGGATGTCGTCCACGTCGGCTTCCGGAAAGCCTGACGGCCGGCTCTTCAGGACTCGGTCGGGGAGGGACGGATCGTCCAGCGGGACAGTGAGCGCGACATGTGACCTGATGCCGATGCCACCCACATCCAAAACGTACCAGTCGTATTCGAGTCGGTGCGGAGTGAGTAGGCCGTGCCCGTTCAGAACGGCTGCCATCCGAGCCGCGACTGCCAGAGCAGACGCCAAACCCGGCTCGGCCACCTCTTCGAGGTCCCAGAACCATGATCCACATTCACGCGGTGCGCGCATCAGGGTCGACATGAATGCTCCTTACGGATAAACGGAACCATTGGGCGGGACTGTGATGGACCCGTCTTCGAAACGCAGGTGGAACGTAGCATTTGCTCGCTTTGCGTGGAACTCGACTTCCTTCAGCATCTTAGCGTTGAAGCCGCCGATCGATTGATGCACGTCCAGTAGCGCGACCTTCTGGGTGGCGGTCCCGGATTGGAGCTGTTTGGCTGCCTTCTTGGCAGCGCCCTTGATGGCGTCGATGGTGCTCACATCCTTGAGCTGGTACCCGTAGTGCGGGGTACCGTCCTCAAGGACAGTGGCCACGTCGAAATCGAGGCCCGTTGCCTCGTCCTCGAGCTCGAAAACAAGTCGGGAGAAGCCCCGGTTCTGCAGCTCGGTTGCGTGCTTCAGCGCCATGGATGCGGCGGGCAACATGCCCTTGTCCGGCGGCTTGGGACCCTGCTTGCACATATTGAGGATTTTGTCGTATTTCGGGACATCGCTGAGATGGCCGCGGGTGATCAGGTCCCGATCTCAGCACCGTGAGGATTCTTGCCGAGGGTCCTCAGCGCGCGTGCTTGATCCGCAGGGAGCATCTTCGCCCGCTCGAAGGCCTCGATGACGCCCGCTTGCTGTTCGGTGCGCATGGGCTCCGAGGGCGTCGATGCCGCGTCCGTGCCGCGGCTGTACCGCTCCGGTTCGATGTCGTCGAGAGGGCTTCCTGCTGCGCCGCTCGGGGGTGTGTGCTCTGCCTGCGTCGGTGTACTCGGCCTGTCGGTGGGGCCGTCTCCCGGCCCACTCGTGGAACTCTCGCCGTGACGGCCCGCAGAGCCCTCGGCAACACCGCCAGCCGGTGATTCCCCGTGAGACGGCGAGGGGCCGTGCGACGACCCCGCGGGACGCTCATGGCTTGCAGAGGGGCCATGCCCGAGGTCGTGGCCGCCGCTGCTCGTCCGTCCCCTTCTCGTCAGACAGGTTGCAGCTGTTCTTCACGGCCAGCGCCAACAGCCGGTCGGGTGCCGTAACCGCGCTGCAGCCAGGTGACGGCGATCTTCGGGGCCACGGCGTGGGCCAGGATGGTGTCCGGACCGCTGACGAGGGTGACGCGCTCGGTGGCCTTGTCCAGGGCGATCTCCCCCAGGCGCCGCCCGTCGCCGTCGCCGCATCCGTAGCGCACGCTCCGGGCGCCCTCGTGCAGCTTGTCGGCTTCCGCGTAGATGGCCATGGCCTCATTTCAGCATTCGCGGTGAGGGGCACCCTCGTGTCCCCAGGGCAGCCTGACGGGGCGGCCATTCCAGTACCAAGGGCTGTGGTCGCCGACAGCCGGCGCGCGTTCTGCCGCTTGCACGAGCGCACGACCGCCGTCCTCGACGGTGTGGCTGTGATAGGTGGCGTCGAGTTCGGTGAGGGCTTGCCCTGCGTGAGACCGTGCGAGCCGCACGGCCAGGTCCTCCTCCAGCGGCTGGTATTCGACCTCATCGGACACTGTGACGTACAGCGAGTAGTCCAGATCGCCGCTGCGTGGCGCGTACTCGCAGAGGGCCTTGGCTTCCCAATTCACCTCGTCCAGCAGCGAGTCCTCGTAGAGCTCGACCTCCTGCGGCGGCAGGGTGAAGATCTCGGCCAGCGTGGACGCCATTCGGGAAGCGGCGTCCACGCCGGTGGAGAGGAGCACGTAGAACGGTGGCACGGATTTCGGGTCTGTCACAGTCGGCCCGTTCGCCACCTCGGTGCTGTGCGAACGTCAGGCCGGCGGTGAGGGCTGTTGCGCCGCATTCTCAAACAAGTACGCGTAAAGATCTTCCAGGTAGCGGTACAGCGACTTCTCGTCCTCGAATTCGACGTCCGTGACGGCGATGTAATCGTCGACTGACATGCTTCGATCGTCGAGAATCGACCTAAGCCCCGAGCGCACCGCCTCAACGTATGCTTCGTTGCACGAGTGGAGGGTTGGCCGGAGGTAACCGCTCGTATCGTCGGCCATTTCGTAACTGAGGTAGGTCCTCAGAAAGCCGCGGAGGTTGTCGTTCATCACATTTCTCTCGACTAAGGGTGTCGTCCGAGTGCGGGGTTGGGGTACATCGTGTAAAGGTGGTAGGAGCCGTTGGAGAAATCGCCTCGGTAGACCGCTGTGATTGTTCCGTTTTCGAAGTCCGCCGGCAGGAATTCATCAAGCTTTCCCGGGTTGCGGTAGAAGCCGGTAAGCCTTTGGTGCCCCTCGGGCCCCAGTATGTCAGATATCGGGACCGGGCCGTCCGGCGGTGCGCCATGTGTGTCTATGTAATTGCGGAAGTATTCATCTGCTCGCACCATGTCTTCCGCATTGTTGAAGCGGGTGGAGTAGGCTCCTACTCGATGGGGGTTTCCGGTCACCCCGTCGACCGTTGTGCCGGTGAGCGGGTCGATATTGTTTTGCGATTTTACGTGGCCGACATTATCAGATGCCGGCCCCAGCAACTTCGGGGTGCCGTCTGCGTTGAGTTGCGGATCGCCCAGGCGCCTCTTGAGTGTCGCGTCATCCGGCACGTGGTGTCGGCCGGGAGCGTGGCCTTCGCCCCCCTGCCGGTCGTCCAGCTTCTTGATTCGCTCCTTTACGTATTCCGGGTCGAGGGTGGTGCTGTTCGAGTTCGCCCCGTCGGAGTCGTTTTTCCCTGTGCCGTCGTCGCTGCCGCTGCCGGAGCCCTTTTGGTCTGAGGCCGTCTCGTCCCCCGAAGTGTGCTGAGGGTCGTGCCCGTGAGGCGGTTGTGCATGGCCATGGCTCGCGTTGGTTCCGTGTCCATGCTGGTGAGCTGAAGTCGGATCGCCGCCCGATCCGTGACTCTGGTGACTTGAGGGTGCAGCGGAACCGTGACCGGCCTGATGTGCGGCATGTCCGACAGGCCCAGACCCCTGATTGTGGCCTGAGCCGCCGGCCGAGCTGTGGCTGGCGGGGGACGCCGGATGGCCGCTGCTCCCGTGCGCCGCGTGGCTGGTTGCCCCGGAGTGAGCCAAGACCCGCTTGTCGGCCGTAGTAGTAGCCTCCCGCGGCGTCGCCAGGTCGTGCTTGCTCGGTTCCTTGGGGGCCTCCGCGCCGGGGTGCTTGATGCCGGTGTTGTCGCGAATGGTGCCGTCCGGGTGGAGGTACTGGGGCTTGCCGTCCAGGGTGGGGAGTTCGACCGAGGACGGGTTGTGGGTGCCTATTCGGCCCAGGCTCTGCCTGACCTCCGCCGCGATGTCACCGATCTTCGGTATCGCGAGCTTCGTGGCCTCCACGCTCAGGCCCGTGGCCTTCTGCACGTACGTCACCGGGTCGACGTAGCGCCCCACCGTGCCGAGAGCGGTGGCGGCCTTGGCCGCCCTCGCGGCCGCTGCGGCGGTACCGGCGGCCTCGCCTGCCGCGCCGGCCTGGCCCGCCTTGCCGGCTGCGCCGGCCTTCAGGAGGGGGCCCGCGGCGAGGGTCAGCGCGTTGAATGCGACGGTTCCCCCCGCGCGGGTCGGGTTCGTCTTCCACTCGTCGTAGGCGATGAAGGACTTGCCGAACTCCCTGGCCGCCTTCTTCGCCCGGATCTCGTCGGGGCCGTCCTTGTCCCTGAGCATCGTCTGGTCGAAGACCATGTCGAAGGGCTTCGTGGCGTACAGGCCGAGGCCGTGGACGGTGGTGCCGAGGCCGTTCCAGGTTTCCTTGAAGGTCTTGCCGTCGGTGAAGTTGACCAGGTGGTAGAGGCCCTTTGCGGCGTTTCCCACGCCGTCGACGAAGAAGCCCTTGGCGACGTTGGTCACGGTGTCCGACGTCCAGTGCCACGCCGCCGCCAGGCCGTCGTATTCGCGGTCCTCGACCACGCCCCACGGTGTCTTGGTGGCCTTTTCGACGTCGCTCGGCTTGTAGCCGTACATCCCCTTCTTGTGGGTGCCGTCGTCGACGGTCAGACGGAGGCTCTTGTCGAAGACTCCGGTGATTTTGTTGAAGGCGTCGCGCTCGGCGTCGTGGAACTTCTCCTGGGCCACCGCCACCGCGCGGATCAGGTGCGCGTTCCGGTCGACCTTGCTCTGGTCCTTGAGCCAGCGGTCGCTGTCGCCTATCTCGGCGCGGAAGGCCACCGCCTGCTCGCGCAGGCCGTCCAGCTCCTTCACGATGGGGCGGATCGCCGACGCGTACGTGGCCAGCGCGGACTTCACCGTCTCCAGGCCGTCCGCGAAGTGATCGGCCTTGTCGCGCACCGGCAGGGTGCTGTCCAGCAGCTGCTTGACCTCGGGGGCGACGTACCAGGACGAGAGGCCCTGGAAGGTGGTGTGGGTGTTCGCGCCCGTGGTGCGGACGTTCGATGCGTCCTTGGCCAGGGCGGCCACGTCCCGTTCCAGTGCGCCGACGTCGCCCGTGAAGTGGGGGATGAGGATCGGGTCGATCGGGGAACTCTTCACTTCTTGTCCCCCCGCTTGCCCAGGACGGCTGCGAGTTCCTCGGGAGTCGGCGCCTTGCAGGCGGCCGCCTGCTTGTTCGCGGCCATCTCCAGGTCGCCCTCCTCGTACGCGGCAGTGGCGTCGATCGCTCCCTGCAGGGACTTCTTCGCGCGCACCGCGATGAACGCGAGCTCCGGCGTGGCGTGCTGGGTGTAGGCGGCCAGTGCCAGCCCCACCAGGCCCTGGCTTGCGTCGCAGGGGCCGACGAGGGCGCCGGCGTGCCCGGCGGCGGACTGCGTGTGGGTGCTGTACGAGGTGGACTCGTCCCCCAGCTTGCCGATGACCTCCGACGTTCTGGAGATCACTCCCCGGACGCCGGCGGGCTTGATGTCCCATTGAGACATGGTGGTGCGGACCCCTCCCCGGGAATGCAACTGTGCCAGTGCAACTGCCTGCACAGGGATCACACAGTTGACACCACGTCACACCGTAGATCATGAGGTGATGGGGTGTTGTGAGTATTCGTACTCATGTTTGAGGGGGGGGGGTAAGTCCGACCCCGCCGGCTCCGGCTTCGGTGTTGATCAGGACATGCCTCTTTGTGGCACAGTCTCCCCCCGTGGAAGCTCTTCGTCCTCAGGACCCCGCAAGCATCGGTACGCACACTGTCCTAGCCCGGCTCGGCGCCGGTGGCATGGGGCAGGTGTATCTGGGGCGGTCGCCGGGTGGGCGGCAGTTGGCCATCAAGGTCATCAGGGAGGACTTTGCGGACTCGCCCGAGGCCCTGGCGCGCTTCCGGCGCGAGGTCGAGACCGTGCGGGCCGTGCGCAGCGCGTTCACCGCGAACCTGATCGACGCCTCGCTGGAGGCGCCGCCGTACTGGCTCGCCACGGAGTATGTGCCCGGGCCGACGCTGGTGCAGGCGATAGGCGAGCGGGGGGCGTTGCCCGCCGCCACCTGTCTGCGGCTGATGGCCGCGCTCGCCGAGGCGCTGGCCGGGGTGCACGAGTACGGCGTGATGCACCGCGACCTCAAGCCGCACAACATCATCCTGTCCGGGGTCGGCCCCAAGCTCATCGACTTCGGCATCGCACGCGGTGCCGAGCAGACGGCGCTCACCCAGGTGGGGACGGCGCCGGGCACGCCCGGTTACACCGCCCCCGAGATCATCACCCGCAACGACGTGACGCCCGCGGCCGACGTGTTCGCGCTGGGCGCCACCATCGCCGCCGCGGCGACGGGCCGGCCGCCGTACGGCGAGGGCGCATCGGATTCGGTGACGTACCGGGTCGTCCATGGCGAAATCGACGTGGACGGGGTCGAGCCGGAGCTGGCGGCCCTCGTCCGGGACTGTGTGGCGGCCGATGCGGCGAAGCGGCCCACGCCCGCCGAGATCGTCGGCCGGTGCGCGGTGAGCTCCGCGCTCGTCGACGACCCGGTGTACCGGGCGCTGGTGGGCGGCGGTGCCGCCGCGTCCGCCGTGCCCGCGGCGCCCGCTGAGGCTGCCGCGCCCGTCGGCTACGTCCCGACGGCGATGTCCGGGCCGGCCGCGCCGCCCATGCCGGCGGCGCCTCCGGCAACTCCCCGCCCGCGGACGAAGCTGTGGCTCACGGTCGGTGCCGCGTCCGTGGCCCTCGGGGTCATTGCGGCACTCACCGTTCAGTCGATGGGGGACGACTCCAAGGGGGGCAGGGAGGGGGCCCGCGCCCAGGGTGATGCGAAGCCTTCCGCGTCCGGGTCGCCGTCGGTGGCCGGTTCCCCCGGCCCGGGACAGGCGGACAAGGCCGGCCAGGACGGTCAGGGCGGCAAGGAGCCCACCTTCGTCGAGGCGACCAGTCCCAACCGTGACTACTGGTCGGCCAAGGAGGGCTCCCTCTACGGCGAGGGCACGTGCAACCTGCCGCCCGAGGAGCGCACGCCCGGGCAGTTCCAGTTCTCCGTGGCGGATGCGGTGGACAGCCAGGCCAAGGTGATGTCCGGCAAGGTGAAGATTCTCTTCCGGTTCAAGTACGCCGACACCAGCCAGCTCAAGGGGCCGTACTACGTCTCGGTGGCCGTCAAGCCCCGGCACGAGATCGACTCGAAGACCGGCAAGCCCTTCGAGGGGATCCGTCAGACCAACCTCGGTCTGGGCTACACCAGCAAGCCCGTCGACATCGCCCCCAAGGGGTCGGGGTGGGGGTCGGAGAACAAGGAGCTCACCTACCCCGACGACTTCCAGACGTACGTAGAGGGCAAGCCGTACGCACCGGCCATTCCCGTCGGCAACGACCCCGGAGACTGGACGGTGATCTTCGAGCACGTCAAGGGCACGAAGGAGTACGCGAGCATCGGCTGCTACGGCTTCACGGCCCAGTAGCGGCCCGAGGCGGCGGTCCCGCACGATATTCCGGAAACGGCAGTGCAAGGGGCCTGCCGTGGGGGAAGGTTGACGGGTGCGGAAGCTCTGGGTGGGCGTGGGCGCAGGCATCGCGATGTGCCTGTGCTTCGTCGGGCTGCTCGTGATCGGGGTGTACGTGGCCGCCGGGAACATCATGGGCGCGGGCGGCGGGGGCACGGTCGGACTGGCCAAGGGCTCGGTGCCGGACCAGTACCAAACCCTCGTGACCAAGTGGGGCAATCTCTGTCCCGCCCTCAACCCCGCGATCCTCGCCGCGCAGCTCTACACCGAGAGCAACTGGGATCCGACGGCCGAGAGTCGTGCCGCCGCGCAGGGGATAGCGCAATTCATCCCTGAGACGTGGGCGACCGAAGGAATAGACGGCAACGGTGACGGGAAGCGTGACGTGTGGGACCCGTCAGATGCCATTCCGTCAGCCGCCTCCTACGACTGCCAGTTGGCCAAGGACGTGAAGGGCGTGGCGGGCAATCTGACCGACAATATGCTCGCCGCGTACAACGCCGGCCCGTACCGCGTCATCAAGGCCGGCGGCATCCCGTCGATCAGCGAGACCCAGGGCTATGTGAAGTCCATCCGCAGCCTGGAGAAGAGCTTCGCCCGGCCCGTCGGCAGGGTCGCGCCCTCGCAGGCGGCGGCCGGAGCCATCTACTACGCGCAGGACAAACTCGGCACGCCGTACCTCTGGGGCGGAGACGGGACGAAGGAGGACGGCGGGCGCTTCGACTGTTCGGGGCTGACCAAGGCCGCGTACGCCTCGGTCGGGATCGAGCTGCCGCGTGTCGCGAACGACCAGTGGAACGCGGGAGCGCACCCCAAGCGGGAGGAACTGCTGCCGGGTGACCTGGTCTTCTTCGCCCACGACCTGAAGGATCCGCGGACCATCCACCACGTGGGTCTGTACGTCGGGGGCGGGTACATGATTCACGCACCGCGCACGGGGGCCGTGATCCGGTTCGAGAAAGTCGACGCACAACCGGACTACATCGGGGCGACCCGGGTCACGGAGGACGGAGCGAAGGCGCTCCCGAAGAACAACAGGGTCTGAACGGCGGACCCTGCACCCGGGCCGCGGGTCACTCTTGGGTAACGTCCTGGTGATCATTGGGTGGAGAGTGGAACGCCTGGCCGGAGTCGGGCGTTCCATGAAAGTGGCAAAGCAGCGCCGTCGGCTGCGGCGCACGGACCACGGGGGTCGGTAGCTGGACTGGACGTAGCGACAGGCGACAGATAGGGGCCGGGGCGATGGCTGGACTCGTGACGGGAGACTCCATGCCGGTGGCCGGGGGCGAATCGAACCCCGACGTCAGCCTGCTCTACGACATCAACGGCATGGCCAAGGACGCGCCCCACTGGGCCGACCGCACCGTGGAGTTCATCGGCGAGTACGGGATCGTCCTCGGGCTCGCCGTGCTCATGGTCTGCGCCTGGTGGAGCATCCGCAGGAGCGCGGACGCCCCCGCGGGCGTCGCCGCGCTGCTGTGGGCGCCGCTCGCGGCCGGGATCGCGCTGCTGATCAACATCCCCATCCGCGGGTTCGTCCGGCGGCCCCGGCCCTTCCTCGACCATCCGGGGCTGGACGTTCTCGTCGACGGGAAGAAGGACTTCTCCTTCGTCAGCGACCACGCGACGTTGACGATGGCCCTGGGCGTCGGTTTGTTCGTAGCAAACCGGAAGTACGGATTCATTGGGATCGGCCTGGCGCTCCTCGAAGGTTTCTGCCGCGTCTACATGGGTGTGCACTACCCCACGGACGTCGTCGGCGGGCTCGCCCTGGGCACGGCCGTGGCGCTGCTCCTCGCGCCCCTGGCGATGATGCTGCTCACCCCGCTCGCCCGGATGGTCGCCGGCACACGCGCTGCCCGGCTCGTGCGGTCGAGGCGCGCGCCCCTGCCGGTGGTGCCGGCAGCCGGTGCCTACGACGCGCCCGACGACGGCGACGCGTCGCTTTCCGGCCGCCGGTCGTACCGGCACGACCGGGACCTCGCCGCGTAGCCGACGGGGTCGGGGCCTGGGCCTGGGTGCATTTTCTTCCGGTGGCCCGTTCAGTCCGTTGATCCGCCCGGCGGGCCCGCCGGTCTCGGGCCGGGCACCTTGCCGTCCGTTGCCGTTGCCGCTGCCGCCGTTGCCGTGGCCAGGTGCGTGCCGGCGTCGTCGCGGGCCAGGGAACGGGCCCGGCGGGCCGGGCCGTACCAGCCGCAGCTGCAGCGGGCCGTGCAGAACGAGCCGCGCTCGCTCGTGCTGATGGTGTGTTCGGCGCCGGGCGGCGCGAAGGCTGGTTCGGACACGGGACCACGCTACCCGGCCGTGACGGTGACCCCGGGGCGGTCGTTGAAGAGAACGGGTTCCACCAGCGTGCGGCAGGGGGCTTACGTTCATGGCGGTGCAGGTGCACAGGCGCAAGGGCGCGGTCGTCGCCGGCGCCCTGGCGGGCAGCCTCGCCCTCGGGCTGCTCGCGGTGTGCGGCTGCGCCGGGCGCGGGCCGGGTGGCGGTCCGGTGGGCGACGCCGCCCACGGCCGCGGCAGCAGTCAGGTCCGGCAGGTGCGCGAGGCGGCCGGTCCGGCCGCCGACCCCGCCCGGGCGCTCGCCGCCGTGCGGCACGCCCCGACGGCCTTGGCCAGGGCGGGTGGCGCCAGGGTCCGTACGTCCATGGAGACCGTCAGCGGCGGCACCCGGCTGACCATCCGGGGCCGGGGCGTCTACGACTTCGCCCGGCCGGTCGGGCGGCTCACGGTGATGCTGCCCGAGGGCGCGGCCGGCCGGGCCGGGCACCGGCCGATCACGGAGGTCTTCGCGCCCGGCGCGCTGTACATGAAGAACCGCGGCGCGGGTGTCCCCGCCGGCAAGTGGGTACGGCTCGACACGGGCGCCCTCGCGGACGGCGACCTCCTCACCAGCGGGGCCACCGACCCGCTGGCCGCGGCCGAATTGCTGGGCGGGGCGCGTGAAGTGGCGTACGCGGGGGAGGAGCGGATCGACGGGGTCCGCGTGGCGCACTACTGGGGGACGGTCGACCTCTCCCGGGCCGCGCAGGCCGCACCCGAACGGGACCGGGCGGCGCTGGCCGCGGCGGCGAAAGGGTTCTCCAGTGGCACGGTGGGCTTCGACGCGTACCTCGACGAGCAGGGCAGGCCGCGGGTGCTGCGCTATCGGTTCGGCATGGCGGAGGCGGCGGCCGCCGGGGGCGCCGGACGGCGGCCGGCGATGACGGCCGCGGCGCCGGCGGCGGTGGTGCCGTCGGGGGCGTCGGCGGCTCCGGCAGCGTCCGTCGCCTCGGCGGGCGAGAGGGTGGCGGCGGCCCGGCCTTCGGGGCTGCCGTCACCCATGACGGTGGTTTCGACCGTCGAGCTCTTCTCCTTCGGATTGCGTCCGGACATTGCGTTGCCGGCACCAGCCGAAATCTATGCGGGCACGGTCGCTTCGCCGCAGAAATAGGGCGGCAGGGCGTAGTTGGCCATGGAAATGGTCCTTCTGTGCCATGCGCGGAGTCTGTACCGATCACTACGCTGGAAGCGGCGGTAGTGGGACCCGAGGAGGTGCATCACGTGGTTTCGCGGCGCGGTCCGTCCGGCGGGCCGGATCCCGTGGCCCTCATCGAGATCGATCTCTACGGCGAATTGATGATCGCGGCGTCCAGCGCCGCGGAGGAGCGTCTCAGTACGGACCGCATCGACGAGGTGCTGAGAGTGGTCCGCCGGCAGCGCGGCGAACCGCCGGAGGGGTCCGGCGGGGCGGAGAGCTGACGGCGCCCGTCCCGACGGCCCTGGCCGTCGGCCGGGACCCGGCTGAGCACGGCCCCGCCGTGGCCGCGACCTGCAGGCTCACCGGCCGAGGCCGCGCACCGCGGCTTCACCGGCCCGGCCCCCGGGTCGGTCGGCCCGCTCCCCGGTCATGGGGGTCCCGGCCTCGTCTCCGGTCGGTCGGCCCGGCCCCCGGCCATGGGGCCCTGGTCCGGCCTCCGGCCGGTCGGCCAGCCCTCCCGGTCAAGGGGCCCCGGCCCGCCCCCCGGCCAGTCGGCTCGCCCCCAGCCAAGAAGACAAGGCCCAGCCCCCGCCGCTCAGGTCCGCAGCAGGCGGGCGATCGCGGCGCTCGCCTCCTCTACCTTTGCGTCGATCTCCGTGCCGCCCTTGAGGGCCGCGTCCGCCACGCAGTGGCGGAGGTGTTCCTGGAGGAGTTGGAGGGCGAAGGACTGCAGGGCCTTGGTGCCCGCCGAGACCTGGGTGAGTATGTCGATGCAGTAGACGTCCTCCTCGACCATGCGCTGGAGGCCGCGGATCTGGCCCTCGATGCGGCGCAGGCGCTTGAGGTGCTGGTCCTTCTGCTTGCTGTAGCCGTGCGGGCCGGACGGGTGGGCGTGGTCCGCCTCGGGGGCGTCGCCGTGGCAGGACGCCGCGGCCTGTTCAGTGGTGCTGGTCACTGTGGCCTCCGTGGGCGTCATGGCGTTCTCCGTCGTCCTGCCGGCGCTTCCGCGCTGGTCATCGCGGGTGGCGGAGGCGGCGCCGCGCCGGGCGGCCGCGTTCCGGCTGTACGCCGTTTCCTATACCCCTGCCGGGTATATGGTACCGAAATTCGCCACCACAGACCCGTACCGCCTTCGTGAGCACTCTGCCCGATGGGCGACACTGAGGGAATGCCAGTTAGCTGTGGCTGGATGATGCGCCTAGCATCAACGAGACCGAATCCGCTGCACCCCGAGGATCCCACGTGCGCTTTCGTCTGACCCCCAGGGAGACGAGCTTCTACGACATGTTCGCCGCCTCCGCGGACAACATCGTCACGGGCTCCAAGCTCCTGATGGAACTGCTCGGAGCGGAAACCTCCGCCCGGGCCGAGATCGCCGAGCGGATGCGGGCAGCGGAGCACGCGGGGGACGACGCGACGCACGCGATCTTCCACCAGCTGAACTCCTCCTTCATCACGCCGTTCGACCGCGAGGACATCTACTCCCTCGCCGGTTCGCTCGACGACATCATGGATTTCATGGAAGAGGCGGTCGACCTGGTCGTCCTCTACCAGATCGAGGAATTGCCGAAGGGCGTCGAGCAGCAGATCGAGGTTCTCGCCCGGGCCGCCGAGCTGACGGCCGAGGCGATGCCGAACCTGCGGACCATGACGAACCTCACGGAGTACTGGATCGAGGTGAACCGGTTGGAGAACCAGGCCGACCAGATTCACCGCAAGCTCCTCGCCCAGCTCTTCAACGGCAAGTACGACGCCATCGAGGTGCTCAAGCTCAAGCAGATCGTGGACGTGCTGGAAGAGGCCGCCGACGCCTTCGAGCACGTCGCCAACACGGTCGAGACCATCGCGGTCAAGGAGTCCTGACCCCCGGTGGATACGTTTGCGCTCGTCGTGACCATTGCGGTCGCGCTCGGCTTCACCTATACGAACGGCTTCCACGACTCCGCGAACGCCATCGCGACGTCGGTCTCCACGCGGGCGCTGACCCCGCGGGCGGCCCTCGCGATGGCGGCGGTGATGAACCTCGCCGGTGCCTTCCTCGGCAGCGGGGTCGCCAAGACCGTCAGCAAGGGCCTGATCGAGACGCCGGTGGGCGACAAGGGGATGGGCATCCTCTTCGCCGCCCTGATCGGCGCCATCGTCTGGAACATGGTCACCTGGTACTTCGGCCTGCCGTCGTCCTCCTCGCACGCCCTGTTCGGCGGCATGGTGGGCGCGGCGCTCGCGGGCGGTACGACCGTCATCTGGTCGGGCGTGGTCGAGAAGGTCGTCATCCCGATGTTCCTCTCGCCGTTCGTCGGCCTGATCATCGGCTATCTGGTGATGGTCGCGATCATGTGGATGTTCCGCAGGGCCAACCCGCACAAGGCCAAGCGCGGCTTCCGTATCGCGCAGACCGTCTCGGCCGCCGGCATGGCGCTCGGCCACGGTCTGCAGGACGCGCAGAAGACGATGGGCATCGTGGTGATGGCCCTGGTCATCGGTGACGTGCAGGGCAAGGACGAGGCGATCCCGCTGTGGGTCAAGCTCGCCTGTGCCATCACGCTGTCGCTCGGTACGTACGCCGGTGGCTGGCGCATCATGCGCACCCTCGGCCGTCGCATCATCGAGCTGGACCCGCCGCAGGGCTTCGCCGCCGAGACCACGGCCGCCTCGGTCATGTACACGGCGTCGTTCATGTTCCACGCGCCGATCTCCACGACGCACGTCATCACCTCCGCGATCATGGGCGTCGGTTCCACCAAGGGCCCGCGGGCCGTGCGGTGGGGCGTCGCGAAGAACATCGTGATGGGCTGGTTCATCACCATGCCGGCCGCGGCCGTCGTCGCCGCGTTCAGCTACTGGATCGTGAACCTGGCGTTCGGATAGCCGGCCCGGTACGCACCGGCCGGTGCGCACGCAGGCGGAAGGGCCCGCCCCCTGGTACGAGCAGGGGGCGGGCCCTTTTGCCTTGCGGCGGCACCGCCATGCAGCGCCGCAAGGCGATCGTGGCGGCCTAGCCGAAGCGGCCGGAGATGTAGTCCTCCGTGGCCTGGACCGACGGGTTGGAGAAGATCCGCTCGGTGTCGTCGATCTCGACGAGCTTGCCCGGCTGGCCGACGCCCGCGAGGTTGAAGAAGGCGGTGCGGTCGGAGACGCGGGCCGCCTGCTGCATGTTGTGGGTGACGATGACGATCGTGAACCGTTCCTTCAACTCGCCGATCAGGTCCTCGATGGCGAGGGTGGAGATCGGGTCCAGCGCCGAGCAGGGCTCGTCCATCAGCAGGACCTGCGGCTCGACCGCGATCGCGCGGGCGATGCACAGGCGCTGCTGCTGACCGCCGGAGAGGCCGGCGCCCGGCTTGTTCAGGCGGTCCTTGACCTCCTTCCAGAGGTTGGCGCCCTTGAGGGACTTCTCCACGATCGTGTCCAGCTCCGCCTTGCGGACCCGGCCGCCGTTGAGGCGGATGCCCGCGGCGACGTTCTCGTAGATCGACATGGTCGGGAAGGGGTTCGGCCGCTGGAAGACCATGCCGACCGTGCGGCGCACGGAGACGGGGTCGACGCCGGCGCCGTAGAGGTTCTCGTCGTCCAGCAGCACCTTGCCCTCGACGCGGCCGCCGGGGGTGACCTCGTGCATGCGGTTCAGGGTGCGCAGGAAGGTGGACTTGCCGCAGCCGGAGGGGCCGATGAAGGCGGTCACGGAGCGGGGCTCCACGGTCATCGAGATGTCCTCGATGGCCTTGTGGGAGCCGTAGTAGGCGGTGAGGCCGCTGACGTCGATTCGCTTGGCCATGGGGATCACTACTTCTTTCGTACGGCGGGCGGTCAGCGACCGGCCTTGGGGGCCTTCCAGCGGGCGATGCCGCGGGCCACCAGGTTCAGGATCATGACGAAGGCGATGAGGACCAGGGCCGCGGCCCAGGCGCGGTCGTAGCTGGCGTCGTTGCCGGCCGCCCACTGCTCGTAGATGTAGTACGGCAGGGAGGACTGGGCGCCTTCGAAGGGGTTGTTGTTGATCAGCTGGGAGCCGAAGACCAGGAGGACGATCGGGGCGGACTCGCCGGCGATGCGGGCGACCGAGAGCATCACGCCGGTGGCGATGCCGCCGATGGCGGTGGGCAGGACGACCTTGAGGATCGTGCGCCACTTCGGCACGCCGAGGGCCAGGGACGCCTCGCGCAGCTCGTTGGGGACGAGCTTGAGCATCTCCTCCGTGGAGCGGACGACCACCGGCATCATCAGGATCGCCAGGGCCATCGACCCGGCGAAGCCCGAGTAGCCGTTGTCCAGCATCAGGATCCAGAAGCTGAGGACGAACAGACCCGCGACGATCGACGGGATGCCCGTCATGACGTCGACGAAGAAGGTCACCGCCTTGGCGAGCCGGCCGCGGCCGTACTCGACCAGGTAGATCGCTGTCAGCAGGCCGATCGGGGCGGCGATGGCGGTGGCGATGCCGACCTGCTCCAGGGTGCCGATGATGGCGTGGTAGACGCCGCCGCCGGGCTGGATGGTCAGGACGCCGCCCATGGAGTGGGAGAGGAAGCCGCCGTCGAGGACGGAGCTGCCGCGCGAGACCGTCTCCCAGATCAGGGAGACCAGCGGGACGACCGCGAGCAGGAAGCAGACCCACACCAGGCTGGTGGCGAGGCGGTCCTTGGCCTGCCGGACGCCCTCGACGCGGGTGGCGAGCGCGAACGTCCCGGCGACGTAGAGGACCGCTGCGAGCAGGCCCCACTGGATGCGGCTGCTCAGTCCCGCGCCGGCGCCGATCCCCACGCCCACCGCGAGCGCGGCGGCCGCGATGGCGGCCGGGGCCCAGCGGGGCAGGCGGGGCTGGTGCAGGCTCGACGAGGACCGCCGGGCGCCGGGGACGGCGCCGGAGGGCTGGTCCATGGCTACCTCGCTCATGCCGTGTACTCCTTGCGGCGGGCGATGATCAAGCGGGCCGCGCCGTTGACCAGCAGGGTGAGGACGAAGAGGACGAGACCGGAGGCGATCAGGGCGTCCTTGCCGATCTCGCCGGACTCCTTGAAGCTGCTCGCGATGTTCTGCGCGAACGTTCCGCCGCCCGGGTCGAGCAGGCTCGTGCCGATCTCGAAGCTGGGGGAGAGGACGGTGGCGACGGCCATCGTCTCGCCGAGGGCGCGGCCCAGGCCCAGCATGGAGGCGCTGATGACGCCCGAGCGGCCGAAGGGCAGGACGGCCGTCCTGATGACCTCCCAGCGGGTCGCGCCGAGCGCGAGGGCGGCCTCCTCGTGCATCTTCGGGGCCTGCAGGAAGACCTCGCGGCTGACGCTGGTGACGATCGGCAGGATCATGATCGCCAGCAGGATGCCGATGGTGAAGAGCGAGCGGGCGGCGCCGTCGTGGTACGCGAAGATCCCGGTCCAGCCGAAGTAGTCGTCCAGCCAGCTGTAGAGCCCGCCGAGGTGCGGCACCAGGAACAGCGCGCCCCACAGGCCGTAGACGATCGACGGGACGGCGGCGAGCAGGTCGATCACGTACGACAGCGGGGTGGCGAGCTTGCGCGGCGCGTAGTGCGAGATGAACAGCGCGATGCCGATGGCGACCGGTACCGCGATGGCCATCGCGATGACCGAGCTGACGACCGTGCCGAAGGCCAGGACGGCGATGCCGAAGACCGGCGGGGTGGAGTTGGCGCGCCACTCGAAGGTGGTGAAGAAGTTGCCCTCGTTGTGGGAGAGGGCGCTGGCGGCGCGGATGGTGAGGAAGACCGCGATGGCGGCCATGATCGCCAGGAGCAGGATGCCGGACCCCCGGGAGAGGCCGAGGAAGATCCGGTCGCCGAGGCGGGTGGTGGTGCCGCCCTGCCGCTCGGCGGGGTCCGGGGCGTTGCCCGGGCCGGGCGGTGGGCCGGCTGCGGTGGCTGAGGTTATGTCCATGGGTTTCTCCGGTCTGCGGAGCCGGTCGCCTCCGGTGGTCGGGGCGGGTGGCTCCTGGCGCGGCGGTGCACCGGGAGGGGGCGGGCGTCACTCCGGCGCCGTGGCCGGCTCCCGGGCCGGCCCGGGAGCGTGGGCTCCGGGCCGGGTCCGGGCGTGGGGTGCGCTCTGCCCCGTGTCAGGAGCGTCGGGAGCGTCAGGAGAGGCCGGCGACGGTCTCGCGGACCTTCGTGGCGATCTCGGCGGGCAGCGGGGCGTAGCCCAGGCCCTTGAGGACCGACTGGCCGTCCTCGCTCGCGATGTAGGTCAGGAAGGACTTGGTCGCCGGGAGGGTCTCGGCCTTGTTGCCCTGGTCACCGACGATCTCGTACGTCACCAGGGTGATCGGGTAGGCGCCCTCGGCCTTGGTGGTGTAGTTGAGCTTGAGCGCCAGGTCCTTGCCGGTGCCCGCGATCTTCGCCTCGGCGATGGCCTTGGAGGCGTTGTCGGAGGTGGCCTCGACCGGGGCGGCGGCGCCGGTGTTGAGCTTCACCGTCTTGATCGAGTTGGCGGTGGCGTAGGAGAGCTCGAAGTAGGAGATGGCGCCCGGGGTCTGCTTGACCTGCGAGGACACACCGGCCGAGCCGTCGGCGGACTGGCCGCCCTTGGCCTTCCACGCCTTGGCGGGCTCGTACGGCCAGGACTTGTCCGCGGCGGCCTTGAGGTACTTGGTGAAGTTGTCGGTGGTGCCGGACTCGTCGGAACGGTGGAACGCCTGGATCTTGAGGTCCGGGAGCTTGGCGTCCTTGTTCAGCTTGGCGATCGCCTCGTCGTTCCACTTCTCGATCTTGCCGTCGAAGATCTTGGCGAGCGTGTCGGCGTCGAGGACCAGGTTGTCCACGCCCGGGACGTGGTAGCCGATGGCGATGGGGCCGCCGAGCAGGGGCAGGTTGATGCCCTGACCGCCCTTGACGACCTCCTTGGACTTGGCGACCTCCTCCGGCTTGAGCGCCGAGTCGGAGCCCGCGAAGGCGGTCTTGCCCTGGAGGAACTCCTGGATGCCCGCGCCCGAGCCGGTGGGCTTGTAGTTGACCTGGACGTCCTTGCAGGCGGCCATGAAGTTCTTGACCCACAGGTCCATGGCGTTCTTCTGCGCGGACGAGCCGGAGGCCAGCAGCTGACCCTTGCCCTCGCACTTGATGTTGCCGGCGGCCTTGGTCGAGCCGCTGCCGCCGCCCTCGCCGCCGCCGTTGTCGTCCGAGCCGCACGCCGTGAGGACCAGGGCACCGGAGACGGCGATGGCGCCGAGGGCGACGCTGCGAAGCCGGTTCTTGCGCTGAAGCTTCACTTTCGGGGGTTCCTTCCGGGAGCCGCCGCGGGGGCGGCGTGCGAGAGGTTGGTGTTGCTGTTCCGCTCTGTACGGGCGAGGGCCGGTGGGGTGGTGTGGTCCGCACCCTCTACGGCCGAAATTAGGCAGATCAGATGAAGCGGTCGATGGGGAAGAGTGAACGCAGGGTGAACCTCGGCCATCGGGGTGGTGGCTCCGCTTCGGGCCGGTTCCCACTGCAGTGTGACGCAGGTCTCTGTCGGTTTCCGGGGGGACGTGACAGCATCCGAACTTCGTGTGACGGCGTGTCAGGCGCGGGGGCGGAGTCGCGGAGGTGTCCGGTGGGGTTTCCGGTGAGGCGGAGCGGTGGCATCGACGGCGGGGCGGTGACCGGGCGGCGACGCCTGGCCGTGGCGACCGCCCTGGTCGGCGCACTGATCAGCGCGGGAACGGTCGTTCTGGCCGCCCCGGTGGCACACGCCGACCCCAGACCTCCGCAGCCTTCCGCGACCGGCACGCCCGCCGCCTCCTCGCCGCGCCTGGAGGAGGTGCACAAGGAGGTGGAGGCCCTCTACCGCAAGGCCGAGGCCGCCACGGACGCCTACAACGCGGCCGGTGAGCAGCTGCGGCTGCAGGAGAAGTCGGTCGCCGACCTCAACCGCCAGGTGGACGCCGCCCGGCAGCGCATGGAGCGGCTCCGCAAGGAGACCGGGGCCCTGGCGCGCGCCCAGTACCGCAGCGGCGGCCTCACCCCGCAGGCCCAGCTCTTCTTCAGCGCCTCGCCCGACACCTTCCTGAACGGCGTCGCGCTGGCCCGCAAGGGCGAGCAGGCCACCCGCGGGCTGCTCGCCCAGGTGGAGGCCGTGCGCGCGGAGCTGGAGGGGTACGCCAAGGCCGCCGACGAGCGCCGCCGGGCCCTGGAGGGCGAGCGCCGGAAGAAGGAAGCCGCGAAGAAGGAGGTCGAGGCGCGGCTGGAGGAGGCGAAGAAGCTGGAGTCCCGCCTGGAGGAGAAGGAGCGGGAGCGGCTGCGGCAGCTGGAGGAGGAACGGGCCCGCCAGGCGCAGGCGAAGTGGCTCGGCACCGACGCCGGCAAGGGCCTGGCCGGCCGGGGGTCCGCCGCGACCGGTGACGGAAAGCGAGCGGTCGACTTCGCGACCGCGCAGATCGGCAAGAACTACGTCTGGGGCGCCGAGGGCCCCGACACCTACGACTGCTCCGGCCTGACGCTCAAGGCGTGGGCGGCGGCCGGGCGCGCGATACCGCGGACCTCGCAGGAGCAGTGGCGGCAGCTGCCGAAGGTCGACGTGAAGGACATGCGCGCCGGGGACCTGGTGATCTACTTCGGGGACGCCAGTCACGTGGGGATGTACGTGGGTGACGGAACGATCGTGCACGCGCCCCGGCCGGGCCGCCAGGTCACGCTCGCGGGCGCCGGCACGATGCCCATCCTCGGGGTCGTACGCCCGGGATAGGGGCGGCCACGCGGAGTGATTTCGTACGCTCGTACGACGTGATGTTTGTCATCGCGCGGTCCTCCGTATGGGGGCCTTCCTGCGTCAATTGCCCTTGTGGCGTGGGCATATGACAGAGGCGGGTGGCTCCGTACCATTCCGTTCGGCAGGGCTCTGGCGCTAGGGTCACCCTCGGTGCCCGCCCCTCGGCGAGGCGCCGTGCCCTCGGGGGGAGGGGAAGGAAGCCGAAGTGATGCCCGTACCCGTGCCGAGGCAGGCGGAGCCTCCCGTCGTGCTGCCCGACGGCGGGCTGACGCTGCTGGTGATCGAGGACGACCCGGCAGGCTCGCTGTCCTGCCCGGACATGGCGGACATGTCGGGGACGGCCGGCGCGCCCGTCCGCATCCGCACCGCCCGCAACCTCACCGAGGCGGAGCGGCTGCTCACCGACGACGTGCAGTGCATCCTCCTCGACCTCGCCCTGCCGGCCACGGACCACCCGTCCGGGCGGCCGGCCGGTGAGCCGGAGCGGGCGGAGGGGCCGGACGAACTGGCCACCCTGCGCCGGGTGCTGCGGCTCGCCCCGCACCACGCCGTGCTCGCGCTGACCGCCGAGGCGGACGCCGAGCGGGCGGCGGAGGCGGTCCGCGTCGGCGCTCAGGACTACCTCTTCCGCGACGAGCTCGACGGGCGTGTCCTCAGCCGGGCCATCCGCTACGCCGTCGAGCGCAAGCGTGCGGACTTCGCGCAGCGGCAGCTCACCGAGACGCGGCTGCTGGCGCAGGAGAACGCCCGCCTGGAGCGCGGTCTGCTGCCCCATCCGCTGCTGGCCGGCTCGGACCTGCGCTTCGCCGCCCGCTACCGCCCCGGCCGCAGCCGGGCCCTGCTCGGCGGCGACTTCTACGACACGGTCCGCACGCCCGACGGAACGGTGCATGCGATGATCGGCGACGTGTGCGGGCACGGCCCGGACGAGGCGGCGCTCGGCGTCGAACTGCGCATTGCGTGGCGTGCGTTGACGCTGGCCGGACTGTGCGGCGACGAGCTGCTGGCCACGCTGCAGGAGGTGCTGGAGCACGAGCGCGCGGACGAGGAAATCTTCGCGACGCTGTGCACGGCCGACATCGCCCCCGACGGCCGTTCGGCCGCCGTCTGCCTGGCCGGACACCCGGCGCCCTTGCTCGTACGCCCCGGCGAGGCCCCTGTCCTGCTGCCGCAGGATGACGGCGGCCCGGCGCTGGGCCTGCTCCCGGACGCCCGCTGGCCGCACCGCGAGGTCGAACTGGGCGACGCGTGGAGCCTGTTGATGTACACCGACGGCCTGATAGAGGGCAGGGTCGGCGAGGGGACGCGACGGCTGGGCCAGGAGGGCATGATCGATCTGGTGGCCCGCCAGGTGAAGGAGGGCCTGCACGGCGAGGAGCTGCTGGAGGCGGCCGTCTCGGAGGTGCAGGCGCTCAACGGCGGGGAGTTGACGGACGACCTGGCCGTGGTGCTCCTCGACCGGGGCTGACGCCCCCGCGTGCGGGAGGTCAGCGGCCGCCGTTGTACGGGCCGTAGGGGCCGTCCGAGCTGGAGCCGCCGCGTCGGCGCGGGCCGCCCCGGCCGGAGACGTGGCGCAGGGCGGGGCGGACGTCGACCATGTAGACGATGGTGGCGATCAGGCCGAGGACCGGCAGGAAGGCCAGGATGCCGAAGAGCAGGTTCACGACGGCCGCGAGGCCGAGGATGATCAGCCAGAAGCCCTTGGACTGCTTGTCGGCCGCCCGGTAGGCGTCCTCGCGGCGCACGGCGGCGTCGAGGAAGGCCACGGCTGCGAAGACGAGCAGCCCGACCGAGATCCAGGACAGGACGTGGCCGAAACCCTCCACCAGCATGCGATCCACCTCTTCTGCGTGCGTCTGCTGCCCACCGTACCGGGAGAACGATCCGGGCACGCGAGGCGTGCCCGGATCGTTTCGCTGCTGCTACCGCTGACCGCTTACTGGTCGCCGGTCTTGGCGTCCGCCTTCTTCGCGGCGGGCTTGCGGGTGGCGGCGGGCTTGCGGGCGGCGGGCTTGCCGTCGGCCTCGGCCTCGGCGTCCGCGGCGGGCTGCTCGTCCTTGGCGGCCGGGGCCGGCTCCGGGTCGGGCTCCACGGCGACGGCGATCTCCGTGATCTCCTCGGCGGCCTCGCCGCGCCAGGTCTGCACGGCGGTGCGGCCGCGCTTGACCAGCTCCTCGAAGCCGTCGTTGGCCTGCGCCGCCACGGTGACGACCTGGCCGAAGCCCTGGAGCACCAGGTCCTGGGCGGTCTGGCCCAGCTTCTTGACGTCGGTGTCGATCGTCCCGACGATCTCGGTGGCCTTCGCGGTCACCTGCGTCTGCACCTGCTTGGCCTGCTGCGCCACCCGCTCGCCCAGGGCCTTGGGGTCGGTGTTGCGCAGCTTCTCGAAGCGCTCGGGCGCCTCGGTGACGAACTGCCCGATCTTCTCGGCCGCGAGGTCCGCGGCGCCGGCCGCGGCGTAGGCGGTGTCGGTGGCGGTCTTGCGGATGTCCTGGGTGATGGCCATGTCGAGGGTCTCCGGATCAGCTAGAAGGTGTGCTGTGGTCGTCCGTCCTGCCCGGCCCGTCGGTCCCGAGGGCGTTCTCCTTGCGGAAGGACTCGTAGATCTGGAGCAGCACCTGCTTCTGCCGCTCGTTGATCGAGGGATCGGCGAGGATCACGCTGCGGACCTCTGCCTCGTCCCGGTCGCGTTCGTCGAGGATCCCGGCCTGCACGTACAGCGTCTCGGCGGAGATCCGCAGCGCCTTGGCCAGCTGCTGCAGGATCTCGGCGCTCGGTTTGCGCAGCCCGCGCTCGATCTGGCTGAGGTACGGGTTGGACACTCCCGCGGCATCCGCGAGTTGCCGCAGCGTCAGCTGCGCGGTACGCCGCTGCTCGCGGAGGTACTCGCCGAGATTGCCGACGTTGAGTGAGGCCATGCGGCGATCCTGCCGGACGTTGCTAACTTTTGCAAGCAGGTGCTTGCAAAAGTAGCCACCGGGGGGCTCTTGGGGGTCTGAGGCTGAGCACGATAGGTGTCGCTTTTGCATGTGAGCCGAAGCGCGGTAGTTGTCACGTAGGCCGCTGGTTGTCACCGGCGGCGTTGTGGGTGGTCGTCGATCGCTGAGCCGGGCCACGACAGGTGGGACCCGGCCAGGCATGGTGGAACTACTGGAGACGTGTCGCCGTGCGGACAAGGTCGGCGACGGCTCTGGACCGGCTGTGTGGTGGCCATGCGATCACGGTGGTGACTTTCGGCGCGTCCAGCACGGGCACGGCGGCGAGGTCGCCGTGCAGTTGGGTCCGGCACGACTCCGGTGAGACCGCGCAGGCCCGGCCGAGCGCGACGAGCTGCAACAACTGTGCGTGGTCGCGGACCTGCGGGCCGGGGCCGGGCGGGTAGGTGCCGTCGCGGTCGGGCCAGCGTGGCAGGGGCAGGCCCGGCAGCCCGGTGATGTCGGCCATGTGCACATGGGCCCGGACGGTGAGCGGATGCCCGGCCGGCAGAACCGCAACCTGGCCCTCTGTGCTGAGTACTTCGGTGTGGAACCCGGCCGTCGAGTCGAACGGCTGGTGCAGCAGCGCCACGTCGGCCCGGCCCTCACGCAGAAGTCGTTCCTGCTCGGCCGGGCCGCACAGGATGACGTCGACGGGGACCGCGCCGGGTTCGGCGGCGTACGCGTCGAGCAGCTTCGCCAGCAGTTCGCGGGACGCGCTGGCTTTCGTCACCAGGACCAGGCCGGGACGGCCGGTCGCGGAAAGGGCGGCGCGGCGGGTCCGGCGCTCAGCAGCGTCGACCGCGTCGAGGGCGGCCCGGCCCTCGGCCAGCAGCACCGAGCCGGCCTCGGTCAGCGTGACGGTGCGGCTGGTCCGATCCAGCAGCGTTGCCCCGAGCCGGCGTTCGAGCTGCTGGATCGCCCGCGACAGAGGCGGCTGCGCGATCCCGAGCCGCTGCGCGGCGCGCCCGAAGTGCAGCTCTTCAGCGACCGCAACGAAATATCGCAGTTCCCGGCTCTCCATCCGGCCACGGTACCCCGGATCAATACCCGGACGGTATCGTTGCCCACCTGATCGGTCTTGGACCCCAGCCGGAGTCCGTGGGCAGCATGGTCCCTATGAGTGAACGAACGATTGCGCTGGTCACCGGCGCGAACAAGGGAATCGGCTACGAGATCGCCGCGGGCCTGGGCGCCCTCGGCTGGAGCGTCGGCGTCGGCGCCCGCGACGATCAGCGCCGTGAGGCCGCGGTGGAAAGACTGCGCGCGGCCGGCGTCGACGCGTTCGGCGTACCACTGGACGTGACCGACGACGCGAGCGCGACCGCCGCCGCACGGCTGATCGAGGAACAGGCCGGGCGCCTCGACGTGCTCGTCAACAACGCCGGCATCGCCGGAGGCATGCCGCAGGAGCCCACCCGGGTCGATCCCGCCATCGTACGGACGGTCGTGGAGACCAACGTGATCGGCGTCATCCGCGTCACCAACGCGATGATGCCGCTGCTGCGCCGCTCGGCCTCACCACGGATCGTGAACATGTCCAGCAGTGTCGGCTCCCTCACCCGGCAGTCAGGAACCGCTGCTGAGCAGACTACGGGTCCGATCGCCGTGGCGTACGCGCCGTCGAAGACGTTCCTGAACGCCGTCACCCTCCAGTACGCCCGGGAACTGAGCGGCACGAACATCCTGATCAACGCCGGCTGCCCCGGCTACGTCGCGACCGACCTCAACGGCTTCCACGGCGTGCGCACCCCCGAACAGGGCGCGGCGATCGCCATCAAACTCGCGACCCTGCCCGACGACGGCCCGACCGGCAAGTTCTTCGAAGACGCCGGCGTAGTGCCCTGGTGATGTGAACGGCGGTCATCGCCCGCCAGGTGAGGCGGCTTCGCCCGCGCGTGAAGGGCAATTCACCGCCGGTGGCAAGCAGCATGACCATTCGGTGCCAATAATCGTGCCCCGGGGACCCTCGGGCCCGCCGCGCAGATCAGACGACCGGTGGAGCGAGGGCGCCGCTGGTGACAACTATCGTCCCTCGGCTCAGTCAGCCTGCCTCGATGCCGAGGTCGGCGAGCAGTTCGCGGACGCGCCGTTCGATCTCGTCGCGGATGGGGCGGACGGCGTCGACGCCCCGGCCGGCGGGGTCGGCGAGCTTCCAGTCGAGGTAGCGCTTGCCGGGGAAGTACGGGCAGGCGTCGCCGCAGCCCATGGTGATCACCACGTCCGAGGACTGCACCGCTTCGACGGTGAGGACCTTGGGGGTTTCGGCGGAGACGTCGATGCCGACCTCCCGCATGGCGTCCACGACGGCCGGGTTGACCGCCCGGGCGGGCGCGGAGCCGGCGGAGCGGACCTCGACGCGGCCGGCGCCGAGGTGGGTGAGGAAGGCGGCGCCCATCTGGGAGCGTCCGGCGTTGTGGACGCACACGAACAGCACCGAGGGCTTGGGGAGTTCAGACACGGGTGGAGCCTTCCGGGGCGGCGGCGGGCAGGCCGGCGGTGGGTGGGGGGAAGTGGCGGCGGGCGGCCAGGGCGACGTGGACGAGGCCGATGAGGACGGGGACCTCGATGAGGGGGCCGACGACTCCGGCGAGGGCCTGTCCGCTCGTGGCGCCGAAGGTGGCGATGGCGACCGCGATGGCCAGCTCGAAGTTGTTGCCCGCCGCGGTGAAGGCGAGTGTCGTCGCCCGTGGGTGGTCCAGGCCGACGGCGCGGCCGAGGGCCATGGACCCGGCCCACATGAGGGCGAAGTAGACCAGGAGCGGCAGTGCGATGCGGGCGACGTCGAGCGGGCGCGAGGTGATCGCCCCGCCCTGGAGGGCGAAGAGCACGACGATCGTGAAGAGCAGGCCGTACAGGGCGAACGGGCCGATGCGCGGGAGCAGCTTCGCCTCGTACCAGGTGCGGCCCTTGGCCTTCTCGCCGAGGCGGCGGGTGAGGTATCCGGCGGCGAGCGGGATGCCCAGGAAGATCAGGACGCTGCGGGCGATCTCCCGGACGGATACGTTCAGGCCGGTGGTCTCCAGGCCCAGCCAGCCGGGCAGGACGGAGAGGTAGAACCAGCCGAGTGCGGAGAATGCGATCACCTGGAAGACGCTGTTGAGCGCGACCAGGACGGCGGCGGCCTCGCGGTCGCCGCAGGCCAGGTCGTTCCAGATGATCACCATGGCGATGCAGCGGGCCAGGCCCACGACGATCAGCCCGGTGCGGTACTCGGGCAGGTCCGCCAGGAACAGCCAGGCCAGGGCGAACATCACCGCCGGACCGAGCACCCAGTTCAGCGCCAGCGACGGGATCAGGAGGCGTCGGTCGCGGGTGACGGTGTCGAGGCGGTCGTAGCGGACCCTGGCCAGCACCGGGTACATCATCACCAGCAGGCCGAGTGCGATCGGCAGCGAGACCCCGGTGACGGTCACCTCCGCCAGCGCGTCGCCCAGCCCGGGCACGAGGCGGCCCAGGCCGAGGCCGACGCCCATCGCGAGCAGGATCCACGCGGCCAGGTAGCGGTCGAGGAAAGACAGCCGGGATCCCGGCGGAGTCGTGTCCCGGCCGGTCACGAGGGGGCCTCGGCCGGCTCGGGCGCCTGTCCGGCAGGGCGGGTGAGGAGCGCGGCGAGGCGGTCGGTCATCTCCGGCAGCACCCGGTAGTACACCCACGTCCCGCGCCGCTCGGAGGCGATCAGCCCGGCCTCGCGCAGCAGCTTGAGGTGGTGGGAGATCGTCGGCTGCGCCAGGTCGAACGCCGGGGTCAGGTCGCAGACGCACACCTCGCCGCCCGCGCGCGAGGCGATCATCGACAGCAGCCGCAGCCGGACCGGGTCGCCCAGGGCCTTGAAGACCTTCGCCAGCTCGACGGCCCGGTCCTCGGGCAGCGGCGCGGTCAGCAGGCGGGGGCAGCAGCCGTCGGGGCCGTCCTGGCCGAGCACCACGAACTCTTGATTCGACATGTGTCTATGTTGACATTCTTCGATTCAAGGCGCAACCTTGTATCGAAGTCGATCGATGCAAGCTGATCGAGGAGATCGCCATGTCCCGAGTCCAGCTCGCCCTCAACGTCGCCGACCTCGAAGGATCGGTGGCCTTCTACTCCAGGCTCTTCGGCGTCGAGCCCGCCAAGCGCCGACCCGGCTACGCGAACTTCGCCATCGCCGAACCCCCGCTCAAGCTCGTCCTCATCGAAGGCGAGCCCGGCCAGGACACCCGCCTGGACCACCTCGGCGTCGAAGTCGGGACCACCGGCCAGGTCGCCGCCGCCACCGGGCGACTGAAGGAAGCCGGCCTGGCCACCTTCGAGGAGAACGACACGTCCTGCTGCTACGCGCTCCAGGACAAGGTCTGGGTCCACGGACCCGGCCGCGAGCCCTGGGAGGTGTACGTCGTCAAGGCCGATGCCGGCACGCTCGGCACAGGACCAGCCCGGACCGATGCCTGCTGTACGGGGGATCGGCCGGCAGCGTGTGCCTGCGGTGCTGGTCAGTCCGTCCGGCGGTGGCGCCGTACGTCGTCCAGCTGCCAGTAGTACGGCGAGGTGTCGTCGACGGGCTCCAGGGCGGCCAGCACCTCGTCGCCGCGGGGGTCGTCGCGCTGCGCCAGCTGCACCGCGGCCGTGACCCGCACGGGTTCCGCCTCGTCGCCGAGCCGGGCGGCGAGGGCGTCCGCAGCGGTGGGCGAGCCCTTGGGGGCGGCTTGGCCGAGGGTGTGGCAGGCCGTTTCGCGGACCGTGGCGTCCGTGTCCTGTGTGCACGCCACGACAGTGGCCAGTGCGCCGGGGTCGCCCGCGGCGACCGGCCTGTGCAGGCCGGCGACTGCTGTCCCGCGGACCTGGCCGTCCGGGTGGCGGGTGAGCGCGGTCATCGGCTGCTCGGACCGGGGGTCCCACGCGTTGGACAGCGCCGCGGTGAGGGACCGCATCACCCGGGGGTCCTCCTCCCGTGCCGCCCAGGGCAGGAGGAGGTCGACGAGCGGCTCGTCGAAGGACTCGTCCTCGCTCTCGTCGAAGAGGACGACCGCGTACAGCAGTTCGGCGCCGAAATACCTCTCCATGGGGTCCGGGCGGGTCTGCAGGGCGGCCGCCTCGTGCCAGACGGCGGGGTCGTGGCGCTCCCGGAGCGTGTGCACGGTCGCCCACCACACGGGGTGGTCGGCGTCCGGCTCGGCCAGGGCCCGTTCCATCAGTTCGGCGAAGGGCGGCATGATCCCGTACCCGGGCTCCAGCCCGGTGAGGATCGTGGCGTGTCCGGTGCGCACCGTCAGCCCGCCGAGCGAGAGCTCTTCGCAGACCGCCCCGGACTCGCGGTGCACCGTCCGGCGCGCCACCGGCCCCGACGCGCCGGTCCGGCGGCGCAGTTCGGCCTCGGCGCCCACCGCGTGCCAGTGCCGGGCCAGGGCCAGGGCGTCACGGCCCTCGGGGTCCTTGAGCCGCAGGTCTGCCCCGCGCCGGACCAGCGTCGCCGCGATGTCGTCGGCGCCCAGGTCGATCGCCCGCACCAGCGGTGTACGGCCGTCGGCGGCGGGGAGGTCCAGCCGGGCCCACCACATCAGCTGGTCGACGACCGTCCCGGCGAAGGCGTCCACCGCCAGGCACAGTGCCGGAGTGCCGTGCTCGTCGACGGCGTCGGGGTCGGCGCCCCCGGACAGCAGCGCGTACAGCGCCTCGTCGTCCCCGTTCCGTACCGCGGCGATCAGTGGTGCCTCGGCCAAAATTCCGTACCGCCTCTCGCGCGACGCTGTCTACGACGCCGACGGCCGGCAGGTCGCCTACGCGCGCGTCGTCACCGACCTGGCCACCTTCACATGGCTCTGCGACGTGTTGCGAAGGCCGGGTTCACGCCCGTCCAGGACTCCGGGGCGTGGATGTCCATGACCTTCGAGTGATCACCAGTGCGCGGGGCGGGTCAGCGACGACGGGAGCCTGGTCGCGCCGTTGCCCCGGGCCGCGTTCAGCTGGGGCTGGGTGAGGAATATCGACTCGGTCAGGTCCGCGCCGGCGAGGTTGGCGTCCCGCAGGTCCGCGCCGATCAGGTCGGCCATCCGCAGGTCCGCCCCGGTGAGGTCCGCGGCGATGAGGTACGCCCCGCGCAGATTGGCGCCCCGCAGGTCCGCGCCCTTGAGCCGGGCCCCCATCAGGTCGGCGCCCCGGCGGTCCTTCGTCTTCCGGCCGGCCTTCGCCCGTACGAGCTCGCTGGTGCGCAGCAGCACGGTGTTGACCTTCTGCCGGTGCGCGGCCACGTCCACCGTCGCCAGGCCGTCGGCGTCCAGCAGGGTCAGGCGTTCGGTCTCCTCCAGGAGCCGCCCGGCCTCGGCGTGCACCGGGCGGGCCGCCGGCAGCGTCAGGGCCTCGCTCAGGTACCAGAGCAGCTCCTGCAGCTGCCGCACGACCGGGAACACGTCGAACATCTGCTGCGCCGTCTCCGGGGCCTGCCGCCAGTCGCGGCCCGCGAACGTGTGCTGCGAGACCTTCTGGCCCGCACCGAAGCAGTCGTAGACGGTGCAGCCGCGGAAGCCGCTCGTGCGGAGGCGGGTGTGGATGCCGCAGCGGAAGTCGGACTGGAGGTTGGTGCAGGGCTTGCCGGCGTTCTTGTTGACCGCGAAGTCGGCGGAGGCCGCGAAGGGGAGGGCGACGCAGCACAGGCCGAAGCAGTTCGCGCAGTCGCCGAGGAGGGGGAGGCGGCTGCGCGCGCCGGGGCTGGTGGCGGAAACGTTCTCGGACACGGTGTGTCGCTCTCCCTGCGCCCGGGGGCGGCTCGACTCTGACTCGACCTTCGAGTCTAACCTTCCGGCCCAGGCCGCCCACCAGGCATTTTCCGCGTCAGCCGGTGTTGCGGAGCCCTGCGGCGATGCCGTTGACCGTCAGGAGCAGGGCCCGGGAGAGGAGCGGGTCGGGTGTCTCGCCGCGTTCGGCTGCGCGGCGCTGGCGGTCGAGGAGGGTGACCTGGAGGTAGGAGATCGGGTCGAGGTAGGCGT
>NZ_BMVB01000035.1 GCF_014650495.1 Streptomyces cinnamoneus | reverse complement strand
GCCAACATCACCGCGTCCTGCAATTACGCGGCCGACAAGTACGGCTCGATGGACAACGTCAACTCCGCGTACTGATCCAGCCGGGCAGTCACTCGCCGAAAGGGCGGCGGCATCCACTGCGGATGCCGCCGCCCTTTCGTGTGTTCTGCGCTGCTGCTCACTCGTGCGCTTCGGCTGCCACCGGCTTGGGGATCAGGAAGGACGTCGCGATGGCGGCGGCCAGGATGACCACTCCCGCGATCATGCCGGCGGTGTACCCGTCGGCCGAGGCGGGGTCGTCGGGCAGGACCGCGGTCTTGACGGCGTACAGCAGGGCGAAGCTGAGGCCGGCGCCGAGGTTGAACGCACCGGCGTTCAGGCCGGGGAGGAAACCCGGGTTCTCGGAGGGGGAGAGGACGATGCCCAGGCCGTTGAGGACGATGTTCGCCACACCGGCGTAGGTGATGCCCACGAGGACGGAGGTCGCGAGGAGCATGCCGTGCGAGTGGGCGGGAAGGGTGGCGATCATGAGGATGACGGACGCCACCGCGCCCACCAGGCCGATGCGCAGGACGCGACGGTAGCCGAAGGTCGCGGCGAGCCGGCCGGCGAGCGGGCCCATGGCCAGTCCGGCGAGCGCGTAGGGCGTGAGGGTCCACCACGCGGACTCCTCGGCGCTCATGCCGAGCCCCGCCTGCGCGTCCTGGGCGAAGGACGGGATGAGCCCGTTCATGACGGCGAACACGCCGGTCATCGTGAGCACGGTGGTCAGCAGCGTCGCCCACGTACCGCGCTGCTTGAGGTGACGGGTGGCGACCAGCGGGTGGCTGCTGCGGTCCTCGGTCCGCCAGAAGAGCGCGAAGGCGATCGCGGAGAGGACCACCAGAGCGGCCACCATGCCCCAGCGGGCGGCCCCCAGCTTGCCGGCCTCGTTGAGCGCGATGAGGAGCGAGCCGACCGAGACGACGAGGAGGGCGACGCCCGGCCAGTCCATGCGGTCCGCGGCCGGGACCTTGGTCTCCGGCGTCAGGGTGGCGACGAGGACGGTGGCGACGGCCGCCACGGCGGCCATGGCCCAGAAGACGGACTGGAAGCCGTGGTTGTCGGCGAGGAACCCGCCGGCGAGCGAGTCGACGCCGGCGATGCCGCCGTTGACGGCGGTGATCACGCCCAGCAGGGTGCCGTACCGCTTGGGCTCGGTGACCTCGACCCGCAGCATGATCAGGCACAGCGGAACCGTCGGGCCGGACGCGCCCTGGATGACACGGCCGACGAACAGCATGGGCACGCTCTGCGCCAGGGCGGCGACGACGCAGCCCACGGCCATGAGGGCCAGCATGCCGACCAGCACCTTGCGCCGGCCGATGACGTCGCCGAGGCGGGGCAGGAACAGGGAGAACAGGGCCGCCGAGGTGAAGAACGCGGTCTGCGTCAGCCCGATCTCGGCGGAGGTGGCGCCGAGGCTGTCCTCGATGCTCTTGAGCGCGGGGCTGAGCATGCTGGCGTTGAGCTGGAAGGCGATGCAGGCCGTGAGGAGCGCGGCCACCAGCACGCCCACCCGGGTGGTGCGGCCGCCCGTCGCGCCGGCGGTGCCGTCGGCGGCGCTGCGTTCGGCGCGGTGGTCAGAGAGAGAAACGTTCATGCCTCGACGTCTTCGTGTGCGGCGGTCAACAGGTGCGGTCACAAAAAGAGCCCCTGTTCGGATGAACAGCGGCTAAAAGTACCGTCCCGGTCATTTTGCCAGCCCCGCCCGCCTTCTCCGCCCCGCCGCCGCCCGCCGGCCGCCCGCGCACCCCGCCGGGCAGCGGCCCGGCGGGCGGGCGTGTAGGCGGGGTCACACCCCGACCGCCTCCTCCATCTCCTCCTCCGTCGCGGGGGCGGGTGCCGCCGGCGCCGGCTTGCCGCGCCGGGCCTCGACGGCCGCGGCGACGGCGACCGTGACGACGCCGACGGCCAGCCACGCCGCCAGCGTCCCCACGTGCCGTCCGAGCCCCGTGCTGTCGAAGTAGACGAGGCTGCGCGTGCCCTCGACGAAGCCGGCGCCGTTCCAGAAGGAGTGCAGGGCTGCGAAGAAGCCGTTCTGCAGCTCGGGCCGGTACACGCCGCCGGCGGTGGTGAAGTTGAGCATGACGAACAGCACCATCACGCCCAGCGTGGTCCAGCGCTTGAGGAAGGTGTGCAGCCCGGTGCCGACGAGCAGGATGCCCGCCGAGTACACCCACGCCATCGTCCACAGCCCCGCCAGCCCGCGGTCGACCAGATGGAAGACCGGTCCGGCGAAGACCGCGCCGATCACGCTCACCACCAGCGACATCGCTGCGGCCAACGTCACACGCATCCGCATGGCCAGCGCCCCGCCCGCGCCGCCGATCACCGCGACGGAGGCGTAGGAGCCGATGCTCAGCGCGACGAGCAGGAAGAAGATGCCCTGGCCGGTGGGGTCGCCCTCGGCCGGCGGGACGACGTCGGTGACCTTCAGCGGGCTGCCCTGGTGCAGGGCGACGGGCGTGAAGACCTTCTGGACCGCCATGGCGGTGGTGTCCGACCCGGCGGAGGCGATCAGCAGCTCGGGAGAGCGCCGGTCGGGGACGTAGGCGCCGAAGACGTCCTGCTCCTTCAGCTGCCGTATCGCCTCGGTGCGGTCGGTGACCGTCCGTACCGCCAGACGGTCTCCGGCCTTGTCCTCGATCGTCCTGGCCAGGGCCCGGGCGTCCGTGCCCTGCCCGACGACCGCGACGGGAAGGTCGTGCGGGGCCGGGTGGGCGAAGGCGCCCAGGTAGGCCAGGCCCATACCGATGCACATCAGGAGGGGGGTGAGCAGGTGGGCGAGTACGTGACGCAGTGCGCCGCCGGTCGTGTTTCTCATCGGCGTTTCCTCGGGAGGTCGGCGGTGGGCAGGGGCTGGGGAGCGGGGGACGTGGGCAGGGGGCGGTCGGAACACACCCCCGAGATGGTTGGCAAATACAACCTACCCCAGAGGTTGTACTATACAACTACGACCTTGAGAGGAATCCCCGTGGCCCACCGTGACGAATCCGTGGCGACCATCCAGCGCGAGCTGACCGCCTTCGCCCGACGTGCCCGCGCCACCGCCGCCCGCATGCACCCCGAGCTCTCGCTCGTCTCCTTCACCCTGCTCGCGCACCTGGAGGACCAGCAGGGCTGCCGGGCGACGGACCTCGCCGCCCACTACCTGCTCGACAAGTCGACGGTCAGCCGTCAGGTCGCCACGCTGCAGCGCCTCGGTCTCGTCGAGCGTCGCGTCGACCCGGACGACCAGCGCGTGCAGGTGCTGCACCTGACCGCCGCGGGTGCCGAGACGCTGGCCCAGGTCGCCGCCAGCCGGCTGGCGGCCTTCCAGGAGCGGCTCGCCGACTGGAACGAGGCCGACCTCAGCCGCTTCGCCGACTACCTCCTGCGGTACAACGGGGCGGCGCAGGACCCGTCGGCGGACGGCTAGCCGGCCCTGGAGCACGGACCTCCGCTCACTTCACGACGACCGTGACCTTCCAGGGGAGGATGACCTGGGCGCAGACGTGACCGGCGTCGGGAACGCACCTGCCGGAAGAGCCGACGGTCGTCGTCCCGGCTTCCCCCGCCCGGAAGTCCGCGGTGACGCTCCCGTCCGGCGAGGCCGAGGAGCCGGTCGGCAGGAGCACCCAGAAATCGCCGGTCACCGGCTTGCTCCAGACCCATGTCGCCCCCGGGGTGCGGGACCCGGTGAGCCGGACCGTCACGACGTCACCGCTGTTCACCGTCACGGTCCGGCCGTGGTCCTTGTTCGTCAGCACCGTCTCGCCCGCGGGCGCCGGTGCCGGCACGGCGGGTGCGGATGCGGACGCGGGCCCGGTGACCGCCACGGCGGTCAGCGCCAGCCCCAGGGCGAACGGAACAGTCAGAATCCTCGTGGTTCCCACGTAGCCACCTCGATCCGTCGGAGCGCTTCCGTCGGTGACTCGTCTACCCGCCCGCAGGCCCCGCCGCCGCCCCCTTTTCACGCCATCCTGCGCGCATCTTCCGGCGCACGCCTCACTCGCCCAGCAGCCGCCTCACCACGCGGCCGAAGACCAGGCGGCCGCACCGGTTCATCAGGGGGTCGGCCAGGCGCGGCTGTCCCTTGACGCGCAGCGCCTCCCGCCAGATGACGTAGGAGCCCGTGCCGTCAGGGCCCACCTCCAGTTCGGCCCACCCGGTGATCACCGCACCGCGTTTCTCCAGGCGGCAGCGGCCGGGGGTGGCGTCGGAGGGCGGTTGCCAGCGCACGACCTCCATGATGTCGTCGACGACCGCCCGGCCCGCCCCGGTCCGTGCCACGAAGCGCGTCCCCACGCCCGTCGGCGGTGTCGTCGTCACGACGATGCGGGTGAGCGGCACATGGTCCGCGTGGCGTTCCCAGTCGGTCAGCCGGCGCCACGCCTCACCGGTGGACGACCGGGAGCGGTGCCGGACGAGGAAGGGCGTCATGGCGGCATCGTAGCCAGCGGCGCGGGCGGGGCACCGGCCCGGCGCGAGCGCACGTCAGCGCCGCAGGTAGCACCGTGTGGTGGTGGAGCCGGGCAGGGTGTGGGTACGGACGAGGTCGCTGAGGAAGTGCACCAGGAGCAGGCCGCGGCCGCCCGGCCGGTCCGGCGGGGGCGGGCACCGGCCGGCCAGCGGGTCGCCGATGTGGCCGCGGTCCTCGACCTCCCACACGACGTGCTCCGCATCGGCCCAGATCCGCACGGTGCCGCGGCCGCCGCCGTGCAGGACGCTGTTCGTGGTCAGCTCGGCGACGGCCAGGGCGAAGTCGTCGCGGCGGCCGGGCGCCAGGCCCAGCGCGACGGCGCGTTCGAGGACGAGGTGGCGGGCGTCGGGAAGGAGGTCGCCGTCGAAGGAGAACGAGAACACCAGCCCGCCGGGCGGGCCCGGCAGCGGCTCGTTGTACGCGGCGATGACCCGGTCCGGGGCGTAGGACCCGCTGACGAGCTCCACCCCGCCGCTGATGACGACGGGGTGGGTGGCGTGGGCGTCCGTCAGCACGTGGGGGGCCAGCCGGGACGCGTCGTACGGGCACAGGATGGTGACCCGGCGGCCGGTGAACGCGTGGTTGATCAGGGCCTCGTGCTGGGCGCAGGCGGGGTACTCGGTGGGGGAGCGGCCGGCCCAGATCGGTTCGCCGATGAGGCGGACGTGCCGGCCGGGGTGGGCGTCGGCGAAGGCGAGCAGCACCCGGGGGATGATTCTGCCCGGGTTGCGCCCGGCCTGCTGCATGTCCACGAACGTCACGCCCGACCCGTCCTTGCCGAGCTCCCCGCGCAACAGCTTCAGGTTGTCCTCGGGGACGGCCACCGCGACCGGGTCCCCGGCCTCCAGCCCGGCCCGGACGAACGCCACGTTGGCGGAGAGGTACTCGAACTGGTCGCGGTAGAACAGCGCCGGGTGCGTGAACACCTCCGCGCCCGCCGTCGATTCCCTCACTCCGTCACCCCGATCACCCACACGCCGGACCAGTGCCCTCCCAGGATGGGGCGCAACGTGGGCGGTGGGGCACGACATCATGGAACCGGTACCTCTCCCGCACCGCGGCCGGGATCACTGCTCGGTGAGCAGGTGCCCGCGGAGCTTGGTGAGCGTACGGCTGAGCAGCCGGGAGACGTGCATCTGGGAGATGCCCAGCTCCTCCCCGATCCGGGACTGCGTCATCTCCTTGCCGAAGCGCATCCGCAGTATCTCCCGCTCGCGCCCGTCGAGGCCCGGCAGGAGCTGCTTGAGGACCTGGATGTTCTCGATCTTCTCCAGGTTCTCGTCGGTGGTCCCGATGCGGTCGGCCCAGGGGCGGGTGCCGGTGCGGCCGCGCTGCGGGGCGTCCTCGTCGGTGGGCATGTCCAGGGAGTTGGCCCGGTAGCCGTTGCTGGCGATCTGCGCCTCGATGATCTCCTCCTCGGAGAGGTCCATCACCTCGGCCAGCTCCTTGACGCTGGGGGAACGGCCGAGGCGGCTGGAGAGCTCGTCGGTCGCCCGGGCCAGCTCGACCCGCAGTTCCTGCAGCCGCCGCGGCACGTGGACGGCCCAGCTGGTGTCACGGAAGAAGCGCTTGATCTCGCCGGTGACGTAGGGAATGGCGAAGGTGGTGAACTCCACCTCCCGCGTCAGGTCGAAGCGGTCGATCGCCTTGATGAGGCCGATGGTGCCGACCTGGACGATGTCCTCCATCTGTTCGGCACGTGACCGGAAGCGGCCGGCGACGAAGCGGACGAGCGACAGGTTCATCTCTATGAGGGTGTTGCGCACGTACTGGTACTCGTGCGTCCCCTCCTCAAGAACCGTCAGCCGGTCCAGGAACAGTTTGGTCAGGGACCGGGCGTCCCGCGGGTCGAGGCCCGCCGGGTTCGCGATGTCCGGCAGCACGCCGGTCTCCGTCCCCGTCTCTCCTCGTGTGCTGTTCCTCTCGGTCCTTGCCGACCGCGTCGCATGTGTGGTGGTCACGCGCACACCCCTCCTTTGCTCTGCTGTCGGTCCGGCTTCTGCCCGTCAGCCGGGACCTCATTCCCCTGCGGAGCGAATTTCCTTGGCGGGGCCGGAAGCCGGGCGGCCCCGGTGGGCGGATGCGGTCCGAGGAGGGGTGTGCGGTCAGTGCGACGGCAGGTGCCGGGCGAAGAAGGAGAGGACACAACCGCGGACCGAGGGCACCGAGACGGCGGGATCGATCGCCCCGATGAGTCGGACCCGGTTCTCGGCGGTCATCAGCCCGGCGGCCTGCAACTGGGGTGCCAGGGCGGCGTAGTCGGTGAACACCCCGTGCGTGGCGTTGCGGAGCAGTCCCCGGCGGGTGCGCCCCTGCGGGTGGGCGAGCATGGCCGACCAGGAACGCTCGAACCGCTCGTCACGGAAGCCGTCCGTCCCCAGCAGCAGGAGCGGCCGGTCCACCCCGTCACGGGCGACCGGGAACAACTCCCCTTCCCGGCCCGAGGCGTCCGGCGGGTAGTCGAGGTAGCCCTCCAGGTTGACCGCCGCGCGGATGCGACGGTCCTCGTACAGCGCCTCGGCAGCGGTGGTGCCGCCCGCCGAGTGGCCGTAGACGCCCACGCGTCGCAGGTCGAGCGCCCGGCCGAGGCCCGGCGGCAACGGCCGGTCCTCCGCGTCGGGGTTGCGCCCGGCCGCCAGCGCTTCGAGCTGGTCCAGGACGAAGCGGGTGTCCGCGATCCGTGTGCCGATCATGGTGCGGAAGAGCTCCGGCCCGGGCGCTCCGCGCAGGACGGTGGAGCGCAGCTTCTCCCGGTGGGCCGTCGCGGTGGGGAACTCCACCTCACTGGCGTCACCGGGGTGATCGATGGTCACCACCACGTACCCGCGGCTGGCCAGTTCTTCGGCGAGCCCGGTACCCAGAGTGCGGGGATCGCCGCCGCCCGGGCTGTACAGCAGCACGGGGCGCGGTACGGCATCGGCCGGTGCGTTCGTGTGCGCGTGGGTTGCGGTGGCAGCCCAGTCCACACCGGTCTCCGGCAGCTCCGGGTGCACTGCGTGGCCGGAGTCCACGAAGGACCGGGCGGCCCCGGCGGTCATCTGGCGGGCGACCGGACAGCCGTGGACGGATCGGGCCGGGTAGAAGACGGTGGTCATCACCTCGCGGACCGGGAGGGCGCTCTCCCACGGGTCGCGCCGGGAACGGTCGACCAGGTGCAGCGTGGTGACCCCGATCCGGTGCGGGCCGGTCGGCGCCGGCAGCCGCAGGGTGACGGTGCCGGTGGCGTCCGCCCTGCCCGCTGCCCGGGCCTGCGCGGCGCCGGCGCCCCTGAACAGCAGCGCCATCGCCGCGACGGCGGACGTGGTGACGGTGCGCCGATTGACCATCCGATTGCCCATCTGATGCATGGCTCTCCCCTTGGGTGTCGCTTGCGGCACTGTGACGCCGGTCCTTGCGCCTGCCGGTGGCCCCTGCGTGAATGACGGGGGCATGACGTGAATGCTGGCGCGCGGCGGGGAGCGCGGGCCAAGGTTGAGGCCCTGGCCGAAACGATGGTGCGAGGCCGTCAGGGAGAGTAGTGATCCGGATCCACTTCACGGCAGCGGACTTCGCCGGCGTGCGGTTCGCCCCCCGGCCGGCGCCGCTGCAGGAGTTGAACACGGCTCTGCTGAAGATGTGCGTCCGTGACGACGAGCTGCTCTACGGCCGCTGGAGACAGCGGCTGCTCCGGTCCCTGCCGGCCGCCGTGGAGCCGCTGGCGGACCTCGTTCCCGCGCGTGAGGCCCCCGCGTTCATCGACGTGTTCAGCGACACGCTGACGGACGGGCTGGACACCGTCCGGGCGTCGTCCCCGGAGCTGGTCCGCTCCGAAATCGAGCGCGTGTACGCCCGTCATGCGGCGCCGGCCCCGCTGTGGATCCGCGACCTGCACCGCGGGGAAGCCGACGCCTGGCAGCTCCTGCGCCGTGCGCAGCAGGCGGCGTTCGAGGCGATCCTGCGCCCCGTGTGGCCCCTGGTGCAGGACCTGCACCACAGGGAGTTCGCCCGCCATGCGCTGACGACCGCCGAGCACGGCATCGGCGCCGCGCTCGCCGCGCTCGTGCCCGGCAGCCGGCTCCACGAGGGCATCTGGGAGGTCGGGGCACCGGGGGAACGGGACGTCAGGCTGTGCGGCCGTGGGCTGGTGCTCGTACCCACCTTCCACTGGACCGGTCACCCCCTCGTCGCCGACCTGCCGGGCCGTCCCCTCCACGTCACCTATGCGGCCGGTCCGGGCCTGCCGCTCTCCCCGGCCGGGGCGGGTGGTGCCGGTGGCACGGAGGAGGCGTTGGCCGGGGTCCTCGGGCGCACCCGTCTCGACCTGCTGGTCCTGCTCGCGGACGAGCACACCACGAGCGGGCTCGCCCGCCGGCTGGGCGTCAGCAACGCCACCGTTTCCGCCCACACCGCGGCCCTGCGCGGCGCGGGCCTGATCAGCACGGCCCGCGCCGGCCGGGCGGTCCTGCACCGGCGCACCGCGCTGGGCGCCCTGCTGGTGCAGCGGGGCGGGGCCGGAGCCGGGCACCGCCCCCGGGCCGGGGGAACGCCGCGCCGGTGATCCGGCCCGTCGCGGCGTTCCCGGTGCACCGCCGGTCCCACGATCTGCGACATCCGCCCCGGCTGCTTATGGTGCTCGTATGGGTGGAACGAGCGACGGCGACGGCCCTGGCCCCGGCGCCCGGACCTCCACGGGGGGACGGCCTCGTTCCGGTGAACGGTGGAGGGCCTTCCGTCACTCGCCGTTCTTCCCGGCCACGATGCTCGTCCTCATCGTGGCCGCGGCGGCCGGCCTCTTCGCCGGCTCGTACACCTACGCCATGGCCAATCCCACGCCCCACAGGGTCCCCACCGCCGTCACCGGAGTGCCGGCGCCCGAGGTGAAGCGGGCCGAATTCATCCAGGGCATGGAAGAGGCGCTCGGCGCCGAGCTGACACTGCACCACTACGAGACGTACGAGGCCGCCCGGAACGCGGTGGACGAGCAGCGGGTCTACGCCATCCTCCAGGAACGCCCCGGCGCGGCCGAACTGGACGTCTCCGGTGCCTCCGGCGCCACCGTCGCCCAACTGCTCGCCGAGACCGCGCCGAGCGTCGGCAAGGCCATGGGCGTGCCGGTGACGGTGCGGGACGTCAACCCGCTCCAGGAAGGCGACCCGCGCGGTCTCGCCCTCTTCTACATCACCCTCGCCGCCGTGATCGTCGGCTTCGTCGGCGCCATCCAGTTCGGCGTCCACGCCCTCGAACTCAACCCGGCCGAACGCATCGCCTTCACCGCCGGCTACGCACTGCTGGGCGGGTTCACCATCGCGGCGGTCGTCGACTGGGGACTGGGCGCGCTGCGCCTGCCGTTCGCGGAGTCCTGGCTGATCCTGGCCCTGACGATGTTCACCTCGGGCATGGTCTTCACCATGTTCCACACCCTGATCGGACGGTGGGCGATGCTCCCCACGTGGGGCCTGCTGGTCCTGCTGGGCAACCCGTCCTCCGGCGGGGCGGTCTCCTGGCCCCTGCTCCCCTCCCTCCTCGGCGAGATCGGCCGCTGGCTCCCCCCGGGCGCCTCCGTCAACGCCCAGCACACGGCGGTCTACTTCGGCGGCCACCAGCACGTCTTCCCCTTCGCCGTCCTGGCGGCCTGGTCCGCCGTCTCCTGCACCGTCTTCTGGACCTGGCGCCACCGCCACCCGGGCGGCCGGGAGGAGCCCGCGCCGGCGGCGGCGCCGACGGGGTGAGGGGGGCTGCTGGATACCGCCCCGCGGCCACCGATCGCGCGGGCCGGACCGGTCCATGGCGTGCTGGACGTCAACTGCCGCTCGTGCCAAAGGATCACGCCGGGTGGGTTCACCTGCGATAGCCTCGCAACGGCGTATGTGTCGTACCGGTCGGTCCGGGCCCCGCCCCTTGGCCGGCGCAGATGGTGACGGACCGGTGCGTGTGGGCGCATTTCCTCTTCACCGTGTGTCGGACGAGCGGAACGAGGCTGGTACATGAGCGACAGCACGCTGGACGACTGCCTGCCCGGGTCCCGCGGAGGGGCGCCGCGCGCCACCGGCGATCCGGTGGAGCCGGAACTGCGGCAACTGCTGGCGGGGCTGACCGCCGTGCGCGACGGGGACTTCGGGACCCGGCTGCCCGACGACGGCGAAGGGCTGCTCGGCGAGATAGCCACCGTCTTCAACGGGATGGTCGACCAGCTGGCGTTGTTCACCTCCGAAGTCACCCGCGTGGCCCGCGAGGTCGGCAGCGAGGGCATCCTGGGCGGTCAGGCCGACGTCAAGGGCGTCTCGGGCACGTGGCGGGACCTGACCGACAACGTCAACGTCATGGCCTCCAACCTCACCGGCCAGGTGCGGTCCATCGCCCAGGTCGCCACGGCCGTGGCCCGCGGCGACCTCTCGCAGAAGATCACCGTGGAGGCGAAGGGCGAGGTCGCCGCGCTCGCCGGCGTCATCAACGTCATGGTGGACACCCTGTCCGCGTTCGCCGACGAAGTCACGCGCGTGGCCCGCGAGGTCGGCACCGAGGGCATCCTCGGCGGCCAGGCCCGCGTGCCCAACGTCGCGGGCACCTGGAAGGACCTCACCGACCACGTCAACTCGATGGCGAACAACCTGACCAACCAGGTGCGCAACATCGCCCAGGTGACCACGGCCGTCGCCAGGGGAGACCTGTCGAAGAAGATCGACGTCGACGCCCGCGGCGAGATCCTGGAGCTGAAGGAGACCATCAACACGATGGTCGACCAGCTCTCCGCCTTCGCCTCCGAAGTCACCCGCGTCGCCCGCGAGGTCGGCAGCGAGGGCCGGCTCGGCGGCCAGGCCGAGGTCGAGGGCGTGTCCGGCACCTGGAAGCGGCTGACCGACAACGTCAACGAACTGGCCGGCAACCTGACCCGCCAGGTGCGGGCCATCGCGGAGGTCGCGAGCGCCGTCGCGGAGGGGGACCTGACCCGGTCCATCACCGTCGACGCGTCGGGCGAGGTGGCCGAGCTCAAGGACAACATCAACTCCATGGTCGGGTCGCTGCGCGAGACCACCCGCGCCAACCAGGAGCAGGACTGGCTGAAGTCCAACCTGGCCCGCGTCTCCGGGCTCATGCAGGGCCACCGCGACCTCGCCACGGTCGCCGAGCTGATCATGGACGAGCTCACGCCCCTCGTCGGCGCCCAGTACGGCGCGTTCCACCTCGTCGAGGAGGCCGCGACCGGCACCGTCCTCCGGCTCATCGGCTCCTACGGCTACCCGGACGACGCCGAACGCCCGCCCTGCATCCCCATGGGGCGTTCGCTGGTCGGCCAGGCCGCCCGCGGGCGGCGCACCATCGTCGTGGACGGGCTCCCGGCCGGCTACGTCACCATCAGCTCGGGGCTGGGCCGTGCCGACCCGGCCAGCCTGATCGTGCTGCCCATCGTCGCCGAGGACCAGGTGCTGGGCGTCATCGAGCTGGCGTCGGTGACCGCGTTCACGCCCGTGCACCGCGACTTCCTCGACCAGCTGATGGAGACCGTGGGCGTCAACGTCAACACCATCCTGGCCAACGCCCGCACCGACGAGCTGCTTGCCGAGTCCCAGCGCCTGGCCGCGGAGCTGCGCGCCCGCTCGGAGGAGCTCCAGGTCCAGCAGGACGAACTCCAGCGGTCCAACGCCGAGCTTGAGGAGAAGGCGGCGCTGCTCGCCTCCCAGAACCGCGACATCGAGCACAAGAACCTGGAGATCGAGCAGGCCCGCCAGGAACTGGAGCAGCGGGCCCAGCAGCTGTCCCTGGCCTCCACGTACAAGTCGGAGTTCCTGGCCAACATGAGCCACGAACTGCGGACCCCGCTCAACAGCCTGCTCATCCTCGCCCAGCTCCTGGCCCAGAACCCCACCAGGAACCTCACCGCCAAGCAGGTCGAATACGCCGGCATCATCCACTCCGCCGGATCCGACCTGCTGCAGCTGATCAACGACATCCTCGACCTGTCGAAGGTCGAGGCCGGCAAGATGGACATCACGCCCGAACGCATCCCGCTGCACCACCTGCTGGAGTACGTCGAGGCCACCTTCCGCCCCATGACGGCACAGAAGGGCCTGGACTTCCGGATCACCACGGGCCCCGGGCTGCCGGCCGACGTCCTCACCGACGACTCCCGGCTGCGGCAGGTCCTGCGCAACCTGCTCTCCAACGCCGTCAAGTTCACCGAGGAGGGCGGCGTCGAGCTGCGGATCGTTCCCGTCGGCGAGGCGCAGCTGCCCGACCCCGTCCACCGCGGCGGGCCCGTCATCGCCTTCGAGGTGAAGGACACCGGCATCGGCATCGCCGAACACCAGCTGGAGACCGTCTTCGGCGCCTTCCAGCAGTCGGACGGCACCACCAGCCGCACCTACGGCGGTACGGGGCTGGGCCTGTCGATCAGCCGTGAGATCGCCTATCTGCTCGGCGGTGCCGTCACGGCCCGGAGCACCCTCGGCCAGGGCAGCACCTTCACCCTGTACCTGCCCGTCGCCCGCCCGGACTTCCAGGAGAGGAGCACCGCTCCGCAGACCGGCGGCCTGGAGCGGGCCGTGGGCGCCGACGGCACGGACGCACCGGCCGCCCTCCCCGCCGCCCCCGCCCGTCGCAGGGTGCTGGTGCTGGAGGAACGCCCGCGCGGCCTGCTGTCCCTGGTCGCCGAGAGCGCCGTGGCCGACCTCGCCGACACCCGGCGGACGCCCGGCCGGACCGTGCCGGTCGACGCCGTCACGGCCGAGAGCGTCACGGCCGAGAGCGTCACGGCCGAGGTCGTCACGGCCGTCGACGCCCAGGAAGCGGCGGCCTCGCTCGCCACCGGACCGTGTCACTGCGTGGTGCTGGAGGCCGGCATGCCGACCGGGGCGGCCCTGCGCCTCCTGGAGGCCATGGACGGCGATCCCGCGCTGTGCAGCGTCCCCGTCCTGGCGCACAACGGCCGTCGCCTGGACGCCGCACGCGAACGAGCCCTCCGGGAGCGCGCCGTCAACAGGCCGGTCGAACTCCTCTCCAGCCTCGACGAACTGCGCGAACGCATCACCTTGCACCTGTCCGCCGACGCACCCGCCGACGCACCCGCCGACGCCCTGCCCCCGGTCCGCGAGGACACCCCCGCACAGGCCGAGCCGCCGGCGGGAGGCGGCGCACTGGCCGGGCGGACCGTGCTGGTCGTCGACGACGACACCCGCAACGTCTACGCGCTCACCGGCATCCTCGAACTGCAGGGCATGCGCGTGCTGCACGCGGAGAACGGCCGCACCGGCATCGAGACCCTGCAGAGGCACCCGGAGACCGACGTCGTCCTCATGGACGTGATGATGCCGGAAATGGACGGCTACACGGCCACGACTGCGATCCGGGCCATGCCCCGCCACGCGGACCTGCCGGTCATCGCCGTCACGGCCAAGGCCATGCCCGGCGACCGGGAGAAGGCACTGGCCTCCGGGGCGAGTGCCTACATCACCAAACCCCTCGACGCCGACGACCTGATCGCCTGCATCCAGCGCTCACTGAACGTGTAGACCCGCCCCCTCCGGGCCCGTTCGGGGTACTCGCCCCGGGCCGACACCGTCGCCACGACCGAGGAGCAGCCACGTGGGCACCCCCCGACAGCCCGAGCGCAGCGAGCAGCGGAGCACCGCGGCCACGGACGACGAACGAGCCCGGCCCGGCAGCCCCGACGTCCCCGGCAGCCCGGAGGGACCCGGCGGCCCCGTCGGCACCGCCTCGGCCCTGGGCAGGCTGGCCGACACCGTCGACCGGCTGCGCCGTGAGGTGCGTGAGGCCCACGCGGCGGCGGACGGCCGGGCCCTCATCGAAATGGCCAAGGGCATCCTGGTCGAACGCCTGCGGTGCGGCCCGGTGCAGGCGGACCGTCAGCTGGCCTCGCTGTCCGCCCGGGCCGGCGTCACCCGCCTGGAACTGGCTGCCGACATCATCAGCCAGGCCGCCCACGACCGCCTCGCCGAGGTGACCGCGAGCTTCATCGCCGACGTCGGCGCCGTCCCGCCCGCAGCGGACGGAACGGCCGGCGGGACGACCGACAGGACGGCCGACAGGCCGGCCGGCGGGACGGCCGTCCTGGAGACGGGCACAGCGTCCACCCCGGCCCCGTCCGTGGCGGTCCGGCTGCGCACTGCCGAGAGCGGCGCGCTGGCCGCCGACGACACCCAGGCGGTCGCCGAATCACTGCTGGCCCACGCCCTCGCCCCGTTGGGTGCGGTCGCCGTCGCCGTGTGGGCCGCGCGGACCGACGCCTCCCTCGTCCTGGCGGGATGCGCCGGACTCCCGCCGGAGGAAGCAGCGCGCTGGCACTACGTGCCGCCCGCCGTGGCCACCCCCGCCCGGCGCGCCCTCACCGAGCGGCGCCAGGTGTCCTTCCCGGTGCTCAAGGACGCCTGCCTGCCGTCCGTCGGGCACCGCGAACTCCCCGACGGCGGCCGCGTGGCCGTCCCCGCCGAAGCCGGCGGGCGCATCCTGGGCGTGCTGGAGATCTGCTGGCCCCGTCCTCTGCCCCCGCAGTCGCCGCAGATCCGGCGCCAGCTCGAAGCCCTCGCCGAGCTGTGCGCGCACACCCTGGAGTACTCCGCACCCGCCGCGGCCGGCCCCTGCCCGGCCCTGCCGCCCTGCGCGGCCGGCGGCGTCGGCGAGCTCGTCGACCTCGCGGACGGCATCCGCGACCCCGCCCTGGTCCTGCTTCCGGCCCTCGACGCCCACGGCAGGCTCGGCGACTTCCGCATCCACCACGTCAACCGCCACTTCGTGGACCCGCTCGGCCGGCCGGCCGGTGCGGTCACCGGCGCCCTGCTGCTGGAGGCGTACCCGATGGCCGCGGGCGACGAGGGGCTGTTCCACACGATCGAGCGCGTCCACGCCACCGGCGAACCGTTCCGGGCCGAGCGCATCACCCTCACCACCGTCGTCGACCACCAGATACCGGTCAGCTCCCTCGCCGACATCAGCATCAGCCGCCACGGCACCTGCCTGCTGCTCGTCTGGCGGGTCGAGGACGAGGCGGTACGGCTCGCCAATCTCCTGCAGCACGCCCAGCGCCTCGGCCGCATCGGCGGCTTCGAGGAGAACACCACGACCGGCGAGATCACCTGGAACCAGCAGTTGTTCTCCTTCTACGGGCTGCCCCGCACCGCACGGCCCGTCCCCCTCGAACAGCTGCCGGCCTTCGCCCACCCCGACGACTCCGCGACCATCGGCCGCTTCCTGCGCACCCTCCTGCACCACCGCCGCCCCGCCTCCACCGACTTCCGTCTGCGCAGGCCCGACGGCATCGCCCGGCACATCCGCATCGTCGGCGAGCCCGTCCTCGACGCAGCCGGCCGGCTGCTCGCCGTACGGGGCGCCTACCAGGACATCTCCGCCCAGCACTGGACCGAGGTCGCCCTGGCCGCCACCAGGGACCAGCTCGCCCACAGCGAGCAGCAGGCCGCCGAGCGCAACCGCCTGACGCTGCAACTGCAGCACGCCATCATGCCCCCCGCGCGCGGCCCCATGGACACCCCGCACCTGCACATCGCGGTGCGCTACCGCCCCGCGGAGAAGGACCACCTCGTGGGCGGCGACTGGTACGACGTCGCCACCCTGCCCACCGGGCAGACCCTGCTGTGCGTCGGGGACGTCGCCGGACACGGCATCGACGCCGCCACGGACATGGTCGTCCTCCGCAACGCCCTGCGCGGCCTCGCCGCGACCGGCGCCGGCCCGGCCCAACTGCTCGCCTGGCTGAACGTGGTGACCTTCCACCTCACCGAACGCGTCACCGCCACCGCCGTCTGCGCCCTCTACGACCCCGCGAGCCGCGTCCTGAGCTGGGCGAGGGCCGGGCACCTGCCGCCGGTGCTGATCCGCCGGCGGCACGCGGACGCCCTCCCGCTCATCAAGGGTCTCCTTCTCGGCGCGGTGCCCGAGACGTGGTACGAGGAGGACCGGCTCCAACTGGAGCCGGGCGACGTCCTGCTCATGTACACGGACGGGCTCATCGAGTGCAAGGACCGTTCGCTGCACGACGCACAGCGCCAGCTCCTGACGACCGGCGACTGCTCGACCGACACCCTCGAACAGCGCCTGGACAAGCTGCTGTCCCGCAGCAGCGCCGACACCGACGACGACACCTGCGTCATCGGCATGCAACTGCGCTGAGCGCACCCGGGCCCCCGGAGCGGCCCATGACGTCGTGACGCCAGATGCGTCACAGCGAAAAGGCGGGACACACCCTAGAGTGCCCCGCATGAAGATCATCGACTTGGCACCCGGCGACACACGGCTCCTGTCCGACCTCCTGCCCGTCCTGCGCGAGCTGCGCCCGCACCTCACGGAGGACCTGTTCCGTGAGATCTACGACGAGGGGCACGGCCTGGGCCTGCGCTTCACGGCCGCGTACGACGACGACGGCCGGTGCGTGGGTGCGGCGGGCTGGCGCATAGTCGTCAACACCAGCACCGTGCGCTCGCTGTACGTCGACGATCTCGTCACCGCCTCCGACGCGCGCTCGACCGGCGTCGGCCGCCACCTCCTGACGTACCTGCAGGAGCACGCGCGCGAAACCGGCTGCCACCTCTTCACCCTCGACTCCGCCACGCACCGCACGGACGCCCACCGCTTCTACCTGCGCGAGCGGATGGCCATCGCCGCCTTCCACTTCCAGAAGGAGCTCGGCTGACCCCTGCGAGAGCCGCCGCCCCCGGCCAGGGACGTTCGCCCCTGGCCGCCCTGGCCGCCCTGGCCGCCCTGGCCGCCCTGGCCGGTGAGCTATGTTGAGCGGGAAAGGCGAGAAGGAGGCCCACCGGTGCGATCAGGGCAGCGGGCACGTGCGCAGGCGTCTGCGATCACTCCGGGAAGGCGCTCTCCGGAGACGGAGCCGGCCCCCGCGGACAAGGTCCGCGCGTTGTTCGGCGGCCACCGGCTGTCCCCCGCGCAACGGCGCATCGCGCAGTACATCACCGACCACCTCACCGAGGCCGCGTTCCTGTCGATCACGGACCTCGCCGAGCGCGTCGGGGTGAGCCAGCCCTCCGTGACCCGTTTCGCGACCTCCCTCGGTTTCACCGGCTACCCCGCACTCCGCGAGGCGCTGCAGCCCATCGCCCTGAGCGCGGTGGCCGGCTCCCCGGGGGCGGGGGAGGGGGACCGCAGCAACGAGCTGCAGGCGGCCGTCGACGCCGAGATCGCCAACCTGGAGAGCCTGCGCCGGGTGTTCGCGGACACCGACCGGGTCCTCGAACTCGGCCGCGAGCTCGCCCGGTCCGTCCCGCTGACGATCCTGGGCCTGCGCATCTCCGTCTCGCTGGCCGAGTACGTCGCCTACGCGGCGAAGCGCATCCACCCCGACGTCCGCCTCGTCTCCCGCGGGGGCACCGTGGCCTACGACGCGCTGCTCCAGGCACGGGAGGCGGGTGGCACGTGGGTGCTGGCGTTCGCGATGCCGCGGCACGCCAACGAGACGCTGGCCGCCATCCGGGCCGCCCGCAGTACGGGGCTGCGCGTCGCCCTGATCACCGACGTCACGCTGGGGCCGCTCGTGGACGAGGCCGACGTGGCGTTCACGGCCGGGACCGGCTCCCGTCTCGTCTTCGACTCCTACGCGGCACCCGGGGTGCTCTCCGCGGCGATCCTCCAGGCCATGGCCGACGCGGACCCCGAGCGCACCCAGCTGCGCCTGGAGAAGTACGAGCAGGCGGCGGAGCAGCACGCCTTCTTCCTCGACTGACGGCGGGACCGTCCTCATCCACCGTCCTCACCCACCGTCCTCACCCACCGCCCTCGCACCCGTCCGGCACCCGCCCCGAACGGGACGTTTTCAGCCCCGGGATCTGCATGAAATTTTTCATACCCTTGCGTACTCGGCGGTAAATATATTTACTGCACATGGCACAGCGCCGGGGTGACGGCCTCCTCGTCGACCCGCGCGGTGTGCCCGTACGGGTGGTCCGCTCCCCTCGGACGCTCCGTTCGGCCCCGGCCGGCCCCTGGGCCGGGGCCGCAGCCTTCTTCTGTGCCGGTCCCGATCGCCTCACCCGTTCGGCCTAACGTCCTCGCCTTCCTCTCCGCGTCCGCGCTGGTCGAGAGGGGTGCGGCTCCCTGCCCGCCGTGTACCCCCGCTGCCCGCCTGTCCCGGGTGGCGCAGCGGTGTTGAGCTGGTAGAGGGGTCCCTCGGGGCAGTGCAGGCAGCACAGAAGGGATGCGGATCATGTCGATCAGGATCGGGAACAGGAGCCCCTGCAGGTGCCTCTTCGTCCCGCCGCACATTCTCGATCACATCGCCAAGGTCACCGCGGTGAGCGACGCGAAGCCCCACCCGGCCACCTTGACCGCGGCGGCCAGTAAGCAGCTCCGCGACCAGCGGAGGCGCTCGGTCGTCGACCTCGTCGCCCTCACCGCCGCAGAGGAGGGCAAGGCAGGGCGTGTGATCTTCGACTGCGACCGGGGCGTCGACTTCGACGCCGCCCGGAAGGTCAGGGGAGAGGGCGACCCTCCTGTCGGCAAGCCCGAGAGCGCGGACGCGGCGTACGACAGCGTCGGGGCGGTGCTGGACTACTACAGCAAGGTCCTCCGGCGGAACAGCCTGGACGGCCTCGGCATGGACATCAACGCCTATGTGAATTACGGCGAGAACTTCGACAACGCCTTCTGGGACGGCTCCCACATCGTCCTCGGGACCGGGGACGGGGAGATCTTCACCGACTTCAGCCAGTCCCGCGAGGTGATGGGCCACGAACTAGCCCACGGGGTGGTGGAGCACACCGCCAACCTGGAGTACAGCGGCCAGTCCGGGGCGCTGAACGAGCACTTCGCCGACGTCTTCGGCAGCCTGGCCGACCAGCACTCCCAAGGGCTGACCGCACAGAGCGCCAACTGGCTGATCGGCGACGAGATCATGGCGCCTGGTCTGTACGGGGAGGCGCTGCGCTCGATGGCCCACCCCGGCACCGCCTACGACAACCCCGTCATGGGCAGGGACCCGCAGCCCGCGCACATGCAGGACTACTACGCGGGCCCGCTGGACAACCAGGGCGTCCACCGCAACAGCGGCATCCCGAACCGGGCCTTCTACCTCACGGCCTCGGAGATCGGCGCCGACGAGGCCGGTCTGATCTGGTTCCAGGGCCTGATGAACCTCTGGCCCACCGCCACCTTCCCGGACGCGGCCACCGTGATCAGCGCCCAGGCGCGGATCCTCGTCCGCGACAAGGTGGTCACCCACCGGAACGGCGTCCAGGTGGTGCGCTCGGCCTTCCGGGCGGTGGGGATCCTCTGACCGGCTGACCGGCTGACCGGCTGACCGGCTGACCGGCTGACCGTCTGACCGGCCGAGCGGCCGGCAAGGGGTCATGCGTGCGGTCCTGCCGGATTCCGGCGGGGCCGCTTTCTCGTGGGCGGGCAGCGGTCGGGGCAGTTACTTGACATTTTTAACTGTTGGTATTTACATCGAACCAGTTGCTTGAGGCCATCAAGTAATCGCCGTCCGCACCGCACCGCAATCGAGGGACCATGCCCCACCCCACCTCCGAGCAGCCCGCCGACGTCGTCGCCCGCCTGCGCGCCACCTTCCGAACCGGCCGCACCAAGCCCACCGCCTGGCGCACCGCACAGCTGCGCCGGCTGCGCGCGATGCTCACCGAGAACGACGCGGCCCTCGTCGCCGCCCTCCACGAGGACCTGGGCAAGAGCGCGTACGAAGCGTTCCGCACCGAGATCGACTTCACCCTCCGCGAGATCGATCACACCCTCGACCACCTCGATGCCTGGCTGCGCCCCGAACCGGCCCCCGTCCCGCCCCACCTCGGCGAGGCCACGGCCTGGGCCCAGTACGACCCGCTGGGCGTCGTCCTCGTCATCGCACCCTGGAACTACCCGGCGCAGCTGCTGCTCGCCCCGATGGTGGGAGCCCTGGCCGCCGGCAACGCAGTCGTCGCCAAGCCCAGCGAGCTGGCCCCGGCCACCTCGGCCGCGCTCGCCGGCCTCCTGCCCCGCTACCTCGACAACGACGCCGTGGCCGTCGTGGAGGGCGGCGTCCCCGAGACCACCGCCCTGCTCGCCGAGCGCTTCGACCACATCTTCTACACGGGCAACGGCACGGTCGGCCGCATCGTCATGACCGCCGCCGCCCGGCACCTCACCCCGGTGACCCTTGAGCTGGGCGGCAAGTCGCCCGTCTTCGTCGACCGCGACACCGACCCGGCCGCCGTCGCGGAGCGGCTGGCGGCCGGAAAGTTCCTCAACGCCGGCCAGACCTGCGTGGCGCCCGACTACGTGCTCACCGACCCGGAGACCGCCCGCGCCCTGGAACCCGCGCTGATACGCGCCGTCGAAGCGCTATACGGATCCGACCCGGCCGCGTCCGAGTCCTACGGGCGGATCGTCAACGAGCGTCACTTCGACCGGCTGGCGGCCCTGCTCGGCTCCGGGCGCCCGGTGACCGGCGGCGGCAGCGACCGCGCCACGAAGTACATCGCCCCGACCGTTCTCGCCGACGTCGATCCGGGGGCGCCCGTCATGCAGGAGGAGATCTTCGGTCCCGTCCTGCCCATCGTCACGGTCCGCGACCTGGACGAGGCCATCGCCTTCATCAACGACCGGGAGAAGCCGCTGGCGCTCTACGCCTTCACCGGCTCCGACACCACCCGGCGGCGCCTGGCGTCCGAAACCTCCTCCGGCGGCCTCGGGTTCGGCCTGCCGCTGGCCCACCTCACGGTCCCCGACCTGCCGTTCGGCGGCGTCGGCGAGAGCGGCATGGGCAACTACCACGGGCGCTACTCGATCGAGACGTTCAGCCACCGCAAGGCGGTGCTCGACAAGCCGCTGGGCTGATGCCGCGGCCGGAGCGGCCCGCGCATCGTTGTAGGGTGAAGAGATCTTCGAGCCGGTACGGCAGCCCGGCGCCCACGGGCGCGGCGGCAGGTGCGATTTCAGCCATTTCTGCAGGTTGTCGTACTATGTCCGGCGTCGCTCTTGCATCCTCGGCCATGCCCGGTGTCCGCTCCCGGTGGCCGTTCCGGCAAAGCCGAAGAGGCTGGTGCCGGTGTGCAGTGCAGGCGGTTGCTCTTCGCTCAGCCCGGCAGGTGGCGGCTTCCAGTCTTTGTCTCCCGGCAGAACGGAAAGCACATCGTGGACATGAGCGCGGCCAATCGAAAGGGCCTCAGTCTCTTCGCCCTGATCATGATCGGGCTGGGGTCCATCTTCGGCTCCGGCTGGCTCTTCGGGGCCGGGCAGGCGGCACAGGTCGCCGGCCCCGCCTCCCTGGTCGCCTGGGTGATCGGCGCCGTCTTCATCGGCATGATCGCCATGTCGTACGCCGAGGTGGGCGCCGCGTACCCGCTCCCGGGCGCCATGGCCAGGTTCGGCTCCATCTCGCACGGCCCGGTGCTCGGCTTCATCACCGGATGGGCGGTGTGGATCGCGACCGCCTCCCTGATCCCGATCGAGGCCATCGCGGGCACCCAGTACATGGCCTCGTGGAGCTTCGGCTGGGCCCGCGGACTGGTGTCCGACGGCAGCCTCACCGGCACCGGCCTGGCAACGGCCCTGTTCCTGACGTGCGCGCTGTGGCTGGCCTGCTACTGGTCGGTCGCCCTGCTGGCGCGCGCCAACAACCTCCTGACCCTGGTCAAGTTCGCGATCCCGGTCCTCGCCGTCGCCGCGCTCATCGCCTCCGGCTTCCACACCGGCAACTTCACCGACCACGGCGGCTTCGCCCCCAACGGCTGGTCGGCCGTGCTCACCGCGGTCTCCGCCTCCGGCGTCGTCTTCGCCTTCAACGGCTTCCAGGCCGTCGTCAACCTCGGCGGTGCCGCCAAGGACCCCGGCCGCGCCATCCCCCGCGCCCTCGTCGGCGCGCTCTCCCTCGGCCTGCTCATCTACCTCGCCCTGCAGGTGGCCTTCCTCGGCGCCGTGCCGCCGGAGCGGCTCGCGGAGGCCGGCGGGTGGAGCGGCGTCAACTTCGCGTCGCCCTTCGCCGACCTCGCCAAGCTGCTGATGCTGCACTGGGTCGTCACCATGCTCCAGTTCGGCGCCTTCATCTCGCCGAACGGCGCCAACATCGGCAACGTGGCGTCCTCCGCGTACCTGGCCCAGAACCTCGCCGAGACCGGCTTCTTCCCCAAGAAGATCGCCGAGGTGCACCCCCGCTACGGCGTCGCCCGCCCGGCCATGTGGCTGAACCTGGGCTTCTCCGTCCTGCTGCTCCTCACCATCGGCCACAGCTGGGAGGCCCTGGCCAGCGTCGTCTCCGCCGCCATGGTCGTCTCCTACCTCATGGGGCCCATCGCGGTCGGCGTCTTCCGGCAGACCAAGCCGGACCTGCCCCGCCCCTTCCGCCTGCCCGCCGCGAAGGTGCTCTGCCCGGTCACCTTCGCCTTCGCGGCCTGCGCCCTGTTCTGGTCGAAGTGGCCCAACACCGGCAAGGTCGCCCTGCTCACCCTGGTCTCGGTGCCCATCGCCGCCGCCGTCCTGCGCCGCCGGGGCGAGACGAGCCTGCGCCGGCAGTTCGCACCGGCCTGGTGGATGGTCGGATTCCTGCTGTGGACGGCACTGCTGTCCGCCCTCGGCAGCGCCGAGTTCGGCGGGCACGGAGTGATCCCGGGCGGCCTCGACACGGCGCTGGTCGGTCTGTCGGCCGTGGCCTTCTACTTCTGGGCGGTACGCGCCGGCGTCCAGGCCCACCGCGCGGGGCTCCCCGACCCCGACCCCGTGCTCGACGAGGCCCCCGAGCCCGCGGTCGAGGCCCCCGAGCCGCAGCCCGCAGGCTCCCTCGTCTGAACGGACGACCGCCCGACCGGACGACCGCCCGACCGGACGACCGCCCGACCGGACGGTGAACCGACCGGACGACCGGCCCCGGACACGTCACCCCTCGCCGTAGCCGAGGGGACGACGTGCCGGGGCCGCTGCCGTTGCGGGAGGGAGCCGGCGCGGACGTACCGCGAACACCCGCGTGCCCACCGATAGAAGCAAGCCTTCCGCGTCCGGGTACGGGTACGGTGTCGCGCCGCCCGTCCGGTACGTCTGCGTGTACGAACCGAGAACGGCTGTACGGTACGCGCCGCGGCAACGCCGGAGGTGGGCGGCCTCCCCGGCGTGCCGCCCGGCACGTGATGCGCCCGTGCGCGAAGCTGTCGTCCGTCGTGCGACCCGCGAGTTCAAGCCGCTCGGAGCGCGGCGCGAATGTGCCGCTGCGCAGGGCCTTTTACCAATGCTTAGTTTTTGCGTGACCGTCCCTTGGTAACCTCCAGCCAGATGATCGGCCGTGAGTGAGCAGCGGCACGTGATGCTGCAGCGCTCTGGCCGTGAGGCGTACCTCTGCCTCGGAACGGCATGCCGGGGTGCGGCGTCAGAGCGAAGAGAAGAGCACGTCCGGGAGCGCACCGCCCCGTCGGAAACGGGGCAGCCGCCCCCGGCGCACCGGCCCACGGCATGTCAGGACAGGACTGCCGACCGAGCTTCGCAGGCGATAGGTCGGCAAGGACAACCCCACCGCAGACCAGTGCCCTGGAGGATACCCATGAGTCACGCGCAACGGCTACGTGCCGCCGTCGAGGACGCGGGAACGACGCCCCTGATCGGCGTCTTCGACATGTTCTCCGCCTCCGTGTCCGCCCAGCACTACGACGGCATGTTCGTCTCCGGCTTCGGATTCGCCGCCTCCCACTACGGATTACCCGACATCGGCTTCATCGCCTGGCCGGACATCGTCGCCTTCGTCCAGCGACTGCGCCTGGCCTTCCCGCGCCAGCACCTGCTCGTGGACATCGACGACGGCTACGTCGACCCCGAGACCGCCTGCCACGTCGTGCGGCACCTCGAAGCCATCGGCGCCTCGGGCGTCATCCTGGAGGACCAGAAGCGCCCGCGCCGCTGCGGACACGTCGACGGCAAGCAGGTCCTGCCGCTGGAGGAGTACCTCGAAAAGCTGAACATGGTCCTGGCGACGCGCCGGGACCTGGTCGTCGTCGCCCGCACCGACGCGACCGAGGAGGACGAGATCCTGCGACGCGCCAAGGCGCTGGCGGCGACGGACGCGGACGTGATCCTCGTCGACGGCGTGCGCAGCGTCGAATGGATCACCAAGGTGCGCAGGGTCATCGGCGACAAGCCGCTGCTGTTCAACCAGATCGCAGGCGGCAAGTCGCCGCGGCTCTCGCTCACCGAGCTGGGCGAACTGGGCGTGAACGTCGCCATCTACAGCACCCCCTGCCTGTTCGCCGCCCAGACCGCCATCGACCGCGCCCTGACGGAGCTGAAGAGCGCGGACGGCCGTCTGCCGCAGCACACCGCGGACAGCGTGGGAGTCGCCGAGTCGCTGGCCCTGCTGGAGAAGAACATCAGCCGGCACCACGAGCGCGAAGCCGCCGGCTGACGCAGGCGGAGGGCGACACCGGGCGGGACGGGGAACGGACAGGCCCCGGTGCGGCGGAATGCCGACGGAGCCTGTCCGGCACGCCCGCCCACCGTCGTCCGCACCCCCGGGAGAAGCCCCTGCCGCTCCTCAGAAGGGAACGCGTCCTCATGCTCCGCACCAGCGCTGCGCGCGCCCGGCTGCGTCGCGTCGACGGGTACGTCGTGGCGCTGTTCGCGACCGTCGGCCTGGCCGCCGCCCTGCCCGCGAGCGGGCGCCCCGCCCACGCCGTCGACATCGCCACCCAGGTGGCGGTCGGCCTGCTGTTCTTCCTCTACGGCGCGCGCCTCACCCCGCAGGCCGCGGCCGCGGGCCTGCGGCACTGGCGGCTGCACCTGCCGATCCTGCTCTTCACCTTCGCCGTCTTCCCCCTGCTGGGGCTCGCGGTCCGGCAACTGCCCACGGCCGTGCTCGGCGCCGAACTCGCCACCGGTGTGCTGTTCCTGTGCCTGCTGCCGTCGACCGTGCAGTCCGCCGTCGCCTTCACCTCGATGGCACGCGGCAACGTCGCGGCGGCCATCTGCTCCGCCTCCTTCTCCAGCCTGCTCGGAGTGTTCCTCACACCGCTCCTGGCGGCCTGGCTGCTGCACGGTGACGGCAGGGGCGACGTGCACTTCTCCGCGGGCCACGTGGCCGGCATCGCCGTGCAGTTGCTGCTCCCGTTCGCGCTGGGGCAGGCCGCCCGCCCCTGGGCGGCCGGGTGGGTGACACGGCACCGCACCCTCACCACGGCCTGCGACCGGGGCTCCATCCTGCTGGTCGTCTACGCCGCCTTCGGCAAGGGCATGAACGCCGGGATATGGGAGCGCGTCCCGGTGGGCAGGCTGCTGGTCCTCCTCGCCCTGTGCGGCGCCCTGCTGGCGCTGGTCCTGATGCTCACGGACCGGATGGGCAGGTTCCTGGGGTACACCCCAAAGGACCGGGTCACCGCCGTCTTCTGCGCCTCCACCAAGAGCCTGGCCGGCGGGCTGCCCATGGCCACGGTGCTGTTCGCCGCGGACGACGTCGGCCTGGTCGTCCTCCCTCTGATGCTCTACCACACGATCCAGCTGACCGCCTGCGCCGCCCTCGCCCGTCGCCGGCCGCGCGTCACCGCCTCGGGCGACGGTCCGGCCGCGGTGACACCGCCGCCGGACCGGGCCCACGAGACGTCTCCTCAGGTGTGATGAACCCGTGGGGCACTGCCGGTCACCTCGGGCTGCAGCCCGCCGTCGCGCGGCGGCCGACCGGATGCGGCCCCCGGCCGTCGGGGCAGCAACGACGCCGGCAGCAGGCCGAGGGCGGCGAGTCCGGCCAGGACCAGCAACGTGGTCGCAGGTGTCGCCCCCGCGGCGGAGGCGGGGGCCGGGCCGGCGGGGGCCAGGAGCATCAGGCCGGCCGCGACGGCGATGCCGAGTGTGGGGCCGACGTTCATCGCCGTCTGCTTGAGCCCGCCGATGACCCCCGCGTACCCGGCGGGCGCCTCACCGACGACGGTTCCCGTCGCGGTGACCATCACCGTGGCGAACCCCGCACCGAGCACGGCGAAGGCCACGCCGGTGACCGCCGGCGTGCTGCCCGGGCCGAGCCGCGAGAGGCCCGCGATGCCGAGGACCATGAGAACCGTACCGCCGAGCGCAGTGGGACGCGGCCCGAACCGGCGCAGCGCGGCGGCCGCCACGGGCGCGCCGAGCACCATGAGCGCGGTCAGTGGCAGCACCCACAGGCCGGTGGTGAACGGGTCGAGCCCGACGACGTCCTGCAGCAGGAACGTGGCCACGAACAGCGCCCCGAACATCCCGCCGCTCGTGCACAGCAGAAGGGCCATGGACGCCGTCACGGGAACGGAACGCGCCACGACGGGCGGCACGATGGGGTGCTCCGCGCGCCGTTCGTGCACGACGAGCAGCGCAGCCACACCCGCGACGGCGGCGCATCCGAGCAGCGTCGGCAGGCCCGTCCACCCCTGCGCGGGCACCCCGGCCAGCGTGTGGACCAGCGCTGCGAGCACCGTCGCGAGGAGGGCCGCGCCGACGGCGTCGAGCCGCTGGGAAACGGTCCGCGCCGGTGCGGGCGCACGGACGGCGAGCGTGAGCGCGGCGATCACCAGCGCCACCGGAACGTTGATCACGAACACCGCCCGCCAGCCGAAGTGCGCCACCAGGACGCCCCCGAGCACCGGGCCGGCCGCCGCAGCCACCCCGATCGCGCTGGTCCGGACGGCGACCGCCCTGCCGAGCCGGTCCGGGGGGTAGGCCAGCCTCAGCAGGGCGAGCGTCGCCGGCTGGAGCAGGGCACCGAAGATCCCCTGCACGGCACGCAGGCCGATCACCCACCCCGCCCCGGGGGCGAGCGCGATGCCCGCCGAGGCGGCCCCGAAGCCGAGCACGCCGATGCACAGCATCCGCGGGTGCCCGTAACGGTCGCCCAGCCGCCCGGCGATGACGAGAAAGGCGGCCACCGTGAGCAGGTAGGCGGTACTGGTCCACTGGACCTGCGCCACGCCGGCGCCGAGGTCGTGCTGCAGGCTGGGCTGGGCCACGGACAACACCGTGCCGTCCAACGCGACGATCATCGCGCCGGCCACGCTCGCCGTGAGGGCGAGGCGGCGCCGTACGGTCGTGGTCATGCGCCGCCCCGGCCGAGATGGGCGTCCAGGGCCGCCGCGACGAGCCGGTCGAGCTGGTCGCCGTCCGGCGTCCCGCCCGCCGGCCCGCCCGCCGGCGGTGCGGAGCCGAGGACCAGTTGCAGGCTGCCCCACGCCCACAACTGGGCGATGCCGTGCAGGTTGGACCAGAGAGCGGCGGCCGTGACGGACGCCGGCGGCACGGAATCCTCCGGCGCGCCAGGCCGGTCCGTGGCGGCCTGCTCCGCCCGGTGGGTGGCAATGAGCCCGGCCATGTGCGCGAACAGCGGAAGCGTCGACTCCCGGAGCCGCGGCCGGCCCGGCTCCTCCTGCTCGCTGGTGAGCAGCTCATGACGGAACATCAGCTCGAACATGCCGCGGTGCTCCAGGGCGTAGCCGAGGTAGGCCCTGCCGAGCGCCTGGAGCCGGCCGCGCGGCGACGTCGTGCCGGCGGTCGCGGCCGCGAAACGGGCCTGGAGGTCCGCGAAGCCTCGGCGGGCGATCGCGGAGAGCAGGGCCTGGTGCGTGGGGAAGTACCGGCGCGGCGCCCCGTGCGACACCCCTGCCTGCCGGGCGATCTCGCGCAGCCCCAGCGAAGCGGTGCCGCTGGTCATCACCAGCTCCACTCCGGCGTCGACCAGCCGCTCGCGGAGGGACGTCTCTTGTGTCATGGACAGTGTCTACCAGCGCGGCGTAGACACTGTCTACCCCCGAGGTGCGGCAGCCCGGGGCGGGGGGTGCCGGGGCGTCAGGAGTGGTCGACGAGGTTCGTGTAGCCCTTCACGCGGGCGCAGTGGGCGCCGCAGAAGAACATGCCGTCGGTCTCGTGGCCGTGACCGAGGATGCGGCAGCCGCAGTTGTCACAGATCGGTGCCAGCTTGTGGGCGGCGCACTCGAAGCTGTCGAAGACGTGCACGGCTCCCGCGGCACGCACTTCGAAGGCCATGTCGTAGTCGTTCCCGCATACCTCGCACGCTGCCATGGGGCACATCTCCTGGCTCGTTCGCCGCCGGAACTCCTCGCCGTCCGGCGCTAAGACCGTCAGGATGCACCCGGCCGGCTCTCCCGCACGGCAGCGCCACGGCGCCGCCCGGGGGAACGCGGCCCCCTGCGCCCATCCGGCCGGACGCGCTGGCAGCCGGTCACCGGCCGGCGGGTCCCGTACGAGCGGGACCCCGCGGGCCGGTCGGCGGCCAGGGTGCAGTGCGTCGTCAGCCCGCGGGCCGGCGCCCGAAGTGCACGGTCTTCGCAGTCAGCAGGAACACGTCCGGGCGCCGGTCGATGCCCGCCGGGTCGGCCGGATCGAGCAGCCGGTCGATCGTCGCCAGGTCGTCGGCGTCCAGTTCGCCGAGGACCGTGCGCTGCCGTTGCAGCATCTGCCGTACCGACTGCCGCACGTCCGGGGCCAGGGGTGCGGGGTGGTCGACGAGGAAGGTCTTGCTGCGCACCTCCGTGAGCCCGGCGGTGCGCAGCATGCCGGCCCAGTCCTCGACCACCGCCACCGAACCGGGCAGCTCGGCACGCATCCGGCTGAACCGCTCGGCCGTCGCCGCGGCCAGCCGGTCCTGCAGGCCGGGGCGCCCGAACCCGATGTCGCGCGGCAGCCAACGGGCCGGCAGGCCGCCCTCGACGACGGCCAGCACGCCGCCCGGTTCGAGGAGTCCGGCGAGCCGGTCCAGAGCGTCCTGCTGATCGCCGACGTGGTGCACGACCTGCCCCGTCCACACCAGGTCCGCCGGCTCCAGGCCGGCGAGCCCCTCGGGGAATTCGGCCGCCTCGGTCCGCAGCCGGACACCGAGCCGCTCCGCCCGCTCCGCGGCGCGGGCCAGCAGCTCCGCAGCACCGTCGACCGCGGTGACCTCGGCGAGCGGGAACGCCGCCGCCAGCCGGCAGGCGGCGACCCCGGGCCCGCTGCCGATGTCCAGGATCCGCCGCGGGGTGAGGTGCCGGAGCTGTTCGAGGGCCTGCTCCACGTAGGGGCCGTGCGCCTCTCCTTCGCGTTCCAGCAGGTCGGCCATTGCGGCCCAGTCGAAATCGTTCATGGGAAAACCTCCTGCCGACGACCATGCGCCCGGCCGGTCGTGAGGAGCAAACGTTCTTGCGGTTTCTGCAACAAGGGGCGTTCCGCCGGCCATGCATGCGCGTTGGCGCGCGGCCTCCGGCCGGAAAGCGTCGAGAGGAATGGCGCGATCACAACCGCTGAAATACCTCTCCGTGACGATGAGGTGATAAATTGTCACCGAGCTGCGATGGCGCGTGCGCAGGTAGTGCTGTTCTGCGACGCGCGCAGGAATTCCATGCGACGGGAGTGGGGGCACAGTCGCATGCAGTCGGATGCATCGCGGCTTTCTGCATGCCTCCTTCCTTGCATTATCGAGTGAAGTTCTGAGGAGTACGTAAGTGAAGCGCACCTCCCTTCGTGCAGCCGGAGTCTCGGCACTGGCTGCCGTCGCTCTGGGCATCGCGGCACCCGCGGCGACCGCGGCGACCGTCGAGCCGGTGGCCAAGAGCGACCGGGGCGCGGGTACGAAGTCCGCCGACGAGGCGCGGCGTGCGGCCGAGGCCGCCGCCAAGGCCGCTTCGGAGGCAGCCGCCAGGGCCGCGGCGAAGTCGGCCGGCGACGCCGCCAGGGCCGCTGCCGAAGCCGCTGCGAAGTCCGCCGCCGAGGCCGCCCGCAAGGCTGCCGAAGCGGCGAAGGCCGCCGCGGCGCCGTCGGTGAGCGTCAGGAAGATCTTCCTCGGCAAGGGCATCGTGGCCTCGCTCGACGTCTCCTTCGACTACACCTGCACCGCCGCCACGGACCACCTGGAGGTGACGCTCGCCTCCGACCCCGGCAGCGGCAAGCCCACCGTCCTCAAGGGCGTCCGCGCCAAGAAGGACCTCCAGTGCGACGGGGCCCGCCACAGCGGCTTCTACGAGTGGACCGGCAACGGCGGGGGCGCCTTCCCGCCCGGTTCCACGGCGAAGGCCACCGTGGCCCTCTACGGCAAGGACAATGCGCTCCAGGCGCCCGTTGCGGAGAAGACCGCGCAGCTCGGGTACGACCTGCCGACGTCCAACTAACGGCGCCCTTTCCGCCGGCCGCTGACGCGGCGTTCTCCTTCACCGCCTCAGGGCGCTTCAGCCGTTGTCCCCGCACGGCGCGGTGGCTGAAGCGCCTTGTGGCGTGGCTCGTTGTGCGGCGCCGGGCGGTCTTGTTCAGTTGGCTGCGGAGCACCGTCCTTCGGAGCGAGGAGAGGAAAAGCGCTGTGCGTCGTATGACTATCGCCCTGGCGGGGGCCGTTGTGCTCATCGGAATGAGCGTTCCGGTGGCGGCCGCCCAGGCCGCGCCCCCGCCCCGGACCCCGATGGGCGTGCACGCCGACCAGCCCCCCTTTCCGTACGCGGACTGCCTTGTCGCCGCCAAGAAGAAAGGAGAGAGCCCGGCCTACGCCAAGTGGCACTGCGACGAGCTGGTGAAGACGGGATGGATCAAGCCGCCGAACGCCTGAGATCGTCACGGAGTTCGGTCAGGTCGCGCGCATAACGCATTCCCGGACGGCCGTCGAGGAGAATTCCGTCGCCCGGAATGAATCCCGTACGGTCCAGGACCGCTCGCGAGCCGGCGTTGTCGAGCGTCGTCACGGCCCGCAGCGCGGTCAGCCCGTACGTCGTGGCGGCCAGGGCGCACGTCCGCAGGACGGCGGCCGTGGCCAGGCCCCGGCCGCTCGCCTTCTCGGCGATCCGGTAGCCGAGCTCCGCGGAACCGTCCCTCACCTCGACGAGGTTGACCCGTCCCAGCACGGCACCGTCGCCGTCGACGAGCACGTGGAAGTGGTCCAGCCCGGCCTCCTGCGCGGCGAGCAGCGCCGCGTGCCGTGCGTCGAAGTGGGCGAAGTAGTCGTCGCCACGGTCGGGAATCGTCGCGGCGAAGTAGGCACGGTTCTCCCGCTCGAACGCGAGCAGGGCCGGCGCGTGGTCGGGACGGAGACGCTGCAGCTCTGGCATGGGCGGAACGCTACGTAGTCGCGGCCGTTGACGCCTCCGCTTTACCGGGCGCCGGGCGCCGGAAAGGAACGGGCTTTTCCGGGTGATCTGCGAAAGTTGTCCGCATGAGATCTCGGCTCGGGCTGTCCGGCCTGCACTGGTCCGTCGTCATGCCGGTCCTGGCCGCCCTGGTCCTGGCCCTGACCTGGGGGCGGTCCCTGTCCGCCGCGCTGGTGGCCCTGGCCGGCCTTCTCCTGGGCGGCGCGGTGCTCTCCGCCGTGCACCACGCGGAGGTCATCGCCCACCGGGTCGGCGAGCCCTTCGGATCGCTGGTGCTCGCCGTCGCGGTCACCGTCATCGAAGTGGCCCTCATCGTGACGCTGATGGCCGACGGAGGCGACAAGAGCAGCTCCCTGGCCCGCGACACCGTCTTCGCCGCCGTGATGATCACGTGCAACGGCATCGTCGGCCTGTCCCTGCTGGTGGGGGCGCTCAGACGACGGGTCGCCGTGTTCAACGCCGAGGGCACGGCCGCCGCCTTCGGAACGGTGGCGACGCTGGCCGGGCTGAGCCTGGTCCTGCCGACCTTCACCACCAGCACCCCCGGCCCCCAGTTCTCCCCTCCCCAGCTCGTCTTCGCCGCCCTGGCCGCTCTGATCCTCTACGGACTGTTCGTCGCGACCCAGACCGTGCGCCACCGCGACTACTTCCTGCCGGTGACCGCCGAGGGCGTGGTCATCGACACCGACGACCACGCCGACCCGCCCTCGCCCCGGACCGCCCTGACCAGCGTCGGCCTGCTCGCCGTCGCCCTGATCGCCGTGGTCGGCCTCGCCAAGGGCGTCTCCCCGGCCATCGAGTCCGCCGTGGCCGCTGCCGGCCTGCCCGCCTCGGTCGTCGGCGTCGTCATCGCCCTGCTCGTCCTCCTCCCCGAGACGATCGCCGCCCTGCGCGCCGCCCGCCGCGACCGCGTCCAGACCAGCCTCAACCTCGGCCTCGGATCGGCCATGGCCAGCATCGGCCTGACCATTCCCGCCGTTGCGGCGGCTTCCGTCTGGCTGGAGGGGCCGCTCCTGCTCGGCCTCGGGGCGACCCACATGGTGCTCCTCGCCCTCACCCTCGTCGTCGGCACCCTCACCGTGATCCCGGGCCGCGCCACCCCGCTCCAGGGCGGGGTGCACCTCTCGCTCCTGGCCGCCTACATCGTGCTGGCCGTCAGCCCGTGAGAGCGGACGGGGCGTAGACGCGGGGACCGGCCCGTCTCCGTCTGCTGCGCCCTTCACCGCGCGACGGCTCCGGTGCCAGAATCCACCATGCAGCGATATGACGCGATTATGGTCGGCAGTGGCCACAACGCACTGGTCGCGGCCGCGTACCTGGCACGCGCGGGGTGGGGGGTCCTCGTCCTGGAGGGCAACGACCGGCCCGGCGGTCTCGTCCGCACCGAAGAGCTCACCGTGCCCGGCTTCCGGCACGACACCTACTCCTCGGCCCACCCCCTGTTCACCTCCGGCCCCGCCTACGCCGAGCTGGGCCCCGAACTGACCGCACTCGGCCTGACGTACCGCACCTCCCGGTACTGCACCGGCGTCTCGATGCCGGGGTCGCCGACGGCCGTGCTGTCGACCAGCGCCGAGGAGAACGTCGCCGAGGCGGAGCGCCTGGCACCGGGCGACGGAGTCGCGCTCGCAGCGCTGCTGGAGGAGTTCGCGCCCTACGCCGGGCCGGTGTTCGCCCTGTTCTCGGCCGAGCTCGCGGGCGCGGGGGCCGCGGAGGTCGTCCACGGCCTGATGCACGAGGACGGTCACCTCTCGCCGTTCGCGCAGCTGTTCCTGCGCACGGCCCGCGACCTGCTCGAACACCGCTTTTCCTCACCGGTCGTGCACGGACTGCTGGCGCCGTGGGCACTGCACCTGGGCCGTGGACCCGACGAGGCGAACAGCGCCCTGTGGACCATCCTGGTGCTGATCGCGCTGACCACGGCGGGCATGCCCACGCCCGAAGGCGGCAGCGAGCGGCTCGCCCGGGCCCTGGTGGCCCTCGTCGGGCAGCACGGCGGACGCGTCGCGACGAAGCGGTGGGTCGACCGGATCATCGTGCGGGAGGGACGCGCCGTCGCGGTGCGGACGGCGGACGGCGAGGTCGTCCACGCCGAACGAGCGGTCATCGCCTCCGTCAACCCCGACCAGCTGTACCTGAAGCTGCTCGCCCACGAGAACGGCGTGGTGCCGCCCGCCATCCGGCGACAGGCACGCGCCTACCGCTACGGCCACGGGTGCGTCCAGATCCACCTGGCGCTCTCCGAACCCCCGTGCTTCGAGGACGAACGCCTCTCCCGCACCGGACAGCTGCACCTCACCGGCGGCCTCGACGCGCTGTCGCGCTCGGTCAACGAGGCCACCCGGGGGCTCCTCCCCGCCGAACCGACCATCTCCTTCGACTCGCCCTCCGCCGTGGACCCCACCCGCTGCCCGCCCGGCGCGGCGGTGGCGCGGCTGCAGATGCTCGACGTCCCCCTCCGGCTCCGGGGCGACGCCGCCGGGCGGATCGGGACCGGCGACGGCTGGACCGAGGGAGTGAAGAACGCCTTCGCGGACCGGGTGATCGAGCTCGCGGGCCGGCACGCCCCCAACCTGCCGGACGCGATCATCGGCCGGCACGTGATCGGCCCGGCCGACCTGGCCGCGTTCAATCCGAACTGCGGCCCGGGCGACCCCTACGGCGGCAGCCACGACCTCAGCCAGAGCTACCTCCTGAGGCCGCTGCCCGGCCAGCCCTCGCACCGGACCGTCGTCCCGAACCTCTTCATGCTCGGCGCCGCGACATGGCCCGGCCACGGCGTCAACGGCGGCTCCGGCCACATCGTCGCCAGGGAACTGCTGGGACCCGGCCCGGCGGCGCCGCCCGGCTAACGGACCGTCATGGCCCGTCGGCGCGGCCGCCGCGCGTGCCGCCACCTGAGGGCAGGCTGACGTTCCCTCACCCGAACGACCCGCTCGCGGCAGCGACCCTCGCATCACATTCCTCCCGCGCCGCCCGCACATCGACGACGAGGACGCCGAATTCCTGGGGGCCGGCCACGACCGGTACGGCGATGACGGACCGGTACGTGGTGCTGCACGTGCTGGAGGATCAGCGGGCGCTGGGCGTTCCGGGTGTTCGTCAGGGCGGGTGGCACGGCCGTTCCCCCTGCCGGGTACGCCGCCGCATGGGCCTGGAAGAGCTTGCCGAGGGCCTCCGGCCCGACCGGCGTCTCCGGTGCCCCCATGGTTCCCGTACGCCCCAGCAGTTGACGGACGTGTGCAGAAGCGTCAGGGAGCCCGGCGGCGCAGGGCGACGGCTGCGACGTCGTCCTCAAGGTGGCCCCGGACGTGCGCCATCAGCTCCTTGCGCAGCTGCCGCACCACCTCGTCGGGGTCCTCGCCGCTCCACGCGGCCGCCCGTTCGGCGAGGGGGAAGAACTCGCCCTCGGCATTGCGGGACTCGATGACGCCGTCCGTGTACAGGAGCAGCAGGTCGCCCGGTTCGAAGGGGAACGTCGTCACCTCGTAGTCCGGGAAGGGGGAGAGGGTGCCCAGCCCGACGGGTACGTGGCTCACCTCGGGCTCCAGGGGGATGACCTGGTGCCGCCGCAGCAGCAGGGGCGGGGGATGGCCGCAGGAGATGAGGTGGACCACCGGTTCGAGGTCGGGGACGTCCAGCAGGACGGCGGTGGCGAACGACTCGTCGGTCACCTCCGCGCCCGTGCGCCACTGCACGGTGTCCCAGCGCATCGCACCGTCCAGGTGGATGGCCAGCCGGGGGAGCGTGGCCTGCCGGTGGGCGGCGGCCCGGAACGCGCCCAGGAGCAGAGCGGCAAGGCTGATGGCGGGCAGGCCCTTGCCGCGGACGTCCCCGACGAGCAGCCGCGTGCTGCCCATCACGGTGCGCGCCGCCGCGTACAGGTCGCCGCCCATTTCCGCCCCGGTCTCGGCGGGCAGGTACAGGTCGGCGATCTGCAACGGGCCGCTGCGGCGGGGCAGCGGCTGGAGGAGGACGCGCTGGGCGGCCTCGGCGACCGACCTGACCCGGTACAGCTCCTGCTCCCGGCGGTCCCGCACCAGGCACAGGGCGACCAGCAGGGCCGAGACGAGGACCAGTGCGGCGATCTGCGCCTGGATGTTGGCGGTGAGGAACACCCCTCGCACCACACCGATCACGACCTGTGCCGCCACGGCGAGGGCGCCGACGAGCGCGGTCAGGCGGGCGCCGGCGAACGCCACGGTGAGAGCGGGTGCCGCCACCAGCAGGGGTCCGAGGTGGATGTGGGGAGGGGACAGGACGTCGACGACGCAGACGACGGCGATCAGCCCGAGCGGGACGACCACCCACTCGGGCGCATGGCCCGGCTGCCACGACCGGCGGAACGCGGACGACCTAATCGGCCGCGCTCAGCACTGAGGACGACGGCCGTGATTGGCCCCGTGCTTACGACGCGCCTTCTTCTTACGGCGCCGCTTCGAGGACATGACGCCTCCTCTCCGAAAGGGCTTATTGGGGCAATCTATATCATTCAAGGGCCGCTCGCCCGGTGACCGCACCGGAGATTCCCCTGTCCGCCCCCGGGTGCCGGAACGGCTCCCGGGCGTGGTGCGTTCCTCCCCACATGACGAGCGAGCTGGTGGCCGGCGGGAACCGGGCGTTGCCCGCAGGCGCGCTGCGGATACGGGTGCCCGGGCCGTTCGACGTGTCGGTGCTCGTCACCGGCAGCGGCGGCAGGACGGCCGGGGACGACGACTTCGTGTTCTACAACCAGCCCTCGGTGCCCGGCGCCCGGCTGGACGGCGACACCGTCACGGTGGACCCGGCACGGCTGCGCCCCGGCGCGGAGCGGGTCACGGTGGTGCTCAGCCCGGCCGACGGCCGGACCCCGCTGGCGTCGCTGCCCGCTCCCGTCATGACCGTGGCGGACGGAGGCGGCCGGGTCCTGGCCCGGTTCGTCCCGCCGCGGGCGACCAGCGAGACCGTGATGCTGCTCGCCGAGCTCTACCGGCGCGACGGCGCATGGAAGATACGGGCCCTGGGGCAGGGCTATGCGGACGGGCTGGCCGGGCTGGCCCGGGACTTCGGCGTCGACGTCGCCGACGAGCAGACGACGGCCGCCCCTGCGCCGCCCCCCGCCCCGCCCGGCCCCGGTCGCCCCGACGGCGGCGGATCCGACCGCACCGTATGCCCGTCCCCCTTCCTGTCCCTGGTCAACGCCGAGCGGTCCCGGGTCGGCGTGCGGCCCGTGACGGTGGACGCGAAGCTCGCAGCCGCCGCGCTCGCGCACGCCCGGGACATGGCCGCGTCCGGCCGCCTGTCCGCCGAAGGCCCCGGAGGGCTCTCGCTCTTCCAGCGCGTGACGGCCGGCGGCTACGCCTACCTCGTCCTGAACGAGCACCTGGTCGCGGGCCCGCGCACCCCGGGGGAGTTCGTGGACCACTGTCTGTCGGGCCACCGGTCGCGTGCCCCTTTCCACGACGCGACGTTCACGCACATCGGTTCCGGCCACGCCGTGGACGGCGCATCGGGCCGGACGTACTGGACGGTGCTGTGGGCGCAGCCGTACTCGACGGCAGGGGTCGAGCGGTTGGCGGCGGAGGTCCTCGCCCTCACCAACGCGGAGCGGTGCGCGGCCGGCCTGCCCCCGCTGGCCGCCGACCCGCGGCTGGCGTCGGCGGCCAGGATGCACAGTGCGGACATGGCGGGCCGTGACTTCTTCTCCCACACCACGCCCGAAGGGCGCGAGCCCTGGGACCGGGCGCGGGCCGCCGGTGCCCCGCACCGGGCGACCGGCGAGAACATCGCCTGCGGACAGCGCACGTCCGCCGAAGTCGTCCGGGGCTGGATGGACAGCCCCGGCCACCGCGCCAACATCCTCACGCCCGGCTTCACGCACCTGGGGGTGGGGCACGCGACGGGCGGCCGGGCGGGCACGTACTGGACCCAGCTCTTCGGCGGCTCCGCCTGAGGGGGTGACCACCCCTGCGGAAGCGGTCATTCCGGACGTACGGGGCCGGGGTGCACAGGCCGCCTGACGTGCCGTTCGATCCGTGAACCGGACATGTACTCACATGACGAATGTGTGTGCGAGGATTCCGTTTCCCTGGCCCGTGGTGGGCCGGGGATGAAGGGGATCTTCGTGAGATCTAAAATGATGTTGAGAGCGGCTGTCGGGTCCGTCCTGGCAGTGGGCGCCACGGCTGCCCTCATACCTGCTTTCTCCGCGGACGCCACGCCGGGCCGCACGGTGGACAGCAACACGGTGGAGTCTTTCGGCCGCATGGCCGAGGCCGTGCTGCAGGACCGCACGTCGGCCCTGGTGGACAACCGGTCCACGGGCCGCAAGGCCCCGTCCGGCGCGGGCAAGAAGGTGCGTCTGTCGTCCGGCCTCGTGCACAGCGAGGACACCGCGGTGTCGTCCCTGCAGGACCGCAAGAAGCTGCTGGCGAAGCTCGGCGAGGCGTACAGCGCCGCCGACACCAAGGTCGTCGTCGACAAGACCGAGGTCAAGGGCAGCCGCGTCACCGTCGAGGTGACCGAGAGCACCACGCTGACCTACAAGCGGGTGCGCGGCGACGAGCCGACGACGACGGGCTTCAAGGCCCGCCACGAGCTCACCTTCTCCGCCGCCAAGGGCGGGAAGTGGGAGCTGACGGGCATCCAGTCCGCGGACCGGGGCCTCCGGGCGGTCAACGCACCGGTGCCGGCGGCCGCGACCGCCGACGCCGGTTCGACGCCGAACGCCGCCCGCGCCGCCACCACGTGGCCGGTCAAGGCGGTTCCGAAGAAGCAGACCTCCGGCTACAACTACGCCGCCATGGCGGCGTACGCGGAGAAGTACTGGCGCAACTACAACCCCGAGTACCGCAAGTTCAACAGCGCGGGCGGGGACTGCACCAACTTCATCAGCCAGGCCCTCAAGGCGGGCGGCTGGAAGCCCGAGGCCGGCAAGACCTCGGACTACACCAAGTGGTGGTACGACTCCTCGGCCCAGTCCGACTCCTGGGTCGGGGCCAACGAGTGGTCGTGGTACGCGCAGAACTCCAAGCGCGTCACCAGCCTGTCCAACGTGTACCAGCTGGAGGTCGGCGACATCCTCCAGATGGACTTCGACCGGGACGGGTCCAAGGACCACTCCATGATCACCACCTACCGGAGCCGGGTGGGCATGCCCTACCTGACCTACCACTCCACCAACACCTTCCGGAAGTCGATGGCGAGCATCATCGCGTCCTACCCGGACGCGAACTACTACGCCTACCGCACCTGACGGAAGCGGCCGGGCACGAGCACACCGCCCGGCTGACCTAGGTGCCTCCGGGGGCGCCCGCCGACAGGCGACGCCCCCGGGGCCACCACCGGCAGCGGGCCCGTGGACCACCGCCCCGAGCGGCGGCCACGGGCCCGTCGTCGTCTGTCGGCAGGCGCCCCTCGCCATGCCCCGTCTGTGCCGAAGGGCGGAGAAAGTGCCCCGGACCGTCCGCGGATCTCCCCATCGGCAGATGGTCACGCCCCGGGCCGTCGGAGAGGCTGATCGGGCAGCCGGACAGTGCCGCGCCGCCACAGCCCCTTCCCGGGAGTACACCCATGACCGCGCCCAGCCCCACCTCGTCGCTCGCCGCCGCCCACGGCACCGGCAACGCCCCCGCGGGCGACGGCCGGTGGACGGAGCCGCCGCGCTGGGCCGTGATCGCGGCCAAGGCCACCGCACTCACCATCCTGCCGAGCTGCATCTGGCGACTGGCAGCGGCCCTCGGGATACCGGTCGGCTTCACGGGCGAGAACGCGATGGCCCACGTGACCTTCGGCAGCTGGTTCTCCCTCTACATGATCGTCCTGACCGCGTTCTCCGAATGCCTGGGCCTGCTCACCCTGGGGCTCGTCCGGCCGTGGGGTGAGGTCTTCCCGCGCTGGTTCCCGCTCATCGGCGGCCGGAGGGTGCCCATCTCGTTCGCCGTGACGCTCGCGGGGCTCGGTGCGTCCGTCCTCGTCTTCCTGACCGTCAGCGGCGCCCTCAACTGGAACGACGCGGACAAGATGGGCGACCCCGAGGCGCCGAAGGGCACGGCCGGCCTGATCATGACCATCTGCTACGCCCCCCTGCTCCTGTGGGGCCCGCTGCTCCTCGCCGTGACGGCCGCCTACGTCGTCCGGCGCCGCCGCGGCTGAGCCGGCCGGCCGTCACCGCTCCCGGTCCGCCACCGGATACGGCACGAACGTGCTGCTGTTCTCGTCGACGGCGAGGGGCCGGCCGAGCGGCGGCACCGCCCGCTGCGGGCAGTCCAGGCGCTCGCAGATGCGGCAGCCCATGCCGATGGGCGTGGCCGCCGAGGCGTTGCCGAGGTCGAGCCCGTCGGAGTACACGAGCCGGGACGCGTGCCGGATCTCGCAGCCCAGACCGATGGCGAAGGTCTTGCCGGGCTCCCCCCAGCCGCCGCGCTGCCGGGTCACCGTGCGGGCGGTCCACAAGTACCGCTGCCCGTCGGGCATGGCGGCGATCTGGACGTGGATGCGGCCGGGGGCGGCGAACGCCTCGTAGACGTTCCACAGGGGGCAGGTGCCGCCCGCCCGCGAGAAGTGGAAACCGGTCGCGGACTGGCGCTTGGACATGTTGCCCGCGCGGTCGACGCGGACGAACGAGAACGGCACCCCGCGCAACCGCGGCCGCTGGAGCGTGCTGAGGCGGTGGCAGACGGTCTCGTAGCCGACCCCGAAGCGGTCGGTCAGCCGCTCGATGTCGTACCGCATCTCCTCGGCCGCCGCGTGGAACGCCCGGTACGGAAGGATCAGGGCGGCGGCCACGTAACTGGCGATGCCGATCCGCGCGAGCGACCAGGTCGTGGAACCCTCGGCGTAGTCCTCGGAGGCGAGCGCGGACAGCTCCTGCGCGCATTCGAGCAGGGCGAGCTGCGTGGCCATCCGGAAGGCCCGCTGCCCGGGCCGCAGACCGCTGGACAGGTGCAGCACCCGGCGCGCCGGGTCGTAGTGGTGCAGGCGGTCGGAGCCCGTCGCCAGCCGTACGCCGTGCCGTTCGGTGAGCCGGGCGGACAGGGCCGCGAGCACCCCGCCGGGGCGGATGCCCAGGCTGCCGGCCAACTCCTCGGCGGCGAGGTCGAGATCGTGCAGGTAGTTCTGGCGGCGGTAGAAGAACTCCCGGATCTCCTCGTGGGGCGGGCGCGGCGCGCCCGGGTCGGCCGCGCCCGCACGGCCCTCCGCCGCCTGCGCCAGACGCTCGGTCAGCGCCTGGTTGCGCCGCCCCAGGTCGAGCAGGACCGCGGCGACGGCCGGCAGCCGGGAGGCGAGCTCGGTCAGGTCGGAGGCGGAGACCTCGGCGGCGGCGATCTCATCGGCCAGCGCCTCGCGCAGATCGGCGAGCACACGGGTGGTGTCGGCCTCGGAGAAGAAGCCGGGGTCCACGCCGAACGTCTCGGTCAGGCGCAGCAGGACGGGGACGGTCAGTGGACGGGAGTCGTGCTCCATCTGGTTCAGGTAGCTCGGGGAGATGGCGAGGAGACGGGCCAACTCCGCCTGGCTGAGCCGCCGCTCCTCGCGCAGCCTCCGCAGCCGCGTCCCCGCATAGGTCTTGCTCACCGTCGACTCCTGTCCACCCCTGCGCACCGGTACCAGGGGCCAACCTTCGCAGAGTTGGCAGAACGCCCGCAGAAGATTCGCAACACTTGGCAGAAGGCCACGCTTGATGGCACTGCGTGCCACTGCCAGAGTCGTAGTGCGGCCCGCCGGCCCGGTCAACTCCACTTCCGCTCACCACCGATGGCACGGCGGGCCGCGCTCCCCAGGGAGATTCCCTGCCCTTCACATGCTTGGCAGGAACCCCCCGGAGCCCCGACCCCTGCTCCCACCCCGATCCCAGGAGACAGCCATGGCACAGGCAGCGACGGGTACCCGGACGACCGCCGAGGACCTCGCCCGGCGGTGGGCGACCGACCCCCGCTGGAAGGGCATCGAGCGCACCTACGGCGCACAGGACGTGATCCGCCTGTCCGGCAGCGTGCGCGAGGAGCACACCCTCGCCCGCCGGGGCGCCGAGCGCCTGTGGCGGCAGCTGCACGAACGCGACTACGTCCACGCCCTCGGCGCCCTCACCGGCGGCCAGGCGGTGCAGATGGTCAAGGCCGGACTGCAGGCCGTCTACCTCTCCGGCTGGCAGGTCGCCGCCGACGCCAACCAGGCCGGCCACACCTACCCCGACCAGAGCCTCTACCCCGCCAACTCCGTCCCCCAGGTGGTGCGCCGCATCAACAACGCCCTGCTGCGCGCCGACCAGATCGCCACCGCCGAGGGCGGCGCCGACACCACCGACTGGCTGGTGCCGATCGTCGCCGACGCCGAGGCCGGCTTCGGCGGACCGCTCAACGCCTTCGAACTCACCAAGGCGATGATCGCCGCGGGTGCGGCGGGCATCCACTACGAGGACCAGCTCGCCTCCGAGAAGAAGTGCGGCCACCTCGGCGGCAAGGTCCTCGTGCCCACCGCCCAGCACATCCGCACCCTCAATGCCGCCCGGCTGGCCGCCGACGTCGCCGACGTGCCCACGCTGATCGTGGCCCGTACGGACGCCCTGGCCGCGAACCTGCTGACCAGCGACGTCGACGAGACCGACGCACAGTTCTGCACCGGCGAACGCACGGCCGAGGGCTTCTACCGGGTGCGGAACGGCATGGCACCGGTGATCGCGCGCGGCCTGGCCTACGCCCCCTACGCGGACCTCATCTGGGTGGAGACCGGCACCCCGGACCTCACGCAGGCCCGTGAGTTCGCCGAGGCGCTCCACGCCCGGTACCCCGGCAAGATGCTGGCCTACAACTGCTCGCCCTCGTTCAACTGGAAGGCGGCCCTGGACGACGACCAGATCGCCAAGTTCCAGCGGGAGCTGGGCGCCATGGGCTACCGCTTCCAGTTCATCACCCTGGCCGGCTTCCACTCCCTCAACCACGGCATGTTCGACCTGGCCCGCGGCTACGCCGAGCACGGCATGACCGCCTACGTCGACCTGCAGGAGCGCGAGTTCGCCGCCCAGCAGCACGGCTTCACCGCCGTCAAGCACCAGCGCGAGGTCGGCACCGGCTACTTCGACCTCGTCTCCACCGCCGTCAACCCCGCCTCCTCCACGACGGCGCTCGCGGGCTCCACCGAAGAAGAGCAGTTCCACTAGGAGGTCATGACCATGAACGTCCAGCGCGTCGGCGTGGTCGGCGGCGGTCGGATGGGCGCCGGCATCGCCGAGGTCTGCGCCCGCGCCGGGCTCGGCACCGTGCTCTGCGAGGTGGACGCCACCGCCGCGCACGCCGCCCGCGACCGCGTGGCGCGTTCCCTGGAACGCGCCGTCGGGCGCGGCAGACTGGAGCGGACGGCGGCCGAGGACGCCCTGTCCCGGCTCGTCGTCACCGGCAGCCCCGACGACCTGGCCGACCGGCACCTCGTCATCGAGGCCGTGACCGAGAACGCGGCCGTGAAGAGCGAGGTCTTCACGGCCCTCGACAAGATCGTCGAGGATCCCGAGGCCCTGCTCGCCACCACCACCTCCTCCCTGCCCGTGATGCGGCTGGGAATGGCGACACGCCGCGCCGACCGCGTCGTCGGCCTGCACTTCTTCAACCCGGTGCCCGTCCTGCCCCTGGTCGAGGTCGTCCCCTCCCTGCACACCGCACCGGCCACGGTCGTCGCCGTCGAGCACTTCGTGACGAACGCCCTGGGCAAAGCCGTCGTCCGCTCCCGGGACCGGGCCGGCTTCGTCGTCAACGCCCTGCTCGTCCCGTACCTCCTCTCGGCCGTCCGCATGGCCGAGTCCGGCTTCGCCACCGCCGCCGACGTCGACGCCGGCATGGAACTCGGCTGCGCCCACCCCATGGGACCGCTCAGGCTCGCCGACCTCATCGGCCTGGACACGGTCGTCGCCATCGCCGAGTCCCTGTACGAGGAGTTCAAGGAGCCCCTCTACGCCCCGCCCCCGCTGTTGCTGCGCATGGTGGAGGCGGGCCACCTCGGCCGCAGGACCGGCAGGGGATTCCACACCTACGACCAGGGCTGAGGGGCCCGGGTCGGCGGCCGGGCCTGAGGGGGCCCGGGCGACGGGAAAGCGGAGCGCGAAGCGGCCCCGGCCGCCTCGCGCTCCGCCTCGCCCTCCGGAGGGCGGCCCTCCCGGCCGGTCGTGTGGCCGGCATGTGAACAGCACTGTGCGAACACCGGGAGCAGCCTTTAGGGTTGCCGGTGCAGCTGGTTCGCCCTGCCCGCCAGGCAGGCGCGTCGCAAGAGGGAACCCGGTGCGAATCCGGGACTGCCCCGCAGCGGTGAGCGGGAACGACCGCCGTCATACGCACTGGCCCGTACGGGCCGGGAAGCGACGGCCACTAGGTGTCCGGCCCCTCGGCCGGACGAGCCCGCGAGTCCGAAGACCTGCCGCTGCCCGCGCGCGACCGATCGCGCACGGACATCCCGGTGACCTCTCGGGCGGGTCGGCGTACACACCAGGCGGGACGCGACGGCCGCGTCGCCGTCCGGTCCGTCGTCCCTTCGCGCCCCGGGCGATCCGAGATCCTGGAATGAAGCTCGCGAAGGAGAGTTCCGTGACCAGCAAGTCCGCAGCCGCGGCAGCACGGGCCACCGTGCACGGCTACCCCCGCCAGGGCCAGGGCCGTGAACTGAAGAAGGCGATCGAAGGCTACTGGAAGGGCCGCGTCACCGCGGAGGCCCTGCGGGAGACGGCCGCCGAACTGCGCCGAGCCGCCTGGCGGCAGCTCGCCGGGGCCGGCATCCACGAGGTGCCCACCGGCGACTTCTCGTACTACGACCACGTCCTGGACACCAGCGTCATGGTCGGCGCGATCCCCGCCCGGCACCGCGCGGCCGTCGAGGCCGACGCCCTGGACGGCTACTTCGCGATGGCCCGCGGCACCCAGGAGGTGGCGCCGCTGGAGATGACGAAGTGGTTCGACACCAACTACCACTACCTGGTGCCCGAACTCGGCCCCGACACGGTCTTCTCGGCGGACTCCGGCAAGCAGGTCGCCGAGCTCACGGAAGCCCTGGCCCTCGGCCTGGCCGCCCGCTCGGTCCTCGTCGGCCCCGTCACCTACCTCCTGCTGGCCAAGCCCGCGCCCGACGTGGCCGAGGGCTTCGAACCCCTGACGCTCCTCGACCGCCTCCTGCCGGTGTACGCCGAGGTACTGGCCGACCTGCGGGCCGCCGGAGCGGAGTGGGTGCAGCTCGACGAGCCCGCGCTCGTCCAGGACCGCACGCCGGCCGAGCTGAACGCCGCCGCCCGCGCCTACCGCGAACTGGGCGGCCTCACCGACCGCCCCCGGCTGCTGGTCGCCTCCTACTTCGACCGCCTCGGCGACGCCCTGCCGGTCCTGGCCAAGGCCCCCGTCGAGGGCCTCGCCCTGGACTTCACACGGTCCGCCGCCGCCAACCTCGACGACCTCGCCGCCGTCGGCGGCCTCCCCGGAAAACGCCTCGTCGCAGGCGTCGTCAACGGACGCAACGTATGGATCGACGACTTCGAGAAGTCGCTGTCCACCCTGGGCACCCTCCTCGGCCTCGCCGACCGGGTCGACGTCGCGGCCTCCTGCTCCCTGCTGCACGTCCCCCTCGACGTCACGGCCGAGCGCGACATCGACCCGCAGATCCTCCGCTGGCTCTCCTTCGCCCGGCAGAAGGCCGCAGAGGTCGTCACCCTGGCCCGCGGCCTGGCCCACGGCACCGACACCATCGCCGCCGAACTCGCCGCCAACCGCGCCGACCTGGCCTCCCGCGCGAACTCCGCCATCACCTACGACCCGGCCGTACGGGCCCGCACCGCCGCCGTCACCGACGCCGACGGCCGCCGCTCCCACCCCTACCCCGACCGGGCGGCGGCGCAGCGCGACCACCTGGGGCTGCCACTGCTGCCCACCACCACCATCGGCTCCTTCCCCCAGACGACCGACCTGCGCACCGCCCGCGCCGACCTGCGCGCCGGGCGGATCGTCACCGCGGCCTACGAGGAGCGCATCGAGGCCGAGATCCGCGAGGTCATCGCCTTCCAGGAGAAGACCGGCATCGACGTCCTCGTGCACGGCGAGCCCGAACGCAACGACATGGTGCAGTACTTCGCCGAGCAGCTCACCGGCTACCTGGCCACCCAGCACGGCTGGGTCCAGTCCTACGGCACCCGCTACGTCCGCCCGCCGATCCTCGCCGGCGACATCTCCCGCCCGGAGGCGATGACGGTCCGTTGGACGCGTTACGCCCAGTCGCTCACCGACCGCCCCGTCAAGGGCATGCTGACCGGTCCCGTCACCATGCTCGCCTGGTCGTTCGTCCGCGACGACCAGCCGCTCGCCGACACCGCCCGTCAGGTGGCCCTCGCCCTCCGCGACGAGGTCGGCGACCTGGAGGCCGCCGGGACCTCCGTGATCCAGGTCGACGAGCCGGCGCTGCGCGAGACGCTCCCGCTGCGGGAAGCCGGCCGCGGGGCCTACCTGGCCTGGGCGACCGAGGCGTTCCGCCTGGCCACCAGCGGTGTCCGGCCGGCCACCCAGATCCACACCCACATGTGCTACGCCGAGTTCGGTGACGTCCTGGCGGCCATCGACGACCTCGACGCCGACGTCATCAGCCTGGAAGCCGCCCGCTCCCACATGCAGGTGGCCGGCGAGCTCGCCACCGCCGGCTACCCGCGCGAGGTCGGCCCCGGCGTCTACGACATCCACTCGCCGCGCGTGCCGGGCACGCGGGAAGCGGCCGCGCTGCTGCGCAAGGGCCTGGAGGCCATCCCCGCCGACCGCCTGTGGGTCAACCCCGACTGCGGCCTGAAGACCCGCGGCTGGCCGGAGGTCCGCGCCTCGCTCGGGAACCTGGTCGCGGCGGCGCGCGAGGTCAGGGAGGACCTGCCCGGTACGCCTTCCTGACAGGGTCTGACAGGGTCTGACAGGGGCTGACGCGGTCTGACGGGGACGGGGGCGGGAGGCACGGGAGAGACTTCCGCCCCTCGGGCCCCTGTCCGCCGTGCGGCCGGTACTCGGCCGGTCACGCCGGGGAGCCGCCGAAGTCCCGGACGTAGCGTTTCTGCCAGGGCGTCTCGACGGCGTAGCGGTCGTAGTGCCGGCGGACGAACTCCACCGCCTGATCTGCGGGGATCCCGTCCAGGACGGCGAGAGCGGCCAAGGCTGTCCCCGTCCGGCCGCGGCCGCCGCCGCAGGCGATCTCGACCCGCTCGGCCCCCGCCCGTCGCCATGCCTCGGCCAGCACGGCCCGGGCCCGCTCCGGGCTGCTCGGCAGCCGGAAGTCCCGCCACTGCAGCCACCGTGCCTCCCAGGGGACGTCGGCGGGCTGTTTGCCCAGGAGGTACACGCCGAAGTCGGGCACCGGCCCGTCCGGAAGCGCCCGCCGCAATCCCCGGCCCCGGACCAGACGCCCGGAGGGAAGCCGCAGGACCCCGGTGCCGTCGGCAGTCCACGTCGTCATCACCGCCCCACCGTAGCCGCCGCGCGCTCACGGGCGGCGACGAACCGTTCCGCTCCGTGCGGAAACGAGGGCCGTCGTGTGAGGCCCCTCATGGGGGCCAGATCACATACGAAGCGGGTTAGTGACAACCGGGCCCGGAAACCGGGCGATTCCCCTCGTGCGGGTCGCTGCATTACGGCGTTCCGCCGTAGGTCACACCTTTGCCAGCGCCTTTCGCCGCCGCTAACAATGACCGGGTCGCACGGCGCCGTCGACCGAGACACGGCGCTCTTCTCATGCGCCCACGACGGCCACTGCGACGCTCCCGACAGGAAGGTCCAGCTCAGTCATGCGTTCCACCATCTCTGGCTATACCCGTCTGCCCAAGGCCCACAAGGCCGCCGCCGCCGGCATCACCGTCGCGGCGGGTGCCGCCCTCGCGTTCGCGCTGGTGCCGCAGGCCGCCGCCGCCGACGCGCACGCGGTCGCCGTGCAGCCGGTCGCGCAGAACGCCCAGGACTTCGGTGTGACACAGCACGACGAGCTGGCCAAGGCCGCCGACGTGGCCGCCGGCCAGGCGAAGACCGCCGCCAAGGCCAAGGTTGCCGGACAGGCGAAGGCCGACCAGGAGCGTGCCAGCCGTAGTGAGGCCCGCAAGCCGATGCCCGCTGCGAAGCCCGCCGCCCCGGCGAAGAAGGCGTACGCCGACAACCTGGACGGCTGGATCAAGGAGTCGCTGGACATCCTGCACGCCAAGGGCGT
>NZ_BMVB01000034.1 GCF_014650495.1 Streptomyces cinnamoneus | reverse complement strand
GCGAGGCCCGCGAGGCCGACCTGGGCGTCGCCTCCGGCAACGGCAAGGGCCAGATCTTCGTCAAGGGCGAGGTCATCAAGACCGTCCCCGAATCGAAGATCGTGGAGACCCTCATCGAAGAGGCCCTGAAGATCGCCGAGCAGATGGAGAAGGACGGCGTCGCCTCCGGCGAGCCCACCATCAGCGTCGCCGGCTGACGCCCCGCACCCCGGCCGTGCCCCGCCCTCCCGGCGGGGCACCGCCATATCCGGCCGTCAGGGCGGTGCCCCGGGAGGCCGGGAGGTACAGTGCCAGGACCTGTCCCCATGGCCCCCGGCCCGCGACCGTGAGGCAATCGCACACGTGCTGACGACGTCCACCACCAAGGTCCTGGAGCCCGGCGAGCTCGACGCCGCCCTCGCCGTCCTCGACCGTGACCCCGTCGCCAACGCCTTCGTCGCCGCCCGCGTCCAGGTCGCCGGCCTCGACCCCTGGCGGCTCGGCGGCGAGATGTGGGGCTGGTACGCGGAAGGCCGTCTGGAATCGCTCTGCTACGCCGGCGCGAACCTCGTCCCCATCTGCGCCGGCCCCGAGGCCGTACGCGCCTTCGCCGACCGCGCCCGCCGCTCCGGCCGCCGCTGCTCCTCCATCGTCGGCCCGGCGCCCGCCACCACCGAGCTGTGGTCCCTGCTCGAACCCCACTGGGGGCCCGCCCGCGAGGTCCGCCCCCACCAGCCCCTGATGGTCACCCGGTCCATGCCGGCGGGCATCGAGCCCGATCCGTTCGTGCGCCGCGTCCGCAAGGACGAGATGGAGGTGATCATGCCGGCCTGCGTGGCGATGTTCACCGAGGAGGTCGGCGTCTCCCCGCTCGCCGGCGACGGAGGACTGCTCTACCAGGCCCGCGTCGCCGAGCTCGTCGGCTCCGGCCGCTCCTTCGCCCGCATCGAGGACGGCCGCGTCGTCTTCAAGGCCGAGATCGGCGCCGCCACCGACCGCGCCTGCCAGATCCAGGGCGTCTGGGTCGCCCCCGAGCACCGGGGCCGCGGCCTGTCCGTGACCGGCATGGCCGCCGTCCTCGGCCACGCCCTGCGCGAGGTCTCCCCGGTCGTGAGCCTGTACGTCAACGACTACAACACCGCCGCGCGGGCCTCGTACCGCCGGGTGGGCTTCGAAGAGGTCGGCGCCTTCATGAGCGTGCTGTTCTGATGGGACCCGGGCAGACGTGCGGGTAGCCTCCCCGCATGGATGACATCGTGGTCGGACCGCTCGACCTCGCCGCGCGGGTGGACGAGGCGCTGGCCGTGCAGGCCCTCGCCTTCGGGCTGACCCCCGAGGAGGTCGGCGTACGGCGCCACATCGTGCTCCGCCACCTGACCTGCCCCGGCGCCCGGGCCCTGGGGGCCACCACGGCCGAGGGCCGGCTCGTGGGCTTCGTCTACGGCATGCCCAATGACCGCACGCACTGGTGGTCCACCGTCGTCGAACCGTACCTGCGCGCCAACGGCTGCGACGGCTGGCTCGACAACGCCTTCGTCATCACCGAGCTGCACGTCCACCCCGGCTTCCAGAACCGCCGCATCGGCCGCGCCCTCATCACCGGCATCACCGCCACCGCGCAGGAGCCGCGCTCCATCCTCTCCGCCATCGACAGGGAGAGCCCGGCCCGGGCGCTCTACCGCAAGCTCGGCTACCGGGACCTGGCCCGGCACGTGGTCTTCCCCAGCGCGGCCAGCCCCTACGCGGTGATGGGCGCACCGCTGCCGCTGCTGAGCTGAAGCCGAGGGGCCGGGGCGCATCCCGGCGGGAGGGGCCGGGGGGAAACCGTTTTCCGGCTGTCGGTGGCTGCGGTTAGTCTCCTCGACATCACACCCCGTACGCCCGCACGCAGCAGGAGACGCTCCATGGCCCACGTCCAGCGCATGTCCACAACGATGATCAAGACCTTGCGCGACGACCCGGCCGACGCCGAGACCGCCAGCCACAAGCTGCTGGTGCGGGCCGGCTACGTGCGCCGCTCCTCGGCCGGGGTGTGGACGTGGCTGCCGCTCGGCAAGAAGGTCCTGGACAACGTCGCCCGGGTGGTGCGCGAGGAGATGGACGCCATCGGCGGCCAGGAGGTCCTGCTGCCCGCCCTGCTGCCCAAGGAGCCCTACGAGACGAGCGGGCGCTGGAAGGAGTACGGCGACCTGCTCTTCCGGCTGCGCGACCGCAAGGGCGCGGACTACCTCCTCGGGCCCACGCACGAGGAGATCTTCACACTGACGGTCAAGGACCAGTGCACGTCCTACAAGGACCTGCCGGTGATCCTCTATCAGATCCAGACCAAGTACCGGGACGAGGCGCGGCCCCGCTCCGGCGTCCTGCGCGGCCGCGAGTTCCAGATGAAGGACTCCTACTCCTTCGACACCACCGACGAGGGCCTCGCCGAGTCCTACCGGCTGCACCGCGCCGCCTACCGGCGCATCTTCGAACGCCTCGGCCTGGACCACCGGATCGTCTCCGCCGTCTCGGGCGCGATGGGCGGCTCGGCGTCGGAGGAGTTCCTGGCGCCCGCGGCGGCCGGTGAGGACACCTTCGTCGACTGCCCGTCGTGCGACTACGCCGCCAACACCGAGGCGGTGACGACGGTCGTCGCCCCCGCCGAGCCCGCCGCCCACGGCCCGGTCGAGGAGCTGGACACCCCGGACACCCCCACCATCGAGAGCCTCGCCGAACACCTGGGCGTACCCGCCTCGGCCACCTTGAAGAACCTCCTCGTCAAGGTCGACGGTCGGATCACGGCCGTCGGTGTGCCCGGCGACCGCGAGGTGGACCTCGGCAAGCTCGCCGAGCATCTGGCCCCTGCCGTGGTGGAGTTGGTGACGGCCGAGGACTTCGCCGGCCGCCCCGACCTCGTCCGCGGTTACGTCGGCCCGCAGGGGCTGGCGGACGTGCCCTGCATCGCCGACCCGCGCGTGGCACCCGGCACGTCCTGGATCACGGGCGCCAACAAGCCGGACACGCACGCCCGCAACGTCGTCTGCGGCCGCGACTTCACCGTCGACCGCTACCTCGACGTCGTCGTGGTCGAGCCCGGCGACCCCTGCCCGTGCTGCGGGGCGGGCCTGGAGATCGGGCGGGCGATCGAAATCGGTCACATCTTCCAGCTCGGCCGCAAGTACGCCGACGCGTTCGGGCTCGACGTGCTGGGCCCGCAGGGCAAGCCGGTCCGCGTCACCATGGGTTCGTACGGCATCGGCGTCTCCCGCGCGGTGGCCGCCCTCGCCGAGCAGACCCACGACGAGGCGGGCCTGTGCTGGCCCCGCGAGGTCGCGCCCGCCGACGTCCAGGTCGTGGCGGCGGGCAAGGCCCTCCAGACGGAGCTGGCGGACGAGCTCGCCACGCGGCTGGCCGAGTCGGGGGTGCGGGTGCTGCTGGACGACCGGGCGGGCGTGTCGCCGGGCGTGAAGTTCACCGACGCCGAACTCATCGGCGTGCCCACGATCCTGATCGTGGGTCGAGGCGCAGCGGACGGCATCGTCGAACTCAAGGACCGCCGCACGGGCGAACGCGAACAGCTGCCGGTGGAGGAGGCACTGTCGCGCGTACGGTCCCTGTGCTGACCACCGGCTGACGGCGGCCGGAGGCGCCGTCACGCCCCGGCGCCCCCGCCTCCGTGGGCGCCGGTCCCCGCCGCCCACGGCGAGCACCCCGGCGGCGCCGGGCCGGCCCCCGTCCCTCCCTCGTCGGGGTCAGAGCAGGCCCGCGAACTCCAGGAGGAGTTCGCCCTGCCCCCCGGCGCCCAGCGCCAGGGCGTGGGCACCTGCCGATGCCGTGCGGAAGAGCGTCCAGGCGCGCAGCCGGGTGGCGTCGACGTCCAGGGACTCGGCCAGTTTGGCCACCCGGCGGCGGGCCGCGGCGGCTGCGCCCGGTGCCGCCAGCAGCGTGTCGGCGCGGTCCCGCACCAGCCACGCCAGGTCGTAGGCGCGCTCGCCGACCAGCGGGCGGGGCGCGACGGCCAGCCACGGGACGCGGTCGGCGGCCAGCACCGTGCCCTGGTGGTACTCGCCGTGCAACAGCACGGCGCCCTCCTCCGCGACCTCCGCCGTCAGGTCCCCGTGCAGCTCCAGCGCCTCGTCGAGCACGGCCCGCACGTCCGCCGCCCACGGCTGTTCGCGGTGGGAGCGCAGGACGTCGGCCAGCTGCGCCGTGTGCGCGGCCACGGTCGGGAAGTCCACGCCGGCCGCGGCCGGCGGGGGCACCCACAGCCGGTGCAGCGTCGCCGCCGCCTCCAGCTGGGCCTTGGGCTCCGCGAGGGAGCGCAGGCTGACGTCCGCGTGCAGACGCTCCAGCAGCAGCGCCCCGTTCGCCGTGTCCACGCGCAGCGGGCGCACGGCGCTGCGGCCGTCCCAGTGCGCGAGCGCGGCGTGTTCGAGGGCGGTCGTGCCGTCGGGCGGGGAGAGCTTGAGCGCGGCGGGCGTGCCGTCGGCCTGCCGGACGAGGGCGACCATGCTGGTCCGCCCGCCGGGCATCTGCACCCGTTCGGGTGTCAGTTCCCAGCGCGCCAGGCACTCCTGGGCGACGTCCGGCAGAGCGGCGAGCCACTGCCGTGCCACCTCTTCGGTGACGGAGGCGGAGGCGGGGTCCGAGCCCAGGGACCGAACCAGCCTTTCCGGCGGTTCGAGGCGGTCGTGAGCATTGGCCATCCCTGAGCTGTCCCTTTCGTTCTTTCGCTGATCAGGCACGCGGGGAGGGGCCGCCCGGCGAGCCGCCGGGCCCGGTGGAAGCGGCCCGCTCCGCGAGCCCAGGGAAGGCTACGCTGCCGCCGCTCCAGCGCACCGCCCGCACCGCCGCCTCGCGCAGCGCGGCGGCGGCCTCGCCGCGCAGGCCGCCCGTGGCGGCCCGTACGAGATCGGCGTACACGGCGGCGACGCGGTTCTCCAGCTCCGCCGCGAGCCGCACCGCAGCGTTCGCGTCCGGCACCGGGAAGGGCAGGGCGTACGCGGCCGCCGCGGCCCCGGGCTCGGCACCCAGGTCCCGGACGGCACGGATCATGGCGTCGCGCCGGGCCCGGTGCGCGTCGTACGCCTCCCGCGCCTCGGTCTCCCGCGCGTCGTCGACCCGTCCGCCGACCACCCCGTAGCCGTAGACCGCCGCGTGCTCGGCGGCCAGCGCGGCCTGCGCCGCGGCCAGCGCCTCGCGGGAGCGGGAGCGCCTCATGAGCCACCTCCGGTGAGCAGGTACGCGTGGGCCGCGCCGGCCGCCGCCACGGAGGCCAGGAGGCGGGCGAGTTCGGGGCCGGCGGCGCCGAGGGCGGCGGTACGGGCGTCGGCCGTACGGCGTTCGGCGTCGGCGAGGGCCGCGAGCGCGGCACGCTCGTCACCGGGCACCTCCACGCCCGCGGCCGGTGGGGACGCGCCAGGGGACGCCGGCGCGGAGGACGCGGACCCGGACGCTGACGGCGCGGAAGACCCGGGAGGGGCGCCGAACGCCTCGGCGTGGTGGGCCACATCGGTCCGCAGCGGCCGCAGCCGGTCCGCCAGGGCGGCGTGCGCGGCGATCGTCGCGTCGTAGCGCGCCAGCAGCGCCGCACTGTCCCGGGCGGCGCCCTCGCGCAGCCGGCCGTCGGCGGCCGGGCGCCCGTCGGCGTCGGCTCCGCCGGAGGAACATCCGGCCAGCAGCACGGTGCCACCGGCGGTCAGCAGGGCCGCCGCGGCCCCGGCCAGTACCCTGCGTCTGCGCGGGTCGTCGGCGCCCCGCGTCCTCGTCGTGAGCGGCACGATCCTCTTTCCGCCTCGTCCGGGCATGATCACCGCACGCGAGCGTACCGGCGCGCGACCGGCCGGCCGTGGACCGGGCACCGAATCGTCAGCCGGCTGCCGGAACAGATAGGCTTTGACCTGACACGCGACTTTCCCACAACAGCACACGCGGCCGAGGAGTCACCCGGATGAGCACCACCCAGAGCGAGAGGCTGCGCGAGCTGCTCGCCCCTCTCGTCAGCGCGCGAGAGCTGGAGCTGGAAGAGGTCGAGGTGACACCCGCCGGCAAGCGGCGCGTCCTGCGCATCGTGGTGGACTCCGACGAGGGCGTGCAGCTGGACACGTGTGCGGATCTGAGTCGCGACATCTCCGCGAAGCTCGACGAGACGGACGTCATGGGTGGCGCTCCGTACGTCCTTGAGGTCACCTCCCCCGGCGCCGACCGCCCCCTCACCCAGCAGCGCCACTACGTCCGTGCCACGGGCCGGCTGATCAAGGCGCAGCTGACGGAGGGCGGTGAGCTCGTCGCGCGGATCGTCTCCGTGGACGACGAGGGCCTCGACCTGGAGGTGCCCGGCGTGAAGGGCCGCAAGGCCACCGCCCGCAGGCTGGCGTTCGCGGAGATCGCGAAGGCGCGCGTGGAGATCGAGTTCAACCGTAAGACGGCGGACAAGGCCGTCGACGAAGCAGACGAATCCGACGAGATTCAGGAGGAGGCGTAGCCGTGGACATCGACATGAGCGCCCTGCGGGGTCTGGTGCGAGAGAAGGAGATCTCCTTCGACCTGCTGGTCGAGGCGATCGAGTCGGCCCTCCTCATCGCCTACCACCGCACCGAGGGAAGCCGCCGCCGGGCCCGCGTGGAGCTGGACCGGTCGACCGGGCACGTGACGGTGTGGGCCAAGGAGGACCCGCAGGACCTCACCGAGGGCGAGGAGCCGCGCGAGTTCGACGACACCCCCTCCGGCTTCGGCCGGATCGCCGCGACCACCGCGAAGCAGGTCATCCTCCAGCGTCTGCGCGACGCCGAGGACGAGATCACTTTCGGTGAGTTCGCCGGCCGCGAGGGCGACGTCGTCGCGGGCATCGTGCAGCAGGGCAAGGACCCCAAGAACGTCCTGGTCGACATCGGCAAGCTGGAAGCCATCCTGCCGGTGCAGGAGCAGGTGCCGGGCGAGGAGTACAAGCACGGCACGCGGCTGCGCACCTACGTCGTGCGCGTGGCCAAGGGTGTCCGCGGCCCGTCGGTGACGCTCTCGCGCACCCACCCCAACCTGGTGAAGAAGCTCTTCGCCATGGAGGTCCCGGAGATCGCGGACGGTTCGGTGGAGATCGCCGCCATCGCCCGTGAGGCCGGTCACCGCACCAAGATCGCGGTCCGGTCCACCCGCTCCGGCCTCAACGCCAAGGGCGCCTGCATCGGCCCGATGGGCGGCCGCGTCCGCGCGGTCATGGCCGAGCTGCACGGCGAGAAGATCGACATCGTCGACTGGTCGGACGACCCGGCGGAGCTGGTGGCGCACGCGCTGTCCCCCGCACGGGTGAGCAAGGTCGAGGTCGTGGACCTCGCCGCCCGCTCCGCCCGGGTGACCGTGCCGGACTACCAGCTCTCCCTCGCCATCGGCAAGGAAGGGCAGAACGCCCGTCTCGCCGCCCGCCTCACCGGCTGGCGGATCGACATCCGCCCGGACACCGAGCAGCAGCAGTCCGAGCGCGACTGACCCGCGGGCAGCGCACAGAAGCGACGGGGGGCGTGCGGCAAGCCGCTCCGAGCGGCTCCGATTGGTCCGTAAAACGACCATGAGGGGCCCGCATCCCCCCGGTGGGCCCGGTCCCGGGCCCCGAATCCTGGCCGATCATGGCCGAAACGTATACGTGCACGCACAGTGCCCCGAAGGGGTGAGGTCGGCACGGGGAGGTAGACTTAACCAGTGTCTGGCCGGACGCATGCCCGCGCATGCCCTGAGCGCACCTGTGTGGGGTGCCGGGAGCGAGCGGCCAAGGGCGAACTGCTGCGGACCGTGGTGATCGAGGGCGTCTGCGTCCCCGACCCCCGCGGTACGCTGCCCGGCCGGGGTGCCTCCGTGCATCCCACACTGGTCTGCCTCGATCTGGCGGTGCGCCGCCGGGCGTTCCCCAGGGCCTTCAAAAGCCCGGGTCCGCTCGACACGGCGGAGTTGCGCCAGTACGTCGAACAGATCGATCAGCAGTAGAGATCGGCCCCGCCTGCGCGGGGAGACCCATTGTCAGGTACCTCGCGAGTTGGAAGTAGGTCGAGATTGCGATGAGCACTCGATGAGTACGCGATGAGTACGCCCATGAAGTAGCGACGGTCCGGTGGACACCCGGACCTAGAAGGAGCGAAGTGGCTAAGGTCCGGGTATACGAACTCGCCAAGGAGTTCGGAGTGGAGAGCAAGGTCGTCATGGCCAAGCTCCAAGAACTTGGTGAATTCGTCCGTTCGGCGTCCTCGACCATCGAGGCGCCGGTCGTCCGCAAGTTGACTGACGCATTGCAGGGACCCGGCGGCAACGCCGGCAAGTCCGCTGCGAAGCCCGCGGCGCCGCGCAAGGCTGCGCCGAAGCCGGGTGCCCCCACTCCGGGCGCCCCCCGTCCCGCTGCCCCGGCTCCCAAGCCGGCCGCGGAGACCCCCAGCACCCCCAAGCCCGCAGGCGCCGCGCCGACCCCCGGTCCGCGCCCCGGCCCGAAGCCCGCTCCGGCGGCTCCGGCCAAGCCTGCCCCGGTCACCCCGGTGCCCGCCGCGGAGTTCTCCGCGCCGGCCCCGGCCGCCCCCTCCCAGGACCGCCCCGCGCCGCGTCCCGGCGGTGCCCCCGGTCCGCGCCCCGGCGCGCGTCCCGGCCCGGCCGGCCAGCGTGACGGCGGCCGTCCCGAGCGCGCCCCGCGCCCGGGTGGTCAGGGTGAGCGTGCCCCGCGTCCCGGTGGCGCCCGTCCGGCCGGTCCCCGTCCGGGCAACAACCCCTTCACCTCCGGTGGCTCGACGGGCATGGCCCGTCCGCAGGCGCCCCGTCCCGGTGGCGCCCCGCGTCCCGGCGGCGAGCGTCCGGGCCCCGGCCCGCGTCCGCAGGGCGGCCCCGGTGGCGCCCCGCGTCCGCAGGGTCAGGGCGGCGCCCGTCCGACCCCGGGCGGCATGCCCCGTCCGCAGGGTGCCCCCGGTGGCGCCCCGCGTCCCGGTGGCGCTCCCGCCGGTAACCGCCCGAACCCGGGCATGATGCCGCAGCGTCCGGCTGCCGGCCCGCGTCCGGGCCCCGGTGGCGGCGGTCGCGGTCCCGGCGGCGGCGCAGGCCGTCCCGGCGGCGGTGCCGGTCGTCCCGGCTTCGCCGGTCGTCCGGCCGGTCCCGGCGGCGGCGGTCGTCCCGGTGGCGGCGGCGGCTTCGCCGGTCGTCCCGGTGGCGGTGCCCCCGGTGGCGGCGGCGGCTTCGGCGGCGGTCGTCCGGGCTTCGGCGGTCGTCCCGGCGGCCCGGGTGCCCGTGGCGGCACGCAGGGTGCCTTCGGCCGTCCCGGCGGTCCGGCCCGTCGTGGCCGCAAGTCGAAGCGGCAGAGGCGCCAGGAGTACGAGGCCATGCAGGCCCCGTCCGTCGGCGGCGTGATGCTGCCCCGCGGCGGCGGCGAGACCATTCGCCTGTCGCGCGGTGCCTCCCTCACCGACTTCGCGGAGAAGATCGGCGCCAACCCGGCGTCGCTCGTCGCCGTGATGATGAACCTCGGCGAGATGGTCACGGCCACGCAGTCCGTCTCGGACGAGACGCTGCAGCTCCTCGGCGGCGAGATGAACTACACCGTTCAGATCGTGAGCCCCGAGGAGGAGGACCGCGAGCTGCTCGAGTCGTTCGACATCGAGTTCGGTGAGAACGAGGGCGGCGAGGAGATGCTCGTCGCGCGTCCGCCGGTCGTGACCGTCATGGGTCACGTCGACCACGGTAAGACGCGACTGCTGGACGCGATCCGCAAGACCAACGTGGTCGCGGGCGAGGCCGGTGGCATCACCCAGCACATCGGTGCCTACCAGGTCTCCACCGACGTCAACGACGAAGAGCGCAAGATCACCTTCATCGACACCCCGGGTCACGAGGCGTTCACCGCCATGCGTGCCCGTGGTGCGAAGTCGACCGACATCGCGATCCTCGTGGTGGCGGCCAACGACGGTGTCATGCCGCAGACGATCGAGGCCCTGAACCACGCCAAGGCGGCCGACGTGCCGATCGTGGTCGCGGTCAACAAGATCGACGTCGAGGGTGCCGACCCGACCAAGGTGCGCGGTCAGCTCACCGAGTTCGGTCTGGTGGCCGAGGAGTACGGCGGCGACACGATGTTCGTCGACATCTCCGCCAAGCAGGGTCTGAACATCGACAAGCTGCTCGAAGCCGTCGTCCTCACCGCCGACGCCGCCCTCGACCTGCGCGCCAACGCGGAGCAGGACGCGCAGGGTATTGCGATCGAGGCCCACCTCGACCGCGGTCGCGGTGCCGTGGCCACCGTGCTCGTCCAGCGCGGTACCCTCCGCGTCGGTGACACGATGGTCGCCGGTGACGCCTACGGCCGTGTCCGCGCGATGCTCGACGACAAGGGCCAGAACGTGGAAGAGGCGGGTCCGTCGACCCCGGTCCTCGTCCTCGGTCTGACCAACGTCCCGGGCGCCGGCGACAACTTCCTCGTCGTCGACGAGGACCGCACGGCCCGCCAGATCGCCGAGAAGCGCGCTGCGCGCGAGCGCAACGCCGCCTTCGCCAAGCGCACCCGCCGGGTGTCCCTCGAGGACCTCGACAAGGTGCTCAAGGCCGGTCTGGTCCAGGACCTCAACATCATCATCAAGGGTGACGCGTCCGGTTCGGTCGAGGCTCTCGAGTCCTCGCTGCTCCAGCTCGACGTCGGCGAAGAGGTGGAGATCCGGATCCTGCACCGCGGTGTGGGTGCGGTCACCGAGTCCGACATCAACCTGGCGACCGGCTCCGACGCGATCGTCATCGGCTTCAACGTCCGCGCCGAGGGCCGTGCCACGCAGATGGCCGAGCGCGAGGGCGTCGACGTCCGGTACTACTCGGTCATCTACCAGGCGATCGAGGAGATCGAGGCGGCCCTCAAGGGCATGCTGAAGCCGGAGTACGAAGAGGTCGAGCTCGGTACGGCGGAGATCCGCGAGGTCTTCCGCTCGTCCAAGCTGGGCAACATCGCGGGTGTCCTCATCCGCTCCGGCGAGGTCAAGCGCAACACCAAGGCGCGCCTCATCCGCGACGGCAAGGTCGTGGCCGAGGACCTCACCATCGTCGGTCTGCGTCGCTTCAAGGACGACGTCACCGAGATCCGCGAAGGCTTCGAGGGCGGTATCAACCTCGGAAACTTCAACGACATCAAGATCGACGACGTCATCGCGACGTACGAGATGCGCGAGAAGCCGCGCGGCTGATGTGAAGCCCGCGCGTAGCGCGGTCCACCCGGTGTGGTGGTCGGGCGACGGGCGGGCACAGCTCGGCTGGGGCCGGTCGGCGGGAAGATATTCCGTCGATCGGCCCCGGCCGTTGCGTGTACGGTTCGAAGAGCGGTACACCACATTCCTCCAGCTACCGCTGGGGGGACCCCATCACGCCTCCCGGGTGGGCTTCACCCGCACCACATGTATGCAGGGACTCTGTCCTTCGACCTCCTCCTCGGCGACGTACGGTCGCTGAAGGAGAAGCGCTCCGTCGTCCGCCCGATCGTCGCCGAGCTGCACCGCAAGTACGCGGTGAGCGTGGCGGAGGTCGGCGACCAGGACCTCTACCGCCGGGCCACGATCGGCGTGGCGGCGGTCTCCGGGGACGCGGGGCACCTCACAGACCTGTTGGACCGTTGCGAGCGCCTGGTCGCCGCACGTCCTGAAGTGGAGCTGCTGTCGGTACGGCGGCGGTTCCACGGAGACGACGACTAACGCCGTCGACTGGGCGCGCCAGCGCCGAGAGCACAATGATGGAAGACGAGAAGGAGACGGACCAGTGGCCGACAACGCGCGTGCGAAGAGGCTGGCGGACCTCATCCGCGAGGTCATCGCACAGAAGCTGCAGCGCGGAATCAAGGACCCGCGGCTCGGCTCTCACGTGACCATCACGGACACCCGGGTCACCGGCGACCTGCGGGAGGCCACGGTCTTCTACACGGTCTACGGCGACGACGAGGACCGGGCCAGCGCCGCTGCCGGGCTGGAGAGCGCCAAGGGCATCCTGCGCTCCGAGGTCGGCCGTGCCGCGGGCACCAAGTTCACGCCGACGCTGACGTTCGTGGCGGACGCCCTGCCGGAGAACGCCCGGACCATCGAGGACCTCCTCGACCGGGCGCGGGCCTCGGACGCCCAGGTGCGCCAGGCGTCCTCCAACGCGACGTACGCCGGCGAAGCCGACCCGTACCGCAAGCCGGGCGAGGACGACGAGGCGGACGACAAGGGCGCCGGCGCCTGATGAAGCACAAGGCACCGACCACCCCGGACGGGCTGGTCATCGTCGACAAGCCGGCCGGTTTCACCTCGCACGACGTCGTCGCCAAGATGCGCGGCATCGCCCGCACCCGGCGCGTCGGCCACGCGGGGACGCTCGACCCGATGGCGACCGGCGTGCTCGTCCTCGGCGTCGAGCGGGCCACCAAGCTCCTCGGTCACCTCGCGCTGACCGAGAAGGAGTACGTGGCCACGATCCGGCTCGGCCAGAACACGGTGACCGACGACGCGGAGGGCGAGGTCACCTCGTCCACGGACGCCTCCGGGGTGACCCGCGAGGCGATCGACGCGGGGGTGGCCAAGCTGACGGGCGCCATCATGCAGGTGCCCTCCAAGGTCAGCGCGATCAAGATCAACGGCGTGCGCTCCTACAAGCGGGCGCGCGAGGGCGAGGACTTCGAGATCCCCGCCCGGCCGGTGACGGTCTCCTCCTTCACCGTGCACGCCGTGCTGCCCGCCGAGACGGCGGACGGCACGCCGGTGCAGGACCTGCTGGTCTCCGTCGTCTGCTCGTCGGGCACCTACGTCCGTGCCCTCGCCCGCGACCTGGGCGCGGACACGGGAGTCGGCGGCCACCTCACGGCGCTGCGGCGCACCCGCGTCGGCCCGTACGGGATCGGCGACGCGCGCACGCTTGAGGCGCTCCAGGAGGAGCTGACCGTGATGCCCGTCGCCCAGGCGGCCGAGGCCGCCTTCCAGCGCTGGGACGTGAACGAGGAGCAGGCCCGCCTGCTCGGCAACGGTGTGCGCATCAAGGTGCCGCCGTTCGACACCACGGGCCCGATCGCCGTCTTCGGCCCCGACGGCGGCTTCCTCGTGCTGATCGAGAACCAGGGCGGCAGGGCCAAGAGCCTGGCCGTCTTCGGCTAGCACGCCGCCTTCGCCCCCACGGCACACCGTGGGGCGGGGACCGCGCCCGAACGCGTTCCCCGCCCCACGATCCCCCTCCCACCTGTCTCTATCCATCCGAGACGGATGATTCACCCCAACGGGCAGGCGCTCGGAGTGAACCAGGGGGGTGGAAGGGGGCGCGTTCAGGGTGGGACCTGGCTTCGCCGATCATCCGCTGCCTACCGTCGTGTGGACGAGCACGGCGGGAGGTTCGACGGATGAACGGGCGGCGGGCCGACGCGGAAGAGTCGCTGGTGCGTATCCGCGACCTCGCCGGGCGCGCGCGGGGCACGGGATTCCTCGCCGACGACCGCGGCACCCTGATCACCAGCCATGAGGCGGTCGACGGCCTCGCACGCCTCGTGCTGCACGCACCCGGCGAGCTGACCTGCATCGTCGGCGCGGAGAACGTGACGCCCCTGCCCGAGTGCGACCTGGCGCTCGTGCGGACCGAGGGCCTGTGCGTCCCCCCGCTGCCGGTGGCCGCCGCCGTGCGCTTCGAGGGCGGCCAGGAGGTCCGGCTGCGCGCCGGCCGCTGGCACAACGCCCGGATCGTCGGCGACGTCCCGGTCACCTACACCGCCACCGACCGCTTCCACCTCCTCGGCGCCGCCCTGGAGCTCTCCCTGTCCGAGCGCGCCGGGCTGCGGCTGGGGGAGGAGGCCACGGGCGGCCCGGTCTTCGACGCCCGCACGGGGGCGGTGGTCGCCGTCCTCGGTACCGCGCTCCAGGCCGACCGCCGGGCCGCGGGCTTCGCGATCCCCCTGCGCGCCGTCGCCGCGACCGCGCCGGACGGGCCGCTGGCCGAGCTCCTCGACCGCAACTCCGCCACGGTCCCCGCCTTCGGCCCCGACCTCAACCTCGCGGGCGCCCTGCAGCTGACGGCGACGGCCCTGGGCTCGGTCGTCACCCCGCGCGTGTGGCGCGACCCCGTCGAGCGGCCCGAGGTCGAGTGCGAGTTCGCCCGCTTCCTGGACGTGGAGCCGGACGGGCCCGGTGGCGGGCGGCACGTCCTCGGGCTCGTCGGCGACCCGGGCACCGGTCGCACCACCGAGCTGGGCGCCCTGGCCGGGCGCCGGGCGCGCGGCGCCGAGCCCGCCCCCACGCTGTGGCTGCGCGGCGCGGACCTGCAGGTGGGCGACGAGAGCGTCCGGGACGCGATCGCCCGGTCCCTGGCGGCCGCCGGGCGCATCGTGGCGGCCTCGGCGGGCCCCGGGGGCACCGTCGGCGCCACCGCGGCCGCCACCCCCGAGGGGGTGGCCGAGCTGGCCCGCCGCATGGGGCGCCCGCTGCTCGTCCTGCTGGACGGCCCCGAGGAGATGCCGCCCGTCCTGGCCCACGCCCTGCCCGAGTGGACGGCCGCGACCACCCGGTGGCTGCGGAGCACGGCCTCCCGCCTGATCGTCGCCTGCCGCCCCGAGCACTGGGAGAGCGCCGGCGCGCTCTTCCCCCCGGAGGTCCTCCACCTCCCCGGCGGCCCCGGCGGCCCGCCGTCGGCGCCGGGGCCGCGCGCCCTGCCGCCCTGCACCCGGCTCCCCGCCCTGACCCCCGGCCAGGCCGCGGAGGTCCGTGCCTCCTACGGCATCCCCCCGGACGCCATCGATCCCGCCGACGCCGGCCACCCGCTGGCCCTCCGGCTCCTCGCCGAGGTGCGGGCCGCGCTCCCCGACGGCACCGTGGGCGCCGGCGGCACCGGCGAGGCGGCCCCCGGCCGGTGGGACGTCTTCGCCGCCTACCTCGACCTGGTCTGCCTGCGCATCGCCGTGCGCCTGGCCGCCTCCCGCAGGCCGCCGCTGCGCGGCGCGGCCGTGCGGCGGCTCGCCGCGCGCGTGGCGGGGCAGGTGCACGAGGCCGCCCGGCGCTGCCTCGGCCCCGGCCAGGGGGAGCTGGAGCGGGAGGCGTTCGAGGAGCTGTTCCCCTGGCGCACGGGCTGGGCCTCCGCCGTGCTGACCGAGGGCCTGCTCGTCCCCGCCGGCTCCGGCTACCGCTTCGCCCACGAGGAGTTCGCCGACTGGCTGCAGGGCACCCACCTCGACCTGGACGCCGCGCTGCACGCCCTCGTCCACCGCTGGTACGAACCGGAGGGCCCGCCCGCCGAGGCCGCCGTCCGCCTGCCGTCCCGCGCGGGTGGCGGGCCCATGCCCGCTCCCGGGGGCCATGTGCCGCCCCCGCCTGGCTCCGGCGGCGCGGCCCGCTCGGGCGCCCGCCGCCGCAAGCGCGGCGCGGCGGCGCAGGAGCCGCCCCGGCCGCTGCCCGTGCCCCGGCACCGCATCGGGCCCGTCCTGCAGGCGCTGCTCCTGCTCGCACGCCGCGCGGGCCCGATCGAGCTCTCCCGGCGCCTGAGTGCGCTGGTCCATGCCGTCGAGACGCTCGCGCTGCGCGCGGAGGCCGCCGGGACGAACGAGGCCAAGGACGGGGGGAAGGCCAAGGGGGCCGCGAAGGCCGAGGGGGCCACGGCGGGGGACGGCGGCCGCTGTGCCGGCGACCCGTCCTGGTGGGCCGCCCACCTGCTCGGCGAGGCCCTGCTGCGGGTGCCCGACGCCACGCCCTACCTCGGCGTGCTGCGGCTGCTGGCCGAGCGCGTCACCGCCCGTTCGGTGGCCGCGGGCGGCTTCGACAGCGCCGACTCCCGCACGCTGGGCGGCCTCGCCGAGTTCGGCCCCTGGTTCTGGCTCCGCCTGCCGCTGGGCCTGGCCGACCGGCTGGAGCTGCTGCGGATCCTCATCCCCGCGGACAGCCCCCCGCCCGGCGCGGCCCAGGAGGCCGCCACCGCCGCCCTGGAAGCGGGCCCGGCGTCGGGGGAGGACGAGGCCCCCGTGGATGCTTCCGTGCCGGCCGGTACGGGCGAGGTGACCGAGGCGCACGCTGCGACTCCTCCCGAGGAGGGTGCGGACGCCCGGGTCCCGGGGCGACCCGAAACCGGTGGGCACCGCGTGCCCGGGCAGGGGCACGCGCGCAGTGCCGACGCCCGCCAGGGGGCGCCCGGGCAGCCGTGGTCCGCCCGCGGCCGCCGCAGGGGAACGGGCGCCGCGGGGCAGCCGGAGCACCCCACCGACGCGGTGCCGGGGCCCGCCACAAGCCACGGGGGCGTGCCGGGCCAGACGCGGGGAAGCGGGGGCGTGCGGGACGCGGCGACGAGCGACCCGGCGGAGTGGGACGGGGCGGACGAGGGCGCCGGTGGCCGCGGGGCCGTGCCCGGTCGGACCCGGGCAAGCGGTGAGGCGGAGGACGGCCCGGCGGAGGGTGCGGGGCACGGCACCGTGCCGGGGCAGGCGACCGGGAGCGACGGAGCGGTCGGCGGCGCCGAGGGAGCCGTGCCCGGTCGGACCCGGGGGAGCGACGCGGCAGGGGGCCCGGCGGAGGGTGCGGGGCAGGCGGCCGGGAGCGGGGGCGTGTGGGACGGGGGCCGCGGGCCGGTGCCCGGGCGGACGCGCGGGAGCGGAGGCGTACGGGACGGGGCGGACGCGGCCGTTGCCGGCCAGGCGTACGGCGGTGATGGCGTACGGGCCGGCTCCGTGAGCGACACCGCCCGGGACGACGCGGGGCCCGGCCGCGAGCGCCGCGGACAGGGCGACGCCGCGGGTGCACGGGTGCCGGGGCCCGCCCGTGGGGGCAGCCGGCCGGCCGGAGCCGAGGACGGGCCGCAGAGGCAGGTCCACCCCGCCGACCGGTTCCTGACCGCCACCTCGGCCCTCCTCATCGAGCACACGTGTGACGCCCAGCCCCTCCTGTGCCGCTGGTTCACGGACGAGCGGGCCCTGCAGACCATGAACCTCGGCGGCCACGTGCGGCCCACCGTCGCCACCGTCGCCCAGGCCCTGCTGCACACCCACCGCCGCCGGGCCATCGACGACCTCGCCGAGGCGCTCGTGGAGGCCGGCCATCCGCGCGCCGACGAGCTGCTGACGGCCCTCGCCGAGGACGAGCCCTCCGCACTCTGCCGGGCCGTGGACCGCTGGGCCCACGACGACCGCGTCGAGCGCCATGTGGCGGCCGCCGCGTACGGGCTGCGGACGGCGCCCCACGTCACCACGGACGCCGACCGCGAACTGCTGCGCTTCTCGGCCCTCGCCCTGCTCGCCCGCCCCGCCGAGGGCGCCCTGCACGGCACCGCCCTGGCCCTCCTCGTGCGCGACGTCACCACCCGGGCCAAGCACCTGCCCCAGGCCGTCGCCCGCTTCGCCGCGGGCGACCCCCACCTGCCGCCCGACGTCCTCGCCCCCGCCCTGACCAGCCACCCCGACCTCGTGCTCGGCGCCTTCCAGGCCCGGCTGTACGAGCCCGGCGAGCGGCCCGCCGAGGTCCTGCGCACGCTCGCCGAGGTGTCCTCCCCGGCCACCCTCGCCCGCCGCATCGCCACGCTCGTGCGGGAGCACGTCGAGCACCGCCCGGAGGGCGCACAGAACGCGTCGGCCTTCATCGACCGGCGCCTGGAGGACGGCCCACCCGCCCGGGCCGTGGTCTTCCCCCTCGTCGTGGACCTGGTGCGCACCTGCCCCCCGCACGTCCGGCGCGCGCTCGCGCCCGTCCTCGCCGGTCCCGGCACGCCGCTGTCCCGCCCGCTGCGCCAGGAGTTGCTGGAGGTGCTGATGGAACGGGAGGAGTACGGGCCGTACGAGCGGGACGTCACCGTCCTCGACGCACTGCTGCGGGCCGTGGCCGCCGGGGCCGCCGACCGCTCCGAGGCCCGCACGCGCGACCTGGTCCACCGCACCGGTCTGCTGATGGCCCGTACGCCCGAGGGGGCCGCCTGCTTCGACCGACGGCTGACGCAGCTCGCCCGCGAGGTCCCGTTCTTCGGCGCCCAGGTCCGCGGCTGGCTGAAGTCGGCCCCGGCGCAGTGGGCCGTGGTGGTGGGCCCGAGCGCGCGCATCCGGCTCACCGCGGGGCGGGAGAAGGGCGGCGGCGGGAGCGGGGACGACGCGTCGGACGCCTCCGACCCCGCGGGTGTGACCGTCGGCTCACCGGCCGATGCGGAGCGCCGCCAACCGGCATGGCACTCTTAGACCTGCGTCATCAGACAGACAAAGGTTCGGGTTCGGGCGAGGAGCGGGCACAGTGCAGCGCTGGCGTGGCTTGGAGGACATCCCCCAGGACTGGGGGCGCAGCGTCGTCACCATCGGCTCGTACGACGGCGTGCACCGCGGGCATCAGCTGATCATCGGCCGTACGGTGGACCGGGCCCGTGAGCTCGGCGTCCCCGCGGTCGTCGTGACGTTCGACCCGCATCCCCGTGAGGTGATCCGGCCCGGCAGCCACCCGCCGCTGCTCGCGCCGCACCACCGGCGTGCGGAGCTGATGGCCGAGCTGGGCGTGGACGCGGTGCTCGTCCTGCCGTTCACGGCGGAGTTCTCGCAGCTGTCGGCCGCCGACTTCGTGGTGAAGGTCCTGGTCGACAAGCTGCACGCCAAGCTGGTCGTGGAGGGCCCCAACTTCCGCTTCGGCCACCGCGCGGCCGGCACCGTGGAGTACCTCAAGGAGCTCGGCGGCACGTACGACTACGCGGTCGAGACCATCGACCTGCAGGTGACGGGCGAGGCGGGCGGCGGGTTGCCGTTCTCCTCGACCCTGACCCGGCGCCTGGTCGCCGAGGGCGACATGGCGGGTGCCATGGAGATCCTCGGCCGCCCGCACCGCGTCGAGGGCGTCGTCGTGCGCGGCGCGCAGCGCGGCCGGGAGCTGGGCTTTCCGACCGCCAACGTGGAGACCCTGCCGCATACGGCGATCCCGGCGGACGGCGTCTACGCGGGCTGGCTGACCGTCGGCGGCGAGGCGATGCCGGCGGCCATCTCGGTCGGCACGAACGTGCAGTTCGACGCGACCGAGCGGACCGTCGAGGCGTACGCCATCGACCGCGTCGGCCTGGAGCTGTACGGCCTGCACGCGGCCGTGGACTTCCTGGCGTACCTGCGCGGCATGGAGAAGTTCGAGTCCATCGAGGCGTTGCTGGCCTGCATGGCGGACGATGTGAAGCGGGCCCGCGAGATGGTGGCCGCGCACGAGGCGGCCGTGGTCGCCGGCTGACGGTCCGCGGCCGACGTCCGACACGGGACACGACGAAGGGCCCCGGGCGCGAGGAGCGCGCCCGGGGCCCTTCCGTCATGCCCGTTACTGCTGGGGCGGCATGGCCCAGCCGTCCTGCGGGGGGTACGGGCCCGGCTGGGCCTGCGGCTGGGCGGCGCCGTAGGGGTTGTACGCGGCCTCGGGCGCGGGAGCGGGCGCGTAGCCGCCCGGCACCGGGGGCGCCTGGTGGGGCGCCGCGTACAGGCCCTGCTGCTGCTGGGCCCGCACGAAGTCCTCGGCCACCATGGCGGACAGGTGGAAGTACGCCTCGCGGGTCTTCGGCCGCATCATGTCGAGGTCGACCTCCGCGCCCGTCGACAGGTGCTCGTCGAACGGCACGACGACGACGCCGCGGCAGCGGGTCTCGAAGTGCGACACGATGTCCTCGACCTTGATCATCTTGCCGGTCTCCCGGACGCCCGAGATGACCGTGATGCTGCGCGAGACCAGTTCGCCGTAGCCGTGCGCGGCGAGCCAGTCCAGCGTGGTGCTGGCGCTGCTCGCGCCGTCCACGGACGGCGTGGAGATGATGATCAGCTGGTCGGCGAGGTCGAGCACCCCGCGCATCGCGCTGTAGAGGAGGCCGGTACCGGAGTCGGTGAGGATGATCGGGTACTGCTTGCCCAGCACGTCTATGGCGCGCCGGTAGTCCTCGTCGTTGAAGGTGGTGGAGACCGCCGGGTCCACGTCGTTGGCGATGATCTCCAGTCCGGAGGGCGCCTGCGAGGTGTAACGGCGGATGTCCATGTAGCTGTTGAGGTGCGGGATCGCCTGGACGAGGTCGCGGATCGTCGCCCCGGTCTCGCGGCGGACCCGGCGGCCGAGCGTGCCGGCGTCCGGGTTGGCGTCGATCGCGAGGATCTTGTCCTGGCGCTCGGTGGCGAGCGTCGCCCCCAGGGCCGTGGTGGTCGTCGTCTTGCCGACGCCGCCCTTGAGGCTGATGACCGCGATGCGGTAGCAGGAGAGGACGGGCGTGCGGATGAGCTCCAGCTTGCGCTGCCGCTCGGCCTCCTCCTTCTTGCCGCCGAACTTGAACCGGTTCGCCGGGCTCTGTTTCTTCGGCTTGGGCTTGCCCTTGAGCAGCCGCTCCGAGGACAGCTCTACCGCGGCCGTGAAGCCGAGGGGCGCGCCGTGCACGGACCGCTGCCGCTGCTCGGGCGTCACGCTCGGCCACCCGCCGGCGCGGGGGTCGACGGGCGCGCCGGCCGCGCCCGGCTGGGGCGCGTAGGGGTAGGCGCCGGGATCCGCGGCGCCCTCGGGGCCCGTGGCGGGCGGCAGGGCACCCGGGTGCGCCTGCGGGGCGTACGCCCCCGCCGCGGGCGCCGCGGCGGGCGGCAGCGCGCCCGGCTGGGGTGCGGCGGTGCCGGGGTAGCCGTGCGGGCCGGGCACGCCCGGCGCCGGGTGGCCGACGGGCGTCTCGGGCGCCGGTGCCGGGGTGGTGGCACCCGGCTGCGGGTAGCCGTAGCCCCCCTGCGGCGCGGGCGGGGCCGGCGCGACACCGGGGTGGGCGTGACCGGCCTGGGCGGCGGCCGTGTGCGGGGCGTCGGGTGTGGGCGCGATGGGGTAGCCGTAACCGCCCTGGGGGGCGGGTGCGTTCGCTGCCGCAGCGCCTTCCGGTGCGGGGTGGCCGGGGTAGCCATAGCCGGGCTGCGCCTGCGGGGCCGGAGCCGGGGCTGCGGGTGCGCCGGTGGCGTCGGGGAGCGGGTAGCCGTAGCCGTCCTGGGGCGCCGGGGCGGCCGTGGGCGCGGCGGGGTAGCCGTATCCGCCCTGCGGCGCGGGCGGGACCGGCTGGCCGTAACCGTTCTGCGGTGCGGGTGCGTTCGGCGCGGGCACGGCAGGCGCACCGAACGGCGCGGGGGCGGCCGGGTAGCCGTAACCGCCCTGAACGGCATCCGCGGCGGGCGGGGCGGCGGGCGCGGGGGCGCTCACGGCCTCCGGGCCCGCGTACCCGGCGCCGTCCTGCGCCGCGGCGGACGCCTCCGGCACGGCGGCGACCGCGGGAGCGTCGCTCTCCGCCGCCGGGGCGGCCGGGGGCTGCTCCGCGCCCAAGGGCGCGGCCGTCACCTGCGGGAGCACCGCGTCGTCGCCCGTCCGGGCGGTGTCCGACGCCCCGGCCGGCGCGTCGGCCGCCTCCGGGGCCGGCGCGGGGGCGGGGACGGCACCGGACTCGGCGCCGGCCACGGGGGCCGTGACCGGGGATCCGTGAGCGCCGCCGGACGCGGTGGCGCCGAACGGTGCGTCAGCGACGGGGGAAGACACCTGGCCGTCCTGCGACGCCGGCGGCCAGGCGGCGGGCGGCGGGCCGGGCGGGGTCGCGGGCGGGAAGTTCGGGGGCAGCGGCGGCAGCGGGACCTGAGGCGCAGCCGGAGGCGTCCACGCCTGAGCAGGCTCGACGGACGGGGCGGCCGCAACGGACTCGACCGGCGCAACGGACTCGACGGGCGCCGCGGACTCGACGGGCGTCACCGTCTCCACCGGCGTCACTGCCTCAATGGGCGTCACGGGCTCGACGGGCGCCACCGCCTCAGCCGGCGTCATCGGCTCAACGGGCGTCACGGGTGCGGCCGGTACGGCCGGCGCGTCCGGAGCGGCGGCGTTGCTCTCGCTCTGCGGCGTCGCGGCCGGGCCCTCCCCGGCGGTGCCGCCCACGAAGGATGCGGCGGCGGACAGCGGCTCGCCCGTGGGCGGCGGGGGAGTCACCGGAGCCGCCGCCCCGGCGGCCGAGGACGTGCCCTGCGTGTACCAGGCGGGCGGCGTGTAATCGATCGTGAATTCACCCGTGTGTTCGGGTTCGTTCTCGTGTTCCGGCGTGTGCGCGGCCTCGGACCGGTCCTCGCCGGCTGTCTTCCCGGCCGCGCGGATCTCGTCCCGATCGCTGCTCACAATGCCTCCTGCTGGTGTGGTCCGGCGCCCGTGGACACCTCTGGCGGGGCCGACCGTTCCTGACGCCCCGATGTGCCCGGGTTCCCCCTCTGACACGTGTTCTGTCACGTGACAGGACTGGCTTCGGGTTCTCCAGTGCGTACGTTCATACAGACTAATCGTCATCCGCAACGCTGCGGCAGGCCCGCCCCGCCCCACCCCTCACCCCCGGTGGGACAAGGCTTCCCCGGAGGGCTCCGGCGACACCGCGTGTGCGCCCGGCCGCTGCCGAGGGGGCGTCACTCCATGCGCCGGGCCGGGCCCAGGAGCCCCGCCTCCGGCTCGGTGGGCTGCGTGGTCACGTACGTGTGCGCCGAACGGGTGCACCACAGCGTGACCCCGTCCGGGAGCGAGGAGAGCGCCTCGACGTCGTCGGGCGCGAGGTTCATGGACCGGCCGACCTGTTGCGCCTCGTCCGGCGCGACGCGCTGGACGCCGACGAGGTCCGCCCCGTCCAGCAACCGCGGAGTCGTGGGCCCGGGATAGGGCAGAAGAGTGAGTACGGACTGCCAGGGCGCCGAGCCGGCCCGGCCGCGCGGGGGCCGCGCCCCGCAGTCGCGGACGACGAGCACCGGGCTGTGGACGGACGGCCCCTGCGGCGGCACCCGGCCGACGTCGTGCAGCGTGATGGACTGCTGGCCGGTGTTGGCCGACTGCGCGAGCCCCGTCCACAGCTGCCGCCGCCCGGTCTCGACCGCGACCCGGGCGCCCGTGCCGACCGCGCGCAGCGCGATGACCTGTGCCGTCCAGGCGCTGCCGATGAGGACGGCGTCGAACGCCGTGGGCCGGGCCAGCCCGAGCACCGCCGGCGCGCCGTGCCGGTCGGAGCCGATGACGACCCCGTCGTCGCCGACGGGCAGGGACAGCGCCTCGAACTCCTCGGGCGACAGCTCGTGCCGGCCCCGGCGCGGGCCGATCAGCCCGAACCCGAAGCGCGGCCGCCGCACCCCGGCCGGCGGTGGTGCGGGTGTGCCCCCTGCCGGAGACCCGGAGGCGGGCGCGGGCGCAAAGGCGGACGTACTCATCAGCGGGTTCCTCCCAGGGGCAGTGTGGCGAGGACGCCGGGCACCTGTTCGTGGTCCAGCCGCACCAGCCCGGCCTTCACCGCCCGCGCGGCCCGCTCCAACTCGCGGCGGACCATGGCCAGTTCGTCCGCACTGCGCCCGCATATGCGCACATGTCCGGTCAGGGTCGAGGCCGGCCGGCCGGTCGCCGTCCCGCTGCGGCCGAGCGTCAGGCTCAGCGTCGTCGACAGCGCCGGCAAGGACGTCAGCAGCGCGGCCAGCTGCGGCAGTGCGGCGCCGCCCGCGCCGAGGCGGGGCCAGCGGCCCACCCAGTACGTGGTGTGCCAGCGGTCGTCGCACCGCCAGGCGCGCGGGCTCTCGACGGTCCGTCGCGCCGGCGTTCCCGTACGGCTCGCCTGGGCCGTGGCGGCGGGGTTGACGTCGGCGGCCACCGACAGCGCGGCCGTCAGCCCGTCCTCGGACAGCAGCGTCGCCGCGAACCCGGCGCCCCGCAGCCGGCTCGCCAGCTGCTCGGCGGCCCGCAGCACGCAGCGCCGCGCACCCTCGGCGCCCCCGCCGCGCGCCTCCACGGCCGCCGGGCACAGTTCGGGATCGAACTTGAGCGCCACCCACGTCTGCCGGACGGCGGGCGAACCGGTGAGCGCCTGCAGCGGGGTGTAGTTCCGCGCGGCCAGCGCCTGGCCGGGCAGGTGCGGAGCGGGGGCCGGCAGGGTGCTCTGCACCACCTGCACCGACTCCAGCCGGACGCCGTCGACGTCCATGGCGTCCCGCAACAGCCCGAGCGGCAGCGCCTTCTCCACGCGGTCCGCGCGCAACGGTCTGTCCACGGCGTCCACGCGCAGCACGGCCGTCAGGAACGTGCCGTCGCCGACCAGGCCCACCGAGCGCCGCTCGCGGTCGGCGAAGGACTCGCAGCGCAGCGCCGGTTCGCACTCCACGAGCGGCGCGAGGCGCGGGTCGGTGCCCGCGGCCACCGGCCCGGACGCGGCCGCCCTGCGCAGCCGCCGCCGCAGCCCCGCGGCAGCGGTCAGCCACTCGGTGACCGGGCGGGAGCCGCGGCGCACCACGGCCGGCAGCAGGAGCAGCACGCCCAGCACCACGGCCGGCACGAGCAGCAGCCCGCCCGCGACCCAGCCGACGAGCACCACGGCCGCCGCCACCTCGGCCAGCACCACCTGGTGCAACCGCACCGGCCCCAGCGTGCCCCGGCCCGGCGCCCAGCGGGGAACGACCGTACCCGCACCGGCCCGCGGGCCGTTCGTAGCCCGTACGCGCGTCGCGGCAGACATGACCGTCAAGCCCCCTCATTCAACCCGGAATGCATGCACGGAAATCGGCCGCCGCCCCGGCCGGTACCGTCCCCCGGCGACAGGTGCCGATCACCTACGGGCATAGTAGAGGCTCGGTCCGACACCGGGCCCGATAGGGCGGCGCCGGGCGGCCGAGACGAAGCCGCAGCGAAATACCGGGGGAGAAACGGCTCGACATGGCATCACGGCGGGATGAACTCAACGCCTACACGTTCGCGAAGAAACGGACAGTTGCCGCCTTTCTGCAGCCCTCGCCCAGTGGCTCGGAGGAGGGTGCGCCGCGGCCGCTGCGCACGGTCCTGCCCGGCCTCGTCGTCGGCGCCCTGCTCGTGGCGGGGTTCGGCGCGTGGGGCGTGTTCAAGCCCGTGGCCCCCAAGGGCTGGGACGACGTCGCCGGGCACGTCATCGTCGGCAGCGACTCCACCACCCGCTACGTGGTGCTGAAGACGGACGGCAGGAAGCAGCTGCACCCGGTTCTCAACCTCGCCTCCGCCCGGCTCCTCCTCGCCCCCGGCAAAGGCCAAGTGATCAAGGTCCGGGAATCCGAGCTCGACAACGGGCATATTCCGCGCGGCCCCACGATCGGCATTCCCTATGCGCCGGACCGAATGCCCTCCGCCGCACAAGCGGGCAAAGAGAAGCAATGGGCGGTCTGCCAACAACCGGGCGGCAACGGTAAAACCACGCAAAAAGCGGTCTTCCTTTTCTCCGCAAACGACCCGAAGGCCCGGCAACTCACCGGCCCGCACCGCCTGCGCGGCGGCCAGGCCCTCTACGTCCAGGGCCCCGACGACGCTCGCTACCTCGTCGACCCCAAGGGCACCCGCTACCTCCTCGGCGGACCCGACTGGAGGAGCAAGGACGCAGCCGACCACAACCTGCTGCTGCGCGCACTCTTCCACGACGGCGCCCAGCCGCAGCGCGTGACCAAGGAATGGCTGGCCACCCTCGACGAGGGCGCGCCCATCACCTTCCCCGACCTCCCGGGCAGCGTCGGCGCCCCCGCCGGCGTCCCCACGCTCCACGGCGGCGCGGGCCGCGTCGGAATGATCCTGCAGGCACCCACCGGCACCACCACCCAGCACTACGTCGTGCTGCCCGGAAAGGTCGCCCGCGTCTCGGAGTTCGTCGCCAAGCTCCTCCTCAGCAGCCGCACCCTCGCCTCCCTCGGCCAGGCCGGCACGCCCCAGCGGGTGAGCGCCGCCGACTTCACCCCCGACGCCGAGGAGTTCTACGGGGGCCGGCACTGGCCCGCGCAGGTGCCGCGCCAGGCCAACTCCGGCGACCCGGCGGCCGGCGCCGACGCCAACGACACCGTGTGCAGCCTCTTCGCGGGGCTCGGCTCCGACGGCAGGCCCGACCTGGGCGTCTGGGCCGGCAAGGACTACCCGGCGACCATCCCCGACGGCGCCACCAGCGCCTACGTCACCCCCGGCTCCGGGCTGCTCTACCGTCAGGTCACCGGCCGCCAGACGCAGAGCGGCGCGGTCTACCTCGTCACCGACACCGGGCTGCGCTACGCGGTGCAGTCCAACAACGACAGCGCCACGGTCACGTCGAAGATCGGCGAGGAGACCTCGCAGGACGCGTCGGCGACGGCCGGGGCGGACCAGGCCCGCGCCCGGCTCGGCTACCAGGGCGTGCGCCCCGTCGCCGTCCCCGCCAACTGGTCCCAGTTCCTGCCGACCGGGCCCCGCCTGGACGCCAACAGCGCCAAACAGCCGCAGGGTTCGTAGGGGGACGTCCGGATGCGAACGACCGCCATGCTGACCGCCGCCCTGCTCGCCACGCTCACCGGAGCCGGCACCGGCGCCGCCGCCGCGAGCGACGGCGCGGCCGGCAACGGCACCACCGACGCCCCCTCCACCGCCCACCCGGCGCTGGACGGCAGCGGCGAGTGCACCTACCCCGCCAAACCCATCAAGGGCACCCCCTGGTCGCTCCAGCGCGTCCTCCTCGACCAGCTCTGGCAGGACACCAAGGGCAGGGACAGCCAGGGCCGCCCCGTGCGCGTCGCCGTCATCGACACCGGCGTGGACGTGACGAACCCACAGCTCAAGGACGCCGTCGACGTCAAGGCCGGCACCGACCTGCTCTCCGGCCCCCAGGACGCCGGCAAGGGTCCCACGACCGACCCGGTCGGCCACGGGACGAAGGTCGCCGGCATCATCGCCGCCCGCCCCTCCGCCGGCAGCGGGTTCGTCGGCATCGCCCCGGAGTCGGTCGTCATCCCCATCCGGCAGAACAACGAGAAGGGCGACGGCACCTCCCGGACCCTCGCCGTCGGCATCAAACAGGCCGTCGACGCCGGCGCCCGCGTCATCAACATCTCCCAGGACACCACGACCCCGCTGCGCCCCGACTCCGACCTCGAACGGGCCGTCGAGGACGCCCTCGCCCGGGACGTCGTCGTGGTCGCCTCGGCGGGCAACGACGGCGCCGACGGCAAGTCGAAGGCCACCTACCCGGCCGCCTACCGCGGCGTCCTCGCCGTCGGCGCGTCCGACCGCAACAACGAGCGCGCCCCCTTCTCCCAGTCCGGCGACTTCGTCGGCGTCGCCGCGCCGGGCGTCGACATGGTCTCCACCGTCCCCGGCGGCGGCCAGTGCGTCGACAACGGCACCAGCTTCGCCGCCCCCTACGTCGCCGGGGTCGCCGCCCTCATCCGGGCCAAGCACCCCGACTGGAAGCAGCACCAGGTCGTCGCCCAGATCGAGCAGACCGCCGAGCGCCCCGCCAGCGGCCGCGACCGGCACATCGGCTGGGGCGTCATCGACCCGGCCCGCGCGCTCACCGAGGACGACCACCCCCCGGGCCGCGTCACCACCCCCCAGGGCCCGGCACACGCCGTCGCCGCCCCCCGCCCCGCGGACTTCCCCCTGGGGGAGACGCCGCAGGAGCGACAGGTGCGCCTGGCCACCTACACCCTGGGCGGCACGGCCGTCCTGGTCGCCGTGATCGCGGGTTCGGCCGTGGTCGTGCGCGACCGTAACCGACGCCGCCTGCCCTGAGGGCGGACGGCACCGCACGAAGGAACCCATGACTGAGCCCATACCCCCCCACGGCCAGCAGCGCCCGCCCCAGGTCTGGGGCACGCGCTTCGACCAGCGGAAGACGGCCCCGCCCGGCTTCGGCCCGGCGCCCCAGGTGTTCGGCCCGCCCCCGGACGCACCCGCAGGGGGCGGCCCCGCCGCGCCCGGGCCCCGCCGGCGCCGCAAGGCCCTGGCCATCGGGCTGGGGCTGCTCCTGGTGGCCGGCGTGGGAACCGGCGGCTGGCTGCTGTGGGGGCGCGGGAACGATCCTGCGCCGAAGCCGAAGAAGAACACCGTCCAGGCCGTCGACGCCAAGCTCGACTGGATGGCGCCGGTGCCGGACGCGGACAAGGACAAGGCCGACCGCATCGCCAGGCCGTGGTTCGCCAAGGACGTCATCGTGCTGCCCACGAGGACGGCGGTGACGGCCTACGACTCCGCAACCGGCAAACCCCGCTGGACCCTGCCCGTCCCCGGCACCGCCTGCACCAGCTCCCCGCGGTCGGACCAGGGCGTCGCGGTCGTCGTCTACGGCAAGGCCGAATTCGAGTGCAACCTGGTCATGGCCGTCGACCTCGAACACGGCCGTGCCCTGTGGAACAAGGAACTGACCGACTCCAAGGGGCGCAAGGACAGCCACGGCGGAGCCAACATCTCCTTCTCCGAAGGCGCCGTGACCCTCACCGAGGTGCTGGAGCCGCGCGTCTACGAGACCCGCACCGGAGAGCGCCGCAAGTCCTTCGACTTCGGGTGCGCGGAGCAGGGCACGGTCGTGGACCGCTCCGCGCAGCTGACGATCGCCCAGTGCCAGATCTTCGACCGCTACTTCGTCATGAACGTGGACCCGAAGACGGGCGTGGAGAAGTGGACCTGGAAGGTCCTGGACGGGCTCAAGGTGCAGAACATCCTGTCCGTCAACCCCCCGGTCCTCACGGTGGCCCGCGAGCACGACACCGGCGCGTCGGACATGGTGGTCCTCGACGACAAGGGCCGCCTCAAGCAGCTCATCTCCGTCTCGTCCGGACCGTACGACCTCGACGACTGCAAGCCGAGGCAGTACGACTCGTGCCGCAGGGCCGTGGTCGACGGGAACACGCTGTTCCTGCCGACGCGCCACGACAAGGGCCCCGGCAACGCCGTCGCCGCCATCGACCTGAACACGGGCAAGCCGCGCTGGACCTCCGAGTTCGGCGCCGACCGGACGCACCGGCCCGTCGCCATGCAGGACGGACGCCTGCTGGTCTACCAGGAGGCCACGCGGGAGGAGAGCGGGAAGCTGCTCTCGGTCGACCCGGCGAACGGGAACCCGCAGGTCCTGATGAAGCTGCCGCAGGAGTCCGCGGAACGCGAGTTCAATCTGGCCCGCTACGGAGACGTCTACTTCCGTGACGGCCGCCTCTACCTGGTCACCAACTACGGCATGACCGATCCCTCGCTGATGATGGTCTTCCACTGACCCGGCCCCCACCCACGAAGCCCCGCACCGAGAACCAGGAGTCCCGTCAGTGTCACAACCGCCTCAGTACGGCTATCCGCCCCAGCCGCCGTCGGGGCCTCCGGGCCCGTTGCCGCCCGCCGCACAGCCGCCCGTGCGCCCCGTCCCCCTGTCGCCCTTCTCCGCGAGCGCGAGCGCGGGCGGCGGCGGTACGGGACGGCCCGCGTGGCGCAAGCCGACGCTCATCGGCCTGGTGATCGTGCTGCTGCTCGCGGCCGGCGGCTGGGCACTGTGGTCGTTCACGGGTGACGACCCGTCCGGGCCGAAGAAGCCGGGCGACGCCGCGAAGCGTTCCGCCGCCGGGTCCGTCGTCTGGATGGCCGACTCCCGCACCAAGCCGGACGAGAAGGGCCTGAAGGAGGCGATGGGCACCTGGTTCACCGACTCCCTCGTGGTCAAGGCGGAGCCGGACATGGTGACGGCCTACGACATCGGGACCGGCAAGAAGAAGTGGTCCTTCCTCCTCACCAAGGAGCTCTGCGCGGCCTCCCGGGAGTCGGCGGGGAACATCGCCGTCGTCTCCGTCCGGTTCGGTGACGTCTGCACGCACCTGATGGCCTTCGACCTGCGCGACGGACACCGCACCTGGGAGGAGCTGCTCGTCGACGAGAAGGAGGCCGGCGATTCCCTCAACCCCGCCAAGTGGGGCAAGGCGCCCCCGGAGATCGCCCTGTACGACGGCCACGTCTACATGACCTGGGCCCAGGGCGAGCAGACCCGCCGCCTTTCGGACGGCAAGGTCGTCGCCGAGGCCAAGCGCGACAAGTGCGACAGGGTCGGCAGCGCGGGCGGCGCCCGGCTGATAGCCCTCACCTACTGCGACGGCGCCCGTGACGTGAAGGTGCGCTCGCTGGACCCGGCCAAGCTGGACAAGCCCAAGTGGGAGCAGAAGCTCTCGCTCAACGACGGCTTCTTCTCCATCATCTCCACCGACCCGCTGGTCCTCTCGCAGCACCCTTCCAAGAGCGGGCCCAACGGCTACGACTTCGTCGTGCTGGACCCGGACAGCGGCAAGGAGAAGACCCGTGTCACCTTCCAGAGCCGCTGGCAGGTGGGAACCTGCCAGCTCCGGATGTCCGGCTGCACCGGAGTGATGACGGACAAGGACACCCTCTACGTGGCGGGCAAGGGCGTGACCATGGCCTACGACCTGGCCACCGGCAAGGAACGCTGGGCCTTCAAGGCCGACGAGAACCGCTACACCATGCCGCTGTCCGTGAAGAACGGCCAGATCGCCCTCTACACCGTCGCCACCCCCGACCGTCGTGGCCGGATGACCTATGCCGACCAGGCGACGGGCAAGACCATCCGGACGGTGGAGCACTCGGACGTCGAACGCGACCGCAAGAACGAGGCGATGATGAACAGGATCGAGGGCTTCCCCCGCCTGGTGAACGACCGCCTCCTGCTCATCAACGACGGCGGCTTCGAGGACGACCAGGCAGGAATGATCTTCGCGATCAGCGCCCCGGCGAAGAAGGACTGAGCCGCGCGTGGGGCGTGCGCACCGCACGCCCCACGCCGGACCGTTCCCTTCAGGCTTCCTCGACCTCGATGTCGAACTCGCCGTCCCGTACGCCCAGCACGAACGCGTCCCACTCGCTCTTGGTGTACCGCAGGACCGTGTCCGGGTCGGCGGACGAGCGCATCCCCACGGCCCCGCCCTCCAGATACGCGATCTCCACGCGTTCCGCCGAGGTGTCACCCGGGGCGCTGTGCCACTCCGCCCCCGAGATGTCCATGGCGTAGAGCGCTTCCTTCTCTTCTTCAGTGGCCACTGGGCAGGGCTCCTCTTCCGATCATCCGACGGTACGGGTGCGAGACACCGGAGCCGACGCTAGCAACCGACACCTGGGCGGCGGCGGGAGTTCGGCCACCTGCCCACCGATCGACTCCCTTTCCGTAGGACAGGAAGACGTTCGCTCCATGACCGCATCACCGTCGCCCTCGCCGACCGGCCGTAGGCGGAATCCGGTCGGCCCGTCAAGTCGCGGGGCCTGATGTGCGGTTGGGACACGGGCGGGGAGTGACTACAGTGACACGTGCGCCGCTCCGTGTGAGCGGCCGTTCGATTTGCACCAACTCATGGGGGAAGGTAGAGCATGGCTGACATTCAGAAAGTCGATGACGCTCATTTCCGGGCATTCAAGAATGCCATCGAGGAATCCAGCGCGGCTTTCTCGGCCAACCTGCGCACCTTGGTGAACGCCATCGACAACGTCGCGGGCCGGTGGGAGGGCGAGGCCGCCGCCGCCTTCAAGCAGGCGCAGCGCGAGCTGAACATGGACCACGACGCCGTGCGGAAGCTGATCGACGAGTTCAGCCGGGCGGTGGCCGAGACGCACAAGAACAGCAAGGCCAACGACGCGGACATCGCCGCCAGCATGAAGCGGGCCCACGCGTCGGCCGGGTCGGCCAGCGCCATCAGCGGCCTCTGAGCCGACGGGCCGAGCGCCCGGACCGCCGGGCATGCCGCCCGGCGACCATTGACGTCAGCACCACGGGGAGTGGGGAACATGGCAGGACACGGCGAACTCGTCGTCCACTACAGCTCGCTGCAGGCGACCGCGAGTGACATCAAGGGTGCGGCGGCGGTGATCCAGCGCGAGATCGAGGCGATGAAGTCCGCCGTCGGCAAGGTCGCGGAGGGCTGGCACGGCGAGGCGCACACCGCGATGACGCAGGCGCAGGACCAGCTCCAGAAGCGGGCCGACCACATCAAGCAGATCCTGGAGAAGGTCGCCCAGGACATCGTCACGGGCGGCGACCACTACCAGGCGACCGACCGCAAGTCGGCGGGGCTCTTCGGCCACTGAGGCCACCGACCGCATGTGCAGGGGGCGGGCGACCGGTTCTTCCGGTCGCCCGCCCCCTGCACATGTCCGCACATCGGCGTCCTACTCCGCCGGCAGCCACCCCAGCTGCACCAGCGGCGTCCCGCGCTTGCGCGAGACGAAGTAGCCGCGGCCCGGTGGCATCGGGCGGGGCCGGACGCCGCCCAGGACGTCGCCCTCGCCCGGGTCGCCCGACAGCACGACGCCCTGCGCACCGAGTTCCTTCACGCGCTGCATGAAGGGCTCGAACATCGAGCGCGAGGCACCCGCCGAACTCCGCGCGATGACGAAGCGGATGCCGACGTCGCGGGCGAAGGGCAGATTGTCCGTGAGCACCGCCAGCGGATTGCCGCCGCTCGCGGCGACCAGCTCGTAGTCGTCGACGATGACGAAGAGCTGCGGGCCCGACCACCAGCTGCGGTCGCGCAGCTGCTGCGGCGTGATGCCCGGCTGCGGGGCACGACGCTCCATCAGGCCGTTCAGGGCCTCGGCGTGCACCGTCAGTGAGGAGGCCAGCGGCGCGTACTCCAGCAGGTGCGTATCGGGGATGACGTCCAGCAGGGTGCGCCGGTAGTCACCGACCACGATCTTGGCCTCGTCCGGCCCGTAGCGCTCGGTGATCCGCTGGGCGATCAGGCGCAGCAGCGCCGTCTTGCCGGATTCGCTCTCGCCGAACACCAGGAAGAACGGGTCCGTCTCGAAGTCGACGAAGACCGGCTGGAGGGTGGTCTCGTCGATGCCGATGGCCACGCCCAGCTCCGGGTGCTCGCCGCCCTTCGGCAGGTCCTCGGCGCGCAGCCTGCGCGGCAGCAGCCGCACCTGCGGCGCCGCCGGTCCGCTCCAGGCGGCCCCCACTGCGGCGACCAGGGCCGCGGTCGCGTCCGTCATCGCCTCCGGGTCGTGGCCGCCGTCGATCCGCGGCTGGCCGCCCATGAAGTGCAGCTTCTCCGGCAGCTGGCCGCGCCCGGGCACGCCCGCGGGGACGTTCGCGGCGACCTTGCGGTCGAACTCGGAGTCCATCGTGTCGCCCAGCCGCAGTTCGAGACGGCTCAGGAGCAGGTCCTTCAGCGCCGCCCGGACCTCCATGTTGCGCGCGGCCGTCACCACCACGTGGACGCCGTACCCCAGGCCCCGGGCCGCGATGTCGGTGACGACGCCCTCCAGCAGCTCGTACTCCTGCCGGAAGCTGCCCCACCCGTCGACGATCAGGAAGACGTCGCCCCAGTCCTGGTCGGCCAGCCGGCCCGCCGCCCGCTGCCGCCGGTAGGTGGCGATCGAGTCGATGCCGTTCGCGCGGAAGAACTCCTCGCGGTGGCCCAGGATCCCGGCCACCTCGGCGACCGTACGGCGCACCCGCTCGGGGTCGAGGCGGGAGGCGATGCCGCCGACGTGCGGCAGCCCGGCCACGGTGCTCAGGCTGCCGCCACCGAAGTCCAGCCCGTAGAACTGCACCTCCGCGGGCGTGTGGGTGAGCGCGAACGACGCGATGAGCGTCCGCAGCAGCGTGGACTTGCCCGACTGCGGGCCGCCGACCACGAGCATGTGGCCCGCGGCGCCCGAGAAGTCCCGGTAGAGCACGTCCCGGCGCTGCTCGAAGGGCTTGTCGATCAGACCCAGCGGCACCACCAGCTGGCCCGCGCGGGGGTACTCGGCGGCCGTCAGGCCGCGGCCGGGCACCTCCGACAGCGGCGGCAGCAACTGGTCCAGGGACGGCGCCTTGTCCAGCGGCGGCAGCCACACCTGGTGGGCGGCCGGGCCCCGGCCCTCCAGCCTGCGCACGACCACGTCCAGGACGGTGTCGGCGAACGTGTCGTCCTCCGTGCGGTCCGGGGACGGCGCCGCCACCGGAGCGGACGGCGCGTGCGGGACGGGCACGGGCGCCGCGGTGAACAGCACCGGCCGCCGCTCGGCCGGCAGCAGTCCACCGTCGGCGGCCGCGCCCCCGCCGCTGCGGTGCACGCCGGAGACGTACGCGGCCTTGAACCGCGTCATCTCGTCCGTGCCGAACTTCAGGTAGCCCGAACCCGGCACCGTCGGCAGGTGGTAGGCGTCCGGCACGCCCAGCGCCGTGCGCGACTCGGCCGCCGAGAACGTGCGCAGACCGATGCGGTACGACAGGTACGTCTCCAGGCCGCGCAGCCGGCCCTCCTCCAGGCGCTGCGAGGCCAGCAGCAGATGCACGCCCAGCGAACGGCCGATGCGGCCGATCTGGATGAACATGTCGATGAAGTCCGGCTTGGCCGTCAACAGTTCGCTGAACTCGTCGATCACCAGGACGAGTGAAGCCAGCGGCTCCAGAGCGGCACCCGCCGCCCGCGCCTTCTCGTAATCGTGCACGTTCGCGTAATTGCCCGCCGACCGCAGCAGCTCCTGACGGCGCTGCAGCTCACCCGTGATCGAGTCGCGCATGCGGTCGACCAGCGTCAGGTCGTCCGCGAGGTTGGTGATGACGGCCGCCACGTGCGGCAGCCCCGACATACCGGCGAACGTCGCGCCGCCCTTGAAGTCGGCGAGGACGAAGTTCAGCGTCTCCGAGGAGTGCGTGACGGCGAGCCCCAGCACCAGCGTCCGCAGCAGCTCCGACTTGCCCGAGCCCGTCGCCCCCACGCACAGGCCGTGCGGGCCCATGCCGTCCTGCGCGGCCTCCTTGAGGTCGAGCATCACGGGCGAGCCGTCCTCGCCCACACCGATCGGCACCCGCAGCCGCTCGGCGGTGGTCCGCGGCCGCCACGTACGGGCCACGTCCACCGCGGCCGCGTCGCCGAGGCCCAGCAGCTCGGTGAAGTCCCAGTTGGCCAGCAGCGGCTCGTCCTCCTCGCCACCGCCCGTCCGCAGCGGGGCGAGCTGACGGGCCAGCGCCTCGGCGGCCTCCGCGGACAGCGTGTCCGGCACGCCGTCGTACGCCGCCACCTGCGACCGCAGCCGCAGTTTCCCCGGCCGCACCGTCACCGCCAGCCCGCCGCGCAGCTCGTCCAGCTCGCCCGGCACGACCTCCACGACGGTGACGCCCTGCAGGCCCTCCGGCGCGGCGAGGACCGAGTCCTGCGGCACCGCCGCGCCCTCCAGCACCACCACCACGTGCGGCTGCTCGTGCAGCGGCCGCCCCTCGCGGCTGAACCGCGGACGGCCGTCCAGGCGCGGCGCCAGCAACTCCTCCAGCTCGCCCAGGTCGTCGCTGATCAGCCGCCGCGTGCCGGCCCCGTCCACCGTGCCGGCCAGCTGCACGTGCGGCAGCCACTTCGTCCACTCCCAGCGGGCCGCGGCGCCGCGCCCCGCGACGACCGCGAGCACGAGGTCGTCCGGCGAGTGCAGCGTGACCAGCTGCGCCACGAGCGCCCGGGCGCTGCCGTGCACCGTCTCCGGATCACCCGAGAGCGTGACGTGGTAGAAGGCCCGCAGCGACACCGCCATCGGCAGCCCGTCCAGCGAACCGTGCACGGCCAGGAAGCGCTGCATCGCGCCCGCCGTCAGCGGCTCCAAGTCGTCTATGGGCGCCGTCTCCGGCGCCACCAGCGGCGTCGCCAGCTGCTGGGCGCCGAGCCCTATGCGGGCCTGCCCGAAGTCGTCGTCGCCGGCCCGCCGCTCCCAGATCCGGCTGCCCCCGGCCACCACCGACCACAACTGGTCGGGCGAGGGGTGCAGATAGAACTGCGCGTCGCGCTGCGCCCGCGCCGTGCGCCGCACGGTCCGCCGGGTCTGCGCGAGGTACCGCAGGTAGTCCCGGCGGGCGTCGGCGACCTGGCCCTGCGAGCCCTGACGGTGCCGGACGACCATCGCGATCGTCATGCCGAGCGTCGACACCATCATCAGCACGCCCATGATCTTCATCATCGGCAGCGCGCCCGGCATGAAGAAGTAGACCATCGACGAGGCCATGCCCACCGTCGGCAACAGCTGCATCAGGATGCCCTCCTGACGGCCGCGCGGCAGTTCGGGGGGCGCCTCCAGCCGCAGTTCCGCGCTCGGCACCTCGGGCGGGAGCACCCGCGGCTGGCGCTTGACGACGACCTGGCTCACGGAACGGCTCAACCCCTCAGAGCGAAGGGCCACTTCCCTTCCGGCACCCCTGCGGCCCCGGCCTCCCCTCGCGAGACGGTGATCCTATCGGCGTACGGACGTTCGCCCCGGGTAGGGTGGCCAGCCGCGCGCCGTGCACTCGGGCCCGGCGGACGCGGAACCACGCAGCACACCGCAGAGCCACGCGGAACCAGCAGAACAACCAGATCAGGGGGCAATCCGGGTGAGTACGTCCGCCACGACCGGCTTTCGCAGGGTGACCGTCGTCGCGCCGGACAGCCGCATCGACGTCGCCCTCCCCGAGGACCTGCCCGTCGCCGACGTCAACCCGGAGATCCTCCGGCTCACCGGCGGCACCCAGGCACCGGGCACCCCCACCGGCTACCACCTCGTGCGCCGCGACGGCACCGTCCTGGACGGCGCCCGCACCCTGGCCGCCCAGCGGGTCCTCGACGGAGAGATCCTCTCCCTGCGCCCCTTCGCCGAGTCCCTGCCGCCCGCCGTCCACGACGACGTCTCCGACGCCGTCGCCTCGGCCGTCAGCGGCGACCGCGCCCTGTGGGACGCCCGGCTGCTGCGCGCCACCGGCCTCTTCGCCGGCGCCCTGCTCCTCGTCCTGACCGGCTTCCTGCTCTGGTTCGCCGACCCCGCCCGCCACGACATGCACGGCGTGCCCGGCGTCGTCGCCGGCGTCGTCGCCCTCGTCCTGACGGCCTTCGCCGGCGTACGGGCCCGCGTCTACGACGACCGGGCCTCGGCCGTCGCCCTGGGCCTGGCCGCGGTGCCGCACCTGCTGATCGCCGGCTCCGGCGTGCTCGGACCCGCCGCGGGCGAGGGCGCGGGACGGCTGCAGCTCCTGCTCGGCTGCGCCACCGTCCTGATCGCCTCCGTCGTGCTCACCGCCCTCATGCCGGGCGGCGACGCCCCCTTCGTCGCGACGGTCGTGGCCTCCGCCACCGGCGTCCTGGCCACCTTCGGCGCCGTCCTCACCGGAGCCGACCCGGCCGACGCCGCCGCGGTCTGCGCGGTCGTCGCCATCGGCGCCCTCGCCTTCCTGCCCGGCCTCTCCGCCCGCGTCGCCCGCCTGCCCGTCGGCTACGCCGCCCCGCACGCCGCCCCCGCCGACGACGACCTCGACGCGCCCCGCGGTGCCGTCACCGCCGAGCCCGTCGACACCGAGCGCATCGCCGCCCAGGCACGCCGCGGTCACGAGCTGCTGCTGGGCCTCGTGGGCGGCTGCGCGGCCGTCGTCACCGGTTCGGCCGCCGTCCTCGCCTTCTCCGCCGACCTCTGGGCCCAGGCCCTCGCCCTGGCCGCCGGGCTCGCCATGCCGCTGCGCGCCCGCCTCTTCCGCTACACCCCGCAGGTCGCGGCCGTCCTCGGCGCGGGCCTGGCCGCCCTCGCCCTGCTCGTCCTGGGCCTGGCCCTGCACGCACCCGCCGCCTCCGGCGTGCGCACCGTCTCGCTGACCGCGGCCGTCGTCGCCGTCGCCGCCCTGTTCACCTGTGTGGCGCTGATCGTCCCCCGCAAGGGACTGTCACCCTTCTGGGCGAGAGCCGCGGACGTCACGGAGAGTGCTGTCCTCCTCGCCCTCGTACCGCTGTGTCTCGCGGTGCTCGACCTCTACACCACCGCCCGGGGCCTGACCAGCAGCTGACCGGCCACCCGGGGCCGGGCCCGGTGCCGGGGCTGGTACTGTGTGCGGTGGCCGTTTGTGTACGCGCCTCCGGACCCCGTCGGGGCCTCTGGGGGCAGCGCCCAGCGGACCCCGCCTCCCGAGTCACGGAAGCTCCCCTGAGACAGAGACCAGGGGCACTCGGCGGCCAAAACGAGATCCAAGAGGAGTACCGCGTGTCGCTCGACGCCGCTACGAAGAAGCAGATCATGGCCGAGTTCGCCACCAAGGAGGGCGACACCGGTTCCCCCGAGGTCCAGGTGGCCATGCTCACCCGCCGCATCTCGGACCTGACCGAGCACCTCAAGCAGCACAAGCACGACCACCACTCCCGCCGTGGTCTGCTGCTCCTGGTCGGTCAGCGCCGCCGCCTGCTGCAGTACCTGGCCAAGAAGGACATCACGCGCTTCCGCGCCCTGGTCGAGCGCCTCGGCATCCGCCGCGGTGCCGCGGGCGCCAAGTAAGACGCCATGAAGGGAGCGGTTCCCACCACGGGGGCCGCTCCCTTCGCGTATGCCCGGGCCGCACGCCCCTTCGTGCCGCCCACGGGAAGCGACGGGAAGCAGAAGCTTTGTAGTCTGGTCCCACAACGGCATACCGAAAGAAACACCTGACGAGGAGGGACGCCGGCGCTCCGCCGGTCCTCGGTAGTGGCCCCCGGAACAGGGAATTCCGGGTGCTTCGATCGAAGACCGGCTCCCGCAGGCGCACGCGGCGCCCTCCACCCACCGTCCCCCGCCACACGGGCGTGGGACGCACAAGAGGAGATACCCCTGGTGGAGAACGAGACCCACTACGCCGAGGCCGTCATCGACAACGGCGCCTTCGGCACCCGCACCATCCGCTTCGAGACGGGCCGCCTGGCCAAGCAGGCCGCCGGTTCCGCCGTGGCGTACCTGGACGACGACACCATGGTGCTGTCGGCCACCACCGCTTCCAAGAAGCCCAAGGACCAGCTCGACTTCTTCCCCCTGACGGTGGACGTCGAGGAGCGGATGTACGCAGCCGGCAAGATCCCCGGCTCCTTCTTCCGTCGTGAGGGCCGGCCCTCCGAGGACGCGGTCCTCACCTGCCGCCTGATCGACCGCCCGCTGCGCCCCTCCTTCAAGAAGGGCCTGCGCAACGAGATCCAGATCGTCGAGACGGTCATGGCGCTCAACCCCGACCACCTCTACGACGTGGTCGCCATCAACGCCGCCTCCTGCTCCACGCAGCTGGCGGGCCTGCCCTTCTCCGGTCCGATCGGCGCCACCCGCGTCGCTCTGATCAAGGGCCAGTGGGTGGCGTTCCCGACCCACACCGAGCTTGAGGACGCCATCTTCGACATGGTCGTCGCCGGCCGCGTCCTGGAGGACGGCGACGTCGCGATCATGATGGTCGAGGCCGAGGCCACCGAGAAGACCATCCAGCTGGTCAAGGACGGCGCCGACGCCCCCACCGAGGAGGTCGTCGCCGCCGGTCTCGAGGCCGCCAAGCCCTTCATCAAGGTGCTGTGCCGCGCCCAGTCCGAGCTCGCCGCCAAGGCCGCCAAGCCCGAGGGCGAGTTCCCGGTCTTCCTGGACTACCAGGACGACGTCCTGGCCGCGCTGACCACGGCCGTCCGCGACGAGCTCGCCCAGGCGCTCACCATCGCCGGCAAGCAGGAGCGCGAGACCGAGATCGACCGCGTCAAGGAGATCGCCGCCGAGAAGCTGCTCCCGCAGTTCGAGGGCCGCGAGAAGGAGATCTCCGCCGCGTACCGGTCGCTGACCAAGTCCCTGGTCCGTGAGCGCGTCATCAAGGAGCGCAAGCGCATCGACGGCCGTGGCGTCACGGACATCCGTACGCTCGCCGCCGAGGTCGAGGCCATCCCGCGCGTGCACGGCTCGGCGCTGTTCGAGCGCGGCGAGACCCAGATCCTGGGTGTCACCACGCTGAACATGCTCCGCATGGAGCAGCAGCTCGACACGCTGTCGCCGGTGACGCGCAAGCGTTACATGCACAACTACAACTTCCCGCCCTACTCCGTCGGCGAGACCGGCCGCGTCGGTTCGCCGAAGCGCCGCGAGATCGGCCACGGCGCCCTGGCCGAGCGCGCCATCGTGCCGGTGCTGCCGTCGCGCGAGGAGTTCCCCTACGCGATCCGCCAGGTGTCCGAGGCCCTCGGCTCCAACGGCTCGACGTCCATGGGCTCGGTCTGCGCCTCCACCATGTCGCTGCTGAACGCCGGTGTGCCGCTGAAGGCCCCCGTCGCCGGCATCGCCATGGGCCTGATCTCCCAGGAGATCGACGGCAAGACGCACTACGTCGCCCTCACCGACATCCTCGGTGCGGAGGACGCCTTCGGCGACATGGACTTCAAGGTCGCCGGCACCAAGGAGTTCGTGACCGCCCTCCAGCTCGACACCAAGCTGGACGGCATCCCGGCCTCCGTCCTGGCCGCGGCCCTCAAGCAGGCCCGCGACGCCCGCCTCCACATCCTCGACGTGATGATGGAAGCGATCGACACGCCGGACGAGATGTCCCCGAACGCCCCGCGGATCATCACCGTCAAGATCCCGGTGGACAAGATCGGTGAGGTCATCGGCCCCAAGGGCAAGATGATCAACCAGATCCAGGAGGACACCGGCGCCGAGATCACGATCGAGGACGACGGCACCATCTACATCGGTGCCGCCGACGGCCCGGCCGCCGAGGCCGCCCGCGCCACGATCAACGGCATCGCCAACCCGACCATGCCGGAGGTCGGCGAGCGCTACCTGGGTACGGTCGTCAAGACCACCACCTTCGGTGCGTTCGTCTCCCTGCTCCCGGGCAAGGACGGCCTGCTGCACATCTCGCAGATCCGCAAGCTGGCCGGTGGCAAGCGCGTGGAGAACGTCGAGGACGTGCTCGGCGTGGGCGCCAAGGTCCAGGTCGAGATCGCCGAGATCGACCAGCGCGGCAAGCTCTCCCTGATCCCCGTGATCGAGGGCGAGGACGGCGACGAGGCTGCTAAGGACGAGTCCGCCAAGTGACGTCCCGTAGTGCACGGGAGACGGCCCGCACCTCTTCGGAGGGGCGGGCCGTCGCCCGTACCCAAACGCTTCTCAAGGGCGAGAACGGCATCGGTACGGTCCGCCGGACCACCCTCCCGGGCGGTCTGCGCATCGTCACCGAGACCCTGCCGTCGGTACGCTCCGCGACCTTCGGCATCTGGGCCAACGTCGGTTCCCGCGACGAGACCCCGACGCTCAACGGCGCCACGCACTACCTGGAGCACCTGCTCTTCAAGGGCACGGCCAGGCGCAGCGCGCTCGACATCTCCGCCGCGCTCGACGCGGTCGGCGGCGAGATGAACGCGTTCACGGCCAAGGAGTACACCTGCTACTACGCACGGGTGCTCGACACGGACCTGCCGCTGGCCATCGACGTCGTCTGCGACATGCTGACCGGCTCGCTGATCGACGCGGCGGACGTCGACGCCGAGCGCGGGGTGATCCTCGAAGAGATCGCCATGACGGAGGACGACCCGGGCGACTGCGTGCACGACCTGTTCGCGCACACCATGCTGGGCGACACCCCCCTCGGGCGCCCGGTGCTCGGCACCGTGGACACGATCAACGCGCTCACCCGCGACCAGATCGCCCGCTTCTACAAGAAGCACTACGACCCGACCCACCTGGTCGTGGCCGCCGCGGGCAACGTCGACCACGCCAAGGTCGTCCGCCAGGTCCGCGCCGCCTTCGAGAAGGCGGGAGCCCTGGGCCGTCCGGACGCGGTGCCCGTGGCCCCGCGCGCCGGCACCAAGACGATCCGCACCGCGGGCCGCGTGGAGGTGCTGGGCCGCAAGACGGAGCAGGCGCACGTCGTCCTCGGCATGCCGGGCCTCGCCCGCACCGACGAGCGCCGCTGGGCGCTCGGCGTGCTCAACACCGCCCTCGGCGGCGGCATGAGCTCCCGCCTCTTCCAGGAGGTCCGGGAGAAGCGCGGCCTTGCGTACTCCGTCTACTCCTACACCTCGGGCTTCGCCGACTGCGGCCTCTTCGGCGTCTACGCCGGCTGTCGTCCGAACCAGGTCCACGACGTGCTGCGGATCTGCCGCGACGAGCTGGACCGCGTCGCGACCGAGGGCCTGTCGGACGAGGAGATCGGCCGCGCCATCGGCCAGCTCTCCGGCTCCACCGTCCTCGGCCTGGAGGACACGGGCGCGCTGATGAACCGCATCGGCAAGAGCGAGCTGTGCTGGGGCGACCAGATGTCGGTGAGCGACATGCTGGCCCGCATCGCGACCGTCACCCCGGACGAGATCCGCGAGGTGGCCCGCGATGTACTGGGGCAGCGTCCTTCGCTGTCCGTCATCGGCCCGCTGAAGGACAAGCAGGCCGCGCGCCTGCACGAGGCCGTTTCTTAAATCGCTGAGTCGATGGTTGAAAAGGAAGCAGGGACGATGAGCAAGCTGCGCGTCGCCGTCATCGGCGCCAAGGGCCGGATCGGCTCCGAGGCCGTACGGGCCGTGGAGGCCGCCGAGGACATGGAGCTGGTGGCCGCGCTGGGCCGGGGCGACAGCCTGGACGCCCTGACCGAGGCCCGTGCCCAGGTCGCGGTCGAGCTGACCCACCCCGACTCGGTCATGGACAACCTGGACTTCTGCGTCCGCAACGGCATCCACGGCGTCGTCGGCACCACCGGCTGGACCGAGGACCGCCTGGAGCAGCTGAGGTCCTGGCTGGCGGCCTCGCCGTCCACGGGCGTGCTCATCGCCCCGAACTTCTCCATCGGCGCGGTCCTCACCATGGCCTTCGCCCAGCAGGCGGCCCGCTTCTTCGAGTCCGTCGAGGTCGTGGAGCTGCACCACCCGAACAAGGCGGACGCCCCCTCGGGCACCGCCACCCGCACCGCGCAGCTCATCGCGGCGGCGCGGCGCGAGGCGGGCTGCGCGCCGCAGCCGGACGCCACGTCCACGGCCCTGGAGGGCGCGCGCGGCGCGGACGTCGACGGGGTGCCGGTGCACGCCGTGCGGCTGCGCGGGCTGCTCGCCCACCAGGAGGTGCTCTTCGGGGACACCGGCGAGACGCTCACCATCCGGCACGACTCGCTGCACCACAGCTGCTTCATGCCGGGCATCCTGCTCGGCGCGCGGCGCGTGGTGAGCACGCCGGGGCTGACGTTCGGCCTGGAACACTTCCTGGACCTGGGCTGATCAGCGTGCGTGCGAAAGTCGTCTACTTCGCCCTGGCCGCCGTCCTGGTCGTCTACTTCGTCCTGGTCGGCAGCCGCGGTGTGATGCTCATCCAGCAGGGCACGGTCATCACCGTGCCGTTCGGGCTGGCGGTGCTGGTGCTGCCGTTCATCGGGGCCTGGTTCCTGTACCGGACCACCAAGTTCGCGCGGGACGCCGACCGGCTGGCGCGGGAACTGGAGGCCGAGGGCGGGCTGCCGGTCGACGAGCTGGTGCGGACCCCCGGCGGCCGTATCGACCGCGACTCCGCGGACGCCGTCTTCGCCAAGCGGCGGGAGGAGACCGAGGAGGCGCCGGGGGACTGGCGCTCGTGGTTCCGCCTGGCCGTCGCCTACCACGACGCTCGTGACACCCCGCGGGCCCGCAAGGCGATGCAGCACGCGATCGCGCTGCACGACGGAAAGGCCAGCCCCTCCGGCGCATGACGCCCGAGGGGCCGGTCTCCGGAAGGTTCACGCGGAAGCTTCATGCGGAAGCTTCCGCATGAACGCGCACGCCGGGGGCACGGCCCCCGGCGGCTCTCAGCCCTTGAACTCCGCCACCTCGTCCTCGACGGCGAGGGCCGTCTCGGCGAAGGCCCGCGGGCGCCCGAGGAAGTCGGCTCCCTGGTCGCTCACCAGCGCCGGCAGCGCTTTGCCCTGCGTACGCTCCACGACCAGCACCTGACCCTGGACCGTGCGGGGCAGGCCGAGCAGGCGGACGGGCTGCTGGACGGTGCGGACGCCGGCCACGTCGGCCCACGACAGCGTGGTGCCCGACAGCAGGCTCAGCTGCCGCAGCCCCTTCGGGCCCACCCAGATGCCGGTCCGCACGAGCCGGAAGGCGATCGTGATCAGGAGCGCGGCGACGGCGACGCAGATGCCCGCCCCGGGCAGCGAACCGGCGAGGGCGATGATCACGCCGGAGAAGAGGACGCAGGCGGCCAGCAGAAGCACCACCGCCGTGCCACCCACCCGCAGCGGACCGGGGTGGTACGGGCGCCGCCAGCGGAGGTGGCGGCTCTCGTACATGTCTTCTGGCGCCTCGCGGGGCGGTGACACGGCGGTTCCGGTCGCGACGTCGGTTGCGGCGCCGTCGCGGTCGGCTGTCAGGAAGGGCAGGGGCACGACGGGTTCCTCACTCGTACGCACGCTCGAAGTGCTGTGCCGGGTGAGGGTACCCGCTGGTCAGCGGCTGCTGATCAGCGGCCCGCGTTGGCTTCGGACTGCTGGGTGTGGGGCTTGTGCTGCGGACCGGTTTCCAGGGACGGGATGCCGAACAGCAGCGCACCGATGAGCCCCGCCGCGACCGTCAGCCCCACCAGGGTCCGCCCGGCTATCTCGGAGCGGCTGGCACGATCTCGGGGCGGCGGCGTGACGTTGCTGCGGTAGCGCTCGGCCTCGGCGACGAAGGCGAACGGCACGGGCTCTCGCCGGCGGAACATGAAGGGCTCTCCTAGGAACCTCGAAGACTCTGCTGTCATACAGAAAGACGCTCGAACTCGTTCATAGGTGCCCGTTTTTCGTAACTTCTGTGAAAAATCTCAACTGGCGTCCCGGGCCCCGCTGTGGCAGGGGGCCGGGCCCGGCGGCGGCCGGGTGTCAGTGGCGGCCCTTAGGCTTGGCAGCGGCCCAGCACATGCAACAAGGGAAGGACCCCGCCGGTGACCGACACCCCCACCGAGGACGCCAAGCCGACGTTTCGCAGCGATGTGACCGTCGAGCTGGTCAAGCACAGCGCCGCCGACACCGACGTGCTGTGGGCGGCCCGCGTCTCCACGGCCGGCGAGCAGTCCCTCGAAGAGATCAGCAAGGACCCCGAGCGGTCCAAGGGACTGATCAACTACCTGATGCGCGACCGCCACGGCAGCCCCTTCGAGCACAACTCGATGACCTTCTTCATCAGTGCGCCGATCTTCGTCTTCCGTGAGTTCATGCGCCACCGCGTGGGCTGGTCCTACAACGAGGAGTCCGGCCGCTACCGCGAGCTGGAGCCCGTCTTCTACGTCCCGGGGGAGTCCCGCAAGCTGGTCCAGGAGGGCCGCCCGGGCAAGTACGTCTTCGTCGAGGGCACCGAGGCCCAGCACGAGCTGACCGGCCGGGTCATGGAGGACAGCTACCGCCGGGCGTACGAGGCGTACCAGGAGATGCTGGCCGCCGGCGTGGCCCGCGAGGTCGCCCGCTCGGTCCTGCCGGTGGGCCTGTTCTCGTCGATGTACGCCACCTGCAACGCCCGCTCGCTGATGCACTTCCTCGGCCTGCGCACGCAGCACGAGCTGGCGGCGGTCCCTTCCTTCCCGCAGCGCGAGATCGAGATGGTGGGCGAGAAGATGGAGGCGGAGTGGGCCAAGCTCATGCCGCTCACCTACGCCGCGTTCAACAAGAACGGCCGCGTCGCGCCGTAACGCACCGTGGTGCGGACGTCGCCAGGCCCCCTCCGAGTCAGGTGTCCGTATTGCGGCGTTTCGTCACCTTCATCTAGGCTGAAAAAACGGACCCGGCACTGCTTGAACCCCCGAGCAGGCAGTGCCGGGATCCACTTCGCACTCCCCGAGGGGGCACCTCACGGTGAGCAACGAGTAGCGTGACCCCCATGGCTCCGACCTCCACACCGCACACGCCCTTCGGACGGGTCCTGACCGCGATGGTCACCCCCTTCACGGCCGAGGGCGCTCTCGATCTCGACGGCGCACAGCGCCTTGCCGCCCACCTCGTGGACGCGGGCAACGACGGCCTCGTCGTCAACGGCACCACCGGTGAGTCGCCCACCACCAGCGATGCGGAGAAAGCCCAGCTCGTACGTGCCGTGGTCGAGGCGGTCGGAGACCGCGCCCACGTCGTTGCCGGAGCCGGAACCAACGACACCCGTCACAGCATCGAGCTCGCCCGCGCCGCCGAGCAGGCGGGCGCCCACGGCCTCCTCGTGGTGACCCCGTACTACAACAAGCCCCCGCAGGAGGGCCTCCGCCGGCACTTCACCGCCATCGCGGACGCCACGGAGCTCCCGGTGATGCTCTACGACATCCCGGGCCGCAGCGGCGTGCAGCTGGAGACCGAGACCATGGTCCGGCTCGCCGAGCACCCCCGCATCGTCGCCAACAAGGACGCCAAGGGCGACCTCTCCGCCGCCGGCTGGGCCATGGCCCGCTCGGGCCTCGCCTGGTACTCCGGCGACGACATGCTCAACCTGCCGCTGCTGTCCATCGGCGCCGCGGGCTTCGTCTCCGTCGTCGGCCACGTCGTCGCCCCGGAGCTGCGCGCCCTGCTGGAGGCCCACCGGTCCGGCGACGCCGTCAAGGCCGCCGAGATCCACCGCCGGCTGCTGCCCGTCTACACCGGCATGTTCCGCACCCAGGGCGTCATGACCACCAAGGCCGCCCTCGCGCTGCAGGGCCTGCCCGCCGGACCGCTGCGGCTCCCGCTCGTCGAGCTCACCGAGGAGCAGACCGAGCAGCTGAAGCGCGATCTCGCCGCGGGCGGGGTACAGCTGTAGCACCAGACTTCACAACTGAATACCGACTGAATACAGCCGAAACCGCATCTGCACGAATGTCATGCGCGCCATGCGTCCCCACGTCCTGAGCCCTGTCCAGGAAGGGCGAGCGGCGCGCGTGGTGAGGAGAGTCTTTTGAGCCACCCGCACCCTGAACTCGGCCCGCCGCCGAAGCTGCCCGAGGGCGGCCTGCGCGTCACCCCGCTCGGCGGCCTGGGCGAGATCGGCCGCAACATGACGGTCTTCGAATACGGCGGCCGTCTGCTGATCGTCGACTGCGGAGTGCTCTTCCCCGAGGAGGAGCAGCCCGGAGTCGACCTCATCCTGCCCGACTTCACGTCCATCCGGGACCGCCTGGACGACATCGACGGCATCGTCCTCACCCACGGTCACGAGGACCACATCGGTGGCGTCCCCTACCTGCTCCGCGAGAAGCCGGACATCCCGCTGATCGGCTCCAAGCTGACCCTGGCCCTCATCGAGGCCAAGCTCCAGGAGCACCGCATCCGCCCCTACACCCTTGAGGTCGTGGAGGGCCACCGCGAGCGCATCGGTCCGTTCGAGTGCGAGTTCGTCGCGGTCAACCACTCCATCCCGGACGCCCTGGCCGTCGCCATCCGCACCCCCGCCGGCATGGCCGTGCACACCGGTGACTTCAAGATGGACCAGCTCCCGCTGGACCGCCGCCTCACCGACCTCCCGGCCTTCGCCAAGCTCGGCGAGGAGGGCATCGACCTGCTGCTCGTGGACTCCACGAACGCCGAGGTCCCCGGCTTCGTCCCGCCGGAGCGCGACATCTCCGGCGTCCTGCGCCAGGTGTTCGCGGGCGCCCAGAAGCGCATCATCGTGGCCAGCTTCGCCAGCCACGTCCACCGCATCCAGCAGATCCTGGACGCCGCGCACGAGTACGGCAGGCGCGTCGCCTTCGTCGGCCGCTCGATGGTCCGCAACATGGGCATCGCCCGCGACCTGGGCTACCTGCGCATCCCCGCCGGTCTCGTCGTGGACGTCAAGACCCTCGACGACCTGCCGGACGACGAGGTCGTGCTCGTCTGCACCGGCTCGCAGGGCGAGCCGATGGCGGCACTGTCGCGCATGGCCAACCGCGACCACCAGATCCGCATCGTCCAGGGCGACACCGTGATCCTGGCGTCGTCGCTCATCCCCGGCAACGAGAACGCGGTCTACCGCGTGATCAACGGCCTGACCCGCTGGGGCGCCAACGTCGTCCACAAGGGCAACGCCCGCGTCCACGTCTCGGGCCACGCCTCGGCCGGCGAGCTGCTGTACTTCTACAACATCTGCAAGCCGAAGAACCTGATGCCGGTGCACGGCGAGTGGCGCCACCTGCGGGCCAACGCCGAGCTCGGTGCCCTGACGGGCATCCCCAAGGACCACATCGTCATCGCCGAGGACGGCGTCGTGGTGGACCTCGTGGACGGCAAGGCGCGGATCGTCGGCAAGGTCCAGGCCGGCTACGTGTACGTCGACGGGCTCTCGGTCGGCGACGTCACCGAGGCTTCGCTCAAGGACCGCCGCATCCTCGGCGACGAAGGCATCATCTCCGTCTTCGTGGTCGTCGACAGCACGACCGGCAAGGTCGTCAGCGGCCCGCAGATCCAGGCACGCGGCTCGGGCATCGACGACGCGGCGTTCAACGCCGTCGTCCCGAAGATCGAGGAAGCCATCGCCAAGGCCGCCGCCGACGGCGTGGCCGAGCCCCACCAGCTGCAGCAGCTGGTGCGCCGTTCGGTCGGCAAGTGGGTGTCCGACAGCTACCGCCGACGCCCGATGATCATGCCGATCGTCGTCGAGGTCTGACGAAGCCTCAGCCGTATGGGCGGCCGCCCCTGCGCCGATTTGCATCAGGGCGCGGCCGTCCAGTACGTTTACGTCTCCACCGCAGCGGGAACGCCCCAACACTTCGTGTGCAGGGGGAGGTTCCGGCAAGGCGGCGGAAATCCGGCTCAGATAAATCTGATAAAGTCGGAACCCCGCTCCAACAGGGAGCCGGAAACGAATTCCAGACCGGAAACGGAACGGAAAACGGATC
>NZ_BMVB01000033.1 GCF_014650495.1 Streptomyces cinnamoneus | reverse complement strand
CACGGCACGCTGACCACCGCAGCCATCGTGATCTGGCTCCGCGATCTCATCAAAGAGCCATCGGACACGCCCTAGTCCAGGGGCACCGCGAGCCCGACGCCTTCGGCCGACACCGCGATGGCGAAGTCGAAGAAGTCGGACTGGTCGAGGACGCTGTCGTGCGTACGGGCGAAGACCTCGAACGCCAGGAGACCGATCAGGTTGCTCCACAGCACGATGCCACGCTCGATGACGTCCGCGAACGGCGCTTCGGGCACGCTGCCGAACAGCGCGGCCGCCTCGGGCCGGATCAGCGGCGGCCCGGGCACCGCCCGTCGCGGCGGGGCGAGTTCACCGGCTTCGAGCGCGGAACGCACGATGCCGGCCAGCACGGCCGGCGTGCGGGACGCGGGCGGGACCGTGTCCTGGGGTGCGTGGTATCCGGGAACGGGCGAACCGTAGACCAGCGCGAATTCGGCGGGGCTGCCGAGGGACCACGTCCGCAGTGCGCGGGCGGCCGCGAGGAAGCGCGCCCCCGTCGGCGCGTCGGCGTCCTTGGCCGCCTGGTCGGCCTGCTCCATCGCCGCGCCGGACTCGTTGTAGGCGTCGACGAGCAGCGCGGTCAGCAGGTCGTCCCGGTGCGGGAAGACGCCGGTGACCTCGGCGACCGCAAGACCGGCGCCGTCGGCCACGGCTTCGAGGGACAGCCCGCCGGCGCCCAGTTCCCCGAGGAGGCGCCGCGCGGTTGCCCTGACAACACTGGATATGTCCATGATCAAACCGTACCTGCCGGCCGGTCCGCGGGACGTTCATAGCAGTCGTAGTTGCGCTGCGCGCGGATCTTTCCGTCGCGGAATTCGAGGAAGACCGCGATGTGCGCACGGAGTACGTGGCCTACGGGGAGGTCGCCCAGCGGGACGGCGAGCGTGCCGGTCCAGGCGACTTCGAGAGCGACCTGGTCGCCGGCCGCCACCGCATTGTGCACCTCGAACCGCTGGTGAGCGATGACCTCGCGGCCGCGCTCCGCGGCCTGGAGCACATCCGGCAGATGGCGGCGGACGCCGTCGGGGAAGAGGGCGTTGGGGAACTCCTGTTGCACCGCCTCCTCGTGGAAGAAGCGGGCCAGTTCCTCCCCGGCGACCCCCCGGGAGACCGCCTCGTGGTACCGGACGGCGGCTTCGACGTTGGGGTGCTGCGGCATGCGACAGAGCCTAGGCAGCGACCCGACCGGTCGGCTAGCGCCGTGCGACGAACGAGCCCATTCCCGGGGTGGTGATGATCAGACCCTCTTCGCGCAGCGCCGCGGTGACCTTGCGCACCGTCCCTCGCGCCACGTCGAACTCCTGCTCCATGCGCACTTCGGAGATCAGGTGGTCGGGCGGGTACTCGCCGGTCGCGATCCGCTTGCGGATCTCCTCAGCGATCTGGGCCCACTTCGGTCGCGTCGGGTCAAACTTCATCACGACCCATGACTGTATGCATCAATATGCAGCCGAACATAGACAGTACTGTACTTGTCTAGGCATGGACAGGGGGGTCTAGGTAACTTGTCGTGAGTCACATGACAGACCCCCGCGACCGTCCGACCGGTCCGGGGGCATGGCCACCAGCCTCAAGGAGCTGATGACATGAAAGAGCGTATCGCCCGACTCCTTGCACGGACGAGAGCGCGACTCATCCGCACCGCGCCCCCTTCCCCGCCCACGCCACCACGTCCGCCCCGACCCGCCGTCATCTCCCTCCCCCACACCGGCGGCCCATGAGCCGCCACCGACACCGAGCGGCCCAGCGCCACGGCGCAGACCGTGAACGCCCGTGGCAGGTGGGGCAAGTGAGCGTTCCGGACGTCCCCCTCGGCATCCTTGCCGTGGACACCTTCACCAGCGGCGTCGGCCTGGTCGTCGAATCGGCGGACGGCCTCGTCCGGCTCCAGCACCCCAACGGCTTCAGCTGGCAGGCGTACGCCACCAACCTGCGGCCGCCGGAGCAGGCGGAGAAGCACCGGTTCGCCGCCGCGGAACGTGTGTACGGGCCCCTGCCCGTACCCCCCGGCCAGGGCGACTGACCGCGCAGTCCGGCGAGGGGGGCAGCCCCACGACGAGTCTGCCCCCGCCGGCTACTCCTGCCCGGCCGGACGGTAGTCGAGCACCATGGCCCCCGACGTGAACGCGGTCGTCCCGGAGGGCACCCACGTCGACGTCGGCGTGCCCTCCGGGAAGAGGCGCTTGCCCTTGCCGACCACCACCGGGTGGATCCAGAGCTTCAGCTCGTCCACCAGGCCCTCGGCTATGAGCGAGCGGATCAGCGCGCCGCTTCCGTAGACGAGGATGTCGTTCTCGTACTGCTCCTTGAGCGCGGCGACCTCCTTCGCGAGGTCGCCTTCGATCAGGGCGGCGTTCCACTCCGTCGTCCGCAGCGTGGTGCTGGCGACGTGCTTGGGCATCGAGTTCATCCGGTCGGCGAAGCCGTCCTCGTCCGTCATGCCCGGCCACGCCTGAACGAAGCCCTCGTACGTCTCGCGTCCCAGCAGCAGCGCGTCCGCGGCGAACAGCTGCCGGTGCGCGTACGCGCCGTGCTCGTCGTCGAAGTACGGAGCGGTCCAGGACGGGCTCTCCATGACGCCGTCCAGCGACAGGTACACCAGCGCGACGATCTTGCTCACTGCAACCCCCCAAGGTCGTGCCCGGGCCGGGCACACGGACAGAGCGGAAAACGCCCCCGTGAAGGCGTCCCCCCGACATGACGGTCAATCTAGGGGCACCCACTGACAACGGGCCGCGCCCCGGCCGGGCCCCCGCCGCCGGGTGGTCGCCGTCACATCCCCGGCCCCGGCGCGACCTGCGAAGATGACCCGCATGCGAATCATGTTCGTCGGCGACTCGATGACGATCGGTAGCGCCGGTGACCACACATGGCGCTACCGCATGTGGCAACACCTCAACGCCTCCTACGGCGCCCCCTACAAGATCGTCGGGCCGCGCCGCGAGCTGTACGACCCCTCCACCGGCGAGGCCGGATCGCTCGACTACGGCGACCCCGGCTTCCCCGAGCGCTGCCGCGGTCACCTCGCCGGCTGGGGCGAGGGCTGGCTGCACATGGCGCCGCTCATCGGCGACGCCGTCCGCCAGGGCAAGGCGGACACCCTGCTGATCTCCCTCGGCCTCATAGACCTCGGCTTCTACACCGACGCCGACCAGACCGCCGCCAACGTCCGCCGCTTCTTCGCCGAGGCCCGCGAGGCCAACCCGCGGATCCGGGCCGTGCTGATGCCGGTGATCCCCAACGTCCGCGCGCTCGCCGACCCGCCGTTCGCCGCCGAGTGCGAGCGCTTCAACGAGCTGCTGGGCAAGGCCGTCGCCGACCTCGACGAGCCCACGTCCCCCCTGCTGCTCGCCTCTTCCCCCCAGGGCTGGGACATCGACCGGGACACCTACGACGGGACGCACCCGAACGCCGCCGGCGAGCACCTCCTCGCCGCCGCCTTCGCCACCGCGCTGCACCAGGCGTGGGACGTGGCCGGCCCCTACGCGCCCGCCCTCTCCCACCGCTGAGGCGCCACTGAGGCGCCGCGTCCTCGTACGGACCCGACCCATACGCGAGCCCGCACGAGAACACCGCGCACCGGCTCGTTCAGCTCACCACGCGAACGCCTCCGGCGACGGCCCCGGACCCGGGAAGATGCCGTCCAGCCCCGTCAGCAGCTCGTCGCCCAGCTCCAGCTCCACCGCCCGCAGCGCGCTCTCCAACTGCGCCTGCGTGCGCGGGCCGACGATCGGGGCGGTGACACCGGGCCGGGTCAGGAGCCAGGCCAGGGCCGCTTCGCCCGGCTCGATGCCGTGCTTGTCGAGCAGGTCCTCGTACGCCTGGACCTGCGCCCGCACGGCCGTGTCGGCCAGGGCGTCCGCCGACCGCCCGGACGCGCGGCGCCCGCCCTCGTTCTCCTTCTTGATCACGCCACCGAGCAGGCCGCCGTGCAGCGGCGACCAGGGGATGACGCCCAGGCCGTACTCCCGCGCCGCGGGGATGACCTCCATCTCGGCGCGCCGCTCGGCGAGGTTGTACAGGCACTGCTCGCTGACGAGGCCGACCGTGCCCCGCCGCCCGGCCAGTTCGTTCGCCTGGGCGATCTTGTAGCCGGGGAAGTTCGAGGACCCGGCATAGACGATCTTGCCCTGCTGGACGAGGACGTCGATGGCCTGCCAGATCTCCTCGAAGGGAGTCAGACGGTCGATGTGGTGGAACTGGTAGAGGTCGATGTGGTCGGTCCGCAGCCGCTTGAGGCTGGCGTCGACGGCCCGGCGGATGTTGATCGCGGAGAGCCGGTCGTGGTTCGGCCACGGCTCCCGGTCGCCGTCCATGCCGCCGAACACCTTGGTGGCGATGACGACCTTCTCGCGGCGGCCGCCGCCCTTGGCGAACCAGTTGCCGATGATGGTCTCGGTGCGGCCCTTGTTCTCGCCCCAGCCGTAGACGTTGGCGGTGTCGAAGAAGTTCAGGCCCGCGTCCAGGGCGGCGTCCATGATGGCGTGGCTCTCGGCCTCTTCGGTCTGCGGGCCGAAGTTCATGGTGCCGAGGACGAGCCGGCTGACCTTGAGTCCCGTGCGTCCGAGCTGCGTGTACTCCATGCGCCCAGCCAACGCCTTCGAGTCCGCTCCAGGCAAGGGTGACCCGCGCCCGTCACCCGCTCATCGTCCGGAGCATGCGCCGCCCGCCCGTGGCCAGGAAGCGCGCCACCAGCACCGCGGCCAGCAGCAGGAAGACGATGTTGAGGTACGTCGTGTAGTTCCAGTGCACGCCCTCCGCCGGGATCTTCGCGTCCGCCTGGTCCGGGATCAGGCCGAGGCCCCCGAAGACGACCTCCACGGCGTAGCCCGCCACCACCGCCGCCGCGTAGAACGTGCCGAGCAGGAACAGCGCCATCCGCCGCCCGTAGTACTTCCGGTAGATGCTGAGGATCGGCAGGATCAGCAGGTCCGCGAAGACGAACGCCACAACGCCCCCGAAGCTGATGCCGCCCTTCCACAGCACCACCGCCAGCGGCACGTTGCCGATCGAGCAGACGAACGACGCGATCGCCACCAGCGGCCCCACCAGCGGGCCCCACAGCTTCGCCAGCAGCGGGTTGCCCTCGAAGAAGAACGCGCGCCAGAAGTCCTCGGGCACCCACGCGGCGATCGCACCCGCGATGAGCAGGCCGAGCACCAGATCGCGCAGGATCGCCGCCCACTCCATGACGAAGACGTGGGAGGTGGCGGTGAGCCCCTCGCGCGACAGCAGGCGGTGGACGAACGACCCCTCGCCCCGGACCGACATGTCCATCGCCGCATGGCCCTCCATGGCACCCGCCACCCCGCGTCCGGCCTGCTCCCGCGCGCTGCGCAGCAGCGCCTCGCGGAGCAGCAGCCGGAAGAGCACGGCCAGGACCGCGATCATCACGATCCCGCCGGCGAACTCCGCGGCGGTGAACTGCCAGCCCATCAGCAGGGCGAGGATGACGCCCAGCTCGACCACCAGGTTGGTGGAGGCGATCTCGAAGGCCATGGCGGACGTGAAGTGTGCCCCCTTGACGAACAGCGAACGGGCCAGCGCGACGGCGGCGTACGAGCAGGAGGACGACGCCGCGCCCAGCCCGGCCGCGGCGGCGAGCGCCCGGGGGCGGTCGTCGCCCAGCAGCGAGACGACGGCCGAGGTGCGCACGAGGGCCTGGACGACGGCGGACAGGGCGAAGCCGAGGATCAGCGCCCAGGTGATCTCCCAGGTCATGGACCCGGCGATGGAGAGCGCGTGCAGCACGGCATGGACCATCCGGAACCCCGCCTTCCGATCAGCGCCCGGGGCCGGGACCGTACCAGCGTGATTCGCCGGTATCCCGGCACAGGCCGCCCTCCGCGTGTTGGGGCGCGTGTCCGTCGGCGTGTCCGTCGGCGTGTCCGGACGCGTCCGGGCGCCGCCGTCACTTCACCGCGGCCACCACGGCGACGACGACGAGCATCACGGCGAGCGCACCGGTCATGATCCGGTTCCTGGTCTTCGGGTCCACCCCTTGAGCGTAACCGGACCGCTCACTGTGCTCGCCGGGTGCCCAGCGGCCAGGCCGCCACGGTCTCGTAGCGGGGGCGCTCCCCGGGCACCCCGGAGGCCGGCAGGCGGCTGCGGACGAGCTCCAGGCGCTCGACGGGCCACCGGCGGCCGCGGAACTCCGCCAGCTCCTCGGCGTACGGCCGCAGGTTCACGTGCCCGGTGGCCCGGGCGAGGGTGAGGTGGGGGCGGAAGGGCCTGGCGTCGTCCATCCGCACCCCGGCCCGCCGGGCGCCGGCGGCGGTGGAGCGGGCGAGGCCGCCCAGGGTCTCCAGCGAGCCGGTCGCCCCGACCCACAGGATCCGGTCGCCGAACCGGCCGCCCCCGGCGAACCGCAGCTCGTGCGCCGGATGCCGGTGGGCGGCGCGGGCGAGACGCTCGCCCAGCTCGGGCAGCAGGGTCTCCTCGACCTCGCCGAGGAAGGCGAGCGTGAAGTGCCACATGGCCGGCTCGGTCCAGCGCAGCCGGCCGTGCCGGTCGGGGAGCGCGGCGCGCAATTGCGCCACTTCGGCCGCCAGTTCGTCGATGGCGGGTCCGGGCGGGATCACCGCGGCGAACAGTCGCATGCGGCCAGTCTCCCCCGGCGGGCGGCCGCCGGGGCGGTGCGACGTCGCCCGGCGGCCACGCCGTCACACCACGCCCGCCGACCCGGCGACCGCGCCTCACGCCGCCACGCCACGCCCACCGACCCGGCGACCACGCCTCACGCCGCCACGCCGTCACGCCACGGCCGTCACCTCGTCCGGACGGGGAGCGGCGGTCCGCTGCCGCGGGACGAACGTCACGTGCCGGCGTCCGCGGCGCAGGTCGATCTTCAGGCGCAGCCCGCCCGAGCGGGCCAGCGCGAAGCCGATCGCGACCGCGGCCAGCGCCGAGACCGCGCCCCCGGCGAGGAAGCCGACCCGGGGCCCGTACGCGTCGGTGACCCAGCCGATCAGCGGCGCGCCCAGCGGCGCACCCCCCATGAAGACCATCATGAACAGGCTCATCACCCGCCCCCGCAGGGCCGGGTCCGAGGCCATCTGCAGGCCCGAGTTGGCGGTGACGTTGATCGTCAGGCCGCACATGCCGATGGGCACGAGCAGCAGCGCGAAGACCCAGAACGAGGGCGCCAGCGCCGCCGCGATCTCCAGCGCCCCGAAGGCCGCCGCCGCGCCGACCAGCATCCGCATCCGCGAGGTGCCCCGGCGCGCCGCGAGCAGGGCGCCGGTCAGCGAACCGCCCGCCATCAGGGTGTTGAGCAGGCCGTACGTGCCGGCCCCGGCGTGGAAGACGTCGTTGACGTACGCCGTGAGCCAGATGGGGAAGTTGAAGCCGAAGGTGCCGATGAAGCCGACCAGGACGATCGGCCAGATCAGCTCCGGGCGCCCGGCCACATGGCTCAGGCCCTCGCGCAGCTGTCCCTTGGCCCGCGGGGCGCGGTCGACCTTGTGCAGTTCGCCCGTGCGCATCAGCAGCAGCGCGGCGATGGGTGCGGCGAAGGACAGCCCGTTGAGCAGGAACGCCCAGCCGCTGCCCATCGCGGTGATCAGCACACCGGCGACGGCCGGGCCGACGAGGCGGGCGGACTGGAAGTTGGCGGAGTTGAGGCTGACGGCGTTGCGCAGGTCGGACGGGCCGACCATCTCGACGACGAACGCCTGCCGGGCGGGGTTGTCGACGACCGTGACGAGGCCGAGCGCGAGCGCCGTGAGGTAGACGTGCCAGACCTGCACGTGCCCGGTGAGGGTGAGCACGCCGAGCGCGAGGCCGGTGACGGCCATCGCGGACTGGGTGATCAGCAGCAGCGGCCGCTTGGGGCAGCGGTCGGCGATCACGCCGCCGTAGAGGCCGAGCAGCAGCATGGGAAGGAACTGCAGTGCCGTGGTGATGCCGACGGCGGTGGAGGAGCCGGTGAGGCCGAGGACGAGCCAGTCCTGGGCTATGCGCTGCATCCAGGTGCCGGTGTTGGACACCACCTGGCCGGTGGCGAAGAGCCGGTAGTTGCGGATGCGGAGCGAGCTGAACGTGCCCCCCTTGGAAGTGCGCCGAGTGCGCGGCAGGGGGGTGGTGCGTGCGTCGTCGTGGCGGTTCGGTGCGGGGGCGGAGTCTGCTCCGTGTCCCGTACTCAAGGTGCGTTCGCCTCCTTCTCGGGCGCTTACAGGTGCGCGAGTTTCTCCAGAACGGGCGCGGCGGCGCGCAGCGTCGCCCACTCCTCGTCGTCGAGCTGCCCGGCCAGTTCGGCGAGCCAGGCATTGCGCCTGCGCCGGCTCTCTTCGAGCATCGTTTCGGCCTGCTCGGTCTGGCGGACCACCTTCTGGCGGCGGTCCTCGGGGTGCGGCTCCAGCCTGACCAGGCCCTTGCCCTCCAGCAGCGCGACGATGCGGGTCATCGACGGCGGCTGGACGTGCTCCTTGCGGGCGAGCTCGCCCGGGGTGGCCGAGCCACAGCGGGCGAGGGTGCCGAGCACCGACATCTCGGCGGGGCTCAGCGACTCGTCGACGCGCTGGTGCTTGAGCCTGCGCGAGAGCCGCATCACGGCCGAGCGCAGAGCGTTCACGGCGGCTTCGTCGCCCGGTTCGGGGGCACGGGACAGATCCGGCATGTTCATTAGATTAACTCATTACCTGAACTAAAGAAAGTGGGCCAGTGGGGCGGACGGAAGCACACGTGGGCGGCCGGGCATCACGCCCGGCCGCCCACGACGACCGTTTCCTGCGGTGCAGGTACTACTTCACGCCCAGCATCCGCTCGATCGGGTCCAGCATGAAGTAGACGAGGAAGCACAGCCCCACGGCGTTGAGCAGCCAGGGGATCTCCCGCGCCCGCCTGTCGGCGATCCGCAGCAGGATGAAGGACAGGACGCCGATGCCGATGCCGTTGGTGATCGAGTACGTGAACGGCATGGAGATGATCGTCAGGAACGCGGGGATCGCGATCGTGAAGTCGCTCCAGTCGATCTCCTTGACGTTGGACGCCATGATCAGGAAGCCGACGACGACCAGCGCGGGGGTGGCGGCCTGGGCGGGGACCACGGTGGCCAGCGGGGTGAAGACGAGGGCGAGCAGGAAGAGGCCGCCCGTCATCAGGTTGGCCACGCCCGTGCGGGCGCCCTCGCCGACACCGGCCGTGGACTCCACGAAGCAGGTGTTGGCCGAGGCCGAGCCGGCACCGCCGGCGGCGACCGCCACGCCGTCGATCATGAGGATCTTGCCCATGTTGGGCAGCTGGCCCTTCTCGTCCGTCAGGCCGGCCTCCTCGCCGACGCCGATGATCGTGCCCATGGCGTCGAAGAAGCCGGACAGCAGCACGGTGAAGACGAACAGGCAGCCGGTGAGCAGGCCGACCTCGTGGAAGCCGCCGAAGAGGCTGACGTCGCCGATCAGCCCGAAGTCCGGGGTGTCCACGATCTTGTCCGGCATGGACGGGACGGACAGGCCCCAGCTCGCGTCCGGGATCTTCGCCACCGCATTGACGGCGATCGCCACGACCGTCATCACGACGATGCCGACGAGGATCGCGCCCGGCGCCTTCCGCACGAGCAGGATGAACGTCAGCGCCAGCCCGGCGACGAACACCAGCACCGGCCAGCCCTGCAGCTGACCGCCCTGGCCGAGGCCCAGGGGGACGGTCGTATGGGCGGCGTCGGGGTTGCGGGTGACGAAGCCGGAGTCCACCAGGCCGATCAGCGAGATGAACAGGCCGATGCCGATGGCGATCGCCCGGCGCAGCCCGGCGGGGATCGCGTCCATGACGCGCTGCCGCAGGCCCGAGGCGACCAGGAGCATCAGGACCAGGCCGGCCAGCACGACCATGCCCATCGCGTCCGGCCAGCTCATCTTGGGCGCCAGCTGCAACGAGACGACGGCGTTGATGCCGAGGCCCGCGGCGCAGGCGATGGGCACGTTGCCGATCACGCCCATGAGGACGGTGCTGAGCCCGGCCATCAGGGCCGTGGCCGTCACCAGCTGGCCGTTGTCCAGCTGGTGGCCGAACTTGTCCTGGCCTGCCCCGAGGATGATCGGGTTCAGCACGATGATGTAGGCCATCGCAAAGAAGGTGGCCAGACCGCCGCGCAGCTCGCGGCCGAGGGACGAACCCCGCTCGGATATCCGGAAGTAGCGGTCGAAGGCGTTCTTCGCGGCGCCGGGGGGCGTGGGGGACGGCTGCTGCTCGTCGACCGCAGGGGTGGCCGAGGTGGTCATGCGGGGACCTCAGTCGTGAGAGGGCCGGCCGGAGCCGGGGAAACAAACAAAAAGGATCATGAATTGGATGCTTCTTGGATGATCAAACAAAAGCATCCAGTCAATTCCGGTTCGATTCAGTATGAATAAACAAACGCCGCTTGGCTATCTCCGCGCGTAGACCCCGGCGGGACAAGGGCTCCGCGGCTGCGCCTCCGACAGGACGCACTAGGCTGGCCGCCATGACGAAGTGGACACCCAGGCACGAGGCGCCCGAGCCGCTGGAGGGGCCCGTCGTGGCCACCATCACCGGTGGCACCATCCTGTGGTTCGTCCTCTTCCTCGCCCAGCTGCCGTTCTACGGCTGGTTCCAGGACCACGGGCACCTGTGGTGGCTGTGGACGTGCCTGGCCGGCGGCGGCCTCGGCCTGATCGGCGTCTGGTACGTGCGCAAGCGCGACGCCGCGATCAAGCGCCACGCGGCGGGGACGGACGAAGTCCGCTAGACCCCGCGGCCGGTGGCCGGTCCCCGGCGTCCCGGAAGGCCGGGCGGGCGGGGGCGCCTTACCGTCGGAGGATGAGGCACAGCGGCCTGACCTCCCGCGAAGTCGCCGAGCGCGTGGCCCGGGGCGAGGTCAACGACGTCCCCGTACGGTCCTCGCGCTCCACGGCGGACATCGTCCGGGCCAACGTCTTCACCCGGTTCAACGCCATCATCGGCGTCCTCTTCCTGATCATCCTCGTCGTCGGGCCCCTCCAGGACGGCCTCTTCGGCTTCGTGATCATCGCCAACACCGCGATCGGCATCGTCCAGGAACTCCGCGCCAAGAAGACCCTCGACTCCCTCGCCCTCATCGGCGAGGCCAGACCGACCGTCCGGCGCGACGGCACGGCCGTGTCCCTGGCCACCGGGGAGATCGTCCTCGGCGACCTCGTCGAGCTCGGCCCCGGCGACAAGTGCGTCGTCGACGGCGAGGTCGTGGAGGCCGACGGCCTGGAGATCGACGAATCGCTGCTCACCGGCGAGGCCGACCCCGTCCTGAAACAGCCCGGCGACAGGGTCATGTCCGGCTCCTTCGTCGTCGCCGGCGGCGGGGCCTTCACCGCCACCAAGGTCGGCCGCGCGGCCTACGCCGCCCAGCTCGCCGAGGAGGCGTCCCGCTTCACCCTCGTCCACTCCGAGCTGCGCACCGGCATCAGCCTGATCCTCAAGTACGTGACGTGGATGATGCTGCCCACCGCCGTCGGGCTCGTCGTCAGCCAGCTCGTCGTGCAGGAGCACGACTGGAAGGAAGCGGTCCGGCGGATGGTCGCCGGGATCGTGCCGATGGTCCCCGAGGGCCTGGTGCTGCTGACCTCCGTCGCCTTCGCCGTCGGCGTCGTCCGGCTGGGCCGCAAGCAGTGCCTGGTGCAGGAGCTGCCCGCCATCGAGGGGCTCGCCCGGGTCGACGTCGTCTGCCTCGACAAGACCGGCACCCTCACCGAGGGCGGCATGGACGTCAGCGAACTGCGCGTCCTGCCCGACGCCCGGGCCGACGAGGACTACGTGCGCCAGGTGCTCGGCGCCCTGGGGGACGCCGACCCCCACCCCAACGCCAGCCTGCAGGCCATCATCGACGCCTACCCCGACGGCAGCGGCTGGCGCTGCACCGGCGCGCTGCCGTTCTCCTCGGCGCGCAAGTACAGCGGCGCCACGCTCGACGGCCCCGGCCACGACAGCGGCAACTGGCTGCTCGGCGCGCCCGACGTCCTGCTGCCGCCCGGCGACGCGGCGCTCACCGACGTCGAGGAGCTCAACGCCCGGGGGCTGCGGGTGCTGCTGCTGGCGCGGGCGGGGCGCGGGCTGGACGACCCGCGCGTCACCGAGGGCCTGCGGCCCACCGCGCTCGTCGTCCTGGAGCAGCGGCTGCGGTCGGACGCCGCGGACACCCTGCGCTACTTCGCCGAGCAGGACGTCTCCGCCAAGGTCATCTCCGGCGACAACGCCGTCTCCGTCGGCGCCGTCGCCGCGAAGCTGGCCCTGCCCGGCTCCGCGGCGCCCGTGGACGCCCGGCGGCTGCCCGGGGAACGGGAGGCCATGGGCCGGGCCCTGGACGAGGGCGCGGTCTTCGGGCGCGTCACCCCGCAGCAGAAGCGGGACATGGTCGGCGCCCTGCAGTCACGCGGGCACACGGTCGCCATGACCGGCGACGGCGTCAACGACGTGCTCGCGCTGAAGGACGCCGACATCGGCGTCTCCATGGGCTCCGGCTCGGAGGCCACCCGGGCCGTCGCCCAGATCGTCCTGCTCAACAACAGCTTCGCCACCCTGCCCTCGGTCGTGGCGGAGGGCAGGCGCGTCATCGGCAACATCACGCGCGTGGCGACGCTGTTCCTCACCAAGACCGTCTACTCGGTGCTGCTGGCCATCCTGGTGGTGTGCACGCGCGTGCCGTACCCCTTCCTGCCGCGCCATCTGACCCTGCTGTCGACGCTGACGATCGGCGTACCGGCCTTCTTCCTCGCCCTCTCGCCCAACAAGGAACGGGCGCAGCCGCACTTCGTGCGGCGGGTGATGCGGTACGCCGTTCCGGCGGGGCTCATCGCGGGGACGGCCACGTTCGCGGTGTACCTGCTGGCACGCCACTACTACTCCGGCGCGGGCGCGCTGGACGCGGAGACGAGCGTGGCGACGCTGGCGCTCTTCCTGATCTCGATGTGGGTGCTCGCGATCATCGCGCGCCCGTACACGTGGTGGCGCGTGGCGCTGGTGGCGGCCATGGGGGCCGGCTTCCTGGCGGTGCTCGCCACGCCCTGGCTCCAGCGGTTCTTCGCGCTGAAGCTGGTCGGCACGGCCATGCCGTGGGCCGCCGTCGCCGTGGCGGCCGTGGCCGCGGGGGCGCTGGAGGTGACCTGGCGGTGGGTGGGGCGGAGGTTCCCGGCGTAGCCGCCGGCCGCCGCCACGCCCCTCAGGAACCGGCCTTCTCGTCCTCCAGCAGGCCGCGGATCTGCTCGCGCAGCTCGGGGGTGTCCTCGTGCTGGTGCACGGAGACGGCGTGCTCGGCGGCCGCGCGGAGCACCTCGTCCTCCTCGCCGGAGATGGTGAGGGTGCAGTGCGATTCGCTGGGGTACTTGCGGCAGTCGGCGACTTTCCGGGTCATGGGGGCCTCCCGGGGGTGCGTGCGTACTTCGCCGTACTGCCAGGGTAGGCCGCGGGGGGCGGGGGGCGGAGTTTTCCCCTACCCGCCCCTTCCCGAAACCGGGGGCGGGCCCCCGGACCCCCGGATTTCGGGGCTCCGCCCCGGACCCCGGTCCTCAATCGCCGGACGGGCTGGATTGCTGCCGCCGGGACCGGGCTGGATCGTCGTCGCCGGACGGGCCGGATTGCCGCCGCCGGGACAGGCCGGATCGCTGTCACCGGACGGGCCGGATTGCTGCCGCCGGGACCGGGCTGGATCGTCGTCGCCGGACGGGCCGGATCGCCGTCACCGGACGGGCCGGATCGCTGCCGCCGGGACAGGCCGGATCGCCGTCACCGGACAGGCCGGATTGCTGCCGCCGGGACAGGCCGGATCGCCGTCACCGGACAGGCCGGATTGCTGCCGCCCGGACAGGCCGGATCGCCGTCACCGGACGGGCCGGATTGCTGCCGCCGGGACCGGGCTGGATTGTTGCCGCCGGACGGGCCGGGTCGCCGTCACCGGGCGGGCTGGGGCGTCGTCAGTCGAACCACCTCGCCCGCGCCAGTTCCTCCGTCCGGGTCGGGTCCTCCAGGAGCGCCGCCGCCTCGAAGCGGCGGGACCAGGCTCCCGCCGCCCAGGCCAGGCCCGCCGCCACGCCCTCCAGGGTGGCGGCGTGCAGGATGCCGTCCTCGCCGTAGCGCCAGTCGAGCTCGACGCCGCCGACGACCAGATCCTCGTGCTCGACGTACGTCGACGGCGCGCCCGGGAGCAGGACGCGGACGCCCTCCGGCACCTCGCGCGGCCGGCCCTCGCCGGCCGGGACGATCACGGGGAACACCTCGCTCACCCGCCGCACCTGCAGCAGCTCGGCGAGAGCGGCCGCCCGGTCCGGGCGTACGGGCAGCAGCGGGTGGCCCGCCGCCAGGGGCACCAGGTCGGGGGCGTCCGCGACCAGCACGTCGGTCGCGTCCCCGACCTGCACCTCGTCGTCGACCACGGCCCGCAGGTCGTCCGGCAGCGTCACGTCCTCCGGGTCCAGCTCCGCCAGCGCGCTGTAGAGGCCGTGCAGCTGGGCGGGGGTCACCGGCAGGTCCGGGTCGGCGAGGCGGGCCAGCAGCTCCGCGGCGCCGCCGGGCTCGTCGAGGAGCGCGGCCACGGACGTCCGGACGCCCAGCGCCCGCAGCACCTGCTCGTCGGCGAGGCCGGCCGCGTCGGCGGCCTCGTAGAGGCCCGCCAGCAGCGGGTCGCCGCCCCTGACCCGCAGCCCGGCGGGGCGGCGGCCGTCCAGGACGGGGTGGCCGCGCAGCCACCACGCGGTGTACGGGCGCACGGACTCGGTCGTGCCGTCCGGCAGGAGCACCCGCACGGGCGCGGTCAGCGCGTCGCGCAGCGGCGGCCGGGACAGCAGGGCGAACGCCTCCGGCCACGCGTCGTCGTCGACTAGGTCGAGGTCCCGGACGGCGACGATCTCCGTCGCGACGGGCGGCACGGGCGTGTCCGGGAGCCGGTCCAGGACGTCCTCGCACCAGACGTCGACCGCGTCGAGCAGGCCCACGTCGTCGGGCTCGGCGAAGTCGCCGTCGCGCGGTTCGAGCTCGTCCGGGTCCAGGACGACGTCCGTGGCCCGCACCAGCGCGAAGTCCGCGAGCACGCCCACCGCCGTCAGCGGCTGCTCGCCCCAGCGCCCGGCCAGCTCCGCGTCGCACGCGGCGAGCTCACCTGGCCGGATCACGCGCTCGAAGGCACTGCCGGGGAAGACCAGTTCGCCGGCGGGGGCGAGCTCGCCGTCCTCGTCCGGGAGGGCCAGCGCGGCCAGCCAGGGCTCGTCGCCGGGGGCGAGGTCCGCGTCCCGTACGAGGGTGAGGACGACCTCGGCGAGCGTGTCGCTGTCGAGCCCCTCCTCGTCCCAGACGTCCTCCGCGTCCAGCGACGCGGCCACGGCGGCCCGCACCTGCGGGGTCGTCAGCACGGCCCGCGGCGAACTGGGCGTGGCGCCCAGCTTCTCCAGCAGGGGGTGGGCCGCGTCGGGGTGAGCGACCTTCAGACCCAGCCGCGACAGGCGCTCCGAACCGGTCGTGTCGGCCGGCGGGAGCAGCACCTGGCGGGGCCCGACGGCCGTCCGGCCGTCGGCCAGCGGCACGGGCAGGCCCGTCAGCCGGTCCGGGTCGACGCCGGCCAGGCTGTCGTAGAGCCGCCACCACCAGTCCGCGGGGCGCTCGGCACCCGCGAGGCGGTCGATGACCTCGCCGAGCGGCACGCGCGCCACGCCGAGCGCCCGCAGCTCCTGGCGGCGCTCCAGCCCCGCGGGCAGCAGGCTCGGGAACAGCTCGGCCAGCACCGCCACGGTCTCCGCGCCCGCGCCCTCCACGACCTCGGCCTCCACCGGCCGCAGGGCCCGCGGGGCGCCGGCGGCGGTGTGCGCGAAAGGGTCGTCCCAGGCGTGGGCGGACGGCTCCGCCCGCTGGGTGGAGGCGTCCGGCCCCTCGGTCCAGGGAATGCCCTCCACACCGGCACCGGCCGGCGGTACGGGCTCCTCCTCGCCGGGCCCGCCCGCGGCGCCCGGCAGGAACGCCACGCGCGGCAGCCGCTCCAGCACCCGGCGGCGCAGCTCCGCGTCCACCACGCCCGTGGCCAGCGGCGGCGGGACCAGGTCCAGGGTTCCGGTGCCCACCGGCTGCCAGTCCCGCAGCAGGGCGGCGTACGCCTCCGCCGCGCGCTCGGTGAGGAAGTCGGTGAGCGGGCCGGGGGCCGTGTGACGGCGGGTGGGCTCCAGCGGGAAGCTCGCGATGAGCAGCGCCGGCAGCCCGAGGGGCTCGTCGGTCGGGGTCGGGGCGTGCACGACCGGCGCGGTGGCGGGCCGTGCGGGCGCGCCGTCGGCGTCGACGGGGACCGCCCAGGTCAGCGACCAGTGCGGGCGCAGTCGCTCCTCGACCGGGCGGTCCGCGAGCAGGGCGGGCTCCAGCGGCCCGCCGTCGCGGTGCACGCGCCAGCGCGTGGGCTGCGGCGCGGCGGAGTCCTCGACGACGACGTACGGGCCGTCCTGGCGGCGCGTCAGGGTGCGCTCCCCGTCGCCGGGCGTCTCGACGACCACCTCGGTCAGGCCCGGCAGGGCCAGCAGCAGCGCGTCGTCGACGCCCGCGAGGAGACGGGCGGTCAGGTCCTCGGCGGCGCCGTCGCGCAGGGGCAGCACGACCACCGTGTCGTAGCCGGCAGGCGCCTCGCCCTCGGCGGGCAGCGGGAGCCGCAGCAGCGGGACGTGGCCCTCGCGGCGCCGGATCTCCTCGGCCAGGGCGCCGTCACCGGCGGCGTCCGCGAGGGCCCGGGCCTCGGTGAGGGACCAGCGGACGCCGCCGGTACGGCCCAGGATGGCGGGCTCGTCGCTGACGGCGAGGACGGCGGCGAACCCGACGCCGAACCGGCCGACGGCCCGGCCCTCGTCCTCCCGCTTGGCGGAGGCGCGCAGCGTGGAGAGGGACTCGGCGCCGGCGGCGTCGAGGGGCGCACCGGTGTTGGCGGCGGCGAGCGTGGCGGGCGCTCCGCCGTCGGCGGCGCGCAGGGTCAGCCGGAGGCGGCCGGTCACGCCGGCGCGGGCCGCGGCGTCGGCGGCGTTCTGGGCGAGCTCGACGACGAGGCGGTCGCGGTAGCCGCCGAGGGCGAGGTCCTCCTCGGCGTTGGCGTCCTCCCGGAACCGCGCGGGCGAGGCCGCCCACGCATCCAGCACGGCGCGGCGCAGGTGGGCGGTGCCGAAGGGGTCCATATCCGTGCCGGTCACGTCTGGTGGTCTCCCTGTGCGCGTGGGCGGGCCGGGGCCGTTCCGCGCCACTCGCGTGGTGCGGTTCTCCCTGCCCGGTGGGTGGGTCGGGGCCGGGGTGGGACGGACCCTTCTGGGGCTGCATTATTTACGGCCCGTTGCCCCGCAGTGTCATGGGAGCCCGGCACTTGGGCCGCAAATAACGCGTAACGCCCCTGCCAGGGCCCATCCCACCCCGGCCCCTCAGCCCGCACGGAGTCTGCGGACCGTACGGCGTGCGGGTGACGGGAGGGCGCCGGGGGCGGAGGAGGGTGTTCCGGAATGCTGCCGGATATTTGTGGGCCCGACCCGTGCGGGGTGCGCCGAGGAGGGACGGCGCCGGGCCCGTAAATATCCGATTCCGGAATACCCTCCGGAGCCCCCGGCGCCCGGACCCACCACCGGGCCGCACCCGCACCCGCAACGGCAACGGCAAGCGCAGCGCTACGCGCTACGCGTGCCCGAGGTCGTCCTCGGACTCCGGCGTCTCGTCGCGCAGCGGCATCGCGTCCACCAGCGTCTCGTCCACCACCGGCGGCGCCGGCCGCGGCGCCTTCGGCATGACCGCCGCCTCCGAGTGCCCGCCGCACCCGTACGACAGCGACACCACGTGCCCGTCCGCCGGACCGAACTCGTTCGCACAGACACCGAACGCCTGCCCGAGCGATCCCCCGATCGGCACCAGGAAGCCGCAGCTCACGCAGGACGCGGGCGCCGCCTGGGCCATCGGGGTCTTGGAGCCGTGGGACTCGTCCCACCGGTCCGCGGCCGTGTGCAGCCCGTACCGCGACAGGACCCGGGCGCGCCGCATGCCGAGCTCGTGGGCGAGGGCGGCGATGGAGCCGCGCACGGGCGCCGAGGGCTGGGCGGACGGGGGCCCGGCCGTGACGTCCGCGTCCTCGGCCTCGGCCAGCTCGGCCATCTCCTCCGAGACGGCGGAATTCGGCGGCGGGACGTCCTCGCCGGTCCAGCCCGGCTCCAGGCGCAGGTCGTCGGCCTCGGTGGGCAGCAGGTCGCCGGGGCCCATGTCGCCGGGGCGCAGCCGCTCGCTCCAGGGCACCCATTCGGGGGCCATGAGGGCGTCGGGCCCGGGCAGCAGGACGGTCTCGTCGAGGGTGACGTTCTTGGCGCGGGAGGCGCGTGCGACGGTGACGGCCCAGCGCCAGCCGCGGTAGCCGGGGTCCTCGCAGGCGAAGTAATGCGTGACGACGCGGTCCCCGTCGGCGACGACCTCGACGTGGTCGCCGACCTTCCCGGGCAGCGCGGCCTCCTCGGCCGCCGCACGGGCGAGTTCGACCGCCTCGGCGCACAGGCGGTCCGGGGTACGGCTTCGCATCGCAGCACTCACAAGAATCGATTCTCTCTTCCACGCCGTCTCACGAGTGCGCCAGCCGAACGGTCGGGGCTGCGGACGGAGCGGACCGGTGGACCGCGTCGACGTCCGCGCCCGAACGGCCTCGGGCGCACCTGTCATCACCCATTCTGCGGGATGGGGACTCGGGGTGCGGCCAAGAGCAGCGGCCGGTGGCGCGCTACGCACGCTACCCCGCGCGACCGCCCGGGGGATACCCGGGCCACGGCGAGCCCCCGGCGACCTGGTGTGCGCGCCCCGCTCGTGCGCCGAAAGTGCCATGCGCGGTGCCAGTTGGGGCAGTATGGCGTGGTGGGAGCCATCCGGTCAGCCGAAGGCGGCCCGCTCCGCCGTACGGGCCGGAGCGTCGGCCGCCTCGTTCGCGCGCCCTTCACAGGGGCCGCCCGGGGTGTGCGCAAGGCGACGAACGCACACGGCGCCGGCGAGTCCGGGCTGGGCCGGCTGATCGAGCTGCACGCGGTGAACTCCGCCGGCGACATGATGATCACGATCGCGCTGGCGTCGACGGTGTTCTTCTCGGTCCCCACGGACCAGGCGCGCGGCCGGGTGGCCCTGTACCTGGCGGTGACGATGGCGCCGTTCACCCTGCTGGCCCCGGTGATCGGCCCGCTGCTGGACCGGGTGCCGCACGGGCGGCGGGCGGCGATGGCGTGCGCGATGCTGGCGCGGGCGCTGCTGGCCCTGACGATGTCGGGCGCGGTGGCGACGGGCGGGCTGGAGCTGTATCCGGCGGCGCTCGGGGTGCTGGTGGCGTCGAAGGCGTACGGGGTGGTGCGCTCGGCCGTGGTGCCGCGGCTCGTACCGCCGCGGATCGCACTGGTGAAGGCGAACTCACGGGTGACGCTCGGCGGGCTGCTGGCCACGGGAGTGGCGGCCCCGCTGGGCGCGGGGCTGCACCAGCTGGGCCCGGCGTGGCCGCTGTACGGGGCGTGCGCGGTGTTCGCGTTCGGCACGTACCTGTCGCTGTCGCTGCCGCACAAGGTGGACTCGGCGAAGGGCGAGGCGCGGGCGCGGCTGACGGCGCCGGAGTACCGGCACCACCTGACGAAGCAGCGCAAGCGGCCCCGGACGCCGGGGCTGCGCACGGTGGGTGCCTCGGTGCTGCACGGTCTGCAGGCGAACGGCGCCCTGCGCATGCTGTCGGGGTTCCTGACGTTCTTCCTGGCGTTCCTGCTGCGGGTGCATCCGCTGGGCGGGCTGAGCCCGGCGTTCTCGCTGGGCGTGGTGGCGGTGGCGGCGGGCACCGGCAATGCGCTGGGCACGGCCATAGGGGCGCTGCTGCGCTCGCGCGGCCCGGAGAAGATGATCGCGCTGGTGCTGACGGTGACGCTCGGGACGACGATAGTGACGGCCGTCCTCTACAGCGCGTTCTTCGTGGTGGTCATGGCGGCGGTGGCGGGCATCGCGCAGGCGCTGGGCAAGCAGTCGCTGGACGCGCTGATCCAGCGGGACGTGCCGGAGGAGGTGCGGACCTCCGCGTTCGCCCGTTCGGAGACGCTGCTGCAGATGTGCTGGGTGGTCGGCGGCGCCATCGGCATCCTGCTTCCGCTCAACGGGGTGGTGGGGATGGCGGTCGCCGCGGGATTCCTCGCGCTGGGCGCGCTCACTGCCGTACGGGGCCTGCTGGCGGCCGCGCGGCGCGGCTCGCCGCACCCGCGCGTGGCCTGAGCGGGGACGCCCGATAGCCTGCCCGCATGACCGCTGCGATTTTCCGGGGCAAGCGCCGCCGCGCCGCTGCCGCCGTGGGTGCCGTGACCTTCGGGCTCGTCGCCCTCTCCGCCTGCGACAAGCCGACGCCGCTGGCGACGGTGACCGTCGGCTCGACCACCGTGACCGCCGAGGCGTGCGCCTACAACGACGGCGAGGCCGTCGACACCGAGAAGGTGGCGCCCTGCCTGAAGGACGCGGGCAAGACCGTCAAGGCGTCGATGGAGGACAAGGTCCGCTTCGGCGTCGACCCGAAGATCGCCGATGAGGGCTGGAGCCTCTTCATCAACGGCCAGCCTGCCGAGCAGGAGCCGAACAAGAAGACGTACCGCACCATCCCGGCCAGCGCCTTCTTCTCGGCCGGCCAGGGCGCGGCGGTGAAGAAGACTCAGATCAGCATCGTCGAGACGACCACGGGCAAGGCCCTGGGCGTCTGGAACTTCACCCTTGAGCGCGACTCCTGACGCACCGTGGCCACCTTGCCGACGCGGGTCCTGATCGTCGCCGCCGTCACGGCGGAACGTGACGCCGTGACCGCCGCATGGCCGGTCGCGGCGGAGGTCGCGCTGCCCGGCGCCACGCTGCGCCGCGCGACCCCGGCGGGGCCGGACGGCCCGGTGCTGGACGTGCTGGCCGCCGGCGTGGGCCCGGGGGCCGCGGCGGCCGGGACGGCGACGGCGCTGACCGCCGCCGCGCTGGCCGGGCGGCCGTACGGGCTGGTGATCTCGACGGGCATCGCGGGCGGCTTCGCACCCGGCGCGCAGGTCGGCGCCGTGGTGGTCTCCGACGCGATCGTCTCCGCCGACCTGGGCGCGCAGTCCAGCACCGGCGGTTTCCTGTCGGTCGAGGAGCTGGGCTTCGGGAAGGTGACGCACGGGGCGCCGGAGGCGCTGGTGCGTGCCGTCGCCGAGGCCACCGGTGCGCTGCGCGGGGACGTGCTGACGGTGTCGACCGCGACGGGCACCGCCGAACGGGCCGCGGAGCTCGCCGGGCGGCACCCGCAGGCGGTGGCCGAGGGCATGGAGGGCTTCGGGGTCGCGGAGGCGGCGTCGGCGCACGGCGTGCCCGTACTGGAACTGCGCGCGGTCTCCAACGCCGTCGGGCCGCGCGACCGCAGCGCCTGGCGCATCGGCGAGGCGCTCGGCGCCCTGTCGGGCGCCTTCCGCGAGCTCGGCGCCGCCCTCGGTGCGGCGGCCGCGCCCGGCGACGACAAGGCCGCACCCGGCGGCGAGGACGACGAACCGGAGGTCTCGGGATGAGCAAGCCGCTCCGGATCGCCTACTCCCCCTGCCCCAACGACACCTTCGTCTTCGATGCCTGGGCGCACGGCCGGGTGCCCGGCGCGCCCGCGCTGGACGTGACGTTCGCGGACATCGACGTCACCAACGGCATGGCCGAGCGCGGCGAGTTCGACGTGCTGAAGGTGTCGTACGCGGTGCTGCCGTGGGTGCTGGACGAGTACGCGCTGCTGCCGTGCGGCGGTGCGCTGGGCCGGGGCTGCGGCCCGCTGGTGCTCACCAAGGAGGCGGCGGAGCCGGCCGGCCTGGCCGGGAAGACCGTCGCGGTGCCCAGCGAGCGGTCCACCGCCTACCTGCTGTTCCGGCTGTGGGCGGCCACCGAGGTGCCGGGCGGCGTCGGCGAGGTCGTCGTGCTGCCCTTCCACGAGATCATGCCCGCCGTGCGCGACGGGAAGGTGGACGCCGGCCTGGTCATCCACGAGGCCCGGTTCACCTACCGCGACTACGGTCTGACGTGCCTGGCCGACATGGGCGAGCACTGGGAGGACACCACCGGCCTGCCCATCCCGCTGGGGGCGATCATCGCCAAGCGGTCGCTGGGGGCGCCGGCGCTGCGGCAGCTGGCCGAGGCGGCGCGCACGTCGGTGCGGATGGCCTGGGACGATCCGACGGCCTCGCTCCCGTACGTCCTGGAGCACGCGCAGGAGATGGACCCGGCGGTGGCGGACCAGCACATCGGGCTGTACGTCAACGAGTTCACGGCCGGCCTCGGGGAGGCGGGCTACGCCGCGGTGCGGGGGCTGCTCACACGTGCCGCGGCCGAGGGGCTCGTACCGCCCCTCGGCCCGGACGCGCTCGCCTTCGTCTGAAAGGCCCGGAATCAGACGTCCAGCTGGTCGGCCACCGCGCGCAGCATGCCCGCGATCTTGGAGCCGTGTGCCTTGTCGGGGTAACGGCCGCGCTCCAGCTGCTGGGTGACGTTCTCCAGGAGCGTGGTGAGGTCCTGGACGATGGAGGCCAGCTCGTCGGGCTTGCGGCGCTGCGCGGCAGCGACCGACGGGGTGGGGTCGAGCAGTGTCACCGTCAGCGCCTGGTCACCACGCTGGCCTGCTACGACGCCGAACTCCACGCGCTGGCCGGGCTTGAGGGCGTCGACCCCGTCCGGGAGCACCGAGGAGTGCACGAAGACGTCTCCGCCGTCGTCGCGGGAGAGAAAGCCGAAGCCCTTCTCGCTGTTGAACCACTTGACCTTGCCGGTAGGCACGTCTGTCCTCGTCCTCGTGTCTCGTCGGATACCGAAAAAAGCCGAAACATCTGCAGTCTCTGCAATATCTGCAATCAACAGAAAAACAGCTCTGGATAGCACTACAGCGGGCCACAGGACCCGCTACCCCCAAGGCTAATGGTCCCCGGCCCGGTGACAAGACGTCCTCGGGTCGTACCTCTGCGCGTCCGGTCCGATCGCCGTCGTCCCGGCAGCCGTGCCGCCGCACAGGGATCTACCCTGGTCGGGTGAGTAGCGAAACGCCCCGAGCCGGGGATCTGCTGGTACGGACCGGTGCCGTCGTCTTCCTCGTCGGCGCCGTGGCCACGATGGCCACGATGGCCCCACTGTTCCTCGGTGCGGACCCGTTGCCTCCGGTGGCGTGGTTCGTGTGCATGCTGATGGGCGTCGGATTCCTGATCGCCGGGGCCGGGGTGCTGCGTTCGATCGCGGAGCAGCGCCGTCAGGCGAGCGGGGCGAGCTCGGCGTCGCAGTAGCCGCGCAGCCAGCCGGGGAAGTCCGGCAGGCCCCCGTCGAGGACGACGTCCGCCCCCGCCGCGCGCAGTTCACGCGGTCCGTACGGGCCGGTCGGCACCGCCACGGCGAGCGCGCCCGCGGCGCGGGCGCCGCGCACGTCCCCGATGTGGTCGCCGACGTAGACGGCGGCGGCGTGCTCGCGCAGCGCCACGGCCTTGCCCTCGGCCCACAGGCCGCCGACGAGTTCGTCGGGCTCGATGCCCAGGTGGTCGAGGTGGAGCCGGGCGTTGCGGGGGAACTTGGCGGTGACGACGATCGCCCTGCCGCCCAGCTCCCGGACGGCGGCCACCGCTTCGCGGGCACCGGGCAGGGCGGGCGAGGGGGCGATGCCGTGGTCGGGGTAGGCGGCCACGTAGAGGGCGGCGACCTCGTCGACCTCCTCCTCCGGGAACCAGTTGCGCAGCTCGTCCTTGAGCGGCGGGCCCAGCCGGCTGACGACGAGGTCGATGTCGATGTGCGCGCCGGTGGCCGCCACCAGCGCCTCGTACGCGGCCCGGATGCCGGGCCGGGAGTCGACCAGCGTGAGGTCGAGGTCGAAGCCGACCGTGAAGCGGTGGTCCGTGCGCGGGGCTCGCGGAGATGGCGTCATGCACCGCATTGTGCCGTGATGCCCACCCGTACACTTAGCCTCGCCTAACTCCGGGTAGCCCCGCCTCACTCCGGGCCGGTCCCGCGGCCGGTACCAGCCGTCGCGGTCCGATCCGGCCGTCCGCCGAAGTGGAAGCAATGTCAGCCGCCGTCCCGATCAGCAACCCCAGATCGTCCCTGGTCCGCCGCCGCGTCGGCTGGACGGCGGCAGCGGTCGCCGCCCTGCTGGTCGCGGTCCTGCTCAGCCTCGCCGCGGGCAGCCGCCCGGTGGCGCCGTCCCAGGTCGCGGGCGCCCTGCTGCACGACGGGACGGACAAGGCGTCCGTCATCGTGCGCAGCATGCGGCTGCCCCGCACGCTCATCGGCGTGATGGTCGGCGCGGCCCTGGCCATGGCGGGGGCGGTCATGCAGGGCATCACCCGCAACCCCATCGCCGACCCCGGCATCCTCGGCGTCAGCCAGGGCGCCTCGCTGGGCGTGGTGCTGGCGATCGCCGTCGCCGACGTGCACGCGCTGAACGGCTACGTGTGGTTCGCGTTCGCGGGCGCGGCCGTGGCCGCCGTGGGCGTGTACGCCATCGCCTCGCGCGGCCGCGGCGGGGCCTCCCCGGTGAAGCTGGCGCTGGCCGGGGCCGCGGTCAACGCGCTGCTGGTCTCCGTCATCTCCGGCGTCCTGACGACCGAGGCGTCCGCGCTGGACGAGTTCCGCTTCTGGCAGGTCGGCTCGATCGCCGGGCGGGACGCGGACCTCGTCGGCCAGATCTGGCCGTTCCTGCTCGTGGGCGCAGTGCTGGTGCTGTCGGTGGCCCGCGGGCTGGACGCGCTCGCGCTGGGCGAGGACGTGGCCCGGGGCCTGGGACAGAACGTGGCGCTCGTACGGATCGCGGGCGGCCTCGGCGCGACGGTCCTCACCGGCGTGGGCGTCGCGGCCGCCGGCCCGATCGCCTTCCTGGGCCTGGCGGTGCCGCACATCGCCCGCGCGGTCGTCGGCAACGACCACCGCTGGGTGCTGCCGATGGCGGCGTTCCTGGGGCCGGTGGTGCTGCTGACCGCCGACGTCATCGGCCGCGTCGTCTACGCCCACAGCGAGGTGCCCTCCGGTGTGATGACCGCACTGATCGGCCTGCCCTTCCTCGTCACCCTCGTGCGCCGCAAGGCGGTGGCGGCGTGAGCGCCACCGCGCCGGTGCGGCCGGCCGGGTACGCCCTCGTCCGGGCCGGGCGCGGCTCGTTCCTCGTCCACCGGCGGGCCACCGCCGTGGCACTGGGCCTGACCGTGCTGCTGGCCGCCGCCTGCCTGCTGTACCTGTGCGTGGGCAAGAGCTGGGTCGCGCCGGGCGAGGCGCTGAAGGTGGTGTTCGGCCGGCCCTCCGCGCAGGAGCTGACCGTGGGCTCCTTCCGGCTGCCCCGGATGACGGTCGGCCTGCTGGCCGGTGCCGCCTTCGGCGTGGCGGGCGCCCTCATCCAGACCGTGGCCCGCAATCCGCTGGCCAGCCCCGACATCATCGGCGTCAGCCAGGGCGCGAGCGCCCTGACGGTCGGTGCGATGACCTATGGCATCACCTCCTACGCCGCGCTGCCCTACGTGGCGGTGGCGGGCGGGCTGCTGGCCGCGGCGCTCGTGTACGCGTTCGCCTGGCGGGGCGGGCTGCAGGCCGCCCGCTTCGTGCTCATCGGCATCGGCTTCGCGATCGCGCTGCGCTCGGTCACCCACCTCTTCCTCACCAAGGGCGACTACCTCGTCGCCCAGCAGGCGAAGGTGTGGATGACCGGCTCCCTCAACTCCCGCGGATGGGACGAGGCGGCCCCGCTGGCCTGGACGCTGCTGGTCCTGGTGCCGTGCGTGTGCTGGGCGGCGCGGGCGCAGCGCACGGTCTCGATGGACGACGACACGGCCACGGCGCTCGGCGTCCGGCTGGGGCGGGTGCGGCTCGGGCTGGCGCTGCTGGGCGTGGTCCTGGCCTCCGTCGCCACGGGCGCGGCCGGGCCGGTGGACTTCGTGGCGCTGCTCGCCCCGCAGATCGCCCGCCGGATGACGCGCACCGCGCAGATCCCACTGCTGTGCTCGGCGCTGACGGGCGCATTCGTCGTGGTCGTGGCGGACCTGCTGGGACGCAAGCTGTTCGAGCCGACGGAGCTGCCGGTGGGTGTCCTGACCGCAGCGGTGGGCGCCCCCTATCTGATCTGGCTGATCGCCCGCAGCCGCACCGGAGGAAGAGCGTGAGCACGACCGACGTCCCGGCGGCGAGCCGCCTGGCCGCCCGCGGCCTGACCCTCTCCTACGAGGACCGCACCGTCGTCGACGGCCTCGACCTGGAGATCCCGGACGGCGAGGTCACCGTCGTGGTGGGCCCCAACGCCTGCGGCAAGTCGACGCTGCTGCGCGCGCTCGGCCGGCTGCTCAAGCCGGCACGGGGTGCGGTGTTCCTCGACGGCGAGGAGCTCGACCGCCTCCCGACGCGCCGGATAGCGCAGTCGCTGGGCCTGCTGCCGCAGACGCCGGTGGCGCCCGAGGCCATCACCGTGGCCGACCTGGTCGCCCGCGGCCGGCAGCCGCACCAGCGCTGGTGGCAGCAGTGGTCGGAGGCCGACGAGCGTGCGGTGACGGACGCCATGGCGCGCACGGACGTCACGGCCCTGGCCGGCCGCCCGGTGGACGAGCTCTCCGGCGGCCAGCGGCAGCGCGTGTGGATCGCGATGGCGCTCGCGCAGGAGACGGACCTGCTGCTCCTGGACGAGCCGACGACGTACCTCGACATCTCCCACCAGGTCGAGGTCCTGGACCTGGTGCGCCGGCTCAACCACGAGCGGGGCCGCACGGTGGTGGCGGTGCTCCACGACCTCAACCAGGCGGCGCGCTACGCGGACCACATCGTGGCGATGAAGGCGGGCCGGGTGGTGGCCGCCGGCCGGCCGTCGGAGGTGGTGACGGCGGAGCTGGTGCACGAGGTCTTCGGACTCGCCTGCGTGGTCGTCCCGGACCCGGTGACGGGCGGCCCGTTGGTGGTCCCGGGCAAGCCGTGGGGGGCGTGACCTCCGCCCGGAGCGGACGGAGGTGCGCCGCGGCGGCGGCAGGCGGGCTCCGGCTCGGCCGCCGCGGGCAGGGCCGTAGGCGTGGCCCGCCACTTGGACAGACCAGCGTGCGTCACGGCCGGCAGAGGGCCCGGCCTCCCGTGGCCGGTCGGTCCGGCCGCCGCGGGCAGGCCATGAGGAGGATGGCCCACCGCCCCGTGGGTCCCGCCAGCGGCCGGCCGGGTCGGATCAGCCCGGGCGGCGGGCTCGCCACAGGACGAAGGCTGCCGATGCCACCGCCGCCACCTTCACCACCACCGGCAGCGTCTCGGACAGCGCCGTCCCCATCTCGCCCTCCGCTATCGGCGCGCCCCAGCGGCCGTTCATCCGTCCCCACAGCCACACCAGGCCACCGGCCACCACCAGCCCGGGCACGCCCATGACGGCCAGCTTCGACTCCGTCTGCGTCAGCCGGCGCGTGACGTAGGCCAGGGCCCAGCCCGCGACGATCACGAGCCAGTTGCCGAGGACGGCGCCGGTCACGAGCAGCAGGGCGACCAGCAGGAGCAGCGGGCTCATGGGGACGCCGGCGCGCGAGTACCAGAAGCGGAAGCGGCGGTCCGGGGGCTCCTCCTCGTCCTCCTCCGGCTCCGGCGCCGCCCGCCGCTTCCCCGGCTTCCCCGGCGTCTCCGGTTTCTCCGGCTTCTCCGACGCCTTCGCGCCCTCCGGCGCACCGGCCTCCGTGCCGCGCCGCGCCTCCCGGGGCTCCGCGGCCTCCGGCGGCTTCAGCATGTCGGGGATCTCGATCCCGCCGACGAAGCCGTGCACCTCGTCCCCGCCCCGGAAGGGCCCCGGTTCCAGGCCCCACCCGTCCGGGTGAACGCCGCTGACCGGGCGCAGCTCCTCCTCCGTGGCCAGGTGCGGCGGCAGCGCCGCGCCCGGCACGCGGCGGGCGGCCGCGGCCTCGCCGTACTGCCGTTGGACGGGAACACGCCCGGCCCCCTCCGCCCCACCGCCTGCGCCACCACCGGTGCCGGCGACGGCCACGGCCTCGGCGGGGGTGCCGAGCCCGTCGAGGATGCGCTGCACGGCGGTCGGGCTGTCCGCCCCCTCCGCGGCGCGGCGGCGTTCGATCTCGGCGCGCAGCCGGGAGACGAGGCGCATGCGGTCGCCGGAGGTGAGGGACTGTCTCTGGGCGAGGTCCCCGACCTTGCTCAAATAGTCATAAACAAGCTGATCGCTCTCGATCCCCATCGAAACCCCCAAGACCGCACGAGCCGTCGAACCCCACCGAAGGTACCGGTTTCCCGTCCTGTGGTCTCCGGGCGCGGGGGAAGCCGGGGGCCGGGCGGGTCCACGGCGGGCCGAAGCCCGTGCCGGCCGGCACGGACCCGGTACCGTAAGCAGAATGACCACTTCGCGGGAGACCGGCAGCACCGCCGACACCACGGGCTCGCCCGGCGTCGGCAGCGCACCGCGCACGCTCGCCGAAGAGCTGCGCACCCGTCCCGACGACGCCCTCGCCGGCCTGCTGCGGGCCCGGCCCGACCTGCTCAACCCGGTGCCCGGGGACCTCACGCAGCTGGCCACCCGGGCCTCGACCCGGGCCTCGGTCGTGCGCGCCCTGGACCGCCTGGACCGCTTCGCGCTGCAGGTCGCCGAGGCCCTCGCGGTGGCCCCGGACCCGTGCCCGTACGCCACCCTGGCCGCGCTCATGACCGGTGGGGAGGACCTCCCGGGCGCCGCGACCGGCGACGCGGTCGGCGCCGCGGTCGCGGCCGAGCTGCCGCGCGCGGTGGCCGCGCTGCGCGAGCAGGCCCTGGTCTGGGGCGGCGAGGACCGGCTGCGCCTGGTCCGCACCGCCCGCGAGCTCCTCGCCCCCGCCCCGCACACCCCCGGCGTCTCCTCCCCCACCGGCCTGGGCCCGACCGTCGCCGAGGCCGCGTCCGGGATGTCGCCGGGACGGCTGCAGGAGATCCTCGCCACGGCCGGGCTGCCCGCGACCCACGACCCGGTGAGCGCCGTCGCCGCCCTGACGGACCTGTTCCGCGACCGCCGGCGCATGGCCGCGCTGCTCGCCGGGGCGCCGGCCGAGGCCGCCGCCGTCCTGGACCGGCTGGTGTGGGGCCCGCCCCACGGCACGGTCACCGCCGACCCCGCCCCGCACCTGCGCTGGCTCCTGGACCGCGGCCTGCTGCTGCCCACCGGTCCCGGCGGGGTGGTGCTGCCCCGTGAGGCCGCGCTGCACCTGCGCGGCGGGCGCGCGCACCGCGCCCCCGAGCCGACGCCGCCGGAGCTCGCGCCCGTCACCGAGCACTCGGTGCGGCTGGTCGACACGACCGCGGCCGGGCAGGCGTTCATCGCCCTGACGACCGTGGAGGAGCTGCTCGGCGCCTGGGAGAGGGGCGGCCCGCTCGTGCTGCGGGCCGGCGGCCTGAGCGTACGGGACCTCAAGCGCACCGCGGCCGCCCTCGACGCGACCGAGGCGGCCACCGCGTTCTGGGCCGAACTCGCCTACGCGGCCGGGCTGCTCGCCTCGGACGGCGAGGTCGACGAGCGCTACGTGCCCACCCCCGCCTACGACGACTGGCTGCTGCTGCCCGCCGAGCAGCGCTGGACCCGGCTGGCCACGGCCTGGCTCGCGGCCACCCGCACCGCGGGCCTGGTGGGCGAGAAGGACGCCAAGGGCCGCACGGCGGCGGCGCTGGGCCCGGAGCTGGACCGGGGCCCCGCCCCGGAGGTGCGCCACCGCGTGCTGACCCTGCTCGCCGGGCTGCCCGAGGGGGCGTCGGTCCCGCCGGACACCCTGCTGACCAGGCTGCGGTGGGAGCGCCCGCCCCGCACGGCCACGGACGACCTGCGGTCGCGGCTGGCCCTGTGGACGCTGGACGAGGCCGAGCAGCTCGGCGTGACGAGCCGGGGCGCGCTCTCCGGCCACGGCCGCGCCCTGCTGCGCGAACCGGCCGCCGCGGCCGGCGTGCTGGCGCCGCTGCTGCCCGAACCCCTCGACCACGTCCTGCTGCAGGCCGACCTGACCGCCGTGGCCCCGGGCCCGCTGCGCCGGCCGCTCGCCCGGACCCTCGCCGTGCTCGCGGACGTCGAGTCCAAGGGCGGCGCGACGGTCTACCGCTTCACCCCGGACTCCGTGCGCCGCGCCCTCGACGCGGGCCGCACCGCGGCGGACCTGCGGGCGTTCCTGACCGGGCACTCCCGTACGCCCGTTCCGCAGCCGCTCGCCTACCTCATCGACGACATCGCCCGCCGCCACGGCCGGCTGCGGGTCGGCGCCGCGTCCTCGTACCTGCGCTGCGACGACGAGTCGGTGCTGGCCGAGATCCTCGCCGACCGGCGCTCGGCCCCGCTGCGGCTGCGCCGCCTGGCGGCGACCGTGCTGGCCTCCCAGGCCGCGCCGGACGCCCTGCTGGAGGGGCTGCGCGCGATGGGCTACGCCCCGGCCGCCGAGTCCGCGGAGGGCGACGTCGTCGTCACCCGCGCGGACACCCACCGCACGCCACCGCGCACGCCCCCGGCGCCCGTTCCGGACGGCCCGCCGGTGCCGGACGCCACGCTCCTCGGCGCGGCGGTCCGCGCCATCCGCGCCGGCGACCTGGCCTCGACCACCCCGCGCAAGCCGGCCGCGGCCCCCATGACCACGGCCGGCGGCCTGCCCCGCACCACCTCCGCCGACACCCTGGCCACCGTCCAGGCCGCGGTCCTGACGGGCGCCGCCGTGTGGATCGGCTACGTCAACGCCGACGGCGCCGCCAGCCAGCGCGTCATCGCCCCCATCCGGGTCGAGGGCGGCTTCGTGACGGCCTACGACCACACCGCGGACGAGGTGCGCACGTATCCGCTGCACCGCATCACGGGCGTGGCGGAGCTGGCGGACGACGTGGTGTGAGACGGCGGGGTGCCGGGCGGCGCCCGTCCGTCCCGGGGCGGTCCGGCGTCCTCTCCTCGCGCAGCCCGAAGAAGTACGTGGCCAGGAAGCCGGTCCCGTACCCCACCAGCAGCCCGACGCCGTAGATCGCCACGGTCCGCCCGAGCCCGTGGTTGCCCTTGAGCAGGGGGAAGAGGGCCCAGCCCGACGGGCCGATGGCGGTGGAACCGACCTTGTCGCCCAGCTGGTTGAACAGGCCGACGACCGCGCCGCCGAACGCGCCGCCCACGCACGCCGTGACGAACGGCCGTCCCAGCGGCAGCGAGACCCCGTAGATCAGCGGCTCGCCGATGCCCAGCAGCCCGGCGGGCAGCGCCGACCGGATGGTCCTGCGGACGGAGGTGTTGCGCGCGAGCCGGACGTAGACGGCCAGCGCCGCCCCGACCTGTCCCGCGCCCGCCATGGCGAGGAGCGGCAGCAGGACCGTGTAGCCCTGCTCGGCGATCAGCGTGGTGTGCAGGGGGATCAGCGCCTGGTGCAGCCCCACCATCACCAGGGGCAGGAACAGGCCGCCCAGTACGAAGCCCGCCGCCGCGCCACCGCTGCCCAGCAGCCGGTCCGCGACGTGCCCGATCGCGGCCGACGCCCCGCCCGCCAGGAACATCAGCCCGTACAGCGTGGCCAGCCCCGGCAGCAGCACCGTCAGGAACGGGGTGACGAGCACGTCGACGGCCTCCGGCACCACCCGCCGGCACCCCTTCTCGACCTGGACCGCGAGCAGCGCCGCCGCCAGCGCCCCGAGGACCCCGCCCTGGCCGGGCGCGAGGTGCTGGCCGAACGCGTCGACGTGGGCGACGCCCGGATACACGACGACGGCCGCGACCGCGCCGCCCAGCACGGGCGTCCCCCCGAACTCCTTCGCCGTCTGGTGGCCGACGAACACGGCGATGAGCGACATGAAGCCCGCGGCGACGGCGGTGAGCGCCGGCACGAGCGAGGGCAGCCAGTGCAGGTTGGCGAGGAACCCCGCGAGGCCGGCGATGATGCCGCAGCCGATCAGGGCGGGGATCAGCGGCACGAAGACCTGCGCGATGCGGCGCAGGAGGAGCTTGAACGGGGTGGCGTTGCGCGCCTTCCGTCCGGCCCGCAGGGCCGCCCCCCGCTCGGCGAGGGACTCGGCGGTGACCGCCGTCGCCGTCCCCTCCAGCTCCGCGGCCACGCGCGCGACGGCGCCCGGCCCCAGCACGATCTGGTACTGCGCCGGGGAGGACGCCGCGTCCTCCACCACGCCGAGCACGCCCGGCAGCGTCCGCAGCCCGTCGCCGTCGACGAGCGAGCGGTCGCGGACCTCGACGCGCAGCCGGGTCATGCAGTGGGTGGCGGACAGGAGGTTGGTGGCGCCGCCGAGGAGGGGCAGGAGTGCGGCGGCGGTGGCGCTGTGCTTGCTGTCGTCCGATGACATGTGGCCTTGCTCGGTTCGGGGATGACACCACGTCAGGGTGGGGTGGCCGCCGCGCGCAGGGCGGCGCGCAGGTGCCCGTGCGACGCGTCGAGCAGCCGGGCCGCGGTGGGCCCGTCGACGTCGCCGAGGAGGACGAGGATGGCGTTCTTGACCTCGCCGTCGGTCGCGGCCAGCGCGTCCTCGATCTCGCCGTCCGCCGCGCCCGTCGCGAGGGCGACGATGCGCCGCGAGCGGGCCCGCAGCTTCTCGTTCGAGGCGCGGACGTCGACCATCAGGTTTCCGTAGGTCTTGCCGAGGCGGATCATCGTGATGGTCGAGAGCATGTTGAGGACGAGCTTCTGTGCCGTGCCGGCCTTCAACCGCGTCGAGCCGGTGAGCAGTTCGGGCCCGACGACGACCTCGACCGCGTGCTCGGCGGCCGCGCCCAGCTCGGAGCCGGCGTTGCAGGCCAGGCCGATGGTGAGCGCCCCGGCGGCGCGCGCGTGCCGGACCGCGCCGATGGCGTACGGGGTGCGGCCGGAGGCGGAGACGCCGACGACGGTGTCGTCGGCCCCCACCTTCAGCGCGTCCAGGTCGGCGGCGGCCAGCCCGGCGCTGTCCTCGGCGCCCTCGACGGCCGCGACCAGGGCGCCGGGCCCGCCCGCTATCAGGCCGACGACCTGCGCGGGGTCGGTGTTGAAGGTGGGCGGGCACTCACTGGCGTCCAGCACCCCGAGCCGCCCGGCCGTACCGGCGCCGGCGTAGACGAGCCGGCCACCGCGGGCCATCCGGGCGGCGGTGGCGTCGATGGCGGCGGCGATCTCGGGCAGCCGCTCGGCGACGGCACCGGCCACCGTCGCGTCCTCGGCGTTCATGATCGTGGCGATGTCGTGGGTGGACAGCTGGTCGATGTCGGCGAGGTCCGGCCGGAACGCCTCGGTGGTGAGCGTGGCGAGCTGGGCGCGGAGGGCGGCGAAGGCGGCGGTCGAGGTCATGATGATCTCCGTGCGGGCGGACGGAACACGGACGGAACACAGGCGGACGCGACGCGGGCGTACGGGGGCGTACGGGAACGTCAGCGCCGGTCGCGCGGGTCGTGCCGGTGCGCCAGCGCCTCGTACGACGCGGACAGCGCGGGCGCCGCGTCGTCGTACGTGCGCTGGGCGACGCCGATGAACAGGCAGTCCACCACGAGAAGCTGGCTGGTGCGGCTCGACATGGCCGCGGGCCGCAGCTCACTCTCCCGTGCGGAGGACGTGGTGAGGATGTGGTCGGCGTACTGCGCGATCTCGCCGCCCGGCCGGCCGGTGATCGCCACCGTCGTCGCGCCGCGCTCGAAGGCGACCCGCAGCGGCTCGATGACGTCGGTGGTGCGCCCGGAATGGGTGATGGCGATCGCCACGTCGCCGGAGCGCAGCTGGACGGCGTTGGTGACGGCCAGATGGGGGTCGGCGGGCGCGTGGGCGATCAGGCCGATGCGCAGCAGCTTCTGGACGAGGTCCTGCCCGACGAGGTTGGAGGCGCCGATGCCGTAGACGTCGATGCGCCGGGCCCCGGCCAGGGCGGCGACGGCGGCCTCCAGGGCGGTGGTGTCCAGCCCGGCGGCGGTGTCCGCCAGGCACTGCGCCTCCTCCTGCGCGAGCTTGGCGACGACGCTGGCCAGCGGGTCGTCGACGGCGATGTCGGCGGTGACCGAGGGCGCCCGGCCGGCCGCCTGCTCGGCGGCGAGCGCGGCGAGCGCGAGCCGCAGGTCCCGGTAGCCGGGGTAGCCGAGGATGCGGGCGGTGCGCACGACGGTGGCCTCGCTGGTGCCGGTGCGCTCCGCGAGCCCGGTGACGGTGAGCGCGGCGGACCCGGCCGGATCGTTCGCCACGGCCTCCGCGACGCGCTGCATGGAGCGGGTCATCGAGGGGGCGAGCGTACGGACCTTGGCGGCGAGGGCGGCCGGGGGCGTCGGGGTGGCAGGGGGCGTCGGTGCGGAGGTGCCGGCAGTTTCTTTCACCTTGCTGCTCACAGCTCGAAAGGTATTTTCGGCCCGGTGTGCCGTCAACCCTCCGGCGAGCCGACAATGGGTCACATGGAGCTCGAACAGGCACTGCACACGGCGCGGGCGCTGGTCCTCGCCGACCTCGTGGCCGGCGATGCGGCGGAGGCCGACGTGGTCTCGCTCGTGGAGGACGCGGTGGCCCACCGCAGGTGGTGGGTGGAGCAGTGGCCGGAGGGCGTCGCGTTCCTGCCCGGCCTGGTGGCCCAGGACGTCCAGGACGCGCTGCTGGAGCGGCACGGCCGCTGGCCGCTGTGCCCGGTCTGCACCGACTCGGGCGACCCGCACGCGCTGGAGGTCGAGCCGGAGCTGGGCCCCGACCCGCACTGGGCCTGCACCAAGCAGGCGGTGCTGGTGGCGCGGGTGGGCTCGCTGGCCACGGCCCTGCGCCGGTGATCTACATCGACCCGCCGAACTGGCCGGGTCACGGCCGCATGTGGTCGCACCTGATCAGCGACGAGTCCTTCGACGAACTCCACACCTTCGCGGCCCGCCTGGGCGCCCCGCCCCGGGCGTTCGACGGCGACCACTACGACGTGCCGGCGGCCTCGTACGCGGAGGCGGTGCGGCTGGGCGCCACCGAGGTGGGCAGCAAGGTCCTGGTGCGCCTGCTGAGGGAGGCGGGCCTGCGACGCCCCAAGCGCACCCGCGGCGTGCCCCGGGGGACGGGCGGGGCCTGACCTCTCAGGCGGTGAGCAGTTCCAGTTCGGTGGTGAGGTTACGGCGCGCGAGCAGCTCCCACCGGTCGTGCCCGAGTGGCGTGCGGAACAGGCGCGGCAGGGCCAGCAGCCGGCGGAGCACGTCGGCGCGGCCGGCCCGGAACGCGTCGTCGGGCACGAAGCCGTACTCCTCGCGGACCGCCGCCGCGTAGGCCGCGTACTGCTGCGGCGTCCCGCCGAGCACGGCGAGGTCGGCGTCGCACAGCGTCTCGCCGTTGTGGTCGCCGGGCGCGGGGTCGTGGCCGACGGTCAGCCGGACGAGCCGGGCGACCTCGGCGGTGCGTCCGGGGTCGACGCCCAGCTCGGCCAGGGCCCGCTCGGCGAGGTGGGCGGAACGCTCCTCGTTCTCGGAGCGGTCGGGCCGGTAGACGGCGTCGTGGAACCAGGCGGCCAGGCGGACGGACTCGATGTCGTCGGCGTGCGCGGCCAGGGCGTCGAGGTGCCCGAGGACGGCGTCGAGGTGATCGGCGGTGTGGTACCGCCGCTGCGGCTCGGACCACCGGCCGAGGAGGTCCTCGGCGTACGGACCCGGGTCGGGCTCGGCGGCGGCACGGACCTGCTCGACGGTCTGCCGCCAGCGGGCCCGCAGGCTCTCGTGCCGGGCGTGCGGGGGGCCGGACGGGCCCTCGGGGGTGTCTGCCATGGGCACCAGTGTGGGGCACGGTGACGGCCGGGCCGAAACCGTCCGGAAATGGCATGCCCATTGGCCGGAATCATCAACCGGCACGCGCGACACCCGGATGGAATTATTCGATTCACCCTTTCCCGCCCGCCCTCCCGCGAATAGCTTTCCGGAGAAAAATGCACGCGCATTACCGGAATTGCATATTTCAATTGGAGGTAACATGAACAAGCTGGTAAAGGCGGCCGCCGTGACGCTCGGCGGGGTCGCCCTCATCGGCGCCGTCTCGGGCACGGCCCAGGCGGCGACCTCGCCGGCGACGGCGGACGCGCCGGGCTGCGTCACGCTCGACGCCCCGTACACGATGTTCGGCGGCATGGTGAAGGCCACGGTGACCAACGGCTGCACGCAGCCGGTCAACGTCAGAATTGTTTACCCCAACGGCCCCGGCCGGACGTGCCACACGGTGGCACCGCAGCAGAGCGTGGTGGAGTCCTACTGGTCCTTCGGCTTCGGCTGGACGGCCAAGAGCCTGATTTCCTGCTGACGACACCGCACAAACCCCCGGCATGCGCGCCACTTCCCGTCGATGCCCCTGACGGCGCGCATGCCGGGCGCCGGGCACCCGCACCGGCACCGCCCCCATCGGGGGAATCCCGGGGTTCGGCTTCCTGCCCGGTCCACGGGTGTGGGAGGCTTGTTACATGTCTAGACCAATTCTTGAGGTGATCGCGCTCGGCCCCGAGGACGCGGTGGCGGCACAGTCCGGAGGTGCGGACCGGCTCGAACTGGTCAGCGACATGGCCGCGGACGGGCTCACCCCGGCCCGCGAGACCTTCGCGGCGGTGCGCGCCGCCGTCGACATCCCCGTCCGGGTGATGCTGCGCGCCACCGACGGCTTCGCCGCGGGCGGCGCGGCCGCCCTGGCCGCTCTGTGCGAGGAGGCGCGGGCGCTGCGCGCGGAGGGCGCGGAGGAGTTCGTCCTCGGCTTCCTCACCGACGACGGCCGCGCCGACCTGGCGGCCGTCTCCGACCTGGCCGAGGCCATCGGGCCGCGGGCCCGCTGGACGTTCCACCGCGCCATCGACCGTGCGGCCGACCGCAACGCCGTGCGCAAGCAGCTCGCCGACCAGCCGGGCCTGGACACCTACCTCACCGCCGGCTCCGCCTCGGGCGTCGACGACGGCCTCGCCACGCTCCTCGCGGAGGCGGCCCGCGGCGACGAACCGGGCTACGAGCCGCGCATCATGGCGGGCGGCGGCCTCCAGCTGAAGCACGTGCCGGTGCTGCGCGAGGCAGGCGTCACCGCGTTCCACATCGGAACGGCGTCGCGCCCCGCGGGCTGGGACTCCCCGGTCTCCCCGTCCGCGGTCCGCACCTGGCGCACAACCCTGGACGGCTGAGCCCCCGCCCCCGACGACGGCCGGGGGCGCAACACCGCAGACACCCGGGGCCACCTCCGGCGACCCCGTCCCCCGCCCACCGCCCCAGGCACTCGGGCCCCCGCTACCCCCTCGCCCGGGGCCGCCCCCTGGCTGCCCCTCCCCCACCCGCCGTCACAGGCGCCCGGGCCCCGGCCACCGCCGGAACGTGCCCGGGGGCCGGGGGCTTGCCCACGGTTTCGGGAAGGGGCGGGGCTGGGGAAAGAAAGCCCGCCGCAACGGCGCTCAGCCCCCGCGGCGCACCCCGGCGGTGCCCACCGCCCCCGGCCCGGCGGCAGCCGCCCCCGCGGCAGCCGCCCCCGCCCCGGCGTCAGACGAGACGGACACCGGCACCGACGCCCTGCCCCGTCCGCCCCCCGCCGTGGCCACCGCCAACCCCGTCGCCGCCAGCGCCAGCACCGTCCCCGCCAACGGGAACCACCGCTCCCCCAGCAGTGCGATCGCCGCGCTCCCCGTGCCGCCGCCCGCCGCGATCCCCAGGTACAGCGCACTGCTGTTGAGGGAGATCAGCAGCGGCGCGCTCGGCGGGTCGATCGATGCCAGGCGGTGCGGCAGGGCCACGCCGATTGCCCAGCCCGCGAGCGGGCCCACCACGGCGTACGCCATCGCCCCCGGCATCGTCCGCCCCAGCCACGGCAGCGCGGCGAAGGCGGCCGCGGCCGCAAGGCCGGCGACGAGGAGCACGGACCCCGCGCCCAGCCGGTCGACGGCCCGGCCCCCGAGCCAGCTGCCGGCCACCGACGCCACGCCCGTGACCAGCAGCACCGCGCTCAGCCGGTCCGCGTCGCCGCCCGTCGCGCCCTCGACCGCGGTGGCGAGGTAGACGTACACCGCGTTGATGGCGAGGAAGAAGGCGAACGTGGTCGCGGCGGCCCCCACGACCCGCCGGTCCCGCAGCGGTTCCAGACGCCGACGCAGCGTCAGCGAGGCGGCGGGCGCGGGGAGTTCGCGCAGGAAAACGGCCTGCCCGGCGCAGGCGAGCACGCCGAGGGCGACGACGAGCCACATGGTCAGCCGCCAGTCGGTCCGTCCGATGTAGGTGCCGAGCGGCACGCCCAGCGCCGTCGCGACGGTCATGCCGCCCATCACGGTGGCCAGCGCCCGGCCCCGCCGCTCCGGCGGTACGAGCGAGGTGGCGACCGCGTTGGCGGTCGGCGTGTAGAGCGCGGCGCCGGCCGCCGCGAGCACCCGGGTGGCCAGCAGCAGCCCGTACGTCGGCGCGACGGCGCTCAGCGCGTTCGCGACCGTGAAGAACGCGAGTGCGGTGAGCAGCAGCCGGCGCCGCGGCCACCGGGCGGTCACCGTGGCGAGGACGGGCGCGAGGAGCGCGTACGCGAGGGCGAAGACGGTCACCATCTGGCCCGCGGCCGGGACGGAGACGTCCAGGTCGCGGGCCACGAGGCCGAGGATGCCGGCCATGACCATCGAGTCCGTGCCCACGGCGAACGCCCCCAGGGCCAGCAAGAGCAATCGGAAACGCACAAGGTCCTCCCCCGAACGACCACTAAAGTTTGACGCACGCCAAACAATAGAGACTGTTGGACAGATATCCAACAGTTAAGTGGTCATCGATCGGAGGAACCATGGACAACGACGGCGAGTGGCTGCCCCAGCCGGACGTCGCGGACATCCAACTGGCCAAGGTGCTGCACGCGTTGGGCGACCCCGTGCGCCTGCGCCTGTTCGCGATCTACGCGACCGGCGAGCAGTACGACTGCTCCTCCGAACGGCTCGGCCTCGGCCACCTCCACAAGTCGACCGTCTCGCACCACATGCGGGTCCTGCGCGAGGCCGGGCTCACCTCCACCCGGGCCGTCGGCCGCAACCGCTACGTGCGCCTGCGCCGCGCCGACCTCGACGCCCGTTTCCCCGGACTGGTGAAAGCCCTCCTCACGGCGGCGGAGGGCCTCGACGACCTCGACGACCTCAAGCCCGCGGACTAACTAGGGAGTGTCCGAGGCGGCCAGCCGCTCCGGCAGCGGCTCCGCGTGCAGCACCGTCAGCCCCGACACCGCCCGCGTCAGCGCCACGTACAGCCGCCGCAGCCCCGTGCGCTCGTCCGGCTCGCCCGCGACGACCGCCGCCGGCTCGTCCAGCACGACGTAGTCGTACTCCAGGCCCTTGGCCAGCGACGCCGGCACGAGCGTCAGCCGGGCCTCGGCCGAGCTCTCCTCGCCGGGCGCGAGGTACGGCAGGCCGGCCGCCACGAGCAGCCCGCCCAGCACGGCGATCCGGTCGTCCGCGGCGATCAGGCCGATCGAGCCCTCGCGCCCGAGCGCCTCGCGGCACGCGGCGACCACCGCCGCGTCCAGCTCCCCGGCCGCCACCTCCCGCACCGCGAAGTCGCCCGCCGCCTCACGCACCGACGTCGCCTCCGCCAGCCCCGGGGCGATGGCCGGCAGCAGGCGCGACGCGTAGGCGATGACCTCGCGCGGCACGCGGAAGCCCTGCGTCAGCTCCTCGACGGCCGCGTCCGGCTTGCCCAGGTGGGCCAGCGCCTGCTCCCAGCTCGCCGTCGCCCACGGCGTCGTCCCCTGCGCGAGGTCGCCGAGGATCGTCGCCGAACCCGTCGTGCAGCGACGACCGACCGCCCGGTACTGCATGGGCGAGAGGTCCTGCGCCTCGTCCAGGACGACGTGCCCCAGCGACGGCGTGCGCGCCACCAGGTCCATCGCCTCGTCGACCAGCACCGCGTCCGCCGCCGACCACGCGGCCGACTTCACGCCCCGGGCCGGGCGCGCCCACAGGACCTCCCGCTGCTCGTCCTCCTCCAGCACCCCGTCGGCGTGCTCCGCCAGGAACTCCGCGTCCGACAGCAGCCGCAGCACGAGCTTCGCCGGGTCCACGGCGGGCCAGATCGTCTTCACCGCGGCCTTCACCGCGGCGTTGCGCGCGACCGCGTCCTGCACCCGGTCGTCGGGCGCCTCGCCGGCCTCCTCCATCCGTACGAGCACGGCGTGCGCGATGCGCTGCGGCAGGGCCTCACGGGCGGCGCCGTAGCGGATGTCGCGGGCGAGCAACTCCCGCACCATCTCCTCGATCTCGTACGCCGGCACCCGCCAGCGCCGCGACCCGCGCGCCACGATCACCGGCTCCACGGGCATCGTCACGCCCGCCCGCACCGCCCGCCGCAGCACCTCCGCCATGCGGGCGTCGCCCTTGAGCCGGGCCGCGGCGGCGGAGTCCGTCCCCCGCACCTCCACGTGCGCGACGAGGTCGTCGACCGTCGCCTGCGCCACATTCAACTCGCCCAGCGCCGGCAGGACTTGCTCGATGTAGTGCAGGAAGGACCGGTTCGGCCCGATGACCAGCGTGCCGGTGCGGGCGAGCCGCTCGCGGTGGGCGTACAGCAGGTACGCGACGCGGTGCAGGCCGACGGCCGTCTTGCCCGTACCGGGGGCGCCCTGGACGCACACCGTGCCGCCGATGCCGGCCCGGACGATCTCGTCCTGCTCCGGCTGGATCGTGGCGACGATGTCCCGCATGGGGCCGACGCGCGGCCGCTCGATCTCGCTCTGGAGCAGCCGGCTCGCCCGGTCGCCGGCCGCCGCGTCCGTCAGGTCCTCGTCCTCGTAGGCCGTCAACTCGCCGCCGGTGTAACCGAAGCGGCGGCGCAGCCGGACGTCCATGGGCTCCTTCTTGGAGGCCCGGTAGAACGGCTGCGAGACGGGCGCACGCCAGTCGATGACCATGGGGTCGCCGACGGCGTCGTGCACGTGCCGGCGGCCGATGTAGAACTGCTCGCCCTCGGCCCCCTCCGCCTGCTCCGCGCCCGGGGCGTGCAGGTAGTCGAGCCGGCCGAAGAAGAGCGGGGTGTGCGCGAGGTCGGCGAGGGCGGTGATGCGCTCCTCGATCTGCCGCTGCAGGATGACGGCGTTGACCCAGTTGGCCGTGACGTCCTTGATGTCGAGGGACTCGGCATCGGCCCGCATCGCCCGCAGCGCGGCCCGGGAAGAGGCCAGGTGGGCGCGCTCACGGTCGAGGGGGTCGGTCACGTTCGTTACGTGCGCGGGCACGGCAGGGCCTCCAGGCGTACGGCGGTGTGAGCGGGGAACCGCCCGGTTACCGACCGGACGGAGGCGCTCCCGGAAGCGGTGCGGGCGGGAGGCGGCGGGAAGGGGGGATTGTAGTCGGGGCGCCCAGGGGCACGCGACCGATTTATCCCCCACCCCTGGCGTACCTCAGGGTCACCGTCGTCCTCCCGTAGGGGACGGCATGATTCCTGGGTCGTACGCGGGCGCCCGCGCGTTTACACCGGCAGGCCGATGCCGACGGGGCCGCGGAAAACCATCATGGAGACATGACCACGGCATCCATCACCCCGGACCCCTCGGCCCCCGCCAAGCCCCTCGCCACCGCCCTCCGCGCGATCAAGGCGTTCGCCGGCGCGGCCGTCAGCGTCGTCGTCCTCGGCGAGTACGCCGACAAGCGCAGGGCCTAGGCCCTGCGCGGGCGCCCCGCCCCCCGTCAGGCGTCCTCGCCCGCCAGCAGCGAGTCCGCGTCCACGATCCGGTACGCATACCCCTGCTCGGCCAGGAAGCGCTGGCGGTGCGCCGCGAAGTCCTGGTCGACCGTGTCGCGGGCGACCACGGAGTAGAAGCGGGCCTCGTGACCGTCGGCCTTCGGGCGCAGCACGCGGCCCAGCCGCTGGGCCTCCTCCTGGCGCGAGCCGAAGGTGCCCGACACCTGAATGGCCACCGTCGCCTCCGGCAGGTCGATCGAGAAGTTCGCGACCTTGGAGACGACCAGCACCGAGATGTCGCCCTGCCGGAAGGCGTCGAAGAGCTTCTCGCGCTGCGCGTTGGTCGTCTCGCCCTTGATGACGGGCGCGTCCAGGTGCTCCCCCAGCTCGTCGAGCTGGTCGATGTACTGGCCGATGACCAGCGTCTGCTCGCCCCGGTGCTTGCGCACCAGCGCCTCGGTGACCTTCCGCTTGGTGGCCGTCGTGGCGCAGTAGCGGTACTTCTCCTCCGTCTCGGCCGTCGCGTACGCGAGCCGCTCGGAGTCGGTGAGGTTGACGCGGACCTCGACGCAGTCGGCGGGCGCGATGTAGCCCTGGGCCTCGATCTCCTTCCAGGGCGCGTCGAAGCGCTTGGGACCGATGAGGGAGAAGACGTCCGACTCCCGCCCGTCCTCGCGCACGAGCGTCGCCGTCAGCCCGAGCCGCCGCCGCGCCTGCAGGTCGGCGGTGAACTTGAAGACGGGCGCGGGCAGCAGGTGCACCTCGTCGTAGACGACCAGGCCCCAGTCCCGGGAGTCGAAGAGCTCCAGGTGCGGGTAGATGCCCTTCCGCTTGGTCGTGAGCACCTGGTACGTGGCGATGGTGACCGGGCGGATCTCCTTCTTCGTCCCGCTGTACTCGCCGATCTCGTCCTCGGTCAGCGAGGTCCGCTTGACCAGCTCGTGCTTCCACTGCCGCGCGGAGACGGTGTTGGTCACCAGGATCAGCGTGGTCGCCTTGGCCTGGGCCATCGCACCCGCGCCGACGAGCGTCTTGCCGGCACCGCAGGGCAGCACCACGACGCCGGACCCGCCGTGCCAGAAGCCCTCGACGGCCTGCCGCTGGTACGGGCGCAGCGCCCAGCCGTCCTCGGCGAGCTCGATCGGGTGCGCCTCGCCGTCCACGTACCCGGCCAGGTCCTCGGCGGGCCAGCCCAGCTTCAGCAGGGTCTGCTTGATCTGGCCCCGCTCGGAGGGGTGCACGGCGACCGTGTCCGGATCGATCCTGGCCCCGACCAGCGGCACGATCTTCTTCGACCGGAGGATCTCCTCCAGCACCGGCCGGTCGGTGCTCTCCAGCACCAGCCCGTGCGTGGGGTGCTTGAGCAGCTTCAGCCGCCCGTAGCGGGCCATGGTCTCGGCGATGTCGACGAGCAGGGCGTGCGGCACGGGATAGCGCGAGTACGTGACGAGCGCGTCCACGACCTGCTCGGCATCGTGCCCGGCGGCCCGCGCGTTCCACAGCCCCAGCGGCGTCACCCGGTAGGTGTGGATGTGCTCGGGCGCCCGCTCCAGCTCGGCGAACGGCGCAATGGCCCGTCGGCAGGCGTCCGCCTGCTCGTGGTCCACTTCCAGCAGCAGGGTCTTGTCGCTTTGAACAATGAGGGGGCCGTTCACGCGTCACCCTTTCGGTATGGCTAAACCTCCAGTGTGCCGCATGAGGGAGCGGTGCCGGAGGGCGTCGGCGCTGCGCACCCTCCGTGGGCCGGTCCCTAGCAGGGGGTCGACGGTCCGCTCTGGCGGGTGAGGTTGTCGTTGGACATCCAGCCCGAGGTCTTCGTGCCCTCCACGCGGACGTAGGTCCACGTGTTGCCGTGCGCGTTGACGACGGAGCAGTGGTACCAGAGCTTCGTGCCGGACTTGGCCAGGGACACCGACGGGCAGTTCTCGTACGGGCCGGTCTGCAGGTGGTAGCTGCCCGACATGTAGCCGTAGCTGCCCGGGGCCGGATCCCGGTGGCTCCAGCCGCTGCAACTCTTCGACACGGAAGTGGGCTTGGCCGACGCGGATGCCGACGCGCGCGGGCTCGCGCCGCCGGCACTGCCGCTCGGCCGCGGCGAGGGCTTGCCGGACGGCTTCCCCTGGACGGACGGCGAGGTGCCCGGGGAGTTCCCGTCGGCGGCTGCGCCTCCGCTCGGTCCGCCGCTGCCCGAGGGCGAGCCGGCCGCGGGCGCCGCCTGCGCCCCGCCACCGCTCTTGTCGCCGTACTCGCCGGTCAGGGCGTAGGTGACGCCGGCGCCGGCGAGCACCACCGCGGCCGCCACCGCGATGACCGTACGGCGGCGGCGCCGTGCGCGATCGGCAGCGGGGCGGCTGTCGCCGGGATCACCGGGCCGGGCGAAGGGGGCCGGCCCGCCGGGCGGCGGGTAGCCGACGTGCTGCGGCTGCGGGGACGGATGCGGCTGGGGCTGCTGGTGGAACGGTGCGGGGCCGAAGCCGGGCGGGGGCGGCGGCACGGCGGCGGGCGTGACCGGAGGGACGGCGGCCGACGGCGTCGGCACGGCCCCCGGCCCGGCCCCTGCCCCGGGCGGCGGGGCGGCGACGGTGGGCGGGTGCGGGGGAACGGGGGCCTTGGGGGCGACGTTCACCGTCCCGCCCGCAGCGACCTGCTCCAGCATCCGGCGCGCCTGGTCGGCGGTGGGCCGGTTCTCCGGCTCCTTCGCCATCAGCGCCTGCAGCACCGGGGTGAGCGGGCCCGCACGGCGCGGCTCCGGCAGCGGCTCGTTGACGATCGCCGTCATCGTCGACCACACGGACGTGCGGCGGAACGGCGAAGCACCCTCGACGGCCGCGTACAGCGTCATGCCCAGCGACCAGATGTCGGACGCGGGGCCGGGCTCCCTGCCCTGCGCCCGCTCCGGCGGCAGGTAGTCGATGGAGCCGATGATCTGGCCGCTCTGGGTCAGCTTGGTCACGGCGTCGCCGTCCGACGCCTCCATGGTGGCGATGCCGAAGTCGGTCAGGACGACCCTGCCGCCGCGCTCCAGCAGGACGTTCGCCGGCTTGACGTCCCGGTGCAGTACGCCGGCCCGGTGCGCGGCGTCGAGCGCGTCCATCAGCTCGGCGCCGATGGCCGCGGCCTCGTGCGGCTCCAGCGGGCCGCGCTCTTCGAGCACGTCGTCGAGCGAGGGGCCGTCGACGAGTTCCATGACGATGACCGGCAGGCCCTGCTCCTCGGTCACGTCGTGCACGGTGACCACGCCGCCGTGCCGGATGCGGGCGGCGGCCTGCGCCTCCCGCTGCATGCGGGCCCGCAGATCGGCCAGGTCGGGTGCGGAGGCGTCGGTGTAGACCCGAAGGATCTTGACGGCCACCTCGCGGCCCAGCAGTTCGTCCACCGCCCGGGCGACCACGCCCATGCCGCCGCGCCCGATCGTCGCCGTCACCCGGTACCGCCCGCCGAGCACCTGCCCGACCAGCTCTCCGCCGTTCGCCTCCCCCGCCGTCACCGCACGCTCCCTTCCCTCGTGTCCGTATGTCCGTCACATGACAACCTGCGCGCCCCAAGGGTAGAGGCATCGCCGGAGCCCACGGCTGCGGCCGGGAACGCCACCGGGGCGGCACCCCCGCGAGGGAGTGCCGCCCCGGTGTCCTGGAAGGACAGGCGATCAACCGTCAGAGGTCGATCAGAAGTCCATCTCACCGCCGGGCATGCCGCCCGGAGCGGCCGCAGCGGCCTTCTCCGGCTTGTCGGCGATGACGGCCTCGGTGGTCAGGAAGAGCGCGGCGATGGACGCGGCGTTCTGCAGGGCGGAGCGGGTGACCTTCGCCGGGTCGATGATGCCCTCGGCGATCATGTCGACGTACTCGCCCGTGGCGGCGTTGAGGCCGTGGCCCACGGTGAGGTTGCGGACCTTCTCCACGACGACGCCGCCCTCAAGACCACCGTTGACGGCGATCTGCTTGAGCGGGGCCTCCAGGGCCAGCTTGACGGCGTTGGCACCGGTGGCCTCGTCGCCCTCCAGCTCCAGCTTCTCGAAGACCTGGCTGGCCTGCAGCAGGGCCACGCCACCACCGGCGACGATGCCCTCCTCGACGGCGGCCTTCGCGTTGCGGACGGCGTCCTCGATGCGGTGCTTGCGCTCCTTGAGCTCGACCTCGGTCGCGGCACCGGCCTTGATGACGGCCACGCCGCCGGCCAGCTTCGCCAGGCGCTCCTGCAGCTTCTCGCGGTCGTAGTCGGAGTCGCTGTTCTCGATCTCGGCGCGGATCTGGTTGACGCGGCCCTGGACCTGGTCGCTGTCACCGGCACCGTCGACGATGGTCGTCTCGTCCTTGGTGATGACGACCTTGCGGGCGCGGCCGAGCAGGTCGAGACCGGCGTTCTCCAGCTTGAGGCCGACCTCCTCGGAGATGACCGTGCCACCGGTGAGGATGGCGATGTCGCCGAGCATGGCCTTGCGGCGGTCGCCGAAGCCCGGGGCCTTGACGGCAACGGACTTGAAGGTGCCGCGGATCTTGTTGACGACCAGGGTCGACAGGGCCTCGCCCTCGACGTCCTCGGCGATGATCAGCAGCGGCTTGCCGGACTGCATGACCTTCTCCAGGAGCGGCAGCAGGTCCTTGACCGAGCCGACCTTGGAGTTGACGATCAGGATGTACGGGTCGTCGAGCGACGCCTCCATACGCTCCATGTCGGTGGCGAAGTACGCCGAGATGTAGCCCTTGTCGAAGCGCATACCCTCGGTGAGCTCCAGCTCCAGACCGAAGGTCTGGGACTCCTCGACGGTGATGACGCCTTCCTTGCCGACCTTGTCCATGGCCTCGGCGATGAGCTCGCCGATCTGGGTGTCGGCGGCGGAGATGGAGGCGGTGGAGGCGATCTGCTCCTTGGTCTCCACGTCCTTGGCCTGCTCCAGCAGGGCGGCGGAGACGGCCTCGACGGCCTTCTCGATACCGCGCTTCAGCGCCATCGGGTTGGCACCGGCGGCCACGTTGCGCAGGCCCTCGCGGACCAGCGCCTGGGCGAGGACGGTCGCGGTCGTCGTGCCGTCACCGGCGACGTCGTCCGTCTTCTTCGCGACCTCCTTGACCAGCTCGGCGCCGATCTTCTCGTACGGGTCCTCCAGCTCGATCTCCTTGGCGATGGAAACACCATCGTTGGTGATCGTGGGGGCGCCCCACTTCTTCTCAAGGACGACGTTGCGGCCCTTGGGGCCGAGGGTGACCTTGACGGCGTCGGCGAGCTGGTTCATACCGCGCTCAAGGCCGCGCCGCGCCTCCTCGTCGAACGCGATGATCTTGGCCATGTGAAGTGGTCCTCCCGGACTGGGGGTGGATTGCTCCGGACCGCACAGGCGCCCGCGACGGACGGCCCGCGCACCCTGCGGTTCCTTGCCCCGCTTGGCTCGCAGACCTCACCGACGGTCCAAATCTGTCACTCTCACCCGGAGAGTGCTAAGCCCAATGATTAGCACTCGACCCACCCGAGTGCAAGCGGTCCGCCCGGTATCCCACCCCGAGTGGCAGGGGGTACGGCCCCGCAGCGACCCGCGCCGGATGCAACCCTGCCCCGCCCGGGGCCCGCGCACACCCCGTCGGCCCCTTACGACGCGCACCCGCACGCGCACACGCACGAGGGGCCCGCGCCTTCACAGGCGCGGACCCCTCGTACGAGCTGAGTGAGCCGGTGGTCGATGCGACGCGATCAGCCGGCCGCCAGCCTCACCATGTCGGCCTGCGGACCCTTCTGGCCCTGCGAGATCTCGAACTCGACTCGCTGCCCCTCTTCGAGGGTGCGGTAGCCGTCCATCTGAATCGCGCTGTAGTGGACGAAAACATCCGCACCACCGTCGACCGCGATGAAGCCGTACCCCTTCTCCGCGTTGAACCACTTGACGGTGCCCTGAGCCATGCCTAACTCCCCTATTACTGGCCCTTGCACAGGACCGCACCTCGCGGACCCGGGTCAGACCTCACCCCCAGACAGGTTGGAGGTGTGCGCCGGAACGCGTCGACCGCGGCTGAATGTATCTGCACGGATGCCGTCTGCAACAGGTCAGTCGGACGAGAATTCCAGGCGTGGCCGATCGGCCATTCGTGCCGATTCACGGCACTTCCCGGGCAAGTCGGGCCGGGCAAAACGCCACCAACCCGGCAATTCGTACACGTGTTAACGGCACAAGTTGACGGGTTCTCATATGCGCTCGGCACTGACGCCGGAGGGGGAACGCCCCAACTGTATCGCGCTTCAACAGACGGAATCACCCCGTCCGTTTAACGGGCGGGGTGATTCCAGGGAATTGCTCAGGAACGCTGAGAAAAGCTCAGGCCATTGATCAGCCGGTGCGCGTGACCGCGTTCACCGGCTCAGCCGCCGGCCACCGCCGGAATGATCGAGACGCCGGCACCGTCCGGCGTGGCCGCGCCCAGCCCGCCCTCGAAGCGGACGTCGTCGTCGTTGACGTAGACGTTGACGAACCGGCGCAGCTTGCCGGACTCGTCGAGGACGCGGGCGGCGATGCCGGGGTGGTTGCGCTCCAGGTCGGCGATGACCTCGGAGAGGACGGCCCCCTCCGCGGAGACCTCGGCCAGACCGCCGGTGTAGGTGCGCAGGATGGTGGGGATGCGGACGTTGACGCTCATGGGATCACCTTGGTGTGAAGGCCGGACGCACTCAGCCCGTCCGGCGATGGAGGACCGGGGGCCGGGGGCAGAGCCCCCGATGACGGGAAGGGACGGGGCGGGGGCGACAGCCCCTAGTAGTGCTTTGTTAGGTGGTGTCGTAGGGCTGCCATGGGACGGTCTGTCGGCAGGTGGGGCAGGTTCCGGTCC
>NZ_BMVB01000032.1 GCF_014650495.1 Streptomyces cinnamoneus | reverse complement strand
CTCGATCGACGGCGCCCAGCGACCCCGTAATTGTTAGCGGCGCCCGAAACCCCTGGCAATCATGTGACCTACGACCCCACACCGTAAGAACACCCACGCACACCGAATCCGGCCGCAAAGAAAAGGGCCACCTTCCACTAAAGAACAGGGAAGGTGACCTGGCCCCTATGGGCGGCCTCACACCCGGAGCCCCCACCGGACCCGATTTCCGCACCCTCCGCAACCGAGCGCTACGCCACGGGGCCGGGTGTCCCACCCTCCGACGAGGCGGCCTCGCGCCGCGCCGCCTTGTGGTCGCGCCAGCGGACCAGGACCTGCTGGAACTCCTTCTGGATGAACTCGAAGAACTCCGCGGTCTCCGCCACCCGCACGCCCGCCGGGGTGTCCGGGCCCAGCGTCCTCGCGCCCTCGCGCATCACGCCCTCCCATCGCGACAGGAGCTGGTCGCGGCGGGTGAGGGTCTCGTACCAGACGTCGCCGTGGAGGCGGTAGCGGTCGCGCCGGGAGCCCGGTTCGCGTTCGCGGCCCACCATCTCGACCTGGGTGAGGTAGCGGACCGCCCCCGAAACCGCCGCCGGGCTGATCTGCAGCTGCTCGGCCAGCTCGGCGGAGGTCATCGTGCCGGAGTCGGAGGCCAGGAGCGCCGCGAAGACGCGGGCCGCCATGCGCTGCATGCCGGCGTCGGTCAGCTCCCCGGCGAACCGCTCGACGAAGCGGGACACGGCTTCCGTGTCGCGCTGCCGGTCGCGGACCACGGCGGCGCGCTCGGTGCCGTCCCCGCCGTCGCGGTCCGCCGTCGCGGCCGTCTCTCTCATCGCGCGCCCTCTCCCCTGCATCGCTGGTGCGGCCCGCCGGACCGGGGACGCTCTCGCGGTCAATTTACACCCTTTCCAATCTTCACAAATTTCTGAAAGAAGCGTACGTTCGAGGCATGACGAAGGCAATCTCCGTGTCCGGCCTGCGCAAGGTCTTCGGCCGGACCCGTGCGCTGGACGGCCTCGATCTCGCTGTCGAGGCAGGTGAGGTGCACGGCTTCCTCGGCCCCAACGGCGCCGGGAAGTCCACCACCATCCGGATCCTCCTCGGCCTGCTGCGCCCGGACGGCGGGGCCGCCCAGGTCCTCGGCAGGGACCCCTGGCGCGACGCGGTGGAACTGCACCGCCGCGTCGCGTACGTGCCCGGCGACGTCACCCTGTGGCGCAACCTCTCGGGCGGCGAGGTCATCGACCTCTTCCTGCGGCTGCGCGGGGGCGGTGACCGGGCACGGCGAGCCGGGCTCCTGGAGCGCTTCGAGCTCGATCCGACGAAGAAGGGGCGCGCCTACTCCAAGGGCAACCGCCAGAAGGTCGCCCTGGTGGCGGCCTTCGCCTCCGACGGCGATCTGCTCGTGCTGGACGAGCCGACCTCCGGACTCGACCCGCTGATGGAGGAGGTCTTCCAGCAGTGCGTGGCCGAGGAGCGCGAGCGCGGCCGCACGGTCCTGCTGTCGAGCCACGTGCTCAGCGAGGTGGAGGCGCTGTGCGACCGGGTCAGCATCGTCCGCCGGGGAGTGACCGTCGAGACGGGCTCGCTCGCGGAGCTACGCCACCTGACCCGTACGTCCGTGACCGCCGAGCTGTCGGGCGCTCCCGACGGTCTCACGCAGCTGCCCGGCGTCCACGACGTGACCGTCCGGCCCCTGCACGAGGGGCGGGCGCAGCAGGTCAGGCTGCAGGTCGACCCCGGTGGGCTGGACGCGGTGCTGCACCGGCTCGCCGCGTGCGGGGTGCTCGGCCTGACGAGTACGCCGCCCACCTTGGAGGAGCTGTTCCTGCGCCACTACCAGGGCGAGGTGCCCGCGGGCGCGGCGGGGACGGTGGCGAGATGACCGCCGTCGCCGCGCCGGGCACCGCCCGGCGGCATGCGAGCCGCTCGTGGCAGCTGGCGGGTACGGGCACGCTGCTGCGGCTGGCGGTGCGCCGCGACCGGGTGATGCTGCCGGTGTGGGTCGTGGCCCTGGGCCTGACCGTCATGAGTACCGCGAGCGCGTTCCGCACGCTCTACGACACGGCGTCCGGTCGCGCGGGGCTGGCACGGTCGACGAACGCCAGCGGCTCGTTGCGCGCGCTGTACGGGCCGGTGCTCGACGACGCGCCCGGCGGTCTGGTCGCCTGGCGCATGGTGGCGCTGGGGGGCGTGTTCGCCGCAGTCATGAGCGTGGTCGTGGTGGTGCGGCACACCCGGGAAGAGGAGGAGAGCGGCCGCCAGGAGCTGCTGTCCTCGGCCGTCGTGGGCCGCCGGGCACCGCTCACCGCGGCCCTGCTGACGGCGCTGGCGGCGAACGTCCTGGTGGCGCTCCTCGTCGCGGCCGGCCTGGCCGGCCTGGGGCTGCCGGGCGGGGGCGCGCTGGCCCTGGGGCTGGCCATCGGCGGTGCGGGGCTGTGCTTCGCGGGCGTCGCGGCCGTCGCGGCCCAGCTCACGGAGAGCGCACGGGCGGCCAAGGGCATCGCGGGCGCGGTGCTGGGCGCCGCGTTCGTCCTGCGGGCGGCGGGGGACGCCGCGCGCGGCGGGGCGTCCTCGCCCCTGGTGTGGGTCTCCCCCGTCGGCTGGGGCGAGGAGGTGCGGGCGTTCGCCGGGAACCGCTGGTGGGTGCTGCTGCTGCCGTGTGCGGCAGCGGCGGTCACGGCGGCGGCCGCCTACGCGCTCGCCGGGCGGCGCGACCTGGGTGCCGGTCTGCTGGCCGACCGGCCGGGAGCGGCGGCGGCCTCCCGCCGCCTGGCCGGCGCGTACGGGCTCGCGTGGCGCCTGCAGCGCGGCTCGCTGCTGGGCTGGGCGCTGGCCTTCGCCGTGGCGGGCGGGGTCTTCGGCGCCATCACCGACGGTGCCACCGAGCTCGTCGGGGACAACGACGGCACCCGTGAGATCTTCGCGCGCATGGGAGGTCACCAGGGCATCACCGAGGCGTTCCTGTCCTCGATCGCGGGTGTGCTGGGCATGGTCGCGGCCCTGTACGCGGTGGGGAGCGTGCTGCGACTGCGGGCGGAGGAGACCGGCGGGCGGGCGGAGCCCGTGCTCGCCGGTGCGGTGAGCCGGCTGCGGTGGGCGGCCGGGCACCTGGCCTTCGCGTTCCTGGGCACGGCGGCCGTGCTGGCGGCCGGCGGCCTCGGGATGGGCCTGGGCTACGGGCTCGCGGCGGGGGACGTCGGGGGACAGCTGCCGCGCGTGCTCGGTGCGGTGCTCGCCCAGGCGCCGGCCGCCTGGGTGCCGGCCGGCCTCGCGGTGCTGGTCTTCGGTGCCGTGCCGCAGGTGTCGGCGGGCGCCTGGGCGGCGGCGGGGGTGTGCCTGGCCATCGGCTGGCTCGGCCCCGTGCTGAAGCTGCCCGGGTGGGTCATGGGCCTCTCCCCCTTCGGGCACCTGCCCAAGCTGCCGGGTGCGGTGGCGTCCGCCGTGCCGTTCGTGTGGCTGACGGCCCTGGCGGCCGCACTGACCTGTGCGGGCCTGGTGGCGCTCCGCCGCCGGGACCTGGGCTGAGCCGTGCGGGCCACCGGTGGCCCGCACGGCCGCACCACCGCACGGTGCCGCGAGGGCGTGTCGTCGGCGGCCCGTCCGGGCCCGCTCAGTGCCACTGGATGTCGGACGGTCTCGCCAGGGGCCGGCGGTCGCCCAGCGACTCCGGCACCTCCAGGGTGTCCGCCTTGCGCAGGACGTCGGGGAAGCGGAGGTGTCCGCGTTCCTCGACCTCGGCCACGGTGACCTGGTAGACGCGGAACTCGTCGAGCTCCAGCGCTTCGAGCTGATTGAGGTTCTGCGTCAGCAGGAACGCCTTGCTCTTGAGGGTGCCGCCTTCGGAAAAGGCGATGACCTTCCAGAATTCGCGCGGTATCTGGATGCCCCGGTAGAGACGGTCGTCGTCCTGGAAGACCGGTCCGCCGAAAATGCTGACCTTCAGGTCGTCGACGTCGACGTCGGCGAAGACGGCCTCTTCGAGATCGCCCCACAGTCCGTTCTTGCTGCTCTGGTTGAAGTCGTCCATCTGGGGCGTGATGTTGGTGTAGAAGAACGAGTCGACGTTGGCCTTGTCGGCCTCGGTCGGGCTTCCCCACAGCAGATCGGCCCGGCGTGCGATGTGCCCCCGGTCGAGCCGGTTGCCCTCGTAGAGCTCGTTGCCGACCTGGAAGTCGGCGGGAATGCGCGGGTCCTTGACGAATGCGATGCCCGTGCGGCTGAGCTTCTTGAGCGAGCCGCCGTCGTCGTTCCAGGCGACCCAGAAGGCGAAGCCCCGGGTGGAGCTGAGCGCCAGCGAGAAGTGGGTGTAGGGGATGACCTCGGAGCCGTTGAACAGGGCCGCGTCGCCGAGGACCGTCGGGTTGAGCTTGGGGGTGTCGATCCGCTCGCCCAGGAACAGGGGGTCGTATCCGTCGAGGACCTCCGCCTCCTGGACCGGGGGCGGCTGCAGGCTGATCTCCAGCTTCTCGAAGACGGAGCCGGGCAGGCAGGCCAGGGCGTGCTCGTCCGGGTCGCCGCCGCCCTCACCGCCGAAGTGCAGTCCGGCCAGGATCTTGCCGGGCTTGCCGCGGGCCGTCTTGAACATCCACGCGGACCCCGAGTCACCGCCCTGGCTGATCTCTCCGTCGGCGGGAAGGTTGTCGGGGTCGGGGCCTATTTCGAAGCAGCCGATGGCCTGCTCCCCCACCGGACCCCCGTAGTTGATCTTCGCGATCGTGTCGATGCGCCGCACCACGCCGTGCGTGACGCCGGTGGTCCGCCCGCTCTTGACCACCTTGTCGCCGAGTTCCGGCTCGCCCAGTTCCTCCGGGACGACACCGAGTTCGGAGATCTCCGGCAGGAAACCCCGGTCGTTGATCCTCGCCACGGCGCAGTCGCCGGCCAGCCCGAGGTGGGAACGGGCCAGGGTGCCCAGGTGGTTGCGGGCGATGCGGTTGTCGTCGTGCGGGCCGGGCTGCACGACGTCCTCGCCCAGCCTGCCGTCGGGCCCGTGCAGGACGTGCCAGTTGCTCAGCACGTAGGGCGTGCCGTCCTTGCGGTCGAAGACGATGCAGCCGATGGTGCCCGCCGACACCTTGACGTGCGCGACGCTCACGCCGGGCACGACCGGGTCGAGACGCGTCTTGCGGTCGGGGCTCGCCACCTCCGGGACGACGCGCAGGTGCGGCTGGTAGCTGCGTTCGATGACGTCGGTCGGCACCTCGACGCCGTCGACCGTGACGGACGAGGGAAGCGCCGTGGTGCCCAGCGCCGTCAGCGCTTCGGGCTGCACCTTCTTGTCGACCGTGAACTGGACGGCGAGTTCTTTACCCCGCTTGCCGTTCTTCACCCGGTAGCCGATGCCGATCGACGACACGTTGGGGTCGTCGAGGTAGGCCGGTCCCTTGGTTCTGATGAACTGCCGGAGAGAGGCGATCAGTTTGTCCCGGTCGGCTGCCGGCTTGCCGGGAGCCGTCTTCTTCTTGGGCGCCATGACGGGCTCCCTTGCGTCAGAAGCGTCGTCGCTGACCGGAGCTGCCCGGCCGGCGGCCTCCGTTTCCAGCCTGGCACGGGGCCTGCCGTACGGCATGCCGGGAGGAATCGCGCCCGGTCAGGCCCGTCACGGCAGCCGGAATCGGCCCTTCACCCATGGCTTCCGGTCGTCGGCGCGACGCTCCGGGAGCAGGATCCGAGGGGGCCCCTAGCATCGGTCGCGCCTCCCGGGAGCTTCCCGGGAGCATGGGTCAGGGAGGCATTCCTGTGCGCACCATGAAGGCAGCCGTTGCCGCACTCGCCCCGGTCGTTCTGGGCGCCGTCCTCGTCGCTCCGGGCGGCGCGGTGGCCGCCGGGAAGCATCAGACGCCCGAGCGCGCTCCGCAGGCCGGCGCCGCGGCGTTCCGCAACTTCATCCTGCAGACCGGCACGGCACTCCACGAGACCGACGACACCTTCGCCACGACGACCGCCGACTGGGACCGCGACGGGCGCCCCGACCTCGTCGCCGTGAAGAAGAGCCGGACGGGCACCAACAGCACGGAAGTCCACATCCTGTCGGGTGCCGGCAACTTCCAGAGATTCGTCCTGCAGACCGGCACCGCCCTGCACGAGACGGACGGCACGTTCGCCTTCACCCTGGCCGACTGGGACCGTGACGGGCGACCGGACCTGGTGGCCGTGAAGAAGAGCCGGACGGGCACCAACAGCACCGAGGTCCACATCCTCTCCGGCGCGAGCAATTTCCAGCGGTTCATCCTGCAGACCGGCACCGCCCTGCACGAAACCGACGACACCTTCGACTTCGCCGCCACCGACTGGGACCGCGACGGCCGCCCCGACCTCGTCGCCATCAAAAAGAGCCGCACCGGAACCAACAGCACCGAAGTCCACATCCTCTCCGGCGCGAACAACTTCCGGCGCTTCGTCCTGCAGACCGGCACCGCCCTGCACGAAACCGACGACACCTTCGACTTCGCCGCCACCGACTGGGACCGCGACGGCCGCCCCGACCTCGTCGCCATCAAAAAGAGCCGCACCGGAACCAACAGCACCGAAGTCCACATCCTCTCCGGCGCGAACAACTTCCAGCGGTTCATCCTGCAGACCGGCACCGCCCTGCACGAAACCGACGACACCTTCGACTTCGCCGTAGCCGACTGGAACCGGGACGGGCGTCCCGACCTGGTGGCCGTGAAGAAGAGCCGGACGGGCACCAACAGCACCGAGGTCCACATCCTGGGGTGACGTCCGGCCGGTCCGCGCCGGGCCGCCCCGGTCAGGGGCAACGCTTGATGGCGAGCAGGGCCACGTCGTCGTCGAGGGAACCGCCGGTGTGGGCGAGCAGGTCCTCGTGGACACGCCGGACGAGCCGGCCGGGCTCGGTCTCCCGCCAGAGGGCGAGCCGCTCGGCGAGCGGGTAGAAGGCTCCCCCGGGGCTGCGGGCCTCGATGACTCCGTCCGTGTAGAGCAGCAGCAGGTCGTCGTCACGGTACGTGAACGACTCGGCCGTGTAGTCGCCCTCCGACTGCTCGCCGCCCACGCCGAGCGGGAGGGAGGGGTCGCTCACCGCCAGGGGGATGACCCCGCCCTCCCGCAGGATCAGCGGCGGCGGATGACCGCAGCTGATCAGCTCCAGCAGGGGTTCGTCGTCGTGGATCTCCAGCACCGCGGCGGTGACGAAGCCCTCCCCTACCGCCGGGTCGCCGGGGGGTCCGTCCGCGTCCCAGTAGACGGTGTTGTGCAGGTGGGCGACCAGCCGGGGCAGCGGCGGGAAACGGTGGGCGGCCGCGCGGAAGGCGCCGAGGAGCAGTGCGGCGTCGCCGATGGCGTCCAGTCCCTTGCCGCGCACGTCGCCGATCAGAACGCGGGTCCCCTTCCGGGCCCGTACCGCCGCGAAGAGGTCGCCGCCGATCTTGGCCTCCGCCTCGGCGGCGACGTACACCGACGCGAGGCACAGCTCCCCGATGCGCGGCGGCAGCGGTCTGAGCAGGACCTTCTGCGCGGCGTCGGCGACGGAACGGACCTGGTCCATGGCCTGCTCGTGGCGTTCGTGGACGATGCGGAAGGCCACGATGAAGACGGTGGCCAGGAAGAGGGCGACGGTCTGCGCCTGGTGGTCGGCCGTCGTCGCCCGGCCGAACAGGAAGCCGAGGGTGATCTGGGCGGCGACGGCGAGCGCGCCGACGAGGGCGGTCAGCCGGGCGCCGCCGATGGCCGCGGTGAGCGCCGGCGCTGCGACGAGCAACGGTCCCAGGTGGATGTCCGGGCCGGTCACCAGGTCGAGCGCCATGATCACCGCAATGATCCCGAGGGGCACCGCGATCAGCGCTCTGCGATGACGCCACGGCTGACCGGGGCCCGGCGGACGGTGCTGAAGGCGCATGCTCCCTGCTTACCTTCCCGGCGCTCCAGGTGCCCGCCCGACACGTCCGGCTCGCTGCCTGCTTCCCGGGCCGGAGGCGTCCCCGGCCGAAACCCGAAGATTTACCCTTGAATTAAAGCTATACCCGCAGGGGCGCCTCCGCACGGTCCCGGGGGGTGCCTCCGGCAGGGCGGGTGGGGCGCTCCCGGGACCGGGCGGGCTCAGATGCGCGGGTCCTCGACGGCCGGGACGGTGTCGGCGGGTGCGTGGTGGCGGCTGCCGCCGTTGGTCAGGGACCGGCTCGCGGCGGGGGCGGGCCGCTTGCCGCAGAAGGCGGGTTCCAGCGCGCCCATCAGGCCCTGGGTGACGGAGCCGTTGTTGGAGGCGTTGGCGAAGACGATGACCGTCCGCTTGCCGTCGGCCGTGGTGAACGACTGCGTCTGGTAGCCCTGGACGATGCCGCCGTGGCCGAGCACCTTGCCGCAGGAGAGGGAGATCTCCCGCAGCCCCAGCCCGTAGCCGATCTTCGCCGTGGGGGTGGGCAGCACGCTCTCCATCTGCCGCAGCGACGCGTCCGAGACCAGCCCGCCGGAGCTTCCGGCGACCAGGGCGGTGAGGAAGCGGTCGAGGTCGTCGGCGGTGGAGATGACCGCTCCCGCGGCGCCGACCCAGGAGGCCGTCTGCTCGGTGGAGTCCAGCAGCGGCTTGGAACGGTCGTCGTTGGTCAGGTAGCCGGTGACGTGCGGGCCCGCGATGGCCTTCTCGGGCACGACGTAGGACGTGCGCTTCAGCTTCAGCGGCTCGATGATCTGCTCGCGCAGCACGTCGCCGTAGGGGCGCCCGGTGAGGTGCTCGACGGCGAGGCCCATCAGCACGAAGTCGGTGTTGGAATAGGCGTACTTGGAGCCCGGCGTGTACTGGACGCCGTGCTTCACGGACATCGCCACGAGGTCCTTGGGATCGTAGACGTTGTTGCGGATGCGCTTCTCGTAGACGTCCGTGGTCTCCTCACCGGACTGCTCCAGGAGGTCGTTGGTGTGGTCGTACACCCCGGCACGGTGCTGCATCACCTGGCGTGCGGTCATCTGCCAGTCCAGCGGCAGCGTGCCCTCCGGCAGGTAGTCGCGCAGCGGCTTGTCCAGGTCGAGACGGCCTTCGTCGACGAGGCGCATCACCAGGACCGACGTGAACATCTTGGTGTTGCTGCCCACTCTGAAGCGCCAGTCGGCGTTCATGGGGGTGCCGCTCAGATCGGCCTTGCCCACGGTCAGCGACTGGTCGAGGCCGGGGTTGTCGTGATCCCTGATCACCGCGAACGCCCCGGGCGCGCCCGCGTTCACCGTGCGCTGCAGCGCCGCGCGCACCTGTGCCGCATCGGGGGCGGACGACGCCTCGTCGGCGGAGGCGTTCGCCGCCCCTCCCGCGACTAACGCCGCAGAGGCCGCGACGACCGCCACGGACCGCAGAAACCGGTTCCCTGCCATGGTGAAGTCTCCTTCTTCCCTGATGACTTGCCTCGCCGTCGGTCCCTGTCGACCCACAGCCAACCATGATCGTATATGCCGGGAAAAGGAGATTTCTCACCGACCCGGTCTCGTAATGCCGTTGCATCACCCGGGTGATACATCCGTTTTGTATTTGATTAGTCGCTTCACTACCTGCAGAGTTCGACTAAGCGGAAGCTCATATTCCGTTGGGATCCCAGTCACGACGGTTAGGGGAGTGATCGTGAAGGGTGGACAGAAGAACGGACTGGGGACGGGCCGGGGGAAGCGGCGGAGCTCCGCGCGCCGCAGGGACCGGCACCCCCTCGCCGACCAGATCTGTGACGCACTGACCATCGTGGTCGTCATCGTCGTCGTCGCCGTCTGCTCACCGGGGCTCAGCCCCGAGGCCCTGACGCTGATCGGCGTGCTGGCGACCGTGCTCGGCCACCGGGAACGGGCGAGGGCCCGGCAGTAACCGGCGTCACCCCGGGCCCACTTGACAGCGGTTGCACACTGCTTGCAACTGCTTCTGCACCACCGGCCACGGGAGGTTCAGCGTCATGACCATGTGGGCAGTTGGAAGACGTCCCCGCCGCCGCGCCCTCGGGGCGGCGGCCCTGCTCGTCGCCGGTGTCGTGGTGCCGGCCGGGGCCGCCGCCTCCGATCCGGTGTCCCGGACGGCCACCGGTGGCACCGCACGCAACGTGATCCTGTTGATCGGCGACGGCATGGGCGACTCCGAGATCACCCTCGCCCGCAACTACACGGTGGGCGCCGGGGGACGGCTGCACATGGACCGGTTACCGATGACCGGCGCCTACACCACGTACGCCGTCGACGGCCACGGACGGCCCGACTACGTCACCGACTCCGCGGCCAGCGCCACCGGCTGGGCCACCGGCCACAAGACCGTCAACCGCCGCCTGTCCAAGACCTGGGACACCGACCGGCCGCTGCCCACGATCCTGGAGCTCGCCCAGCGCAACGGGCTCGCCACCGGCAGCGTCACCACCGCGGAGCTCACCGACGCCACACCCGCCGCGATCGCGGCGCACGCCACCGACCGCAGTTGCCAGGGCCCCGCGGACATGAAGCGGTGCCCCGGCGACACCCGGGGCCGTGGCGGTCCGGGTTCCATCGCCGAACAGAGCGTCGCGCACCGCGTCGACGTCCTGCTCGGCGGAGGGAAGCGGGTCTTCGACCAGACCATCACCGAGGGGCCGGACCGGGGCCGGACCGTCACCCAGCAGGCCCGGCGGCTCGGCTACCAGGTGGTGACCGACGCCGCCGGGCTGCGGGCGGCCCGGCCGGGCCGGCCCGTGCTCGGGCTGTTCGCACCGGACGCCCAGCCCTCGGAGTGGACCGGCAAGCCGGCCACCACCACCGGCACCCCACCCCAGCGGTGCGTCACCTCCCCTCCCGGGCGCCCGGCCGGCACACCGAGCCTGGAGGCCCAGACGCGCAAGGCGCTCGAACTCCTCGAAGGGAAACGGGACAAGGGCCGCGACCGCACGGGCAAGGGATTCTTCCTCCAGGTCGAGGGCGCCTCCATCGACAAGGAGGACCACGAGGCGAACCCCTGCGGCCAGATCGGCGAGACCGCCGCGTTCGACCGCGCGGTGCGGGTCGCCCGGGCGTACGCGGCCGCACACCCCGACACCCTGGTCGTCACCACCGCCGACCACGGCCACAGCAGTCAGATCGTGCCGGTCGACTCCCGGCCGGCCGGGAAGTCGGCGACGCTCGTCACCGACGAGGGCGGCCTGATGAAGGTCGGCTACGGCACCAACGCGGGCGGCGGGGGCCAGGAGCACACCGGGGTGCAGGTCCGCATCGCGGCCCAGGGCCCGCAGGCCCACCGCGTCCTCGGGGTCACCGACCAGACCGGGTTGTTCACCACCCTGCGCACCGCGCTCGCCCTGCGCTGACGGCGGCCGGCGGGGGCGGCGCTCACTCGTGGAGCCAGAAGCCCGTCCCCGCCTGCCACGCCGTGAACAGCTCGGTGTCGCCGCCGACTTCCACGCCCCTGCCGCTGCCGTGCCGCCCCCGCCCGTAGACGGTCAGCAGCAGGCCGGTGAGCGGGCCGCGCACGACGGTGGCGGCCGGTCCCCGGCCGCGGCTCCAGACGAGGTGCTCGCCGCTGAGGCCGGCCAGCCACTGCGCGTCCGCCTCCACCGCCGTGTCGGTGGCGCGGAAGTGCAGGCGGCGGCCGTCCCCGAGCAGCTGCCGCAGTCCGGGGGCGGCCTCGAAGACCTCCGGGAGCGTGCCGAACTCCATCCATTCGTCGAGGGCGTCGACGGCCACGTCCTCGGCGACGGTGAACTCCCCGCCGGCCGCCCAGGTGGCGTCGGCCCGGTGGACGGCGGTCTCGTGCGTCATGCGCCGGGCCCAGAACAGGGGGCTGGCCTCGCTCTTCCCCGGAACGGGCGTCCACACCCGGGCCGCGGGCCCCGCGGCCCGCAGGGCCCCGGCCAGCCGGCCGGCCCCCTCGGCGAGGTAGGCGTCCAGCTCGCCGGGGTCCTCGTCGGCGCGCTCGGGGACGTCGTTGACCAGGTCGTCGGGGACGGGGCCTGTCCCGCGGGCCCGAACCACCTCGGCGGCCCACCGGTGGGCGCCGCCGAGGTGCCGCAGCAGCTGGCCGAGGTTCCAGCCGGGGCAGGTGGGCACGGGGGCCGCCGGGTCGGCGCCCCCGACGGAGGCCCTCAGCAGGTCGGTCTGCGCGACGATTTCGGTGCAGTAGCGCTCGTAGCTCAGCTGAACCATGCCGCCACGGTAGCGGACCCGGCGCCCGGGTCAGCCGGAGGGCGTGGGGCCTTCCATGTGCTTGCTGATCCACTCGATGGGTCCCTGGCCCATGCTGGGCACGTACGTTTTGGCGTTGTGCTCGCCGTCGGGGATCTCCCGGAGCATGGTGTGGACCGGGCCCTTGTTGCCGTACGCGGAGAGGAACTCCTTCGTGTTGGCCATGGACGTCTTCTCCTTGGTGCCCACCTGGAAGGCGAGGTAGACGTCCGGTCCCTTGACGTCGATCAGGTGCTGGGCCAGCAGCTCGGGGTTGTTCTCCTGCTTCTCCTTGTCGTGACCGGCCCACAGCGGGGAGTCGGGGACGATGTCGGGGCCGGAGGCGATGACGGCCTTGAACTTCCCGGGCTGCTTGAGCACGGCCTTGAGCCCCGCGAAGGCGCCGGAGGAGGAGCCCATGAAGGCCCAGCCGTCACGGGACTTCAGGGTCCGGAAGTTCTGCTTGATCAGATCCGGGACGTCCTCGGTCAGCCAGGTGCCCATCTTGGGCCGGCCGGGGATGTCGCTGCCGTCGTAGTAGTTCTTGTCGTCCGCGTTCAGGACCGGCATGGCGACGATGAAGGGCAGGCTCTTGCCCTCCTTGGACCACTCGGCGATCGAGGACTGCAGCTTGAGGTCGGTGCCCATCCAGTAGTTGACGGGATAACCGTTGCCGCCCGGGAGCGCGATGAGGACCGGGAAACCGCTCTTGGCGTACCGGGGGTCGTCGTACTGCTTCGGCGCCCACACCCACACCTTGCCCTTGAAGCCGGACTTCTTGCCGTCCAGCGTCACGACGCCGATCTTCGTGCCGTCGGTCAGGGTGTTGGCGACGCGGAAGTCGGCCTTGGGGCCGGTCGGCATCAGCGGCCCGGAGCCGCCGCCGTCCGTCCGGCCGGTGACGGTGTCGTCCTGTCCGAAGCTGAGCGGGTCGCCCTTGTCGGAGAAGACGTCGCAGGAGGTGAGGACCGGCCAGGCGATCAGGCCGAGGGCGACCGCGAGCGTCACCACGACCACCCACCTCCTGCCGCCGAGGGAGCGGCGGCCGGCGGGCCGGGGCCCCGGAGGACGGGGCGTCCCGTCGGGTATGTGCGTCATCCGTCGCCTCCCCGTCGGGGGAGGGTGTCGTGTGCTGTAGCCATGACACCGCAGCGTGACGCGGCGCTCTAAGAGCCTTGTAAGAACGGCCCGGTCCGGCTGCCGGGGAGGTCAGGCGGGGTCGCTCGCGCTCCGTGCCGCGGCGACGAACCGGGAGATGAGACCGGCGTCCTTCACTCCGCGGCTCGCCTCGACGCCGCTGGAGACGTCCACGCCCCAGGGGGAGAGCGTACGGACGGCGTGGGCGACGTTGCCGGCGTCGAGGCCGCCGGCGAGGATCCAGCGGCCCTGCGGCGGGACGAAGCGCGGGTCGGTCCAGTCCCACGCCTTGCCCGAGCCCGGGGCGGGGGCGTCCAGCAGCAGGAGGTCCTCACCGAGCGCGCCGCAGCGCTCGGGCCGCTGCGGGTCGGGGGCGGTGGCCCGCACCAGGGTGTAGCCCTCCTCGCCCAGCGCCGTGTAGTACTCGGGGCCCTCGTCCCCGTGCAGCTGGACGGCCCTCAGCCCCGCGGCGGCGGCCAGGGCCGCGACCTCGTCCAGGGGCTGGTGCCGGAAGACTCCGACGGTCAGGACGTGGGAGGGTACGCGGGCGGCGAGTGCGCGGGCCGGGGCCGCGTCGATGCGCCGGGGGCTGTCGGCGAAGACGAACCCGACCGCATCGGCCCCGGCGGTCACCGCGGCGTCCACGTCGACAGCCGTCCGCAGCCCGCAGATCTTGATGAACAGCTCACTCGCCTCCTCGTCGCAGCGTGAGGGAAGCCTACGTCAGGGGCGCGCCGGCCCGTCCGTCGAGCAGTGCCGTCCGTCTCATCTGCCGGACACCCGACCTGACCGCCCAGAAGAAGATCGCCGCGGTCACGGCGGCCACGGTGAGCGAGTCGTAGGGCGCGGGCAGCCTGCCGGAGCCCTCGAACGTGCCGAGCCAGGACAGCAGCGTCAGCACCGCGAGGTAGACGACCAGCCACAGCCCCTCGCGCACCTCGGTGGCAAGGGGACGGCCGTCGTGGCCGGAGCGCCGCATGACGAGGAAGAGCAGCAGGCCGGCGAGGACGAGGGGCAGGGCCAGGCGCAGGTCGTGCCAGCCCGACCAGTACACGAACTCGCTGGAGACGACGAAGCTGACGGGGGCGATCCAGCCCAGGCCGGGGACCCAGCCGGCCATGTCCGTGCCGGGGTCGGCGCGGAAGACGGCGACGGCCACGGCCGAGGCCGCGTAGATCAGCAGGTACATGTCGCCCATGATGCTGACGATGCTCTGCCATCCGCCGAAGGGCAGGAGGAAGACCACGATGACGGCCAGGTTCAGGACGAGGGCCCGGTGGGGGATGCCGGAGCGGCGGTCGACCTGCATGAAGGTCCGGGGCAGCGTGTGGTTCTTGGCCAGGGCGTAGGTGTGACGGGCGTTGAGCGCCACACCGACGTAGGCGGAGCCGCCGGGTGAGACGACCGCGTCGGCGTAGAGCAGGCTGGAGAGCCAGTGCAGGTTGAGGACGAGCGCCAGCTGGCCGAACGGGGAGTCGAAGTGCACGCCCTGCCAGCCGTGGCCGAGCAGGTCCTCGGGGACGGTGAACAGGAAGGCCAGTTGCAGGGCCAGGTACATCAGCAGGGCGAGGCCGATGCCGGTGAGGACGGAGGCGGGGATGGTGCGACGGGGGTTGCGGGTCTCGCCGGAGAAGTCGAGCGGGGCCTGGAAGCCGTTGACCGAGTAGACGATGCCGCCGCCCGCGAGCGCGGACAGGCAGGCCGCGTAGCCGTACGGGGCGAATCCGCCGTGGTCGGTCAGGCGCCCCGCATGCCACCCGGAGGCGAACAGGGCGATGACGGTGACCACCGGCACCACGATCTTGAAGACGGCCACGAGGGTGTTCAGCCGGGCGAACGTCCGTACCGCGAACCAGTTGAGGGCCGTCAGCAGCACGCTGAGCGCGACGGCGAGGCCGAGGCCGGTGGCGCTGAGCGTGCCGCCGTCGTAGATGCCGGGCAGGTAGTGGTCGGCGTACTGCATGATCGCGCTGATCTCGGCCGCGGTGCCGCCGACCGAGAGCAGCACGGACCAGCCGATGAGCGTGCCGACCAGCCGGCCGCCGGTGTACAGCGGCCAGCGGACCGTCCCGCCGCCCTCGGGGCGGGAGGCGCCGAGTTCGACCATGACGAGCGCCACCAGGCCGCAGAGCACTCCGGCGCCGACCCAGGTGAGCAGGGAGGCGGGCCCGGCCGTCCGGGAGGCGTACATGGCGGCGAAGAGCCAGCCGGATCCGACGATGTTGGAGAAGCCGATCGCCGTCAGGCCCCAGAACCCGAGGTCGCGGTGGAGCCGTCGTTCCTGCACGGCCTCCTCGGGGGCCCCGGCCTCCACCGGAGTGTGATGGTCCGACATGAGGTGGTCCTCCTGGTGTCCCGTTCCCGGCCGACGCTCGGACCAACGTATTCCGTCCGGGTCGGCGCCCCCGCCCGTCGCGGGGTGCGGCGCGCAGGGCCGTACCCCCGCCTGCGGGAGACGATGCCTGCGAATTGACAACGAGAGTGCGTCAATGGCTGCTCATCAGGTGTTGGACCGCGGGACCCGGCCGCGACGAGGGTGGGGGCATGTCTTCCGCTCCTCCCTCGCGCAGCCCTTACACCGCTCTCTTCGCCGTCCCCGGTGCGGCCGCCTTCACCGCCTGGAACGTGCTCGCACGGCTGCCCATGGGGATGTTCGGCGTCAGTGCGGTGCTGATGATCTCGGCCGCCCGGGGGTCGTACGCGCTCGCCGGGGCCGTCACGGCGACCGGGCTCGCGGCGACCGCGGTCGTCGGGCCGTGGACGGCCCGGATGGTGGACCGCTACGGGCAGGCCCGCGTGGCGGTGCCCGCCGCCTCGGTCGGCGTGCTCGGGTCGCTGGGCCTGGTGGTGTGCGTGCGGTACGACGCGCCCGCGTGGACGCTGTTCGCCGCGTACGCCGCCACCGCGACCACGCCCAACACCGGTGGCATGTCGCGCGCCCGCTGGGCGCACCTCTTCCGTGACGACGCGGCGGCCCGGCACACCGCGAACTCCTTCGAACAGGCCGTCGACGAGGCGTGCTTCATGCTCGGTCCGGTGCTGGCCGCCTTCCTGTGCACGACCTTCTTCCCGGAGGCGGGCACCCTCGTCGGCGCCTGCATGTTCCTGACCGGCACGGTCCTCTTCGCCGCCCAGCGTCGCACCGAACCCCCGCTCTCCCCCCGCCCGTCCTCCTCGGGCTCCCTGCTGCGCGGCAATGCGGCCCTGGCCCTGCTGCTGGCCGTCTTCGTCTGCACCGGCGCCCTCTTCGGCTCGCTGGAGGTGGCGACCATCGGCTTCGCCGACGAGCAGGGGCACCGGGGGGCGGCGGGCGCGGTGCTGGCCCTGCAGGCGGCCGGCTCCTGTGCGGCGGGGCTGCTGTACGGGCTGGCCCGCCCGGCGGGCCCGGCCGGGGAGCGCTTCCGGCGCTGCCTGGCCCTCATGGCCGCCCTGGCCCTCCTGCCCCTCGTCGTGGCGGGCACCGGCAGCCTCCTCGCCCTGGCCGGCGCCCTCCTCGTCGCCGGCATGGCGACCGCGCCGACCATGGTCACCGGCATGGGCCTGGTCCAGAGCACGACGCCGCCGGACCGGCTGAACGAAGGCATGACCCTGGCGGTGACCGGGTTGCTGGCCGGCATCGCGGCCGGTTCGGCCGCGGGCGGCTGGAGCGTGGAGCACCTCGGAGCGGCCGTCGGCTTCGTCGTCCCGGCCACGGCCGCTTCCCTGGCCCTGCTCACCGCGGCGACCGGCCGCGCCCGTGCCCTGCGCGGGGCGCCCGCGGGCTCCTGACGACGCGTCGCCCCGCGCCCCGCCCGGGCCCCCGCCGCGGGGCCCCGGGCGGGGCGCATACCGTGCACCCGTGCACGGAACGACGACGACAGACAGCGGGCCCGCGGCGCGGCGCGACCCGGGAGTCCTGCTCGCGGTGGCCGCGGCGACGGCGGCCGGGCTGAGCCTGACGAGCCTGTGGTGGGCCCTGCCGGCCATGGCCGCCGCCTTCTTCGCCGGCCATCGCTCGGGGCGGACCTGGCCGATGGCGGCCGCGCTGAGCGTCCTGGTCGCGGCGGGGGCGGCCGCGGTGGTGAACCTCCCGACCCTGCTGGGGCTGGGCACCCGCTTCGTGGCGATGGTGGTCGGCGCCGCCCTGCTGCCCTGGTTCGCGGGTCGCGTCTGGCGCCAGTACCAGGAGCTGGTGCGGGCCGGCTGGTCCCGGGCGGAGCAACTCGAACGCGAGCAGCGGCTGGTGGCCGAGCAGGCCCGGCTGCGCGAGCGGGCCCGCATCGCGCAGGACATGCACGACGCGCTCGGCCACGACCTCAGCCTGATCGCGCTCTCGGCCGGGGCGCTCAAGCTCGCGCCCGGGCTGGCGGACGCCCACCGGGCGGCCGCCGAGGACGTGCGGGCGCGGGCGGCCACCGCGGTCGAGCGGCTGGGCGAAGTGATCGGCATCCTCCGGGAGGAGACCCAGGAGGCGCCCGCGGGACCCGCGGACTTCAGCATCGCGCGGCTGGTCGAGGGCGCCAACGCCTCCGGTCTGGAGACGGCGTTGCACACCGACGGGGAGGCGGGCGAGGTGCCGGCGGTGGTCGAGCGGGCGGCGCACCGCGTCGTGCAGGAGGCGCTGACCAACGTCGCCAAGCACGCGCCGGGGGCGGGCGCACGGGTCCACGTGGCGCACACGGCCACCGAGACGGTGGTGACGGTGGAGAACGCTCCCCCGCCGGCGGGCCCCGTCCCCGCGGGCCCGCTGCCCGGGGGCGGCCGCGGCCTGGTCGGCCTGGACGAGCGGGTGCGGCTGGCCGGCGGAACGTTCAGCCACGCCCCGCGCGCCGACGGCGGCTTCACCGTCACCGCACGGCTGCCGCACACCCCGGCCCTGCTGCCCCCCGCCCCTCCGGGCCTGCCCCCCGCCCCTCCGGGCCTGCCGGCCGCCCCCGCGGCCCTGCCGCCGGAGCACCGCCGGGCGCGCCGCCGGGCCGGACGGGCGCTGGTGGCGGCGGTCGTCGTGCCGTTGCTGGCCACCGTGGTGCTCACCGGCGCCCTGACGGTGTGGGGGTCGCTGACGCTCTCGCAGTCGGTCCTCGACCCTGCCCACTACGCGGCGCTGCACGTGGGGCAGAATCGCTCGGAAGTGACGGGACTGCTGCCGGCCCGTCAGCTGCCGTACCGGCCACGGGCGGCCGAGCCGAAGGGGCGGGGGGTCGAGTGCGCGTACTACGCGGTGACGGCCGACCGGTTCGTGGACGCCTCCGGGGACGCGTACCAGCTCTGCTTCCAGCACGGCCGGCTGCTCACCCTCGCCGTGCTCAAGGAGTGAGCCCCCGATGATCCGCGTACTGGTCGCCGACGACGAACCGATGATCCGGGCCGGGGTGCGCGCCGTGCTGTCCACCGACCCGGAACTGGACGTGGTCGCGGAGGCCGCGGACGGGCACGAGGCGGTGGAGCTGGTCCTGCGCCACCGCCCGGAGGTCGCCGTGCTGGACGTCCGGATGCCGCGGACGGGCGGCATCGAGGCGGCCGCCCGCATCCGCGACCTCGCGCCGGGGACCGGGGTCGTGATGCTGACGACGTTCGGCGAGGACGACTACATCCTCCGGGCGCTGGCGGGCGGTGCGGCCGGCTTCCTCGTCAAGTCCGGTGCGCCCGAGGAGCTGATCGCAGGCGTCCGTGCGGTGGCCCAGGGCGCCGCCTACCTGTCACCGAAGGTCGCCGCCCGGGTGGTGGCCCATCTGGCGGCCACCGGGGCCGGCAGCGCCGCCGGGCGGCGTGCCACCGCCCGCGAGCGGGTCGCCGCCCTGACCGCCCGGGAACGGGACGTGCTGTGTCACCTGGGGGCCGGCCTGACCAACGGTCAGATCGCGCGGCGGCTGCACGTGGTGGAAGGAACGGTCAAGGCCCACGTCAGCTCGATCCTGGCGCGCCTGGGCGTCGACAACCGGGCCGCGGCCGCCGTCGTCGCGCACGAAGCGGGCATGACTCCCCCGCCGGAGCCATCCGGGCCCTGAGACCAGGCGGACGGCGAGCGGCAGCAGGGCCAGCAGGGCTGCGGCCGCCACCGCCCCGCCGAGCACAGCACCGGCCAGCACGTCGTGCGGGTAGTGCACGCCCACCGCGACGCGCAGCAGCGCGGCGAGGCCGGCCACGGGCAGGGTGACGGCGGCGAGCCGTGGGCGCACCATGGCCAGGCCCACGGCGAGCGCGGCGGCAAGGGTCGCGTGGTTGCTGGGGAACGACCAGTCCCCCACCTCCGGGCACGGGTCGAGCGCCGTGACGCCGCGCAGCGCGCGGCAGGGGCGCTCCTCGTCGACCGTCACCTTCAGGGCCTCGCTGACCGCGTAGGCCGCCACCATGCCCACTCCGGCCAGCAGCACCCCGGCCACGGTGCGCTCGTCGCGGCGGCGCAGGGCCGTCCAGCCCGTCCACACCAGCAGTAGGCCGAGCACCACCAGCGTGCCCTCGGTGGCCAGGCCGAGCAACGCGCCCGCCCAGCCCGGTGCGTCCGCCGCGGTTCCCGCGACGGAGCGGTACGCCGACGCCGAGGCCCCGGCGGTCACCCGCACCGCGCCCTTCCCGGCGGTACCGTCCGGTGCCGCCCACCACAGCACCCCGGCCGCCACGGCCAGCACTCCGGCGGCGGCCGGCAGGCGCCACCGGGGCTCCTGGTGGCGGCTTTCACGAATCGTTCTGTGTTCCATGCGTCGAACCTATGGACGGGGAATCGACGACACCCGACCCGAAGGGCAACCCCCGCCCCTGACGTTCGTCGGGGTTGACCCGGAACGAGCCACTGGATCTCGTCCTGACCGTCGCGCGGAGCGCACTCGCGTGCCAGCATTCTGTAACCGTCGGCGCCGTGCCGTGCGCCGGCGCAAGGGGGGCGAACGGCGTGCCGGAACCATTCACACGGCCCGTGGGGATCCAGGGCATCGAGGCGCTGTACCAGGAATGCCGCACCCGGGTGCAGGGAGGGCGCGGCGATCAGGGCGGCCCCGGGCTGCCCGTCCTGGTGCTGGTCGGCAAGCGGGGCAGCGGCAAGAGCACGGCCCTGGAGTGGCTGGGCTACCTCGGCTCCCACCGGCCGCACGCCCTCTACGACTTCGGCTCGGCCGCGCCCCGCCGGCCCCACGAGATCGCCGGCCTGCTGGCCTACGGCCTCTCGCACCGCTTCGCCCGGCAGCCCGCGCTGCTCTTCCCGCGGCTCACCCTCGGCCTGGTCGCGGTGGACCCCGCGCTCTCCCTGGACCCCAACGACTCCCGGAGGGCCGGCCGTCAGCTCCGCCGCTCGCTGCAGGAGGCCCGCGCCAGCTCGGCGGTCGCCGACCACGCCGCCGGGATGGCGGAGCTGCTGCAGGACCTCAACCTGCTGCAGATACCGGGGGTCGGCCTGCTGGCCGGCCTGATCCGGCATCCACCGCGCCTGCCGCTCGGCCTGGCCCGGCGCACCGCGCTCGCGTGGTACGCCGGACCGCACACCGCCCTGCACGAACTCGTGGCCCTCAACCGGCTCAGCAAGAGCAACGCCCCCATCGACCGGGCCGCGGTGGACCGGCGGCTGTGCGCGGCGTTCCTGGCGGACCTGCGCGGCGAGTACGCGCGCCGCAGGCGCGACCGCAACTGCGTGGTGCTGCTGGACAACATCGACGCCGACGGCGGCCGTGAGTTCCTCGACCTGCTGATGCAGCTCCGCGACGTCGCCGACGGGCCCGACCCGCTCCTGGTCGTGGCCACCGCGTCGGACACCGGGAAGATTCCCGGCCCCTTCGCACCCGGCCCGGCAGGGGTGGTGATCCACGCGCCGGAAGAGACCTCGTACGCCGGCTGGGCGCAGGCCGTACCGGACCCTCCTCCGGACACGTCGTGGCGCTGGTACTGCGTGGAGCTGCGCGACCTGACCGCCGGCGAGGTCTCCCAGCTCGGCGCGTCCGTGGCCCAGCGCCTGCCGGAGGCGCCCGGGCTCGTCCACCACCTGACGCGCGGTCACCCCTGGAGCGCGCACCGGCTGCTCGACGCGGCAGCACGCGCCGTGGGGCGCGAGGACCCCGAGGCGCTGCTGCGCGGGCTGCTCTCCGCGAGCGCCTCGGCCGACGGCGCACCACAGGGGCCGCCCGTCGACAGCGCGGTGCTGACGGACGTCCTCCAGGAGCTGACCGACGACCAGCGGGCCGCGCTGGTGACGTGCTGCGCGGCCCGCGCGTTCGACTCCGCGTGCGACGCGGGCCTGCTGGACACCTTCTCCCTGCACACGAGCAGCACCCTGGCCCGCGCCATGGGCACCCGGCTGTGGCTGGTGGACCCCGTTCCGCAGGACGCCGGGGTGCGCGGCGGCCGCGGCTCGGGCTATCTGAACGGCTCCCACCCCAGGCCGCTGCCCGGTGGTCCGGTCCTGCATCCGTGGCTGCGGCTGCTGCTCTGCCAGGAGCTGGCCCGCTCGCCGCAGCAGTGGGAGGCGGTGCACGAACGATTAAGGGTCTGGCACCTGCAGCACGGCCATCCGCTCGACGTGCTCCACCACGCCCTCGCCCTCGGCCGGCTGGACGACGTCGTCGACCACCTCGCCGGGCAGCTGGTCGAACTCGACAGCACCGAGGCGTGGTTGTACGAGCTGTACGCGATCACCGCCGCGCCGCTGCGCGAACCGGTGGTGGCCGGGCTGACGGCGACCCTGCGGGCGGACCGGCTCGCCGCCGCGCTCGCCCCGCGCTCGTTCGCCGGGCGGCGGGCCCTGACCGTCCTCGTGACCTCGCTGTGGCTGGCGACCGACCCGCGCAACCGGCTGCCGCGGGCGCGGCCCGAGCTCAACCTCACCATCAGCTCGATGTTCCAGGACCTGGCCATGCGTTCCGACCCGCGCAGGGTCGGGCTCCGGCACGAGGCCGCGAAGTACATGTGAGCACCGCACCGCATCCCACGCCTGTCCGGTCAGCAAGGAGCCCCGATCATGCCCGTGAGCCCACGACCCGACGAACTGCGCCCGTGGTGGAAGGGGTGGCTGGGGATCGGCGTGCTCGTCGTCGTCGCCGCCCTCGTCGCCGGGGTCTCCCTGTGGCTGGTGCAACGGGCCGACGAGGCCGAGCGGTGCACGGACGGGGAGCCGAACCTGGTCTGGAACGGTTCGGGGGCGGAGCGGGAGTGCATCGGCGTCATGGACGAGACGCACTTCGCCTTCGCCCCCCAGCTGAGGGACATCACCGAGCGGATCGCCAAGGAGAACCAGCGGGTCCGCGACCAGTGGGAGAAGCCGGAGGCCGGCAAACGCCCGGTCCCGTACGTCAAGGTCGCCCTGCTGACGCCCATGACGACGAGTGACACCAGCGCCCTGCCCATCGAGGAGATCAAGAGCAGTCTGGAGGGCGCCTACACCGCCCAGTGCCGGGCCAACGTGTGCCCCGGCCTGTCGCAGGACTCCCCCGGCATCCACGGGACGACGCCCCAGATCCAGCTGCTCCTCGCCAGCGAGGGCAAGCACCAGGACCGGTGGCAGCCGGTGGTCGAGCAGCTGGCCGGGCTGACCGGCGGCAGCCATCCCCTGGTCGCCGTGGCCGGCCTGGGCATCAGCGTCCCCGACACCCAGGCCGCCGCGGAGGAGCTCAGCAAGCGGAGGATCCCGGCGATCGGCGCCGTCCTGACCGCCACCGACCTCGACGCCAAGCGCCTGTTCAAGGTCTCGCCGTCCAACTCCGACTACACCAGGGCGCTGCGGCAGCGCCTGGACAAGCTGCCCGCCGACCAGCGCCACGCCTACCTGGTGTTCGACAGCCGGAACGACAACTACGTGCAGACGATGCGCAAGTCCTTCGACGAGACGTTCCCGGAGTACATCGAGAACCGCAGCGTCTCCTTCGTCGGAACGACCGGCAACAACACGGAGGGCGAGCCGGGGCTCTTCGTCAACGCCCTCAACAACATCTGCCACACCAAGTCGGAGCTGGTCCTGTACGCCGGCCGCGGCCGCGACCTGCCCGGTCTGGTGAAGGCCCTCTCGACGCGCGGCCAGTGCGGCCACACCAGGCCCATCACCATCGCGACGGGCTCGACGGGCGCCGTGCAGCAGGCCCACCAGGTGGTCAACCTGCTCAAGCAGAGCGACATCACCATCCTCGAAGCCTCCTCGGCCGCCGCCGAGCAGTGGATCAAGGGCGCCGAGGCGCCGACCGGCTTCAAGCCCTTCTACCAGAGCTTCAAGGAGCTCAAGTTCCCCGACTCGGCGCTCCACGACGGCTACGCGATCATGCACCACGACGCCGTGCAGGTCGCGGTCCTGGCGACGCGCATGGTCACCGCCCAGACCGGCCGGGCGACCCCCGACGTCGAGACCGTGTACCTGCAGATCACCAACCTGCACGACGCGGGGCGGGTCACCCTCGCCAGCGGTGACCTGAGCTTCGACGACCACTCGGCGGGCTGGCCGCACAACAAACCCGTGCCCATGATCCAGGTTCCCCCGGCCGACGGGCGCCCGGAACCTCCGTACCGGACGCCCTGAGCCGGGCCGGGCCTGCGGGAGCGGCTCAGGCGCAGTCCTTGCGGGCGCACAGCTCCCACGGGCCCCACGACCCGGCGTGTTCGTCCTCGGTGATCTGCCAGGAGCGGTCGCGGTTCCACTCGCGGGCGACGATGCTCAGCCGCCCGTCGGTGAGCTGGGTGACCGAGGTGGGCGAGCCGAGCCCCGCGTAGGGGTCGGGCAGCCTGCCCATGCCGCGTACGGGTCCCCACCCGTCGGAGCCGGTGGCGTCCTCGGTGCGCACCTGCATCGCGTCGGCCCCCGTGGCGGAGGCGAAGGCGTGCAGCCTGCCGTCGCGCTCCCGGAAGAGGTAGAGGCCGCCGTGGTAGGGGGCCGGGCTCAGCCCGAAGCCCTCGGCGGGGCTCCAGCCCTCGCCGTCGGGGTCCTGGACGGTGTGGCAGAAGCCGCCGCGGGAGGAGAAGAACACCTCAAGGCGGCCGCTGCCGTTCGCGACGGGGATCACCTGGTAGAGCTTCGGGCCGACGGCGGTGCCGCTGACGCGTTCCCACGCGCCGTACGCGCCGCCCGGCTCGTCCTGCTGCCGGTGCCAGAGGAAGGGCAGGTACGAGGCGGGGCCGGGCTCGTCGTAGAACTGCTGGAACTGGTCGATGCGGCCGTCGCCCCGCGACACCGACAGCATGTCGCCCGAGGCCCGGGCGGGACTGCCGGGGGCGCTGCTGTCGGCCGTGCACGGGGTGGCGGCCCGGGCGGCGGGGGCGGTCACGGCCGCTCCCCCGCACGCCAGCACCACCGTGATCACGCTGTTCAGCACTGCTCGTAACGGTCTTCGGTACACGATCGCCGAACCTCCCCAATCGATCGATCCTGACGGGCGGTGCACATCCTTGCCCACGGGATCGGGACTGACCAGAGCGCCGCGTTCCGCTGCCGGCCTCCGGGCCCCCGCGTCAGGGCGTCGGCTCGCCGCGGGCCCGCCGGAAGCGGGCCAGGCCCTCGGCCAGGTCGACGACGGGTCCGGGGTAGCCGAGGCCGTCGCGTGCGGCCGCCGGGAGCAGCCACGGGCGGTGGACGGCGGCGCCCTCGATGCCGGCGAGTTCGGGCACCCAGCGGCGTACGTAGTCGCCCTGCGGGTCGAAGCGGCGGGCCTGGGTGAGGGGGTTGAGGACGCGCTGGGGGCGGGTGTCGCTGCCGGTGCCGGCGGCCCACTGCCAGTTGAGCTGGTTGTTGGCCACGTCTCCGTCGACCAGCAGGTCCAGGAAGTGTGCGGCGCCGACCCGCCAGTCCACGTAGAGGGTCTTGGTCAGGAAGCTGGCGGCGAGCAGCCGGGCACGACCGGGCATCCAGCCCTCGTGCAGGAGCTGTCGCATGCCCGCGTCGACGATCGGATAGCCGGTCCGTCCCTCGCGCCAGGCCGCGACCTCCTCCGGGGCGTCCCGCCAGTGGTCGCCGCGGGGGCGGTAGTCGTGGCGGCCGGCGTCGGGGCGTGCGGCCAGCATCTGGTGGTGGAACTCGCGCCAGGCGAGCTGGCGCACGAAGGCGTCGGCGCCCGCGCCGCCGTGCCGGCGGGCCCGGTGCAGCACCTCGACCGGTGACAGGCAGCCGAAGTGCAGGTACGGGGAGAGCCGCGAGGTGCCGTCCGCGGGGAGGTCGTCGTGCTGCCGGGCGTAGGCGTCCAGGGGCCCTGCCTCCCAGCGGCGCAGCCGCTCGCGGCCGGCTTCCTCCCCGCCCTCGGGGAGGCCCGGTGACGCCGTGCCGGGGGCCAGCGACGCCGCGGAGGGCAGCGCGTCGGAGCGTACCGGGGGGACGGTGAGCGCGCGGGGTGCCGGGAGCACGTCCCGGACGGGCTCGGCCTGCCAGCGGCGGAAGTACGGGGTGAAGACCGCGTAGTGGTCCTTGCCGGAGGGGACGACCGCCCCGGGGGCCACCGCGGTGACGACGCCGTCGTGCACGCGCAGCTCGCGCCCGGCGCGGCACAGGGCCGCCCGCAGGCGGCTCTCGCGACGGGCGGCGTAGCCGCTGGGCCCGGCGGCGACGTGGACCGTGGGGGCGCCGGTCTCCTCGGCGACCCGGCAGGTCTCCTCGACCACCTCGCCGTGCCGGACGACCAGCCGTCCGCCGCGGGCCCGCAGGGCGGCGTCCAGAGCTGCGAGGGCGTCGGCGAGGAAGGCGGCCCTGTTGGGCACGAGGAAGCCGGCGGCGGCCACCCCGCTGTCCACGACGAACAGGGGCACGACCTGCTCGGCCGTGGCGAGCGCCGACCGCAGCACGGGATTGTCGTGCACCCGCAGGTCCGCGGTGAACAGCGCGACCGCGGCGCTCACCGGTGCTGACGCGGGGGCATGGCGGCTCCGGGTCGCGCGGGGACGGGCAGGGGGTACGTAGCGTAACCGATGCGCTACCCGCGGCCGGGGCCTGTGAGCCCGGCGCGGCGGCGGGCCCGGCCGGGGCGGGGCGGGCAGCACGAAGGCGCCCACCCGGTCGTGCCGGGTGGGCGCCTTCGTTGGGGGTTGCGGTGCGGCGGGGGTTACTCCTTGTCGGCCCCGGCCTGCTGCAGCGCGGCCTCACCCTGGATGCGGGCGACCTTGCCGCGGACCAGGAACCAGCCGCCGACCAGCGCCGCCACGATCAGCGGCAGGCACAGCACGGTGGTGCGGCTCGCGCCCTCGTCGGAGGCCATGATGCCCAGCACGCCGGCCAGGAAGACCAGGGTGATGATCTGGGTGTACGGGGCCCAGGGCAGCTTGTAGCCGGGGCGGGTGACCCGGCCGTCCTGCGAGCGCTTCCAGAAGAGCAGGGAGCAGACCATGATCATGCCCCAGGTGCCGATGATGCCGATCGCGGCGAAGTTCAGCACGATCTCGAAGGCGTCCGCCGGGACGACGAAGTTCAGACCGACACCGAGGACGCAGAAGAACGCGGTGAGCAGGATGCCGCCGTAGGGGACCTGGCCCTTGTTCATCAGGCCGGTGAACTTCGGCGCCGAGCCCGACATGGCCATCGAGCGCAGGATGCGGCCGGTGGAGTACAGACCCGAGTTCAGGCTGGACAGCGCCGCGGTGAGGACCACGAGGTTCATCACGCCGGCCGCGTACGGCACGCCGATCTTCGACAGGACGGTGACGAACGGGCTCTCGCCGGCGATGAAGGAGGTGTAGGGCAGCAGCAGCGCCAGCAGGATGACCGAGCCGACGTAGAAGAGGCCCACGCGCCACATGATCGAGTTGATCGCCTTCGGCATGATCTTCTCGGGGTTCTTGGTCTCACCCGCGGCGACGCCGCACAGCTCGACCGAGGCGTAGGCGAAGACGACACCCTGGATGACCATCAGCATCGGCACGACACCGGTCGGGAAGATACCGCCGTGGTCCATGATGTTGGCCAGGCCCGGGGTGCTGTCACCGATCTTGTGCTGGCTGGCCAGCAGGAAGATGCCGACGACCATGAAGATGGTGATCGCGGCGACCTTGATGATCGCGAACCAGAACTCCATCTCGCCGAAGTACTTCACCGAGATGAGGTTCACGGTGAGGACGACCGCGAGGGCGATCAGGGCGAGGATCCACTGCGGGATGTCGCTGAACATGCCCCAGTAGTGGGTGTACGTGGCGACGGCCGTGATGTCGGCGATGCCGGTGGTGGCCCAGTTCAGGAAGTACAGCCAGCCGGCCGTGTAGGCGCCCTTCTCCCCCATGAACTCACGTGCGTACGAGACGAACGCGCCGGAGGAGGGGCGGTACAGCACGAGCTCGCCGAGCGCCCGGACGACGAAGAAGGCGAAGAGGCCGCAGACCGCGTAGGCGATGAAGAGCGAGGGGCCCGCGTTCGCGAGGCGCCCACCGGCGCCGAGGAAGAGGCCGGTGCCGATCGCTCCACCGATGGCGATCATGTTGACGTGGCGGGACTTGAGGTCCTTGCTGTAGCCGGCGTCACCGGCGTCGACGTGCGTGGACGTCGATGCCGGAGCGGAGACGCCGGTCTCGGTGTCGGCCGCAGTAAGGGTGCGGTCACTCATGTGTGTCTTCGCCTTCTTTGGAGGGGGTGCAGGACCGGGCCGCGTGTCGGTGGTGCCTGGTGGCTTCCTGCGCGCGCGGCGGACGGGTCACGGCATGCGTGATCGTCACCCGCGGGCACGGGAGGCCGTTCGACGAGGGCCCGGTACCCGGGATCCGGCTGGCGACGCCTGCTCCCGGGCGGGTTTCGGGGGAATGTGGATTCAGCTGTGACGGGCGGTGCCCCGTTTCCCCTGGGAACGGTCTTGGGGGAGGCCAGGCCCCGAAGCCTGGCCGACCGGGGAAGGGGCGGGAGTGCGGGTCAGCTCCTCGGAGCTAAGCGCGGTCGCCGGTCGGTTGAGTCCATGCCGTGAATGGTGTGAGGCGCGTAAGGGCGGCGTCAAGAGTTCACGGGAATTTGACTTTGCCCTGCGTACGCGCTGGATACGCGCTGGTCAGGGGCTAGGGGGGAGGTCGGGTCTTACCCCGTTCATCCTGCACACGGGCCGACTGCCCAGTGACCACGGGGCCGTCGGCGCCTGACGCGCCGGACCTCGGGTAACGAGCGGTAACCACCCCTCTGACCTGGGGTGACATAGACCACAGCGGGCCTCGTCGGGGCCTGAAAAGCCCCTGTGAAGATCAACGACAGCACCGTGCCCCCGCTCCTCCCGGCGCCGGTCGGGGCGTCGGCGGGAGCGGGGGCACGAGAAGGCGGTCAGGCGGTGCCGGAGGCGCTCACTTCACGGCGGAGCGCTTCTGCCACTGCTGCCAGGTCTCCTGCCAGACCTCCAGACCGTTGCCGACGTCGGTCTTCTTGGTGCTGGTGGTGTTCTTGACCTCGACGGTGGAGCCGATCAGCAGGAAGTCGTAGACCTTCTTGGCGTCGGCGGTGGTCATGCCGAAGCAGCCGTGGCTGTTGTTCTCCACGCCGACGGAGTTGTTCCAGGGCGCCGAGTGCAGGAAGGTGCCGGACGCGGTCAGGTGCGTGACCCACTTCGAGGCCAGCATCCACTCATTGCCGTGGCCGATGGTGGCCGAGTCCATGACCTCGTCCGCGTTCTTGCTGCGCACCGTGTGGATGCCGCCGCGGGTGGGGTCGACGGGCGAGCCCGCGGAGCCCTTGATGGTGCCGACGGCCTTGCCGTTCTCGTACATGGTCAGGGCGTGGGCCGGCACGTCGATGACGGCCTTGCGGTCGGCGCCTATGGTGAAGCCGAAGTCGTAGTTGCGCGCGAACCAGCCGCCCTCGCCGGAGTCGATGCCGGTCAGGTTGCCGTTGACGGAGACCTTGGTCCCGGTGGGCCAGGGGTCCTTCGGCCGCCAGTCGATGCGGTCCTGGCCGGAGTAGTCGGTCACCCAGCCCCAGGCCCCCTCCACCTTCGGCTCGGTGGTGACCTTGAGGGCCTTCTCTATCTCCGCGCGCTTGCCCTGGTCGACCTTGTGGTCGAAGAGGATCGAGACCGGCATGCCCGTGCCGACGGTCTGGCCGTTGCCGGGCTGGTTGGTGAGCTTGTTGACCTTCGGGGCCTGCCGGGTGGTGAAGGTGGCCGTGGAGGAGGACTCCTTGCCCTTGCCGTTCTTGCCGCCCTTCGCCGTGGAGCGGACGGTGTAGGTCGTCTTCGGCCCCACCTTGCCGTCCGAGGTCCAGGACGAACCGTCGGCCGCCAGCTGCCCGGTGACCTTCTGGCCCTTGTCGTCCTTCACCTCCACACCGGTGAGCCGTCCGCCGTCGGCCTTCACGGATATCGGCGAGCCGAGCGCGACCTCCTTGCCGTCGGCGGGAGTGACCGAGATGCGGGCCTCCGGGCCCGCATCGGCGCTGCCGGAGCCCCCCGAGCAGGCGGTGAGGACGAAGGAACCCATGAGGGCGGATGCCAACAGGACGGAGCGACGGCCCGATCCGACGTGCACGTGAGTGACCTTTCTTGCAGTGACGAAACGTCGCGGCGGGTCACAGCCTCCGCCGCCGGTACGACCGGCGACGCCCCCCACCACACCACTACAGATGATCTGCACGCTTGTACGGTTGCACGGAGAAAGAAGCATTTGTACTGACCAAAGGCCCTTGACCCGCCGTCCGTGCCGGTGAGGGCGGGTCAGCGGGCCCGGCGGCGGCCCGCAGGCCACCAGTTGGCGCGGCCGGCCAGCGACATGACCGCGGGGACGAGCAGGGCGCGCACCAGCGTGCAGTCGAGGGCGACGGCGACCGCGAGGCCGAATCCGATGAGCTGCAGCAGCACGAGGTCGCAGGCGGCGAGCGAGGCCATGACGACGGCGAAGACCAGGGCGGCGGAGGTGAACAGCCGTCCGGTGCGCTGCAGGCCCACGGCGACGGCGAGCGTGGTGGGGGTGCCCCGGCGGTGCTCCTCCAGGATGCGGGAGAGGAGGAAGACCTCGTAGTCCATGGAGAGGCCGAAGGCCGTGCAGAACATGACGGCGGGGATGACGACGTCGGTGGTGGCGGGGCTGTTCACGGTCCCGAGCAGTGCCTCCGGGCGGCCCTGCTGGAAGACGGCGACGATGATGCCGAAGGTCGCCGCCAGGCTCAACGCGTTGAGGACGACGGCCTTGACGGGCACGAGCAGGCTGCGCGTGTAGGCGAACATCAGCAGGAGCGTGGCGGCCACGGTGAGCACCATGGCGAGGGGCAGCCGGTCGCTCAGGGCCTTCTCGGTGTCCGTCAGCCGGGCCCCGGGGCCGCCGACCAGGGCCGCCGCGGTGGGGGCGGGCTCCTCGCGCAGCCGCTCGGTGAGCTGCCGTCCGTCCGGCGAGAGGGGGGAGTCGGTGGTGGGCGTGACGCTCAGCCAGGTGCCGGCCGGCCCGGTGAAGCCGGCCGCCCAGGGACCGGCGGCGGCCGTGCGCCGTCCGTCGCGATAGATGCCGGTGGCGGTCTGCACCTGGCGCACGCCCGGCAGCCGGGACAGCCGGGCCGCATAGGTGTGGACCGTGGAGGAGGAGACCGGGTGGGGGGCCGGGCCGGGCAGGGCTGCGGCCGCCACGGCCGGTACGGGGGGCGCGACGTGGACGTCGGGGAGCACGACGGTGGCCGCGCTGCCGCTCTCGGCGGCGAAGTCGGTGCGCAGGCGTTGCGATGCCTGGGCCACCGGTGAGGAGGACGGCAGGATGCGGTCGTCGTACATGCCGAACCGCGCGCCCGCGCCCGGGGCGGCCAGCAGGCCCAGCAGGAGCAGGGTGCCGAGGGTGACGAGCACGGGCCGCCGCGTCACCCAGACCGCCAGCCGGTACCAGCGGCCCTCGCTCACCGGCCGGTCGGGGCGGGTGCGCCAGCGGGCGAAGAGGTCCAGGGAGTTGACGCGCTTGCCCAGCAGGGCCAGCAGCACGGGCAGGACGAGCAGCGCCCCGCCGGCCGAGCACAGGGCGACGGCGGCGCCGCCGGCGGCGAGGGAGCGGGTCAGCGTCAGCGGGAAGACCATGAGCGTGCCCAGGACCGCGGCGATGGTCGTCGCGGAGAAGGCGACGGCCCGGCCGGCGGTGCGCACCGCGCACTCGACCGCCTCGACGGTCCGGGCGCCGCGGGCCAGTTCCTCGCGGAAGCGGCTGACCAGCAGGAGGCTGTAGTCGACGGCGAGTCCGAAGCCCAGTGCGGAGGCGATGTTCAGGACGAACACCGAGACGGTCATCGTCTCGCTCAGCAGGCGCAGCAGTGCGGTGGTGGTGAGGACGGCGAAGGCGCCGACGGCGACGGGCAGGAGGGCGGCGACGAGGCTGCCGAAGGCCCACAGGAGGATCAGCAGGACGAGCGGGGCGACGATGATCTCGGCGACCATCGCTCCGTCGGTGCTCAGGCGTTCCATTTCCGAGAAGAGCGCGGCTTCGCCGGCGACCGACACGGTGAGCGCTCCGGCCCGCTGCGTCTCGCGGGCGGCGATGTCCTTGCCGGCCGCCAGGACGTCCTTCTCCTCGCCGCTGAAGCGGACCGCGACGAGGGCGCTGCGGCCGTCGCGGCTGCGCAGGTGCGGGGTGCGGTGCGGCCAGTAGCCGTGCACCCAGGCGGTGCGCGGATCGGTGGCGAGACGGCTGGTCAGTTCCTGGCCCGCCTGCTGTGCGCGGGGGGAGTCGACGGGCTCCTTGGCGGTGGCGAGCAGCACCAGGTGCGGCTGTCCGGCGCCGAAGCGGTCGGCGAGGAAGGCGTCGGCCCGGGTGGACTGCGCGTCGGCCGGGGTCCAGCCGCCGGGGGCCAGGCGCTCCCCCACCCCGTACGCGCCCACCGCGGCGGCCGTGGCCACCAGGCACAGGACGAGGAGGGAGACGACGGCGCGGCGGGACGTTCCGTAGACCGCTGTCGCCCAGAACCTTCGGCGGGGCTGATGGAGGAGCATCACATGGCGTCCTTCGCAGGGTCGGACCGGGCCGCGCGCATCCATAGAATAGGACTAAGCGTAAAAATGCCAGTATTGAGCGTGATATCCGGCGCGGCGGCCGTGACGGCCTGGTCCGGACGGCCCCTTGCGGCAAGTGAGTGAGCGTCCGAAACTTCCCCGTCCTCCCCGGGTTACCCAGGTGACTTCCCTGCAGAAGACATCACCCATCGAAAGGCCGGGACGTGCTCAAGAAGGTTTTCGCGACGGCTGTTCTCACGGCGTCCGCAGTGGGGTGCATCGCCGGTCCCGCCGCGGCGAGCGGCGACGACGGGCGGAGCACCGCCAACGGCAACGGCGCCCGCACCACGCACGGCCTGACCGAGACGGGCGGCACGGAGAGCCCCCAGCTGAGCGCCGTTCAGGGGTCGCTCGACAAGCTGTGCATCGGCATCGGCAAGGTGAACCTGCAGTCGCTGCTGCTGGGCGGCGTCAACCTGCAGGACATCCCGGTGCTCACCTCGCAGCAACAGCAGCAGTGCACCGACATCTCCACGCTCCAGGACGGTGACGACCCGTTGAGCCACCTGCTCGACGACATCCCGGTCGCCTCCGGGAACGGCTCCGGGAACGCAGACGGCCACCACTGAGCCGGCACCGGGCCGGCGCGGCCCGTCGGGCACGGGCAGAGCTCAGTCGTGCTCGTCGGCGAAGCGGCGGGCCAACTCGGTCCGCGAGCGCAGGCCGAGCTTGCGGTAGACCTGGGTCAGGTGCATCTCCACCGTCTTGGTGCTCAGGAACAAGGCCGCGGCCGCCTCCCGGTTGGTGGCGCCGCCCGACACGGCGAGCGCCACCTGCATCTCCTGCGGGGTCAGCGGCTGCGCCGGCCGCCCGGCCGCGGGCAGGTGCTTGACCCCCGTGGCCCGCAGCTCGGCCAGCGCGCGCCCGGCCCACAGCCGGGCGCCCATCGCCTCCAGGCTCGCGTGCGCCGCCCGCAGCCGGGCGCGGGCCGCGGTGCGCCCGCCCTGCCGGCGCAGCCGCTGCCCCCACGACAGCTGGGTGCGGGCGGCCTCCAGACGCAGCCCGGCGCCGGTGTAACCCGCCACCGCCCGGCCGAACCATTCCTCGGCCTCGTCGCCGTCGGCCGTCGTCAGGGCCCGCAGCCGGGCCAGCCCCGCGGCCTGGCCCGGCAGTGCGGCCGCGACGTCCCCGGCCAGGGTGCGCTCCAGCGCTCCGGCCAGGGCGTGGGGCAGGCGGTGCCCGCTGCGGACGTGTGCCTCGGCGACGTCCATGGCGCCCGGCCAGGTCAGCAGGAGGGCGGAGGAGCACACGCGGAAGTAGCCGACGTCCGCCGTGTGGGCCAGGGCGGCCTCCGTGTGCCCCAGCGCGAACTCCAGGGCCGCGAGCGCCTCGTCGACGTACCGCGCCGAGGTGGTGCCCAGCTGCTCGCCGAGCCGCCGGGCCTCGGCGGCCCGCCGCCGGCAGTCGTCCTCCTCGCCGCGGACAGCCTGCACGTACGCCAGGACCGCCGTGCCCCGGTAGTGCCAGAGCGGGTTCCCGGTCTCGTGGCCCAGCCGCGCCGACTCCGAGGCCGCTGCGAAGGCCGCGTTCAGCTGCCCCGAGCCCACCTCGGCCACGGCGGCGATGTGCAGGGCGTAGGGCAGCATGCCGAGCTCGGCGTCGGCGCGCAGCCCCTCGACGAGCGGGTCGAGGATCCGCTTCGCGGCCGTCGGCAGGCCCACGCGGACGAGTTCGTGGGCGGCGTGCACGGCGTGCTGGCCGTCCAGGCCGTGCCCGCGGACCAGCTCCGGGACGTCCACGGCCGCCTGCAGCAGGCGCGCGCCCCGCGCCGGGTCGCCGCAGGCGAGCACGCTGACACCGGCCAGGAGGTGGGCGAGCCCGGTCAGGGCCCGGTCGGTGGAGCCCCACGCCGCGGCGGCCGTGGCCAGTTCGGCGGCGACGGGGAAGTCGTTGCCGACGTAGGCCGCGAGCACGGCGTCGAGCTGGCGCCGCACCGCCACCTCCACCGCCGTCGCGCGGTGGCGCGCGGCGGAGTCGGCCAGGCGCCGCACCGCGTGCCCGGGGTGGCCGAGGAAGAGCTCTATGCCGCCGAGGACGTACTGCGCCTCCGCCGCCCAGTCGCCGTCCGGCTCGTCGGCCGTCGCCTCGGCCACCAGGTCGCGGGCGCGGTGGAACTGCCCGGCGAACCAGGCGGCGGCCGCCGCCTGGAACCGGCACCGGCCGTACCGGTCACGGTCCGCGGTGAGGCCGGCGGCACGCTCGTAGCTGACCGACGCGACGCGATAGGCGCGCTTGTCCCGCATGCGGTCGGCCATCCGCTCCAGCTCGGCGGCGGCCTCCTCGTCGCGGCCGACGACCGACGCGGACAGGTGCCAGGCCCGGCGGTCGGCGTGGGCGGGCCCGGTCAGGACGCGGGCGAGGGCCCCGTGGGCGGCCCGCAGCCGGGCCGGGCCCGCCACGTCGACGACGGCCGAGCGGACCAGTGGGTGGGCGAAGACGATCCGCCCGCCGTCGAAGGTCACCAGCCCGCCGTCGTCCAGCTCGGTCACCGCCTCCGCCGGCAGGCCCAGTTCGCGGGCCGCGGCGGCCACGGTGTCCACGTCGGTGTCGGTCAGCGCGGCGAGCAGCAGCGCCGAGCGCCGGCCGGGGCCGAGGCCCGCCAGCCGGGGCGCGAACAGCGCCGTGGTGGCCCGCCCGACGGGCAGCGGCACGGGCAGCGCGGCCCGGCCGGCCAGGTGGTCGGGGCCCAGCAGGCGGGCGAGCTCGATGAGGGCCAGGGGGTTGCCGCCGGTGTCCCGCACCAGCCGTTCGGCCACGTCGGCGGCGACGGTGCCCCCGTGGGCCGTCAGGAGCTCGGTGGCGGCGGCCGTGTCGAGCCCCGCGAGGTGGAGGGTCTCCCACTCCGGGGGCGGTACGCGGGTGCCGATGAGGACGGCGATGCCTTCGCGGTCGAGCCTGCGGGCGGCGAAGAGGACGGCCTCCGCCGACGCCTCGTCCATCCGGTGGAAGTCGTCGAGCGCCAGCAGCATCGGCTGCCCCTCGGCGGCCGCGGTCAGCAGGCCGAGGGTGGCGGCGGCCACCGCGAAGCGGTCACCGCCCACCGGCGGCCCCAGCGCGAGCGCGCCCCTCAGGGCGGCCGCCTGCACCGTCGGCAGCCGCCCGATCTCGCGCTCCCAGGGGCGCAGCAGCGCGGAGAGGCCGGCGAAGGGCAGGCCCTGTTCGGTCTCGGCCGCCCTGACCTGACGGACCTGCAGGCCGTGGGCGGTGCTGACGGCGTGGTCCACCAACGCGCTCTTGCCGACGCCCGGTTCACCGCCGAGCACCAGGACGCCGCTGCGCAGGCCGCGGGCGGCGTCCAGCAGCCGGCCCAGCCGTTCGCACTCGGGCTTCCTCCCCCACAGCACGTCACCGAGGCTAACGGAGCCGCCGGCCCCCGGGGAGGGCGTCCCGCGGGAAAGCGACACCTGCGGGTGGGGGCGGGTGGTGCGTCAGCCGACGAGGCCGTCGGCCGCGGCGACGTCGTGCAGCGCCTCCAGCACGTGGTCGATGTCCTGGGGCCGCAGGGTGGCGGTGACCGTCAGCCGCAGGCGGGCGCAGCGGGCGAGGACGGCGGGGTGCCGCGGCACGACCACGTCCACGCCGCGTGCGCGCAGGTCCCCGGCCAGGCGCAGGGCGGTCGCGGCGTCACCGGCGGGGACGGTGACGACGGGGGCGGGGGTGTCGGTGACGTCGAACCCGAGGGCGCGCAGCCCGGCGCGGAGCCGTGCGGCGTTCTCCCGCAGCCGCAGGGGGCGCCACGGTTCGCGCTGCAGCAGGTCCAGGGCCGCGAGCGCACCGGCCGCGGCGACGGGGGGCAGGCCCCTGCCGAAGGCGGCGGGGTGTGCGGTGCCGTGCAGCCGGCCGACGACCTCGCGACGGCCCGCGACGAACCCGCCGGTTCCGGCGAGTGCGGTGGCGAACGTGCCGGTGAGCAGGTCCGGGACGATGCCGGCACCCGCGCAGGCGCCGCGGCCCCCCGGTCCGAGGACACCGAGCCCGTGGGCCTCGCCGACCACGGTCATCGCGTCGTGACGGCGTGCCAGTGCGGCGATCGCGGCCAGCGGGGCCGGTTCGCCGTCGGCCGCGTAGACGCCGTCGACGGCGATGAACCGCTTCTCCGCCGAGGCGTTGCGTTCCAGGACGCACTCCAGCTTGGCCATGCTGTTGTGGGAGAAGATCCTGATGCGGCCCTCCGCCAGCCGGCAGCCGTCGACGACGCCCGGGTGGCTGTACTGGTCGGCGGCCACGACCGTGGCGGAGTCGCACAGCGCGGGCAGCGCGCCGAGGCAGGCCAGATAGCCGGAGCCGAAGGTCAGCGCCGCCTCGGCGCCCAGCCAGCGGGCGAGCCTCTCCTCCAGCTCGCGGTGCGGTGGCCTGGGGCCGGCGGCGCGGGCGGCGGAACCGAAGCGGTCCAGGGCCGCGCGCATGGCCCGGGTGATCTCCGGGTGTCCGGCGAGCCCGAGGTAGTCGCCGGTGTTCATCACCAGCGCCGTGGTCTTTCCGTACGGCTGCGACGTCATGCCCTCAGGCTGCCGGTCGCCGGGCCGGCGGCACTACGGGAGGAACCCTGGGGCTCCCGCCCGCCCGAGCACCCGGCCCGGTGGGGTGAGGGCCCGGGGCCGCTAGCCGGTGATGCGGGGCATGTCGCCCTTCGTCGTGCCCGGGTCGATGACGGAGAAGGCGGCCCCCTGCGAGTCGGTCAGCGCCGCGAACCGGCCGAACGGGCTGTCCATCGGTCCGAACCGCAGGGTGCCGCCGCGCTCGGTCGCCTTCGCCACGGCGGCGTCGCAGTCGCCGACGCCGAAGTACACGTTGATGCAGGGCGGGATGTCGTCGGGGAACTCGTCGGTCATGGCCATCCGGCCCAGGGCGGTGTCGTCGCCCAGGCCGAAGAGCGTGAAGTCGACGGCGTCGTCCTCCATCCGCCTGACCGTGTACGGGAAGACGGCGGGGAAGAAGGCGTCGGCCTTCGCCGGGTGGCGGGTGAAGACCTCGGCCCAGCAGTAGGCCCCCGGCACGCCGCGCAGCTCGAAGCCCTCGTGGCTGCCGGCCTGCCAGACGCCGAAGGCCACTCCGCCCGGGTCCCTGGCGAGCAGCATCGAACCGAAGGCCCCGACCTGCAGGGGCTCCATGAGGAGCGTGCCGCCGTTGTCGCGGATCGCGCCCGCGGTGGCGGCGGCGTTTGGCGAAGCGAGGTACAGGCACCAGGCCGACCGGGTCTCGCCCTCCTGCCCGGGCATCGGGGGGACGATGGCGGCCACCGCCTTGCCGTCGCAGTACGCCTGCGTGTAGTTGCCGTACTCCGCGGCGCTCTCGCCGAACGTCCAGCCCAGCACGTCACCGTAGAAGCGCTTGGCGTCCTCCAGGTCGGTGAACATCGCGTCGGCCCAGCACGGCATGCCTTCCGGTTGCACGGGCATGGCTCCGGCCCCTTCCACTCGACGGGGTGGTCCGGTTTTCACGCTAGTCACGCGTCCACCGGACCGCGAGGCGGGTGCCGCAGGCAACGATTGCCGAACATGCGGCCGGGCCACCGTTTCGCCATGCCCCGTACGGGCGACATCACGCTTGGCGGGACACGGGCGGGGCAAGCGTGATATGTCAAAACCGATGACCGGATAAGAGGTACTTCATGCGCCGTGCCGCCGTCATGACCCTCGGAACCGCCGCAGTGCTCGGTTTGCTCAACACCCCGGCCAGGAACCGTTGCCGGCCGGTCCCCCTCCCGCCCCGCCGGCGAGAAGGGGACCGCTGCACCGAGCAGGGGTCGACGGCGGTCAGCGACCGCTGTCGTGGTGAATGAGCGTGCGCACCATCCGGCACGTGGTGTCGGACGGGCGGTGCACGCCGATCTGCGTGGCCACCAGGCGTATCCGGCGGTTCGTCGCCGTCCGGGGACGGTTGACGCCGGAGTGGAGCAGGGCGATCGCCAGGCGCATGGCCTTCAGCCGGCGGTTGTGCGACTCGTACCAGTCGCGCGGGCGCCCCGCCGGCAGGCGCTTCCTCGGCAAGGTCGGAAGGGTCGGCAGGTCGGGAAGGGGGCAGGGTGTTGCGGCTACGGCCATCGGCATCCTCCTGACGCGGTCCTGCACTGTTTCAACTCCCCCCATTTTACTGCCGGGCACTGACAACGGCCCTGGTCAGACGCCACCTCCAGGGGCTCGCGGTACGGTGGGGGCCATGGAGATCTGGATCAACCCGGCCTGCTCGAAGTGCCGCAGCGCCATCAGCCTGCTCGACGCGGAAGGTGCCGACTACACCGTCCGCCGCTACCTGGAGGACGTCCCCAGCGGCGAGGAGATCCGCGCCGTGCTCGACCGGCTCGGGCTGGAGCCGTGGGACATCACCCGGACCCAGGAGGCGGTGGCGAAGGAGCTCGGGCTGGGGGACTGGCCGCGCGAGGCGGGCGCCCGCGAGCGGTGGATCACTGCGCTCTCGGAGCACCCGAAGCTGATCCAGCGTCCGATCATCACCGCGGACGACGGCTCGGCCGTGGTGGGCCGTACGGACGAAGCGGTCCAGGAGGCCCTCTCCCGCTCCGCGCGCTGACCCGGCCCGCGCCCCGCGCCCGCCGGGCCGGCGGGTGCGGGGCGCCGGGGTCAGGACCGGTGGGCGCCGTCGCGGGGCGCTTTGGCACCGCGGTCGTTCTGCAGCTCCCACAGCTCCCGGAAGAGCCCCGGGGCCCGGACGAGTTCGGGGAAGCTGCCCTGCTGGATGACGCGGCCGTGGTCGAGGACGACGATGCGGTCGGCGACGGCCACGTTGGCCAGGCGGTGGGTGACGAGGACGACGGCCCGGTCCTGGGCGACCTTGCGCAGTCCGGTGAAGATGCGGTGCTCCGCGCGGGCGTCCAGGGCGCTGGTGGGTTCGTCCATGACGAGGAGTCCGGCCGGCCGGTGGAAGGCGCGGGCGATGGCGACGCGCTGCCACTGCCCTCCGGAGAGCTCCACTCCGCCGAACCACTCGCGGGCCAGCAGGGTGTCCAGGCCGCTGCGCAGGTCCTCGATCACCTCGTCGGCGCCCGAGTGCCCGGCGGCCCGCAGGACGGCGGCGTCGCCGCCGTGCGGCTGACCGAGCGTGATGTTCTCGCGGACGGTCATGGGCCAGTGGGCGTAGTCCTGCGGGACGACGGCCGTATGGGTCCACAACGCCTGCGGGTCGAGGTCGGAGGTGTGCACGCCGTCCCAGCTCACGCTCCCCTCCGTGGGCAGGTACAGGCCCGACAGCAGCTTGCTGAGCGTGGTCTTGCCCGAGCCGTTCTCGCCGACCAGCGCCAGGACCTCGCCGCGGCGCACTTCGAGGCTGACCTTCTCCAGCGCGGGGCGGTCCGAGCCGGGGTAGCGGTAGGTCAGGCCCTCGGTCCTGACGGACAGCGGGGCGGGCGGGCTCATGGTGCCCCGTGCCATGCGGTGGCCGCCGGCCTTGTCGATGAACTCGGCCCAGTCGTCGAGGTACAGCCCCGTGCGGAAGAGGCGCGAGCCGTAGGCGACGACGCCGCGCAGGGACGAACCGACCGTGCGCAGCGCGAAGACCGCCGTGCCCGCCGAGGCGACGGACACGTGCCCGGTGGCCAGCAGCAGCACGAGGGCCGCCCACACCAGGGCGGAGGCCAGCCCGCCGGCCACGGCGCCGAGCAGTGCGTAGCGGGCGCCGCGGTGCACGGCCTTGTCGGTGGCGATGTCGATGCGGTGACCGATCGCCCGGTAGCGGTCGAGGAGGAAGTCGGCCATGGTGCAGGAGCGGAGCTGGTCGGCGGGGGCCTTGTCGGTCATGTGCCAGCGCAGCAGGCTCAGGACGCGGCGCTCGCCGCTCAGGGCGCGGGAGGTCGTGTAGTGGATGCGTGCACCCTGCACGCTGGCGATGCCCTGCGGGAAGGTGGCCAGCAGCAGCAGGGGCAGCAGGACGGGGTGCAGCAGCGTCGCCACGCCCGCCGCGGCGATCAGCGAGGCGAGACAGGCCATGAGGTCCTGCGACTCGATGAGCAGGTCCTGGGCGACGTCCGCGCCCCGGTCCGCCGCCTCCCGCATGTCGTTGAAGCCGGGGTTGTCGTAGGCCACGAGCTCGGTGTGGATCGCGGCGTCGAGCATCTGCATCTCCGCCTCGCGGGAGATGCGGGGGGCCAGGCGGCTGGAGATGTTGTGGATGACGATGCCGAGGAGGGCGCGGGCCCCGGCGGCCCCGGCGAGGAGGACGAGCGAGGGCAGCGCGTCCCAGAGGCGGTCCTGGATGTGGCCGGAGGTGATGAGGGCGGTGATGGTGCGGGTGGTGGCGAGCAGTCCGAACGCCTCGAAGGCCGCGGACAGCACCTGGCACGTCAGGAGCAGGACCACGGCGCGCCGGTCCACCCGCCAGCCCAGGGAGAGGGCCTTGCGGACGAGCTGGGGCAGGCGGCGTCCCATGGACCGGGCAGTGAGGGGGTTCTTCTCGAAGACGGTCAACGTGGCGGAGCGATACCGTAATTCTTCCTGGTGCGGCCTCATGGCCTCGGCTGACAACTCGCCTCCCGTGGTGGGGGTGGGCGCTCCGGTGCTGCGTGTGCGCTTGCACCATGCCGCACGGACGTCGTGGCCGGGTGGCGAACGGCCCGATTCCACCCGAAGGTGGGTCCAGGAGGACACGGCATGCAGAAGATCACGACGTTTCTGTGGTTCGACGACCGGGCCGAGGAGGCCGCCGGCTTCTACACGTCCGTCTTCGACGACTCCCGCATCGTGGAGGTCCAGCGGTACGGCGAGGCGGGTCCGGGGGAAGCGGGCACGGTCATGGTGGTCACCTTCGAGCTCGCGGGGCAGCGGTTCATTGCCCTCAACGGCGGCCCGCAGTTCACGTTCAACGAGGCCGTCTCGCTGAGCGTGGACTGCGGGACGCAGGAAGAGGTCGACGAGCTCTGGGCGAAGCTGGGCGACGGCGGCCAGGAGGGCGCCTGCGGTTGGCTGAAGGACAGGTTCGGGCTGTGGTGGCAGATCGTGCCCAGGGCGCTGACCGAGCTGCTGGGCGACCCCGACCCGGTCCGGTCGAACCGGGTGATGCGGGCCATGCTCGGCATGAAGAAGATCGACATCCAGGAGCTGGTGGACGCCGCCGGGGGATGAGTCCGCACGGGCCCGGCCCGGCGGGTGCCGGGCGCAAGGCCCGGCACCCGTGGCTCCGCGGCCTACCAGGCGTCCGCCGGGTCCGTGTGCCAGGGGCCCCGGGTCCAGCCCGTCGTGTCGTAGTCGGCCATGCACGTGTGCACGAACTCCTCGTACGCGGCGACGGCGCCGCGTCCGGTCGCCCACTTCAGCGCGTCGAGGCGCACCTGCTCGCCGTTGCCCGAGTAGTTGCGCTCGTACAGCTCGTGCCGTCCGCCGAACTCGGTGCCGATCGCGTCCCAGATGAGCTTGAACAGCTTGATCCGGTCCTGGGCGGTGGTGTCCGAGCCCCGGTAGAAGCGGTCGATGAGCGGGCGCAGTTCGGGGTGGTCGAGGTCGCGGGCGCTGGAGGGGACCACGAGCGGCGATCCGCCGAGGGTGGTCTCGAAGATCTCGTGCACCCGGTCCCAGACCTGCGCGTTGTACATGCGCACGGCCGAGGCGTACTCCAGCTTGGGCAGGGCGATGCCGTCGGTGCCCGGCTCGGGGTCCATCGCCATGGCGGTGGTCAGGCCCCAGACCATGTTGCGCATCGTCACCAGCTCGCCGACCGCGGCCTGGACGCCGCGGAAGGCGTCGGTGCCGTTCGCCTTCGTGCCGAGCGACAGCAGGCCGGCCATCATCTCCAGCTTGACGCTCAGGCGCACGCCGGACTGGAAGTTGTAGAGGTTGGCGAAGCCGGACCTGGCGTAGAAGCCGGTGGAGCGCTGGATGTCGCGGTGGACGAGGACGTCCTCCCAGGGGATGAGCGCCCGGTCCAGCACCAGCACGGCGTCGTTCTCGTCGAAGCGGCTGGAGAGGGGCGCGTCGAAGGGGGCCCGGTCCCGTCGCGCGTAGGGGGTGCGGCAGATCAGCTTCACGCCGGGGTTGTCCATGCGGGCGAAGAAGACCACGGCGAAGTCCTCGCCCCGGCCGGGGGTGAGGGCCGCGGAGGCGACGGGCGCGACGAAGCTCGCGTTGGTGATCGCCGAGCCGGTGGCGAGCATCTTGGCGCCGGAGACCACGATGCCCTCGTCGGTCTCCTTCTCGACGTGCACGAAGACGTCGCGCATGTCGTGGATGGCCTGCTTGCGGTCGGTCGGCGGGTTGATGATCACGTGGTTGAGGTAGAGGCCCCGGCCGGCGAACTCCTGGTACCAGCGGGTCGCGTTGGGCGCGAACTCGCCGTAGAAGTCCGCGTTGGCCGCCAGTCCCGACATGAAGGCGGCCTTGTAGTCGGGGGTGCGGCCGAGGAAGCCGTACCCCATTCTCGACCAGGTGGCGATGGCCTCGCGCGCCGCCAGCAGCTCGCCGGCCGACCGGCTGGGCTTGAAGAAGCGGTGCGTGCGCAGGCCGAAGTCGTCGGTGGCGGTGAGCACGTCCCGGGTCGCGGGCGCGTGCAGGGCGTCGTAGAGCCGTGCGACGGACAGGGCGGAGTTGGCGAAGGCGGGGTGGGTGGTGACGTCCTTGACGCGCTCGCCGTCGACGTACACCGCGCGTCCGTCGCGCAGGCTCTCCAGGTACTCCTCGCCGGTCATCAGCGACCGGGGGGCGGCGTGCCCGCTCATCGGACCAGCGCCGGGTTCGTCAGCGGCGGCGTGCCGAGCACGTGGACGCGGCGCAGGTGGCGCGGCGAGCGGCTGGCGAACGCCTCCCGTCCGTGCAGCAGCGTGTAGTTGTCGGCGACCACCACGTCGTCCGTCCGCCACTCGTGCGCGTACAGGTGGCGCGGGTCGTGCAGCGCCTCCTGCAGGGTGGCGTGGAACTCGGCCAGCCGCTCCGCGGGAACGCCGGTGAACTCCAGGTCGGGGTGGTTGAGGAACTCCTCGCCCGGCGGCACCGGCTCGTTGTAGCGGATGACCGGGAAGCCGTCGGGGTGGGTGGTCACCACCGGGGAGACGCTCTCGCCTGCGTACACCTGCGAGACCTCGCGCCGGTAGCGGCCGGTGACCTGCTCCCACAGCGCGCGCCGGCCGGGCTCGGCCTCCCGCAGCACGGCCTCGGTCTGGGTGAAGGTGGTCCGGCCGCCGTTGCCCTCGCCGGGTGCGCTGACGCAGTGGAAGACCTGGAACTCCGGGACCTGCTCGCGGTACATGCCGTCCCAGTGCAGCGGCACGTAGCGGTGGTCGAAGATGTGGTCGTCGGGGTCGTCGTGCTCGACGAGCTCCAGGACGGCCCCGTACGGCCACATGCCGATCTCGCCCCAGCGGGCGCTGTAGTCCGTCAGCTCCCCGGGCCCGCCGGGGCCGGTGAAGCCGCGCAGCAGCAGGAGGTGGTGCTCGCGCACCAGTTCGCGCAGCCGGGGTACGGGCAGGTCGGTGACCGGCGCGCCGGGCCGGGCCGCGTCGACGCGGACGCCGAACGGTTCCAGCGCGGTGAGGGGGTGGCCCGCCAGGTGGGTGGTGTCCGGGGTGGTGGTCATCTGGGTCCTTCGGTGGGGAGGGCCGGTCAGGCGGCGGCGGTCGCGGGGGCGAGGGGCTCGGTGAGCGCGTAGTGGCTCGGCCGGCCGCCGGCCCGCACCAGCTGGGCGCCCCGGGCCTCGGCCTCGCTGCGCTTGACGAGCACGTAGTCGCCGTCCCCGGTGTCGAGGGCGACGCTGTGCCAGGGCGTCAGCCAGTTGTCCGGCGTTCGGACGAGGTGGATGCCGAGCTTCTCCGCTCCGCAGGGCTGGGGGTGGATGGACAGCCGCAGCGCGCCGGGGAACCGGTCGGCGAGCAGGTCGCCCCACGCCTTGCTGCGCTGGATGACGACGTAGGCGCGGGCGCGGGCGTCGCGCTGGAGGGCGGCCCTGCTGCCGGTGTATTCGGGGGTGTTGCCGTCCTCGAAGAGGAAGCGGGTGATGGCCCGGTACAGCGGCGCCTCCTCACCGGCCCGGACGCGCTTGCGCAGCTGCTCCAGCGGCTCGGCGTAGCGTTCGGAGAGGATCTCCCGCATCCGGTCGTGGCCGAGGCCGGCCAGCTCGGGCAGGTCCTCCAGGTTGAACAGGCCGATGCCGCTCGGCCGGGGCAGCGCGTCGATCAGCGCCTGCATCTCGCGCTGGTAGGCGGTGATGTGCTCGTCGGGGATGCCGACCGCGTCGCTGAAGACCCGGCCGTCGGAGCAGATGAGGATCTCGGCGCCCGGCGCGTACACCTCGCGGATGTCCGCGGTCAGGCCGCTGAGGAACTCCAGCGCCAGCTGCTCGGCCTTGTCGGGCAGGAAGCCGAGCACCTTGGCGGTGTTGGGCGACTTCCCGGGGAAGGCGGGGAGGACGAAGCGCACCGGCTCGCCTGCCGCGACGTACCGCTCGACCCGGGCGACGTGGGCGTCCCGGCAGTCCGGGCAGGGGGTGAGGGCGCAGGTGCCCGTCCGCTGGCCCTTGCGCTGGTGACGCAGGACCAGCTCCATGACTCCACGTGCGACGCGCGTGACGTCGGAGTCCGACATTCGGTGCCCTCCCAGGATCTGACGTTCAAGATCTACTAGGGCCATTCTGACAAAGAATTAGAACTTTCAAGTAATGCCATTCGTTCATAGTATCGAGCTATGGACCTGGAAGTTCGCCACCTCAGAGCGGTCTGCGCCATAGCGGACGCGGGCAGCATCACCAAAGCGGCGGCTGCGCTGGGCGTCTCCCAGCCGACGCTCACCACACAGCTGCGACGGATCGAGCGGCTGCTCGGCGGCGCCCTGTTCGTACGGTCCCTACAGGGGGCCTCACCCACGGCACTGGGCGAGTTCGTGCTCGCCAAGGCGCGCACGGTGCTGCCCACCGTCGAGGCGATCCAGCGCGAGTCGGCGCTGCACGCCGGCTCCACCGACGGCCGGCGGCCGCTGCGCTACGTCGCCACGCCGGGCCCGCTGGCGGTGGGCCTGCTCCGGGAGCTGAAGAGCCTCTTCCCCGGCGCGCTGCCGACCCTGCGCACGGAGACGAAGCTGTCCACCGCCGCCGACCTCGTGCTCAGCGGACAGCAGGACCTGGCTGCCGTGGTGGAGTACATCCGTCCCGGCTTCGGGCTGCCGGCAGACCTGCGGTCGGCGACCGTCGCCACCGAACCGGCCTTCGTCCTGCTGCCGGCCACCCACCCGCTGGCCGGGCAACCCCTCGTCGGCCTCGCGGAACTGGCCAAGGCCGAGTGGACCCTGTCCGCGAGCCAGGGCAACGGTCTGTTCGAATGCTTCGCGGCGGCCTGCGCCGAGGCGGGCTTCACCGCGACCGTCCGCCACGACGCCGAGACCGGCTCGGCCCGTGAACTCATCGCCGACGGCCAGGCGGTGGGCCTGGGCCAGGCCACCTTCCGCGCGACCCCCGGCATCGTCCCCCGCCCGCTCGCGGGCACCCCGCTGCTCATCCGCCACCGGCTGCTGTGGCACCGCCAGGGAGCGCTCGACGCCCACGCCCCCGCCATCGCCACCCGCGCCGAACGCGTCTACGCCACGGCCGTGCGGCGCAGCCCGCACTACCTGGACTGGCTGGCCGACCACCCGGCACCGCAGTCCTGACGCCGCGTCGCACACGGGCCGGGGCGTGCGACGCCGCGCCTGCCGGGCTCCGGGGCCGATCAGCTCCATACTGCGAGCACGGCCCGGAGCCGGTGGTCAGGAGGATCAGCCCGTCATGCTCGACGAATCGCTTTCCGTGCGGACGACCCGGCGCCGCATGCTCTACGCGCTCGCGGCGGCGGGCGGCCTCACCACCTGCCGCGGGCCGGCGGCGCGGGCGGCGGTCCCGCAGCCGGCGCGTGCTCCGCGGCCACCGGCCGCGACGCCTGCGACGCACCGGCCGGACCCCGCGAAGGCGCGGGAGATCCGTACCGAGTTCGTGCACGCCTGGGAGGGCTACAAGCGGTTCGCCTGGGGCCACGACGAGGTGCTGCCGGTCTCCGGCGGCCACGGCGAGTTCTTCGCCCGCGGCCACCCGGTGGGGCTGTCCATCGTCGAGGCGCTCGACACGCACTACGTCATGGAGCTGGACGACGAGGTCGAGCTGTGCACCGGATGGATCACGGAGCGCCTGGACTTCGACATCGACGCCGACTTCCAGGTGTTCGAGACCACCATCCGCCTGGTGGGCGGCCTGCTCGCCGGCTACCTCGCCACCGGCCGCACACGGCTGCTCAACCGGTGCACGGACCTGGCCGACCGGCTGCTGCCGGCCTTCACCAAGTCGCCGACGGGCATGCCCTACCGCTACGTCAACCTCCGCACCGGCCGCGTGTCCGGCACCACGCTGCCGGTCGCCGAGATCGGCACCCACATGCTGGAGTTCGGGCTGCTGTCCGAGCTCACCGGAGACCGCCGGTACGGGCGGGCCGCCAAGCGCGCGGTGCGCGCCGTGGTGCAGCGCCGCTCGTCGCTCGACCTGCTCGCCACCACCCTCGACGTGGAGAGCGGCCAGTGGACCGACCGGCAGGGCAGTGCCGTCGACCCCCCGGTGGACTCCTTCTACGAGTACCTGTGGGGCGCCTGGGTGATGTTCGGGGACGAGGAGTGCCGGGACTGGTTCCGGATGTTCGACGCCGCGCTGCGCCGCCACCAGGCCGAGCGCATCGGCGACCTGCTGTGGTTCAAGCACGTCGACTTCCGCACCGGAGCGCTCCTCAACCGGCGGCAGTCCTCGCTGGCCGTCGCCATCCTGCCGGTCGGCGGCGACAACGCCCTGGCGGCGGACTACTACCGCTCCTGGACCGCCGTCCTCGACAAGTACGCCGTCATCCCCGAGGCCATCGACTACGCGCGGCTCACCGTCCTGGACGCCAGGAACCAGCTGCGCCCCGAGTACGCCAATTGCGCCTTCCAGCTGTACTGGCAGACCGGTGACCCGTACTACCGGACCACCGCATGGCGCTACTTCGAGAACCTCCGCAAGCACCACCGGGTGCCGGGCGGCTACACCGTCGTCACCGACGTCACCCGGCGGCCGATGCCCCGGGGCGACCACTGCCCCGCGTACGTCTTCGCGGAGAACTTCAAGTGGCTCTACCTCACCTTCGCCGACACCCCGCGCTTCGACTACGCCCACGGCTACCTCAGCACGGAGGGGAAGGTCCTGCGGGGCCTGCGCCCGCCCCCGGCGTGACGGCCCCGGCCGCCGATATCACCGGAAAGCATTATTTCTCGCCCCGTCGGGGTAGGACAGAATGGTTCCGCCGCCCCTCACGCCAGCCGTCGCCGACGCCGGGAGGTCCGCCCCTCATGGCCGCGTCCGAAGTCGCCGTGCAGCCCGTGGCCGGCCCCCGCGGCCTGCCGCTGCTCGGCAACCTCCTCACCTTCGGCAAGGATCCGCTCGCCTTCTTCGTCCGGCTGCGCGACGACTTCGGGGACGTCGTGTCCTGGCAGCTCGGCCCGCGCCCGAGCCTGTTCATCTCGCGCCCCGAGCACATCGCCGAGGTCCTCGGCGCCGTCGAGCAGACCTACGACACCCTGGAGATCGGCTGGGCGCTCAAGCAGGTCGTCGGCAACAGCGTCCTGCTGGCCCGGGGCGCCGACTGGCGCCGCAAGCGGGCCCTCGTCCAGCCCACCGTCCGTCCCCGCCAGGTGCGTTCGTACGCGGCGACGATGGTCGACTGCGCGGAGGTCCTCGCCGGGCGCTGGCGCACGGGCCAGCGCATCGACGTGCGCCGCGAGATGGCCCGGCTCACCCAGCGGATCGTGGTCCGCACCCTCTTCGGCAACGACCTCCAGGGCCGGGGCAGCCTGCTGGCCAACGCCATGGCCGTGGTCCAGCGCGAGACCGGCACCGAGCTGCGGGGCATCAACCTGTTCCTGCCCTCCTGGGTGCGCACGCCCTCCCGACGCCGGCTCCTCGCCGCCGTCGGCGTCATCGACGCCGAGGTCGGCCGGCTGATCCGGGCCCGCCAGACCGGGCCCGCCGACGAGGAGCGCGACGACCTGCTCAGCAGGCTCCTGGCCGCCCGGGACGACCAGGGCCGCTCCCTGTCGGCCCGTGAGGTGCGGGACGAGGCGGTGACGCTGTGGGCGGCGGGACACGAGACCACCTCCACCACCCTGACGTGGACCTGGTACCTGCTCTCGGCGTCCCCGGCCGCCCGGGCCCGGCTCACCGAGGAACTGGACCGGGTCCTGGGCAGCCGGCCCCCCGTGTACGAGGACTACGAACGGCTCACCTGGACCCAGCAGATCGTCAAGGAGGCCATGCGGCTCTACCCGCCCGCCTGGCTGATGCCCGCGGTGGCCGGGGAGGGCGCCACCCTCGCCGGACGACCGCTGGAGCAGGGCACCATCGTGTGGTGCAGCCAGTGGTCCACCCACCGCGACGCCCGCTGGTTCCGCGACCCGGCCGCCTTCCGCCCCGAGCGCTGGGCCGCCGACGCCCCCGACCCCGTCCCCGACCACGCGTGGTTCCCCTTCGGCGGCGGCCAGCGCACCTGCCTCGGGGCGCGCTTCGCGCTCGTCGAGGCCGCGCTGGTCCTCGCCACGCTGGCCCAGCGCTTCCACGTGGACGTCGACGGGGGCGAGGTGAAGCCCGAGGCCGGCCTCCTCCTCCAGCCGGCGGTGCCGCTGCGCGCGACCCTGCGGCCCGTCAGCCGCACCGCCGCCCCCGTCACGTGAGGGCCGCTCCGCGGACGAGCAGCAGTGCCACGTCCACGGCCGCCACCACGACGGCCGCCGCGAACGGCGCCCGCTCCCACCACCGGCCGCACCGCACCCCGGCGGCCGTGGCCGACGCCGCCACCGCCAGCGCCGCGGGCCCCGCCGCGTCCGGCGCGCCCGGCGGCCCGAAGGCCAGCACCGCGGTGGCCACGAGCAGGGGAACGGGCAGGGCCGGCCCGGTGCGCCGCACGCCCAGGCGGTGCGGCAGGCCCCGTACCCCCGTCGCCACGTCCGCGGCGATGTCCGGCAGCACGTCGGCCAGGTGGGCGCCGACGCCCAGCAGCGCACCGGCCGCAACGAGCCACCAGGCGGGCCACGGCCGGCCGGGCAGAGCGAGGACGACGAAGGCCGGCAGGCTCGCGAAGCCCACGGCGTAGGGCAGCCAGGACCAGAGCGTCGCCTTCAACCGCAGGTTGTACGCCCACGCCGCCGCCACCCCCGCCAGGTGCACCGCACCGGCGAGCGGACCGCAGGCCAGCGACAGCGGCACGCACAGCGCCAGCGCCGTGAACGCCGCGCCCCACACCACCTCTTCCCCCACCGCCCCGGAGGCGACGGGCTTGTCCCGCCGGCCGGCGGCGGCGTCCCGGCGCGCATCGAAGGCGTCGTTGGACCAGCCCACCGACACCTGGCCCGCCAGCACGGCCGTCCCGGCCAGCACGCACCGGCCCCCGCTCTGCCCTGCGACGGCGGCCAGGGCCGTCGCCAGGCCCGTGACGGCGGCCGCCGGCCCCGGATGGCACGCCCCGGCCAGGGCGGCGACGGCCCGTCCCGGCCCGCGCCGGACCACCTCGCCCGGGCCCGGCCGCTCGCAGGTCTCCACGGGGAGAGCCTAGGTGTATTGATCACGAGCGTTGTTGACAGTCGTGGGTCTTGTTCATGGCGAAGACCTCCGGTGTGGTGGAGGTGTCGAG
>NZ_BMVB01000031.1 GCF_014650495.1 Streptomyces cinnamoneus | reverse complement strand
CCCGGGCAGGGGGCGGCGGCCGCGGGGCCGGTGCCGTTGCCCTCGGCGGCCGGGCCGCCGTCGGCCGCCCGGCCCGCGGCGGCCGCGGCGGCCGCCGCGGCGGTCTCCGGCAGCGGCGCGGAGAGGATCGCGGCGATCTCGGGGCCCGGGGAGGGCTGCGGGGCGCAGATGCCGTTCAGCTCCTTGGCCCGTACGGCCCGGGTGATCCAGGTGCGGTCCAGGACGCGCCGCTCGTCGGCCTCGGCGACGAGGTCCTCGGACTGGTTGTAGTCGCCGTCGCCGGCCTGCACGGCCCACAGGTGGACGGCGACGCCGTGTTCCTTGGCGGCCATCAGGCCGGGGAGCAGGTCGCCGTCGCCGGTGACGAGCACGATGTCGGAGCAGGCGCGGTTGCGGGCGAGCTCGGTGAGCTCGGCGTGCATGGCGGCGTCGACGCCCTTCTGGGCCCAGCGGCCGTCGCTGCGGGTCAGGGCGCCCAGCCGGACGGTGACGCGGGGCATCACGCGCAGCCGGCGGTGCTCGGGCTGGGGCACCCGGTCGGGGGCGCCGTCGAACCAGTAGATCCTCAGCAGCGGGTGCTGGGTGTCGGCCTCGGCGCGCTCGCGCAGACCTTGGACGAGCGTTGTGTGGTCGACCGTGATGCGTGACCGGGCGGGTTCCCCGGCCAGCAGGCTCGCGGCGGCGCCCAGCAGATACCCGGCGTCCACCAGGACGACGCAGCGGTCCACGTTCCACCCTCTTTCCGTGAGTTCAGAAGTGCGGCCCCCCGGCACAGGCGTGCCCCGGTCTCCTTGGCTTTCCCAGGAGTCTGCCCGACCGTGCGGGGGTTATCAGTCCGAACTGGATCTTCGGCGTGGCGGATACGGGCCACGGCCGATAAGTACCCCTGTCACTCAGGGTAATTACCCGAAATGCACGTTTTGGTGGTGCGTGCGAGGGTGAGCCGAGGGGGTCGTTCCAATGCGGAGGCGCATCAGCATGGCGAAGAACAAGAACCGACAGCAGCCCTCGAAGCAGAGCGCGGCCGAGCGCGGCCAGCAGCAGGCCAAGAGCTCGTCGATGGAGTCCCAGTCGGAGCAGCGGTCCTCCCAGGTCACCCCTGGCGACCTCGCACGCAAGGGCAAGCAGAAGCGCTTCGGCCACAACTGACCGGCGCTTGGGTGCATTTGAGGGGCGCGTCCGCTTCAGGCGGGCGCGCCCCTCGTGGGTGTTCATGGTCCGGCGGGCCGGGGGCTCGCGTCTCAGCCCGCCAGGCAGGACGGGCCGAGCAGCTGCTTCAGGTCGCCGAAGAGCGCCGGGTCGGGCGTCACGCGGTGCCGGTCCAGGCGCAGCACGGTGGTCTTGCGGGCCCCCTGGAGCCTGATGCGCACCTCGGTGGAGCCCTTGTGGTGGGTGAGGACCTGGCCGAGCCGCTCCACCAGCGGCGGGGTGACCTTCACCGTGGGGATGGTGATGATCACGGGGGCGTTGGTGCCGGCGTTGGAGAGGTCCGGGACCATCAGCTCCATGGCGACCAGACGGGGGATGTCCTCGCGCTTGTCGAGCCGGCCCTTGACGAAGACGACGGCGTCCTCGACGAGCTGGGTGGAGACCAGCTGGTAGGTGGCGGGGAAGAACATGCAGTCGATGGAGCCGGCGAGGTCCTCGACGGTGGCGATGGCCCAGGCGTTGCCCTGCTTGGTCATCTTGCGCTGCATGCCGGAGATGATGCCGCCGATGGTCACGATGGCGCCGTCGGCGTGCTCACCGCCGGTGAGCTGGGAGATCGAGGCGTCGGCCTTGTCGTTGAGGACGTGCTCGATGCCGAAGAGGGGGTGGTCGGAGACGTAGAGGCCGAGCATCTCGCGCTCCTGCGCGAGGAGGTACGCCTTCTCCCACTCGAGGTCGGAGAACTCCACGTCGAGCCCGAAGCCGGGGCCGTCGTCGGCGCCGTCGTCGCCGCCCATGCCGCCGAACAGGTCGAACTGTCCCTCGGCCTCCTTGCGCTTGACCTGCACCACGTTGTCGATCATCGGTTCGTAGTGCGCGGTGAGGCCCTTGCGGGTGTGGCCCATCTCGTCGAAGGCACCGGCCTTGATCAGCGATTCGACGGTGCGCTTGTTGCAGACGACGGCCTCGACCTTGTCGAGGAAGTCGGGGAAGGAGACGTACTTCCCCTTGGACTTGCGGCAGCGGATGATCGAGTCGACGACGTTGGCGCCGACGTTTCGGACGGCGGTGAGGCCGAAGAGGATCACGTCGTCGCCCTGGGCCGCGAAGTTGGCCTCGGACTCGTTGACGTTGGGCGGGAGCACCTTGATGCCCATGCGGCGGCACTCGTTGAGGTAGGTCGCCGACTTGTCCTTGTCGTCCTTGACGGACGTCAGCAGGGCGGCCATGTACTCGGCGGGGTGGTTGGCCTTGAGGTAGGCCGTCCAGTACGAGACGAGGCCGTACGCGGCGGAGTGGGCCTTGTTGAAGGCGTAGCCGGCGAAGGGGACCAGCACGTCCCACAGGGCCTGGATGGCCTCGTCGCTGTAGCCCTTCTTGCGGGCGCCCTCCTGGAAGAGGACGAAGTTCTTCGCCAGCTCCTCGGGCTTCTTCTTGCCCATGACGCGGCGGAGGATGTCGGCCTCGCCGAGCGAGTACCCGGCGATGATCTGGGCGGCCTTCTGGACCTGCTCCTGGTAGACGATCAGGCCGTAGGTGACGGCCAGGACCTCCTGGAGCGGCTCCTCCAGCTCCGGGTGGATCGGCGTGATCTCCTGCTGCTTGTTCTTGCGCAGCGCGTAGTTCGTGTGCGAGTTCATGCCCATCGGGCCCGGCCGGTACAGGGCGGACACGGCGGAGATGTCTTCGAAGTTGTCGGGCTTCATCAGCCGCAGCAGGGACCGCATGGGCCCGCCGTCGAACTGGAAGACGCCGAGGGTGTCACCGCGCTGGAGCAGCTCGAAGGTCGTGGGGTCGTCGAGCGGGAGGGCCAGGAGATCGATGTCGATCCCCTTGTTGGCCTTCACCATCTTGACGGCGTCGTCCATGATCGTGAGGTTGCGCAGGCCGAGGAAGTCCATCTTCAGCAGGCCGAGCGACTCACAGCTCGGATAGTCCCACTGCGTGATGGTCACACCGTCGGAGTGGCGCACCCAGACCGGGACGTGGTCGGTGATCGTCTCGCTGGACATGATCACGCCGGCCGCGTGCACACCCATCTGCCGGACCAGGCCCTCGACACCCATCGCGGTGTCGATGACCTTCTTCACGTCCGGCTCGTTCTCGTACATCCCCCGGATCTCGCCGGCCTCGCTGTAGCGCGGGTGCTTGGGGTCGAGGATGCCGGAGAGCGGGATGCCCTTGCCGAGGACGTCCGCGGGCATCGCCTTGGTGAGGCGGTCGCCCATCGCGTAGGGGTAGCCCAGGACGCGGGCGGAGTCCTTGATGGCGTTCTTGGCCTTGATGGTGCCGTAGGTGCCGATCATGGCGACCTTGTCGGCGCCGTACTTCTCGGTGACGTACCGGATCACCTCGGCGCGCCGGCGCTCGTCGAAGTCGATGTCGACATCGGGCATCGAGATGCGCTCGGGGTTCAGGAACCGCTCGAAGATCAGGCCGTGCGGGATCGGGTCGAGGTCGGTGATGCCCAGGGCGTACGCGACGATCGAGCCGGCCGCGGAGCCTCGGCCGGGGCCCACCGCGATGCCCTGCTTCTTGGCCCACATGATGAAGTCGGCGACCACGAGGAAGTAGCCCGGGAAGCCCATCGAGATGATGGTGTCCATCTCGTACTCGACCTGCTTCATGCGGTCCTCGGGGATGCCGCCCGGGAAGCGGCGGTGCATGCCCCGCATGGTCTCCTCGCGGAACCAGGTGACCTCGGTGTAGCCCTCGGGGATGTCGAACTTGGGCATCAGGTTCCGGAACTGGAACATGCCCTCGGTGTCGATCTGCTCGGCGACCCGCTGGGTGTTGGCGCACCCCTCCTGCCAGGCGTCCGAGGCGTCGATGGCGTACATCTCGTCCGTCGACTTCAGGTAGTAGCCGGAGCCGTCGAAGCGGAAGCGGTCGGGGTCCGAGAGGTTCTTGCCGGTCTGGATGCACAGCAGCGCGTCGTGGGCGGCGGCCTCGTGCGCGTAGGTGTAGTGGGAGTCGTTGGTGACCAGCGGCGGGATGCCGAGCTTCTTGCCGATCTCCAGCAGTCCGTCGCGGACCCGGCGCTCGATCTCGATGCCGTGGTCCATCAGCTCCAGGAAGTAGCGGTCCTTGCCGAAGATGTCCTGGTACTCGGAGGCCGACTTCAGGGCCTCGTCGAACTGGCCGAGGCGCAGCCGGGTCTGCAGCTCGCCGGAGGGGCAGCCGGTGGAGGCGATGAGCCCCTCGGACCACTGGCTGATGGTCTCCTTGTCCATGCGCGGCCACTTGGTCAGCCAGCCCTCGGCGTAGGCGTCGGAGGACAGCCGGAAGAGGTTGTGCAGGCCGGTGGCGTTGGCCGCCCAGATCGTCTTGTGGGTGTAACCACCCGAACCGGAGACGTCGTCCCGCTTCTGGTGCGGCTGGCCCCACTGGATCCTGCGCTTGTTGCGCCGGGACTCGGGGGCGACGTACGCCTCGATGCCGATGATCGGGGTGATCCCGGCCTTCTGGGCGGAGTGGAAGAAGTCGTACGCACCGTGGAGGTTGCCGTGGTCGGACATGGCAATGTGTGTCATGCCCATCTCATTGCAGGCGTTGAACATGTCCTTGAGCCGCGCGGCACCGTCCAGCAGCGAGTACTGGGTGTGGACGTGCAGGTGCGTGAACGGCGTCTTGGCCACGGTGGAAGACCTCCGGCGGGCGGCAGCGGGTCGGAAAGGGACAGCTTTGAAGGTTACCGGCCCCCACCGACAGTCGCGGGCACGCGCCGGTAGCCTCGGACGCCTGCGGACGGCAGCACATGTGTCCGCCCCATGCCCCTCCCCCGGCCACCGCCGGGGATGCCCACCAGGAGGACCCAGCGATGGCGACCGAGTACGCCCCGGCCACGCAGCGCGGCGAAGAGATCCTCGCCGTTTTCGACACCGCCTTCGGTGAGCTGCTCGCGGCCGACCCGGCCGCCTTCCGCGTGAAGTTCCGGAAGATGGCCGCCTCCGCCTTCGCCTTCTACCGGGGCACGGCCTGCCTCTTCTACTCCGACCTGGAGCACGAGCGCGACGGCGGCCCGTACCTGGACGACCGCACGAGCCGGGTGTGGATCCACGGCGACCTGCACGCCGAGAACTTCGGCACGTACATGGACGCCAACGGCCGCCTGGTCTTCAACGTCAACGACTTCGACGAGGCGTACGTCGGCCCCTTCACCTGGGACCTCAAGCGCTTCGCCGCCTCCCTGGCGCTGATCGGCTACACCAAGGCGCTCAGCGACGAGAAGATCTCCGAGCTGGTGCGGATCTACGCCGCCGCCTACCGCGAGCGCATCCACGCCCTGGCCGCCGGCGCCAAGGGCTCCGATGTGACTGAGCTGCCGCCGTTCACCCTGGACACCGCCGACGGTCCGCTGCTGGACGCGCTGCGCGAGGCCCGGGCGATGACCCGCTTCGGGCTGCTGGCCACGATGACCGAGATCAGGGACTTCGAGCGGCGCTTCCTCGACGACGACGGCTCCATCGAGCTGGACGCGGCCACCCGCTACAAGATCCTCGCGGCCTTCGACGGCTACCTGGAGACCCTCCCCGACACCAGCCTGGCCCGCCCCGACTCCTACCGCGTCAAGGACGTCGTCGGCCGCCGCGGCATCGGCATCGGCAGCGCCGGGCTGCCCTCGTACAACATCCTCCTGGAGGGCAACAGCGACGCCCTGGAGAACGACGTCGTCATCTACATGAAGCAGGCGCAGACCCCCGCGGTCTCCCGGCACATCACCGACCCCGTGGTGCGCGGCTACTTCCAGCACGAGGGCCACCGCACGGTGATCTCCCAGCGCGCCCTGCAGGCCCACGCCGACCCGTGGCTGGGCTGGACGGAGCTGGACGGCGCCGGGCAGCTGGTGGCCGAGGTCTCCCCGTACGCCGTCGACCTCGACTGGTCGGACATCGACGACCCGGACGAGATCGCCGCCGTCGTCGCCGACCTGGGCCGCGCCACAGCCACCATGCACGCCGCCGCCGACGACCAGAGCGGCCACTCGCTGGTGCCGTTCTCCACCGAGCGCGCCATCGACGCCGTCATCGCCGCCGACGAGGAGGGCTTCGCCGACCTGCTCGTCGACTTCGCCCACACCTACGGCGCCCGGGCCCGCGCGGACCACCAGATCTTCGTGGACCTCTTCCGCAACGGCAGGATCCCGGGGCTTTAGCCATGGCTTATCCGGCGGCATGACAGACTCGGCCCTCATGGACATATCGGCGGCACGGCTGCGGGCACTGCGCGCGGCGCTGTTCTCAGCGCTGTGCGTCCTGCTGTCCGCGGCCTCCCACGTGCTGCTGTCCGGCAGGTCCCTGCCCGCCCCGGCCGTCGCCGCGGCCGGCGCCGGCGTCTTCGCGCTCGCCTACGCCCTCGCCGGCGAGGAACGCGGCTTCTGGCGCATCGCCGGCCTCCTCGTCCCCCTGGAGCTGGCCTCCGGGGCACTGTTCACCACCGGCCAGGACACCTGCTACGGCTCCGGCGGCCACCCGGCCGCCGCCCCGGGCGCGCTGACCTGGCTGTGCAGCGGCAGCATGGGCGGGCCGCTGGCCGACGTCGCCGCCCCCGGCACCGCCCCCTGGCTGCTGCTCGGCGGGCACATCACGGTCGGGCTGCTCGCCGCCGCCTGGCTGCGCCGCGGCGAGGCGGCGCTCGGCCGCCTGCTGCGCGCCGCCGCGGTGGCCGCCTTCCGGCCGCTGCTGCTGGCCACCGCCGCGCTCGGCGCGTACGCCCGGCCCGCGGGCGCACCCGCAAGGCCCCCGCGCCCCGCGCGCACCGTACGGCCGCGCACGCCGCTTCTCCACTCCGTCGTCCGGCGCGGACCGCCGCTGGGCCCCGCCCTCGGCTGAGCAGAGAGAAACCCGCACCAAGAGCACCACGGAGAAGCACCACCATGAGCAAGCGCAACAACTGGGAGAACAAGCAGAGCGCCCGCGAGCGGCTGCGCGCCGAGCGCGAGCAGCAGGCGAAGCGGGAGAAGGCCCGCCGCCAGTTCGTCGTCGCCGGAGCGGTCGTCGGCGTCCTGGCGATAGCCGGCGGCATCGCCTACGGCGTGAGCCGGATGAGCGACGGCGGCGGCGACAAGTCCACCAGTGCGGCGTGGAAGGCGGCGGCCGAGCAGACCCTCGTCAAGCCCGCCAACACCGCCGGCGACAACGGCACCGAGATCGTGATCGGCAAGAAGGACGCCCGGCACACCCTGGAGGTCTACCAGGACATGCGCTGCCCGATCTGCTCGGTCTTTGAGCAGAACGTCGGCGACACGATCGACAAGGACGTCAAGGACGGCAAGTACAAGGTCTCGTACCGCATCGGGACCTTCCTCGACCGCAACCCCCAGATCGCCGGCACGGGATCGAAGAACGCGCTCAGCGCGCTCGGCGCCGCACTGAACGTGAGCCCCGAAGCCTTCAGCGCCTACAACAAGGCCCTCTACTCCAAGGCCAACCACCCCGAGGAGACCAAGGACGACTTCTCCAAGGACGACGTCCTGCTGAAGGTCGCCCAGCAGATCCCCGCGCTCAAGGGGAACGCCCAGTTCGAGAAGAACGTCAAGGACGGCACCTTCGACAAGTGGGCGCTGGAGGTGTCCGACACCTTCGACAAGGCCAAGGACGTCACCGGCACCCCCACCCTGAAGATCGACGGCAAGAAGCTCCAGGTCGAGACCGCGAACGGCAAGGGCGTCCCGATGACCCCGCAGCAGTTCGGCCCGGCGGTCGCGGAACACCTCAAGTAGCCGCCGCTGCCGCCCCGGGCGGCAGTACCGCCACCCCTGCCGTCCCCTCATCGAAGATGCCGAATCGAGACGCGACACCTCACGGTTGCCGTGGCAGACTTCGGCGTCATGGAGGGGACGGCAGTTCGGTTCAGGGGAGTGCGCGCCGCGCTGTTCACCGCGCTCTGCGTCACCCTGTCCGCCGCCTCCCACGTCCTGCTGTCGCGCACCCCGCTGCCGGTGTCCACGGTCGCCGTGCTGTCGGCGGTGTGCTTCGCCGTCGCCTACGCCCTGGCCGGCCGGGAGCGCGGCTTCTGGTCCATAGCCGCCCTGCTCGTACCGCTGGAGCTGGCCGCCGACACCGTCTTCACCACCGGCCAGCACGCCTGTTACGGCCCGGCCGGCGGCCCCATATCGGGCCCGTTGCACTCGATGGGCGTCGATCTGGTCTGCCGCGGCGGTGACTTCGGCACCCCGCTGGCCCGGATGGCGGCCGACGGCCCCGGCTCCCTGCAGGGCGGCGCGGCCGCCTCGTCCGCCACCCCCTGGCTGCTGCTCGCCGCGCACCTCGCGGTCGGGCTGCTGGCCGCCGCCTGGCTGCGGCGCGGCGAGGTGGCGCTGACGCGGCTGCTGCGCGCGGTCGCCTCGTTCGCCTTCCGGCCCCTGCTGCTGGCCGTCGCCGCGCTCGGCGCCGGCGCCCGTCCCGCAGGAGTGCGCGTCCGGCCCGTGCGCGACACCCTGCCCTCCCGCACTCTCCCCCTGCTCGGACACTCCGTCGTACGGCGGGGACCGCCCGTGTGCCCGGCATCCGCCTGAGCACCACTTCGGTCCCTTTCCCGTACGTCCCCGACGGAGCGACATCATGAGCAACCGCAACAACCCGCAGAACAAGGCCGCCGCGCGCGAGCGGCTGCGCGCCGAGCGCGAGCGCCAGGCGAAGAAGGACAAGACCCGCCGTCAGATCCTGGTCGCCGGCGCGATCGTGGCGGTCCTCGCCATCGCGGGCGGCGCCGGCATCGCCCTCACCAAGGCGACCGACGGCAGCAAGAACAACAAGGTCAGCAGCGAGGACTGGGACGCGGCCGCCGCCAAGGGCGACTTCCGGCAGCCCGCCAACTCCACGGGCGACAAGGGCACCACGGTCGTCGTCGGCAAGCAGGACGCGAAGAACACCCTGGAGGTCTTCGAGGACATGCGCTGCCCGGTCTGCTCCGGCTTCGAGCAGAGGGTCGGCGAAACCGTCCTGAAGGACATCAAGGACGGCAAGTACAAGGTGCAGTACCGCATGGGCACCTTCCTCGACCGCAACCCGATGATCAAGGGTTCGGGGTCGAAGAACGCGCTGAGCGCGCTGGGCGCGGCGCTCAACGTCAGCCCCCAGGCGTTCCTGGACTACAAGAAGGCGCTGTTCGCGCAGAAGAACCACCCCGACGAGCGGGACGACGCGTTCTCCGACGACGAGAAGCTGCTCTCCATCGCCGGGGAGGTCAAGGAGCTCAAGGGCAACGCCGCCTTCGAGAAGGACGTGAAGGACGGCACGTACGACAAGTGGGCGCAGGAGATGTCCAAGACCTTCGACACCTTCGTCGGCCAGGGCAAGGACCTCCAGGGCACCCCCGGCCTCAAGCTCAACGGCAAGGTCCTGGCCAACCAGCAGGGCCAGGCTCCGCAGGCACCGCAGGAGTTCACCGCCCTGTTGGAGCAGTCGCTCAAGAAGTAGTCACCGCACCGTCGCCGGCGCGCGTCGGCGACGGCGGGCCGACGGGCGGGCGAACACTTCGTTACCGCCCGCCCGCGGCCTTACCCCCGGCATTACCGGGCAGTAAAGTGACGGCCCGTGACATCCCACGACATATCGCGCCGCACCGCCGTCACGGCCGCCGCGGCCACCGCCACCGCTGCCCTGCTGCCCCTGGCCGCCGCCCCCGCGGCCCTGGCCGACACGGGCCCCCCGGCCGCAGCCACGACCGGCTCCGGCACCACCTTCCTGCACGGCGTCGCCTCCGGCGACCCGCTGCCCGACGGCATCCTGCTGTGGACCCGCGTCACCCCCACCGCGGACGCCGAGCCCGGCTCCGGCCGCGGCCCGGCCGTCGAGGTCGCCTGGGAGGTGGCCGAGGACGCCGGCTTCACCCGCGTCGTCGCCCGCGGCTCGGTGACCGCCTCCGCCGCCACCGACCACACCGTCAAGGCGGACGTGCGCGGCCTGCGCCCCGCCACGGGGTACTTCTTCCGCTTCTCCGCGGACGGCACCCACTCCCCCACCGCCCGTACCCGCACGGCCCCCGCCCACGGCGCGGCCACCACGGGCGTCCGCTTCGGCGTGGTCTCCTGCGCCAACTGGGAGTCGGGCCACTTCTCCGCCTACCGCCACCTCGCCGACCGCCGCGACCTGGACGCGGTGCTCCACCTCGGCGACTACATCTACGAGTACGGCACCGGCCAGTACCCCGCCGCCAAGTACGTCGTGCGCCCGCACGCCCCCGCCCACGAGATCGTCACGCTGGCCGACTACCGCACCCGCCACGGCCGCTACCGCACCGACCCCGCCCTGCAGGCCCTGCACCACGCCCACCCCGTCGTGGCCATCTGGGACGACCACGAGTTCGCCAACGACGCCTGGACCGGCGGCGCCGAGAACCACACCCCCGGCGCCGAGGGCGACTGGGCCGTGCGCATGGCGGCGGCCAAGCAGGCGTACTTCGAGTGGATGCCCGTCCGCCCCTCCACCGAGGGCACCACCTACCGCCGGCTGCGCTTCGGCAAGCTGGCCGACCTGCACCTGCTGGACCTGAGATCGTTCCGCTCGCAGCAGGCGAAGAACGGCAGCGGCTCGGTGGACGACCCCGAGCGCACGATCACGGGCCGGGCGCAGCTGGACTGGCTCAAGGACGGCCTGGCGTCCTCCGACACCACCTGGCGGCTCGTCGGCAACCCGGTGATGATCTCCCCGGTCGCCTTCGGCGCACTCCCGGCCCACCTCCTGGAGCCGCTGGCGGAGCTGCTGGGGCTGCCGAAGGGCGGCATCACCATCAACACCGACCAGTGGGACGGCTACACCGACGACCGGCGCGAGCTGATAGCCCACCTGGCCGACCGCGCCATCCGCAACACCGTCTTCCTCACCGGCGACATCCACATGGCCTGGGCCAACGACGTGCCGAAGAGGGCGGCCACGTACCCGCTGTCGTCGTCGGTGGCCACCGAGTTCGTCGTCACCTCGGTCACCTCCGACAACCTCGACGACATCCTGCACGTGGCGCCGCACACGGTGTCCCTGGCCGCCGCCACCGCCATCAAGGCCGCCAACCGGCACGTGAAGTGGCTCGACATGGACTCGCACGGCTACGGCGTGCTGGACGTCACGGCCGAGCGGGCCCAGATGGACTACTACGTCGTCTCCGACAAGAGGAACCCGGACGCGACGTCCTCCTGGACCCGCTCCTACCGCACCCGCTCCGGCAGCCAGCACGTGGAGCGCGTGGACGCCCCCGTGCGCTGAGGCACCGCCCGGTCGCCGGACGGGCTCAGGCGGGCCCGTCCGCGATCTCCTCCAGGAACGCCAGCGCCACCTTCCACGTGGCGTCGGCCGCCTGTGCGTCGTAGTCCGCCAGCTCGGGATCGGTGAACAGGTGCCCGGCGCCCCGGTACCGGTGCACCTCCACGTCCGCGCCCGCGCGCTGCATCCGCAGGTACCAGGCGTTGAGCCAGTCGTGCGGCTCGAACGGGTCGGGGTCCGCCACGTGCAGCTGGACGGGCAGCTCGTCCACGGCCGCGTCCTCGGGCAGGTCGGAGGTGCCGTGCAGGAGCAGCAGGCCGCGGGCCTTCTCGTCGCCCAGCGCCAGGTTCTGGGCGACGGAGCCGCCGAGCGAGAACCCCGCGTAGACCAGGCCCCGGTCCGACAGCGGCGCGGCGGCGGTCACCGCGCGGCGCAGCAGTTCCTCGCGGCCGATCTCGTCCTTGATCGCCATGCCGTCCTCGACGGTCTCCGCCGTGCGTCCCCCGTAGAGGTCCGGCACGTGCACCTCGTGCCCGGCGGCGCGCAGCCGCTCGGCGGCGGCGTGGACCGCGGGCCGCAGGCCGTAGGCCGAATGGAACAGGAGAATCGTGGTAGGGGACGGCACTGGATAGTCACTTCCTTACAGCTGGATCGCGTGCCCCCCATCGTGCCAGCTACGGTCGGAGGGGGCGCGCGCCGGCAGGACGCCGGAAGGAGCCTGGTGCCCATGGAGGACATATTGCGTCCCCTGGCGGTCGTCGGCGGGGCGCTGCTCGTCACGGTCGTGATCGGCTGGATCGCCGACCAAGTCGTGCGCCGGATCGCCGAGAGGCATCCGGAGGCCCCGCTGTGGGGTCTGCTGCGCCGCTGCCGGATGCCGCTGCGGCTGGTGCTGTGCGTGGCGCTGCTGCGCGGCGGATACCCCTCGGCGAAGCTGGCCGAGGAGCACGAGGACGTCATCGCCCAGGTGCTGACCCTGGCGCTGATCGGGGCGTGCGCCTGGCTGGCCGTACGGCTGGCCACGGCCGTCGTGGAGGCCGGCTACGCCCGGTACGCCGCCGGGGCCCGGGATGCGGCCCGGATGCGCCGGGTGCGGACGCAGGTCACCCTGATCCGGCGGGTCGTCACGGCGGCCGTGGCGGTGGTGGCGGTGGCGGCGATGCTGCTGACCTTCCCCGCCATGCGGACCGTGGGCACCTCACTGCTGGCCTCGGCCGGGCTGATCGGCATCGTCGCCGGTGTGGCCGCGCAGTCCACGCTGGGCAACCTCTTCGCGGGGCTGCAGATCGCCTTCGGGGACATGGTGCGCATCGGCGACACGGTCGTGGTGGGCGGCGAGTGGGGCACCGTCGAGGAGATCACGCTCACCTATCTGGTGGTGACCACCTGGGACGAGCGGCGGATCACCATGCCGGTGTCGTACTTCACCAGCCGTCCGTTCGAGAACTGGTCGCGGGGCAACCCCCGGATGACGGGCACGGTCTTCTTCCACCTCGACCACACGGCTCCGATGGACCTGATGCGCGAGCGGCTCCACCAGGTGCTCAAGCTGTCGCCCGAGTGGGACGGCCGTGCCTGGAGCCTGGTGGTCACCGACACCACGCCCTCCACGATCCAGGTGCGGGCGCTGGTGACCGCCAAGGACGCCGACGACGTCTGGACCCTGCGCTGCGTGGTGCGCGAGGAGATGGTGTCGTGGCTGCGGCGGGAGCACCCGTACGCCCTCCCCCGGATCAACACCGCGCCGGCCCCGGGACTGGAGGAGGCGCCCGACCGCCGGCAGGTGCCGCCGACCGCGGAGGACATCGGGCCGGGCCCGGGCACGACGTGAGGCCGGGCCGGGGCACGACGTGAGGCCGGGCCGGGGCACGACGTGAGGGGGCGCGACGGGAGGCCGGGCCGGGGAGCGGCCGCTCAGATCCCGCGCAGGGTGCGGTCGTCCAGGTGCCGCAGCACCCTGTCCACCACCTCGGGGTCCATTCCCGGTTCGCTGCGGGCCGCCAGCACCTCGTGCCGGGCCGCCGACAGCAGCTGCCCCTGCACCCGGTGGAGGGTCCGCAGCCGCTCCACGCGCTGCGCGTGGGCGTCGCGACGCTCCTCGTCGACCATGTCGGGGCTGATGCGGGCACCCATGTCGTAGGCGCGCCGGCCGAGCATCTCCATCATGTCCTCGGGGAGGTCCTCGTCCTCCACGATCTCCAGCAGGCGGTGCCGGGCCGCCTTCGCCGCCCGGGCGGCCAGCTGCCGCTCCAGCTCCCGGCTCGCGTCGGTGTCGGCGCGCACCCCCAGCAGCCGGACCAGCCAGGGCAGGGTCAGGCCCTGGACGACGAGGGTGGCGATGATGACGGCGAAGGCGATGAAGAGGATCTCGTCCCGGGCCGGGAAGGGGGTCTTGTTCTCCATGGTCAGGGGGATGGCCAGGGCGAGCGCCACGGTGGCCACGCCGCGCATCCCCGACCACCACGTCACCACCGTCTCGCGCCAGCTCAGCAGGACCTCCTCCTCGGTGTCCCGGCGCTTGTGCAGCTTCTTGGTCAGCCATGCCGCGGGCAGCAGCCACAGCAGCCGTACGCCCACCACCACGGCCACGATGGCGGCGCCGATGCCCAGCATCTCGCCCCAGCGGCCGGAGGCGGTGCTGACGGCGTTGTGCAGCTCCAGGCCGACGAGGCCGAAGGCGGCGCCGGTGACGAGGGTGTCGACGACCTCCCAGAAGGTGTGCCCGGCCAGCCGGCCGAGGACGTCGTCGGGGTCGTGGGCGTACTCGGCCAGGAAGAGGGCGGTGGTGAGGACCGCGAGCACGCCGGAGCCCTTGAGCTCCTCGGCCAGGACGTAGGAGACGAACGGCACCAGCAGGGTGAGGCCGATCTGGAGGGTGGCGTCGCCGAGGACGTCCATCAGCCGTTTGGCCGCCCAGCCGAGCCCGAGGCCGACGGCGACGGCGACCACGGCGGACAGCACCAGCTCGGCGAGCGCCCTCGGCAGCGAGAAGTGGCCGCTGACGGCGGCCGCGATGGCCACGTGGTAGAGCACGATGGCCGTGACGTCGTTGAAGAGCCCCTCGCCCTCCAGGATGGAGACCAGACGGCGCGGCAGTCCCAGGGAACCCGCGACGGCGGTGGCGGCGACCGGGTCCGGCGGGGCCACGAGCGCGCCCAGCGCCACGGCGGCGGCCAGCGAGAGGCCGGGCACGATCGCGTTGGCGACGGCGGCGACGGCCGCGGTGGTGACGAAGACGAGCGCGACCGCCAGCAGGAAGATCGGTCGTTTGTTGGCCGCGAACTGACGCCACGAGGTGCGCTGGGCGGTGGCGTAGAGCAGGGGCGGCAGGACCAGCGGGAGGATGAACTCCGGCGCGATGTTCACGGTGGGCACGAACGGCAGCAGCGCCAGGACGATCCCGCCGATCGTCATCAGGACCGGGGACGGCACGCCCAGCCGGTCCCCCAGGGGCACCGTGACCAGCGCGCCGAGCAGCAGCACGAAGAGCAGCGCGAGCTGGTCCACGGATGCCCTCCGGGCGGGTCGGCGCGGTCGAACAGGCTTCCAGCCTGCCTCACGCGCCTCCCGCCCGCCTCACGGGCACCGCCCGCTCAGGAGCTTTCGGCGCGCACCGTGTCCAGGGCGTACTGCAGGTCGGCGGGGTAGTCGCTCTCGAACTCCACCCAGCGGCCGTCGCCCGGGTGCTCGAAGCCGAGCCGCACGGCGTGCAGCCACTGGCGGGTGAGCTTCAGCCGCTTGGCGATGGTGGGGTCGGCGCCGTAGGTGAGGTCGCCGACGCACGGGTGGCGGTGGGCGGCCATGTGCACGCGGATCTGGTGCGTACGGCCCGTCTCCAGCTTGATGTCCAGGAGGCTGGCGGCCCGGAACGCCTCGATGAGGTCGTAGTGGGTCACCGACGGCTTGCCCTCGGCCGTGACCGCCCACTTGTAGTCGTGGTTGGGGTGGCGGCCGATGGGGGCGTCGATGGTGCCGCTCATCGGGTCCGGGTGGCCCTGGACGAGCGAGTGGTAGCGCTTGTCGACCGTGCGCTCGCGGAACTGCTGCTTGAGCAGGGTGTAGGCGCGCTCGGACTTGGCGACGACCATCAGGCCGGAGGTGCCGACGTCCAGGCGGTGCACGATGCCCTGGCGCTCGGCGGCACCGGAGGTGGAGATGCGGTAGCCGGCGGCGGCGAGCCCGCCGATCACGGTGGGGCCCGTCCAGCCGGGGCTGGGGTGCGCGGCCACGCCGACCGGCTTGACGATGACGACGATGTCGTCGTCGTCGTGGACGATCTCCATGCCCTCGACCGGCTCGGCGACGATCTGCACCGGCGCGGGCGGCGCGGGCATCTCGACCTCCAGCCAGGCGCCGCCGGTGACCCGGTCGGATTTCCCGGCCTCGGCCCCGTCGAGCTGGACCTTGCCCGCGGCCGCCAGCTCGGCGGCCTTGGTGCGGGAGAAGCCGAACATGCGGGCGATCGCCGCGTCGACGCGCTCGCCCTCCAGGCCGTCGGGTACGGGAAGGGCGCGGATCTCGGGAATGGTGCTCACCCGTCGAGTATGACGGACGGGCGGGGCATCCCCGTCCGGGGCCTTGTGCGGCTCAGTCCTCGTGGACGGTGCCGTCCGGGTCCAGGCCCCGGAACGAGAGGATCACGATCAGGAAGCCGCCGCAGACGATCGCGGAGTCGGCGAGGTTGAAGACGGCGAAGTGGGCGGGGGCGATGAAGTCCACCACCCCGCCCTCGAAGCCGCCGGGCGAGCGGAAGAGCCGGTCGGTGAGGTTGCCGAAGGCACCGCCGAGCAGCAGGCCGAGGGCGATCGCCCACGGGAGGCTGTAGAGCTTGCGGGCGATGCGGGCAATGGCCACGATCACGGCGGTGGCGATGACCGTGAACACGATCGTCATCGCCTCGCCGATCCCGAAGGCCGCGCCGCGGTTGCGCACGACCTCGAACTGCAGCCAGGTGCCGATCACCTGGATGGGGTCGTGGTGCTCCAGCTCGGCCACCACGAACAGCTTGCTGCCCAGGTCGAGGAGGTATGCGAAGGCGGCCACCACGAGCAGCACGGCGATGCGCCGCCTGCCCTTGGGCTCGCCGCTCCCGTCGGCCGTCGCCGTCGCACCGGTGGGCCCGGTGGGTTCGGTGGGCCGCCCGGCCTGTTCCGCCTCAGTCACGTGAGTCCCTGGATGTCGTCCCTGCTGGCTGAGGACGAGGGTACGGCACGCACTGCCGGGGCGGTCAGCGACGTTCCTGCCGCTGCTTGCACTCCACGCACAGGGTGGCCCGGGGGAATGCCTGCATACGGGCCTTGCCGATGGGTTTGCCGCAGTTCTCGCAGAGCCCGTACGTACCGGCGTCCAGGCGCTCCAGCGCCCGCTCGGTCTGCTGCAGCATCTCGCGGGCGTTGGCGGCCAGGGCCAGCTCGTGCTCCCGGGTGATGTTCTTGGTGCCGGTGTCCGCCTGGTCGTCGCCGGCGCCGTCGCCCGAGTCGCGCATGAGGCCGCTGATCGCCTGCTCGGCGGCGGCGATCTCGGTGCGCAGCCGCACCGTCTCGCCCTCCAGCCCGCTGCGGGCCTCGGCCACCTCCTCCGGCGACCAGGGTTCCTCGCCCGGCCGTACGGCCAGCACCCCCGGCTCGGCGGCGGCGGTGCGCGCGCCCGGTACCTTGTTCGCGGTCTTCTTCGCAGCCACCGTCCTGGCTCCCGTCTCCTCAGCGGGCACCGCCGTGGTGGCCGGTGCGGACTCTTTGGCCGTGCCGGCCTTGTCGGCCGCCTCGGCGGCTTCCTTCCCCGCCCCCTCGCCGGGGGGCGCGGCGTCGGCCACCGTGGCAGTCTTCCCCGCCACGGCGGTTTTCTCCGCCGATGCCGACTTTTTGGCCGGTGCCGTTTTTTTGGCCGACGCCGGCGCCTTGGCATTCGCCCCCCGGGCGGGGGCGGCCGCCCTGCCCGCCGGCTCGGCGGAGGCGGCCGCCTTGCCCGCCGGCTCGGCGGAGGGGGCCGCCGACGCCGCGTCGTTGGCGGGGGCCGCCTTGGCCGCCGGCTTGGCGGAGGGGGCCTTGGCCGCGCCGGCTGCCACGGCGGCGGCCGGGACACCGGGGTTGCCACCTGCGGCCTTCTCGGCAGCACCGGGCTTGGCCGGGGCTTTGGTGGCGGGCGCGGCTTTGGTGCCGCCGGCCTTGGATGCCGCCTTCTTGGCGGGCGCGGCTTTGGTGGCGCCGGCCTTGGACGCAGCCTGCTTGGCGGGCGCGGCCTTGGTGGCGCCCGCCTTGGACGCAGCCTGCTTGGCGGGCGCGGCCTTGGTGGCGCCCGCCTTGGACGCAGCCTTCCTGGCGGGCGCGGCCTTGGTGGCGCCCGCCTTGGACGCAGCCTTCCTGGCAGACGTGTCCTCGGTGGCGCCCGCCTTGGACGCAGCCTTCCTGGCGGGCGCGGCTTCGGTGGCGCCCGCCTTGGCAGTGGATTTCTTGGCGGACGCGGTTTTGGCCGCTCCGGCCTCGGCTGGTGCAGCCTTGGCGGGGGTCTTCTTGGCGGGCGCGCCTTGGGCTGCCTCGGCGGGGGTCTTTTTGGCAGGCGCGCCTTGGGCTGCCTCGGCGGGGGTCTTTTTGGCAGGCGCGCGCTGGGCCGCCTCGGCCTCGGCGGCAGCCTTCGCCGCGGGCGCAGCCGCGCCGGCCTTGGTCGCGGCCTTCTCGGCCGGCGCAGCCTTGGCCGTTCCGGTCTTGGCGGCTGCCTTCGCAGCGCGGGCTGCCCCCTGCGCATCGGCCCCAGCGCCGGCCGTCCGCTCGACAGTGGCCCCCTTCGATGCCCCGGCCCCGGCCGCCTTGCCGGCAGGCGCCGCCTTGGCGGCAGCCTTCTTGGCCGGTGCGGCCTTGGCTGCTCCAGCCTTGGCAGCGGCCCTCTTGGCGGGCCCCGCCTTCGACGATCCGGCCTTGGCCGGCTTCGTGGCGGGCGTGGCGGCCCTGTGGGCCGCCTCGGGCTTTTTGGCCGCCGCAGCGGCGCGTGGCTTCGCCGCTGACTTCTCCGCCATGGCCGCGACCCCTTCACATTTTATGATCTTGCGCGCAAATCGTGCGGGAACGATAAATCGGCGCAGGGCACGCGGCAACGGGGCACGCCGGTCCCGGCCCGTTGTGACCCGCCTCCGGCCCCGTAATCGGTGGGTGCCGTCCGTCCCGGCCCCGTACACTGGGCGGCAGCGAAAGGCGTGGAAGGGACGAGTAGCGCCGCACGCAGCCATGAGCGACCCGGGGACGGTGCGAGCCCGGGGGTGTGCGCGGTGTGAAGATCACCCCCGAGCCGTCGGAAGAACGCCCCACGGGGCCAGTAGAACCGGCATCGCGATCCCAATGAGGGGGCCGGAGGCATCCGCCTGCGGCCAAGGAGGGTGGTACCGCGGGAAGCGCCGAAGGAGCGCGTTCTCGTCCCTCCGACGGATCAGCGCAATGACGTTCCGCCGGAGGAAGCCGATGACGCAGTACCGCCAGGTACCCGCACAGGTCGACCTGCCCGCCCTTGAGCACGCCGTGCTCGAATTCTGGCGTGAGAGCAAGACCTTCGCCCGCACCCTCGAACAGTCCGAGGGCCGCCCCGAGTGGGTCTTCTACGAGGGCCCGCCGACCGCCAACGGCATGCCGGGTGCGCACCACATCGAGGCCCGCGTCTTCAAGGACGTCTTCCCGCGCTTCCGCACCATGCAGGGCTACCACGTCGGCCGCAAGGCCGGCTGGGACTGCCACGGCCTGCCGGTCGAGCTCGCGGTCGAGAAGGAGCTCGGCTTCAACGGCAAGCAGGACATCGAGAAGTACGGCATCGCCGAGTTCAACGCCAAGTGCCGCGAGTCGGTGACCCGCCACACCGACGCGTTCGCCGAGCTCACCACCCGCATGGGCTACTGGGTCGACCTGGACGACGCCTACCGGACCATGGACCCCGAGTACGTCCAGTCCGTCTGGTGGTCGCTCAAGGAGATCTTCAACAAGGGCCTGCTGGTCCAGGACCACCGCGTGGCCCCCTGGTGCCCCCGCTGCGGCACCGGCCTGTCCGACCACGAGCTGGCGCAGGGCTACGAGACGGTCGTCGACCCGTCCGTCTTCGTCCGCTTCCCGCTGACCTCCGGCCCGCTGGCCGGCGAGGCCTCGCTGCTGGTGTGGACGACCACCCCGTGGACGCTGGTCTCCAACGTGGCCGCCGCCGCGCACCCCGACGTCACCTACGTCGTGGCCACCGACGGCACCGAGAAGCTGGTCGTCGCCGAGCCGCTGCTGGAGAAGGCGCTCGGCGAGGGCTGGACCGCCACCGGCCGGTCCTTCACCGGCCGCGAGATGGAGCGCTGGGCCTACCGCCGCCCATTCGACCTGGTCGAGCTGGAGAACGCCAACTACGTCGTCAACGCCGAGTACGTCACCACCGAGGACGGCACCGGCCTCGTCCACCAGGCCCCGGCCTTCGGTGAGGACGACCTCCGGACCTGCCGCGCCTACGGCCTGCCCGTGGTGAACCCGGTCCGCCCCGACGGCACCTTCGAGGAGGGCCTCGACCTCGTCGGCGGCCTGTTCTTCAAGAAGGCCGACGAGAAGCTCGTCGCGGACCTCACCGAGCGCGGCCTGCTCTTCAAGCACATCGCCTACGAGCACAGCTACCCGCACTGCTGGCGCTGCCACACCGCGCTGCTCTACTACGCACAGCCGTCCTGGTACATCCGCACCACGGCGATCAAGGACCGGCTGCTCGAAGAGAACGAGAAGACCAACTGGTTCCCGGAGTCGGTCAAGCACGGTCGTTTCGGTGACTGGCTGAACAACAACATCGACTGGGCGCTCTCCCGCAACCGCTACTGGGGCACCCCGCTCCCGATCTGGCGCTGCGAGGAGAACCACCTCACCTGCGTCGGCTCGCTCGCCGAGCTCACCGAGCTGACGGGCACGGACCAGAGCGGGCTGGACCCGCACCGCCCGTACATCGACGACGTCACCTTCACCTGCACCGCCGAGGGCTGCTCGCACACCGCCGTCCGCGTGCCGGAGGTCATCGACGCCTGGTACGACTCGGGCTCCATGCCGTTCGCCCAGTGGGGCTACCCGTACAAGAACAAGGAGCTCTTCGAGCAGCGCTACCCGGCGCAGTTCATCTCCGAGGCCATCGACCAGACCCGTGGCTGGTTCTACACCCTGATGGCCGTCGGCACGCTCGTCTTCGACAAGTCGTCGTACGAGAACGTCGTCTGCCTGGGGCACATCCTCGCCGAGGACGGCCGGAAGATGTCCAAGCACCTGGGCAACATCCTCCAGCCGATCCCCCTGATGGACCAGCACGGCGCCGACGCCGTCCGCTGGTTCATGGCCGCCGGCGGCTCCCCCTGGGCCGCGCGCCGCGTCGGTCACGGCACGATCCAGGAGGTCGTCCGCAAGACGCTCCTCACCTACTGGAACACGGTCGCCTTCCAGGCCCTCTACGCCCGTACCTGCGGCTGGGCGCCCAGCGCCTCCGACCCGGCACCGGCCGACCGCCCGCTGATCGACCGCTGGCTGCTCGGCGAGCTGCACGCCCTGACCGACCAGGTCACCCAGGCCATGGAGTCCTACGACACCCAGCGTGCCGGCAAGCTCCTCTCGGCCTTCGTGGACGACCTGTCCAACTGGTACGTGCGCCGCTCGCGCCGCCGGTTCTGGCAGGGCGAGCCGGCCGCGCTCCGCACGCTGCACGAGGTCATCGAGACCGTGACCCGGCTGATGGCGCCCCTGGTGCCGTTCATCACCGAGCGGGTGTGGCAGGACCTCATCGTCCCGGTCGACCCGCAGGCCCCGGCCTCGGTCCACCTCTCGACCTGGCCGAAGGCCGACACGGCCCTCATCGACCCGACGCTGTCCCAGCAGATGCTGCTGGTCCGCCGCCTGGTCGAGCTGGGCCGCGCCACCCGCGCCGAGTCCGGCGTCAAGACGCGCCAGCCGCTCTCCCGCGCGCTGGTCGCCGCGGCCGGCTTCGAGACGCTCGGCGAGGAGCTGCGCGCGCAGATCGCCGAGGAGCTCAACGTCTCCTCGCTCGCCTCCCTCGCTGATTCCTCCGCTGGTGCAGCGGGCGGCGGCTCGCTGGTCGACACCACGGCCAAGGCGAACTTCCGTGCCCTGGGCAAGCGCTTCGGCAAGGGCGTCCAGGCGGTGGCCAAGGCGGTCGCCGCGGCCGACGCCGCCGCGCTGTCGCTCGCGCTGCGCGAGGGCACGGCTTCGGTGGTCGTCGACGGTGAGACCGTCACGCTCGCCCCGGACGAGGTCATCATCACCGAGACGCCGCGCGAGGGCTGGTCGGTGGCCTCCGACTCGGGTGCCACGGTGGCTCTCGACCTGGAGATCACCCCGGAACTGCGACGCGCGGGTCTGGCCCGCGACGCCATCCGCCTGATCCAGGAAGCCCGCAAGAACAGCGGCCTGGACGTCGCGGACCGGATCGCCCTGCGATGGGAATCCACGGACGCCGACGTCGTGACCGCGCTCGGCGAGCACGCCTCGCTCATCGCGGACGAGGTCCTGGCTACGGACTTCGCGCAGGGCGACGCAGACACGTCCTACGGTGAGCCGTTCGTGGACGAGGGCCTCGGACTGGCGTTCCGCCTCCGTAAGGCGTAAGCAAACGGATTACCCCGGCGCTCCGCGCCGGGGTTTTCGCCCACCCACCCGCCCGAGCACCCCGAACGTCATGACGTTCCCGGTATCGGGCGGGTGGGTGGGCGAAAAAATGGGCCGGGCCCCTGGGATCACCCAGGGGCCCGGCCCATTGATGCCGACGGCTACGCGGCCGTCAGTTGTCGTCCTCGTCGATCAGGAAGCCCCGCATCGGCGACGGCGCCTGCATCGGCTGCGGGCTCTGCGGCCGCACCGGTGCCATCGGCTGGGTCATCGCCGGCGACATCTGCTGCTGACCGCCGTACGACGGGGCACCCGTCGACGGACCGCCGTGGCCGCCCATGGACTGGTTGCCGCCCATGGAGTGACCGCCCATGCCCGCACCGGCCGAGGCCATCGACCCGCTCATCGAGGGGGCCGGCGGCAGCGACGCGGCCGCAGGGGTCCGCGGCGGGGCCAGCGAGTCGTCCGCCTGGTTCTCCAGCTGACGCAGCTGGCTCTCCAGGTAGGACTTCAGGCGCGTGCGGTACTCGCGCTCGAAGCCGCGCAGGTCCTCGACCTTGCGCTCCAGCGTGGCGCGGGCGGACTCCAGCGAGCCCATCGCCACGCGGTGCTTCTCCTGCGCGTCCCGCTCCAGGGCGTCCGCCTTGGCACGGGCGTCCCGCTCCAGACCCTCGGCACGGCTGCGGGCCTCGCCGACGATCTTGTTGGCCTCGGAACGGGCCTCCGCGATCGCCTGGTCGGCCGTCTGCTGTGCGAGCGACAGGACGCGGGCCGCGCTGTCACCGCCGGGACCCTGCCCCGGCTGCGGCAGCTGCGGGCCACCCATGGGGCCGTTCTGCTGCATCGGGTTCTGACCCATCGGACCGTTCTGCTGCATGGGGTTCTGCCCCATCGGTCCGTTCTGTCCCATGGGGCCGCCCATGGGGCCGCCCATCGGACCGTTCTGTCCCATCGGGCCGGGACCGTGCGGGCCCTGGGGACCGTGGCCGTGGCCGCCGGGGCCGGCCGGCAGCTGCGGGGCACCGCCCGGAAGCTGCGGCGGGCCGCCCATCTGCTGCTGGTTCGGCGGCACCGGCTGCGGTCCGGATATGGCGGCGGGCACCGGAGCGCCAGGTCGTTGCTCCTGGGGCTCGGGCTTGCGCATGGCCTGCTGCTGGTTCTGCGCAGCGGCGCGCGTGGCGGCCGCCAGCTTGGCGCGCAGGTCCTCGTTCTCCCGGAGCAGGCGGGTCAGTTCGGCCTCGACCTCGTCGAGGAAGGCATCGACCTCGTCCTCGTCATAGCCTTCTCGGAGGCGGACGGTCGTGAACTGCTTGTTCCGCACGTCCTCGGGGCTCAGCGGCATCTCTTCTTCACCTCAACGTAGTCGTCGGCAATCGGCAAGACCGTATCGTTCACAGCCGCGTTCACAGCCGGCTCACGACGGTGATCAGGATGTAGACGATGATCATCAGTACGAAGAAGGACAGGTCGAGCGCCACGCCCCCGAGACGCAGCGGCGGGATGACCCGCCGCAGAAGCTTGAGTGGCGGATCGGTGACAGTGTAGGTGGCCTCCAGGACCACCACCATCGCCTTACCGGGTTGCCACGAGCGGGCGAACTGGAAGACGTAGTCCATCACCAGCCGGAAGATCAGCACGATCAGGAAGCAGTACAGCGCGATGTAGATCACCTGCTGTGCGATGCCCATCTCGCGCTTCCCTCTCCCCTTGCTCGTACTCGGCCTGACCGGCCGTTGTCCGGATTGCCCGGTGTTGCGTCTCAGCTCTGGTTGAAGAACCCACCCTCTGCGATACGGGCCTTGTCCTCCGCCGTGACATCGACGTTAGCAGGAGACAGCAGGAACACCTTCTGCGTCACCCGCTCGATGCTCCCGTGCAGTCCGAAGACCAGACCGGCGGCGAAGTCGACGAGCCGCTTCGCGTCGGTGTCGTCCATCTCGGTGAGATTCATGATCACCGGGGTACCTTCGCGGAAGTGTTCCCCGATGGTACGGGCCTCGTTGTAGGTCCGGGGGTGCAATGTCGTGATGCGGTAGGGCTCCCGCTCGGACACAACCTTGGGCATGATCACCGGTGCGTTCTTCTCCAGAGAGTGGCGTTCGGGTGTGATGGACGACACGGGGGCGATTCGGGCGGGTCGTCCCGTTTCCGCTACGAGCGGAGCAGGTTCGCGCTGCGCGGGCGGCTGGGCGACTCGAACCGGTTCGTCCGATTGCGCCTGTTGTGCTTGATGTGTCTGGTGCTGCTGCCGGCGCCGGTCCGGCTCGGGCTCGGGCTCGAACTCGTCGTCGGGGTCGAACCCCGGGCCGTCATACCCATCGTCCTCCACGAGGCCGAGGTAGACCGCCATCTTGCGCATCGCGCCGGCCATTCTCTGCGTCCTCCGCTCTGTGGTGGATCGGCTCCGTCAACGGCGCCCGGATCCACGTGGTCCGCCCGCCTTTTGACGGGAATGACCATATTTTCTGCTGTGGTCCGACTTCCTGGCGACGTTACCCGAGCCGGGGTCGGACTCCGAGTACCGCTGAGCCGACACGTACATGTGTCGCACCGGCCGCTACGGCGTCCTCAAGGTCCGCGCTCATCCCTGCTGACACCATGTTCGCAGCCGGATGGGCCGCGCGCAGGTCCGTTGCGATTTCCATCAGCCGGTCGAAAGCGGCCCGTGGCCTTCCCGCGTAAGGGCCGGCGAGCGGAGCCACCGTCATCAGACCGGCGGGCCGCAGCCCTTCCGCGCCGGCGATCTCCCCGGCCAGTTCCAGCACCCCGTCGGGTGCCACGCCGCCGCGGTCGCCCCGGGCACCGGACTCCGCGTCAAGCGCCACCTGGATGAGGCAGTCCAGCTCGCGCCCGGCCCGGACCGCCGCCGTGGACAGCGCCGCGACCAGTCGGTTCCGGTCAATGGAGTGCACCACATCGGCGTAATTCACCACCGACCGGACCTTGTTTGTCTGCAACTGTCCGACGAAGTGCCAGGTAAGGGGCAGATCCGAGCACTCGGCGGCCTTGGGGGCCGCGTCCTGGTCCCGGTTCTCCGCCACGTGCCGCACGCCCAGCTCGGCGAGGAGGCGGACGTCGCTCGCCGGGTAGGTCTTGGTGACCACGATGAGCGTCACCTCCTCCCGCTTGCGGCCCGCTGCCGCACAGGCGGCGGAGATACGTTCCTCCACCCGGGCGAGGTTGTCCGCCAATTGGGTTCTACGGTCCGTCACAGCTCAGCCGTCCAGCCACACGTAGCTCGCGAGGCGCCCCGTGGTGCGCTCCCGCCGGTAGGAGAAGTGGTCCGCCGACTCCAGCGTGCAGACGGGGGACCTGCCGACGACGGTGACCCCCGCCCGGCCGAGCTGGGCGAGAACCCCGCCCGCGACGTCCAGCGCCGGGGTGCCCCGGCGGGTGGTGGCGTGGGCCTCCGGCACCGCCGCGGCGACCTCGGCCCGCATGGCCTCGGGCACCTCGTAGCACGAGCCGCAGGCGGAGGGACCGATGTGGGCGAGGATCCGGGCCGGGTCGGCACCCAGCCGGAGCATCTCCTCCACCACCGCCGGCACCACCCCGGCCAGCAGCCCCGGCCGCCCGGCGTGGGCGGCGCCCGCGATCCCGGCGACCGGGTCGGCGAGCAGCACCGGGGTGCAGTCCGCGGTCAGCACTGCGAGGGCCAGGCCCCGACGGGCCGTCACCACGGCGTCCACCGCCGGGATCTCACCCGTTTGCCCGGCTTGCCAGGGTCCGTCCACCACGGCGACGTCCTTGCCGTGGACCTGGTTCATCCAGACCACCGCGGCAGGGTCGAGGCCGAGCGCCCCGGCCGCCCGCTCGCGGTTGGTCCGCACGGCCGCGGGGTCGTCGCCGACCGCGCCGCCGAGGTTGAGCTCCGCATACGGAGCGGCGCTCACCCCGCCCCACCTGTCGGTGAAGGCGAAGTGGGCGCCGCTCGCGTGTGCCACGTGCTCTACGGGAGGCACTGTGTGCTGTTGCCCTATCACTGGGAGCCGCTCACCGGTTCCTTGAGATCACTTCAGGAAGTCGGGAACGTCCAGTTCCTCGGCGGTCGAGTCCTGGTAGGGACGCGCCGGCGGGACCTGGGGGGAGGCGACCGGGGGCGGCGGGACCTCGGCGACGGGCGACGGGTCCGGCACGGGCTCCTCGGTGCGCGGGGTCACGCTGCCGAGGCCGCCGAAGGAGGGCCGGCTCGGCTCGGACGGCACGGAGGCCGGACGGCTCGCGGTGGCGGTGGAGCTCTCCTCGCGGCCGGAGCCGTAGGAGGAGCCGCCGAGCACCTTGTCGCGGCTGCCCTTGGCCGGCGGCTGGCCGCCGTCGAAGCCGGCCGCGATGACCGTCACGCGCACCTCGTCGCCGAGGGCGTCGTCGATGACCGCACCGAAGATGATGTTCGCCTCGGGGTGGGCCGCCTCGCTGACCAGCTGCGCGGCCTCGTTGATCTCGAAGAGACCGAGGTCGGAGCCGCCGGAGATGGAGAGCAGGACGCCACGGGCGCCGTCGATGGACGCCTCCAGCAGCGGCGAGGAGATCGCCATCTCGGCCGCGGCCACCGCGCGGTCGTCGCCGCGGGCCGAGCCGATGCCCATGAGGGCCGAGCCCGCCTCGGACATCACGGACTTGACGTCGGCGAAGTCGAGGTTGATCAGACCCGGGGTGGTGATCAGGTCGGTGATGCCCTGGACGCCGGACAGCAGGACCTGGTCGGCCGACTTGAACGCGTCGAGCACGCTCACCTGGCGGTCCGAGATGGACAGCAGTCGGTCGTTGGGGATGACGATGAGGGTGTCGACCTCGTCGCGCAGGCTGGCGATGCCGTCCTCGGCCTGGTTGGCGCGGCGCCGGCCCTCGAAGGTGAAGGGCCGGGTGACCACACCGATCGTCAGGGCGCCCAGGGAGCGGGCGATGTTGGCGACGACGGGTGCGCCGCCGGTACCGGTGCCACCACCCTCGCCGGCGGTCACGAAGACCATGTCGGCCCCCTTGAGGACCTCCTCGATCTCCTCGCGGTGGTCCTCTGCCGCCTTGCGGCCGACATCGGGGTTCGCGCCGGCACCGAGGCCACGGGTGAGTTCACGGCCGACGTCGAGTTTCACGTCGGCGTCGCTCATCAGCAGGGCCTGTGCATCGGTGTTGATCGCGATGAACTCGACGCCCTTGAGACCGACCTCGATCATCCGGTTGATGGCGTTGACGCCACCGCCGCCGATGCCGACGACCTTGATGACTGCGAGGTAGTTCTGCGGTGCTGCCACGTCGAAGGCCTCTCGCCTCGATTTACGTATGCCTGGGGGCGGTTCTCAATGCCGACCCGAACCCTAACGTTGAACTTTAGGGTTACCGGTGTCACTGTTCCCTGGGTTCTCTGAAGCAGGACACTAAGTCGACAAGCGGCGCGGCTTCAACGAACACGCCGAACCTCCCGTTTTTCTTTTCACCCTATGTGATCACCCATAGCCGTAGCCAACCAGGGTGCTGGCCGGGCGGGAGCGACGTCAACTCCCGGACACCGCGGGGGCGCCGGGAGCGCTCACGTCGAAGCGTTTCGCGCCCCCCGCGGCCTTGAGCAGCGCGGTGAGCGTGCGGGCCTTGGCGTCGCTGCGCTCGCCACTGCCCCAGACGACGGTCCGACCGCCCGTCAGTTCGACGTTGATGGAGTCGTACGAGCGTACGCGGATGACGCGGGTGTCCCCCCGGACGGGATCGGGCAGGGCCGCGGCGACCCGGACGGCCTCGCGCTCCAGCCGGTCGGTGCCGAAGCGCCGGTGGCTGGGCGAGCGGTCGGGCTCCACCAGCAGCCGGGGCACCTTGTCGAGGGGATGATCGACTGTGGCGAACCGCACGCCTTCGCCGTCGATTTCGATGAACTTTCCGCCCTTTTCGAGGAGCGCTTTGGGCTGCCGTTCGGTCACTTCGAGACTGATCCCGTGCGGCCAGGATCGTTCGACGTCGACCGTGGCGATCCGCCGCAGCCTCGTGCGCAGCCGTTCGGCGATGGCGTCGGTGTCCACGGAGGCGAGGGGCTCGCCGAGCGGGACCTCGGCCGCCTCGCGCACCTCATCGGGCGTCAGCACGGCGGTGCCGCCGACCTCCACCCGGGTGACGCGCAGCCAGGTGGAGCCGTAGAGGGCCCACCAGGCCGCCGCGCCGAGGAGCACGGCGGCCACGGACCACAGCAGCGCCCTGCGGCGCCGCAGCGGGCGGGAGCGGGGCCCTGGGGTGCGGGAGCCGCCCTTGCGCGGCCGCCCGCCCCGGCGGGGCGGGCGGGACGGCGGCGCGGCGGGCCGGGACCGCTTCGGCGACGCGGCCGACCCGGCCGACCTGGACGCGGCGGTCTTCCCGCCCTTCCCACCACCGCGCCGGGCGGTCGTCGGTCCGGCCACGCTCCCCAGCCTCCTGCTCCTACGGGCCGTCAGCCCGCTCTGCGTGCGGCAATCGCCTCGTACACCATGCCGACCAGCAGCTCGTCGGCGTCCCGGCGGCCGAACTCGGCGGCCGCGCGGGACATGTCGTACAGCCGGTGCCGGTTGGCCAGCACCGGGACCACCTGGCTCATCACCCACTCGGGAGTGAGTTCGGCGTCGTCGACCAGCAGGCCGCCGCCCGCCTTGACCACGGGCTGGGCGTTGAGCCGCTGCTCGCCGTTGCCGATGGGCAGCGGGACGTACGCCGCCGGGAGGCCGACGGCGGACAGCTCCGCGACGGTCATCGCACCCGCGCGGCAGAGCATCATGTCGGCCGCGGCGTACGCGAGGTCCATCCGGTCTACATACGATACCGGGATATAGGGCGGCATTCCGGGCATGTTGTCCACATGCGGCAGTTCGTTCTTCGGACCGACCGCGTGCAGGATCTGGATGCCGGAGCGCTGCAGCGCCGGGGCGACGGCCTGGACGACCTCGTTCAGCCGGCGGGCGCCCTGCGAGCCGCCGGAGACCAGCAGCGTCGGCAGGTTGGGGTCGAGCCCGAAGTACGCCCGCGCCTCGGGACGGACGGCCGCCCGGTCCAGCGTGGCGATCGTGCGACGCAGCGGGATGCCGACGTAGCGGGCGTTGCGCAGCTTGCTGTCCGGCGTGGACACCGCGACCGAGGCGGCGTAGCGCGAGCCGATCTTGTTGGCCAGGCCGGGGCGGGCGTTGGCCTCGTGGACGACGATCGGCACGCCGAGCCGCTTGGCGGCCAGGTAGCCGGGCAGCGCCACGTAGCCGCCGAAGCCGACGACGCAGTCGGCCTTGGTGCGCTCCAGGATCTGCTCGGCGGCCTTGATGGTGCCGCGCAGCCGCCCGGGGACGGTGATCAGCTCCGGGGTGGGCTTGCGGGGCAGCGGTACGGCCGGGATCAGTCCCAGCTCATAGCCCCGCTCGGGCACGAGCCGGGTCTCCAGGCCCCGCTCCGTGCCGAGCGCCGTGATCCCCACGGTCGGGTCCTGCCTGCGCAGGGCGTCCGCGAGGGCGAGCGCGGGCTCGATGTGGCCGGCGGTCCCCCCGCCGGCGAGTACGACATGCACCGAAATTCACCGCTCTCCGGACGGTCGCTTCTTGACGCGCCGTCTCATCGTCTTCCATCTCACCCCAGGCTGCCGCATGGCCAGTGCCGCCCGCGCACCGGGTTCGTCGCGCGCGAAGGCGATCAGGAGCCCGATGGCGAACATGGTCGGCAGCAGGGCTGACCCTCCGTAGGAGAACAGCGGGAGCGGGACACCGGCGATCGGCAGCAGGCCGAGCACCGCACCGATGTTGACCACGGCCTGGGCCGTGATCCAGGTGGTCACACCTCCCGCGGCGTACCTCACGAAGGGGTCCTCCGTGCGTCCGGCCACGCGGATACCCGCATAGCCTAGAGCCGCGAACAGGGCGAGGACCGACAGCGTCCCCGCCAGGCCCAGTTCCTCGCCGGTGATGGCGAAGATGAAGTCGGTGTGGGGCTCGGGGAGTTCGCCCCATTTCTCCACGCTCGCCCCCAGTCCGGCGCCGAACCAGCCGCCGTTGGCGAGGGCGTAGATCCCGTGCACGGCCTGCCAGCACTGGTCGTGGGCGCCGGGGTCGGTCGCCCCGATGCACTCCAGGCGGGACATGCGGTTGGCGCTGGTCTTGATGAAGAGTACGGCGAGCACGGCCGTGACGCCGAACACTCCGGAGAAGAGCCTGGTCGGGGCGCCCGCCACCCACAGCAGGCCCAGCAGCACGGTGGTGAGCACGACGGTGGTGCCCATGTCGCCGCCGAGCATGATCAGACCGAGCAGCAGGAACGTGACGGGCACCAGGGGCACCAGGAGGTGCTTCCACTGGGTGAGCAGCTTCTTGGACTGCTTGCGGGCGAGCAGGTCGGCGCCCCACAGGACGAGTGCGAGCTTGGCGAACTCGCTGGGCTGGAGCTGGAAGGGGCCGCCCAGGGAGATCCAGTTGGTGTTGCCGTTGATGGTCTCGCCGATGCCCGGCACCTGGACCATGCACAGCAGGAGGACGGAGACGGCGAGCAGCGGGTAGGCCAGGGCGCGCAGCAGCCTGACGGGCGTGCGGGCGGCCGCGAGCAGCAGCGCGGTGCCGATGGCGGCGGCCAGCAGCTGTTTGCGGAAGAAGTAGCTGGGCGCCAGGCCGTTCTGCAGCGCCTTGATCTGGGAGGCGGAGTAGACCATCACCAGGCCCAGCACGGTGATCAGCAGGGAGCCGCCGAGCACCAGGTAGTAGGCGGTCAGCGGACGGTCCCAGGCGCGCCTGGCACGGGCGTGCAGCCCCCGCAGGCCGCCCTGGCCGCCGCGGGGGCGCCGGGGGCCGCCGGGGGCGCTCCGCACGGCCGGGCGGGGCGCCCGTACGGGCCGGGGGCGGGCGGCGGGGCCGCCGCGCAGGGCGACCCCCAGAGCGCGCGGCCAGGGCCCGCCCTCGGCGAACTCGGCGTGGTCGGCGTGCATCCGGGTGTCCCCTCCGCTGGTCTCCCGCCGCCGGCCCGCGCCGTGGGGACCGGCGGCTACTCCTGCGCGCCCGGGCCCGCGGCCAGGTCCCGCACCGCCTCGGCGAAGGCCACGCCGCGCTTGTTGTAGTTGGTGAACATGTCCATCGAGGCGCACGCCGGGGCCAGGAGGACGGTGTCCCCCGGGCCGGCGAGGCGGGCCGCCTCGCGCACCGCCGCCGCCATCGCCCCAGTGTCGGTCCGGTCGAGGTCGACCACCGGGACATCCGGGGCGTGTCGCGCCAGGGCTTCCCTGATCAGCGCCCGGTCGGCCCCGATGAGGACGGCGCCGCGCAGCCGCTTCGCGGAGGCGGCGACCAGCTCGTCGAACGTGGCGCCCTTGGCGAGGCCGCCCGCGATCCACACGATCGACCCGTACGCCGCCAGGGACGCCTGGGCGGCGTGGGTGTTGGTGGCCTTGGAGTCGTCCACGTAGGCCACGCCGTCGACGTCGGCGACGTGGGCGATGCGGTGGGCGTCGGGCCGGAAGGCTCGCAGGCCCGCCCGTACGGCCGCGGGCTCCACGCCGAACGCCCGGGCGAGGGCGGCGGCGGCGAGGGCGTTGGCGATGTTGTGCGGGGCCGCCGGCTTGATGTCGGAGACCTCGGCGAGCTCCTGGGCGTTCTTGTGCCGGTCCGGCACGAACGCCCGGTCCACGAGCAGGCCGTCGACGACGCCGACCATGGAGGGGCCGGGGGCGCCGAGGGTGAAGCCGATGGCGCGGCAGCCCTCCTCGACGTCGGCCTCCATGACCAGGTGCTCGGTGGCGGGGTCCTCGACGTTGTAGACGCAGGCGATGCGGTTGCCCTCGTAGATGCGGCCCTTGTCGGCGGCGTACGCCTCCATGGAGCCGTGCCAGTCGAGGTGGTCGGGCGCGAGGTTGAGCACGGCCGCGGAGTGGGCGCGCAGCGAGGGCGCCCAGTGCAGCTGGTAGCTGGAGAGCTCGACGGCGAGCACGTCGTACTGCTGCTCGCCCAGCACCACGTCGATGATCGGCGTGCCGATGTTGCCGATGGCGGCGGTGCGCAGGCCGGCGGCCTCCAGGATGGAGGCGAGCATCTGGACGGTGGTGGTCTTGCCGTTGGTGCCGGTGACCGCGAGCCAGGGCGCCGACGTCTCGTCGCGCAGCTGCCAGGCGATCTCGACGTCGCCGACCACGTCCACGCCCGCCGCGGCGGCCGCGGCGAAGAGCGGGCTGTCCGGCTTCCAGCCGGGCGAGGTGACGACGAGGTCGGTACCCTCGGGCAGCGCGTCCGCGTCACCCAGGCGCACCGTGATGCCGGCGGCCTCCAGCGGGACGGCGCGCTCGCGCAGCGCCGCGCTGTCGCCGCCGTCCACGACGGTCACCCGTGCGCCGAGGCCGGCCAGGGCGCGGGCGGCGCTGACGCCGCTCACGCCGAGGCCGGCGACGGTGATGTGCTTGCCGTTGAAGCTCACGCGGCTCACTTGATGGCCAACCATCCGGCGTAGAAGATTCCGAGTCCGACGGCCACGCACAGGCCCTGGATGATCCAGAAGCGGACCACCACCAGGACCTCGCTCCACCCCTTGAGTTCGAAGTGGTGCTGCAGCGGGGCCATACGGAAGACGCGCTTCCCGGTGAGGCGGAAGGAACCGACCTGGATCACCACGGACATGGTGATGAGGACGAACAGACCGCCGAGGAGGGCGAGCAGCAGCTCCGTGCGGGAGCAGATCGCCAGGCCGGCGAGCGCGCCGCCGAGGGCGAGCGAACCGGTGTCACCCATGAAGATCTTGGCGGGCGAGGTGTTCCACCACAGGAAGCCGAAGCAGGAGCCCATCAGGGCCGAGGCGACGACCGCGAGGTCGAGCGGGTCGCGCACCTCGTAGCAGGCGGCGCCGGCGGTCAGCGGGTTGCCGCAGGACTGCCCGTGCTGCCAGGTGCCGATGAAGACGTACGCGCCGAAGACCATCACGGAGGCGCCGGTGGCGAGGCCGTCGAGGCCGTCGGTGAGGTTCACGCCGTTCGACATCGCGAGGATCATGAACAGCGCCCAGACCACGAAGATGACCGGGCCCACGGACCAGCCGAAGTCCTGGGTGAAGGACAGCCGCGTGGAGGCCGGGGTCTGGCCCCGGGTGTCGGCGAACTGCAGCGCCAGGATGGCGAAGGCGATGCCGACGATCAGCTGGCCGGCCATCTTCGCCTTGGCGCGCAGGCCGAGGCTGCGCTGCTTGACGATCTTGATGTAGTCGTCCAGGAAGCCGACCAGGCCCATGCCGGCCGTCAGGAACAGCACCAGCAGGCCCGAGGTCGTCGGCTCCTTGCTGGTGATCACCTTGGTGACGGCGTACGCGATGAGCGTGGCCAGGATGAAGGCGATGCCGCCCATGGTGGGCGTGCCCTTCTTCCCGGCGTGGCCGCGGGGGCCGTCGTCGCGGATGAACTGGCCGTAGCCCTTGCGGGCGAGGAACTTGATCAGCAGCGGGGTGCCGATGAGGGTCAGGAACAGACCGATGACACCCGCGAAGAGGATCTGGTTCATCAGCCGGCGACCTCACCGTCGACCGCGAGCAGCTGCTCGGCCACCCGCTCCAGCCCCACCGACCTGGACGCCTTCACCAGTACGACGTCTCCCGGGCGCAGCTCGCTGCGCAACAGGTCGACCGCCGCCTGCGCGTCGGACACGTGCACCGACTCCTCACCCCACGAACCCTCGTTATAGGCGCCCATCTGCAGCCAGGCCGCTTCCCTGCCCCCGACTGCCACGAGCTTGCTGACGTTGAGCCGGACGGCGAGCCGTCCGACAGCGTCGTGCTCGGCGAGTGACTCCCCGCCGAGCTCGGCCATCTGACCGAGTACTGCCCACGTACGTCCGCCCCTAGCCCGTGCGGCTTCGCCCATGGCGGCCAGCGCGCGCAGCGCGGCTCGCATGGACTCGGGGTTCGCGTTGTAGGCGTCGTTGACGATCGTCACGCCGTCCGCGCGCTCGGTGACCTCCATCCGCCAGCGGGAGAGCTGGCCCGCGCCGGAGAGCGCCTCGGCGATCCGGGACACGGGCATGCCCAGCTCATGGGCGACGGCGGCGGCGGCGAGCGCGTTCGACACGTGGTGCTCACCGTACAGGCGCATGGTCACGTCGGCGCACCCGGTGGGTGTGTGGAGCGTGAAGCAGGGCTGCCCGGTGGCGGTCAGGCGGACGTCCTCGGCGCGGATCTGCGCGTCGGGGGCCTCGCCGAACAGGACCGTACGGGCCTTCGTGCGGCCGCTCATGGCGCGCACCAGGGGGTCGTCGGCGTTGAGCACGGCGATGCCGCCCTCGGCCGCGGCCGGCAGCGCCTCGACCAGCTCGCCCTTGGCCTGCGCGATCTGCTCCCGGCCGCCGAACTCGCCGATGTGGGCCGTGCCGACGTTGAGGACGACGCCGATGCGCGGCGGGGTGAGCTCGGTGAGGTAGCGGATGTGGCCGATGCCGCGGGCGCCCATCTCCAGGACGAGGTTGGCCGTGCCGGCGTCGGCGCGCAGCGCGGTCAGCGGCAGGCCGATCTCGTTGTTGAGCGAGCCGGGGGTCCACACCGTGGGGGCCAGCTGCTGCAGGAGCTGGGCGATCAGGTCCTTGGTGCTGGTCTTGCCGGCCGAGCCGGTCAGGGCGACCACGGTGGTGCCCAGCCGCTCGACGACGGCGCGGGCCAGGGCGCCGAGCGCCCGCTCGACGTCGTCCACGACCACGGCGGGGACGCCGACGGGACGGGCGGCCAGCACGGCCGCCGCGCCCGCCTCGACGGCGCGCTGCGCGTAGTCGTGGCCGTCGACGTGCTCTCCGGCGAAGGCGACGAAGAGGCTGCCCGGCTTCACCTCACGGGAGTCGATGACGACGGGGCCGTCCACGACGGCCTGCGGGTCCGGTATGTCGTGCTGCTGCCCGCCGGTGACGGCGGCGATCTCGGCGAGGGTCAGTGCGATCACCGCTGATCACCTCCTGCCGTTCGGGAGGGCTGCCGGGGGGAGGGTTGTACGCGCATGGCGGTCTGTCATCCCTGGTCGTTCCGGTGCGTGGTGACCGCTCGGCTGTGCTCGATGGCCTCGCGCAGCACCCGGCGGTCGTCGAAGGGGCGTACCACTCCGGCGATGTCCTGGCCCTGCTCGTGGCCCTTGCCCAGGACCAGGACGGTGTCACCGGGTTCGGCACGGGCGACGGCGGCGGCGATGGCGGCGGCGCGGTCCTCCAGCAGGAGGACGGTGCCGCGCTCGGCGGCGGGCACCTCGGCGGCGCCCGCAAGCATGGTGGCGAGGATCGCGAGGGGGTCCTCGGAGCGGGGGTTGTCGGACGTCAGCACGGCCGTGTCGGCGAGGCGGGCCAGCGCGGCGCCCATGGGGGCGCGCTTGGTCTGGTCACGGTCGCCGCCACAGCCGAGGACGGCGTGGATGCGGCCGGTGCCGACCTTGCGCAGGGCGCGGAGAACCGATTCGACGGCGTCCGTCTTGTGGGCGTAGTCGACGACGGCCAGGTAGGGCTGGCCCGCGTCGACGCGCTCCAGCCGGCCGGGGACGCCGGGGACGGCCGCGACGCCGTCCGCGGCGGTCTGCGGGTCGGCTCCGGCGGTGGCGAGCGCGACGATGGCGGCGAGCGCGTTGGCGACGTTGAACGGGCCGGCGAGCGGCGCCCTGGCCGTCACCCGGCGGCCCTCGGGGCCCACCACGGTGAAGGTGGAGTCGAAGGGGCCGATCTCCACGTCGACCGCGCGCCAGTCGGCGTCCTCGCGGCCCTCGGCGGAGAAGGTGACGACGGGGACCTCGGACTCGCCGCGGGCGAGCCGGCGCCCGTACTCGTCGTCGAGGTTCACCACGCCCACGCGGCTGCGCTCCTTGGTGAACAGCTCCGCCTTGGCGGCGAAGTAGTCCTCCATGCCGCTGTGGAACTCCATGTGCTCCGGGCTGAGGTTGTTGAAGACCGCGACGTCGAAGACGCAGCCGTCGACGCGGCCCAGGCGCAGGGCGTGGCTGGAGACCTCCATGGCGACCGAGCGGACGCCGCGCTCGCGCATGACGGCGAAGAGCGCCTGCAGGTCGGTGGCCTCGGGGGTGGTGCGCTCCGATTTGATCCGCTCGTCGCCGATGCGGGACTCCACCGTGCCGATCAGGCCCGTGGGGCCGGCCATGGCCCGCAGCCCGCCCTCGATGAGGTAGGCGGTGGTGGTCTTGCCGGAGGTGCCGGTGATGCCGATCTGCAGCAGGCCGGTGCCCGGCTCGCCGTAGATGGTGGCGGCGAGGGCGCCCATGCGGTCGCGCGCCTGGTCGACGGCGAGGACGGGCAGGCCGGTGGCGGCGGCGCGCTCGGCGCCCTCCGGGTCGGTCAGCACGGCGGCGGCGCCGAGGCCGGCGGCCTGGGCGGCGAAGTCCGCGCCGTGGAAGCGGGCGCCGGGCAGGGCGGCGTAGACGTCGCCCGGGCGGACGGCCCGCGAGTCGTGGGTGATGCCGGTGACCGTGACGGCCTCCGCCCCCTCGGGGGCGGGGATGCCCAGCTGACCGGCCAGCTCCGCGAGAGGCACGGGGCTGACCCGCGTCGGGCGGGGCGCTCCCGGGGTCGCGGCGGGGGCGTCCTGGGGGGTGGTGTGGGACTGATCAGCGTGGGGCACGGCGGTGAGCGTACCGGGCGCACCCGCCTCGCGGCGAAGCGAGGGGCGTCCCGGGCCGCGGTTCCCCGGATCGGGAGTGATCGTCGTCACGGCCGGCCCGGCTCACTGCCCGTCGTAGCTCACCGGCAGCCGGGGCGGCTGGGAGCCCGACGGCGGCACCTGGAGGGACTTCAGGGCGAACTCCATGACCTGTTTGAAGACCGGCCCGCAGATCTGCCCGCCGAAGTAGCTGCCCCGGGTCGGATTCTGGATGGCGCAGTAGACGGTGAGGCGGGGCTGGTCGGCGGGGGCGAAGCCGGCGAAGGAGGCGGTGTAGCCGTGGTAGCGGCCGGTCCGCGGGTCCACCCGGTTGGACGTGCCGGTCTTGCCCGCGACGCGGTAGCCGGGGATCTTGGCCTTCGTTCCGGTGCCGTCCCGGTCGTCGACCACCGACTCCAGCATCGCGGAGAGCTCCTTGGCGGTCTTCTCGCTGATCACGCGGGAGCGCGGGGGGGCCTGGGCGGGCTCGAAGTGGTGGTCGGGGCCCTTGGTGCCGCGGATCAGGGAGGGCTGTACGCGCTCGCCGCCGGCGGCGATGGTGGAGTAGACGGACGCGGCCTGCACGGCGTTGAGGGACAGGCCCTGGCCGAAGGGGATGGTGAAGGGCCGGGAGGACTTCCACTCCTCCGGCTTGGCGAGGATGCCCGGCGTCTCGCCAGGGAAGCCGAGGCCGGTGGGGCGGCCGATGCCGAACTTGCGCAGGTAGCCGTAGAGGACCTCGTTGGCCTCCGCACGGTTCTTGCCGAGCTGCTCGCTGGCCAGGATGGTGCCGATGTTGCTGGACTTGGCGAGCACGCCGTTGAGGGTCAGGTACCACGTGGGGTGGTCGACGTCGTCGGCGAAGTTGCGGTCCGCGCGCGGCAGCCGGTTGGGCACCTCGACGTGGGTGGCGGGGGTGGCCACGCCCTCCTCCAGGACGGCGGCCATGGTCATGATCTTGCTGACGCTGCCCGGTTCGTAGGCGTCCATCAGCGCGCCGTTGCCGAGGGCGGAGCGGTCGGCGCGGTCGAGCTCGTTGGGGTTGTAGCCGGGGGCGTTGGCCATGGCCAGGATCTCGCCGCTGCGGGTGTCCTGGACGACGACGTAGCCGCGGTCGGCCTGCGACTCCTTCACCTGCCGGGCGATGGCGCTCTGGGCCGCCCACTGGATGTCGCGGTCGATGGTCAGCTCGACGTCGGAGCCGGGCACGGCGGCCTGTTCCTTGACGTCGCCGGTGGGCACCTGGCGGCCGCCGGACTGGGCGTAGACGCGCCGGCCGTTCTTGCCGGCGAGGACCTCGTCGAGCTGGGCCTCCAGGCCCCCGGCGCCCTGGCCGTCGGCGTTGACGAAGCCCACCAGGCCGGCGGCGAGCTCGCCGTTGGGGTAGACGCGCTTGCTGTGGGACTCGCGGTTGACGCCGGCGAGGACGTTCACGCCCCGCTGCCGGGCGGCCTTGTCGGCCTGTGCCTTCTTCAGCTCCGCGATCTCCTTCCAGACCTGCGGGGCCTGCCGGCGGGCGAGGACGACGTACTTCGACTTGGGGTTGGCCGTGAGCTTCTCCTCCAGCACGCCGGGCTTCTCGTGGAGCACGGGCGCGAGCAGCTCGGCGGCCCGCCGGGCGGAGCCCTCGGCCTTGGTGCGCTCGGGGGTGAGCAGGTCGGGCGCGGCGGTGATGTCGTAGGCGTCGACGGTGGTGGCCAGGGCCACGCCGGAGCGGTCGGTGATGGCGCCGCGCTCGGCGGCCAGCGTCACCGGGATGTAGCGGTTGACGTTGGCGCGGGCGGCGTAGGCGTCGGCGTCGACGGCCTGCACCTGCAGCAGGCGCACGGTGAAGACCAGCAGGACGAGCGTGAGCCCGAACCCGATCATCCGCAGCCGGGGGCGGGGACTGCCCAGCCGGAGGGCCTGGGACCCGGGGCGGGGGCGTGCGGGGCGCGCGGCGGGGCGCGCGGGCCCTGGAACCGGGCGGCGGGGCTGCCTGGGCGCCGTCACGACCTCACCTACCTGACCTGTTGCCTGTTGCCTGACCTGTTTATGGGTTCCCGGCCGCGGTGGGCTGCGGGAGCACCGGGACGGGAAGCGCCGGCACGGGGGCGTCGGCGGGATGTGCGGGGGCCACGGGCTGGGCCGTGGGCCGGCCGGGGACCGGGGGCACCGCGGCCGGCGGCACCGGGGCCGGGGGCTGCGCGCCCGGCACCCGCAGGGGCGGGGGCAGGACCGGCTGGGGCAGGACGGTGACGGGCACGCGCGGCGCCGCGGGGGCGCGCGGGTCCGCGGGGGCCTCGTAGGCGGCGGGGGTGGCGGCGCCGCCGTGGGGACCGGCGGGGGCCGGGATGCCGCTGACGGTGCCGTCGGGGTTGAGGAAGGCGGGGCTGCCGCCGGGGACCATGCCCAGCTCGCGGGCGCGGCGCTCCAGGGCGTCCGGGGCGGCGAGCTGGTCGACCTCCTGCTGCAGGGCCTGCTGCTCGTCGGTCAGCTCGGTGGTCTTGCGCTGGAGGCGGCTGAGGTCGAAGGAGCCCTGGTTGAGGGAGGAGTTCAGCAGCAGCAGCGAGATGAGGCCGGAGCCGAGCAGCACCACGACCAGCAGGACGAAGGGGGTGCGCCTGGCCCCGGCGGCCCCGGCCGGCAGCAGCCGGCCCAGGCGGGCGCCCCGGCGGGCGGCCGGGGTCACGGGATGTCCTCGCGGATGCGCTCGGCGCCGCGCAGCCGGGCGGGAGCGGCGCGCCGGTTCTCCGCGATCTCCTCCTCGGTGGGCAGCTCGGCACCGCGGGTCAGCAGCTTCAGCCGCGGCTGGTACTGCTCGGGCACGACCGGCAGGCCGGGCGGGGCGGTGTTCGCGGCGCCCGCGGCGAAGACGGACTTCACGATGCGGTCCTCCAGCGACTGGTACGACAGCACGGCGATCCTGCCGCCGACCGCGAGCGCGGCGACGGCTGCCGGGATGGCCGCCTCGACGCTGGCCAGCTCGGCGTTGACCTCGATGCGCAGCGCCTGGAAGGTGCGCTTGGCGGGGTTGCCGCCGGTGCGCTTGGCGGCCTGCGGCAGGGCGTCGCGGATGAGCTCGACGAGGCGGGCGCTGTTGCTGAAGGGCTCCTTCTCGCGCTCGCGCACGACGGCGGAGACGATCCGCTTGGCCTGCTTCTCCTCGCCGTACGCGCGCAGGATGCGCACCAGCTCGCCGGGCGGGTAGGTGTTGAGGACCTCGGCCGCGCTGATGCCCGTGGTCTGGTCCATGCGCATGTCCAGCGGCGCGTCCTGCGCGTAGGCGAAGCCGCGGTCGGCCTCGTCGAGCTGCATGGAGGAGACGCCCAGGTCGAACAGGACGCCCTGCACGCGCGGGATGCCCAGCCGCTTCAGCACGTCGGGCAGCTCGTGGTAGACGGCCCGCACCAGCGTGGCGCGGTCGCCGAAGGGCGCCAGCCGCTCCCCGGCCAGGGCCAGGGCGGTGGGGTCGCGGTCGAGGGCGACGAGGCGGGCCTCGGGGAAGCGGGTGAGCAGCGCCTCGCTGTGGCCGCCGGCGCCGAGCGTGCAGTCGACGACGACTGCGCCGGGCTCGGTCAGAGCGGGGGCGAGCATGTCCAGGCAGCGCTGGAGCATGACGGGGACGTGTCGCGCGTTGCTGCTCATGCGCCCTTCTGAGAGGTACGGGGAGGCGCGGCGGCACGCACCGTCCGGGTCCCCGCCCGCTCGAAGGGGAAGCGGCCGCTTCGGTACCGGGGAAGGGGCGCCGGAACGACCGGGAGCGGGAGGAGGCCGAGAGGGTACGTGCGCACCGCGCGCACGTGGTGGTTCTTCGGATCCGAGGGGAGCATCACGCCTCCCACTTCGCGTCACTTTAGTCCACTCGTCCCCTTGGTCAACCAACTGGCCAGCGCGTCACTCCGCGCGTGCGTCACGGCCGGTCGCCGACTACCTTCATCCCTATGTCGATATCCGCGTCACAGCCGCAAAAGCCCAGCTCCGGCCCCGGGACCGACTCCCGGACGGTCACCGACCGTCTGGTCGAGGCCAACGCGAAGTACGCCGCCGCCTTCACCGACCCGGGCATGGACGCCCGCCCCGTCCTGAAAGTCGCGGTCGTCGCCTGCATGGACGCCCGCCTCGATCTGCACGCGGCGCTGGGCCTCAAGCTCGGCGACTGCCACACCATCCGCAACGCCGGCGGTGTGGTCACCGATGACATCATCCGCTCCCTCACCATCAGCCAGCGCGCCCTGGGCACCCGCTCGGTCGTGCTGATCCACCACACCGGCTGCGGCCTGCTCAACCTCACCGAGGACTTCCGGCACGACATCGAGGCCGAGGTCGGCCAGCGGCCGGCCTGGGCGGTGGAGGCGTTCAAGGACCTCGACCAGGACGTGCGCCAGTCCATGCAGCGGGTGCGCACCTCGCCGTTCCTCCCGCACCGCGACGACGTGCGCGGCTTCGTCTTCGACGTCACGACGGGCCTGCTGCGGGAGATCGACCCCCGGCCCTGACGGCACGCGCCCGGCGAGTTATCCACAGGCCGTGACGGGACGCCGCGCAGGCGGCAAGAATGCGTAGGGGCACCGCCTCCGCGACTGCGGGCGCGGTGTCCACGCTATGGGGTGGGCCGGTCCGTGCCGACGGGCCAGGGGCCCTTCGCAATGGGCCGAGGAGGGCCGGGTGACGACCTATGACGAACGAGCGGGCCTGAGCGATCTTTCCACGACGGCCGAGCGTGTCCGCAGGTCGGTCGAGGGTGTGATCGAGGGCAAGCCGGAGGTCGTACGGCTCTCGCTGACCGTGCTGCTGGCCGAGGGACACCTGCTGATCGAGGACGTTCCGGGGGTGGGCAAGACGATGCTCGCCAAGGCGCTGGCGCGCTCGATCGACTGCTCGGTGCGGCGCATCCAGTTCACGCCGGACCTGCTGCCGTCCGACATCACGGGCGTGAGCGTCTACGACCAGCAGCGCCGCGACTTCGAGTTCAAACCGGGCGCGATCTTCGCGCAGATCGTGATCGGCGACGAGATCAACCGCGCCTCGCCCAAGACCCAGTCGGCGCTGCTGGAGTCGATGGAGGAGCGCCAGGTCACCGTCGACGGGCACACCTACGAGCTGCCGAGCCCCTTCATGGTGGTGGCCACGCAGAACCCGGTCGAGATGGAGGGCACCTATCCGCTGCCCGAGGCGCAGCGCGACCGCTTCATGGCGCGCGTGTCGATCGGCTACCCCAGCCCGGAGGCCGAGCTGCGGATGCTGGACGTGCACGGCGGCCCGTCCCCGCTGGAGGACCTGCAGCCCGTCGCCCACGCCCACGAGATCGTCAAGCTGGTGGACGCGGTCCGCGCGGTGCACGTCGCCGAGTCCGTCCGGCGGTACGCGGTCGACGTGGTCGGCGCCACCCGGCACCATCCGGAGCTCCGGCTCGGCGCGTCGCCGCGGGCGACGCTGCACCTGCTGCGGGCGGCGAAGGCGGCCGCCGCGCTGTCCGGGCGGGAGTTCGCCCTGCCCGACGACGTGCAGGCGCTCGCCGTGCCGGTCCTCGCCCACCGGCTGCTGCCCACCGCGCAGGCGCAGCTGAACCGGCGCACGGCCGAGCAGATCGTGCTCGACATCCTGCAGCGCACCCCGGTGCCCGACCCGTTCGGCCAGCAGCCGCCGGGCGCACGGAGACTGTGATGCCGCCCGCCGGGCGCGCGGACGCCGCCGCGGGCGCGGCCCGGGGCAGCCTGGGAGCGGCGCTGGCCGGGCTGACCACCCGGGGCCGCTCCTTCCTGGCCGCCGGGGTGGCCGCCGCCGGCTGTTCGTACGTCCTGGGCCAGGAGGACCTGCTGCGGGTCGGGCTGTTACTGACCCTGCTGCCGCTGGTCTGCGTGATCGTCCTGCACCGCACCCGGCACCGGGTCACGGGCAGCCGGCGGCTGACACCCGCGCGGGTGCCGGCCACGGCGGAGGCCCGCGTGAGCCTGCGCGTCGACAACGTCTCGCGCCTGACCACCGGCCTGCTGATGCTCCAGGACCGGGTGCCCTACGCCCTCGGGCCGCGCCCGCGCTTCGTCGTGGACCGCGTGGAGCCGGGCGGGCGGCGCGAGGTGTCCTACCGGGTCCGTTCCGGGCTGCGCGGCTGCTACCCGCTGGGGCCCCTGGAGCTGCGGCTGACGGACCCCTTCGGGATGTGCGAGCTGACGCGGGCGTTCAGCGCCCAGGACACGCTCACGGTCGTGCCGCGCGTGGACGCGCTGCCGCCCGTGCGGCTGGGTGGCACGGCTGCCGGCCACGGCGACGGCCGCCACCGCTCGCTCGCCCTGGCCGGCGAGGACGACGTCATCCCGCGCGGTTACCGCCACGGCGACGACCTGCGCCGGGTGCACTGGCGTTCCACCGCGCGCCACGGCGAGCTGATGGTGCGCCGCGAGGAGCAGCCGCAGCAGGCGCAGTGCACGGTGCTGCTGGACACCCGCGGCACGGCCTATCCGGGGGCGGGGCCGGGCGCGCCCTTCGAGTGGGCGGTCTCGGGCGCCGCGTCCGCGGCGGTGCACCTGCTGGAGCGCGGCTTCGCGGTGCGGCTGCTGACGGACACGGGCAGCTCGCTGCCGGGGCCGGACGGCGCGGGCGGCTCCGCCCACGGCCCGGCGGAGACGGCCGGGCTGATGCTGGACGCCCTCGCCCTGATCGACCACTCTGAGGGCAGCGGCCTCTCCCCCGCCCTCGACGCCCTGCACACGAGCGGTGAGGGGCTGCTGGTGGCCTTCCTCGGCGAGCTGGACGAGCAGCAGACGGCGGTCGTGGCGCGGATGCGACGGCGCAGCGGCACGGCGGTCGCCTTCGTGATGGACGCCGCCTCCTGGGCCGGGCCGGCGGCGCGGGGCACGGCGGCCGGCCAGGGCGCCGGGGAGCGCCTGCGGGTGCTGCGCGAAGCGGGCTGGACGGCGCTGCCCGTCGCCCCCGGCGCGGCGCTGCCCGACCTGTGGCGCCTCGCGGCCTCGCCGGACGGCCGGGCCGCCGGCGCCCGCGACGGCACGGCGGGAGGCCGGTCATGAGCGGATCCCTGCGACTCCCTGTGTGCGCGACGGTGGCCACGCTCACCGCGTCCTGCGCGATGCTGCCCCTGGTCGACCGGAGCACCTGGCTGGTGCAGGCCGCCGCGCTGCTGGCCGTTCAGTCGGCGGCCGGCGCGGTGGCCCGCCGGCTGACGCCCCGCCGGTGGCTGACGGTCGCCGTGCAGGCGCTGACGGGCCTGCTGCTGCTCACGGTGGTCTTCGCCCGGTCCCGGGCCGTCGGCGGGCTGCTGCCCGGGCCCGACGTCCTCCAGGAATTCGGCCGGCTGCTGCAGGGGGGCCTGGACGACGTCGGCCGGTACGCCATTCCCGCGCCGGCCACCGTGGCCATCAGGCTGCTGCTCGTGGGCGGGGTGCTGCTGGTCGGCCTCGTGGTGGACGCGGTGGCGGTCACCTTCCGGGCCGCCGCTCCGGCGGGCCTGCCGCTGCTCGCGCTGTACTCGGTCGGCGCCGGGCTGGCCGAGGGCGGCTCGGACCGGCTGTGGTTCCTGGCCGCCGCGGCCGGCTATCTGCTGCTGCTCCTGGCCGAGAGCCGGGAACGGCTCGCCCAGTGGGGCCGGGTCTTCGGCGCCCCCGGACGGCCGCCCGCGGGCGGCTCGGCGCCCGGCGCCGGCCTCGCCCCGGCCCCGGTGCGCACGGGACGGCGGATCGGGGCGCTGGCCCTGGGGCTGTCGCTGGCGATCCCGGCCGTCCTGCCGTCCATCGACGGCGGGTTGCTGCAGCCGCAGGGCAAGACCGCGGGCCCCGGGCGCGACGGCGGCACCATCTCCGCCGTCAATCCGCTCGTTTCGCTGCAGAACAGCCTCAACCAGCCCGAGAACCGCGAGCTGCTGCGCTATCGCACCTCCCCCGCGGCCACGGGCGACCTGTACCTGCGCATCGTCGCGCTCGACCATTTCGACGGGGCGTCATGGCGCGCCTCGGAGAGGCGCATCACCGATGTGCCGCTGCCGCTGCCCGCCCCCGTCGGCCTGGCGCCGGGGGTACGGGCGGACCCGGTCGCCCTCGCCGTCTCGGCCGCCGAGGGCTACGGGCAGAACTACCTGCCCATGCCGTACCCCGCCGACACGGTCCGCCTCACCGGCCGGTGGCGGTACGAGCCCGAGGGCCGGACGCTGGTCGGCGACCACGGGCAGACCACCCGGGGCCTGAGCTACGAGGTCTCCAGCCTCCGGGTGCAGCCCACGGCCGCCCAGTTGGCGGCCGCGCCCGCCCCGCCGGAGCAACTGCTGCGCGAGTACACCCGGGTGCCGCAGACGCTGCCGAAGGTGGTGGCGACGACGGCCCGGAAGGTGACGGCGGGCGCGGCGAACGCGTACGAGCAGGCGGTGAAGCTGCAGGACTGGTTCTCCGTCAACGGCGGCTTCCAGTACGACACGGAGGTGCGCTCGGGCAGCGGGAACGACGCCATGGCACGGTTCCTGGAGGAGAAGAGGGGCTTTTGCATCCACTTCTCCTTCTCCATGGCAGCCATGGCCCGCACCCTGGGCATCCCCGCACGGGTCGCGGTCGGTTTCGCGCCGGGCACCCCGCAGACGGACGGCTCGGTGTCGGTCGGCTCCAAGGACGCACACGCCTGGCCCGAGCTGTACTTCGAGGGCGCGGGGTGGACGCGGTTCGAGCCCACGCCGAGCCGGGGCACGCCGCCGGAGTACACGGTCGCCCCCTCCCCGGCCCTGCCCGACCCCGAGGCTCCCGCGCCGTCGCCGCGCCGTTCGGCCGCGCCCGTCCCGGCGCCCGCGGACCGTACGGACTGCCCGCCGCAGCTGAAGAAGGACGGCGGCTGCCCGCGGCCCGTCCAGGAGGAGGCGAGCGCCGGCGGAGGGGCCGGCGGGCCGTCGTGGACGCTGCTCGCGGGCATCACGGCGGCGGCGCTGGCCGCGCTCGTCCTGCCCGTGCTGCCGCTGCTGTGGCGGGTACGGACCCGGGCCCGGCGCCTGCGCCCCGGCCCGGGCGCGGGCACGGGCCGGGCCGGCCCCGGCGGGGCGGGGGCGGCCACGCTGGCCGCGTGGCGGGAGCTGACCGACTCGGCCTGGGACTACGGGATCCCGCCCGACGAGTCCCTGACCCCGCGGACGGCGGCGGACCGCATCGTGCGGGCCGCGGCCCTGCAGGGGCCGCCCGCGGCGGCCGCGGGCCGGCTGGCGACGGCCGTCGAGCAGGTGCTGTACGCCCCCGCGCCCCGTCTGACGGGCGAGCCCGCGGCCGACGCCGAAACCGTCCGCGCCGGCCTGAGGGCCTCGGCCGGCCGCCGAGCCCGCCTGCGCGCCCTCCTGGCCCCCCGCTCAACAGCCCGCATCGCCTGGCACCTCACCCACCGCTGGTCGCACACCATGTCCCGGCTACGCCGCCGGAGCGGCGGGGACCCGGGCGTGTCCACGAAGTAGCGCCGTACGCCCGAAGGGCGTGGCGTCGCGGCGTCCGGCGCCGGGACGCCTCCGAGCGGTAGCGGGGGAAGCGCCGCGGGCCGGGCAGGACGTGCGGACACGGCCCAGGGCCTGGGCGGGGGGCCTGTCCGGGGGGGCCTGTCCGGGGGCCTGTCCCAGGGGCCCGCCCGGGACCTGACCGGGGACCTGTCCCGGGGGCCCGCCCGGAAGCCTGTCCTAGGCCGTGTCCGCAAAGTAGCGCCGTACGCCCGAAGGGCGTGGCCCGCGGCGTCTGGTGCCGGGGGCACCTCCCAGCGGTAGCTGGGGGAGATCGCAAGGCGGAGGGTCGTCCTCGTACTGGGCGTACTCGGGCGACCCCGACAACGCAGCGAGCGTGCGTGCTGGGGGCGCCTCCCAGCGGTAGCTGGGGGAGTCGCGGGCCAGGCGGGACTTTGCGGACACGGCCTAGGGGGCCCGCCCGGGGGCCGGTGCCAGGGCCCGCCCGGGGGCCCTCCCAGAGGCCCGCCCGGGGGCCGGTGCCAGGGCCCGCCCGGGGGCCCGTCCCAGAGGCCCGCCCGGGGCCTCGCAGACACCGGAAGGGCGCGGGGAACAGCGCCTGTTCGCGGCGCCGGCCGCGGGGACGGACGTCGGGGACCGGCGGCGGGGACCGGCGGCGGTCCGGCCAGGTCGTCACTCGGCCGGCGGTATCCGTGCGGCGAAACCCGGCAGGGGCCGGCGGCGCGGCCGGTCGGGCCGCCCTGCGGGCCCCGCGAAGGGCGGCAGGTGCCCGGCGGGCAAAGGCCCCGCACCCGGTCGGCGGACGTGAGGTTGCGGCCGGGCATGCAGCAGGGGCCGGGACGTGGTGTCCCGGCCCCCGGGGGCCTTGCTCAAGAAAGGTTGCCGGGCCTAGTGGCCCTGCTCGTCACGGCGGCGCTGCCACCGCTGCTCGATGCGGTCCATCATGCCGACGCGTCGACGGCCGCCGGCCGTGCGCCGTGGCATTCCCGCCGGGCCGGCGCCCCGCTGGGCCCCGGGCTTCGGCGCCTTGCGCCACCCCGTCACCGCGAGCACGGCGCAGGCCAGCATGACCAGGAAGCCCGCCACGCTGATCCAGATCCGCTGGGCGACCATTCCGGCCATGAGGAGCGCGATGCCCACCAGAAAACCCGCGACCGCCTGGTAGACCCGTCGCCGGGTGTACGTGCGCAGGCCGCTGCCTTCGAGCGCTGTCGCGAACTTGGGATCTTCGGCGTACAGCGCTCGCTCCATCTGCTCGAGCATGCGCTGCTCGTGCTCCGAGAGCGGCACGGAGTCCTCCTACTCGTCGGTCGCGGGGGGCGACCGGGGTGCGACCCTTTCAGGATAGGCAGGGAATCGCCCCCGTGAAACCCGCCCCTCTGCGCCAAATCGGCCACCGGCCCCGGTGTGGCGGTCGATGCCGTCGGGACGTACATTCCCTGCTCGCCGATCCGCCATGCCGGACGGTGTCCCCCGATCATACGGGGCGATCGGGCCGATCGGGTGGCCCGCGTCCGATGCGCGGAATCAGCCGCGCTCGGCGAGGACGTGCAGCTGGGTGGCCACCGAGTGGAAGGCGGGCAGCTCGGCGGCGGCGGCCTCCAGTTGCAGGAGCGCGTCGAGGGCGCCGGGCTCGGCGTCGACGAGGACGCCGGGCACCAGATCCGCGAAGATGCGCACGCCGTGCACCGCCGTGACCTGCAGGCCGGCGGCGCCGACGAGGCCGGAGAGCTCGTCGGCGGTGAACCGGCGGGTGACCGGGTCGCCGGCGCCCCAGTGCCCGGCGGGGTCGGCCAGGGCCTGACGGGCCTCGGTGAAGTGCCCGGCGAGGGCCCGCGCGAGCACGGCACCGCCGAGCCCGGCGGCCAGCAGGCTGAGGGTGCCGGACGCGCGGAGCGCGGCGGCGGCGTTGCGGATGCCCTCGGCGGGGTCGTCCACGTACTCCAGCACGCCGTGGCACAGCACCAGGTCGTAGCCCTCGCGCTCGACGACGTCGAACAGGCCGTGCGCATCGCCCTGGACGCCGTGGACGAGGTCGGCGACGCCGGCCTCGGCGGCCCGGCGCTCCAGCGCGAACAGGGCGTTGGGGCTGGGGTCGACGACGGTGACCCGGTGGCCGAGCCGGGCGAGCGGCACGGCGAACTTGCCCGAGCCGCCACCGGTGTCGAGGACGTCCAACGCCTCCCGGCCGGCGGCCTTGACCCGGCGGTCGAGGGCGTCCCGCAGGACCTCCCAGACCACGGCGGTACGCAGGGATGCCCGGGGGCGCAGGGGCTCTGACACGGCGGGTGGCTCCTCGACGGCGACGTAGGGGCCGGCGGACGGCTGCCGGCGGCGCCACCAGCCTAATGGCCCCCGCCGGACAGCTGCCCGCGCCGCCCCGCACCCCGGTGGCCCGGCAACGCCCCTCTACCCGGCCGGCGGCTGCCGGGGCAGCCGCGGCTGGAGGACCAGCATGCGCTCGACCAGGCGCAGGAAGGCGTCCGCGTCGCGCAGCAGGTCGTCGGCCTCCCGGCCGCCGGCGGCGGAGCGTATGCCCGCCTCCGCCCGGGCCCGGCGTGCGGCGCCGGAGGCGAACAGGGCGCTCCACTCGGACAGTTCGGGTGCCACCTCCGGCAGCACCTCCCAGGCGCTGCGGATGCGGCGGCGGCCGCGCGGGGACGTCTCGGGGCGGCCCCGGACGGCGAGCACGGCGGCGGCGGTGCGCAGGGCGGCGAGGTGTGCGGTGGCGTACCGCTCGTGGGGCGCCTCCAGGGCGGCGGCCTCCGTCAGGCCCTGGTGGGCCTGGGCGAGCAGGTCGAGGACGGCGGACGGGGTCGCGGGGCGGGGCGAGGGGGCGTGCCACCCCGCCGGGGCCGTGGCAAAGGGGCGGACGTCGCTCGCGCTTCGGGCCATGACGAACCTCCTTCGTCGGGGCGGCGCGCCGCACGGTGACGGGGCCGCTGTATGGATCCATCGTGGGGCACACCACTGACAATCGGCCCTGACCTGCACGAACACCCATGAGACGGGGGCGGGTTGACGCAAGGGGGGCATCGGCCGCCATACTTTTTGCACTGACCAGTCAGTTCAAGCTCTGGAGGTCGCCCGTGAACAGCACCCCGCACGGAGCCGCGATCACCGCCGTGGGCCTCGGTCTGAAGGGGCCGCGCGGCTGGGTGTTCCGCGATGTGGACATCGACGCCCCGCCCGGCTCGCTCGTCGCCGTCGAGGGCCCTTCCGGTTCCGGCCGCACCTGTCTGCTGCTCGCTCTGGCCGGACGTATGCGCATCACCGAGGGCCGGGCCGCCGTCGGCGGCCAGGCGCTGCCCGCACGCATGCCGGCCGTCCGCCGGTCGAGCGCCCTGGCGCACGTCCCCGGCGTCTGCGAGCTCGACCCTGCGCTGACCGTCGCCGAGCACCTGCGCGAACGGATGCTGTTGCAGCGCCGGTTCGGCGGCTCGCCCCTCGCCCTCCTCCGCCGCCGCGCCGCCCGCTCCGACGACCGGGCCCGCGCCACCGCCGTCCTCTCGGCCGCCGGGCTCGCCGCGGCGGAGCTGCCCAAGGGCGCGGACACGGCCGTACAGGACCTGGAGCGGCTGGAGGCCCTGCGGCTGTCGCTGGCCCTGGCCCTCGTCGGCGGGCCGCGCCTGATCGCCGTGGACGACACCGACCTCAAGCTCTCCGACGCCGAACGCGACCGCGCCTGGGAGCTGCTGCGCTCGCTCGCCGCGGGCGGCACGACCGTCCTCGCCGTCTGCAGCCGGGCCCCCGGCGACGCCGTGGTCGTCCCGACCGCGCCGGCCGCGCGCGATGCGGCCGGCCGCCCCGCCCGGAGCACCCGCCCCACCACGGTGGGCCGTCTCCGGAAGGGAGGGGCTGCGGATGCGCTCCCCGCGACTGGCCGCGCTTGAGCTCAGGCGCTTCGGGCGGGGCCGGCTGCCCCGGGCCGCCCTCGTCGCGCTCCTGCTGCTGCCGCTGCTGTACGGCGCCCTGTACCTGTGGTCCTTCTGGGATCCCTACGGGCGGCTGGACAAGGTTCCCGTGGCGCTGGTCAACGCCGACCGGGGTACCACCGTGGACGGCACGAAGACGAACGCCGGCGACACCATCACCGAGGGCCTGCGGGAGAGCAAGTCCTTCGACTGGCACACCACGAGCGCCGCCGACGCCCGCAAGGGCGTCGAGAAGGGCACCTACTACCTCTCGCTGACCATCCCCGCCGACTTCAGCGAACGGCTCGCCTCAAGCTCCGGCAACACCCCGGAGACGGGCGCGCTCCAGGTCCGTACGAACGACGCCAACAATTACATCGTCGGCCAGATATCCCGCTCGGTCTTCTCCGAAGTGCGCGCGGCCGCCTCGCGGAAGACCTCGCGCTCCTTCTACGACAAGATCTTCGTCTCCTTCTCCGCCCTCCACGACAAGACCGCCCAGGCGGCGTCCGGCGCCGACCGGCTCGGCGACGGCATCGGCACGGCGCGCAAGGGGGCCGGGGACCTCAAGGACGGCCTGGCGAAGGCCGAGCGGGGCAGCGGCGACCTTCAGGCCGGCGTCGGCAAGCTGCACACCGGTGCCGGGACCCTGGACGAGAAGTCCGGTGAACTCGCCACGGGCGCGCGGAAGGTCGCGTCCGGCACCCAGCAGCTGGCCGACAAGGTCAACGGCGTGGCGGGCCGCGAGGGGGCCTTCGTCAAGGAACACGCCCAGGAGATCGGGCGGACCGCCCGCCTCGTCGCCAAGGAGGCGAAGACCCTGCGCGAGCACCTCGACGACCTTCCCTCCCCGGCCGTCACCGCCGCCCTCGCCCGGACGAGCCGCGCGAGCGCGGACGCCCTGGCCACGGTCCACGGGCAGCAGTGCACCGCCCACCCCGCCGACTTCTGCCCGGCCCTGCAGAAGGCCCTCTTCGCGGCCCGGCAGTCGGCCGCGGGTGCCGCACGGCTCGACGCGCTCGTGCGGAACGAGGACGGTGCGCTGGACCGGCTCCCCGGCCGGCTGGACACCCTGCGCGGCTACGCCGAGCGGCTGGCCGACGAGGCCCCGGACCTGGGCCGGGACATCGACGGCGCCGTGCGCAAGGTCAACGCCCTCAACGACGGCGCCCGGCAGCTCGCCGACGGCGCCGGACGCCTGCACAGCGGGGCCGGGCAGCTCCACGACGGCCTGGGCACGGCCAAGGAGGGGGCCGCCGGCCTCGACAGCGGGATCGGCAGGCTGCGTGAGGGGGCCGACAAGCTGCAGGGCGGCATGGTCAAGCTGTCCGACGGCTCGGCCGAACTCGCCGGCGGACTGCACGACGGGGTGACGAAGATCCCCGCCTACGGCAAGAAGGACCGGGACGCCCGCACCGAGGTCATGGCCGACCCGGTCGAACTGACCTCGCACGCCCTGCACAAGGCGCCCAACTACGGCACCGGTTTCGCCCCGTACTTCATCCCGCTGTCCCTGTGGGTCGGGGCGATGGTCGCCTACATGCTCATCCAGCCGCTCAACCGCCGTGCCCTGGCCGCCGGGGCCTCCGCGTGGCGGATCGCCCTCGCGGGCTGGCTCCCCGTCGTCGCCGTCGGCGTGCTGCAGGCCGGTGCGCTCCTGGCCGTCCTGCACTGGGCGCTGGGCCTGCACATGGTGCACGCGGCGGGCACCGCGGCCTTCCTCGCGCTCGTGACCTCCTGCTTCGCCGCGATCGTGCAATGGCTGGGCGCCCGCTTCGGGCCGGCCGGCCGCATCCTGGTGCTGGCGCTGCTGATGCTGCAGCTGACGTCGGCGGGCGGCACGTACCCGGTGCAGACCAGTCCGGGGTTCTTCAACGCCATCCACCCCTTCCTGCCGATGACTTACGTCGTCGAGGGCCTGCGCCACCTCATCACCGGCGGCGGCCTGGCCCCCGTGTGGCAGGCGTGCGGCGTGCTGGCGGCGTTCACGGCGGGCGCGCTCGCCCTCACGGCCCGGTCGGCGCGCACCAAACAGGTCTGGTCGGTCGACCGGCTCCACCCGGAACTCACTCTGTGAGCGCGACCACTGCGAGTACAGGGAGAATCACTCTCATGGACAGCAGCAGTACGCGCCGGCAGAACACCCGGCGGAAGCTCTTCGAGGCGGCGGTCACCCTCATCGCCGAGCAGGGGTTCTCCTCCACCACGGTGGACGAGATCGCCGAGCGCGCCGGGGTGGCCAAGGGCACGGTCTACTACAACTTCGCCAGCAAGACCGTGCTCTTCGAGGAGCTCCTGCGGCACGGCATCGAGCTGCTCACCGACTCGCTGCAGGCCGCCGCCGACGAGACGGCCGAGCGGGGCGGCAGCCGGGTCGACGCCCTCGACGCGATGATCCGGGCGGGCCTGGACTTCATCACCCGCTACCCCTCGCTCACGCAGCTGTACGTGGCCGAGCTCTGGCGCACCAACCGGGCCTGGCAGTCGACGCTGATGCAGGTGCGGCAGAAGGCGATCGCGGTGATCGAGTCCGTCCTGCGGGAGGCGGTGGCGTCCGGCGAGCTGAGCCCGGAGATCGACGTTCCGCTCACGGCGTCCGCGCTGTTCGGGATGGTGCTGGTGGCGGCGCTGGACTGGCAGTCGTTCCAGCCGGAGCGGTCGATCGACGAGGTGCACTCGGCACTCTCCCGGCTGCTGCAGGGGCGGGTGAGCGGCAGCCGCTAGCTGTATTGATCACGAGCGTTGTTGACAGTCGTGGGTCTTGTTCATGGCGAAGACCTCCGGTGTGGTGGAGGTGTCGAG
>NZ_BMVB01000030.1 GCF_014650495.1 Streptomyces cinnamoneus | reverse complement strand
CACGGCACGCTGACCACCGCAGCCATCGTGATCTGGCTCCGCGATCTCATCAAAGAGCCATCGGACACGCCCTAGCCTCCATGGCCCTTGCCCCCGTCGATCCGGCGGCCACGCCCGAGGCCCACGAGGTAAGAGACTCGCTCAGTCTGCTCCAGCACCTCCTGCACGAATTGCGATAGGTGACCACATGTCTCGCCCCGCATGGCAGAAGTCTTCATTCAGCACTGGCCCGGAAGGCGCCTGCCTCGAAGCCGCCCGCACCGCTGGTGGTCTCATACGTCTCCGCGAGAGCGATGACCCCGCCCAGGTCATCACCGCCACCCCCACGGCTTGGGCCGCCCTCCTCACCACCGTCAAAGCCGGAAGGCTCCCCGCATGCTGAAGGAATTCGCCGAACTGTCCACTCCGCTCGTGGCCGACGCCTGTGTGCGGCACGGCATACCGCTCCGCATCGCCCCCGCCGGCATCGGCGCGGTCGTACCCGGCCATCGGGTCGCGGGACGGGTTCTGCCCGCCCGGCACTACGGCAGTGTCGACGTGTTCCTGGAGGCGTTCGGCCGGGCCGAGCCAGGTGACGTGCTCGTCATCGACAACGGCGGCCGCACGGACGAGGCGTGCGTCGGCGACCTGGCCGTGCTGGAGGCCGAAGCGGCGGGCGTGGCGGGGCTGGTGGTGTGGGGGCTGCACCGGGACACCCCGGAGCTGGTCGAGATCGGCCTGCCGGTGTTCAGCTACGGCGCCTACCCGCCCGGCCCAGTGCGGCTCGACGAACAGGAGCCCGAGGCCCTGGCCTCGGCACGCTTCGGGCCGCACCTGGTGAGCGGCGACGACCTCGCCTTCGGTGACGACGACGGCGTCGTCTTCCTCGCCGCCACGCACGCCGAGGCCGTACTGGCGACCGCGCACGAGATCCGGCGCACCGAGCGCGAACAGGCGCACCGCATCAGGTCCGGCGACACGCTGCGCAGCCAGACGTCGTTCGACGACTACCTGGCCCGCCGCGCGGCCGACCCGTCGTACACCTTCCGCCGGCACCTGCGCCGGATCGGCGGGGCCATCGAGGAATGACAAGAGGCACCGCGCAGCGCGCGATGCCTCTGTCCTGCGTGCCGAGCGGGTCAGGCACGCACCATCCACCAGGCGCCGGCGCCGCCGCAGCCGTCCCACTGGTAGGTGGTGCTGCGGTAGCCGGGCGGGATGGGGGAGCCGACGCAGGTCCACATGCCGTGGCGGACGGGCTCCTGGTACCACATGCCGATGCCCTGGCAGCCGTCGCGGTTGAAGTTGGAGGTCACCTTGCCGGGCGGGATGGGCGAGCCCGAGCAGGTCCACTGGCGCTCGGTGGCGAGCGAGTGCCACCAGGCGCCGATGCCGCTGCAGCCGTTGCGGTCGTAGTTGGTGATGACGTAGCCGGACACGATCGGCGAGCCCGAACAGGTCCAGATCCCGTTCTTGGCGGGCTCCTGGTACCAGGAGCCGGCGCCGTTGCAGCCGGTGCGGTCGTAGCCGGAGATGACGTAGCCGTCAGGGACGGGTGCGCCGGAGCAGGTCCAGCTGCCCCGCGGCTTCCACCCGCTGGGCGCGGCACCGGCCGTACCGGCGGCGGCCCCCGTGAGGACGGTCGCGATCATCGCAACCGCTCCTACGACTGCGGCGATCCTGCTCAGGAAACCTCTGTCCACTTCACACCTGTCCTGTCGGCATGTGCACTTCATGCGTCTGTCGAGAGCCAAGAACACCGGAACGCGGGGAAGGCGTCATCCCCCTTTGGTGGAAGCAGGCGTTGCGCTACTCGTACGGGTGAACGAGAGCGATGGACCGGCGCCGGGTTCGTTCGGCATGCTGGGATCGGTGACGTACCTGAAGGGGAGACCGCCATGAGCGCACTCACCGTCGATCACGGCCCCGGCAGGGGCTGGGACGACCTCGTCCGGATCTGGGAGCAGACGGACGCTCCTGAGGGCTGCAAAGTGGAGATCATTGAAGGGATCGTCACCGTGTCGCCCGCCCCCAGCAACACGCACAACAGCGTGGCCTGGAAACTCCAGCGCCAGCTGACCACGATCATTCCCAAGGACTGGGGCATCTACCAGACCTTGGCTGTCGCCGTACCGTCCCGCAGTGGTCTCTACATCCCCGATCTTGTCGTGGCGCCCGAGGCAGTGGTGGATTCGGCGCCGACCCAAGCCAACGGTTCCGAGAATTTCATCCAGGCTGAGGCAGCTGAGCTCGTCGTCGAGATCACCTCGAAGTTCAACGCGCAGCACGACCGAGTCAGCAAGCCCGCCGGATACGCCCACGCCGGTGTGCCCCTGTACCTGCTCGTTGACAGGTGGGCTCAAGGGGGGCCGACGATCACGCTCTTCGGGGAGCCGAAGAACGATGTCTACCGCGTCCTGCAGGCAGGGAAGTTCGGTGACGGGATCCACCTTCCCGCACCGTTCGACATCGTGATCGACACGGATGCATTTCCCGCGGCCTGACAGGCAAAGGGAATGACATGAGGCACCGCGCAGCGCGCGGTGCCTCGTGCCATGTCGTGCCGAACGGGTCAGACACGCACCATCCGCCACGCGCCGGCGCCGCCGCAGCCGTCCCACTGGTAGGTGGTGCTGCGGTAGCCGGGCGGGATGGGGGAGCCGATGCAGGTCCACAGGCCGTCGCGCGCGGGCTCCTGGTGCCACATGCCGATGCCCCGGCAGGCGTCGCGGCTGAAGTTGGTGGTCACCTTGCCGGGCGGAATGGGCGAGCCCGAGCAGGTCCACTGGCGCTCGGTGGCGAGCGCCAGCCACCAGGCGCCCATGCCGTTGCAGCCTTGGCGGTCGTGGTCGGTGATGACGTAGCCGGACGGGATGGGCGAGCCCGAGCAGGTCCAGATCCCGTTCTTGACAGGCTCCTGGAACCAGGAGCCCAGGCCGCCGCAGCCCTTGGGGTCGGAAGCGCTGATGACGTACCCGTCCGGGACGGGCGTCCCGGAGCAGGTCCAGCTGCCCGTCGGCTTCCATCCATTGGGCGCGGCACTGGCCGTGCCGGTGCCGGCGCCCGTGAGGACGGTCGCGATCATCGCAACTGCGCCGATGACGGCGGCGATCCGTCGACGGACGCCCGCCATTGCCGCACTGCTCCGCAGTTGCCTGGAATGCCTGTCCACTACACACCCGCCCCGTCGACATGGGCACTTCACGTCTGTCGTCGCCCAGCACACCGGAACGAGGGGAGGGCGTCATCCCCCTTTGGTGGAAGCGGGAGCAAAAGGGCCCGTCCCACCACCCGACGGGTGAGGGGACGGGCCCTCCGGCGTGAAGGATGGAACGGTTCAGCGGCGGGCGGAGACCGCCACGACCCGCTGGCGCGTCATCGCCTGGCGCGTCGCGTACAGCGTGATCGACGCCGCGCCCACCATGGCCAGCAGGCCCAGGACCACCGTGCCGTCCCAGCCCGCCGAGCGGAAGGCCATCGCGCCGAGGGTGCCGCCCACCGAGCTGCCCAGGTAGTAGGCCGTCTGGTAGAGGGCGGACGCCTGGGCGCGGCCCGTGGTGGCGGCGCGGCTGACGGAGGACGAGGCCACCGCGTGGCCCGCGAAGAAGCCGGCGGTGATCAGGACCAGGCCCAGCAGGACCGCGGTCAGGGAGGACGTCAGGGTCAGCAGCAGGCCCGCCGTGGACGTGCCGACGGCCAGGTACAGGGCGCCGCGGCGGCCCAGGCGGCCGACGAGCCGGCCGGCCGCGGCCGAGGAGAGGGTACCGACCAGGTAGATGAGGAAGATCGAGCCCACCACGCCCTGCGGGAGCGAGAACGGGGCGTCCGCCAGCCGGTAGCCGATGACCGTGTAGACCGCTCCGAAGACGGTCATGAAGAGCAGGCCGATCGCGTAGAGGCGGCGCAGCAGCGGATCGGACAGGTGCGCGCCGAGCGTCCGGCCGAGGGACTTCACCGAGACCGCCGCCGGCGTGAAGTGGCGGGCCCGGGGGATCATCGCGCGGAAGACGACCGCGCACACCACGGCCAGCGCGCCGACCGCGGCCAGGCCCGCACGCCAGCCCCATGCCTGGGTCACCCAGCCGGCGAGGATCCGGCCGACCATGCCGCCGATGCTGTTGCCCGCCACGAACAGCCCGATCGCACCGATCAGTGCCTTCGGGCGCACCTCCTCCGCCAGGTACGCCATCGCCGACGCCGGCACGCCGGCCAGCGCGGCACCCTGCACCGTGCGGAGGGCCACCAGCCAGCCCAGGTCCGGGGCGAGCGGCACGAGCACCGACAGGAGCGCGGCCACGCACAGTGCCGCCGTCATCGTCGTGCGCCGTCCGTAGCGCTCCGAGAGCGCGCTGAGCGGGATGACCGCGAGGGCCAGACCGCCGGTCGCCGCGGAAACGGTCCAGCTGGCCTGATCGGGCGTCACGCCGAGGTCGTCCGAGATCGCCGGGAGCAGCGCCTGCGTGGAGTAGAGGAGGGCGAAGGTGGCGACACCGGCGGCGAAGAGCGCGAAGCTCATCCGGCGGTAGCCGGGCCCGCCGGGGACCAGCCGGGTGTCGGTGTCATCGGAGGGGAGGGACGACGAGGTGGAGGCACCCGAACGCATGATGACGACGGATGCCCCGGTATCGGCAGGAGGCATGGGAAAACCGTATGCAGCCTGCATCTGATGCGTCCAATGCACAGACTCGCCATAATCGATCCCATGCAGCATGACCGCAGGTCACGGGTGTCTCTGTCACCAATTGGCAACAGGAGTGTTACCCAAAACTCTGACGTGCCGGCAACGGCCGAACTGGAGGCGGGCTCCTGGGCCACCACTCTGACGCCGCGTCTGGCCCAGTTCGTGGCCGTCGCCCGCCACGAGCACGTCACGCGCGCCGCCCAGCAGCTCGGCATGCCGCAGTCGACGCTCAGCCGCTCCATGGCCCGGCTCGAACACGACCTGGGCGTCGACCTCTTCGCCCGGCACGGCCGCACGGTCTCGCTCACCGCGGCCGGCCGTGCCTTCCTCGGCTCCGTCGAGCGCGCCCTGGCCGAGGTCGACCGAGCCGCCGAGGCCGTACGGGCCGACGCCGACCCGTCGACCGGCAAGGTCGCGTTCGGCTTCCTGCACACGATGGGCTCCGAGACCGTACCCGAACTCATCCGGGCCTTCCGCACCGACCATCCGCGCGTGCGCTTCCAGCTCTTCCAGAACTACGGCGAGGCGATGATCGAGCGCCTGCGCGACGGTGACCTCGACCTGTGCCTGACGTCGCCGGTGCCGGACGCGCCGGACCTGGTCGCGCGCCGGCTCGACGAGCAGAAGCTGCGGCTGGTGGTGCCGGACGATCACCCGCTGGCGGTGCGCAAGCGGATCCGGCTCGCGGAGGCGGCCGGGGAACTGTTCGTCACCCTCGAACCGGGATACGGGCTGCGGCGCATCACCGACGCGCTGTGCGCGGAGGCGGGGTTCGTGCCGAAGGTGGCGTTCGAGGGGGAGGACCCGGAGACGCTGCGGGGGCTCGTGGCGGCGGGCCTCGGGGTGGGGCTGCTGCCGCCGCCCGCGGTGCCGCGGCCGGGAGTGGTGGAGCTGACGGTGACTGCGCCGCGGGCCGTTCGCGAGATCGGGGTGGCGTGGCTGGACGGGCATCCGGACACGGCGCCCGTTGCGGCCTTCAAGCGGTTTTTGCTGTCGCGGCGGGGGCAGTTGTTGCTGCACCGCTAGGCGGTGCCGGTGCCGGTGCCGTGTGCCCGTGCCGGGGCCTGGGGGGATCTTGCCCCTGCCCCGCCCTTTCACCGTTTCTTGTCCTCAAGCGCCGGACGGGCCGGTGGTGCTGCTTGTCCTCAAGCGCCGGACAAGCCGGGAAACCAGCCCGTCCGGCGATTGAGGACCGGGGTCCGGGGCGGAGCCCCGGTCAGTGCCGCAGTGACTGGCCGAAGCCGGAGGCCAGAGGCATGCGCAGGCCCAGGGGCGGAGGAGCCGCCAGCGCGTCGGCCACCGGGCGGGCGTAGGGGTGGGCGAAGAGCGCGCCGCGGACGAAGTCGGCCACCAGGGCCTGCACTTCGGGGCGGTGCTGGCGCAGGGCGTGGCCGTCCGAGTGGACCTCGAAGCGGCACACGTTCCTGTTGATCTTCTTGGCCCGTTCGGCCAGCCGGTAGGACAGGTCCGGGTCCGTGCGCTCGTCGTTGGTGCCGTGCACCAGCAGCACCTGCCGGCCCGCGAGCTGCCGCACCGGGTCGGGATCGAGCACCGCCTCCGGATCCGGCAGCCAGGGCGCGAGCGCCAGCACCGAGGTGACGGCCGGGTGCCCGGCGGCCCGGAGCGCGGCGCGGGCGCCCATGCCCGTACCGATCAGACAGACCGGTACGTCGCCGTAGCGCCGCACCACCTCCTCGGCCGCCCACTCCGTGTCCTGCACGGGATGGGCCGCCGGACCGTTCCAGCCGCGGTGGCGGTAGTGGAGGACGTGGACGACCAGGCCCTCGTCCCCGCCCGCCCGGGTCAGCCGGCGGGCCAGCGGCCGCTGCGCGGCCGGCGCGAAGCGCGAGGGGCGGCGTATTCCGGTGGCGCTGCCGTCGGGGAGCAACAGGGCCACCCCGTGCACGGCGTTCCCGATGGGGCCGGCTCCGAGCGGTTTTCCGAGGCGGGCCGCCGGTCGCGGGTCCGCCGGACCTTCTGGATCTCGCTGCGGCAACGCTTGCTGCACCATGGCAGACAACGATGGCAGAAGGACGGGTGGTGTCCACCCCGCCGATGGGTCACTGTTCCGTATCGTTCGCGTACATCTACGCGCGTAGGGGCTACAGTGCCGAGATGACGAGCGAGACCTTCTCCCGGCCGGCCTCCCGGCCTTCACCCGATCAGATCCGTCGCGCGCCCAAGGTGCTGCTCCACGACCACCTCGACGGTGGAGTGCGGCCCGGGACGGTCATCGACCTCGCCGCCCAGGTGGGGTACGACAAGCTGCCCGAGACGGACCCGGACCGGCTGGGTGTCTGGTTCCGCGAGGCCGCCGACTCCGGGTCGCTGGAGCGCTACCTGGAGACCTTCGCCCACACCTGCGCCGTCATGCAGACCCGCGAGGCGCTGGTCCGGGTGGCCGCCGAGTGCGCCGAGGACCTGGCCGAGGACGGCGTCGTCTACGCCGAGGTGCGCTACGCCCCCGAGCTGCACGTGGAGAAGGGCCTCAGCCTCGACGAGGTCGTCGAGGCCGTGAACGAGGGCTTCCGGGAGGGCGAGCGCCGGGCGCGCGCCAACGGCCACCGCATCCGCGTCGGCGCGCTGCTGACCGCGATGCGGCACGCGGCCCGGGCGCTGGAGATCGCCGAGCTGGCCAACAAGTACCGCGACTCCGGCGTGGCCGGCTTCGACATCGCGGGCGCCGAGGCGGGCTTCCCGCCCACCCGCCACCTGGACGCGTTCGAGTACCTCAAGCGCGAGAACAACCACTTCACGATCCACGCCGGCGAGGCGTTCGGCCTGCCCTCGATCTGGCAGGCCCTGCAGTGGTGCGGTGCCGACCGGCTCGGTCACGGCGTGCGCATCATCGACGACATCGAGGTCGCCGAGGACGGCACGGTCACGCTCGGCCGCCTGGCGTCCTACGTGCGCGACAAGCGCATTCCGCTGGAAATGTGCCCCACCTCCAACCTCCAGACCGCCGCTGCGGATTCATACGAAGAGCACCCCATCGGTCTTCTCCGTAAGCTGCACTTCCGACTGACGGTGAACACCGATAATCGTCTGATGAGCGGCACCAGCATGAGCCGTGAATTCGAGCACCTGGTCAAGGCGTTCGGCTATTCGCTGGACGACATGCAGTGGTTCACCGTCAACGCGATGAAGTCGGCGTTCATCCCATTCGATGAACGTCTGGCCATGATCAACGAGGTCATCAAGCCGGGCTACGCCGAGCTGAAGTCCGAGTGGCTCTTCGACCGGACGCCGGGCGGAACGGCCTGACCAGCAATTCCTTTTCGGGCCGGCCCGTGGGCCGGCCCGGTGGAAAATACGGTGAAGGTACCGGTGGATACGGCCGGGATTTACATCCCGGCCGTGTCAGTGATTGCGTGCCCACCGCACTCGTGGCTAGGTTGCGTGCCGCTCGGCATTTTCCGTTGCTCCCCGCATTCCCCGTCACGAGGACACAACTGATGAAGCAGGCATCCCTCAAGGCCCTTGGCGCCGCCGTTGTCGGTGCCGCCATCGCCGTCGGCGCCGCGGGCACCGCCTCCGCCGACGCGCTGGAGGCCGTCACCACCACCGCCACGGGCGCGTCGAAGGGGCTCCCCATCGAGCAGCTCGCCCCGGCGGCCCCGGCCGGCGGGCCGCTGCTCGTCGCCGCGAACAGGCTGGTCGCCTCCGGGGTCCTGGAGCAGACGGCCAGGGCCGTCGACGTCGCCATCGCCCCCAACCTGCCCACCGAGAGGCTCGCGCCGAACGACAACAAGGGCAACGCGGGCCTGCTCGGCGCCCTGCCCACCAAGGCCATCGCCCCCAACGGGATCTCCCTGCCTGGCCTGGGGACGCCCAACATGCGCTGAGGCACCGGCACCGCACACGGGACGGACGGCACGACGGGCCGCGCACCCCTTCGAGGGGTGCGCGGCCCGCGCGTCGCACCGGACGGCCGCACCGGGGGCGGCCCGGGCATCACCAGCTCTTGGCGGCGGCCCGCCGGCTGCCCTCCTCCGGCATCAGGATCCACAGCGCGATGTAGAGCAGGAACTGCGGGCCGGGCAGCAGGCACGACAGGAGGAAGATGACCCGCATCGTCGTCCGGGAAGTGCCGAAGCGCTCGGCCAGACCCGCGCAGACTCCGGCGATCATCCTGTGGTGACGGGGGCGGACCAGCGGAGCGGACATGGCGGTGACTCCTTCAGCGTCGTGGCGTCTCAGCGTCGAGGTGCGGGAACGTCTCCCGATGTCCTCAACGCTACGGCCGCCGGCCCCGGCGCAGCGTCACTCTAGGGAGCGATCCCGACCCTGGGGATCGTCGGGGTCAGACCCCGGTCCGGCTCCTCCCGGCGGACGGCCCGGGTAGGGCCCGCCTCGCCCCTGCGGCGGAGGCGCGCCCGTACCGCGGGGACGACGGCCAGGTGCGCGACGGTCACGCCGGTGACGTTCAGCAGCAGCGCGTCGACGTCCAGGACCTGGCCGACCACACCCCCCTGCACGACCTGCAGGACCAGCGAGACCATCGCCGCGGTGAAGACCGTCCGGGCCAGCGACACCGGCGTCGACGCGACGATCCGGCCTCCCGCCCAGGGCAGCAGCACCCCCAGCGGCGCGAACGGCAGCAGCCCCGCCCCGATCGTCCGCACCGCCCCCCACGGACCCAGCGCCAGATCGGCCCGGATCGTGGCCAGCGGCTCCAGGTGCGCGGCGGTCACCCACGGTGCGGTCAGCGGCCGCAGAGCGAGCCAGCCGACCACCAGGAGATGGGCGGACAGGAGGACACAGCCCGCCACGCGGTAGCGGTATCGGAGGGCGGGCGAACCGCCGTAGCCATGACGCTGCACGCCCCCCATGACGCGGTGCGCGGGGCGCGCGGTTCCGCAGCCGGGTACAGAGAGTCAGCGCCCGTTGTCAGGAGACGGCGCCACCGGAGCCCTGAACCGTCTCCGGACGGGTCCGCGCCTCCTCCGTGCAGGCGTAGCCGCGCGGCTTGTCCTCGCCCGGCCCGCCCAGGATCACCGTGCTGTGCCCGTCGGCCGCGCGGGTCCCGGCGTACGTGCACACCAGCTGCGCCAGCCCCAGCGGGGGCAGCTCGTCCGGCGCCGTGTTCAGGCGCAGCGTCCCCTCCGGGTCGCCGCTGCGCGGCCCGGCGACCGACAGCCGCTGCGGCACGTCGGTGGAGAAGCCGGCCTCCTCCTCGGAGGGCGAGGGCTGGCGGCGCAGCTCGTCGAGGAGCGCCCGGGCGATCGCCGTGGCGTCCCCCTCCTCCGGAACGGCGACCGTCCGGGTCACCGGCAGGAGCTGCGAGGAGCACACGAGCTGGACGGAGTACGCGGAGCTGCCCGGCGCCGCCGTGTTCTGGTGGCCGGAGCGGGCGACGCAGGTCGCGCGCGAGGGCGCGCTCCCGGCGTCCACGGGCACGGCCGTGCCGCGGATGCCGCAGCCGGTGAGCAGCAGCAGGCCGGCCGCGACGGCCGCCGCACGGGTGGTGTCGGCGAGTCTCACTCCGCGCTCCCCTCGGCCGCGCCGCCGGGCGGCGTGCTCCCGTCGTCCGTGACGCCGGAGGCGTCCCGGGGCAGGGTGAGCGTGAAGACGGCCCCGCCCTCCGCCGAGTTCGCGGCGGTGATCTCGCCGCCGTGGATGTGGGCGTTCTCCAGGGCGATGGACAGGCCCAGGCCGCTGCCCTCGGAGCGCGGGCGCGAGGCGCTCGCCTTGTAAAAGCGGTCGAAGACGTGCGGCAGGACGTCCTCGGGGATGCCGGGGCCGTGGTCGCGCACCGCGATGACCAGCGAGTCGTCCGTCTGCCGCACCGACACCCGCACCGGCGAGCCGCCGTGCTTGAGCGCGTTGCCGATGAGGTTGGCGAGGATCACGTCCAGGCGGCGCGGGTCGAGCCGGGCCATGGTTCCGCGCTCGGCGTCGAGTTCGACGGCGTCCAGCCAGGCCCGCGCGTCGATGCACGCCGTGATCTGGTCGGCGATGTCCACGTCGTCCAGGACCAGCCGGGCCGTGCCCGCGTCGAAGCGGGTGACCTCCATCAGGTTCTCCACCAGGTCGTTCAGTCGGCGGGTCTCGCTCACCACGAGCTGCACCGCGGGCGCGATCATCGGGTCGAGGTTGTCCGCCTCGTCCTCCAGCACCTCGGTCACCGCGGTGATGGCCGTGAGCGGGGTGCGCAGTTCGTGCGACATGTCGGCGACGAAACGGCGGCTGGCCGCCTCCCGCGCGCTCAGCTCCTCCACCCGCTTCTCCAGCGACTCCGCGGTCCTGTTGAAGGTGCGCGACAGGTCGGCCAGCTCGTCGGTGCCCGACACCTGCAGGCGCGTGTCCAGCTTGCCCTCGCCCAGCCTGCGGGCCGCGTCGCCGAGCCGCTGCACGGGCCGCAGCACCGTCGAGGCGGCGGCCTGCGCGAGCAGGGCCGAGCCGATCAGGGCGAGGCCGGTCGCGATCCCCAGCGACCAGGCCAGCGAGTTGAGGTCGGCGCGCTCGTTGTCCAGCGACTTCAGCAGGTAGCCGGTGGGCCCGCCGCCGATGACCTTCGCGCCGCCCACCAGGTAGGGCTTGCCGTCGAGCGTGATCCGCTGCCAGTACAGGTGGTACGGGTAGGGGTTGGAGTCGTCGACCTTGCGCTCCCGGTTGACGGCGGTGACCAGGGTCTTGGGCACCACCCCCAGCGTGAACAGGTCGCGGTCCGAGGGGGCGGCGCAGTCGCCGCCGCCCTTGACCGTGCCGATCAGCAGCACCTCGTACTTCTGCGAGGTGGCCGCCATCCGGTCCGCGGCCTCCTGCAGCTCCGGGCAGGTCGGGCTCAGCGGCAGCGAGCCGGTGTTGTCCTGGAGCGACTTGCGGAAGTCGTCCAGGGCGGCGTTCTGGGTACGGGTGAGGACCGCGTCACGGTTGAGCCAGTACGCGATGGCCGACGCCGACACGGCGGCGGCCAGGGCCACCAGCGCGAAGACGAGCATCAGCCGCAGCCGCAGACTGATCCACCGCATGCTCAGCTTCATGACGTTCGTGGCCGATGCCCAGCCCCGCCCCCGACCGGGCTCTTGTGTCACTGAACTCTCTGTCCTCTGCACTACGGAAGTCCTACGGGTACTGCGGGCCGCTCGCGCTGCTGCTCGGTCCTACTGCGGGGCGTCCAGGCGGTAACCGACCCCCCGGACCGTACGGATCAGCGTCGGCGACGACGGCACGTCCTCGACCTTGGCGCGCAGCCGCTGGACGCAGGCGTCCACCAGCCGGGAGTCGCCCAGGTAGTCGTGCTCCCACACCAGCCGCAGCAACTGCTGGCGCGACAGCGCCTGCCCCGGCCGGCGGCTGAGCTCCAGCAGCAGCCGCAGCTCGGTCGGGGTCAGCTGAAGGTCCTGGCCGTTCTTCGTCACCGTCATCGCCGACCGGTCGATCACCAGCGAACCGAACGAGGCCGAGTCGCTGGACTCCCGCTCCCCGCGGCGCAGCACCGCGCGGATCCGGGCGTCCAGCACCCGGCCCTGCACGGGCTTGACCACGTAGTCGTCCGCCCCGGACTCCAGTCCGACGACCACGTCGATGTCGTCGTTGCGGGCGGTGAGCAGGATGATCGGCAGCTGGTCGGTGCGCCGGATGCGGCGGCACACCTCGAAGCCGTCGATCCCGGGCAGCATGACGTCCAGCACGATCAGATCCGGCCGCTGCTCGCGCAGCATCTTCAGGCCGTCCTCGCCCGTCGCCGCGGTCACCACACGGTGACCCTGGCGGGACAGGGAGAATTCGAGAGCCGTGCGGATGGCGTCGTCGTCCTCGATCAGCAACAGGAAAGGCACGGTGGTCATTCTGGCCTAAGACTGGCCGGTAGTTCGACAGAAGGACGCCGCAGCGACTTGTCCGTGCCCCTGCAACAGCGGCGGCACGGCCTGTTGCAGGGCTGTGACAGTCGGCGGACAGCGCCATGAAACTGGCCCGGCAGTCTTTTGGTCACCGGGCAGTACGAGGTCCGGGTCACTGACGGACCGAGCTGGCTCCACCGACGGGGGGCGCGAGATGAACACACTGCACAGCACCACGAACAGCGCAGTTCGCACGCGCCTGCACGACGCCGGCCGGAGCCCCGAGAAGTCCGGTGCCGTGGGCGGGCGGGGGTGCGCTCGCGGCACCGGACGCATGCGGCCGCCTTACATGGTGGCGATCGACGCGATCGCGTACGGGGAGCCCGCAGGAGGCGCGGGGGGCGCCTCGGGGGGCACGGCCACGGGGGAACGGGCCGGTGGCGCGTCCCGGGCGGAGGCGGAGTTCACCGCCTACGTCCAGGAGCGCCGGGCTTCCCTGTACGCGACCGCGTACCACCTCACCGGCGACCGGCACGAGGCCGAGGACCTGCTGCAGAGCGCGCTGTTCTCGACCTACCGCGCCTGGGACCGCATCACCGACAAGGCAGCGGTCGGCGGCTACCTGCGCCGCACCATGACCAACCTGCACATCAGCGCCTGGCGGCGCCGCAAGCTCAACGAGTACCCGACCGAGGAACTGCCGGAGACGCCCGGCGAGACGGACGCCATGCGCGGCACCGAACTGCGCGCCGTCCTGTGGCAGGCCCTCGCCCGGCTGCCCGAGCTGCAGCGCACCATGCTCGTCCTCCGCTACTACGAGGGCCGTACGGACCCGGAGATCGCGGAGATCCTCGACATCAGCGTCGGCACGGTCAAGAGCAGCATCTGGCGCTCCCTGCGCCGGCTGCGCGACGACGAGGTCATCGGCTCCGGCCGGGGCGTACGGGAGTCCTTCGGGGAGCTCGTGGCCTAGCCGGGAACGGGGGCGGGGGCCCCAGGGGAACCAACGGGGGAAACACGGGGGAAGAGAGCGGGCGGGCAGCCGGGGGGACTGCCCCGCCCGCTCTCGCACGTATCGGTACGCGTGCCGCGTGCCGGCCGTTCAGCGGGCCGCGCGGCCGGCCGTCAGGAGTGGACGCTCTCCCGGCGCCCGGCGGCCGCGGCGGCGATCCGGCCCATGGCGGTGTCCCGGCCGCAGGCGAACGCGCCCAGCGCCGTCTGACGCGCCACGATGGCCCGCTCCGAACGCATCAGCCGCAGTCCGCGGCGGACGAGGTAGAGCACGGGCTTGCGGGCCTCGCGCAGGTCGCGCAGGAGCCGGCGGCGGAACGTCGTCGACGGCCGGCCGCGCAGGCACAGCGCGTCGGCGAGGTGACCCAGATCACGGCACTGCTCGATGATGTCGGCCGCGAAGATGCCCTCGGCGATGAACAGCGGGGTGCGGCCGATGTCGAGCGCACTCGCACCCACCCGCGAGCTGGTGGAGATGTCGTAGACCGGTACGTCGGTACGGGCCGTGCGGCACAGGGAGTCGATGGCCGCGACGGCCGCCTCCGCGTCCCACGACAGCGGGGAGTCCCAGTCCGTGCCGCTGCCGTCCAGCAGCTGGGGCAGCGTCGGGTCGTGGCCCTCCTTGTAGAAGTCGTCCAGGTTGAGCACGGGCAGGCCGGTGCGGGCAGCGAGGGACGACTTACCGGAGCCGGACGGTCCGGTGAGCAGGATGACGCGCGCGGAGGGCAGGAGGGATGTCACGGGACACCAGTGTGACGCATTGAGCCGTATGGAGGATCCCCCCGGGTCGCGCCGTGCACGCATTGTCATTGCTTGGATACTCTGCGCTGTCGAATGCGACCCGACTGGATCCTTTACCCCAACCCCGGCAGGTGGTCATGGCCTCCCACGCACGTCACGCACGCTCCGCCCCCGTCCCCCCGCCGCGCCGCAGGCGCACCCTGGCGCGGGTCGGGCTGACCGTCTCGGCCGGCGCAGCGCTCGTCGCGGGCGGTGCCGTCGAGGCCGGCGCCCAGCCGCAGGCGCCGCGCGCCGAGCTGGGCCGCACGGACGTCAAAGCGGCGCTCCAGGGCACGCGCATCGCCCTGGAGAAGTCCGCGGAGGGGCTGGGGCCCGTGGTGAGGACCTTCAAGTACCACCCGCTGGCGGCCACCCCCGTGGACCCGCTGAACAACGGCGCCCGCACGCAGGTCGCCGACTTCCAGCCGATCAACACCCAGATGCTGACGTCGCCGATCACCAAGACCGGACAGCTCGGCGACCTGCCGCTCGTCGGCCAGCTCCTGGGCGGCGTGACACTGGGCCCCTGAGGCCCGCGAAACGGAGAGGGCGGCCCCCCGGTCACCGGGGGGCCGCCCTCTCCGTGTGCGGTGGTGCCTCAGTAGGACGAGCCGCCCGCGCCCAGCGAACCCGTGGGGTGCCAGACGGTCTTCGTCTCCAGGAAGGCGGTCAGCCGGCCCGTGCCCGGGTCGGCGGCCCAGTCCACAGCCTGTGGACGGACGACGCGCTTGAGGTTGTCGGCCGCGGCGACCTCCAGGGCCTTCGCCAGCTCGGCGTCGGCACCGGCCAGGTCGATCGCGTTGACGTCCTGGTGCGCGGCGAGCGACGGGAAGATCTCCGCGGCCTTGCCGGACAGGATGTTGACCACGCCACCGGGCACGTCGGAGGTGGCGAGCACCTCACCCAGCGACAGGGCAGGCAGCGGCGCCTTCTCGGACGCGACCACGAGCACCGTGTTGCCGCCGGCGATCACCGGGGCGATCACGGAGACCAGGCCCAGGAGGGAGGACTCCTGCGGGGCCACGACGGCCACCACACCGGTCGGCGCGGGGGAGGAGACGTTGAAGAACGGCCCCGCGACGGGGTTGGTGCCCCCGACGACCTGGGTGATCTTGTCCGTCCAGCCCGCGTACCAGACCCAGCGGTCGATGGCGGCGTCCACCTGGGCGGCGGCCTTGGACTTCGACAGCCCCTCGGCCTCGGCGACCTCGGCGACGAACTGCTCCCGGCGGCCCTCCAGCATCTCGGCGACGCGGTAGAGGATCTGGCCGCGGTTGTACGCGGTCGCCCCCGACCAGCCGCCGAACGCCTTGCGCGCCGCCACGACGGCGTCACGGGCGTCCTTGCGGGACGACAGGGGGGCGTTGGCGAGCCACTTGCCCTTGGAGTCGGTCACCTCGTACACCCGCCCGCTCTCGGACCGGGGGAACTTGCCCCCGACGAACAGCTTGTAGGTCTTGAAGACACTGAGCCGATCAGACATCGAGGTAGGCCTCCAGACCGTGACGGCCACCCTCGCGGCCGAAGCCCGACTCCTTGAAGCCGCCGAAGGGCGAGGTCGGGTCGAACTTGTTGAACGTGTTGGCCCAGACGACGCCCGCGCGCAGCTTGTCGGCGACGGCGAGCATCCGCGAACCCTTCTCCGTCCAGATGCCGGCCGACAGCCCGTACTGCGAGTTGTTCGCCTTGGCGACGGCCTCGGCCGGGGTGCGGAAGGACAGCACGGACAGCACCGGGCCGAAGATCTCCTCGCGGGCGATCCGGTGGGCCTGGGTGACGTTCGTGAACAGCGTCGGGGCGAACCAGTAACCGGCGCCCGGCAGCTCGCACGCCGGGGCCCAGCGCTCGGCACCCTCGGCCTCGCCACTGTCCGCCAGCGCCGTGATGCGGGCCAGCTGCTCGGCGGAGTTGATCGCACCGACGTCGGTGTTCTTGTCCAGCGGGTCGCCGACGCGCAGCGTCGACATCCGGCGCTTGAGGGCGTCCAGCAGCTCGTCCTGGATCGACTCCTGCACCAGCAGGCGCGAGCCCGCGCAGCAGACCTGGCCCTGGTTGAAGAAGATGCCGTTGACGATGCCCTCGACGGCCTGGTCGATGGGCGCGTCGTCGAAGACGATGTTGGCGCCCTTGCCGCCGAGCTCCAGCGTCAGCCGCTTGTCCGTACCGGCAAGGGTGCGGGCGATCTGCTTGCCGACGGCGGTGGAGCCGGTGAAGGCGACCTTGTCGATGCCGTCGTGGCCGACGAGCGCGGCACCGGTGGTGCCGTCGCCGGTCAGGATGTTCACGACGCCCTTGGGCAGACCGGCCTGGCGGCAGATGTCCGCGAAGAACAGCGCCGACAGCGGCGTGGTCTCGGCCGGCTTCAGCACGACCGTGTTGCCGGCGGCCAGCGCGGGGGCGATCTTCCAGGCCAGCATCAGCAGCGGGAAGTTCCACGGGATGACCTGGCCGGCCACGCCCAGCGGCTTCGGGTCCGGCCCGAAACCGGCGTGACCGAGCTTGTCGGCCCAGCCCGCGTAGTAGAAGAAGTGCGCGGCGACCAGCGGGAGGTCCGCGTCGCGGGTCTCCTTGATCGGCTTGCCGTTGTCGAGGGTCTCCAGAACGGCCAGCTCGCGCGAGCGCTCCTGAATGATCCGGGCGATGCGGAACAGGTACTTCGCGCGCTCGGAGCCCGGCAGCGCCGACCACTTCTCGAACGCCTTGCGGGCGGCCTTGACGGCCGCGTCGACGTCCTCGGCGGACGCCTGGGCGACCTCGGAGAGGACTTCCTCCGTCGACGGCGAAACGGTCTTGAAGACCTTGCCGTCCGACGCCTCGCGGAACTCGCCGTCGATGAAGAGCCCGTACGACGGGGCGATGTCGACGACCGCGCGCGACTCCGGCGCCGGTGCGTATTCAAAAGCCATGATCAGTCCACCGTCACGTAGTCAGGACCGGAGTAGCGCCCGGTGCTCAGCTTCTGCCGCTGCATCAGCAGGTCGTTGAGGAGGCTGGAGGCACCGAAGCGGAACCACTCGTTGGTCAGCCACTCCTCGCCCACGGTCTCGTTCACGAGCACCAGGAACTTCATCGCGTCCTTGGTGGTCCGGATCCCGCCCGCGGGCTTCACTCCGACCTGTACCCCGGTCGTGGCGCGGAAGTCGCGCACGGCCTCCAGCATCAGCAGGGTGTTCGCCGGGGTGGCGTTCACCGCGACCTTGCCGGTGGAGGTCTTGATGAAGTCGGCGCCGGCCAGCATGCCGAGCCAGGAGGCGCGGCGGATGTTGTCGTAGGTCGACAGCTCGCCGGTCTCGAAAATGACCTTCAGGCGGGCGGCGGAGCCGTCCTCGCGGCGGCACGCCTCCTTGACGGCCTTGATCTCCTCGAAGACCGACAGGTACCGGCCGGCGAGGAAGGCCCCGCGGTCGATCACCATGTCGATCTCGTCCGCACCGGCGGCCACGGCGTCGCGGGTGTCGGCCAGCTTGACCGGCAGCGCGGCGCGGCCGGCCGGGAACGCGGTGGCGACGGAGGCGACCTTCACGTCGGAGCCCGCGAGGGCCCCGGCGGCGGTGGCCACCATGTCGGGGTAGACGCAGATCGCGGCGGTGCGCGGGGTGCCGCGGTCCGTCGGGTCCGGGTTGAGGGCCTTGGCGCACAGCGCCCGGACCTTGCCCGGGGTGTCCGCGCCCTCCAGGGTCGTGAGGTCGATCATCGAGATCGCCAGGTCGATGGCGTAAGCCTTCGCCGTCGTCTTGATCGAGCGGGTGCCCAGCGCCGCGGCGCGGGCCTCCAGCCCGACCGGGTCGACGCCCGGGAGGCCGTGCAGGAAGCGGCGCAGCGCACCGTCGGAAGCGGTCACGTCCGCCATCGACGCCAGTCGCTCCGCGGCCTCGTTGCCGTTTGAGGGGACTGTCGGGGGAGAGTGCATGGTCACCGGATGAGCATATCTACGCGCGTAGCGCGTGTCACCCCCCTGGCGGGCCGGGTGTGCGCGGCCTCACGTGGCCGCCCTGTAGAGAAGGATATGTCCGGACTTCGTGGCACGAGGCATGAAGTCGTGGTCGGCGTTCCGTTTGCTGTCGATGTTTGGTGACAAATGCGCGAAGGTGCGATCACACAAGATCCATAATCTTTTTCTCAGCAGCCCCGCCCGACCTCTCCGGCCTCAACCACACCGAGGAACCCCGAACTGAGGGAAGCGGCATGCGAATTCCCTTCTTCCCAGGCCAGACCAGCCAGGAGTCCAGCATGTCAGCTATGTCCCCGCGCCGCCGTATCGCCTTCCGCGCCGCCGTCGCCTCCGCCGCACTCGCCTCCGCCGTCCTGGCGCCGACCGCCGCCTTCGCGGCGGAGCCGGCCGCGCCCGCGGCTCCCGCCGCCCCGGCCGCCCCTGCCGCTCCCGCGGCCAAGGCAGCCGAGCAGGCCGCCGGCACCGCCACCCCGGCGGCGCAGGCCGAGACGCGGTCGGACGCCCCGAAGGCGGAGAAGGCCGAGAAGGCCGAGAAGGCCGCGACCAAGGCGCCGGAGAAGGCCGCGCAGGGCGGCAAGGCGGGCCGGGCCGCCGAGGCCGACAAGGCCGGCAAGGCTGCGGCCCCGTCCCGGGTCACCCTCGTGGACGGTCACGAGATGGCGATCGGCAAGGACCGCCCGGACAACTTCCGTGCCGAGCTCGTCGTCGACGGCCGCGCCGTGCTGATCCTGTCGAGCCAGCCGGGTCTCGACGTCGGCTACTGGGGCGGCATGCGCGTGGTCCTGCACAAGGACGGCACCGTCTCCTCCGCGTGGGACAAGGGCCCCGTCACCCCGGCCGGCGAGCGTGTCGACCCGCACGCCGGTGAGGCGGACCGTTACTCCGGCACCGCCGTCTCCCTCGGCAACGGCATGATCGCCGTTCTCCGCCACGACCCCAACACGGGCGGGCCGGAGGCGTGGATCCGTTACGTCGGGCCGACGTGGCAGCAGGGCGACGTGGTCACCGGCCGCGTGGCCACCGTGCTGAACCGCGAGCACCGCACCGAGACGGTCCGTGGCCTGCACCTGAGCCTGGAGGGCGCGGACGGTTCCCGCCCCGTGCTGCGCGTCGGCGGCAAGACCTTCGCGTTCCCCGCGGGGGGCACGGTGACCAAGGCCGCTGCCGGCACCGCGGCCAAGGCCACCCAGGCGAAGGCCGCCACCGCGGCGCAGCCCGCGCAGGCCGCCCAGGCCGCTGCCGCTGTCCAGACCAAGGTCATGCCGCAGGGCGGCGTGGCGGCCGGTGCCGAGGGCGTCGGCCAGGGCAACGACGACACGCTCCTGCTCGCGAGCGGCGGCGCCCTGGCGTCGGCCGGCGCGGCCGGCCTCGGCTTCGCGGTGCTGTACCGCCGCCGGACGGTGGCGGGCCTCAACTCCTGACAACCTCATAGCAAGAGACGAAAGGGCGGACCGCTGCTACCCGGCAGCGGTCCGCCCTTTCGTCATCCTCCCGGAGGGGTGGGTAGCCCATCCGGATGGGGGAGCGGGACGAATGCGACAGCCCTCTGGAGGGACGTGCGCCAAGGGGGCAGGAGAGGAGCCTGGGACGGCACCCGTGCCGTTCCGGAGGTCGCCATGGTCACCCCGAATGCCTTGCCCGCAGATGTCGCCGACACCGCCGACACTGCCGATGCCGCCGCTCCGCGGGTGGTGCCGCGCCGGGCGGAGTGGATGGCGCGTGCCGTGCCGCTGGCCGTCCTGCCGTCGGGCCTGTGGCGGATGGCCATGGCAGTGGGCATCCCGGTCGGTTTCACCGGCCAGTTGGCCGAGGACTGGAAAGCCGGCCCCGAGACCTCCACCTACATCACCTTGTTGACCCTGGTCAGCGAAGGTTTCGCACTGCTGGCGCTCGGGCTGGTCAGGCCCTGGGGCGAGCGGGTGCCGGGCTGGGTCCCGTTCCTGGCCGACAGGCGTATTCCGGTGTGGGTGGCGGTCGTCCCGGCGACGCTGGGGTCGCTCGCGGCCACGGCGCTGGCATGGCCGATGTTCCTGCTCACCACGCCCGCCGGCGCCGGTGGCGCCGAGGCTCCACAGGGGACGGCCGCGTTCGTCATGAACGCCTGTTACTTCCCGCTGCTGTTGTGGGGGCCGTTGGTCGCCATCCTCACGGTCGCGTACGCCCGGCGGCGCCGGAATGTCACCCCCGAGGCGTCCGGTTCATACGGATTTGATCGCAAGTGACGATACGTCTTCCGCTTGCTGTCGATGTTTGGTGACAAAAAGCAGAAAGTTCGATCACTTGTGATCCGTAAGATTTTTCTCAGCAGCCCCGCCCGACCTCTCCGGCCTCAACCACAACGAGGAACCCCGAACTGAGGGAAGCGGCATGCGAATTCCCTTCTTCCCAGGCCAGACCAGCCAGGAGTCCAGCATGTCAGCTATGTCCCCGCGCCGCCGTATCGCCTTCCGCGCCGCCGTCGCCTCCGCCGCACTCGCCTCCGCCGTCCTGGCGCCGACCGCCGCCTTCGCGGCGGAGCCGGCCGCGCCCGCGGCTCCCGCCGCCCCGGCCGCCCCCGTCACCAAGGCGACCGAGCCGACCGCCGGCACCAAGACGCCCGCCAAGGCGGAGGAGAAGAAGACCGAGGCCGCCACCGGCACCAAGAAGGACGCCGGAGCCAAGGCCGAGACGGGCAAGAAGACCGAGACCGGCAAGGGCGAGGACAAGGTCTACGGCTCCTGGTGGCTGCACCGCACCGTGACCCTCGACGACGGCAGCGTCGCCAAGGTCTTCGAGTCGGGTCCCGAGACCCACCGCGTCGACATCGTCTCCGGCGGTCAGGTCGTCAAGTCCGTCACGGCCAACGGCCAGGACGTGACCTTCGCGTACAACGGCATGTCCATCACGCTCACCGCCCTGCGCGGCGAGGTCCGCACCGAGAAGGTCTACGGTTCGTGGTGGCTGCACCGCACCGTGACCCTCGACGACGGCAGCGTCGCCAAGGTCTTCGAGTCGGGTCCCGAGACCCACCGCGTCGACATCGTCTCCGGCGGTCAGGTCGTCAAGTCCGTCACGGCCAACGGCCGGGACGTGACCTTCGACTACAACGGCATGAAGCTCACCCTCACCGCCCTGCGCGGCGAGATCCGCACCGAGAAGGTCGCGGGCTCCTGGTGGCTGCACCGCACGGTGACCCTTGCCGACGGCAGCGTGGCGAAGGTCTTCGAGTCGGGTCCCGAGACCCACCGCGTCGACATCATCTCCGGTGGTCAGGTCGTCAAGTCCGTCACGGCCAACGGCCAGGACGTGACCTTCGCGTACAACGGCATGTCCATCACGCTCACCGCCCTGCGCGGCGAGGTCCTCGCCAAGAGCGTCACCAAGGACTCGGCCACCACCTCCGGCAGCAAGGCGGGCGGCTCCGCCACCCAGGCCACCGCCGGCAACGCCTCCGCCCAGATGACCCAGACCAAGGCCATCCCGCAGGGCGGCGTGGCGGCCGGTGCCGAGGGCGTGCGTGAGGGCAACGACACCGCGCTCCTCGCGGCCGGTGGCGCCCTCGCCTCGGTCAGCGCCGCGGGTGTCGCCTTCGCCGTGCTGCGCCGCCGCGCCGTTCGCGCCGGCGTCTGACCGGTCACCGTTCCGTTGTGGTGCGGGGGCGGGGCGGGGCGGCAGGGGACGGGCCCTTCTGGGGGCTGGATTATTTACGGCAACGGTCAGCCGTTCAGGTTGCCCGGAACGTCGCCGCAAATAACCCTTACGCCCCCTGCCAGGGCCCATCCCCTGCCGCCCCACCCCGCCCCCTCCGCCCGGCGGCCGGCTTCCCCTGCCAGGAGCCCCACATGTCCCTGTCCTCCCGTCCCCGCCGGGCCGCCGCGGCCGCGCTGCTCGCCGTCGCCCTCGGCGGCGGGCTGCTCGCCTGCGGCAACGGCTCGCACACGGCCAAGGCCGGCGCCCACGTCTCGGCCACCACCGCGCCCCGCCCCGCCGCCGTCCCCGGGCTGGCCGCCTCCAAGCCCGTCCGCGTCACCATCCCGGCGGCCTCCGTCGACGCCGGCCCCATCCTCGACCTCGGGCTCGCCGACGACGGCACCGTCGAGGTGCCCTCCGTCGAGCAGGCCGACCGCATCGGCTGGTACGACAAGGGCGTCACCCCCGGCGAGACCGGCCCCGCCGTCCTCATCGGCCACTACGACACCGCCGAGGGGCCGGCCGTCCTCAAGGACATCGCCAAGGTCAGGACCGGCGACCGCATCACCGTCACCCGCGCCGACGGCTCGACCGCGACCTTCACCGTCCGCGAGCTGCAGCAGGTCGACAAGAAGAACTTCCCCACCCAGAAGGTCTACGGCAACACCGACCGCCCCGAGCTGCGCCTCATCACCTGCGGCGGCGACCTCCGTGACGGCCACCGGCCGGACAACATCGTCCTGTACGCCGACCTCACCTCGACCACGGCTGCCACCCCCCGCGCGTAGTCGTGCAGAATCGGCGCCATGACGAGATCCCCTGACGCCCCCGGCCAGGAATACGCCGAGCGGTGCTACCGCTCCTCCGGCGGCATCGGCGGCGGTGTGCTCCTACTGGCGCTGGCCGCGTGGCTGGGAGGCGACGCGATCGTGAGCGGCGAGGGCGACGCGCCCTGGCTCGCTCTGGCGGGCCTGCTCTTCGCGGTGCCGCTGATCATCGCGTTCACGCTGCGGCCCGCGGTGTGGGCGGGGGAGGAGCGGCTGCTGGTGCGGAACCCGTTCCGCACGATCACACTGCCGTGGGCCTGCGTCGAGGCCGTCCGGGCCGGTTACTCCAGCGAGGTGCTCGCCGGCGGGGCGAAGTACCAGCTGTGGGCCATCCCGGTGTCCCTGCGCCAGCGCAAGCGGGCGACGCGCCGGCAGGGGTCCGGCTCCCAGGACGGGCCGCTGCGCGCCCCGTCCGACCAGGCCATCGCCGATCTAGGCGAGCTCGCCGAGCGCTGCGCGTCGAACGAGGGCGCCCAGGGCCAGCCCAGCGTGCGCTGGGCGTACGAACTGATGGTGCCGTCCGCCATCGGCTTGGTGCTGCTGGCGGTACTGGCCGCGGTGATCTGACCCCCGGCATGCGCCCGATGACCCGGTGCCGTTCGGTGCCGCACTCGCCCGACGGCGGGAGGGGGCGGGGTGGGGCGGTAGGGGATGGGCCCTGGCAGGGGGCGTAAGGGTTATTTGCGGCGACGTTCCGGGCAACCTGAACGGCTGACCGTTGCCGTAAATAATCCAGCCCCCAGAAGGGCCCGTCCCCTGCCGCCCCGCCCCGCCCCCGCACCACAACGGCACGGGAACGGAAGCGGGACGCGGGACGCGAGACGCAGGCGTCAGATGCCCGCAGCCCGCGCCAGGTCCGTCTTGATCGCCGCCAGCACCTCGGCCGCACGCCCCCGCGCATCCGCGAGCGCAGCGGACGCCGCCACCGGCACCACGACCTCCAGGTAGCACTTCAGCTTCGGCTCCGTGCCGCTGGGCCGCACGATCACCCGTGCCCCCGACACCGCACCCGCCTCGTCGCCCGCCAGGGCGTACCGCAGGCCGTCCGTCGGCGGCAGCGACTCCGTGCCCTTCGTCAGGTCCTCCGCCGACACCACGTGCAGTCCGGCCAGAACGGTCGGCGGCTGCTCCCGCAGACGGCGCATCGCCGCACCGATCAGCGACAGGTCCTCCACCCGCACCGACAGCTGGTCCGTGGCGTGCAGCCCGTGCTCGACCGCCAGGTCGTCCAGCAGGTCGCTCAGCGTCCGCCCGGACGCCTTCAGCTCCGCCGTCAGCTCCGCGGCGAGCAGCGCGGCCGTGATGCCGTCCTTGTCCCGCACGCCCTCCGGGTCGACGCAGTAGCCCAGCGCCTCCTCGTACGCGTACCGCAGGCCGTCCACCCGGGCGAGCCACTTGAAGCCCGTCAGCGTCTCCTCGTACGACGCCCCGGCGGCCGCGGCCGCGATCCGCGACAGCAGCTGGGACGAGACGATCGTCGTCGCGAACGTGCCCCGGGCGCTCTTGTGCACCAGGTGCGTGGCCAGCAGCGCGCCCACCTCGTCGCCGCGCAGCATGCGCCAGCCCTCGACGGTGTCGGGGGCCGGTACGGCCACGGCGCAGCGGTCGGCGTCGGGGTCGTTGGCGATGATGATGTCGGGCGCGTCGCCCGCCTCCGCGGCCGCGCGGGCCGTCGCGAAGGCGAGGTCCATCGCGCCCGGCTCCTCCGGGTTCGGGAAGGCGACCGTCGGGAAGTCCGGGTCGGGCTCGGCCTGCTCCGCGACCACGGCCGGCGCCGGGAACCCGGCGCGGGCGAAGGCGGCGGTCAGGACGTCCCGGCCGACGCCGTGCATCGGGGTGTAGACGACGCGGACGTCGCGGGGGGAGCCGCCGGTCAGGACGGCGTCGGTGCGCTCCAGGTAGGCGCCGACCACGGCGTCCTCGCTGAGGGTCTCCCAGCCGGCGGAGGGCCGCGGCACGTCGTTGAGGCTCGCGACGGCGGCGATCTCGGCGGCGATGCCCGCGTCGGCGGGTGGCACGATCTGGGAGCCGTCGCCGAGGTAGACCTTGTAGCCGTTGTCGCGCGGCGGGTTGTGGCTGGCGGTGACCTCGATGCCGGCCACGGCGCCGAGGTGGCGGATCGCGAAGGCCAGGACGGGGGTGGGCAGGGGCCTGGGGAGCAGCGCGGCCTTCAGGCCGGCGCCCACCATGACCGCGGCCGTGTCCAGCGCGAAGTCCGCGGACTTGTAGCGGGCGTCGTAGCCGATGACGACGGTGCCACCGGTGTGGCCCTGCTCGTTCAGGTAGGCGGCCAGGCCGGCGGCGGCGCGGATGACGACGGCGCGGTTCATGCGCATGGGGCCGGCGCCGAGTTCCCCGCGGAGGCCGGCGGTGCCGAACTGGAGGGTGCCGGCGAATCGGTTGCCCAGCTCGGTGAGGTCACCGGCGTCGATGAGCCGCGCGAGCTCGTCGCGGGTCTCGGGGTCGGGGTCCTCGGCGAGCCATGCCTGGGCCTGTGCGATGAGGTCTCGCTCCACGGTTTTCCTCCGGAGGTCTTTGGGGGTGCGCATGGGTGCGGTGCGGTGCAGTGCGTTCGGGGGCGGGGCCGGGGCGGGACGGGCCCTTCTGGGGGCTGCATGATTTACGGCGGACGGGCCCAGCGTTGAGGGTGCCCCCAATGCCGCCGCAAATCACGCTTCACGCCCCCTGCCAGGGCCCATCCCGCCCCGGCCCCTCCGGCCGGTTCGGCGTCCGCGGGCCGGTGGGGCTGCCTCGGCCCGCTGCCGGGCAGTTCCGGGCGGGTGGGCGCTGCGCGCCTGGGGCGCGCAAAAAGCCCCGCGCCGGAGACGCGGGGCCTCCGGCGCGGAGCAGGAAAGGTCAGAGCTTCGGCAGGACCTGGGCCAGGAGCGAGCCCATGCGGGCAGCGGCGTCGCGGCCGGCCTCCAGGACCTCTTCGTGGTTCAGCGGCTCGCCCGTCATGCCCGCGGCGAGGTTGGTCACGAGGGAGATGCCCAGGACCTCGGCGCCGGCCTCGCGGGCCGCGATCGCTTCGAGGGTGGTGGACATGCCGACGAGGTCGCCGCCGAGGGTGCGGACCATCTTGATCTCGGCCGGGGTCTCGTAGTGCGGGCCGGGGAGCTGGACGTAGACGCCCTCTTCGAGGGTCTCGTCGACCTCCTGGCACAGGGCGCGCAGGCGCGGCGAGTACAGGTCGGTGAGGTCGACGAAGTTGGCGCCCACGATCGGCGAGGTCGCCGTCATGTTGATGTGGTCGCTGATCAGCACGGGCTGGCCGGGGCGCATGCCGTCGCGGAGGCCGCCGCAGCCGTTGGTCAGGACGACGGTCTTGCAGCCGGCGGCGACGGAGGTGCGGACACCGTGCACGACGGCGGCGACGCCGCGGCCCTCGTAGTAGTGCGTACGGCCGAGGAAGACGAGCGCGCGCTTGTCGTTGACCTTGTAGGAGCGGATCGTGCCCGCGTGGCCCGCGACGGCGGCCGGCGTGAAGCCGGGCAGCTCGGTGACCGGGAACTCGGCCTCGGGGGCGCCGAGCGCCTCGGTGGCGGGGACCCAGCCGGAGCCCATGACCAGGGCGACGTCGTGGGTCTCGGCGCCCGTGAGCTCGCGCAGGCGGGCGGCGGCGGCGTCGGCCGCGGCGTACGGGTCGGCCTGGATGTCGGGGGTAACAGAAGCGTTCACGCGGACGAGGGTAACCGCTGATGGCCTACGCGCGTAGATGTCGCTGGTTACGGTGTTCCGATTGTTGCTTTGTGCTTTGCGACGAGATGCAATCGTCACCTTCAGCACGGACGCTTGCGCAGCTCCATGACGTAGTCGTGGGGCGCGCCGGCGGATTCGGCGGCGTCGGCGATCTCGCCGAGGTAGCGGGCGGAGGGCAGACCGCCTTCGTAACCGTTGAGGACATAGACCCAGGCTGGCTCCTCACCGTCCAGAGTGTGCACGCGGACACGCATGCGGCGGTAGATGTCCAGGCCGACGCCCTCCCAACGGTCCATCGAGTCCTCGTCCATCGGAGCGATGTCGTAGAGGGCCACGAAGACCTGCGAGCGGGGTGCTTCCACGATGGTGGCGAGTGCGCCCTCCCACCCCATCTGCTCCCCGCCGAACGTGAGCCGCCAGCCGTTGAGCCAGCCGGTGCCGCGCAGTGGTGAGTGAGGTGCGCGGCGGGTCATCAGCCGCGCGTCGAGGTTGCCGGCGTACGCGGCGTAGAGCGACATGGTTCCGAGGGTACGTGAGTGAGGCGGGAGGGCATTTGGGGTGGCAATCTCGAAGGGAGGCTCGGGCGGAACTTTCTGTCGGAATTCGTACAGAGTTCGCACGGATCGGCGCGCCGAGCGCGTAGGGAGGCCCCGGAAGGAGTCACTTTGATGGGTGCGGGACAATGGAGTACGTGACTCGGATCGTGATCATCGGTGGCGGACCCGGCGGCTATGAGGCGGCGCTCGTCGCCGCTCAGCTCGGCGCGGAGGTGACCGTCGTCGACTGCGACGGTCTGGGCGGGGCGTCGGTACTGACCGACTGCGTACCCTCGAAGACTCTTATCGCGACGGCCGAGGTGATGACGACCTTCGACTCCTCGTACGAGGAGCTGGGGATCATCGTCGCCGACGACACGCCGCCGCTGGAGCAGGCGGCCGGCGTGGTCGGCGTGGACCTGGGCAAGGTCAACCGGCGTGTGAAGCGGCTCGCGCTGGCGCAGTCGCACGACATCACCGCTTCCGTGACCCGGGCCGGCGGGCGCGTGCTGCGCGGCCGGGGACGGCTGGAGCCGCACCAGGCGGCGGACGGCTCGCGCCGGGTGGTGGTGACGTCCGCCGACGGCGCCGAGGAGACGCTGCCCGCGGACGCCGTCCTGATCGCGACGGGTGCGCACCCCCGGGAGGTCCCCGACGCGCTGCCGGACGGCGAGCGGATCCTGAACTGGACGCAGGTCTACGACCTGGACGAGCTCCCCGCGGAGCTCATCGTGGTCGGTTCCGGTGTGACCGGTGCGGAGTTCGCCGGCGCCTACCAGGCGCTCGGCTCCAAGGTGACGCTGGTGTCGTCGCGGGACCGGGTGCTGCCGGGCGAGGACCCCGACGCCGCGGCGGTGCTGGAGGACGTCTTCCGGCGGCGCGGCATGAACGTGATGGCGCGTTCGCGGGCCCAGTCCGCGAAGCGGGTGGGGGACCGGGTCGAGGTGACGCTGGCCGACGGGCGCGTCATCAGCGGCACGCACTGCCTCATGGCGGTGGGCTCGATCCCGAACACCGAGGGGATCGGCCTGGAGGAGGCCGGGGTCCGGCTCAAGGAGTCCGGGCACATCTGGACGGACCGGGTCTCGCGCACCAGCGCGCCGGGCGTCTACGCCGCCGGTGACTGCACGGGCGTGCTGGCGCTGGCGTCGGTCGCGGCGATGCAGGGCCGGATCGCGATGTACCACTTCCTCGGCGACACGGTCGCCCCGCTCAATCTCAAGGCTGTATCCGCGAACGTATTTACGGATCCCGAGATTGCTACGGTCGGGTATACGCAGGCCGATGTCGACAGCGGTCTGATTGACGCGCGTGTCGTGAAGCTTCCGTTGCTGCGCAATCCGCGAGCGAAGATGCAAGGTATTCGGGATGGTTTCGTGAAGATGTTCTGCCGTCCCGGCACGGGCATCGTGGTCGGTGGTGTGGTCGTCTCGCCCCGGGCCAGCGAGCTGATTCATCCGATCTCGATCGCGGTCGACAACAATCTGACCGTGGAGCAGATCGCGAACGCGTTCACGGTGTACCCCTCGCTGTCCGGTTCGATTGCCGAGGTGGCACGCCAGTTGCACACGAGGAAGACGCAGCGGGAGGCGTAGCGGGAGGGGACCGGGCCTTCCGGTTCCCTATACCACTCCATGGGTTGCGGCACGGACAACTTCCGTTAATTGCTGCAACCTGCTGAAAACAGATGGACGTTGGCGTTACTGTCGGTTTCGTGTTCGCTGCAGAACGTCGCCAATTGATCCTCGAAATGGTGCGGGCCAACGGAGCGGTTTCGCTCCGGGAGCTCGCCCGCGTCGTCCAGACCTCAGAAGTGACCGTACGGCGGGACGTGCGGGCGCTGGAGGCCGAAGGACTGCTCGACCGCCGGCACGGCGGTGCGGTGTTGCCGGGCGGTTTCACCAGGGAGTCCGGCTTCCCGCAGAAATCCCATCTAGCGACCGCCGAGAAGACGGCCATCGCCGATCTGGCGGCGAGCTTCGTCGAAGAGGGCGAGGCCGTCGTCGTCGGCGCCGGTACCACCACGCAGGAGCTGGCCCGCCGGCTCGCCCGCGTACCGGGACTGACGGTGGTCACCAATTCCCTGCTCGTCGCCCAGGCGCTGGCCCATGCCAACCGCGTCGAGGTCGTCATGACCGGCGGCACCCTGAGAGGGTCGAACTACGCCCTGGTCGGCAGCGGCGCCGAGCAGTCCCTGCAGGGGCTGCGGGTCTCCCGGGCCTTCCTGTCCGGGAGCGGGCTGACCGCCGAGCGCGGGCTGTCCACGTCCAACATGCTCTCCGCGAGCGTGGACCGGGCGCTGGTGCAGGCCGCGGCGGAGGTGGTGGTCCTCGCGGACCACACCAAGCTGGGCACGGACACGATGTTCCAGACCGTGCCCACGGACGTCATCACCAGACTCGTGACCGACGAACCGCCCGCTCACGACGACCGGGCCGCCACCGAGCTCCAGGCGCTGGCCGACCAGGGCGTGCACATCTCGGTCGCCGGGCCCGGTGCCGGCTCCGGCCCGGGGGCCGCGGCGGCGCACGGCGACGCGGTCTCCCCGGCGGCCCGCCGCCGGGACGTGCCGCCGCTGCCGGGGCAGCGCAGAAACCTGCCCCTGGGCCACGGACAGGGCGGCGGCCCGGTACCGGGCGGGCCGCCGGGGGCGCAGCTGCGCAGCGCGGTCTCCCTCGGCGACCAGGCCACGGCCCGGGTGACGGACCTGGCCCCGCGTCGCCGCTAGGCGGGACGGACCTAGGCCGGGACGGTCCGGGCCTTTATCCCCGTCAGCGTCAGGGTGAGCAGGCGGTCGGCCAACTCCGGGTCGTCCGGGGACTGTTCGACCGCCAGCGAAATGGCATTGGTGAGCTGCATCAGGTCCACGATGTCCACGTCGTCGCGGATGGCGCCGGCCCGCTGCGCGCGGGCCAGCAGCATGCTGCCCGCCTCGCGCATCGGCAGGCTGCACCGGGACATCGCGGAGCCCTCGTCGGTCTGCGCGGCCATCAGGGCCCGGGACAGGCCGCGGTAGGTGCTGGCGTGCGCCACGATGGCCCGCAGCCAGGCGACCAGCGCCCGGCAGGGCTCGGGGGAGGCCAGCAGCTCGCGGGAGCGGGCGAGCAGGCCGTCGACCTCGCCCTGGAAGACCGCGCTCATCAGCGCGGTGCGGTTGGGGAAGTGCCGGTAGAGCGTGCCGATGCCGACCCCGGCCCGCTTGGCGATGTCCTCCAGGGAGGCGTCCGTGCCGTGCTCGGTGAACGCCGTGCGGGCCTCCACGAGCAGCCGCTCGTAGTTGCGCCGGGCGTCCGCGCGCATAGGCCGTGGTGACGTCTGCGCCGCGTCGGTCGCCATTCCGTCAGTCCTCCCGATCGGTGGCCGCAAAGCCGGCCTCAGGTCCCACAGTCCCCGTCGGTCAAGGATGCCAGGCCCGTGCGCGCCCCGGCCCACGAATGCCACGGGCCCCGGCCTGTGCGGCCGGGGCCCGTGGGCGGAGCTGAACCGGGTCAGTCCTTGATCTCGCAGATCACGGCGCCGGAGGAGACGGACGCGCCGACCTCGGCCGTGATGCCCTTGACCGTGCCGGAGCGGTGGGCGTTCAGCGGCTGCTCCATCTTCATGGCCTCCAGGACCACGATGAGGTCGCCCTCGTTGACCTGCTGGCCCTCCTCGACGGCCACCTTGACGATGGTGCCCTGCATCGGGGAGGCCAGGGCGTCGCCGGAGGCCGCGGAGCCGGACTTCTTGGCCGCCCGGCGCTTGGGCTTGGCGCCGCCGGCCGCGGCGGTGCGGGCGATGGTCATGCCGAGCGAGGAGGGCAGGGAGACCTCCAGGCGCTTGCCGCCCACCTCGACGATCACGGTCTCGCGCCCGGGCGCTTCCTCGTCCTCGTCGACCGCCGCACCCGCGAAGGGCGCGATGGTGTTCTCGAACTCGGTCTCGATCCACCGGGTGTGGACCCGGAAGGGGTCCGAGGTGAAGGCGGGGTCGGCGACGACCGTCCGGTGGAAGGGGATGGCCGTGGCCATGCCCTCGACCTGGAACTCCGCCAGGGCCCGGGCCGCGCGCTGCAGGGCCTGCTCGCGGGTGGCGCCGGTGATGATCAGCTTCGCCAGCAGGGAGTCCCAGGCGGGGCCGATGACCGAGCCGGACTCCACGCCCGCGTCCAGGCGGACGCCGGGGCCGGCCGGCGGGTCGAAGCGGGTGACGGTGCCGGGGGCCGGCAGGAAGTTGCGGCCCGGGTCCTCGCCGTTGATGCGGAACTCGAACGAGTGGCCGCGCAGCGGCGGGTCGTCGTAGCCCAGCTCCTCGCCGTCGGCGATGCGGAACATCTCGCGCACGAGGTCGATGCCGGTGACCTCCTCGGTGACCGGGTGCTCGACCTGCAGACGGGTGTTGACCTCCAGGAAGGAGATCGTGCCGTCCTGGCCGACCAGGAACTCGCAGGTGCCGGCGCCTTCGTAGCCGGCCTCCTTGAGGATGGCCTTGGAGGCGCGGTACAGCTCGGCGTTCTGCTCGTCGCTCAGGAACGGCGCGGGGGCCTCCTCGACGAGCTTCTGGTGACGGCGCTGCAGCGAGCAGTCGCGGGTGGAGACCACGACCACGTTGCCGTGCTTATCGGCGAGGCACTGGGTCTCGACGTGGCGCGGGCGGTCCAGGTAGCGCTCGACGAAGCACTCGCCGCGGCCGAAGGCGGCGACGGCCTCACGGACGGCCGAGTCGTAGAGCTCGGGGACCTCTTCGAGGGTGCGGGCGACCTTCAGGCCGCGGCCGCCGCCGCCGAAGGCGGCCTTGATGGCGATCGGCAGGCCGTGCTCCTCGGCGAACGCGACGACCTCCTCGGCCCCGCTGACGGGGTCGGAGGTGCCGGCGACGAGCGGAGCGCCCGCACGCTGGGCGATGTGACGGGCCGCCACCTTGTCGCCCAGGTCGCGAATGGCCTGCGGGGGCGGTCCGATCCACGTCAGGCCGGCGTCGATGACGGCCTGGGCGAAGTCGGCGTTCTCCGAGAGGAATCCGTAACCCGGGTGGATGGCGTCCGCGCCGGACTCGGCTGCGGCGGCAAGCACCTTGGCCACGTCGAGGTAGCTGGTCGCGGGGGTGTCACCGCCCAGCGCATAGGCCTCGTCGGCCGCGCGGACATGCAACGCGTCGCGGTCCGGATCGGCGTACACCGCCACACTTCCGATCCCGGCGTCCTGGCACGCACGAGCGACGCGGACAGCAATTTCGCCACGGTTGGCGATGAGCACCTTGCGCACGATTGGCTCCCTCCTTGAAACAAGGCGAGTTTAGGTACTGGCGACACTCTGTGCCGACCCGACTTCCGGGGTGACCTTGCCCACACGGAGCGTGAGAAGGGAGCCGTGTGCGGGCGGAAGTCCCCAGATCATCCACGGTACGCCGGGTTTCCCGGCGTGCCGATCGCGCGAAGGTGTGGTCAAGCTCTCGGGTGGTGCCGGGCCCTTGTGAAGCCGTTTCTTTGTGGAGTCCCTACGAACGGGTGACGGAAAGTTTGCGTGCAGTCCCGGACCGTAGGGCCCCGTATCCATGGGCTTACCCGCCAGTAGCGCTGCTGATGTCCACCGCGTTCTGGAACGCGGCCGCCTCCGCCGCCACCCGGCGCAGCGTTTCGGCCACGTCCCGGCCGTGGCGGTGGAAGTCCTCCAGCGGCAGCGCGGCGGAGACGGCCGTGAGCGCTCCGGCCGTCGGTACGGGCACGGCCACGCACGCCACGCCGGGCGCGCACTCCTCCACTTCCACGGCCACCCCCTCGCGGCGCACCCGGCGCAACTGGGCGTCCAGTCGCTGCGGGGAGGTGATGGTGCGCGGGGTGATCGCCCGCATCCCGGATGCCGCCAGATAGCGCAGCCGGGCGGCCCGCGGCAGGGCCGAGAGGAGGACCTTGCCGTGGGCGGTGGCGTGCCCGTCGTCGTCCCGGCCGAGCGTGAAGCCGCCGGTGGCCGGGTGGGTGGTGGTCGCCGCGGCGAGCACGGCGATGCCGCCATCGCGGTAGGTGCTGAAGTAGGTGTCCACGCCCACGGCCCGGCGTGTCTGCTGCAGCAGCTCCTGCACCTCGCCGCTCATCCGCATCTGCCGCCGGAAGGCGTCGTGCAGGGCCGGCACCCGGTAGCCCAGGACGTAGCCGGCGGGCGTACGGACCACGTGGCCGCGGGCGGCGAGGGTGCCCAGCAGCTCGTAGACGGTGGACAGGCCGCAGCCCAGCTGCCGGGCGAGCGCCTTGGCGGGGACCGGCCCGTCGGACGCGGCGACGGCGTCCAGGACGTCCAGGGCGCGGTCGACGGACTGCGGCATGACGGACCTCTCTCGCGGTTGTTCGAGCAGTGTGCAGCGGTAGGTGAAGGGGCAGTATTTAAAGGGAAGTTATGGGAAATGTACGGGTTCCGGGCAGGTGGCGAAAACCGCTCGACCGGGGGAGGCGGGGGTGACCGAAATACCCTGACATCGTTGATGAAGTCATGATCAAGCGCATTGCTGCCGCTGCGGCCCTGGCCGGGGCCGCACTGTCCCTGTCCTCGGCCGCCACCGCCTCCGCCTCGCCCGTCGCGCCGACGCCGGTCGCGCCGCCGCCCTCGTCGAGCGCGGGCCCCGTCAAGGTCACCGCCCCGCCGAAGGACGCCCCCGCGAAGGCCGCCAAGCCGGGCCCGGGGAAGACGGCCCCGGCGAAGGCGACCCCGGGCAGGACGGCGCCCGCGAAGACCGGGCCCGCGAAGCCCGGGCCTTCGAAGACCGGGCCGGCGAAGGTCGCTCCCGCCAAGGGGGCGCCGGCCAAGGCTGCGCACGCGAAGAGCGCTCCCGCCAAGGCTGCCAAGGCTGCGCACGCGAAGGGCGCGCACGCCAAGAGCGCCCCCGCCAAGGCCGCGCACGCCGTTCAGGGCCAGTCCGGTCCGCAGCCGCCGAAGGGCATGCCGGACGCGCCGATCGCCCCGGACATCGCGCCGCCGCAGGACCAGAGCCTGCACCCCGGCATCGTCAACGGGCTGCGCAAGCTCGACCAGCTGAACCAGCTGAAGCAGGTCCCCGCCGCGCTGCCGCTCTAGGCTCCGCCCGACGTCACGCCCACAGGTCGGTGATGCCGACCCCCAGCTCGGCGAGCAGCTCGCGCAGCAGCGGCAGCGACAGGCCGATCACATTGCCGGGGTCGCCGTCGATGCCCTGGACGAACGGTGCGGAGCGGCCGTCGAGGGTGAAGGCGCCCGCGACGTGCAGCGGCTCGCCGGAGGCCACGTAGGCGGCGATCTCGGCGTCCGACGGCTCGCCGAAGCGGACGGTGGTGGAGGCGGTCGCCGAGGCCCGGCGGCCGGTGGCGGTGTCGACGACGCAGTGCCCGGTGCGCAGGACACCGGAGCGGCCGCGCATCGACTTCCAGCGGGCCGTCGCCTCCTCGGCGTCGGCCGGCTTGCCGAGCGCCAGGCCGTCCAGCTCCAGCACCGAGTCGCAGCCGACGACCAGCGCCCCGGCCGCCGCGTCCTGGCCGGCGACGGCGGCGGCCTTCGCCTCGGCGAGGACCAGGGCCAGCTCGGCGGGGGTCGGGGCGTCGAGCGCGTCCTCGTCGACTCCGCTGACGATCACCTCGGGAGCCAGCCCGGCCTGGCGCAGCAGGCCGAGGCGGGCGGGGGACTGGGAGGCGAGGACGAGGCGGCGGCGCGCGGTGCTGTCGGTCATACGGGCCAGCCTACGGGCGGCACGGGGCGTCACTTGTCGAGCACGGCCCGCATGACCTTCTTGGCGATCGGCCCGGCGAGCCGGCCGCCGGAGATCTCGTCGTCCGGCACGCTGTCGTCCGGGTCGACCATCACGGCGACGGCGACGGGGGAGCCGTCGGAGGTCTTGGCGTAGGAGATGAACCAGGCCAGGTTCTTCTGGTCCTTGCCGCGCTCGGCGGTGCCGGTCTTGCCGCCGACGGTGACGCCGTCGATGAGCGCGGCCTTGCCGGTGCCCTTGGTGGCGGTGTCCTCCATCATCCGCTGGATCTTCCGCGCGAGCTCGGGCGAGACCGCCTGGGACATCTGCTCCGGCTCGTGCTTCTCGATCGTCGACAGGTCCGGGCCGCGCAGCTCCTCGACCATGTAGGGCTTCATCAGCTTGCCGTCGTTGGCGATGGCGGCGGTCATCATGGCGACCTGCAGGGGGGTGGCGGTGAGGCTGCCCTGGCCGATGCCGGCCATCGCGGTCTGGGACTTGTTGATGTCCTTGGGGAACGTGCTCTTGCTGGCCCGCACCGGCACGAAGTACTCCTGGTTGAACCCGAACTTCTCGGCCGTCCCGCGCAGCTTGTCCTTGCCGAGGTCGGAGCCGACCTTGCCGTAGACGGTGTTGCAGGAGTTCTGCATGGCGACGTTGAGCGAGGCGTTCTTGCAGGGGGCGTTGGGGTTCTGGTTGGGCAGCCGGGTCACCGTGCCGGGCATGATCCACGGGTCGGGGGAGTCGGTGCTCGCGTCGACGTCCGTGTAGAGGCCGTTCTCCAGGGCCGCGGCCGCCGTCACGATCTTGAACGTGGAGCCGGGCGGGTAGGTCTCCCGCAGTGCCCGGTTGTTCATCGGCTTGTCCGGGTCCTTCTGCAGCGCCTCCCAGGCGGCCTGGTCCTTCTTGGTGTTCCCCGCGAAGACGGACGGGTCGTACGAGGGCGTGGAGGCGGCCGCGAGGATCCGGCCGGTGCGCGGGTCGAGGGCGACGACGGCGCCCTTCCGGTCGCCCAGGCCCTCGTAGGCGGCCTTCTGGGCCTTCGGGTCGATGGTCGTCACCACGTCGCCGCCCCGGGGCTTCTTGCCGGTCAGCATGTCCGTCGGGTGCTGCAGGAGGAGCCGGTCGTCGGCGCCGCCGAGCAGCTTGTCGTTGACGCCTTCGAGGTAGGAGCTGCCGAAGCTCTGCGAGGAGAAGCCCGTGACGGGGGCGTACATCGCGCCGTCGGTGAAGGTCCGCTTGTACTTCAGGTCGCCGTCCGTCGCCGTGGAGCCGGTGACGGGCCGGCCGCCGACGATGATGTTGCCGCGCGGCTGCGAGAAGCCGGCGATGGCCACCCGGCGGTTCTTCTCGTGGCCGGCCAGCTCGTCGCCGCGGACGAACTGCACCCACGTGGCCTGCATCAGCAGGGAGAGGATCAGCGCCCCGGTGAATATCGCTATTCGTCGTACGGGTTTGTTCATGATGAGACGGACTCCCGCGGTTCTCCCCGTTCACGGCATATCACTGGGCATGACGCGAATAGGGCGAATGCGGTTGCAGAAGGGGCAAACCTATGAGGCGCCTGTGACCCCGGCCGTCCCGGCCGCCCCGCTCAGCCCGTCCCCAGCAGCAGGAACAGCAGCACCATTCCCACCGCCAGCACGATCCCGGCCCGCCGGAGCATGGCTTGCGCCTCGCGCAGTTCCTCGGGCGGTTCATCGGACGGGTCGGACCAGAGCATGGCCCCCATGGTCCGGCCGGAACGCGCGTGGCGCCTGAGTACGCGTACTCAGGCGCCACGCGCAAAACGGGAACGACGGGTGCTTCCGGGGCTCAGGAGGGCCAGTAGGTGGTGCGCCACGAGCGCGGCCCCGGGGCCGGGACGCGCCGGGCCGCGACCAGCCGCTCGGGGCTGGACCACTCCGGCCGGTCGGGCTCGGACGGCGCGGCGGCCGCCCCCGCCGCCGCGCGGGCCTGGACCACCGCCAGGGCGGCGGCCAGCTCCTCGGGGGTCGGGTTGCCCCGTACGACCTTGATCACGACGGCTTCCCTTTCTGTTGCCTGGTGCTGTTGCCCGGTCGGGCACGACCTGATCGGGCCCGACCGGATAGGGCCTGACCTGATCGGGCCTGAGAGGTGCGTCCCTACAGGGGAATGTTCCCGTGCTTCTTGGGCGGCAGAACCTCACGCTTGTCCCGCAGCGTCCGCAGCCCGCGCACGATGTGCCGGCGCGTCTCCGACGGCATGATCACCGCATCGACGTAGCCGCGCTCGGCCGCGGCGTACGGGTTGAGCAGCGCGTCCTCGTAGTCCGCGATCAGCTGCGCCCGCAGTTCCTCCTGCGCCTCGGGCGTCTCCGCGGCCGCGAGGGAACGGCGGTGCAGGATGTTGACCGCACCCTGCGCGCCCATGACCGCGATCTGAGCGGTCGGCCAGGCCAGGTTGAGGTCCGCGCCCAGGTGCTTGGAGCCCATCACGTCGTACGCGCCGCCGAACGCCTTGCGCGTGATGACCGTGATCAGCGGGACCGTCGCCTCGGCGTAGGCGTAGATCAGCTTGGCGCCGCGCCGGATGATGCCGTTGTACTCCTGGTCGGTGCCCGGCAGGAAGCCGGGGACGTCCACGAACGTCAGCACCGGGACGTTGAAGGCGTCGCAGGTGCGCACGAAGCGCGCGGCCTTCTCGCTGGCGTTGATGTCCAGGCAGCCGGCGAACTGCATCGGCTGGTTGGCGACGATGCCCACCGGGTGGCCCTCGACCCGGCCGAAGCCCGTGATGATGTTCGGTGCGAAGAGCGCCTGGGTCTCCAGGAACTCGCCGTCGTCCAGGACGTGCTCGATCACCGTGTGCATGTCGTAGGGCTGGTTCGCCGAGTCCGGGATCAGCACGTCCAGCTCGCGGTCGGCGTCCGAGACCTCCAGGTCCGCCTCCTCGGGGAAGGCCGGCGGCTCGGAGAGGTTGTTCGACGGCAGGTACGACAGCAGCGCCTTGACGAAGTCGATGGCGTCCTTCTCGTCGCCCGCCATGTGGTGCGCCACGCCCGAGGTGGTGTTGTGCGTCCGGGCGCCGCCCAGCTCCTCGAAGCCGACGTCCTCGCCCGTGACCGTCTTGATGACGTCGGGGCCGGTGATGAACATGTGCGAGGTCTGATCGACCATCACCGTGAAGTCCGTGATCGCCGGGGAGTAGACCGCACCGCCCGCGCACGGCCCGACGATCAGGGAGATCTGGGGGATCACGCCCGACCCGTGGACGTTTCGACGGAAGATCTCGGCGAACAGTCCGAGCGCGACCACGCCCTCCTGGATCCGCGCCCCGCCGCCGTCGTTGATGCCGATGACCGGGCAGCCCGTCTTGAGGGCGAAGTCCATCACCTTGACGATCTTCTCGCCGTACACCTCGCCGAGCGAACCGCCGAAGATGGTGAAGTCCTGCGAGTACACGCAGACCGTCCGGCCGTCGACCGTGCCGTAGCCGGTGACGACGCCGTCCCCGTAGGGGCGGTTGGCCTCGATGCCGAAGTTGGTCGAGCGGTGCCGGGCGAACTCGTCGAGCTCGACGAACGAGCCCTCGTCCAGCAGCAGATCGATCCGCTCGCGCGCCGTCAGCTTCCCTTTGGCGTGCTGCTTCTCCACCGCACGCGCGGAGCCCGCGTGCGTCGCCTCCTCGATCCGGCGCTGCAGATCCGCGAGCTTGCCGGCGGTGGTGTGGATGTCGAATCCAGAGGTGTGCGGCTCGGACACGGGATACGGCTCCTGCTCGTCCAGAGGTGTGGGTGAGTTCGGGCTGACCGGGTGCTACCGGTCCGTAGCGTATCCGCGTGGCTGCGCTGCGGCAGTGCGTCGTTGGCCACACCGATTCCTCCTCGTCCGCCTCCTATGGTGGCTGTTATGACGCCCCCTGACGCCCCTGACTCCCCTGGTTCCCCCGACCCCGCGAACCGCTGGTCCAACCTGGACCGGCCCCCGCTGAACGTCACCGCCCTGCGGCGCGGACTGCTGCGCCCCGGCGCGCTGTGGACCTCCGTCGACGTGGTGCAGCGGACCGGCTCCACCAACTCCGACCTCGTCGCCTCCGGCGGCGCCGAGGGTGCCGTGCTCGTCGCCGAGGAGCAGTCCGCCGGCCGCGGCCGCCTCGACCGCACCTGGTCCGCACCGCCCCGCTCCGGCCTCTTCTTCTCCGTCCGCCTCACCCCCGGCCCCGGCGTGCCCGTCGGACGCTGGGGCTGGCTCCCCCTCCTCGCCGGCGTCGCCACCGCCACCGCGCTCTCCCGCGCCGCCGGCGTCGACACCGCCCTGAAGTGGCCCAACGACCTGCTCGTCACCGTCGACGGGCAGGAGCGCAAGGCCGGTGGCATCCTCGCCGAGCGCGCCGGGGACAGCGTCGTGGTCGGCATCGGCCTCAACGTCTCGCTGCGCGCCGACGAGCTGCCCGTGCCGGGAGCCGGATCGCTCGCGCTCGCCGGGGCGGGGGTCCTCGACCGCGACCCGCTGCTGCGGGCCGTGCTGCGCTCGCTGGAGGAGTGGTACGGCGAGTGGCGCGCCGCCGGCGGCGACCCCGCGGCCTGCCGCCTGCAGGAGGCGTACACCGCGGGCTGCGCCACCCTCGGCCGGACCGTGCGCGCCGAACTGCCGGGCGGCCGGGAGCTCGTCGGCGAGGCCGTGGCCGTCGACGGCGACGGACGGCTGGTGCTGGCGACGGCCGACGGGGTGCAGGAGCCGGTCGGAGCGGGTGACATCGTCCATTTGCGGCCGGCAGGGTCGTAAACGTCGTAAAGAGTGAGTGCCGTGTCGTTGGGAGAGTGAGCTACGGCACACCTGACGTATCGTTGTGCGCGGAACCTAAGCGAGCAGTGATCGGCAGGGCAGTGCGCACGGATCGGACAGGGGGCGGGCGGTGACCGCCGACGATGGGGGCATCTCCCGTGCCGTCAGGGCCACGGGGGAGGACGGTGCCGCAGGCGCAGCCTCCGAGGAGGACTTCGGCGAGGAGAACGGCGAGGAGGGCGGCGACCCCCTCGCCCTCCGGCTCGAAGCCCTGATCCTGGGAGCCGAGCGGCGCTACACCCCGTTCCAGGCCGCCCGCGCGGCCGGCGTCTCCATGGACCTGGCCGCCCGCTTCTGGCGTGCCATGGGCTTCGCCGACATCGGCCAGGCCAGGGCGCTGACCGAGGCCGACGTGCTGGCGCTGCGGCGCCTGGCCGGCCTGGTCGAGGCGGGACTGCTCAGCGAGCCCATGGCCGTCCAGGTCGCCCGCTCGACCGGGCAGACCACGGCCCGGCTCGCCGACTGGCAGATCGACTCCTTCCTGGAGGGCCTGACCGAGCCTCAGGAAGGCATGAGCCGCACGGAGATCACCTATCCGCTGGTCGAGCTGCTCCTGCCGGAGCTGGAGGAGTTCCTCATCTACGTCTGGCGGCGCCAGCTGGCCGCCGCCACCGGCCGTGTCGTCCAGGCGGCCGACGACGCGGAGATGGTCGACCGGCGCCTCGCCGTCGGCTTCGCGGACCTCGTCGGCTTCACCCGGCTGACGCGCCGCCTGGAGGAGGAGGAGCTCGGCGAGCTGGTCGAGGCGTTCGAGACCACGGCCGCCGACCTCGTGGCCGCCCACGGGGGCCGCCTGATCAAGACCTTGGGCGACGAGGTCCTGTACGCGGCCGACGACGCGGGCACCGCCGCCGAGATCGGCCTGCGGCTCATCGAGACCCTCACCAACGACGAGACCATGCCCGAACTGCGGGTCGGCATCGCCTTCGGGACGGTCACGACCCGCATGGGCGACGTCTTCGGCACGACCGTCAACCTCGCCAGCCGGCTGACGTCGATAGCGCCGAAGGACGCCGTGCTGGTGGACGGCGCCCTCGCGGAGGAACTGGCCCGCGCCGGGGACGCCCCCAAGTCGGAGGCGGAGGCCGCGGCGGCCCAGGAGGCGGGCGAGGAGCACCCCGAGTACCGCTTCGCACTCCAGCCGATGTGGCAGCGGCCGGTACGGGGCCTGGGCGTGGTGGAGCCCTGGCTCCTCACCCGCCGCGGCGACTGACCGGCGCCCTGCGGGGCGCACGGCTCTGGTCCCGCGCCCCGGGTCCCGGCATGATCAGTGCCCACAGCCGGACATGGATCAGTCGCAGATCAGGAGGGCAAACGTGAGTGAGCGCCGCTTCGGGGAATGGATCGCCATCCGCAGGCACGGCCACGTGGCCGAGCTCGTACTGGACCGCCCCAAGGCCATGAACGCCGTCTCCACCGAACTCGGCCGCGGCGTCACCGAGGCCACCGCCGCCCTCGCCGCCGACCGCGACGTCCGGGCCGTCGTCCTGACGTCCACGAACGACCGCGCGTTCTGCGTGGGCGCGGACCTGAAGGAGCGCAACTCCTTCAGCGACGACGACCTGCGCCGCCAGCGCCCCTACGCCCGCGCCTGCTACACCGGCGTGCTCGAACTCCCCGTGCCCGCCATCGCCGCCGTGCAGGGCTTCGCCCTGGGAGGTGGCTTCGAGCTCGCCCTGTCCTGCGACCTGATCGTCGCCGACAGCACCGCCGTCGTCGGCCTCCCCGAGGTCTCGGTGGGCGTGATCCCCGGGGGTGGCGGCACCCAGCTGCTGCCCCGCCGCGTCGGAGCCGCCCGCGCGGCCGAGCTGATCTTCACCGCGCGGCGCGTGGAGGCGGCCGAGGCCCGCGAGTTGGGGCTCGTCGACGTGCTGGTGGATGCCGGGCAGGCCCGTACCGAGGCGCTGGCACTGGCCGGACGGATCGCGGGCAACTCGCCGGTCGGCGTGCGCGCCGCGAAGCGGGCCCTGCGGCTGGGGCACGGGCTGGACCTGCGGGCGGGCCTGGAGGTGGAGGACGCGGCGTGGCGCACGGCGGCCTTCTCCGGCGACCGGGCGGAAGGCGTGGCGGCCTTCAACGAGAAGCGGACGCCGGACTGGCCGGGCGAGTGAGCGGCTCCCGCGGCCGGGCCCGCTCCGGGCGCCGGCTCCGGGAGCCGTTCCGTCGGCCAAGTGTGCATAAAGGTTCTTATAAAGCGGAATGAGCCCAACGTTCTTAGGCTGGAGTGCAGAACCTGCGCACCGTGACGGAATGTGAGGCTCGGGTGGCAGCTGACGGGGAGCGCGACGACCGCCTGCGCGCCGTGGTGGAGCTGGCGCAGGCGATGGCCGCCGCGCCCACCCCCCTCGAAAGCGTCGAGGCCGCCGCGGAGGGCGCGCGACGCGCGCTGGGCGCCGCGTTCGCCGCCGTCTCGGTGTGGGAGCGCGAGCGCGGACGGCTGCGGGTGCTCGTCAACGCCGGGGAGCTGGCCCCCGGAGAGGAACGTTTCCCCGGCGATGAGTCCTACCCCGTGCACGCCTTTCCGGAGATTGCCGGGGTCCTGCAGGAGGAGGGGGCGGGGGGCTCGCCGTGCGCGTGGGTGGAGACGGCGGACGCCCCCGGACAGGAGGCGCACCGCCGGCGTGCGGCCGGCCTGCGGCGGCGCGGGCGGGGGTGCTGCATCGTCGCCCCGATCGTCCTGCACGGCCGCGCCTGGGGCGAGTTGTACGTGGCGCGCCCCGTCGGGTCGCCGGTCTTCGGTCGCGCGGACGCGGAGTTCGCGACGGTGCTGGCGGCGGTGACCGCGTCGGGGATCGCCCAGACCGAGCGGCTGGAAGAGGCGCGGCGGCTGGCGTTCACCGATCCGCTGACGGGGCTGGCGAACCGTCGGGCCGTCGACGCGCGACTCGACGAGGCCGTGGAACGACACCAGTTGGACGGTGTCGTCGTGAGCCTGGTGGTGTGCGACCTCAACGGGCTCAAGCGCGTCAACGACACCTTGGGGCACGCGGTGGGCGACCGGCTGCTGGAACGTTTCAGCTCGGTGCTGTCGCTGTGCGGGGCGATGCTGCCGGGGGCGTTGGCGGCGCGGCTGGGCGGTGACGAGTTCTGTCTGCTGATGGTGGGGCCGGAGGCGGACGAGGTGGTGCGGGTGGCCGGTGAGCTGTGCCGGCGGGCCGGGGAGCTGGAACTGGGGGAGGGGGTCGCGTGCGGGGTCGCGTCGACCGGCGACCCGATCGGGCCGGTGCGCTCGGCCCGGCGGCTGTTCCGGCTGGCGGACGCGGCGCAGTACCGGGCGAAGGGGGCGCGGTCGGCGGAGCCGGTGGTTGCGGGGCGGGAGGGGGGCAGGGGGCGGCCGGATCCGGTGGTGCGGATGGCGGACCGGCCGCCGGCGCCCACGGCCGGGCCCGGGGGCGCGGTGGAACGGCGGCGGTTCCGGGGCCGCGGGGGGTCCGGCTGAGGAAGATCGTCGGGCCTGGCGGAGGAAGGTCATCGGGCCCGGTGGAGGAAGGTCGTCGGGCCTTTGTTCGTTGTACTGGAAAAAGGGGTGGTGACAGGTCGCGATTCAGTCTCTAGGGTGCCTGAATATGGATATGCACACTGTGGTGGTGGGGACGACCGGGACGACCGCGGATGATGTGATCGCCGTGGCGCGCAAGGGAGCGCGCGTCGTCGTGTCCGAGGAAGCCCTGGCCGCCGTCGCCGCAGCCCGGCAGGTCATCGACGACCTGGCCGCCAAGCCCGACCCCGTCTACGGCGTCTCGACCGGATTCGGTGCCCTCGCCACGCGCCACATCAGCCCCGAGCTGCGCGCCCGCCTCCAGCGCAACATCGTCCGCTCGCACGCCGCCGGCATGGGTCCGCGCGTCGAGCGGGAGGTCGTACGGGCGCTGATGTTCCTGCGCCTGAAGACGCTCGCCTCCGGCCACACGGGCGTCAGGCCCCTGGTCGTGGAGACGATGGCCGCCGTCCTGAACGCCGGCATCACCCCCGTCGTGCACGAGTACGGCTCGCTGGGCTGCTCCGGCGACCTCGCGCCGCTCTCGCACTGTGCGCTGACCCTGATGGGAGAGGGCGACGCGGAGGGCCCCGACGGCGTGGTGCGCCCGGCCGCCCAGCTGCTGGCCGAGCACCGCATCGAGCCCCTTGAGCTGCGGGAGAAGGAGGGCCTGGCCCTCCTCAACGGCACCGACGGCATGCTCGGCATGCTCGTGATGGCCTGCGCCGACCTGTCCCGGCTGATGACCTCGGCGGACATCACGGCCGCGCTCTCGCTGGAGGCGCTGCTGGGCTCGGAGAAGGTCCTGGCGCCGGAGCTCCACGCCATCCGTCCGCACCCGGGCCAGGGGGTCTCCGCGGCCAACATGCTCGCGGTCCTGGAGGGCTCCGGCCTCACCGGGCACCACCAGGACGACGCGCCGCGGGTGCAGGACGCGTACTCGATCCGCTGTGCGCCGCAGGTCGCGGGCGCCGGGCGGGACACCCTCGCGCACGCGCGGCTGGTCGCCGACCGCGAGCTGGCGTCGGCCGTCGACAACCCGGTCGTGCTCCGGGACGGCCGCGTCGAGTCCAACGGCAACTTCCATGGTGCGCCGGTGGCCTACGTCCTTGATTTCCTTGCGATCGCGGCTGCCGACCTTGCTTCCATTGCCGAGCGCCGGACCGACCGACTGCTCGACAAGGACCGCTCGCACGGGCTGCCGCCGTTCCTGGCGGGCGACGCGGGCGTGGACTCCGGGCTGATGATCGCCCAGTACACGCAGGCCGCCCTGGTCAGCGAGATGAAGCGGCTGGCCGTGCCCGCGTCCGTGGACTCGATCCCGTCCTCCGCGATGCAGGAGGACCACGTCTCCATGGGCTGGTCGTCGGCGCGCAAGCTGCGCACGGCCCTTGAGGCGCTCGGCCGGGTCGTGGCCGTGGAGCTGGTCGCCGCCACCCGCGCCATCGAGCTGCGGGAGGGTCTGACGCCGGGCCCGGCCACGCAGGCGGTGCTCAAGGCCGTCCGCGAGGCGGGCGTGGAGGGTCCGGGCGAGGACCGCTTCCTGGCGCCCGACCTGGCCGCGGCCGACGCGTTCGTACGGGCCGGGAAGCTGGTCGAGGCCGTCGAGACGGTGACCGGACCGCTCGGCTGACCCTGCGTTACCGAGCCGCTGTGCGCTGTTTGCGCACAGCGGCGGTGACGAGCGCGCCGCCCGCGGCGACGAAGGCCACGCCGCCGAAGACGTACGGGGTGGTGTCGACGCTGCCGGTGTCCGCCAGGGCCAGCTCGGCGGCGGGGGCGGGCGTCTGACGGGCCTGCTGCCGGTCGGCCGGGGCCGGGCGGTCCGCCGAGGCGTTGGCGCTCGGCACGAACCACACCGCACACAACAGCGTGCCGGCGGCGACGGCGGTCAGCAGCGGGCGGCGTGCGGTCACGGGAGAATCCCCCTTGGGGCGACGGCGATTGGGGGTCGTGGAGCTTCGGCGCGTCCCGACTGACACGATGTTAGTGACAGGGGCGGCCCCTGGGGAAGTCGCGTGCGCCACCCGCTCCTCTAGCAGGGCTTCCGCCCTTGAGCAAGACCCTCGTTGCGGCGTCTGCCGTCCGGGGGTCTTTACTTGTCGTGGCCTTCCCCACAATTTTCCGAAGCGTGGAACGGGAGAAAGGGTGCAGGCGTTCTTGTATGTAGTAGCCGGGATGCGTGCAACCCCACGAGCCCCATGATCGGCTCGGGGATTCCGGGGTCCAGGAGCAATGGAGAAGCGTGTGATGACGTACGGCAAGCGCCGCAAGGGCCTGGTGGCCGCGGCCGCTGTGCTCGGCGGTGTACTGACTCTGGCGGCGTGCGGCGGCGACGACGACGGCGCCAAGGGCGGCGACGACGGCAAGGGCAAGAAGTCGCAGGGCCAGGTCGACGCCGCGGCGGCCAAGGACGCGTCCAAGGCGCAGATCAAGATCACGCCGAAGAGCGGTGTCGCCGACGCCGGTATCACCACGGACGCCGTTCAGGTCACCGTCAGTGACGGCGAGCTCGTGAGCGTCAAGATGACGACGGACAAGGGCACCCCCGTCGAGGGTTCAATATCTTCGGACAAGAAGACCTGGAAGCCGAACAAGCAGCTCGAACGTTCGACGAAGTACAAGGTCATCGCCGAGGCCAAGGACGACAAGGGCCGCAAGGCCACCGAGAACTCCGCCTTCTCCACCGTTTCGCCCAAGAACAGCTTCATCGGCTCCTTCAACCCGGAGGACGGCTCGACGGTCGGCGCGGGCATGCCCGTGTCGATCAACTTCGACAAGCCGATCAAGGACCGCAAGGCCGTCCAGTCCCACCTGCAGGTCACCTCCAGCAGCGGCCAGCAGGTCGTCGGTCACTGGTTCAGCGACCAGCGCCTGGACTTCCGCCCGCAGGAGTACTGGAAGTCCGGTTCCGAGGTCACCCTGAAGATGGATCTCGACGGCGTCGAGGGCGCCCCGGGCATCAAGGGCGTCCAGAAGAAGACGATCAACTTCAAGATCGGGCACTCCCAGGTCTCCACGGTCGACGCCAAGACCCACCAGATGACGGTGGTGCGCGACGGCAAGACCATCAAGACCATCCCGATCTCGGCCGGCAGCCCGTCGAACCCGACGTACAACGGCAAGATGGTGATCTCCGAGAAGTTCACGGAGACCCGGATGGACGGCTCGACCGTCGGCTTCTCGAAGGCGGACGGCAAGGGCGAGTACGACATCAAGGACGTGCCGCACGCCATGCGCCTGTCCACGTCCGGCACGTTCATCCACGGCAACTACTGGGGCAGCGGCGTCTTCGGCGTCTCCAACACCAGCCACGGCTGCGTGGGCCTGGAGGACAAGCAGGGCGCGAACGACCCGAACACCCCGGGCGCCTGGTTCTACGCCAACTCGCTGATCGGTGACGTCGTCGAGGTCAAGAACTCCGACGACAAGACCATCGCCCCCGACAACGGCCTCAACGGCTGGAACATGGACTGGGCGAAGTGGGTGGCCGGCAGCGCGACCGGCTCCTGACGCCCTGACGCCAGGTCGTCCCTGACGGCCGGGTCCGACGCCCGTCACCGGGCGTCCGTCACCTGACGAAGGCCCCCTCGGCACACCGCCGAGGGGGCCTTCGGCTGTCTGCCCGGGGCGTCGGCCGGCCTGCCCGCCACTCTCGGTGTTCGAAGCATGCCTGCAGGTCAGCGCAGGGATTTTCGGGCGTGCGCGAGAATGGCCTCCCGCCCCGTACCGGGGTGGCCCCCCCACGTTCGAAGGACCACCACTGTGCAGACGCCCGCGCAGCCCGAGCCGCCGCTGCAGACCGTGGAGGCCGCCGTGCGCGGCCTGCGGGGCCTGCACGGCGACGCGCTCGACGACGCCGTCTACGCGGCCGCATCCGCCCTGGCCGCCGCCCCCGCCGGCTGGGAGGCCATCAGCGGTGCGGTGCTGCGGATCGCCTCGGCGACCGTACGCCGCTGCTGGGAGTACGGCTGGCAGCCCGCGGACGTCGTACGGCTCGCCCGGCGGGACCTGACGCCCGCCGAGACGCGCTTCACCGTCGGCGTCATCGCCGCGGAGGCGCGCCGCTACGCACCGGACACGCTCGGCGCCCGCTGGGCCGCGCAGCTCACCGAGCTGGACGCGCAGGCGTGGTGGGAGGAGGACGCCGGCGGCGACCAGGCGTTCCTCGGCGGCTTCGGGCGGCGCGAGCGGCTGACCCGCTTCGAGACGGCCGCCTGCGCGCTCGGCGCGCTGCGGCTGCTGGACTCGCTCCCGCGCATCGGCGGCGCCGGCCCGCTCCCCGGCACCGCCCACGTCGGCGCGCAGGCCACGGCCGCCCCGCCCCGCATGCTCGGCCGGATCCGGGCGTTGCTGGCCAAGGCCGAGTCGACGCAGTTCCCGGAGGAGGCGGAGGCCCTCTCCGCGAAGGCGCAGGAGCTCATGGCCCGGCACTCCATCGACGAGGCGCTGCTGGCCGCCGGCTCCGACGGCGCCGGCGAGGGGCCGGGCGCCTGGCGGATCGGCGTCGAGGGCCCGTACGAATCGGCCAAGGCGCTGCTCCTGGACGCGGTGGCCGCGGCCAACCACTGCCAGTCGGTCTGGTCGGCCGAGTACGGCTTCTCCACGGTCGTCGGCTTCGACGCCGACCTGGAGCTGGTGGAGCTGCTCTACACGTCCCTGCTGGTGCAGGCCACCTCGGCGATGAACCGTGCCGCCGACGACCACCACGCCAGCGGCCGCTCGCGCCGCACGCGCGACTTCCGGGAGTCGTTCCTGATCGCCTACGCGGGCCGGATCAGCGACCGGCTCTCGGCGGCCGTGCAGGACGTGGCGGCGGCGGAGGCCCGGCCGGAGGTCCTGCCGGTGCTCGCCGCACGGGACGTGGCGGTCGGCGAGACGGCCGGACGGATGTTCCCCGAGACGACCTCGTACCGCCTCAAGGGGCGCGACGCGGAGGGCTGGGCACAGGGCCGCGAGGCCGCGGACTCGGCCCGCCTGTCCGGCCGCCCCTCCGCCGGGAGGCGGGCGTGAGGTAGGTGGGTGGCGGGGCCTCGGCTTGCCGCCGGGGAGCGGGCGTGAAGTGGGTGCCTGGAGGCACCCCGCCCCCCCGGGCGGACGTGGACTACGCGCCGGGAGGCACCCTGACCTCCCGTCGGGGAGCAGGTGTGCAGTAGGTGCCCGGCGGCACCCCGACCCCCGGGCGGACGTGGGCTACGCGCCCGGTGGCCCCCGGGCCGCCCGTCGGGGAGCAGGTGTGCAGTAGGTGCCCGGCGGTACCCCGACCCCCCGGGCGGACGTGGGCTACGCGCCCGGTGGCCCCCCGGACCCCCGCCGGGGAGCAGGCGTGAAGTACGCGCCCGGCGGCACCCCGACCCCCCGCCGGAACGCCGCCACGAACGCGCTCGGCGAGCCGTAACCCACCCGCCGGGCCACGGCCGAGACCGTCGCGCCTCCGGCCAGCAGCGGCATCGCCGCCTCCAGTCGCAGCTGGGTGCGCCACCGCGCGAAGGACATGCCCGTACCGGCCGCGAACGCACGCGCCAGCGTGCGGGCGCTCGCGCCCACCACCGCGCCCCACTGCGCGAGCGTCCGCCCGTCCGCCGGGTCGGCGCGCAGGGCCTCCGCCACGCGGCGGGCCCGGGCGTCGGCGGGCAGCGGGGCCCGGACGGTCGTCACGGACACGGGACGGAGCTGGTCGAGGACGACCGCCTCGGCGCGCCGGCGAGCAGCGGCATCGGGACCGCCCTGTGCGAGGTCCTGCGAGAGGTGGCCGATGAGCTCGCGCAACAGCCCCGGCACCGGCACGACGCACGGCGCCGGCCACGTGTGCGGGCACTGCTCCGGCCGGAAGTAGAGGCTGCGCATCAGGGCGGCGCAGGTCGCGCCGGTGGCGTGCGGGGTGCCTGCAGGGATCCACAGGGCGACGGTCGAGGGCAGGACCCACGTGCGGCCGGCGGCCCGCACGGCCAGCACGCCGTGCGGGGCCCAGGCGAGCTGGTGGAAGCCGTGCTCGTGCTCGTCGAACCACTCGTCGTCGGCGAGCGCGAAGGTGCCGACGGCGATGGCGCTGCCGGCGGGGGCGACGACGTGGGCGGCGCCCGTCACGGGTTGCGGGGCGTGCGGGGTGTGCGGGGCGTTCGGGGCGTCCTCGCCGGGCGTCGGGTGTCCGTCTCGCGACATGGGTTGGCCTCCTGGCCCGTATACGACATCCACGCCCGGTTCCTAGCCTCGCCGTATGCCGATGAATCTCATCCACCGACGTCTGTGCAGTTCCCGGAAGTGGGCCCGGGCGGTCGAGGAACAGCTGCTGCCCTGGGCCCTGGAGGACGTGTCCCTCGGGCCCGACGCCCTGGAGATCGGGCCCGGTTACGGGGCCACGACGCGCGTACTGCTGCCACGGGTGCGGCACTTGAGCGTCGTGGAGGCCGATGCGTCGTACGTGACGGGCCTGCGCCGGGAGTTCGGCGACCGCGCCGAGGTCCTGCACGGCGACGGTGCCGCGCTGCCCCTGCCCGACGGGCGCTTCGACTCCGTCGCCTGCTTCACGATGCTGCACCACGTGCCCTCGCCACGGCTGCAGGACGTGCTCTTCGCCGAGGCGCGGCGGGTGCTGCGCCCGGGCGGGGTCTTCGCCGGGTGCGACGCGCTGAGCAGCTGGAGCTTCCGGCTGATCCACCTCGGCGACACGTGCGTGCCCGTGCCGCCGGCGACGCTGGCGGCACGGCTGCGGGCCGCGGGGTTCGGGGAGGCGGAGGTCACCGTGGGGAAGGGCAGCTTCCGCTTCCGGGCGGTGCGCGGGGGGTAGGCGGGGCGGTGGCGGTGGCAGGGGCAGGCGCTGGGGCGGGGGTCAGGAGGGACCGGCGGCCTCGTCCGCCTCGGCGGCCTCCAGCCAGGCGGCGACCTGGTGCGGCGCCCCGCACCACTCGCCCGTGAAGGGGCCGCTGTCCTTCCCGCGGGGGCGCCGGTCCGTGCAGCGGAAGGAGACGAGGAGGTCCGCGGCGGCGCGCCACGTGCACTCCGCGTCGCCGAGGAGCCCGCGCACGGCGACGAGCGCCTCGACGCTGTGCACGTGGCGGGCGCAGAACCACGCCTCGACCGCCGCCATGCCCCCGTTCCCGTGCTCGTCGCGGAGGATGTCCGTGATGGGGGCGAAGGCCACGGCGAGCCGTGCGTACAACCCCTGCTCGGCGGGGTGGAAGACGGGGGCGAGGGCGACGGCCAGGCGGGTCAAGCAGGCGGCCTCCGGCACGGGGAAGCCGGGATGGTCCTTGCGGAACTCGGGCCAGTCGGCCTGGGACGCCGCCGCCAGGACCTGCACGAGGTGGAACTCCGATCCCTCGCCGTACTCCTCCGAGGTGAGGAGCACGCGCCGCAGCAACTCGTAGGGGAGCCGGCAGTTCTCGGCGAGGAGGACCGCGTCGTAGAGGTCCTTGGCCTCCGGGTGCATGTCCGTCATCAGCCACAGGAGCTTCCAGGCGAGGGAGAGCTCGGGGCCGGCGGTCATGAGGACGGCCGGTTCGCCGCCGTCGTGGCGGGGGATTGCGGTGCGCACGGACAGGGCGGGAAGGGTTTCGTTGAAGACGAAGTCCAGCTGGACGCTGCCGGAGGGCAGGGCGTCCGGCCCGTCGGCCGGTGCGGTCCAGGGGAGCACGAGACGGCGGCCCGGTACCCGGTCGTACGTCCAGATCTCGCCGCTGACCGCGCCCGAGGCGTCGATGAGCACGCCGCCCCCGGCACGCGAGAGGTCCTCGGCGGCGCGTGCGATGTCGTCGAGCAGGGCGTCGGTGCGTTCGTCCTCCAGGGCCCAGGTGGAGGGCACCACCACGAAGTCCAGGTCGCCGGGCTCGCGCGCGGCGTCCCCGTACCACGCCTTCAGCAGCACGCTGCCGCGCAGCACGAGATGGCCGGCCCACCCGGAGCCGGCGACGGCCGCGAGGGCGAGGTCGAGGGCCCGGCGCCGGGCAGAGAGCCACGCTTCGCCGGTACGGGCACTCGCGAACTGCGGCTCGGTGAGCCGCATGCCCCGCATGTGGTGATTGACGGCAGGGTCGTAGGCCGCGCGCTGGACGACGCCCTCGCCGACCACCGGCAGCAGGGTCGGCGGCAGGTCCTTGGCCAGGCGGGTGGCCTCGTCGGGCGGCGACTGGGGGACGACCGCCGTGTCGTCCCAGGGGCCGTAGCCGAACTGCTCCCACGGTGTGGCCGTCATGCGTCTCTCCCTTGCTCGGTGATCCAGCCCGCGTCGAGCGATCCGTCGCTGTCGTGGACGACGAACTCGCGCTCGGCGGAGATGATGTCGTGGCCGCCGTCCTCCACGGCCGCCACCAGCGCGTCCAGCCGCACCCCGGCGGTCCGCCGGCCGACCGCGCGGCACCGTTGCGTCACGAACCGCTCGGCACGCCCGTCGGCCCGCACCCGGCGGGCGTTGCGCGAGAGGTGGGCGGTGTGGGCGGAGGCGAGCCGGGCGAGCGCGGTGAGGTCGGCGCCGGGCGGGAGCAGCAGCTTGAGGTGGTGCTCGAAGTAGTAGCTCTCCCCGAGCGCTGCGGCGGCCTCGTCGCTCTCGGGCACCCCGAGGGCCCACGGCACCGCCTCGACCTTCACCCGCACCACCTCGGCCCCCGCGTCCTGCAGCCCGCGCACGACGCCGTCGACGGCCTCGCGGACGTCGGGCAGCGGTCCGGAGGAGCGGAGCGTGACCATCGGCTGGCTGGGCGTACGCCCGCGGTCGAGCAGGATGTGCGTGAACTTCGCACCGCACGCCGCGGCGTACCGCTCGGCGAGCGGGGCGTCACCGGCCGGGACGGTGATGTGGGCTTCGAAGTCACCGCTGAAGGCGGGGGCGGGGGCGGGGGCGGGGACGGTGGCGGTACGGGCCGGGGGGCTGGATGTCACCGGCAGATGATGTCAGCCGTGTCGACGGCCCGGAGGCCCGGAGGCCCGGAGGCCCGGAGGCCCGGCGGCCCGGAAGCGCGGCGGCCAGGGCGTTGACCAGAAACGATCTTCCCGGTGGACGGGCGAGCCGAAATGATCACCGTCGGGCGCCCACCGACCACTCGGCTCACAAGGGAGAAACCCCATCATGCGCATCGTGCGCTCCACCGCCCTCGGCGTGGCCGCTCTCGGCATCGCCGCCGCCGGTGTCCTGTCCACGACCGGTACGGCCGTCGCCGGGCAGAACGGACAGCAGATCCATTTCAAGGACACCAGGAAGAAGGTGGCATCGATCTGGATCTACGGATCGAACCAGAACGGCCAGAACGTCGGCCTGTGCTGGCAGACGCCGACGGCCGACACGTACGTGCGCGGACACTGGTGGAAGGGCGTTGTCGACGTCAAGCTCTTCGGCAACAGGCACTGTGACGAGGCGGGCCGCGGATTGATCACCATCCTGCACCCCAACATCCGTCGCGTGAACGACGACAGCGACTGGCAGACCGTCCGCTACTGACCGCGCGGTCCGTGGCCGAATGACCGCTTGCCCGGACATTCCGCATCGACGAGGCTCGCCGTCGTGCCCGCGCCGTGGCGCGGGCCGATCCGCCCGAGTACGCATCTCCACGAAACGGAGTGGCATGAAACTCAAGGCGAGACTCGTAGCCCCGGTCGCAGCCTGCGCGTTCGTCGCGACGGGCATGCTCGGCGCCGGCGCGGCGCAGGCGGCCGTGCCCGTCGTGCCCGTCGCGGCCGGCCCGGCGGCGCACGTCGCGCAGGGCGTCGCGCAGCTCTCCCTGCAGCAGTTGACCGAGCTGGTCACCCTGCGGGTGCACCTGGAGTACCCGAACGCCAAGCTCATGCTGGCGGACGGCAGCGCACCCGGTGGCAGGACCCAGGACGTCTCGAAGGTCACGGACTGGCGGTTCGTCTTCAACACTGCCGACCGCCAGTCGGCCGTCAAGTCGGTGCAGGTCAAAGCGACTCTGAACGGCGAGGTGGGTCCGCTGACCACCTACCGGGCGCCGTGGGGAGGGGTCGCGGCCATCGACGGGCCGACGTACCTGAGCCCCGCCCAGGCGTACGACATCCTCAAGCGGGCCGGGCACGGCGACGCCTACCAGTACGTGTCGCTGGTCAAGCCCCTCGTGGCGAAGCCGCACCTGCAGTACCACTTCTCCAACATCCGTGGTGGCTGTGACGGATACGCGGTGAACGTCGACGATCAGGTCGTCAACCCGATCTGCGGCTGACCCCCGCCTCCTGCGGATGCGGGGACAGCAACCAATGCCCCCGCATCCGCACCGGCCCGAGTCCGTGCCGGCCCGAGTCCGTACCGGCCTGAGTCCGTACCGGCCCGAGTCCGTACTCGCCGCGTCCGTACTCGCCGCTTCCGGTCACGCCCCGCCGGGGACCAGGTGCTTGGCGCCCCAGGCCCCCAGCGGGGCGAGTGCTTCGCCGAGTTCGCAGCCGATCGGCGTCAGGGAGTACTCGACGCGCGGCGGCACCTCGTCGTAGACCTCGCGGTGGACAATGCCGTCGGCCTCCAGCTCGCGCAGCTGCGCGGCCAGGACCTTCTCGGTGACGCCGGGAATCAGACGGCGCAGCTCGCCGAACCGGTGGGGCCCCTGCTCCAGGACCCACAGGATGAGCACCTTCCACTTGCCGCCGACGACCTCCATCGCCGCGTCGATCCCGCAGTGGGCCGCGCCGGGCCTGCCGCTCGTCGCCATCCTCGCTCCTCCCCCTCTGACCAGCACGCTCACCCCGGGGTAAGTACCCACCTCGAAGTGCGTACTTGATCAACTATCGGTCCCGCCCAAGGCTAAGGGCATGACGAACGCGCACAAGAACACCCGCATCGCCCTCCTCGGACTCGGAGCCATGGGCACCGCCCTCGCCCGCGCCTGGCTGGCCGCCGGCCGGCCCCTGACCGTCTGGAACCGCACCCCCGCCAAGGCCGAGGCCCTAGCCGCCGAAGGCGCCGGGACCGCCGCGAGCCCCGCCGAGGCCGTCGCCGCGGCCGACCTGGTCGTGCTGTGCCTGCTCGACGGCGCCACGGTCGACGCCGTCCTGGACGGCGTCGACCTCACCGGCAAGGACGTGATCGACCTGACCACCGGCACCCCGGCGGCGGCCCGGGAACGGGCGGCATGGGCCGGCGCCCGCGGGGCCCGGTTCCTGGACGGCGGGATCATGGCCGTCCCGCCGATGATCGGGGCCGCCGGATCCGGCGCGTACGTCCTCTACAGCGGCTCCCGCGAGCTGTACGACGCCCACCGCGCGACCCTGGAGGTCCCGGCGGGCGCGCGCTTCGTGGGCACGGACGCGGGTTACGCGGCCCTGCACGACGTGGCACTGCTGTGCGGCATGTACGGCCTCTTCGCCGGGATGATGCAGGCCACCGCCCTGGTCGAGGGAGAAGGCATCGACCGCGCCGCCTTCACCCCGCTGCTCACCGAGTGGCTCGGCGCCATGACCGCAGCCCACGCGGCGGGCGCTTCGGCCGGCGCCGACTCCAACCTCGCCATGCAGGTGGCGGGCACCGCGACCCTCCTGCGCACGGCCCAGGACCAGGGGGTCAGCGCCGAACTGGTCCTGCCGTACTTCCGCTTGATGGAACGCCGCCTCGCCCAGGGCACCGGCGACGGCCTGGACGACACGGCGGGCATGCTCGCGCTGCTGCGGCGGTAGGTCAGCGGTAGGTCGGAGGGACGTGCCACGGGGCCCGAGGCCCGCTCGACCGTGCCGGGATCGGCGTGGCGGCCCGTGGACAGGGCGAAAGCGCACCCCCGGGGTGGGCCGCCGCAGCAACGTGGATGGGTGGTGGGCCGGTGTCGTCCATGGCGATCGCACCTTGGACGGGCTGGTGTGTGATCCGGTTTTGCGCCGGTCGGGCGCTGCGGCGGGGTGGTGCGAGCTAGCCGCCGGGGGCTTGCGCCTGTGTGGGGCCATGGCTCATTGCGACGATGAGGTGGGGTGGACCGGCGCTTGGGGTCGGCCGTTGTCCCCTGCGAGCCCGGCCTGCCTCGAATCGGCAGGGAGGGAGGTGATGAGGGGTGGTGCTCCTCGACCTGCAAGTCATGAACCTTGCGGAAGGACACGAGGCCCGGCTGACGTTCGGTGCCAGCATCGGCAACAGTGACATAAGCCTGTTGCTCTGCCACGACGAGGACTAGCTGCACAGGGGGTGGGGGCATCGGTGTGGTGCCCCCACCGGGCGGTTCCAACGGATGGTTCCGGTGCCGCGGCGGCAGGAACTGGGCGCGCAGGGTGGGTGACGCCGGGGCCGAAACGCCCGCTAGGGCGTGTCCGCAAAGTCAGGGCAGCCATAGCCGTAGGCAGGCGAGGGTGACTATGGCCTGGTAGTGGCTCGCG
>NZ_BMVB01000029.1 GCF_014650495.1 Streptomyces cinnamoneus | reverse complement strand
TCGCCTTCAGCCGGTACGGCTCCTCCGCGTTCAGCCGCTTGTACCGCGGACTGATCTCCGGCAACAGCTCCAGGTCCGTGCGCAGCGACGCCAGCAGCTCCTCCGTCGCCCCGCCCAGCCGCACCGAGGAGGACAGGGCGCCGCGCAGGTCGTCGACGACGCGCAGGGCGTTGTCGACGCCGTACTCGTGCTGGAGGAGGAGGACGTTCCACGTCACGTCGGGGGTGACGTTGGGGTTGCCGTCGCGGTCACCGCCGATCCAGGTGCCGAAGGTCAGCGGGCGGGTGCCGGCGGGCAGGGCGATGCCCGCCGCGCGCAGCTCCTCCGTCAGCTCCTCCAGGACCCGGGGCGCGGCACTGCGGTGGAGCTCGTCGAGGTAGTAGACGGCGTTGCGGGCCTCGTCGGCCGGCTCGGGGCGGGCCACGCGCAGCTCGTCGGTCTGCCAGAGCAGGTCGATGGTCTCGGCCAGGTGCGTCTCGGTGCGGCGTCCGTCGCCGCCCGTCGTCGGCCCGTCGAGCAGCTCGGCGATGCGGCGGAGCTTGTTGAGGACGCTGCGCCGGGCCGCCTCGGTGGGGTGCGCGGTGAAGACCGGCCGCACCGAGAAGTGCCGGGCCGTCTCGCGCAGCCGCTGCAGTTCCGGTTCGCCCAGGAGGGCGGTGGCGCGGCTGATGGGGGAGCCCTCCCGGGCCCGCAGTGCGGCCAGGCCCCGGCCGCGGTGCACCTGCTCGGTGACGTTGGCCAGGTGGAAGTACGTGCCGAAGGCCCGGACGAGCTTGGCGGCCGTCTCCGGGTCCGTCGCGCCCAGCAGCCCGGCCGCCGCCTCGCCGTCCGTACGGGTCAGCGCCCGCACCCGTTCCACCAGGTCGAGGAGCTCCTCGCCCTCCTGGCGGACCAGCGTCTCGCCCAGCAGGTCGCCCAGGCGGCGGATGTCCGCGCGCAGGGCGCAGTTCTCCGCGTCGGTGGGACGCGCGGGGCCGATGTGCGGTGCCGGTGGGGCGTACGCCGGGGGTGTCACGGTTTCTCCCTGTGAAGGACCCTGGTGGGGCTGTGGCGGGGCTGTGGCGGGGCTGTGGTGGAGGGTGATGCGTGTGGGGGATGGGGTGACGCGTGGGGCACGGCGGCGGCGCGCCGCCGTCGTTCAGGGGGCGAGCAGCCGGGCCGGATTGGTGGAGGTGACCTCCTTGATCCGCTCCTCGGTGAGTCCCGCCTCCGCGAACCAGTCGGCGCTCATCACCAGCCACTCCGCGACGCCCGGCTGGTCGAGCTGGCCGAGGTCGGAGCTGTAGACGATCCGGGGGTGGGCGTGGAGCACGGTGCGGAACTGCTCCGCGTCGTGGTGGCCCAGGAGCCGGGTGAGCGCGGTCAGTTCGACGTAGACGCAGTCGGGCTCGGCGAGGTCGGCGAGGTCGGCGGGGGTGAAGCCGGACATGGGGTGGGTGGCGTGGGTGAGCAGGACCCTGGGCACGCCCAGCCGGACGGCCTCGTCGACGACCCGGAGGGCCTCCTCGCGGTTGCAGTGCCCGGTGGCGATGGCCACGGGCAGGTCGCGGGCGGCGCGCAGGACCTCGCTCACCTCCTTCCGCAGCCGGCCCTCGTCGTCCAGGACCCGGGCGCCCAGCCAAGCGTCGGCGGTGAGCCGGGGGTGGAAGGGGCGGCGGCGCAGGGCGGTGGCGGGGTGGCCGGGTTCGGTGAGGGTGGGCAGGTGGACGACGAGCCGGGCGGGGCTGTCCGGGCCGTGTTCGTACACGGACTGTTCGACGACCTGGGCCCGGACGCCCCCGGCGAGGTCGTTGAGGACGACCGCGCCGGAGACGGGCAGCCCGGCCTCGCGGGCCTCCCACGCGCGGGACGCCGTGGAGCCCAGGTGGCTCTTGACGACGACCCAGCCGCCGACGGCGGCGTAGGCGCGGGCGGCGCGGCAGGAGGTCAGCCGGCGCTCGTAGAGGTCGGGCCCGGCGTGGTAGTGGACGTCCACCACGCCGCCGGACAGGTCAGGCACGGTGCTCTCCGGTGGCCGGGCCGTCCCAGGGCTTGGCGTAGCCGAACCTCTGCCGGGCCTCGTCCAGGCGCAGGCCCTCGGCGATGGCGGCGGCGATGGCGGTCTCGGTGCCCTCGACGCGCTCGGCGCGCTCGGCGACCTCGGCGGCGTGCTCGGCCGGTACGACGAGGGCGCCGTTGTCGTCCGCGACGATGACGTCGCCGGGGCGGACGGTGGTGCCGCCGACGGTGACCTTGTGGCCGGTGGCGGCGAGTTCGACGCGGTTCTTGCCGCTGACCATGGTCACGCCGGTGCTGAACAGGGGGTATCCCATGGCGCGGATCTCGGCGACGTCGCGGGCCGAGCCGTGCAGCACGGTGCCGCGCACGTCCCGGCGGCGCGCGAGGGTGGTGAGCAGCGAGCCCCAGTTGGTGCAGTCGGTGCTGCCGGCGTTGTCGACGACCACCACGGATCCGGCGGGGACGTCGTCGAGGTAGTTGGCGGCGTTGTGGAAGGTCTTCCCGCTCGCGTCCACCGGGCGGTACGTGACCGTGTGGGCGAGGCCGGCCGTCCGGGCGCCGGGGACGCGGGCGGCGACGCCGCTCAGCACACCGCGGATGCCGAGGCTGTCGAGGGCGTCGGAGACGGAGGCGGTGTCGAGGCGGGCGAGGCGGTCGACGATCTCGGAGGGGACGACGGGGACGACGGGGACGGCGTGGTGGGTGCTCATGCGGAGACCTCCTGCGGGGAGCCGGCCGGGCGCAGCGCGTCGGCGACCGCCGCGGCGGCCTGTGCGGTGGTGGCGCTGCCGCCCAGGTCGTAGGTGACGGTGCTGCGGGCGCGGACCACGGTGCGGACGGCCTCGCGGAGCTGTCCGGCGGGCAGCGGCATGCCGAGGTGGTCGAGGAGCTGGCCGATGGTGAGCAGCATGGCCATGGGGTTGGCCCTGCCCTGGCCGGCCATGCCGGGGGCGCTGCCGTGGACGGGCTCGAAGTAGGCGCCGTGGTCGCCGATGTTGCCGCTGGGGGCCAGGCCGAGGCCGCCCATGACGCCGGCGCCGAGGTCGGAGAGGATGTCGCCGAACATGTTCTCGGCGACCAGGACGCCGAAGCGCTCGGGGCGCCGGACCATCCACAGGGCGACCGCGTCGACGTTGAGGACCTCGGTCTCGATCTCCGGGTACTCGCCCGCCATCAGCTCCAGGCGCTCGCGCAGGAAGTTGCTGCTGTTGCGCAGGACGTTGGGCTTGTCGACGAGGGTGAGCAGCCGGTGGCCGTGGGCGCGGGCGTACTCGAAGCCGAAGCGCAGCAGGCGGTCCATGCCGAAGCGGGTCTGCAGGCGCAGCGTGACGCTGGTGGCGTCGGGGCCGGAGGCGGCGGCGTTGGGGTGGTGGCGCACGGCGTTCCACAGCGCGTCGTCGAGGCCGTGGAAGTCGAGGCCGGCGTAGAGGCCCTCGGTGTTCTCGCGGATGACGGCGAAGTCGAAGGCGCCGTTCTCCAGGTCGCTGACCGGGCGGACGTTGGCGTACAGGCCCAGGCGCTGGCGGAGCTGGACGACGGGCGAGACGAACCGGCGGCCGGTGCCGCGCAGCGGCTCGGCCAGCTCGGCCTCGGCCTCGCGCAGCGGCTTGCTGGTGATCGCGCCGAGCAGGCAGGCGTCGGTCTCCTCCAGCAGCTTCCAGGTGCGCTCGGGGACGGGGTCGCCCTCCTCGCGCCAGCACTCCCAGCCGATGTCGCCGAAGCGGAGGTCCAGGGGCAGGTGCAGCGCGTCGATCGCTTCGAGGGCGGCGTGGACGACCTCGGGGCCGATGCCGTCGCCCGGCAGGACCGCGATGCTCTTCTTCTCAGTCACTTCTTACAGTTCCCTCTCGCGCAGGAAGGCCCCGGTGAAGTCCGCGACGGCGGCGGAGACCTCGGGTGCGCTCTCGGTGTGCGGGCGCATGCCGCAGCCGGGCATGACCTGGACGTGGTGGTGGGGGGCGGCCGCCGTGTGCCGGGCGCCAACGAGCCGGGAGCGGCCGCCGACGACGTTGAGCAGCGGCCCGGGGTGCCCGGTGACGGCGTCGGTGCTGTCGATGCCGCACAGCAGGGGCAGGCCGCCGGCGAGCCGCCGGGCGGCGCCGCCCGGGTCGGCGAGGACGGCGTCCGCCGGGGCCTGCTCCGGGGTGCCCTCGGGCAGGACGTAGTGGTGCAGCAGGGCCAGGGACTCGGCAAGGCGCCCGGCGCCGGCCGCGTCGGCGATCTCCGTCAGCCGGCTCTCCAGGAGCGCGTCGGCCACGGCGGGTGCCGAGACGAGCAGGACGCCGGTGGCCGGGTCGACGGCGGGCAGCAGGGCCTGGGCCAGTGCCCCGCCGAGGGCGTTGCCGCACAGCAGGTCGAACGGGCCGAAGCGGGGGAGCAGCGTGCGCCAGCGGTCGGTGAGGGCGGCCAGCGAGGTGACGTCCTCGTCCCACGCGGCGAGCGTGTCGACGACGGTGACGTGCACGCCCGCGCCGGTGAGGGCGCGGACGACGGGGGCGAAGAAGGCGCCCTCGTCCCACTGGGGCAGCACGGGGGCGAGGACGAGTGCCCTCGCCCTGGCGGCGGCGGTCTTCGGGGCGAAGACCGCCGCCGGCACAGGAGGACCGGGGAAGGTCACCGGGCCACCGACAGGGTGCGTGCGGCCTCGATGCCCGCGCGGTGCCCGCAGTTGACGGTCGTGCGGTGTTCGACGGACAGGTCGTACTGGCCGAGCAGCAGGTCCGGGAGCGGCAGCGAGGGCGTGCCCTCGGGGATGCTGGCGAGCAGCAGGTCGGCGAGCTCCAGCAGCGGCGCGAGGTGGAGGCGGCCGCCGTCCTGGGCCGTGCGCTCCAGGTGGGCCATCCACTGCTCGGCGATGAGGTTGCCGGGGCCCTTGCCCATGCCCTGGACGGAGGAGTCCATCCAGGTCGCGCCGTGGCCCATGGAGGCGATGGCGTTGGCGAGGGCCAGGCCGAGGTTGTTGTGCGCGTGCAGGCCCACCGCGCCGTCGACGACGGACCGGGTGAGGGTGGTGAGGGAGGCGGCGTCCACCGGCGACAGGGCGCCGTTGGAGTCGGCCAGGTAGACGACGTCGGCCCCGGCGTCCGAGCTCGCGGCCGCCAGCTCCACGACGGTGCGGGCCGGCAGCTGGCTGACGCGGGCGAAGTTGACGCCCACGGTGAAGCCGAGCTCCTTGGCCTGGCGGATGCGGTCCAGGCCGGCCTCGTAGCCCCGCGGGGGCAGGACGATGCGGATCAGGCGGGCGCCGGCCCGGTACATGTCCGGGAGGTCGTCGTCGTTGATGTTCTTCGGGTGGAGGATCAGGGCGACCTTGTCGGCGCCGATCTCCTCCGCCACCGCCGCGATGTAGTCGTCCTCGCCGCGCCCGGTCAGGCCGAGGTCCGGGATCGGGGCGAACGAGCCCTTGCGGTAGCCGATCTCGACCCAGTCGAATCCCGACTCGACGCTCAGTTTCGCGTGCTTGAGGGCGTAGTCCAGCGGGAAGTTGAACCCGTTCCGGTATCCGCCGTCGCGCAGGGTGACGTCGATGTTGATGATGGACATGGTGTGTTTCCCCCTAGTGGAATGACGTGGCGGGCGGGCCGCTTCACGCGGTCTGCCGCGCCGCCGCGTGGGTGGCGGCGATCCGGCCGAAGACCAGCGAGCGCAGGACCGAGGTGGCCGGCGGGTAGGAGTGGTAGTAGAGGCCGGTGGCCTCGCCCGCGGCGTACAGGCCGGGGATGGGTGCGCCGGACGGGGTGACGACCCGGCCGTCGAGGTCGGTGCGGATGCCGCCATAGGTGAAGCAGACGGCGGAGGTCACGGGGACGCCGATGAACGGCGCGGTGTCCAGCGGCGTGGCCCAGTTGGACTTGGGCGGGGTGACGCCGGTCGTGCTCTTGCCGTCGAGGCGGGTGTGGTCGAACTCGCCGGGGCCGCAGGCGGCGTTGAACTCGGCGACGGACTTCTCCAGGCCCTCCGGGTCGACGCCCAGCTTCGCGGCGAGTTCGCCGAGGGTGCCGGCCTGCTCCGGCGGGACGTCGCTGAGCAGGGAGTTCATGATGCCGGGAATGGCCAGGGTCTTGGCGTCGGCGATCCAGTACGCCTCCTGGTCCTGGTTCTTCCAGATCTCGTAGCCGACGTGCTCGAAGGTGTTGTCCCAGGTGTCGCGGCCCTCGTCGAAGAAGCGCTCCAGCTTGCCGTTGAGGAAGATGCCGCAGGCGAAGCCGTAGAGGACGGCGTCGGCGGCCTTGGTGCGGCGGTCGACCGGCTCGGCGTGGATCATGTCGAACTGGCCGGCGGTGTCGGCGCCCAGCTCCATCGCCATGCGCAGCGCGTCGCCGCGGTTGTTGGCGATGCCCGACGCGATCAGCGGCAGGTCGCAGGCGCGCTCGCCGACGTAGCGGGTGAGGGCCTCGACGCTGCCCTGGAAGCCGCCGCAGGCCAGGACCACGGAGCGGCCGCGCAGCTGCTGGGTGCGGCCGTCGCGGCCGCGGACGACGACGCCGTCGACGGCGCCCTCGTCGGTCGTGGTCAGGCGCAGCGCCTCGGTCTCGTAGCGGATGTCGACGCGCGGGTCCCTCTCCAGGGCGGCGCCGAGGTGGGAGACGATCGAGGCGCCGCCGCCGAGCGGGCTGGCGGGCGGGGTCATCGACGGGACGCCGCCGTCGAACGTGTGCGGCAGCGGGAATGCGTCGTACGAGATCTCGACGCCGTGCCGTTCGACGAAGGCGAGGGTCTGCGGGGTCTCCTGGGCGAGCCGGGCGACGTAGGCGGTGTCGACCAGGCCCTTCGACTCGCGGGTGAGGTGGTCGGCGTAGTCGGTGTCGAGCTGCCGGTCCTCGTTGACGCGCAGGAAGGCTCCCGTCCAGCGGGTGGCGCCGCCGCGGTCCTCCTTCGCGGACCTCTCCAGCACCGCGATGCGCACGGGCGTCCCGCGGTCCGCGGTGGCCTCGGCGTAGGTGACGGCGGCGGACAGGCCGGCGGCGCCGAAGCCGATGACGATGAGGTCGTATTCCTCCGGCGTTGACGGCGTTGACGACATGGAAGTCTCCTGTGGGAAGAGTGTGCGAGAAGTCGAGGGGTGGGGGGTGGGGAGCGCGGGTCAGCGGGCGGGGGTGATGACCCGGCTGGTGCGGTAGAGGCGGTACTTGGCGCCCGTGGTGGTCTTGGCGAACGCCTGGTAGCGGGCGGTGAACTCCGGGTCCTCGAAGATCGCGTCGAATTCCTCCTGGCTCGACCAGGCCGCGAGGTTGACGATGGCGTCGCCCTCGACGCTGGTCAGCAGGCGGGAGCCGCGGAAGCCGGCGGCCGTGGCGGAGACGTGCTCGACGGCCTCGGCGAGCGCGTCGACGGACTCGCCGGCGGAGTCGGTGGTGGCGACGTTGATGAGGTAGACGGAGTCGTCCGGCGTGGGGGAGAGGGTGACGCCGGGGGACGCGAACCGGGCCTCGAAGGCGGCGGTCTCGTACGAGGCGATGCCCCGCTCGTGCCAGGGGTCGCTCTCGATGAGCGCGGTGACCTGCTCCTCGTCGAGGTCGGCGGTGACGATCACCGCGCCGCCCCCGGCCTTCGGGCCGCTGAGCAGGATGCGGCCCTGGTCGGCGTGGGTGCGCAGCCACTCCTTGTGCCCGGCCATGTGGGCGTCCACGACGTCGCGGGGCTGGAGGTAGGTCAGGGTCAGGACGTGAATCATCGTTTCCTCTTCGGGGTGGGTGCTCGGTGGGGGAGGGGGGTGCCGGGGCCGTCAGGCGCCGGCGGGGGCCGTGATGCCGTGGACGAGGCGGCCGAGGGCGTCTTCGGCCTCGGTCACCAGGGAGCGGACGACGTCGCCGGCGGGGCGGATGTCGTGGACGAGGTCGAGCACTTCGCCCGCGAACATGGCGCGCTGCGTGGTGTCGTCGCGGGCCACGGCGGCGAGCCAGGCCGGCTCCACCTCGGCGCGGCGCTCGGCCAGTTCCTCGTCGCGCCCCTCCCAGGTGCGGGTGAAGTCGTTGGCGACGGTCCGGGCCGTGTAGACGGCGTCCCAGGGGATGCCGCGGACGACGTCGAAGGCGCGGCTGTCGACGGTGTCGGCCGTACGGGCGCTCACCATCGTGGACTTGAAGCCGGCCGAGGCCAGCGACTCCTCGGTGGCGGCGAAGCGGGTGCCCACCATGGCGCCGTCGGCGCCCAGGGCGAGGGCGGCCGCGAGGCCCCGGCCGTCGGCGATGCCGCCGGTGGCGACGACGGGCACGGCGCCCTGGACGATGTCGAGGACGGCGGGGACCAGCGGCAGCGTGGCCAGCCGGCGCTTGTGGTGACCGCCCGCCTCGGCGCCCTGGACGACGATGACACCGGCGCCGGCCCGCAGCGCGACGGCCGCCTGCTCGGGGTCGTGGACCTGCACCACCACGTGCGAGCCCGCCTCGCGGGCCCGGCCCACGTAGCGGTGGACCTGCTCCTCGTCGCCGAAGGAGAGGGCGACCACCGGGGGTGCGTAGCCCATGACCTGCTCCCACAGGCCGGGGCGCTCGTCGAACGTGAACATCACGCAGCCGACGCCCCAGACGCCGCCGGCCTGCGCCGCCTGCTCCACGTGCTCGTCGATGAAGGCCGCGTCGCCGTAGCTGACGCCGACCAGGCCCAGTCCGCCGGCCGCGGTGACGGCGGAGGCCAGCCGGCCGCCGGCCACCGACCCCATCGGTGCGCTGATCACCGGGTGGTCGATGCCGAGCAATTCGGTCAGCTTTGTCTTGATCACGCATTCCCCCTGGGAGATGAGCACGGGCGGACTGGAAGTCCGCGACGCTGCGGAGCAATTCCGGGAATTCGGCGGCCGTTTGTCGTTCAAGCGCCGTGGACACCACGCTAGTTGGCTTGTTCGGACTGCGTCCAAGACGAAAAAGATGTAGCCGCCATGCTGTATTTCCTATGGCTGCAGGACGGTCATAAGCAAAAAAGGATGGCGGCAATAGCCGCCATCCTTCGGTCCGTTGCCGCCCCGGGTCAGTGGCCGACCGGCCAGTAGCGCGCGGCCGCCACCCGGCGCAGGGTGCGGGCGTGCGGGCCGCCGTCGAGCGCGGCCAGCGCGAGCCGCTCGCGGGGTGCGCCGTGCGGGGGCAGCGGACGCCAGGTGAGCTGCGGGTAGCCGTGCACGGAGGGCTGGGGACGCAGGGCCACCAGGTCGGGGGTGGACTGCAGGGCGTGGACGAACAGGGCCTGCTGGTCGTGGTCCATCGGGTGCACCTCCGGCTGCCAGCCGAGCGCCGCGAGCTGGGACAGCACGGCCTCGGCGTAGCCCGGCGCGCACCCGGTGTCGAACCACAGCAGCCGCTGGGCGGCGAGATCGGCCCAGGTCAGCGCCGGCCGGGCGGCGAGCGGGTGGCCGGAGTGCAGGACGACGCCGAGGGGCTCGTCCCAGACGGTGGCCAGGACGAGCCCCGGGGCGTCGATGGGGATCCGTACGACGCCGAAGGCGAGCTCCCCGTGCTGCAGCAGCTCCAGCTGGCTCGCCGAGTGCACGCTGCGCATCGTCAGCCGCGGCGCCGGGCCGCCCTCCGCGCCGTCGGGCCGGGCGCTGCGGCCGGTGAGCCCGCACTGGATCTCGGCGAGCACCTCGGCGGGCACGCCGTGGCAGACGCCGACCGGGAGGTCGGCGGGGGCGGGCGCCGCCGCCGCGATGGCCGACCTGAGCCGGCCGGGGATGTCCCGGACGCCGTGGAGGAACGCCCGCCCGCCGGCGGTGAGTTCGACACCGCGTGAGCTGCGGTGGAACAGCGGGGCGCCGACGCGCCGTTCCAGCCGGCGGATCTGCTGGCTCAGGCTGGGCTGGGAGATGTGCAGCTCCTGTGCCGCCGCGGAGACCGTGCCGGCGCGCACGACCGCGAGGAAGTAGCGAAGGTGGCGCATGTCGACGTCGTCGACGTCGTCCGTGCCGGGCGCGGGCTGGAACTCGTCTACCACGGTCATCTGATGTCCTCCGTTGTCGTGGTGCCGGGCGGTGGCGGTCAGGATTCCTTCGGGAAGGTATGTTTTTGGGTGCGGCTTCCGGCGCGTTCCTTGCCGGCGTGTTCCTTCACGGAAAGCGCCTCGATCAGAACCCGCCACGCCTCCTCCCATCCCGGCAGCGGTTCGTCCTGTGCCCCGTGCCGCGAGGCGTGCAGGGTGCCGTAGACGAAGACCAGCAGCAACTGGGCGAGCACCTCCGGCGGATGGGGCCGCACCGCGCCCTCGTGCTGGGCCCGGTGGACGAGGGCGATCAGGCACTGCCGGGCGTCCTCGAAGACGTCCGGGACGTCCGCGTCGTGCGGGCGCCGGTCCGCGGTCAGCCGCAGCGCCGCCCGGAAGCGGACGTCCGTGCACAGCCGGTCGGCCAGGCCAAGGGCGAGCGCTTCGAGGGCCGCCGCGGCCGTGCGGTCCGGCGCCTCGCAGTGCCGGCGCAGCGCCCGCCACGCCTCCAGCGCCTGCTGCACGAGCGCGCCGGCGATGTGTTCCTTCGAGGGGAAGTGCCCGTAGAGCGCCCCCTTCGTCATGTCGGTGCGCGCGACGACCGCGTGCAGGGTGGTGTCCGCGTAGCCCCGCAGGGCGAACTCCTCGGCCGCCGCGTCCAGGAAGAGCTCGCGCGTACGCCGGGCTCTCTCTTGCTGTGCCACCTCTTCCCCTTCCGTCCCGTCGGAGGATGATCACTGCGCACAACATACCTTCTGAAAGGTATGTTTTTCTGTCCGGGAGGGGCCGGGCCCTGGGGCCCGGCCTGCGGAGCGTCCTACCCGACGGCCGCGGCCCGCGCGGTGCGGGGCCCGGCGGTCGCGGGGAGGACGGGCCAGCCGTGGCGGCGCGCCTGCGCCAGCAGGGCCGGGTCCCCGCCGACCACCGCCGGCCGGCCCACGGCCCGCAGCATGGCCAGGTCGCTGGTGTGGTCGCCGTAGCCGAAGCAGTCCTCCGCGGCCGCCGGCAGCTGTGCGAGCAGCGCGGTCACGGCCCGGGCCTTGGCCTCGCCGATCATCGGGTGGTGCACCTCGCCGGTGAGGACGCCGTCCGGCCCGGTGATCTGCTCGGTGCACAGCACCAGGTCGGCGCCCACGTCCCGGGCGAGGGGAGCGAGCAGCGCGTGCGTCGAGCCGGAGACCAGCACCACGCCGTGGCCCGCGTCGCGGTGCCGGTCCAGCGCTGCGAGGCCGGCGGTCACGAAGGCCGCCCGGTTGCGGCGGTAGGCGGCGTACCACTGTTCGCCGGCCCGCTGCAGCCGGGCGAGGGGGACACCGGCGAACCGGCGGTAGTAGGCGCGGTTCCGCTCGGCCCGGTCGGCGCCGGCCGGCAGCGCCCGTGCCGCGGGGCCCGGGTGGCCCCCGTCGCTCAGGAAGCCGCCGGGCTCGGACTCCAGCGTCCAGTAGCTCCAGAAGTCGAGCATGCTCTTGGCCGCGAGCACCGTCTCGTCGACGTCGAAGAAGGCGATGTGCCCTGCGCGGGCGAGCCGTTCGGGCGGGGAGTGCGGGCCCGCCGTCCGCTCGACGGCGGGCGCGGTCATGCGTGCCCCCCGTAGGCCGCACCGGCGTACGCGGCGGACGCCGCCTCGAAGCCCAGGGCGGCGTGGCCGGCGGCGGCGCCGACGTCGCGCCACCGGCGCTGCAGCGAGTCGCTCTCCATCTGGCCGCGGATGCCGGAGGTGCGGAAGAGCCGGTCGACGGCCTCCACGCACAGGTCGGCGGCCATGGCCGCGTCCCGCTGGTTCTCGGCCGTGCTCAGGGGCGTGACGGCGCCGCCGTCCGCGCGCTGCGCGGCCTGCAGGAGGAGCAGCCGGGCGGCCTCGATCTGTGCGGAGGAACGGGCCAGCACCTGCTGGGCGGAGGGCGTCTCGCGGGCCGGGCGGCCGTCGACGCGCCGTCGCACCGCCGTCGCCTCCCGCCACTCGCGCAGGGCGCCGCGCGCACCGCCGAGCACGGGCGCGGCGAACATCAGCGCGGCGACCATCGGGTACGGCACCTGGTGGCAGCGCGCTGCACCGGGCTGGGCGGGCAGCAGGTCGGCGAGGGTGAACGAGCGGTGCGCGGGGACGTGGACGCCCTCGCAGGTGACGGAGTTGCTGCCGGTGCCGCGCAGCCCGAGCGTGTGCCAGGTGTCCAGCACGGTGACGTCCGCGCGGGGGACGGCGAAGATGCGGTGCTCGCGGGGGTCGGCGCCCGTGGGGCGGCTCGCGAGGAGCACCCAGTCGGCGTGGTCGATGCCGCTGGCGAAGGACCACTGCCCGTCGATGCGCCAGCCGTCGCCCTCGGCCACGGCCGTGCCCTGGGGCGGGACGATCGAGGCGGCGATCCGCACGTCGGGGCCGTCGGCCCACAGGTCGCGCTGGCCGGCCTCGGGCAGGTACGCGGCCAGCCGGCCGTGCGCGGCGTAGAGCGTCGCGCACCAGGCGGCCGACGCGCAGGTCTCCGCGATCTGCACGGCGCTCTCCAGCAGGGCGGTGAACGTGCCGGCGCTGCCGCCCCAGCGGCGGGGGACGAAGTGGCGCGCGAAGCCCGACTCGCCGATCTCCGCGGCGAGTTCCGGCGTCAGGCGCCGGCCCTCCTCCACGGCGGCGGCGTCCCGTCCGGCGAGCGCGGCGACCTGTTCGGCGGCGACGGCCAGCGGGGAGAGCTCGGGCATGCCGGGCGGCGGGGTCGGGGGGGTGGAGGGTGCGGTGCTCAGCATGCCGTGCTGCCTTCCGTGCCGGGGAGGGCCGGCCGTACCAGCGCGGAGGCCAGGGTCCGGTCCTGCTGTGCGGCGGTGACGTTCAGGTAGGGGCCCGCCCGGAAGACGGGCTGGGCGGAGATGGTGACGGGGGCGTCGAGTTCGCCGAAGGAGTGGAAGGCGGTGCTCGCCGAGGCGAGGGACACGGGGCGGTGCGCTCCGGCGCCGGCGTCGTGGGCCGCGAGGACGTGCGCGGCCTGGCGGAACGCCTCCATGAGGACCATGCCGGGGATGTGGTCCGAGGCGTGGTCGAAGAGGACGGGGTGGTTCTGGTCCATCCGCAGCTGCCACGTGCGGTGCCCGGCCGTGGCGGCGGTGCCCGGCACGGTGGCCAGCAGGACGTCCGAGGTCCGCTGGTAGCCGACGGCCGCGGGGTGCAGGGGAGTTGCGTGCTCCCACGCGCCGGGAGCGGCGGGGGAGACGGGGTGGCGGTACCGGATCCGGTCGTACCGCTCGGGGGTCACCGCCTGCCAGCTCTGGCACGCCGTACCCAGGCGCCGTTCCCCGTGGTGGACGGTGGCCTGCAGCCGCATCCCGAAGCGTCCGGGACCGGTGGCCGTGGGCGCGAGGGAGACGTCGAGGGTCAGGGGTAACGGGCTGCCGTCCCCGGACGGCAGCGGCTCGTCGAGGTCGAAGCCGAGGTCGCACAGGACGAAGGGGCGGTCGGCCGGGACGCCGTAGAAGCGGTGCGACAGGAAGATGGTGGTCTGCCGGACGGTCTCGACGAGGAGCATCGGGTCGGCGTGGCCCCCGCTCCCGCGGTGGGTCAGGAACCGGTCGCGCGGCCACAGCGCGGCGACGGCGAAGCGGTCCTCGGCCAGCCGCCGGGCGTCGGTCAGGAGCACTTCGGTCGCAGCGGCCTTGTGGACGGTGTGGCGCGGGACGCGATGGGTGTGGCTGAGCCCCCGCCCCAAGCCCGGCAGCGGGCTCCCGGCCCAGGTGGACGACGGCGAGGATGCAGTGGTGGCAGGCATGTACGAACTCTCTCCCCCAAGGAGCCGACAGCTGTCCGGCAAGGCCCGGACCTGCGGTTCCCATGATCAGTATGACCGCAAATCGAAAATATACCGTCGGGAAGGTATATTGCAATGGCCTTCCGGAGTCCCCTCGCGCGGAAGGGCAGGTCAGGGAAGAGACGGAGACCCAGATGGCGAACGAGGCACCACCGACGTCCGCGTTCTCGGCGAAACCCATCGCCGTCACCCGGGGGCCCGCCCCCAAGCAGGACCGCTCGATCCGGACCAAGGCCCTCGTCCTGCGGGCCGCCGCGGAGCTCTTCGCGGCGCAGGGCTTCCGGCGGACCTCGGTCAAGGACGTCGCCGACCGGGTGGGCATGACCAAGGGGGCGGTGTACTTCCACTACCCCTCCAAGGAGGTGCTGGCGGTCGCCGTCGTCGAGCACCTCTACGCCCGCTGGCCCGTCCTGCTGGAGGAGATCCGGGCGGAGGGCCTCGGCCCGCTGGAGACCGCCGAGGAGATGCTCAGCCGGGCGGCCCTCGCCTTCCGCGACGACGTCATCGTCCAGGCGGGCGCCCGGCTGCAGATCGAACGCCCGGAGATCGACGCCGAGGTGCCCACCCCGTACGTCGACTGGACGCAGCTGCTCACCGAGCTGCTGACGGCCGCGGCCGCGGACGGGCTACTGCGGCCCGGCGTGGTGCCCGAGGCCGCGGCCCGGTCGCTCGTCGCCGGGTTCTTCGGCATGCAGCACATCTCCGACGTGCTGGAGCACCGCGCGGACATCGCCGAGCGCTGGCGGGAGCTCAGCGACCTGCTGTTCCTCGCCGTCCGTGCGTAGAGCCTGCCCGTACGTGGGACAGCGCGCCGCGGGCGGGTGCCGCGTCGCCACCCGGCGGCTCGGTGGCTCGGCGGGCGCGTGCCGGGCGCGTTGATCGCGGACTCCCCTGGGGTCAGGCGGCTGTGCCGGCCGCCGGTGGTCCGTCGCGGCAGTCGCGGCACAGGCCGGGCCGGGGGGCCCGGAAGGCCCGTTCGCAGCCGTCGCAGGTCTGGAACGGCAGTGGACGTCCAGGGCTCTCGGGGGCGGCGGACGGACGATGTCCGACCGGCCGTGTCGGCAGGGCGGGTGGCAGCCACGTGGACAGCCGGTGGGCGAGCAGACGGGCGGGCCAGACGATGGGGTCGACGGGCAGATCGGCGGTCAGTGTCCTGGTGACCTGCGCGGGCCCCACGTCCCGGTCGAGCCACGTACGGACGGCGGGGGCGAGACGCCGCACGTCCGCCTCGGAGAGCAGCAGCCTCGGGTCCCTGCGCCGCAGCCCGGCGAGCAGCTCGGCGGCGGGCCGGTCGACCGGCCCGCCCGCCGGTGACGGCTTCGCCGATGGTGGCTCCACAGGTGACGGCGGGCGCACGATGGTCCGTTCACGCTTCGGCGCCCGTGCGGGCGGCTCGGGCGCGCGTACGGGCGCGGGGCGCCGCTTCACGAGGTCGACCGGCGGGGGCGGGGCGCCGGGACGCTCGAACCAGCGCGTCCGCGTGGAGACCCGTCCGTCGCCGCTGCGGACGCGTCGGCGCTCCAGATAACCGGCATCCTCCAGCTCCTTGAGGGCGCGGCCGATGACGAGCTCGCCTTCACGGAAGCGGCGGGTCAGATCCTTGATGCCGACGCACGCCCCGTCGGGCAGCGACTGGATGTGGACGCCGATGCCGATCGCGACGAGGGAGAGATCGGGGTGCTGGGCGAGGTGATTGCCGACGACGGTGAAGTGGGCGTCGTGCCGGTGCCGGATGTGGATCACTCCGGCTCGCGGAGGTTCCGTGCGCGCGGACGCGTGCGCGCTAGACTGCGCTTCAGTCATTGGGAAGGTTGCTGCTTCCTGGATGATCAGGCCCTCGATCGGGATGCCAGTCCCGGCCGGGGGCCGTCGTCTGTCTGGGGTTGTCGGCGCGACCGTACCGCGCCGTTCTCCGCATCCGCCATGAGTGTCACCTGATGGGGTGACGCATGCGCGGTTGGGTGGGTATTGGTTCTTTCCCAGTTCTTTGACTGGACGTCGCGAGCGCCCGGTTGGCGGCCCACCGGGTCCCGTGGACCCCGATCCGGTGCGGCGTGCGGAAGCCTTGGCTCGCCCTGGAGGCGGCCACTGCCTGAGCGTGGCCAAAACGTTTCGGTCACATTGCGGGCCCCGGCCTGCTGAAAATGGAACCACCCCCCGGTCCGCGACCCCCGGCGCGTGAGCTGTGCGGCACGCAACTCCCCTGTTGCAAATGGTGATTGCTGACGACAGCGATCGAGGCTGGCCGATTCGCCCCCGCAGGGGTCGACGCGTCGCGCATGGTCTCCCTAGCTTGCTGGTGGCCGGATCGCATCGTGAGGATCCGGCAACGGAAGGACACGGCAGTCACCTCAAGGGGGACCATGCGTAAGGTGAATGCATCCCGGTACGCCGTCGCCTCGGCGGCCCTCGGCCTCGCGGCCGGGCTGTTCGCAGCGGCACCGGCGTCCGCAATGGCAGCAGCGCCCTCCGCCCGGGGCCCGTCCGGAGACGTGGAGTTCTCCCTCTTCGACAACGGGTCCGGAATTCCGCGGAATTCCTCGTTCTCGCTGGCCGACCTCGGTCGGCACGGGATCCCGGATTCCGCGGTGAAGCAGCTCGGCGCCGGGAAGGCGCCCAGTACCGCCGGGGAGGAGAGCGCGGCGCTCAGCGGGCCCGACGACCTGGTGGGGCAGTGGAAGGAACGTGACGGCTGGACCGTCTATATGCGACGGGGGTACTACGACCCCCGCCGGGACAAGGGCTTCGGGCTCGCCAAGATAGAACAGAAGCACAACCTCACCATGAAGGCCGTCCGGGCCACCACGCAGTACCCGCGGCCGGGAGCCGCGGGGAAGCAGAAGTTCGCCGGATATCCGGACACCTGGAACTACTTCACCGACGTGCTGCACGTGAAGTGCAGCGGCTGGTGGATCTTCAGGACATGCCGCGTCGACAAGGTCCAGCCCGTCCGTGCGGGAGTAGACTTCAGCATCAAAATCCCGCAACTGCCCAAGGGCGTCATCACCGCCTACTGCGAGGGCGTTCAGGGGCGTTGTCCCGACTGGGTCAAGAACGCCATCAACATCTGATCCACCCCGCGCCAGGAGGGTGACCCCGATGAGCCGACAGCCTGTCCGGCCGTCCCGCACACTGCCCGCGGCCGAATGGTGGGCGCCGTTGCTCGTCGATCTGGGTGCCGTGCAGCGCGGGAGTGCCGGACTCGGCCTGTGCGTCCGGAGCGTCGACCTCACCTCCGGCCGTGCGCGGGTGGCCGTGCGATGGCCCGGCGTCCCCGCCACCACCCTCATGCCCGACCCCGAGGCCGGCCGCGACGCGCTCCTGCAGTCGATCGCCGCGGTCGGCCCCGCCCGGCTCGCCGACGACGAGCCGGCCGACTCCACGTCCTCACCGCTCGCCGGCCACGGCTGGCTGCTCGACGAACTCGGCCGGCGAAGCGACGCCTGGTACGCGTATCTCGCCGAACCGGTCGAGCTGCTCCGGGTGGAGACCGACGGCCACCGGACCACGGAAGTCGCCGTGGGGCGCACCTCGCGCGGCGACGTGGTGGAGGTCCGTGTCCCCGTGGCCGGGCTGGGGGCCGACGGCATGGACGTCGGTCTCGCCTACACCATCGTCGAACGCGCCGTGACCGTCGCAGCCCACGCCCTCCGGCCGACCGGCCCGGTGCAGGGCCGTCCCACCTTCTCCACCGGCCTTCCGGGCGAGGAGCCGGGCTAGGCGGTTGCCCGCTCAGACCGGGCCGATGCCGGCCTGAGCCTTGATCGTGTCCACGGCTTCCTGCGTGAGCAACCGCAGGGGGACGACGGTCCAGCGGTCCTTTTTGCGTATGATCACGGCTTGCCCGTCCTCGGTGCGGCCGACGTGGACGAACCCGTGATCGCGCCGCAGGTCCTTGCCAGGTTCTCGCCGTGGATCACCGCGCGGGTACCTCGCCCCGTCCGGGGGCCCAACCCATCTCGGACACTGGACCAGCCTGCTCTTTGCCGCGCCTTGCGCTCTCGCAACTGCCCCTCGATCAACGAGTCAGCCAGCTTGTCGGCAGCCTGCAGGGAGAGCGCTCCCACCACCACGCGGGAATATCCGGAGGCAGTTACTGTTCCCCGGATATCCCGAACGTCCGCCTCTCGAACCCCAAGGCTCTTGAGCGCCTCGCGCAAGAGCCGGGCGGTGTCATCGGCTCGCTTCCTCGCGGCCTTGTAGGTCGACATCTCAGTCATGAGCAACGGCCTTCCAGTGGGCCTCTGCGAGGTGTTCGCGTGCCTCGGCCATGGCGCTGGCGACCTTGGTGCGGTCGAGCGTCTCCCTCGCCTGCCGCATCCGCTCCCTGAGCCATGGGCACGTCATGCAGCCCTCCTCGCCGCTGAGGCGGGACCGGGAGGCTCCGGTGTCCTTCGTCATGACCAGACGCTAGAGATGCGGACCGGCTGGGAGCCATGAAGTTGCAGTCTGTTGCAGCGCTTCACCGCAGGGCGCGAATGGCCTCCCTGATCAGTGCCCGTGCGTTCGGCCCGTATACGGCCAGTTGTTGCAGTTCGGCGTAGGCTCGCGAGTACAGGTCGATCTCGCCGGGGGCGGTGACCGTGATCGCGGCGGACACCAGCTCCACGGTCACCCGGTCTTCATCGAAGATCGAAAATGTCTCCACCGGCCACATGTGACGATCGGCCGTGAAGGGGATGACGCCGAAGGACACGCGTGGCAATGACATGATCGTGAGGAGGTACTCAAGCTGTCCTCGCATCGTCGCGGCGTTCCCCATGCGGTGTCGTAGTACTTCCTCTTCAACGAGCAGACCGAATCGGTGATTGCCTTCCTCGACGACGCGGGAGCGGGCAAGGCGCGCTGCCACGGCTTCGGTGACGTCGTCGGGGGTTCCCCGGAACGCGGTGATCGCGGACAGCAGGGCCGTCGCGTACGCCTCCGTCTGTAGAAGGCCCGGGATGACGTTCGCGCAGTAGATCCGGAAGAGTCGTGTCCGCTCGTACAGGGGTACACGGCTTTCCTGGCTCCGGCGCAGGCCGGTCCGGTGGAGCCTGCGCCACTCCACATACATCGAGTCGGCGCTGCGGGACGCGGCGATGAGGTCGGCGGCCTGGTCGTCGACTCCACACGCGGCGCACCATGCACGGATGTCGGCAACGGAAGGCAGCGTCTTCGTGTTCTCGATGCGCGACGACTTCGACTTGTGCCACCCGCACCGGTCCGCCAGGGACTCCACGGTCAGTCCAGCGTCCAGCCGCATCTCCCGCAAGCGGGCCGCGATGGTCTCACGGGCTCTCTGGACGCTGGACGACGGCGAGGTGGGCATGGTTCTCGTGATGCCGATGGCTCAGACTTCGTAGGCGACGTGCGGAGTGGCGCGCTCCCACACCGACTCGAACGCCGAAGAGAGCTGCTTGGTGAGTTCCGGGTCCGAGCTGAGCTCGTCGACGACATGGGAGCCGTCACCGGCGAAGTGATGGATGCGTGTCAGCCGCTCATCGAACACCCAGAAATCGTTGGGCGGGAGCAGGAGGTCCGTCGCCAGCCGTCTCGGCAGCCAGCGAACCTCTTCGCCTGCCTCCACGTTGCTGCGTGTGACGTAGTGCTCCCACTGGATGTACTCCGACACCGGTTCACTGATGACGCGGGCACGGCGCACGGCCACCCCGCGACGCACGGCCTGGGCGATGTGCTCATGGAAGCCCTGCCACCACGACGCCCGGTCGTCCCAGTCCGTGCGGTGGCCCTCTCGCCAGGCGGCGAAGCGCGGGTTGTCGCCGTACGCGTCCCGCAGCTCCAAGTGGACAGCGCTTCTCTGTGCGGATGCCAGTAGCTCAGCGAAGCTGGGAAGCTCGTTCTGCGGCATCGCATGCCTCCCTGATCAGTGGCACCATCCGTGCCGGAATGCGGATGACGGCTTCCGTGTCGGGCTTGGGGCTGTTCTCGGAGCACTCGGCCTGTGTCGCTTCGTCGGCCAGCCACCCTTGCACGATCAGATGAGCTTCCGGTTTCGCTTCGGCGTCGACCCACACCGCCGGGCAGTGCTCCTGGTCCGTGTCGGGGTCGATGCCGATGAACCGTAGTGCCATGACTGCCTTCGTCGCCGAGCCAGTTGCGCTTGGTTGCACGACCCTGGTCCTCGGCGGGCGGCGCCGTCAAGAGGGCATGCCGGGCGAGGGCGCGTCCTCCCACCCACAACGCGACAGCGCACCGCGTCGGGGGTCGCGGTGCGCTGCAGAGGGCGGGGGTTCCCTCTTCTCGTGGGAGCTCGTGGGGCTGGTGCTTCCTTACGCGGCCCCGGCCGTCCGGCGCCGGCCGGTGAGGACGACGAGGCCGCCGGCGACCGCGAGGCCGATCAGGACCACCGCGAAGGTGGTGGCGCCGCTGGTCAGGCCGATCGCGTCGCTGAGGTAGCCGGCCGAGACGGGCAGCGCACCGGCGGGGAGGTAACCGCCCACGTTCAGCGCCGCGTTGGCCTCGGCGAGGCGGGCGCCGGGGACGGAGGAGTTCAGCAGGGAGAGCCCGCCGAGCTGGCCCATGCCCTGTCCGGCGCCCGCCAGGACGGCGGCGACGACCAGGAAGGCGACCGAGGAGGTGTGCACGGCGGCCATCAGGGCGGCCATGCTCACCACGATGCTGGCCGCACCGCCGAGCAGGATCGTCCGCACCGCGAGCTGCTTGACCGCGAACTGCACGCCCGTGGCGGCGAGGAACATCACGAAGGCCATCGCGCCGGCCACGATGCGGCTGGTCGTGCCCAGCAGGCCGGAGAGCAGGGACGGGCCGAGCGAGAGCACGAACGACGTCGAGGTGATGCCGGGGGCGAAGACCGCCACGCCGAGCAGGAGCTGGCCGCCGTTGCCCTGCGGGACCTTGGACAGCCGGATCCAGGCACCCTTGCCGACGACGGCGGGACGACGCACCGGCATGCGCAGGACGGTCACGAACGCCAGGGCCAGCAGGGCGAGTTCGACGAGGAAGACGGTGACGGTCGGGGCGGGCAGCGTCTCGGAGAGCACGCCGGCCAGCAGCGGGCCCAGGCCCGCGCCGAGGACCATCGCGCAGGAGGCCAGCAGCGCGCCGAGCCGCTTGCGGTCGGGCCCGGCGACGTCCGTCACCGCGGCCATGCCTGCGGAGACCACGGCGCCGACGGCGATGCCGGTGAACAGCCGGGCCACGATCAGGGCGGCCACCGAGGTGGCCGTGGCGAAGATGCCGCAGGCCAGCGCCGCGAGCACCAGCGCCGGTATCAGGACGGGCTTGCGGCCGACCCGGTCCGAGACCACGCCCGACACCAGCAGCGAACCGATCAGCCCGACGATGTAGAAGGCGAAGACGACGGTCAGCGTGCCCTTGGAGAAGCCGATGTCGCGCTGCCAGAGCCCGTACAGCGGGGTCGCCGCGTTGGAGAGGATGAACACCGCCGTCACCGGCCAGGCCGCCAGCCAGATCCACCACCGCGGAGCGAGCGCGGGGGCGGCGGCCTCCGTCGGTGCGGGTGCCGCCGTGCGGGCGCCGGCCCGGCGGGTCGCGGCTTGCTCGTCGGTCTTGTCCGTACCAGGCTCCGCAACAGCGGGCGCAGGGCGGGTGAACGTCACGGGGGTCTCCTTGGGCGAGCTCCATTACGAGTTGAGTCGAACATAGCATGTAGTACGATTGAACTCGTACATAGGAATTGCGTTATAAGGGGGCGCCAATGGCACCGACAGCCGCTACCCGGGCGACCATCAAGGTCCTTCCCGTACCCGACGACCTGCCCGAACCCCTGCCGGAGCCGGCGGTGGAGGACATCCGCCTGGAGGCGGTGATGGGTGCGCTGAGCGACCCGCTGCGCATGGGCATCGTCCGCAAACTCCTCCTGGAATCCGAGCGGTTCGACCACCCGTGCGGCTGGTTCGGACTGGACCGGCCCAAGTCCTCGCTCACTCACCACTTCAAGGCCCTGCGCGAGGCCGGCGTCACCCGGCAGCGCCAGTACGGGCTCGAACGACGCAGCCACGTCCGCGTCGACGACCTCGACGCCCGCTTCCCCGGGCTGCTCGCACTCGTCGCCGACTGGACGCCGCCCCAGGCGTCCTGACGCACCGGCAGCGGCGCCGGCCGCCCGCACGCGGCCCGCGCCGCCGCACGTCAACTCCCCCGTCCGCCCCCACCGTTCCACCAGGAAGCCGTCGCATGAGCATCGAAGAGATCGTTCCGGCACCGGTGCCGGAACCCACGGCCGCCGTCCTCACCGTCGGCGACGAACTGCTGTCCGGAGAGGTGGCCGACACCAACAGCGCCGCCGCGAGCATCGCCCTGCGGGGCCGCGGCTACCGCGTGGCCGAGCACCGCACGGTCGGGGACTCGCTCGGCGCCGTCTCCGCCGCCGTCCGCTCCCTGCTCCACGCCGACGCCGTCGTCGTCATCGGCGGGCTGGGCCCCACCTCCGACGACGTCACCCGCTTCGGCCTCGCCGACGCCCTCGGCCGCGAGCTCGAACACCGCGCCGAGGCGTGGGACGCCGTCGTCGAGCGGCTCACCCGCTTCGGCCTCGCCGTGCACGAGAGCAACCGCCGCCAGGCCCTCTTCCCCGTGGGCAGCGAACTGCTGCCCAACGCCAACGGCACCGCCTGGGGCGCCCTGCTGACCGCCGGCGACACCCGCGTCGTCCTGCTGCCCGGCCCGCCCAAGGAATGCCGGCCGATGCTCACCGACGCCCTGGACCGCTTCGCGGCCGCCGCCCGGCCCACCGACCGCGCCCGCTGGCGCACCCTCGGCCTCATCGAGGGTGACGTGGCCGCCGCCGTCGACGAGGCCGTGGCCGGCAGCGGCACCGGCGTGACGCCCTCGTACCGCTGGCACTACCCCTTCGTCGACATCGGCCTGTCCTGCCCGCCCGGCGCCCACCCCGCGCTCGAAGCGCACATCGACGGCATCCTCGACGGCCATGTCGTCAGCCGTGCCGGGCGCACCGCCTTCGAGGAGCTCGCCCTCGCCGCCGAGGACGCGGCCCTGACCCTCGACGACCGGCTCACCGAGGGCCTGCTCGCCGAGCGCCTCGGCCGGCTCGTAGCGCCCGCCCCCACCGGGGCCGGCACCCCCGTCGAGGTCGACGCCTGGGCCGAGGAGCCCGGCCCGGACGCGGCGCAGCAGCACGCCGGCACCTGGGACCTGCGCTGCGCCGTCCGGACGGCGGCCGGCAGCCGCGCCTTCGCCCTCACCGTCCCCCGGCGGGGGCCGGAAGTGCTGGAGTACGCGGCGGAGTTCGTGGCGTGGAGCGTTCTGCGAGCCCTCCGGGCCCCTGCGCCGCACCCTGCGCGAACGCCTTCCTGAACGCCGCCGCGCCCAGTGCCGCCCGCGCCGCCGCGGTGATCCGGTCGACGTCGCCGCGCTCGGCCGGCGGCAGCGGCGCGCCCGCCGTGGCGCGGGCCGCCGCCGCGGCGCCCAGCAGGAAGGCTGCCCGGCCGGGGTCCCCGGACAGGGCCGCGGCCCCTGCGAGGCCCTCCACGGGCAGCGCCACCGCCCGTGGGTCGCCCAGCACGCCGGCCGCCCGGAGGGCCTGCTCGTGCCAGGCGTGGGCGGTCGCTGCGTCGCCGCGCAGCTCGGCGACGAAGCCCAGCTCGGCCAGGACCAGCGGGTTGCCGCACTCCGAGGAGACCTCGGCGTACCAGTCGCGGATGCGCAGCAGCAGGGCCTCGGCGGCGGCGAGGTCGCCCTCGCGGCGGGCGGCCAGGGCCTGGCCCAGCTCCGCGTGGATCTCCCCGAACGTGAAGCCCTGCTCGGCGGCGCCGCGCCGGGCCCGTTCGTGCAGCTCGCGGGCGCGCGGGCCGTCGCCGGTCAGCAGGGCGACGCGGCCCAGACGGGAGAGGACGGTGCAGACCTCCGTCGCCAGCCGCAGCTCCTCCGCGATCACCAGCGCGTCGCGCAGCAGCCGCTCGGCGCGGGCGTAGTCGCCGCCGATCTCGGCGAGCGTGGCGAGCGGCCCGACGCTCTGCAGCTCTCCCCAGCGGTCGCCCAGGTCGCGGAAGAGCGCCGCGCTCCGCTCGCCGTCCCGCTCCAGGGCGGTCAGGTCGCCACGGATCATCTCGTGGGTCGCCCGCAGGGCGAGGGCCGCCGCGACGCCCCACCGGTCGCCGTGCGCCCGGAAGCCGGCCAGGGCGCGCCCGGTGAGCTCTTCGCTGGCCGCCACATCGCCGGTGTTGAACAGGGCGTAGGCCCGGAACCAGCGCGTCCTGGCCCGGACGGCCGGATCCGCGGCCTCCGGATACTCCACGGGCGTGGCACGGTGGCCGGTCAGCAGCGCGAAACCGTCGTGCAGCGCGCGGACTTCACCGGTCGCCGCCCCGTCGCCGGCGACCTCCAGCGCGGCCCGCGCGCTGCGGCGGCCCTCGCCCAGCCGGCCGCGCAGCAGCCAGTACCAGGACAGCGCCGCCACCAGCCGCAGCGCCTCCTCCGCCGCGCCGTCGCGCACCGCCGTGTCGAGCGCGGCCCGCAGATTGCCGCTCTCCGCGTCGAGCTCCCGCAACGCCTCGCTCTGGCCCGGTCCGTACAGCCGCGGGCGCGCCCCCTCGGCCAGCTCCGTGTAGTGGCGCAGGTGCCGCCGGCGGACGCGGGCGGCGTCCTCCATCTCGTGCAGCCGCTCCGTCGCATAGGCGGCGACCGACTCCAGCAGGCGGTACCGGGGGCCCTGCGGGCCGTCCGCCATGACGACCAGGGAACGGTCGACCAGGCGGGCCAGCAGGTCGAGCACGTCCGCGCCGGCCACGCCCTCGCCCGCGCAGACGGCCTCCGCCGCGCGCAGCGTGCAGCCGTCGGTGTGCGCGGCCAGGCGGCGCAGCACGATGCGCTCCGGGGCCGACAGCAGCTCCCAGCTCCAGTCGATGACCGCCCGCAGCGTCTGCTGGCGCGCCGGGACGCCCCGGCGGCCGCCGGCCAGGACGCGGAAGCGGTCGTCCAGCCGCGCCGCCAGCTCCCGCACGCCCAGCGCCCGTACACGGGTGGCCGCCAGCTCCAGGGCCAGCGGCAGCCCGTCGAGCCGCCGGCAGATCACCTCGGCGGCCTCCCGGGTGCTGCCGTCCAGGACGAAACCGGGCGCCGCGGCCGCCGCCCGGGCCGCGAACAGCAGCACCGCGTCCCGGGGCGGCAGCGGGCCGACCGCGTGCACCGCCTCCGCGGGCAGCCCGAGCGGCTCCTGGCTCGTGGCCAGGACGTGCAGGCCGGGCGCGGCCCGCAGCAGCCGGTCCGTGAGGACGGCGGCCGCCTCGACGACGTGCTCGCAGTTGTCCAGCACCAGCAGGGCCGTGCGGTCGCGCAGCGCCGCCGCGAGCCGCTCGCCGGCGGGCACGGGGGCCGTGCCCGGCGCGCCGTCGTCGCGCACGCCCAGCACGCCGGCGATCACCTCGGCGAGCGCGTCGGCGTCGCCGTGCCGGCCGGCCAGCTCCACCAGCCACACCCCGTCGGGCCACGCGTCCGTGCTGCGGGCCGCCGCCTCGCCCGCCAGGACGGTCTTGCCGACCCCGCCGGGGCCGGTCAGCGTCACCAGCCGGCCCGCCCGCAGCAGCGCCCCGACCTCGGCCACGGCCCGTTCCCTGCCGACGAGTTCGGTCAGCGGCGCGGGCAGGTTCGTGCGCGGGGCGGCGGCGGGGGAGCCGGCCGCCAGCTGCGGGGCCTGGGTGAGGATCGCCTGGTGGAGCGCGGCCAGCTCGGGGCCCGGGTCCAGGCCCAGCTCCTCCGCGAGCCGCTCGCGCAGCTCGGCGTACGAGGCGAGGGCCTCGCTCTGCCGGCCCGCCCGGTACAGGGCGCGCAGCTGGACGGCGCGCAGTCGCTCGCGCAGCGGGTAGCGGGCCACGAGCGCGGTGAGCTCACCGGCCAGGCGGCCGTGCTCGCCCAGCTCCAGGCGTGCCTCGGCCTGCTCCTCCAGCGCGGCCAGCCGCAGCTCCTCCAGGCGCAGCGCGGCCGCGCGCACGGCATCCCGCCCGGCCTCCCCGTCGGTGAAGTCGGCGTACGCCGGGCCGCGCCACAGCCCGAGCGCCTCGGCCAGCAGCCCGGCCCGCTCCCGGGGGCCGGCGGTGGCGCGCGCCCGCGCCAGCAGGGCCTGGAAGCGGTCGGCGTCGCTCTCGCCGGCGGACAGGCGCAGGCGGTAGCCGGACGGCTGGTGCAGGACGCGGTCGCGGCCGAGGACGCGGCGCAGCTGGGAGACCTTGGACTGCAGGGCGTTGGCGGGGCGGCCGGGCAGCGCCTCGCCCCACAGCTCGTCGAGGAGCCGGCCCGCGGGCACCGGCCGTCCTTCGCGCACCAGGAGCAGGGCCAGCAGCGCCCGGACCTTCGCCTCGCGCACCCTGACCGGATCCCCCGCCTCGTCCCACACCGTCAGTGGACCGAGCACCCCGAACCGCATGGCACGACCGTAACCCAGGCCACCGACAGCGCACCGTCAGGCCGCCCGCAACGGACCGTCAGCCGACCGGAAGTGAACCGTCAGCGCCGCTCGGCAGAGTGCGGGGCATGACGAAATACGCGAACAAGAAGGCCGTGATCACCGGCGGCACCATCGGCATGGGCCTCGCCATCGCCAAGCGCCTCGTCGAGGGCGGCGCCGAGGTGCTGCTGACGGGCCGCAACGAGAAGAACCTGCAGGACGCGCAGAACGAACTGGGCGCCGCCGCCCACGTGGTGCGCTCCGACACCGCCAGCCTGACGGACATCGCCGCCCTCGGCGCCACCGTGGAGGAGACGCTCGGCCACGTCGACTACCTCTTCATCAACGCCGGCGTCTCGGAGCTGGGTCCGGTGGCGGAGGTCACCGAGGAGTCCTACGACGCCCAGTTCTCCGTCAACACCAAGGGCGCCTTCTTCACGGTGCAGCGGATGCTGCCGCTGCTCCGCGAGGGCGGTTCCATCGTCTTCACGACCTCCGTCGCGGACGAGACGGGCCACCCCGGGATGGCGGTCTACTCGGGGACGAAGGCGGCCCTGTGGTCGTTCGCGCAAGTACTGGCGTCCGAGCTGGTCGGGCAGGGCATCCGCGTCAACGCGGTCAGCCCCGGCTTCATCGACACCCCGACGATGGGCGTCGCCGGCTTCACCCCCGAGGAGCAGGCGTACTTCCGGGCGATCGGTGACGCCAGAACTCCGATGAAGCGGCACGGCACCAGCGACGAGGTGGCCCGCGCGGCGCTCTTCCTCGCGGCCGACGCCACGTTCACCACCGGTGTGAAGCTCCCCGTCGACGGCGGCCTCGCGCAGCACGTGGCCGCACCGGCGGAGTAGGCCGGGCCTGCCCGTCGTACGGCGAGCGGGACGGGGGCTACTTGCCGTACGGGCGGGTGCCGCGCGCCTCGCGCAGGGCCACGGCCCACCAGCTGAGCTGGTCGAGCAGCGCCTTCGCGGCACCGGCCGCGGAGGTGCCCGCCTCCTCGTCGAGGTGGCGGCCGGTCTCGTCCAGCTTGCCCCAGGGGCTGTGGAAGCTGACGGTCTCCCGGATGGTGACGGCGTGCAGTTCGGCGAAGACCGGCCGCAGGTGCTCGACCGCCCGCAGGCCGCCGGAGAGCCCGCCGTAGGAGACGAAAGCCACCGGCTTGGCCTGCCACTGGGTGTAGTGCCAGTCGATGAGGTTCTTCAGGGCCGCCGGGTAACTGTGGTTGTACTCGGGGGTGACGACGATGAAGGCGTCCGCCTCGGCCAGCCGGGGGGTGACGGCGGCGAGGGCGGCGGCGTCCTCGGGGCCCGGCTCGCGGCTGAGGTGCAGCGGCAGCGGGTGGTCGGCGAGGTCGATGACGTCGACCACCATGTCGTCGCGGCGCGAGGTCTGTTCGGCGAGCCAGTTGGCGATGGTGGGGCCGAAGCGGCCCTCGCGGGTGGAGGCGACGACGACGGCGAGGCGGTACGGGCTGTTCGACATGGCGGCAGGTCTCTTCTCAACGGGCGTGACGGCACTGGGCTTCAGCGTCCCGGGGCGGTGGGCCCCGGGGGCTGTTGAGAAGAAGCCTCTTACCTCAACCTAGCTTGAGGTCAAGCCCTGATTTTTTTCAGCCGCGTACGAGGGTCTGGGGCACGGGGGTGCTCAGAACTTGTCGAGGCACCACGGCCGGCGTGCCGTGCGCAGCATGAGCTCGGCCCGCTGCGCCGCGCCGGCCCGCTCCTCGTCGAGCCGGCCGAGGGCGGCGAGCCGCACGGGGGACTCGTCGCCCAGGCAGAGGGAGGCCAGTTCGGCGACGCCCAGGGAGAGTTCGGCCGGCTGCCTCGTGGGCGTGCAGCTCGCGCCCCCGGGGCCGGCCTCCAGCAGGAAGCGCCCGCCGGCCGGGCCCGCCGGGTCGGAGACGTCGAGGACGAGCGAGCCGGGGCAGGCGTACGTGCGGGCCGCCAGCAGGGCCGGCACGTCCAGCGGCCGCAGCCACAGGAAGTCGGCCTGCAGCGAGACCTTGGCCGCGCGCGGGTCGGGCAGCAGCAAGGGCAGGAGGTCGTCGGGCGGCAGGTGGCCGGTTTCGGCCCTGGTGATCCAGTCGACCGACAACAGGAAGTACCACAGGGCCCGTTCGGCCTCGGGCGTCATCGCGAGGAAGCCGCGCACGACGGCGGTGTTCTTCGGCCGCGCGCCGTCCCAGAGCTCGTCGACGGTGTAGGTCAGCAGGCCGTCCACAGCGCCGCCGGGGGAGCGGTACAGCACGTAGTGGGGCTCGGTCCAGGGCGGGAAGCCGGGCGGGAGCGGGATGTCGCCCGTGGCCAGCCGCCACCAGCGCTCGCTGCGGTCCACGACGCCGTGCCGCACGGCGCGCAGCCGCTCGTGCAGGGCGGGCCCGAGCCGCCGTACGGTCGCGCCGTCCGTGAAGTCCACGCGGCCGCCGTCCCCGGGGCCCGCGTAGCGCCTGTCCAGGCCGGCGCGGGCCACCTCCACCTCCCAGTCGGTGACCCAGGCGGCGGGGCCGAAGCCGAACCGGCCGTAGATGAGCCACTCGGAGGCGACGAGCGTCACGGCGGCGTCGCCGCGCTCCTTCGCCGCGTGCAGCTCGCGCTCCATCATGCGGCTCAGCAGTCCGCGGCGGCGGTGCGTGGGCGAGACGGTGACGTTGGAGACGGCACTCACCGCGACCGGCGACCCGCCGGGCACGGTGAGCTGCTGGGCGAAGCTGCGGAACGTGCCCACGCACTGCTCCGCGTCGAAGGCCCCCTGCGCCCGCGCGAGGTCCGTGCCCGCGCGGCGGATCTCTATCTCCTCCTTCGTCACCACGGGAGGCTGCAGGAAGCCGACGCGCATCGCGCGGATCCAGTCGGGGAGGTCGCCTTCATCGATCGTGCGCACGTCGAGGCTCATGTCAGCACGCTAGGGGCGTGGCCCCCGCGGACGCATGCCATTTCTGACGCACGTCAGCGTCCGGTGCGCGCGGGGCGCGCACGTACGTCACGGGCCCGGCACACGCCGCACGCGCCCCACCCGGGGCGGTGACCGGACGTGCCGGCTAGAACGCGACGCGTATCTCGCCGACCCGCCGGCCGCCGCCCAGCAGCGGCTCGTCGGCGATGCGGGCGATGACCGGGGACTCGACGCCCATGATCTCCAGGGCGCGCGCCAGCACGGGGCCCAGGGCCCGCAGGGCACCGTCGTTGATCTTGAAGGCGAGGGCGCGGCCGTCCGGCAGGGCCAGCGCCTGGACGGCCTCGGCGCCCATCTTCGACAGCGCCCCCGGTACCTCGCGCATGATCCAGGTGTCGGGGCGGCGCGTGCCGGCGACGTACTCGGGGTGGGCCCGCATCGCGTCGGCCACCCGGCGCTCGGGCGTGCCCGGCGCGGCCAGCACGAAGCTGCGGAAGGCCCGGGCCAGGCCGGTCAGGGACAGCGCCATCAGGGGCGCGCCGCAGCCGTCCGTACCGACGTGGACCACGGACTCGCCGCTCGCCTCCTCCACGGTCCGCAGCACGAGCCGCTGCAGCGGGTGGGCGGGGTCGAGGTAGTCGTCCACGGACCAGCCGTTGGCCACGCAGACGGCGATCATGGCGGCGTGCTTGCCCGAGCAGTTCATGGTCACCCGGTCGCGGACCTGGCCGGACGCCAGGTACGCCTCGGCCTCGACGGGGTCGAGCGGCAGGTCGGGCGGGGTCTGCAGACCGTCCTCGGGGATGCCGAAGTCGGCGAGCATCTTCCGCACGAGGTCGAGGTGGAACGTTTCACCGGAGTGGCTCGCGGAAGCCAGGGCCAGCCGCTCGCCGGAGAGCTCCAGCCCGGCCCGCAGCATGGCGGCCGCCTGCATCGGCTTGTTGGCGGAGCGCGGGTAGACCGGGGCCGCCGGGTCGCCGAGCGCGAAGTCGACGGTGCCGTCGGCCGCCAGGATCACCAGCGAGCCGCGGTGCCGGCCCTCGACGAAGCCCGAACGCACGACCTCCGCGAGGACCGGGGGTATGCCGGCGCCGTCGGACGGAGTGCCGTTCGCGGGCGATGCAGGCGATGCAGGGGTCGAGGAGGTCATCGTCGGCCTTCCGGAGGGGGGTGGTGCGAGACCCGCCTACGGCGCCCGGCGGGCGCTCACGTGAGGAGGTCGTCTACTTGTGCTTCCCCTTCACGGTACCTTCGGGCCATCTCCGCACTGCAATCGTCGGCCGTGCGCTGCAGCCCCTGTCGCCGGACGGAGACCTGCCGCTCGTACGCCTCCAGGCGCCCCATGCCCTCGCGCAGCTCGCGGTCCGTGCGCGCCCCCAGGTCCGACAGCCCGACCTCCGAGAGCATGTCCTCCGCCAGCCGCCGGTACTCCTCGCCGTGCGGGGTCCCCAGCGTCACGTGGCGGGCGGAGGAGCGGTGCGTGGAGGGCCCGTCGGAGAGGATCTCCGTCAGCCGGTCGACCAGCAGCCGCTCCACCGCCGGGGCCTCCGGCGCCGCCCGGCGCGCCAGCTCGGCCCGGAGGATGTCGATGCGGCCCTGCAGGAGCCGGCGCACATAGCTGAGGTCGGCCTCGTCGCGCCGGGCCTCGCGGCGCATCGCCCGCAGCTCCGGGAGGCTCAGCTCGTTCGTGGCGCGGCCGGGGACGTCAGCCAGCCGCCCTGAGCGCTGGGTCGGGGGTCTGGCGTGCAACGGTTCACCTCCGCCTGCGCGGAGCTTCACGGCCGTCCGGTCCGCCGCCGCGAGCTTACTGCCGTCCTCGGTGGGTGTGGTCATGCGGTTCCGTCCCCTCGGGCGGTGTGCGGCCGGATCACCTTGCCCATGCCCGCATCGGGCACCGCCTGCACGCATCGTGCCATTCGGTGCGCCCCGGGCGCAGGGTCTCTCCACCCGAACGGCCCTGAAGGACCGCAGGGCATCATGGTCCGTATGCGTGCAGTGGTGCAGAGGGTGAACGGTGCGAGCGTCGCCGTGGACGGTCGGGTCGTCGGCGAGATCGTCGGCGAGGGCCTGTGCGTGCTGGTCGGAGCGACACATGACGACACGGACGCGAAGGCGGCGCAGCTGGCCCGCAAGCTCTGGTCGCTGCGGGTGCTGCAGGACGAGAAGTCGTGCTCGGACGTGGGGGCGCCGCTGCTGGTGATCTCCCAGTTCACCCTCTACGGTGACGCCCGCAAGGGGCGGCGGCCCACGTGGAACGCCGCCGCGCCCGGCCCGGTGGCCGAGCCGCTCGTCGACGAGGTCGTCGCACAGCTGCGGGCACTGGGCGCGCGGGTGGAGACGGGCCGGTTCGGGGCGGACATGAAGGTCTCGCTCACCAACGACGGCCCGTTCACGGTGCTGCTGGAGGTCTGAGCCGGGGCTACGGCTCGACGACGGTCTCCTGGGCGGCCGCGGTGGCCTCGCCGACCAGCAGCGGGGCGTCCACGGGAACGTTCCGCTTCACCAGGGCCAGGGCGATCGGGCCCAGCTCGTGGTGGCGGGCGGCGGTCGTGACGAAGCCCAGCTGGCGGCCCTCCGGGCCGTCCGCAGCCAGCCGCACCGGCGCTCCGTGCGCCGGCAGCGACACCTCGCTGCCGTCCAGGTGCAGGAACACCAGGCGGCGCGGCGGCTTCCCCAGGTTGTGGACGCGCGCGACGGTCTCCTGCCCCCGGTAGCAGCCCTTCTGCAGGTGTACGGCGACGCCGATCAGGCCCAGCTCGTGCGGGATCGTCCGGTGGTCGGTCTCCAGGCCGAGCCGCGGCCGGTGGCCCTCGACGCGCAGGGCCTCGTGGGCCAGCACGCCCGCCGCCGGGCCGTGCGCGGCGGCGAACTCCGCCAGCTGCGCGCGCGGCAGGAACAGGTCGCGGCCGTACGCCGTCTCGCGCACCACGACGCCCTCGGGCACCTCCGCGATCGAGCCCGCCGGCAGGTACGTCACCGCGATGTCGCCGGTGCGGTCGGTGACGTCGACCTTGTAGAAGAACTTCATGCTCTCCAGGTAGGCGATCAGCGCCTCCCGGGTGCCGGGCTCCACGTGCGCCCAGGTCGTCTCGCCGTCGTCCACCAGGTACAGCGCGTGCTCGATGTGGCCGTGCGGGGAGAGGATCAGCGCCTCCGTCGCCCGGCCGGGCGGCAGCTCGCTGACGTGCTGGGTGAGCAGCAGGTGCAGCCAGCTCAGCCGGTCGGGGCCGGTGACGGCGATGACGCCCCGGTGCGAGAGGTCCACGAAACCGGATCCGCCGGCGAGCGCGCGCTGCTCGCGGAACGGGTCGCCGTAGTGCGCGGCGACGCCCTCGTCCGGGCCCTCGGCGGCGACGGCACCGGGCAGCGACAGCAGCGGGCTTGGCGTGTGAGGCAGCATGCGGACAAGCCTACGGGGCGCCGGCCGGCGCGTTCGAGGACGGCTTGCGGCTCAGGGCTCCGGGGACTCCTCGGCGGCGGGCTCCGCGGAGCACCCGGCGCACCGGCCGAAGATCGCGAAGTGCTTCATGTCGGTCTCGAAGCCGAAGTCCCGGCGCAGCTGCGCGGTGAAGTCCGCCGCCACCGACAGGTCGGCCTCGATCACGCCCGTGCAGTCCCGGCAGACCAGGTGTATGTGGTGGTGCCGGTCCGCGAGGTGATAGGTGGGGGCGCCGTGCCCCAGATGGGCATGGCTGACCAGGCCCAGTTCCTCCAGCAGCTCCAGCGTCCGGTAGACCGTCGAGATGTTCACCCCGCCCGCGGTCCTGCGGACCTCGGTCAGGATGTCGTCCGGCGTCGCGTGCTCAAGGCGGTCGACCGCCTCCAGGACGAGCTGGCGCTGCGGGGTCAGCCGGTAGCCGCGCTTACGGAGGTCGCTCTGCCAGTCGGTGTCCACCACGCTCCCAGTCTAGGCAGGCTCAGCGCTCGCGTACCCCCTTCAGGTACGCGGCCAGGGCGGCGATCGCCGCGGGGTTGCGGGGACTCTCGACGAGATCGACGTAGTCGAGGACGAAGACGCGGTCGTTCTTGACGGCGGACACGTTCGCGAGCGGCGGGTAGGACATGAGGAACTTCTTCTTCTCCTCCGCGCCGACCTCCCCGTAGTTGTTGATGACGATGACCTCGGGGTCGCGGTCGACGACGGTCTCCCAGCCGACCGTCACCCACGAGTCCTTCAGGTCCTTCATCACGTGGTCGCCGCCGGCCTTGGTGATGATGTCGTGCGGTCCGGCGAAGGCCCCGGCGGTCAGCGGCTTGTCCTTGCCGTCGTCGTAGAGGAAGACGCGGGGCGCCCGGCCGTCCCCGGGAACCTGCGCCTGCGCGTCGGCGACGCGCTTCTTGAAGCCCTCGACGAGCTTCGCCGCCCGGTCCTCGACGTCGAAGACCTTCCCCAGCGTCTCCAGGTCGGTGTAGAGCGCCTCCAGCGGCGGCATGACGCCCCGCGCCTTGCTCGTGGTCCCGTTGTGGCAGGACTCGGTGAGGACGTACGAGCCGACGCCGAGCTTCTTGAGGGCCTCGGGCGTGAAGCCGTTGCCCTCGCCGAAGCCGTAGTTCCAGCCCGCGAAGACGAGGTCCGCCTTCGCGTCCAGCACCAGCTCCTTGTTGATCTCCTTCTTGGACAGCCACTTCACCTTGCCGTAGCCGCTCTTCCACGGTGCTTCGCCCTTGTCGTCCCGGCTGGAGCGGTAGTCCGGCGCCACATAGCCGGCCATGCGGTCCTCCAGGCCGAGCGCGAACATGATCTCGGCGATGCCGACGTCGTTGGTCACCACCCGCTGCGGCGCCTTGTCGTACGTCGTCCGCACGCCGCAGTTCTCGATGGTCACGGGGTAGTGGCCGCCGGCGGCCTTGCTCTCTTTGCCGTCGGGGGCGTCCGAAACCTTCGCACCGCACCCCGTGAGGGTGAGCGCGGCGAGCAGGGCGGTGACGGTGCGGGCGGTGCGCATGGGAGTCCTTACGGCAGGCGGTCGAAGAGGAGTTGCGGGGCGCCGGAGGCCGGGTGCGGCACGCGGTGCGCGCGGACGCCGAAGACCTCGGCGAGCAGACCGGCGGTCAGCACCGCGTGCGGCGGGCCGGACGCGACGATGCGGCCGCCCGCGATGACGTACAGCTCGTCGCAGTGGGTGGCGGCGAGGTTGAGGTCGTGCAGGGCGGCGAGCACCGTCAGCCCCGAGCCGCGCACCAGCGCGAGGACCTCCAGCTGCTGGGCGATGTCCAGGTGGTTCGTGGGCTCGTCCAGCACCAGCACCTGCGGCTGCTGGGCCAGCGCCCGGGCGATGAGCACCCGCTGCTTCTCGCCCCCCGACAGGGTCAGGAAGCCCCGCCCGGCCAGGTGCGCCGCGCCCACCTGCTCCAGCGCCGCCGCACAGACCCCGGTGTCCTCCGCCGTGACCCGCCCGGCCGCACCCCGGTGCGGCAGCCGGCCCATGGCCACGACCTCGGCGACGGTGAAGTCGAACTCGCTGGAGGACTCCTGGGGCAGCGCCGCCAGCCGGCGGGCCCCCTCGCGCGCACCGAGGGCGTGCAGGTCGTCCCCGTCCAGCAGGACCCGTCCCGCGGCCGGCCGCAGGGCGCGGTAGACACAGCGCAGCAGCGTGGACTTGCCGCTGCCGTTGGGGCCCACGAGCCCCACGACCTGCCCGCTGCCGGCCCGCAGGCCGATGTCCTCGACCAGCCGCGCCCCGGCGATCTCCACCGACAGGCCCTCGACGTCCACCCGCATCAGGCACCCCCGAAGACGTAGCCGCGCCGCCGCATCAGCAGCACGAAGCACGGCACGCCGATGAGCGCCGTGATCACCCCGACCGGCAGCTCCACCGGCGCCAGCAGCAGCCGGGAGACGAGGTCCACCCACAGCAGCAGCACCGCGCCCAGCAGCGGCGCCACGGCCAGCACCCGGCGGTGGTCGGCGCCGACGAGCATGCGGGTGACGTGCGGGACCATCAGCCCCACGAAGCCGATCGCGCCGCTGACGGCGACCACGGCCCCGGTCACGGCGGCCGTGACGAGGAACAGCCCCTTGCGCAGCCGCTCGGCGTCCACGCCCAGCGCGGCGGCGGTCTCGTCGCCCATGGCGAGCGCGTTCAGGCTGCGGGCCGACCACAGCAGGTAGCCGATCCCGGCCAGGACGACGGCGGCGGCGATCGGCACCGACGACCAGGTGGCGCCGCCCAGGCTGCCGAGCAGCCACATCATCGCCGAGCGGCCGGCCTCGCCCCGGTCGGCGCTGAAGACCATGAGCGTGGTGACGGCGGAGAAGCCGTAGTACATGGCGCTGCCGGTCAGCACCAGCCGCAGCGGCGTCAGCCCGTGCGGGGTGCGGGCCGCCGCGTACACGAGCACCATGGCGACGAGCGCGGAGCAGAAGGCGGCGCTGGACAGCGCCCACACCCCCAGCGAGCCGAACGCCCCGAAGAGCAGCACGGCGTTCGCGCCGACGGCGGCGCCGGAGGAGATGCCGAGGGTGAAGGGATCGGCGAGCGCGTTGCGCACCATGGCCTGCGCGCCCACCCCGAGGGCGGACAGCCCCGCCCCGACGACGGCGGCCAGCAGGGCGCGCGGGAAGCGCAGCTCCCAGATGATCGTGTACGCGGAGAGCTCGTCCGGGCCGATCGTCCCGCCGCTCAGCCCCGCCCACAGGTAGCGCAGGGCCCCGCCCCAGCCGGCCCCGGACGCACCGAGCGCGGTGCAGCACAGCAGCGACAGCAGCAGGGCGACGGACAGGCCGGCCAGCAGGGGCGGCAGGGGAAGCCGTCGCGACGGCGACCGCCCCGACGGTCCGGGCGCGCCGGGCGCGGGGCCCGTCGCCGGTCGGCTCACGGCCGGGAAGTCTGTCGCCACGGGGGTACGCCTTCGGCTCGGGCCGTGGCGCGCGCGGGTGCACGTACGCGTCGGGCGTACGTGCCGGTGCCCTCTCGCAGTCCACGGCGAGTCGTGCAGGAGCGGTACGCCGCCGCGGGTGATCGGGCTTGTGAAGGCCCCCCGAGGGGGCCTTCACCTACCGTTGCGGGTCAGCGCCGGACTCTCACCGGACTTCCCCCGCGGGGCGCGAAAGTGCTGTCAGCTCAGGGCTGCTCGGGGTGGTACGGCGTGCCGTCCTCGCGGAAGAACGAGACGCCGTCCGGCAGGTCCTCGGGGAGGTTGCGCGCCCACGTCTCCAGGTCCTGGGGGACCTTCTTGAGCTGCGCCGACATGTACGGCCGCAGCGGCACCTCGGGGGTCGCCTTCTCGCCGACCCACATCAGGTCGCCCTTGACGTAGCCGTACAGGCGCTTGCCGCCGGAGTACGGGCCGGAGGCGGCCGTCCGGGCGACGGCGTCCGTGGCGATGTCGATCTGCGGCTTCTTGTCGGCCAGCTCGCCGTACCAGACCTCGACGACGCCGGAGTCGCGGATCATGACGACCTCGACCTGGCGGTTCTCGTCGACGCGCCAGTAACCGGATTCGGTCTCCAGCGGCTTGACCGGCTTGCCGTCGGCGTCCAGCACCCAGGAGTGCGAGACGTACTCCAGGAAGTCCCGGCCGTCATGGGTGAAGACGACTTCCTGCCCGAAGTTGCACTTCTCGGCACCGGGGAAGTCGGCGACGCCCGCGCCCTCCCACTTGCCGAGGAGGAAGACCAGGGGCACGAGGCTGGGGTGAAGGTCGGACGGAATCTCGATCATGAGCTCAGGCGATCTGTAGAGGGTGCGAACGAATGGGTCAGCGCTGGCCCTGGTACAGCTTCTTCCAGGTCAGGCCCGCGAAGGCGAGAACGCCTACGGCGACCAGGACGAGCAGGGTGGTGAAGACTGCCTCAAGCACGAGCGCGCTCCTCGGTCGGTGGTGAGGGTGTTACGTGTACGGACCGGGCACGAGTCTAGTCGGCCGTCCCGCGGGTGGCGCTGTGAGGTGGATCTAGCATGGCGCGTATGGCGAAGAAGCTCGTGATCAAGGTGACGGCGGGCGCGGACGCGCCCGAGCGGTGCTCGCAGGCGTTCACGGTGGCGGCGGTTGCCGCGGCCAGTGGCGTCGAGGTGTCGCTGTGGCTGACCGGGGAGTCGTCGTGGTTCGCGCTGCCGGGACGGGCGGCGGAGTTCGAGCTGCCGCACGCGGCGCCGCTGCCGGACCTCATCGAGGGGATCCGGGCGGCCGGCGGGATGATCACGGTGTGCACGCAGTGCGCGGCGCGCCGGGACATCGAGGAGAAGGACCTGATCGAGGGCGCGCGCATCGCGGGTGCGCAGGTCTTCGTCAGCGAGGCCATGGCGGACGGCGTGCAGGCGCTCGTCTACTGACCCATCCATCCGGACACGCCCTACGGGTCGCGGGGCTCCCGGTGGTCCCACGACCCGGGGCGGCGCTTGCCGTCCAGCTCGTCCCACCACTCGTCCGACTTCGGGTCGCCCGACGGATCGTCCCACCAGCGGTCGTCGGGCCCGCGGCGGTTGGCGACGACGGCCGCGACCGGCGGGATGACCATGGCGAACAGGCACATGCCGACCGCCGCCGGGACCGACCACAGGCGCACCACGGCCCACGCCAGGACGAACATGCCGATGCAGGTGCCCATCATGGCGAAGTAGAGATGGCGTCGCCGCGCGTACACAGTTTCACGGTACGACCGGAACGCGGTCAGCGCGAAGGGCCGTACCCCCCAGCAAGGCGTCCAACCCCGGGGTACGGCCCTCCGGCCGTTCTGTTGTCCGACGCCTGGCGTCAGACGGCGATGGCGACGTCCGCCAGCGCGCCCTTCTGTGCGACGACCTTGCGGTCGGCGCTGCCGCCCGGCACGAGCGCGCGCAGCGTCCACGTGCCCTCGGCGGCGTAGAAGCGGAACTGCCCGGTCGCGGACGTGGGCACCTCGGCGGTGAACTCGCCGGTCGAGTCCAGCAGCCGCACGTAGCCGGCCACGGGCTCGCCGTTGCGGGTCACGTAGCCCTGGATGGTGGTCTCACCGGGCTTGGCGGTCGAGGCGTCGGGGCCGCCGGCCTTTGCTCCACACATGTGCGTTCCTTTCGTTGCCGTCGGCTCAGTTGGCGCCGAGTTCGATCGGCACGCCGACGAGCGAGCCGTACTCGGTCCAGGAGCCGTCGTAGTTGCGGACGTTCTGCTGGCCGAGCAGCTCGTGCAGCACGAACCAGGTGTGCGCGGAGCGCTCGCCGATGCGGCAGTAGGCGATGGTGTCCTTGCCCAGGTCCACGCCGGCGCCCTCGTAGAGCTCCTTGAGCTCGCCGTCGGACTTGAACGTGCCGTCGTCGTTGGCCGACTTCGACCAGGGGATGTTGCGGGCGGTCGGCACGTGGCCGGGGCGCTGCGACTGCTCCTGCGGCAGGTGCGCGGGGGCGAGCAGCTTGCCGCTGAACTCGTCGGGGGAGCGCACGTCGATCAGGTTGAGCGAGCCGATGGCGGCCACGACGTCGTCGCGGAAGGCGCGGATCGAGGCGTCCTGCGGCGTGGCGGTGTACGTGGTGCGGGCGCGCTTCGGCACCTCGGCGACGAGGTCGCGGGAGTCGAGCTCCCACTTCTTGCGGCCGCCGTCGAGGAGACGCACGTCCTGGTGGCCGTAGAGCTTGAAGTACCAGTAGGCGTACGCCGCGAACCAGTTGTTGTTGCCGCCGTAGAGGACGACGGTGTCGTCGTTGGCGATGCCCTTCGCGGACAGCAGCTCCTCGAAGCCGGCCTGGTCGACGAAGTCGCGGCGGACCGGGTCCTGGAGGTCGGACTTCCAGTCGATGCGGATCGCGGTCTTGATGTGGTTCTTGTCGTACGCGGAGGTGTCCTCGTCGACCTCGACGATGACGGTCTTGGGGTCGGCTGCGTCGATGCGGGCCTGGACCCAGTCGGCGTCCACCAGGACGTCACTGCGGCTCATGCTGTTCTCCTCCGGGGCAGGTGCGGAAATGCGCCAGCGTGTGCGGATGCGGCGCGGCCGGCGTCCTGTCGTCAGGGCGTGCCGCGCGGCGGGGGGAGCGGTGGTGCGGGGAGGCGGCCGGAAGACGGCCGAAGGGGGAGCCGGATGCGGTCCCCGTCAGGCATGGCGACACAGCATGGCGGCCACGCGGCACAGGTCCACTGCCCGCCGCTTGGTGAGATCCGCCTGTCGCTTCATAGGGGCGATCGTAGGGAGGGACGGGGAGCCCTGTCACCAGGACGCCGAATAGTGAGACAAGTTGTCTCGAAAAATGAGATGAGCGGCGTGATCATTGCGCCCCGGACCCCCGCCGGGGGCCCGCACGGCCCCGCGGCCGCCCGCGCGGACTGCCGTACGGACGTGCGCGTCTCGTAGCGTGGGACGGATGCGGGGAGGGGGCGGGCGCCGGGGCGGGCGCGGGACGGGCGTGGGGCGGCCGCTCAGCCGGCCAGGTTGACGTCGGTGCCGGTCAGCGTGATGTCGACGCCGGTCGGCGTCGCGACGACCTTGTCGAGCTTGATGCCCTTGGGCAGGCCCGCGATCTGCCGGTCGAAGTCCGTCTTCTCGCGGATCTTCTTCTCCAGGCCCGGGATGCCCTGGGTCGGGACCTCCTCGGCGCGCACCCGGATGGTGGTGCCGTCCACCACGGTCACCGTGGAGATGACGCTGCGCTCGACCGGCTGGCCCATGACCGACACCTTGCCGGTGACCTTGACCTGGCCGGGGCCCTGGCCCGCATGGGCGACGGAGACGTTGGGATCGCCGGCGGCCTTGGTGAGCTCCTCGTAGGAGAGGTGGGCGGTGCCCGTGGCCCGGCCCGCGACGGCGGAGGAGAAGCTGCTGTCGATGCGGACGTCGTGCAGCTGGGCGTCGAAGCTGCTGACCTTGACCGAGCGGTCGCCCGCACCGGCGGTGACGCCGTCGAGCTTGACGTCGACCTCGTCCAGCTTGGAGGAGGCGACCTGGGTCAGGAAGGGGAAGCCCTTGATCGAGACGTCGGGGGTGCCGGAGAGGCCCTGGCTGCTGCGGATCTTCTCCGCGGCCTGGTTCTCGGCGTAGTAGACCGCCGCCCGGTCCGCGGCCACGAAGAGGGCCCCCAGGATCACGGCGACGATCAGGAGCGTGCGTATGGCGCGCATCGGCTGTCGAACCCCCAGCTGCTAGGTCGGGCCGGTCCGGCCTCGGTCGGATCAGGCCCCCTGGCCTGCTTCTCCGTGAGCCTAACCGGCCCGGCCCGGCCCACACCCGGGTGGGCTGTAACCGATTTGTAACCGATGTGCCGCCCCGGCACCGTTCGTGCCGGGGCGGCGGCGTTCGTCAGCCCAGCGCGCGCCCGAGCACGTAGACGGCCGGGGCGGCGAGCGCCAGCGGCAGGGCCACGCCCGCGGTCATGTGGACGAACCGGGACGGGTAGTCGTAGCTCGCCACCCGCAGGCCCACCAGCGCACAGACGCCGGCCGCGAGGCCCAGCAGCGCGGCCGCGCCGCCCATGTCCGTCAGCTGGCCGCCCGCGACGCCCGCGCCGGCCGCCGCGATCACGGCGACGACGGGGGCGGCGACCGACGGCAGCGGCAGGGCCCGCGCCAGCACGGCCGCGGCCACGCCGAGCGCGCCGACCACGACCGCGTCGGGGTCCGCCGCGAGGTGGCCGCCCGCCATGACCGCCAGCGCCGCGGAGGCGGTGGCCGCCGTCAGCCCGTACAGCCGCTCGTCGGGCGAGGCGTGGCTGCGCAGCTGCAGGACGACGACCAGCAGAATCCATACGCCCAGCGTGCCCAGCATGACGGTGGGCGCCTTGTCGGCGCCCGCGGCCAGCAGCGCGACGTCGGCGACCACGCCGCCGAGGAACGCCAGCGCGATGCCCTGCCGGGCCGGCCACATGCCGTTCAGCCGGAACCAGCCGGCCGCGGTGACCGCCTGCAGCAGCACCACGGGCACGGCCAGCGCGGGCCGCGCCAGCGGCGCCGCGCCCGCCAGCAGCAGCGCCAGCCCCGCGGTGATCAGCGCCGGGAGCATCCCGGGCGAGACGATCTGCGGCCGGCCCTCGGCCTTCGCCTTCTCGGCGGCGGTCATCGGCCGCCCGGCCTCCGCCGGCACCGCTGCCGCCGGCACCCCGGCCTCCGGCCGCACGTCCGGCAGCCGGTCGTCCGCGAAGGACACCTGCGCCGCGGGCACCGCGGCGGGGGCGGCCGCGTGCGGCGCCTGGTGCTGCTGCCGGCCCCCGGCGCCGCCCTCGCCCTGCCACGGCGTCCCGTAGGCCGGCTCGGCGGCCGGTGCAGGGGCAGGCTGCTGCTGCCAGCCGCGGGCGTCCCAGGACTGGGTCTGCCAGGTCTGGGTCACCGGCTCGTCCTGCGCCGGGTAGTCGTGCTGCGGCCAGGCCGCGGGAACCTGCGGCTGCTGTTGCTGCTGCGCGGAGTGCGGGGCGGGCGCCTGCTGGTCGTACGGGTAGGCGTACGCCTGCTGGTCCGGCGCGTCCTGCGGCGCGGTCCGCGGCTCGTACGGGGCGTACGGCTCGTACGGCCGGTGCGGCTCGTAGGGCCCGTCGTACGGCTGCTCGTATGGATTGTGGTGGTGCTGATCGCTCATGCTGCCGGGGTCACCCTCCTGCGAAGGGCGGGAGCACCTCGACCGTGCCGCCCTCGGCCAGTTGGACCGTCGAGTGGTCGCGTGTGCCGACGGGGTCGCCGTCCACGAGGAACGAGCAGCGCGCGAGCACGCGCGCGAACTCGGGCTCGTCCTCGTGCCGTCGCCGGGCCGTGGCCAGCGCGTCCGCGAGCGTCCGCGCCGTGTACGGCTCCTCGGCCGTGCCGGCGGCGGCCTTCGCCGCGGCCCAGTACCGGATCGTGCCGGCCGGAGGTTCCGGCGGGCCCGGCTGTGCCGGCAGCTGTGCCGGCCGTGCCGGTCGTGCCGGGTGTGTCGTCGCCACGGCGACCCCTTCAGTTTCTTGCCGGTGTCTTACCGCCCCCCATGATGACGGGTGCCGGGCCGGGCGCCGTCCACAGCCGGTAAAGGAGGGGCCGTGTGGAGGGGTGCTCGCATAGGCTTCCTGTGTGTTGGTACGACTTCTCCGGGCTCATTTGCGGCCCCATTCCCGAGCCATCGCGGTGGTCGTGCTCCTGCAGCTCGTGCAGACGCTCGCGACGCTCTATCTGCCCACCCTCAATGCGGACATCATCGACAAAGGCGTCGTCAAGGGCGACGCCGGCTACATCCTGACCACCGGCGGGCTGATGCTCGCCGTGACCCTCCTGCAGGTCCTGTGTGCCGTCGGCGCGGTGTACTACGGCGCCCGCACGGCCATGGCGGTCGGCCGGGACCTGCGCGGCGCGGTCTTCGACCGCGTGCAGTCCTTCTCGTCGCGCGAGATGGGGCACTTCGGCGCGCCCTCGCTGATCACCCGTACCACCAATGACGTCCAGCAGGTCCAGATGCTGACCCTGATGACGTTCACGCTCATGGTGTCCGCGCCCATCATGTGCGTCGGCGGCATCGTGATGGCGCTCAACCAGGACGTCCCGCTGTCCGCGCTGCTGCTGGCCATCGTCCCCGCGCTGGGCCTGATCGTGACGCTGATCGTCTGGCGCATGCGGCCGCTGTTCCGGGGGGTGCAGGAGCGCATCGACACCGTGAACCGGGTGCTGCGCGAGCAGATCACCGGCATCCGCGTCATCCGCGCCTTCGTCCGGGACACGCACGAGCGGAAACGATTCCGGGCCGCCAACGACGACTTGATGGACGTCTCGCTGCGGGCCGGCCGGCTGATGTCGCTGATGTTCCCGTCCGTGATGCTGGTCGTGAACGTCTCGTCCGTCGCCGTCGTGTGGTTCGGCGGCCACCGCATCGACGGCGGGGGGATGCAGATCGGCGCGCTGACGGCGTTCCTCAGCTACCTGATGCAGATCCTCATGGCCATCATGATGGCCACCTTCATGTTCATGATGGTGCCGCGCGCCGAGGTCTGCGCCGAGCGCATCCAGGAGGTGCTGGCCACCGAGTCCAGCGTGGTGCTCCCGGCGGCGCCGGTCACCGAGCTGGGCCGGCGCGGCCATCTGGAGCTGCGCTCGGTGGAGTTCGGCTACCCGGGCGCCGAGGAGCCGGTCCTGCGGGACGTCTCGCTCGTCGCGCGCCCCGGTGAGACCACGGCCGTCATCGGCTCCACGGGCAGCGGCAAGTCGACGCTGCTGGGCCTGGTCCCACGCCTGTTCGACGCCACCGGCGGCACGGTCCTCGTCGACGGCGTGGACGTGCGCGACCTCGACCCGGTCACCATGGCCGAGGCCGTCGGGCTCGTACCGCAGAAGCCCTACCTCTTCTCCGGGACCGTCGCCTCGAACCTGCGCTACGGGCGGCCCGACGCCAGCGACGACGAGCTGTGGCAGGCGCTGGAGACCGCGCAGGCCCGCGAGTTCGTCCAGGCGATGGAGGGCGGCCTGGACGCGCCCATCGCCCAGGGCGGCTCCAACGTCTCCGGCGGCCAGCGCCAGCGCCTGGCGATCGCCCGCGCCCTGGTGCGCAAGCCGGAGATCTACCTGTTCGACGACTCCTTCTCCGCACTCGACTACGCCACCGACGCCCGGCTGCGGGCGGCGCTGGCGCGCGAGACGGGCGACGCGACGGTCCTCATCGTCGCCCAGCGCGTGTCGACCATCCGGGACGCCGACCGCATCGTGGTCCTCGACGAGGGCCGGGTCGTCGGATCGGGCACCCACACCGAACTGATGGGGACGAACGAGACCTACCGGGAGATCGTGCTCTCCCAGCTCACCGAGGAGGAGGCGGCGTGACGTCCCCCGCGAAGCCCGGCGGCCCGGCCGCCGGGACCGAACGGCGCAGAGGCCCGGCGCCCGCCGCCGGCATCGGCCGCTTCATGGGCGGCCAGCCCACCGAGAAGTCCATGGACTTCGGCGGGTCCAGCCGCCGCCTGCTGGCGCAGCTGCGCCCCGAGCGGGCCGTCGTCGGCGTCGCCCTGCTGCTCGGCGTCGCCAGCGTGGCGCTGAGCGTCATAGGCCCGAAGATCCTGGGCCGCGCCACCGACCTGATCTTCGCCGGCGTCGTCGGGCAGCAGCTGCCCGCCGGCACCACGAAGGCCGAGGCCTTGGCGCACCTGCGCGAGAAGGGCGACGGCCGGATCGCCGACGTCCTGTCCGGCGTCGACTTCACGCCCGGTCAGGGCATCGACTTCGACGCGGTCGGCACGGTCCTGCTGTGGGTGCTGCTGATCTACGTCGGCGCGTCGCTGTTCATGTTCGTCCAGGCCCGCATCGCCACCAACGTCGTCCAGCGGGCCGTCTTCCGGATGCGCGAGGACGTGGAGGCGAAGCTCGGACGACTGCCGCTGAGCTACTTCGACAAGCAGCAGCGCGGCGAGGTCCTCTCCCGCGCCACGAACGACATCGACAACATCGCCCAGACGCTGCAGCAGACCCTGGGCCAGATCATGGCCTCGGTGCTGACCATCGTCGGCGTGCTGGCGATGATGTTCTGGATCTCCTGGCTGCTGGCCCTGGTCGCACTGATCACCGTGCCGGTCTCGGTCGTCGTCGCGACGAAGGTGGGCAAGCGCGCCCAGCCGCAGTTCGTCGCGCAGTGGAAGTCCACCGGCCGGCTCAACGCCCACATCGAGGAGATGTACACCGGCCACTCGCTGGTGAAGGTCTTCGGCCGGCAGAAGGAGTCTGCCGAGACGTTCCGCAAGGAGAACGAGGAGCTGTACGTCGCCGGCTTCAAGGCGCAGTTCATCTCCGGCCTGATCCAGCCCGCGATGATGTTCATCGGCAACCTCAACTACGTGCTCGTCGCCGTGGTCGGCGGTCTGCGGGTGGCCAGCGGCTCGCTGTCGATCGGTGACGTGCAGGCGTTCGTCCAGTACTCGCGCCAGTTCAGCCAGCCGCTCACCCAGGTGGCGTCCATGGCCAACCTGGTGCAGTCCGGCGTCGCCTCCGCCGAGCGGGTCTTCGAGCTGCTCGACGCCGAGGAGCAGTCCCCGGACGCGGCCGACGCGCCGCGGCCCGAGCGGGTGAGCGGCCACGTGTCCTTCGAGAAGGTCTCGTTCCGCTACGAGCCGGACAAGCCGCTCATCGAGGATCTGTCCCTGACGGTGCGGCCCGGCCAGACCGTCGCCATCGTCGGCCCCACCGGCGCGGGCAAGACCACCCTGGTCAACCTGCTCATGCGGTTCTACGAGACGCACGGCGGCCGCATCACCCTCGACGGCACCGACATCGCGGCCATGTCCCGGGAGGATCTGCGCTCCCACATCGGCATGGTGCTCCAGGACACCTGGCTCTTCGGCGGCACCATCGCCGACAACATCGCCTACGGGGCCCCGGCGGGCACGTCCATGGACAAGATCGTCGAGGCGGCGAAGGCCACGCACGTGGACCGCTTCGTGCGCACCCTGCCGGACGGCTACGACACCGTCATCGACGAGGAGGGGGGCAACGTCAGCGTCGGCGAGAAGCAGCTGATCACCATTGCCCGCGCCTTCCTCGCCGAGCCCCAGATCCTCGTCCTCGACGAGGCCACCAGCTCCGTCGACACCCGGACGGAGGTGCTCATCCAGCACGCCATGGGGCAGCTGCGCACGGGCCGCACCAGCTTCGTGATCGCCCACCGCCTCTCCACCATCCGGGACGCCGACGTCATCCTCGTGATGGAGGCCGGCCGGATCGTCGAGCAGGGCGACCACGAGTCGCTGCTGGCCGCGGACGGCGCGTACGCCCGGCTGTACGCGGCACAGTTCGCGCAGCCGGTGGCCGTGGAGGAGGCGTGACGGTGCGGAACGGGCGTCCGGACGGGCGGCCGAACGGGCAGGCATAGCGGCCGGACGCCGGGGTACGTGCGCTCCCACGCGTGCCCCGGTGCGCCCCCCGTGCTGCGTCGCGCCGCCCGGGCGGGCGCCGGGGGCGGCAGACTGGACCGTAAAAGGTGCTGCGCGGCCCCCGGCCGTACGCCGTCCGCTGTCAAGGGTGCGGCCCGATGACCACTCGAAGTGACCGACGAAACACAAGCTCGTGCAAAATCGTCCGCCGCTGGGAAAGTCATCTGGGTTATTCTGCTCGGCAGAGAGGATCCGGGCAGAGTGGCCCCCGGGTCCTTTTGTGCATTCGGACGACGAGCAGTGCCCCACCGTCCTCGCAGGGACCGAGGAGGAACCGACGCAATGGGCGAGCGAAGCGCACGAGAGAAGACCGAGAGCCGGACGAGGCGTATGAGCAGGACGAGGCGGCCGGCGGCCGGCGCGGGAGGCAGCCGATGAGTTCCCTGCTGCTCCTGACCAATGCCCTCCAGCCGTCGACCGAGGTGCTGCCCGCGCTCGGTCTGCTGCTGCACAGCGTGCGCGTCGCCCCCGCCGAGGGCCCGGCCCTCGTGGACACCCCCGGGGCCGACGTCATACTGATCGACGGCCGCCGTGACCTGCCCCACGTCCGCAGCCTGTGCCAGCTGTTGCGCTCCACCGGCCCCGGCTGCCCGCTGCTCCTCGTCGTCACCGAGGGCGGCCTCGCCGCCGTCACCGCCGACTGGGGCGTGGACGACGTCCTGCTCGACACCGCCGGCCCGGCCGAGGTCGAGGCCCGGCTGCGGCTGGCCATGGGCCGCCAGCAGATCTCCATGGACGACAGCCCCATGGAGATCCGCACCGGCGACCTCTCCGTCGACGAGGCGACCTACAGCGCCAAGCTCAAGGGCCGGGTCCTGGACCTGACCTTCAAGGAGTTCGAGCTGCTGAAGTACCTCGCCCAGCACCCCGGCCGCGTCTTCACCCGGGCCCAGCTGCTCCAGGAGGTCTGGGGCTACGACTACTTCGGCGGCACCCGCACCGTGGACGTCCACGTGCGGCGGCTGCGCGCCAAGCTCGGCCCCGAGCACGAGTCCCTCATCGGCACCGTCCGCAACGTCGGCTACCGCTTCGTGCTGCCGGAGAAGCCGGAGAAGAGCGAACGCCCGGCGGAGGAGACCAAGGCCAAGGAGGCGGCGGAGCCGTCCGGCAAGCGCTCACGGAAGGAGCAGCCGCACGCCGTCGAAGCCGATGCAGCACGCCCGGTGAAACGGTAGGTGGACCCGCGTAGACTGCCGCGCGTGGCCAAGGTGACGCGGGACGATGTGGCGAGGCTTGCGGGGACGTCGACCGCGGTCGTCAGCTACGTCATCAACAATGGACCGCGCCCGGTGGCACCGGCGACGCGGGAGCGAGTGCTGGCCGCGATCAAGGAGCTGGGGTACCGGCCCGACCGGGTCGCCCAGGCGATGGCGTCACGACGGACGGACCTCATAGGTCTGATCGTCCCGGACGCGCGCCAGCCCTTCTTCGCGGAGATGGCGCACGCGGTCGAGCAGGCCGCGGCCGAGCGCGGGAAGATGGTCCTCGTCGGGAACTCCGACTACCTCGACGAGCGCGAAGTGCACTACCTGCGCGCTTTCCTGGGCATGCGGGTCTCCGGCCTCATCCTGATCAGTCAGGGCCCGAGCGAGACCGCCGCGACGGAGATCGACGCCTGGGACGCCCGCGTCGTGCTGATGCACCGCAGGCCCGACGCCATCGACGACGTGGCCGTCGTCACGGACGACGTGGGCGGCGCCCAGCTCGCCACCCGCCACCTCCTGGAGCACGGCCACCCCTACGTGGCCTGCCTCGGCGGCACGGAGGAGACGCCGGTCATAGGGGACCCGGTCACCGACCACGTCGAGGGCTGGCGGCGCGCCATGCGCGAGGCCGGCAAGTCCATCGAGGGCCGGCTCTTCCCGGCGCCGTACAACCGCTACGACGCCTACAAGGTCGCCCTGGAGCTGCTCGCCGGCCCCAACCGCCCCCCGGCCCTGATGTGCGCGACGGACGACCAGGCCATCGGCGTCCTGCGCGCCGCCCGCGAGCTGCGCATCGACGTGCCGGGCGAGCTGGCCGTGGCCGCCTTCGACGACGTCAAGGAGGCGGCCCTGACGGACCCGCCCCTGACGACGGTCGCCTCGGACCGCCAGGCGATGGCCCGCTCGGCCGTGGACCTCGTCCTGGACGAGGGCCTGCGCGTCGCCGGCTCGCGCCGCGAGCGCCTGAAGCAGTTCCCCTCCCGCCTGGTGGTCCGCCGCTCCTGCGGCTGCGGAGGCTGACACCACCGCTCCCCGGGGCTCCGCCCGCCCCTCGCCCCGCACTGCCCGGGCCTGTACGGAATTTGGACGTCCGCCGCCGGGCCGGACTGATCAACTGTTTGCACCCTCCGTGGTGGCGCTCACATGAAGCGTCGCGCAGCCTGCCTGACCTGCGTCGTCGGGCGCGCCGACGCTCCCGGCAGGTACCTGCCAGAGTGATCGATTGACGTGTGTCGGCCCCGGCCGCTGGGCTCTTCGGGTAACCGGTCCCCCCGACCGGCAACCGACGAGACGAGGGAACACCACCATGCGTTCACGCAAGCTCGCCTACGGCGCCGCCGCTCTGGGCTCCGCCGCTCTCCTCTGCCTTTCGCAGCAGTCCGCGTCGGCCGCCACGCCCGTCGCATGGTCGGCACAGTACGGCGGGGCCTCCGCCTCCGGCACGCGCTGGCTGGAGTCGGCCGGCACCGGCACCCAGCTGAAGATCCAGGGCGAGGTCAAGAACACCGACAGCGGCTGTTACTCGGTCTGGACCACCTGGCACTACGACTTCACGACTCTGCCGTCGCAGAAGCTCGCGTCCCTCTGCGGCCCCGGCACGAAGTCGTTCACCGGTTCCCAGCGGTACAACATGCTCACGACCGGCTCGCTCGCCGTCTGCAAGGGCGACGACATGAAGGACTGCGGCCCGTCGGTCACCATGACCAGCTGGCCGGTCAAGAGCGCCCGCTGACGCAACCGACGAGACGAGGGAACGCCGCCATGCGTTTACCCAAGCTTGCCTACGGGGCCGCCGCGCTGGGCTCCGCCGCTCTCCTGTGCCTCACGCAGCAGTCCGCGTCGGCCGCCACCCCGGTCGCGTGGTCGGCGCAGTACGGCGGGGCCTCCGCCTCCGGCACGCGCTGGACGGAGGGCGACAGCATGCACCCTTCGCTGAAGATCCAGGGTGAGGTCAAGAACGCCGACAGCGGATGCTATTCGGTGTGGGTCACTTGGAATTTCGACATGACGCCGTGGGGGGTGAAGAAGGTCGCGTCCCTGTGCGGTCCTGGGACGAAGGCGTTCACTGACAGCGAGCGCATCCTCAGCCCAGGCGACTCAGGGCGGCTCGCCATCTGCAGAGGCGACGAGAGGAAGGAGTGCGGGACGCCGGTCCACGTGATGGGCTGACCGGTCACGCCGACCCGCGGGCCCCGGGCCGGGAGTCCGGCATGCGGGCGGAGGGCTGCTCCCTCCGCCCGGGCCGGCAGGCGGGCGGAGGTAGTCGGGCCGTCCTTCTTACACGGACCGAACGCGCTTCTGCACCCGTTCTCAGTGCGTCCTCAGACTGTTCTCATCTGTACGGAGCACAGTCATAGACATGACGGAGACTCCCCGCCCGGCCGGCGGCCCCCAGGACCCTGCCCACTATCCGGCGCCCCCGGCCTACTCGCCGTACGCCCACTTCGAGGAGCAGGCCCCGGCGGCACCCCCGAGCCACCGTGCCGAGCGCCCGCGCGGGCGGCGCCCGGCCGCGCTGCTCGCCGCGTGCGCCCTCGTCGCCGCCCTCGTCGGCGGCGGCTCCGCCGCCCTGGTCGGCGAGCTGACCAACGGCAAGCACGACACCTCCCAGGGCACCCCGGTGCAGAACGTCTCCACCAAGGGCACCGGCGTCGCGGCGGTGGCGGGGGCGGTCAGCCCCAGCGTCGTGGAGATCAAGGCGGCGACCTCCTCGGGCCAGTCCACCGGCTCCGGCGTGATCATCACGGCCGACGGCGAGGTCGTCACCAACAACCACGTCGTCGCCGGCTCCGACACCGTCCAGGTCGCGCTGAGTGACGGCACCACCAAGACCGCCAAGGTCGTCGGCACCGACCCCGGCAAGGACCTCGCCCTCATCAAGATCCAGGGCGCCAAGGGCCTGAAGGCCGCCGCCCTCGGCGACTCCGGCAAGGTCAGGGTCGGCGACCAGGTCGTCGCCATCGGCTCGCCCGAGGGCCTCACCGGCACCGTCACCAGCGGCATCGTCTCCGCCCTCAACCGCGACGTGACCGTCTCCAAGGAACAGGGCCGCGGCCAGCAGCAGCGCGGCGTCCCGCAGTGGCCGTTCGAGTTCGGCGGCAACCAGTACAACGGCGACACGGGCTCGTCCAAGACCACGTACAAGGCCCTCCAGACCGACGCCTCGCTCAACCCCGGCAACTCCGGCGGTGCGCTCATCAACATGAGCGGCCAGATCATCGGCATCAACTCGGCCATGTACGCGGCCGGTTCGGGCGGCGGTTCGGGGGACTCGGCCGGCAGCGTCGGCCTCGGCTTCGCCATCCCCGTCGACACCGTCAAGGCCGACCTCGCCAAGCTGCGGGCCGGCGGCAGTGACAGCTGACGGGCCCGCCCGGCCCGCCGTGCGAGGCTGAGAGGGCCCACCGCCACCGATGCACCCCCGTGAGGTAAGACGATGAGCCCCGCCGAGCACGGCGACCAGCCCGCCCGCATCCTGATCGTGGACGACGAGCCCGCCGTCCGCGAGGCGCTGCGCCGCAGCCTCGCCTTCGAGGGGTACGACACCGAGCTGGCCGTCGACGGGCTGGACGCGCTCGGCAAGGTCGGCTCGTACGACCCCGAGCTGATCGTCCTCGACGTGCTGATGCCCCGCATGGACGGCCTCACCGCCGCCCGGCGGCTGCGCGCCTCCGGCGTGACCGTACCGATCCTCATGCTGACCGCCCGCGACACCGTCGGCGACCGGGTGACCGGCCTCGACGCCGGCGCGGACGACTACCTCGTCAAGCCCTTCGAGCTGGACGAGCTGCTGGCCCGCCTGCGCGCCCTGCTGCGCCGCAGCTCCTACACGACCGCGGCCACGACCGCCCCGGCCGACGACCGGACCCTGTCCTACGGCGACCTGCGCATGGACCTCGCGACGCGCGAGGTGACGCGCGGCGCGCGCCGTGTGGAGCTGACGCGCACGGAGTTCACCCTGCTGGAGCTGTTCATGGCCCACCCGCGCCAGGTGCTGACGAGGGAGCAGATCCTCAAGTCCGTCTGGGGCTTCGACTTCGAGCCGTCGTCCAACTCCCTGGACGTGTACGTGATGTACCTGCGCCGCAAGACCGAGGCGGGCGGCGAGCCGCGCCTGGTGCACACGGTGCGCGGCGTCGGCTACGTCCTGCGGGCCGGCGACGGGACGGGCGGCGGCACCGAATGATCAGCAGATACCGCAGGCTGCCGCTGCGCTCGCGGCTGGCGCTGCTGACGGCCGCGGCCGTCGCGGTGGCGGTCGCGGTGGCGGCGGGCGCGTGCTGGTTCGTCACCAAGCAGCAGCTGGGCCACCAGCGGGACACGACCCTGACCAGCCAGCGCGTCGACGACCGTTCGGTGCAGGGCCTCGTGCAGACCTGCGGCACCAACCCCTCCGGCCTGCCGCCCGCCCCCGGTTCGTACACCATCCAGGTCGTCACGGCCGGCGGCCTGGTGTGCACCACTCCCGGCAAGTCCCCCATCAGGGTGACCGAGGACGACGTGGCGGTCGCGACGGGCCGCGCGGACGAGGTGCTGCACGACAGCCGGGCGGCGGACGGGCAGGAGATGCGCGTCGCGACGTACCGCAGCGAGCGGCTGCCGAACACGGCCGTGTCCATCGCCCAGCCCGTCAGCGAGGTCGACAAGCCCCTCAACGCGCTCGCGCTGGTCCTGGTGATCACCGCCGGGATCGGGGTGCTGGGCGCGGCGACCGCCGGCCTGTGGATCGCGCGGGCGGCACTGCGGCCGGTGGACCGGCTGACGGGTGCCGTCGAGCACATCGCCCGCACCGAGGACCTGGCGGTGCGCATCCCCGTGGAGGGCGACGACGAGATCGCCCGCCTGTCGCGCTCGTTCAACTCGATGACCGCCGCGCTCGCCTCCTCGCGCGACCGGCAGCAGCAGCTCATCGCCGACGCGGGCCACGAGCTGCGCACCCCGCTGACCTCGCTGCGCACCAACATCGACCTGCTGGTGCGCAGCGAGGAGACGGGCCGGGCGATCCCGCCGGAGGACCGCAGGGAGCTGCTGGCGAGCGTGCGGGCGCAGATGGCCGAGCTGGCGGCGCTCATCGGCGACCTGCAGGAGCTCTCCCGCCCCGACGGTCCCGTCGGCGGCGGCCCGCTGCAGGTGATCGCGCTGCACGAGGCCGTGGAACGGGCGGTGGGGCGCGCGCGGCTGCGGGCCGCCGGAGCGGGCCTGTCGATCGATGCCGAGATCGACCCCTGGTACGTGCGGGCCGAGCCGGCCGCCCTGGAGCGGGCGGTGGTGAACCTGCTCGACAACGCCGTGAAGTTCAGCCCTGCGGGTGGTGTGATCGAGGTCCGTCTGGTGAAGGGCGAACTGACCGTCCGGGACCACGGGCCGGGCATCCCGGCCGATGAACTGCCGCACGTCTTCGACCGTTTCTGGCGTTCGCCGACGGCGCGCAGCCTGCCGGGCAGCGGGCTGGGCCTGTCGATCGTCGCCCACACCGTCCAGCAGGCGGGTGGCGAGGTGGCCCTGCAGGCGGCGGAGGGCGGCGGCACGGTGGCCGCGGTCCGCCTGCCGGGGGCGGCGACCCAGCCGCCGCCCCTCTCCTGACGGCTCTCTCTCGACCGCTGTCTTCCGACCGCTATCTCTTGACCGTTCCGGGCAGGGACAGACCGGCGGCGGTCAGCTCCACCCGGATGCCGTCCCGCTGGACCGTGACCTCGCGCAGGTGCAGGTCCTCGGCCTGCGGGGGGAGGCGGAAGGAGAGCGCCAGCCGGTCGGTGAGGTCGGGCGGCTGCAGGTGGGTGAGGGCCGTGAGCACCGCGGGGTCGATGCCGAGCCGCTGCAGCAGCCAGGGGTGTTCGGTGACGACGTCGACGAGGTTGATGCGCGTCAGCGCCTCGACGAACCGGGGCGAGCCGGTGAGCTCGCGCAGCCGGTCCTCGCTGCGGAGGGCAGCGTCGAGCCCGTCCGCGTCCACCCCGAGCCGGGCGGCGACGGCCGGCACGGAGAACAGGGCCTTCGCGCGTTCGGCGTCGCGGCTGATGCGGCCGGCCGCCTCGGGGTGCAGAGTGAGGCTCCGGCCGGTGTGTGCGTCGCCGGGCCGGTAGGTGGCGACGCGGGGGATGTCCAGGCTGACGCCGTCGACCTCCGTGGACAGCGCGCGGTCGCCGTCGCGGCGCAGCCGCGCCTGTGCGCGCAGCTGCAGCTCCTGCCCGGCGACGGGCAGTCGGCCCTCGGCGCCGATGGCGTTGCCGCCGCGGTCGCTGAACCGTATCTGCGAGGCGCCCAGTTCCCGGCGCATGTCCTCGAAGGACAGCAGAACGTTCCCGTCGAGGTCCCCGACGACGGCACCGCGGATGCCGTCCGTCAGGCTGCCGTCGAGCCGCACGTCACGGGCGCTCGCCCGCACCTTCGCCAGCGACACGCGGTCGGCGGCGACGTCGGGGACGGTGACGTCGACCTGCTGCAGCCGCTTGGTGAGCACCTGCGTGAGGAACGGGAACCCGTGGATGTCCACCTGCGGCTCCGCCTCCAGGTGCAGCGCCTGCTGCAGCTCGTGCTGGGCCTTCTTCTCGGCGTACATGGCGGCGCAGCGGTCGGCGAGGACGAGGAAGGCGGCGGCGGAGAGGAGGAGGAACAGCCAGGTGGCGGCGCGCCGGTAGGTGCGGAGGGGGCTGGGGGGCCGGCGGCGGGTGCGCGGGCCGCGGTTGCCGCGGCGGCGGCCGGGACGAGGGGGTCGGCGGGGGCGGCGGTGGTCGGGCGGGGCCCAGGGGGTTGTGTCGTCGACGGGGGTGGCGCCGGCGGGTATGAGGGGCGGCTCGTCGGGCTCCTGACTGCCGGGCCCGTGGTCATGCGGGTGGTCGTGCGGGCGGGGCGCCGGGTCCGCGAGTGACGCGAGTTCGTCGTAGGGGTTGGGGGGACGGGGATGTATGCGTGTGGGGGTGCGCATCGCCCCATCCCACCATGCGTGCCGCCCCCGGGCGCAAGGGCTTCCCCGAGGACCCGACGAATTCCTGACGCGCGCTTCGAACGGGAGTCTTAGCACCAATACGCGCACGGGACGGGACGGTTTTCGGACGTTGTGCAGGGTCCGCGCACGGTGGCCGGGTCGGCGCCCTAGCGTTGACCGCATGAAACGCACTCGGGGGAGTCGCGACGATCACGCGACGTGTGTACCGGCAGGTGAACGAACGGGGGGAAGGGGCGGTTCGCAGCACCGCCCCTTCGACTCCTGCGCCTTCTTCACGCCGCCATGTGGAGGGCCCGGCGCCCCGATTCACGGTTGAGCTCGCACCACAGCAGCTTCCCGGTCACGCCGGGGAACTCCTCGCCGACGGACCAGCTGCCCCAGCTGGCGGCGCACTGCCGCACGATGAGCAGACCGGTGTCGGGGCTGTTCGCGACGTCCACGTCGCTGCCGGGCTTGCGCCGGGGGAGACGTGCGGGGCGGTCGAACGGGGCGGGAATCTCAGGCGACTTGTCCCAGAGGCTGATGCGCACCCTGTCGGCGGCCACTTGCTTGAGCCGTACCTCGGCGGGGCCGTCGGTGCTCAGGTAGGAGCTGGTGACGAGCTCGCTCGCGATGAGCGTGGTGACGTCGGCGAGTTCGTCCATGCCGTGGTTTTCCAGCATGCCGCGCAGGGTGATGCGCGCGACGCGCGCGGAGCGCGGGTCATGCGGAAGGGTGAGCGAGTAGGACCAGCGGTTCTCCGGCGATACGGTTGCCATGTGTGGCTCCTTACGGGGAGGTTGTCGCGTTGCCGCGCGGTGTCATTGCCGGCCCTGGGCAGGGCGGTGCGCTTCCGCGGATGCGGCAGGGCCGCGGTGGGAGTGGCCTGGTTCTGACCGTAGGGCCGCCGCTCGTATAGCTAACAGTGGTTCTCTCGTAGAGCTACGAATTACCGCTCGTGTGGGTGACAGAGCCGCGCGCGGGGGCGGCCCTACAGTGGGCGCCATGCCACCGAGCCCTCCCCCAACACTGAGGCAGCGCCGCCTGGGCGCGGAGCTGCGCAAGCTCCGCGAGCGCGCCGGACTCTCGTCAACTGCGGCAGCCGCGAGGTTCGGCTTCCAGCAGGCGCGCATGAGCATGATCGAAGCGGGCCGCCACGCGGTGAGCGCGGACCGGGTGCGGGCGATGGCCCGCAGCTACTCGTGCACGGACGACAAGCTCATCGACGCCCTGGCCGACATGACGGGCGGGCGCACGCGTGGCTGGTGGGACGAGTATCGGGAGCACTTGCCCGCTGGATTCGCCGACCTGGCCGAGGTGGAGCACCACGCCTGTGGGATCCACGCGTGCCTGGTGATCCACATTCCGGGCCTCCTCCAGACGCTCGATCACGCTCGTGCCGTGTTCCTGGATGCTGCGCCGCCGCTGCGTGCCTATGAGGTGGAGCACCGGCTGTCACACCGCATGAAGAGGCAGGCGGTCCTCCACCGCAGCAACCCTCTTCCGTACACCGCAGTCATTCACGAGGCCGCATTGCGCATGGAGTTCGGTGGCATGTCCACGGTCCGAGCGCAGCTCCAGCACCTCATCGAGATGAGCGAGATGGACAACATCACCATCCGGGTTGTCCCGTTCGCTGGAGGCGGTACGTTTCCTGGCACGGGCCAGTCGTTCGACTATGCCTTCGGGCCCGTGCCACAGCTCGATACGGTTCAGCTCGATGTTGCTCCCGGCTGCCAGTTCGCCGATGCTGATGCCGAGTTGGCCAAGTACAGGGCCGTCGCAGACCGGATGGAGGCCGCCTCGCTCGACCCGATCGCGTCGCGGGACTTCATCCACGGCCTTTTGCGCGGTGTGTGAAGAGGTGAGAAGTGTGGTCATGCGCCAGTGGCAGAAGTCTTCCTTCAGTGCTGATGCGGGCAACTGCATCAACGTCGCGGTTGCGCGCAACGGAACGATTCGCTTGCGCGAGAGCGACGATCCGGGCACGGTCTTGGCCGTCACGCCTGCGGCGTTACGCGCCCTGATGGCGGCCGCGAAGGCCGAGCTGATACCCAGAGGCGGGTGGTGACGTTGACCGACTGGCAGCAGTCGTCCTACTGCGGCGATTCATCGAACTGCCTCAACGTCGCCGCCGCAGGCAACGGCGCCGTCCACCTCCGCGAAAGCGATGACCCGGGCACGGTCTTGGCCATTCGGCCCGCGGCGTTGCGCGCCCTGATGGCGGCTGCCCAGGCGGATCTGTTGCCCATCTGGTGGCAGAAGTCTTCGTACAGCCACGAAGGGGCGAACTGCGTCAACGTAGCTGTTGCAGATGACGGGTCCGTCCGCCTGCGCGAGAGCGATGACCCGGGCACGGTCTTGACCGTTGCACCCACGGCCCTACGTGCCATGATCGCTGCCGCCAAGGCCGAACTGGTACCGGCGGGCAGGCGGTGACGTTGGCCGTGTGGCAGAAGTCGAGCTACTGCAGTGAAGGCAACGCGTGCCTCAACGTCGCCGCCGCAGGCAACGGCACCGTCCGCCTCCGCGAGAGCGAAGCCCCCGGCGCCGTCCTCACCCTCAAGCGCGCCGCGCTGCACGGCCTGATACGGGCCCTCAAAGCAGAGGGCAACCGCAACAGGCCGTAGCAGCGAGGTCAAGCGGCCAACGGCCAAAGGCCAAGGTCAGGCGCCCTCCACCGTCAGGTGGTACGTCGTGTCGACCCAGAAGCCACCCGTCGTCCGCGCCTTGATCTCCAGGACGTACTGGCCCGGGGCCAGCGGGGCCAGCCCCGCCCACAGGCCCCACGCGACACGGCGACGGCCAAGGGCGCGGAACGGCTGGGACGTGAAGACCTCAAGCGGCAGCTCCAGGCCGTTGAGGAAGGCCCGCGCCTCGTCGACCTCCATGATCATGGGGTCCTTCTTGAACCACGTCACGGGGCGCTGCGTGTTGAAGACCGGGAAGAACACCGGCTGCCCTGCCGGTATCGAACAGCGGCGCACCACGCGCCCGCCGTACGTGCCGGCGAGGAACCACAGGTCGTCCGGCTGCTCCCAGTCGGCGAACTCGCCGGTCTTGTCCCGGACGGGGCTCTCGTCGTCGGGCGCCGAGAGGGCCCACTGCCACCAGCGTGCGGCGAGGGCGCCGCCCTCCTTCGGGCTCAGCTTCCACACGCTGCCGCTCGGCACCGTCTCGCTCACGTACACCACTCCTTCGTCGCACGCCCCTCTCACCAGGGCCTTCGGCTGAACGAGCGGACTTTACCCGCACCCCTCCACCGGCCCGGCAGGGGTTGCGGGCGGCCGAATCGGCACGAAGACTCGCGGAAGGGGCAGAACGGGAGAAGTGGCATGGACGTCAGGCTGCGACCGGGAACGCCCGAGGACGCCGAGGCGTGCGGGCGGATCTGCTACGAAGCGTTCCGCCACATCACGGCCGAGCACGCCTTCCCCGTCGACTTCCCGGACGCGGAGACGGCGACCAGTGCAGTGTCAGCAATGCTCAGCCACCCCGGCTTCTACTCGGTGGTCGCCGAGCAGGACGGCAGGGTCGTGGCCAGCAACTTCCTGGACGAGCGCTCACAGGTTGCGGGCGTGGGCCCGATCACCGTCGACCCCGGCCTGCAGGAGCGCGGTGTGGGGCGGGCGCTGATGCTGGACGTGATGCGTCGCGCCGAGGACCGCGGCTTTCCCGGCGTGCGGCTGCTGCAGGCGGGCTACAACACGGGCTCGCTCTCCCTGTACGCCAAACTCGGCTTCGAGGTGCGCGACGTGCTCGCCTGCATGCAGGGCACTCCGCCCGGCGGTGAGATCCCGGGCCACCGCGTGCGGCCGGCCACCGGGGAGGACGCCGACGCCTGCAACGCCCTGTGCCGGCGGGTCCACGGGCACGACCGGGCGGGGGAGCTGGCCGACGCCATCGGCCAGGGCACCGCGCTGGTGGCCGAGCATGCGGGACGCATCAGCGGCTACGCCACCGACCTCGCCTTCTTCGCCCATGCGGTCGGCGAGGGCAACGAGGACGTCAAGGCGCTGATCTCGGCGGCCCGGGCCTTCGCCGGTACCGGCATCCTCGTGCCGATGATGAACGCGGACCTCTTCCGGTGGTGCCTGGGGCAGGGGCTGCGCGTGCAGGCGACCTTCACCCTCATGACCACCGGTCTCCACGGCCCGCCCCAAGGGGCCTATCTGCCCTCGATCCTCTACTGAGTGGCCGCGACCGGGCCGTGGCAGCGGCGACGGTAGTACGCCCAGGTCATGGCCAGCACCATCGGGCCCCAGAGGAGGAACAGGCCACTGACGACGTTCGCCAGGAGCCGCCACCATCCGTTGTCGTACGGGACGGTGGCGAAGCCACCGATCTCGAACACGGACAGCAGGTCTTCGACCAGCAGGCCGACGAACAGCAGACCCGCGACGGTCGCCGGCACGATCACCAGCATCGGGGGGATCCGCCGGCCCCCGGCGAACGGCACCCACTGCGGCACCGTCTCGCCCCACCACCGCACCAGCCCGAGACAGGCGAGCGCGAACGCCTCCGACAGCACGCTGAGCGCGAAGACGTACACGGTGAACCACAGCGAGTCCGGCTGGGGGTCGTTGCTGTTCATGCCCATCTGGAAGCCGAAGCCGATGGGCAGCCGCCACAGGCACACCGGCAGTCCGACGAGGGGCATGAGGTGGGCCAGGCGTTCCGCCCAGGCGGGGACGGGCTGCTCGGTGCGCTTGATCGTCGCCATGGGGACATCGTCGCGGACGGGGTGCGGCGTGTGGATCATGCTCGGGTATGACGGGCTCCGCCGCGCGGCGGAGGCGGCCGTCAGACCAGCCGCTTCTCCAGCCAGGCGACGTCCCAGTAGGAGTCGAACTTCCGGCCCACGCCCTCGAACACACCCACCGGGCGGAAGCCGAAGCGTTCGTGCAGGCGCATGGAAGCGGCGTTGGGCTGGGTGACGCCGGCGTAGGCGCGGTGGACGTCCTCGCCGGCCAGGGCGTCGAAGAGGGCGCCGTACAGGAGGGCGCCGAGGCCGCGGCCCGTGGCGTGCGGGGCGAGGTAGACGCTGGTCTCCACCGACGTCTCGTACGCCTGTTTGTCGCGGAAGGGGCCGCTGGAGGCGTAGCCGAGCACCGTGCCGGCCTCCTCGGCCACGAGCAGCCGGTGCCGGCCCGTGGCGGGGCGGGCTTCGAGCCAGGCGCGCCGTGCGTCGGCCGTCACGGGCTCGATGTCGAAGGTGATCGGAGTGTGGACCACGTAGTGGTTGTAGATCTCGGTGAGCTCGCCCAGATCGCCGGCCGCCGCCGGCCGGATCCGCACCCCCGCTGTGCTGTCGCGCATCGGCACTCCCTTCCTGCTGGCCGGGAGGCTAACCCGCCCACCGGCCGCCCGGCGGCTGCGCCCGCATGCTGGGACGCCGGGCGAGCCGAGCCGGTGCGCCCGCGTCGTCACAGGCTGCGGGCGGTGATGTTGCCGTAGGCGGTGGTTGCGTGGATGGTCAGGTGGGGGGTGGGGCCGTCGGTGTTGTT
>NZ_BMVB01000028.1 GCF_014650495.1 Streptomyces cinnamoneus | reverse complement strand
GGCTGACGGCCGTCCCACCCGCAGGGACCTCCAGTCGGACCGTCATCGAGTACGAGACGCTAGGCGCCGTTGCCATGGCCGCTTTCCTCTGCTTTCGCTTGTTTCGCTCGTGGCGCGCGTCACGGAGACGCGAGACATCCGATGGTCCCACCTACCGGCGAGTAGGAGGTAACCAAGCCCTCATTCCGGAAGAAATCTTCCGGAACACGAGAGGACCAAATGCCGACGGGCGCCCTTCCGGTCAGGAAGGACGCCCGTCAGGACATCGAGGTGGCACCGACCCGCCATGCTCGCCTCGCGGCAAGTGGTCGCTCGAAGCGACTAAGGTTGGGCCCGGGGGCTTGGATCGAGCCGGTGCCGTACCCAGGCTAACAAACCGGTCCCGGAAGTCATTCCGGTAGGGCGCGTTCCGCTTGGGGAACGTCTGAACGGCGCAGCCGTCAGTCCCGCAGCAGGTCCGGCACCCCGTACGCGTCCGGGTCGTCCCGCTCGCCCGAGAGCACCGTCAGCCGCTGTGTGGCACGGGTGAGGGCCACGTAGAGCACGCGCAGGCCGGCCGGGGACTCGTCGGCGATCTCGGCGGGCGAGACCACGACCGTCGCGTCGTACTCCAGCCCCTTCGCCTCCAGGCTGCCCAGCACCACCACACGACCGCTCAGCCCCGCCAGCCACTCGCGGGCCTCCGCGCGGCGGCCCATGGGGACGACCACGCCGACCGTGCCGTCGACGTCGGCCAGCAGGTGCAGCGCCTCCGCCCGCACGGCCGCGCCCAGGTCGTCGCCCGCCACGGTGAAGCGGGGCACGACGCCGGTGGAGCGCACCGCACGCGGCGACTCCATGCCCGGCATCGCCAGGGCCAGTACCTTCGCCGCCAGCTCGGCGATCTCGGCGGGGTTGCGGTAGTTGACGGTCAGCTGGAAGCGGCGGCGCGGGCGGGTGCCCAGTGCCTCGTCCCGGGCGGCGCCGGCCTCGTCGGGGTCCGACCAGGAGGACTGGGCCGGGTCGCCGACGATCGTCCACGTGGCGTGGCGGCCGCGGCGGCCGACCATCCGCCACTGCATGGGCGTCAGGTCCTGTGCCTCGTCGACGATGACGTGCGCGTAGTCGCGGCGCTCCAGGGCCAGCCGCTCGGCACGCTCGCGGCGCGACTCCGACCGCTGGGGCATCAGCTCCTCCAGCCCGGTGAGCTGGTCGAGCGGATCGAGCTCGCGCGGCTGCTTGGGCCGGAACGGAACGCCCAGCAGCGTCTCCAGCTCGTCCAGCAGCGCCACGTCGTGCACCGACAGCGGGCCCCGGCCGGCGACGTCCAGGCGGCGCAGCGAGCGGGCCAGCTGGCGCACTTCGCGGGGGTTGAGCACCCGGCGCGACCAACGGCCCAGCCGCTTCTCGTCGGCCAGGCAGGCCAGCACCCGGCGCGGGGTGAGCTCGGGCCACCAGGCGTCGAGGAAGGAGAGGAAGGAGTCCTCGGTGGTGATGTCCTCGTCGAACGCCGAGCGGGCCTCGGCGGCGAGCTCGGGGTCGGTGTAGCGCTTGGGACCGCCGGCCCTGGACCACAGGGCGTCGAGGATCAGGCGGCGGGCGCGGGGCCGCAGCAGGTTGACGGGCGCGGTGCCGCCGAGGGCGGCGTTGCGGATGCGGCGCAGCTCCTCGGCCTCCAGCTCGACGCGGGCGCCGAAGGCGACCACGCGCAGCCGCTCGGGCACCTCCGCGCCGGCCACCGGCACCTCCAGCGCTCCGCGCACCGCCTTGCGGAGCACCTTGAGCATGCGGGAGGAGCCCTTTATGCGGGCAACGGCCGGCTCGTCGTAGGTGTCGGCCTCGGCACCGTCCACCAGGTTGCCGACCGCACGGATGGCGACCTGGCCCTCCTCGCCGAGCGAGGGCAGCACACCCTCGGTGTAGGCGACGAGCAGCGGCGTCGGCGAGACGACGAGGATGCCGCCCGCGTAGCGCCGGCGGTCCTGGTAGAGGAGGTAGGCGGCGCGGTGCAGGGCCACGGCCGTCTTGCCGGTGCCCGGGCCGCCCTCGACCTCGGTGACGGAGGCGGCGGGGGCCCGGATGACCAGGTCCTGCTCGGCCTGGATGGAGGAGACGATGTCGCGCATCGTGTGGCTGCGGGCCTGGCCGAGGGCGGCCATCAGCGCGCCGTCGCCGACGACGGGGAGCGCGGCCCCGTCCAGCGTGGTGACCAGCTCCGGGCGCAGCAGGTCGTCCTCGACGCCGAGGACGCGGCGGCCCTTGGAGCGGATGACGCGGCGGCGGACGACCCGGCCGGGCGCGACCGGGGTCGCGCGGTAGAACGGCGCGGCGGCCGGCGCCCGCCAGTCGATGACGAGCGGGGAGTAGTCGGCGTCGAGCACGCCGATGCGGCCGATGTGCAGCGTCTCGGCGATCTCGGCGCGGTCGTCGCGCACCGCGTCGTCGGCGGGCTCGACGGAGGTGTAGGCGCCGTCGGGCCCCTTCTTGCCGTCCTTGCCCAGGAGCAGGTCGATGCGGCCGAAGAGGAAGTCCTCGAACTCGTTGTTCAGCCGGTTGAGGTGCACCCCGGCGCGGAACACCTGGGCGTCCCGCTCGGCCAGTGCGCCGGGCGTACCGACCTGGCCGCGCTTGGCGGCGTCGTCCATGAGGAACTCGGCCTCGTGGATCTTCTCCTCAAGACGCCGGTACACCCGGTCCAGATGGTGCTGTTCGGCACCGATCTCGCGGTCGCGGACCCCGTCGGACTCCGTCGCCGGTCCTGTCGCCACCTGCGCGTCTGTGGCGTTCTGCGCGGCCACCCAGGCCCCCTTCTGCTGTGCGTAGGGCAGCCGTCAACCGTACGCGAACAGGGGTACTGAGCGCACCTGTCAGGACATGAGGGGTTTGCCACGAGTGTCACCTGTTGACGGATCGCCCGCGGGGCGTCACAGGGGGACCGTCGCGAGCCGCTCGCCGTCGAGCGTGCGGACCTCGAACCGGGCGATGTCGCTCCGGTCGAAGGCCGCGCCGCCGTGCGTGTACAGCGGCTCCCTGGCCCAGGCGGTGGCGGCGTCCGCCAGCCCGTAGCCGGCCGCCGGGACCGCCCACGTGGTGACCGTCTGCTCCCGGCCGTCCCTGCCGACGGCCACGAGATCGCAGGTCAGCGGGCCTTTGACGTGGGCCAGTCGCAGGGCGACGTGCGTGCCCCAGGGCTTGCTCTGCAGGGACACCGTCGCGTCGACCTTGGTGACCGGGTCCACCGTCCCCTTCTTCTCCCCGTCCTCGTACATCTCCTTGGCGGCGCTCACACTGCTGTGGCCGGGGTCGTCCTGTGCGGTGAGGGCGGCGCCCACCAGCGGCCCGGCGACGATCAGCGCGACGGCGGCGGCCACCAGCCAGAGCCTGCGGCTGCGCTGCGCCCGGCGCGTGACGGTGACGTCGTCGAGCAGCCGGTCCAGCAGCTCGGGCCGCGGGGAGAGGGAGGCCGGGTCCGGCGCCGACTCCTTGAGCTCGTCGAGGAGCGGGGGCAGTCCCATGAGGTCGTCGAGCTCGGCCGCGCAGCGGGCGCAGCCGGCGAGGTGCTCCTCGAAACGGGCGGCGTCGGCGTCGTCGAGGGCACCGAGCGCGTACGCGCCGACGGCGGTGTGCTCCTGGTCCGGTGCCGGCCGGTTCATGCCGTCACTCCTCGTTCTTCGAGCGAGAGCTTCAGGGAGCGCAGCGCGTAGAAGACGCGGGACCGGACGGTCCCGGCCGGCACGCCCAGCTCCGCGGCCGCCTCGTTCACCGTACGTCCTTTGAAGTAGGTCTCGATCAGCGCCTCCCGGTGGGCATCGGAGAGGTCGCCCAGCGCGTCGGAGATGGTCATCAGGCGCAGCGCCCGGTCGATCTCGTCCGCGGCGGGCAGCATCTCCAGCGGCCCCGGGTCGACCTCGGGGGGCCGGGCCTGCCGGCTGCGGTGGTTGTCGATGACGATGCGCCGGGCGACCGTCACCAGCCAGGGCCGTACGGAACCGGCGCTGCCGCGCAGCCGGTCGGCGTTGCGCCAGGCGCGCAGCAGCGTCTCCTGGACGACGTCCTCCGCGCGCTGGCGGTCGCCCGCCACCAGGCGGAGGACGAAGGCGAGCAGCGGACCGGCGTGCTCCGCGTAGAGCGACCGCATCAGGTCCTCGTCCCCGCTCGTCCTGTCCGCCACGACGGCATCCTTGCGCACGCCTTCCCCCTGGGTCGATAGCGCGGATCGATCCGGTCCCGGTGCTCCGGGGCTACGGGCGGGGGTACGGATGCGGCGGGCGCGGCGTTCACCGCCGGGCGGATCAGCCCTTCAGCGCCTGCCCGCCCACGGTGCGCCGGCGATGGCGGGCCACGCGCTCGCGGTTGCCGCACACCTCGCTGGAGCACCAGCGCCGGCGGCGGCCCCGCGAGGTGTCGAGGTAGACGAGCGAGCAGCTCTCGCCCTCGCACTGGCGCAGCCGGCCGCGGGCGACGGGGTCGGTCAGCAGGTCCACCGCGTCGCGGGCGATCTGCCCGAGCAGCTCCCCGCAGTCGGGCGGGCCGGCGAGGCTGCGCACCAGCCGGCCGTCGGTGCCCCGGACGGCCCGTGGGGCGGGCGGGGCGGTGGCGGCGAGGGCGTTGAGCCGCTCCAGGTCGGGGTCGGCGGCGCGGCCGGCGACCTCGGCGTGGACGACGCGGTGCAGCAGGTCGCGGGCGGCCTGGAAGCGGCCGAGCCAGCCGGTGTCGACGGCGTCGAGCGGCGTGCCCGGGGGCACGAGCCCGGCCCCTGTCAGCCAGGCCCGTAACCGCCGGGGCCCGTCGAGCCGTTCGGCCGGTTCGGCGGTGGCGACCAGGTCGAGGCAGAGCCGCCCGGAGTCGAACCGCAGATCGTAGGAGGCCGCTGCCATGCGCGTGCACCTTTCCCGTCGGTGTGGCTCCCCCCGGCCCAGGGTGCCCGCCCGGCCGGGAGCCCGGAAGTCCCACACGGCCAAGGTGCCCCCAAGGAACCAGTGCCGGGCCCGCGGCGGCCGTTCCTCAGCACCCCATCAGTGCCGCGTCCCCCGCCGGCAGCCACGCCCCCGCCGGCCGCTCCAGCCAGCCGCGGGCGGCCGCCAGCGCACGCGCCGCGGTCCGCAGCGCGTCCAGTCCGGGGTGGTGCAGGCCGCGGCGCCACACCATCGCCACCGGCGACAGCGGCACCGGGCCGGTCAGCGGGCGCAGCACCATGCCGGGCACGGAGACGAACTCCTCGCTCGCCAGCACCGACCAGCCCCGTTTGCGCACGACCCGGACGAACTCCTCCTCGCCCTCGATCTCCGGGAACGGCTCGGCGACGGCGATGCCCCGCCCCTCGAAGAGCCGCTCGGCCAGGTCCGTCCACTCCGCGGTGGCGGGGTTCCCGGCGGCCGCGTACAGCGTCTCGCCGCGCAGCGCGGCCAGCGGCACCTCCGCGCGGGCGGCCAGCGGATGGTCGTCCCGCAGGAGGACGGCCATCCGCTCCAGCCGTACGGGCTGGTGGCACAGGCCCGCGCGCAGGCCGGCCGGGACGCCGTCGAGGCGGCCGAAGGAGACGTCGAGGCGCCCCTCGGCGAGGGCGGCGGCGGCCCCCGTGAGGCCGCTGTGGCCGCGGGAGACGAGCTCCACGTCGGGTGCCGCGCGGCGGGCCGCCGCAAGGACGCGGCGGCCGGTGGTCACGGGTCCGCCGCCGACGTCCACGAGCAGCGGCCGGTCGCCGCCCGCGCAGGCCGCCGCCAGTTCGTCGTGGGCGGCGAGCACCCGCCGCACGTACGGCAGCAGCCGTGCGCCCTCCGCCGTGAGGGTCACCTTGCGGGTCGTCCGGACGAACAGCTCGGCGCCCAGGCGCTGTTCGAGCCGGCGTATGTCACGGCTGAGGGCCTGCTGTGCGACGTAGAGCCGCATTGCCGCCCGGGTGAAGTGCAGTTCCTCGGCGACGGCGGCGAAGGCGCGCAGCAGGCGCGGGTCCATGTCGTGGGGCATGGACGGCAGTCAACAGCACGGCGGTGCGGTCGGACGGCGGCGTCCAGGGCGGCGTCCATCCTGATGCTGCAGGTCTTCACGCCCGCCGGCGGACTGATCCGCCGCTTCTCCGCCGCGGCCATGGTCGCCGTCGGCGCGGCCCTGGCCGCCGTCTTCGCCGCCTTCTTCGGCTGGCTCAACAAGCGAACGGCCGCCTCCGCCGACGCGGCGCGGTGACCCTCCCTGCTGTCGCTCAGCCGTTGCGGCGGGCCCGGCGGCGCAGCACTGCCGCCGTCGCCGCGGCGGCGGCCGTGGCCGCTGCGAGCCCCGCGCCGCCGGCCGCGATCAGCATCGTGCGGTCCGGGCCGCCGGACGCCGAGGAGACCGGTGACGTGGAGGGCGCCGAAGAGGATCTGGAGGACGCGGAGGACGCGGTGGCGGTGCCGGTGACGACGAGGTGGGCCGTCCGCTTCACCCGCCCGTGGTGGCTGATCACCGTGACGGGATATCGCCCGGCCGCGAGCCCGGACCGGACCCGTGCGGGCCCGTAGTAGCGCGGGGCGTCGCCGTCGCCCGCCTTGCTGACGTCGCGCCGGAGCGGCACGGGCCGCTCGAAGGCCGGGGAGGTCGCGGTGAGCCGCTCTTCCTCCCCCGGGTCGGGCGAGGAGTCCCGCCACAGGACGTTGACCTTCCCGCCGGCCGCGACCTTGTGGCCGTGCGCGCGGGCCGCCTCGGGGCGGCCCTGCCCGGCGAAGAAGGCCGGACCGCGCACCCTGCCGACGTAGTCGCTGTCGCCGGGCCGGGCGGCGCGCACCACGAGCGGCCGCTCCTGCACCGGCCGGCCGTCGGAGGCGGTGAGGGTGACCTTGTAGGTGCCGTCCTTGACGTCCGGCGGCAGGGCGACGAGCGCGGTGAACATCCGGGGGTTGTTCCAGTGCGAGCCCGCCGGGTCGTGGGTGAGCCGGACCTTCGACCGGAAGGCCGGGGAGGCGGCGGTGAAGACGTCGCCGGTCGCCCCGGGCCGCAGATCGTCGAAGGAGAGCCCGACCCGCTCCCCCGGCCGCAGCACGTCGTCGGGGGCGCCGGCCCGGAACTCGGCCGGCCGCGGGGCCCGCACCTCCACCCGGTCCTCGGCGACGACCCGGCCGCCGGCGTGGACGGTCAGGGGATACGTGCCGGGCCTGACGGTCATGGCGACGGCCGGCCGCGCGTGGTGGGCCCGCCCGCCCGGCCCGTCCGGGGTGAGGCGCACCCGGTGGCGGAAGACGGGCGAGGTGACGGTGACGGCGCCGCGGTCGCGCACGCCCTGCACCTCGATGTCGATCAGCTCTCCGGGGCGGTTGCCGAAAGCCCCGTTGACCAGCAGGTGCACCTCGTGGGAGCCGTCGCCGGGGCCGTCCGCGACGGCGGACGGGGCTCCGCCCGCCCACACCGCACCCGTCCCTGCCACGACGACGACCGCTGTCCGTGTCCAGTGCACCCGGCCACCCCCCCTAGGTCGCTCTGTAAGAGGCCGCCCCCGGCCCATCGGTTGCCCGCCGGACGGGCCGGAAGGGGACGGATGCGACGGGCACGACGCGTACGGATACGACGAAGGCCCCACCGCCGGGGCGGTGGGGCCTTCGCCTCACATGGGATGAGGGGGCCTGGGGGTCATGCCCCCAGAAATGGGACGGGCGGACTGTGCTCGCGCTCGTTGCGAGCGCAGTCCGCCCGTCTGCCCGTGGAGATGGCGGGAATCGAACCCGCGTCCAACGGTGCAGAATCAGGGCTTCTCCGTGTGCAGTTCGCTGCGATTTTCTCGGCCCCGGAGATCACGCGAACAAGTCTCCGACGGGCTCAGCCACTGTTTGATTTCCCACCAGGCCCCGTGGCCGGGCCTAGTGGTTTAGTTCCCTAGCTGATGCCAGGATCCGGGTCGGGAACAGCCCCGGGCTGACACTTCGCAAGTCGCTACTTAGGCAGCGAGGGCGAAGGAATCGCGCTTGGTGTTGGCGATTATTGGTTGCGACATATGGTTTACGAGATCATTGCCGCTTCCTCGACACGCTTCCCCTGCTTCGACATCCGCTGTCGAAACCGATCATCCCCATGTTGTGTTTTCAAGCTGCGCACCGGTTACCAGCCGGTGTGCGATGCGCCCATCGTACGTGACCAACGCACGACGGTGCCAGCGAATTCCCGGGAGGGTCTAGCCCCGCTGGGCCCGCTGGGCCTGCTGGCGCCTGCGGGCGGCCGCGATCGCCCGGTTCGACTCGCGCGTGTCCTGCTTCTCGCGCAGCGTCTGCCGCTTGTCGTACTCCTTCTTGCCCTTGGCCAGAGCGATCTCGACCTTGGCCCGGCCTTCCTTGAAGTAGATGGCGAGCGGCACGATGGTGTGCCCCGTCTCCTGCGACTTCGAGTCGAGCTTGTCGATCTCCGCCCGGTGCATCAGCAGCTTGCGCTTGCGGCGCGCGCTGTGGTTCGTCCACGTGCCCTGGGCGTACTCGGGGATGTGGGCGTTGTGCAGCCATGCCTCGCCGCCGTCGATCTGGACGAAGCCGTCCACCAGCGAGGAACGACCCTGGCGCAGCGACTTCACCTCGGTGCCGGTGAGCACCATGCCGCACTCGTAGGTGTCCAGAATGTGGTAATCGTGGCGCGCCTTCTTGTTCTGCGCGACCAGTTTGCGACCCGTCGTCTCTTTCTTAGCCATAGCCCGGCCATTCTCGCACTACGACCCACCCCCGAGGCCACCCAATACTGTGCGGGCCCGTTGCTCGGCGTCGTCGCGCACCACCAGATCGGGCACGATGCCGGTGCCGTCGACCGACCGGCCCGCGGGGGTGCGGTAGTGGCCGACGGTGAGCTCGGCGACCGAGCCCTCCGCGAGCCGGCTGGGCATCTGCACGGACCCCTTGCCGAAGGTGCGGGAGCCGACGACGACGGCCCGGCCGCGGTCCTGCAGGGCGCCCGTCAGCAGCTCCGCGGCGCTCATGGTGCCGCCGTCGACGAGGACGACCAGCGGCCGCCGGGTGTCCCCGCCCCGTCCGGCCTCCAGGACGCGCGGCCGCCCGTGGACGTCGTAGGTGGCGACGAGGCCGCCGTCGAGGAAGGCGGAGGCGGCGGTGACGGCCTCGGTGAGCAGGCCGCCGGGGTTGCCGCGCAGGTCCAGCAGGACGCCCTCGCCGGGCGCGGCCGCCCGCACGGCCTCCCGGACGCGGTCGCCGGTGCCCTTGGTGAACGAGCCGATCTTGATCAGGGTGGCCGGTGCCGTGCCGGGCCCGCCCCCGGCCAGCCGGACGGCCTCGACGTTCTCGGTGGCCAGCCGCGCCCGCAGCAGCGTCCGCTCCCAGCGCCGCCCGCCGCGCTGGAGGCCGAGGCGTACGGGCGTGCCGGGCGTGGCGGCGGGCCAGGCGGACAGGGAGCGGCCGTCGCCGCGCAGCAGGGAGACGACGTCGGTGACCGGGCGCCCGGTGACGTCGACCGCGTCGATGGTGCGGATCCGGTCGCCGGGCCGGACCCCGGCCCGCTCGGCGGGGCCGCCGGGGCGCACGGCGTCGACCTCCATGCGGCCGCCGCCGGTGCGGCGGGTGGTCAGGCCGACGCCCACGTAGGCGCCGTCGAGGGCGAGCGCGAAGCCCTCGTACTCGCGGGGGCTGTAGACGGCGCTCCAGGCGTCACCGCTGCGGTCGATGACCTCGGCGGCCGCCTCGGAGCCGGACTTGCCGTCCTCGGCCGCCTCCGCGGCCGCGGCCTCCAGGGCGTTGCGGTCGACGGCCCGGGCGGCGGTGCGCGGCGGGGTGCGGTCCACGGCCGGATTCCGGCCGTCCTGCCCCTCCTCGCCCCAGGAGCCCGTGGCGGCACCGGCCGCCAGCACACCCGCGAAGACCAATGTCAGAACGGCCCCGCGGCGGGTGCGGCGCGGCGGAACGAACATCGTCGGGCCGGGCATGCGCGTGAGTCTAGGACACCGAAGGGCGCCGCACGGTCAGTTGACCGCACGGCGCCCTGGGCGCTTCTTCGGTGTCCGTCAGACCTTGAGGTACTTGCGCAGGGCCGCGAAGGCGGCCAGCGCGGGCATCAGCAGGCCGATGGCGAGCACCAGGGGCAGCTTGGCCAGCACCGCGTCCCAGCCGATGAACTGGATGACGTCGATGTGGTGGGCCAGCCAGTTGTTCACCAGGAAGTACTGCCCGCCGACGAGCAGGACGCAGGCGAAGCCCGCGCCGAGCAGGCCGGCGAAGGCGGCCTCCATGATGAAGGGGATCTGGATGTAGAAGCTGGACGCGCCGACCAGGCGCATGATCCCCGTCTCGCGGCGGCGGCTGAAGGCGGAGACGCGGACCGTGTTGACGATCAGCATCAGGGCCACCACCAGCATCAGGGCCATCACGCCGAGTGCCGCGTAGTTCATCCCGTTGAGGAGGTTGAAGAGGTTCTCCAGCAAGGTCTTCTGGTCCTGCACCACCTGCACGCCGGGACGCTGGGAGAAGGCGCTGGAGATGACGGCGTACTTGGAGGGGTCCTTCAGCTTGACCCGGAAGGACTCCTGCATCTGGTCCGGGGTGAGGGAACCGGCGATCGGCGACTTGCCGAACTGCTCCTTGTAGTGCTTGTACGCCTCGTCGGCCGTCTCGAACTGGACGCTCTGGACGACCGGCATCTTCTGCAGGTCGGCCTTGATCTGCTTCTTCTGCTCGTCGGTGGCCACGCCCTTGGCGCAGGCGGGGTCCGACTCGGCGTCGATCTTGTTGCAGAGGAAGATCGAGACGTTGACCTTGTCGTACCAGTAGCCCTTCATCGTGCTGACCTGCTCGCGCATGAGCAGCGAGCCGCCGAAGAGGGCGAGCGACAGGGCGACGGAGACGATCACCGCGAAGGTCATCGTGAGATTGCGGCGGAGACCGACGCCGATCTCCGACAGGACGAACTGGGCGCGCATGGCGTCCTTTCAGTGCCTTCAGGCGGTTCAGTGCTGGTAGCCGTAGACGCCGCGCGACTGGTCGCGCACGAGACGGCCCTGTTCGAGTTCGATGACGCGCTTGCGCATCTGGTCGACGATCTGCTGGTCGTGAGTGGCCATGATGACCGTGGTGCCGGTCCGGTTGATCCGGTCGAGCAGCTTCATGATGCCGACGGAGGTCTGCGGGTCCAGGTTGCCGGTCGGCTCGTCGGCGATCAGCAGCAGAGGACGGTTGACGAACGCACGGGCGATCGCGACGCGCTGCTGCTCACCGCCGGAGAGCTCACCGGGCATGCGCTCCTCCTTGCCGCCGAGGCCGACCAGCTCCAGGACCTGGGGGACGGCCTTGCGGATCTCCCCGCGCGGCTTGCCGATGACCTCCAGGGCGAAGGCCACGTTCTGGGCGACGGTCTTGTTCGGCAGCAGCCGGAAGTCCTGGAAGACCGTGCCCAACTGGCGGCGCATCTGCGGCACTTTCCAGTTGGAGATCCGGGCGAGGTCCTTGCCGAGCACATGGACCTGACCGTGACTGGCCCGCTCCTCGCGCAGCAGCAGCCGCAAGAACGTCGACTTTCCGGAACCCGAGGAACCGACGAGGAAGACGAACTCGCCTTTCTCGATCTCAAGCGAGACGTCCCGGAGGGCGGGACGGTTCTGCTTGGGGTAGGACTTGGAGACGTTGTCGAATCGGATCACGAGTGCACCACGTGTCGGCCTGGAGAGCGGCACGGAACGCCGCGTTCACGGCGTCCGTCGGTGTGCGTGACCATACCGAACCGTCCGTGTACGCGCAGTCGGCATCCCGTGTTGACGCCCTTGGCGCCACCGGGTTCGGGGACAAATCCTGGAGAATCGACTCCTATGGCATGGTGTGCGGGACCCCGCGCGCCGAACGGCGGGAAAGCTGGCACAGTGGTAAGGGGAACCGCACGCTGCCCCCGCGCGTTGGACGTACCGGAGGAGGACATCGCATGACATGCGACCGACTGGTGTGCGCCCACTGCGCGGCCCCCGTCAGCGAGGGCAGGTGTCCGGTGTGCCGGGCGAGCCGCGAGAGGCTGCAGCATCAGGAAGGCATCTTCGCCGGGCTGACGCCTGCGGCGCTGATCGTGCTGCTCGTGGCTCTTGTCGCGGTGATGGTGCTGGTCCGCGGCCTGGCGGGATAGCGGCGGCAGCCGCGTCTGCGGGCCGTGGCCGCGCAGACGGCGGTACGGACATACGACGGCAGGACGGACGAGGCCCGGGGTGCAGGAGCGCCCCGGGCCTCGTTCGTGCTGTGCCTAACGCCGTCAGGCGGCGGTGCTGCGGTTGATCAGGCGCGGCAGCATGCGGAAGCCGATGCCGCCGGCGATCATCGTCGCGGCACCGGCCACGAGGAAGGCGGTCTGACCGGCACCGGTCTGCGCGAGCTCGCCGGTCTGGGCCAGCTCCTCCTTGGCCTTGCCCTGCTGGACGGGCTGCGAGCCGCCGCTGTCGGGGCTGGTGTTGCAGTTGCCATCGGTGTCGACCGGGCAGGTACGGGCGTCGTCGCCGGTGCTGCCGCTGCCGCCCGTGCCGCCGGTGGCGGAGCCGTCGTGGGTGCCGCCACCGGTCGAGCCGCCGCCGGAGGTGCCGTGGTCGCCGCCGGTGGAGCCGCCGCCCGTGGAGCCGCCGCCCGTGGTGCTGCCGCCGGTGGAGCCGCCGCCGGTCGTGCCACCGCCCGTGGTGCCACCGCCGGTCGTACCGCCGCCGGTCGTGCCACCACCCGTGGTGGAGCCTCCGGTCGTGCCACCACCCGTGGTCTCCCCACCGGTCGTACTACCGCCCGTGGTGCCACCACCGGTCGTACCACCGCCGGTCGTGCCACCACCCGTGGTGCCACCGCCCGTGGTCTCCCCACCGGTGGTCCCACCGCCGGTCGTGCCACCGCCCGTGGTGCCGCCACCGGTCGTACCGCCGCCGGTGGTGCCACCGCCGGTCGTCCCGCCACCGGTCGTACCGCCGCCGGTGGTCTCACCGCCCGTGGTGCCACCGCCCGTGGTGGTGCCACCACTGCCGGTGCCGCCGCCCGTGGTGGAACCGCCCGTCGTGGAGCCGCCCGTCGTGCCGCCGCCGGTGGTGCCACCGGGCGTCGTGGGCTGCGGGATCTCGGTCGGGCCGGTCGTCGGGTCGGTGCCGTCCGCGGTGCGGACGTCCACGCTGACCTTGTCCCCGATGCCGACGTCGACACCGGCGGCCGAGGCCGCGCCGGCGGCCGTCAGCGAAGCACCCGCGGCGATCATTGCGCCGGCCGCTATGCGCGCCACGCGCAGCCGCGTCTTGTTCGTCATATGCCTGCTACCCCCAGTAGCTGATCTCGTCAATGAGCAGCTATGCACAGGGCGGTGGCGCTTCGGGGGCGGCGTGACCGAACCGGCCGTACACCTCGTACAGGCCGGGACGCTCGCCCCCCGCCACTCGTGCCCCAGTGATACGCATGCCGCACGCCAGCCTTCCCAGTTTTCCGGGCAGCGTCAAGGAAGTTACGGGCGTGATGTCCGGCTATGCGAGGGGTTGTTCGGGCTTGTTTCGAGGACGTTCGAGGAGGAGGGCTACTTCTCCTGCTGCTCCTGCTGCTTGCGCCAGCGGATGCCGGCCTCCAGGAAGCCGTCGATCTCGCCGTCGAGCACGGACTGCGGGTTGCCCACCTCGTGCTCGGTGCGGAGGTCCTTGACCATCTGGTAGGGGTGCAGGACGTACGAACGCATCTGGTTGCCCCAGGAGTTGCCGCCGTCGCCCTTGAGCGCGTCCATCTTCGCCTGCTCCTCCTGACGGCGGCGCTCAAGGAGCTTGGCCTGGAGGACGTTCATGGCGCTCGCCTTGTTCTGGATCTGCGAGCGCTCGTTCTGGCAGGAGACGACGATGCCGGTGGGGATGTGCGTGATGCGGACCGCGGAGTCGGTCGTGTTGACGCCCTGGCCGCCGGGGCCGGAGGCGCGGTACACGTCGACGCGCAGCTCGGTCTCGTCGATCTCGACGTGGTCGGACTGCTCCACGACGGGCAGGACCTCGACGCCCGCGAAGGACGTCTGGCGACGGCCCTGGTTGTCGAAGGGCGAGATGCGCACCAGGCGGTGCGTGCCCTGCTCGACGGAGAGCGTGCCGTAGGCGTACGGCGCGTTGACGACGAAGGTGGTCGACTTGATGCCGGCCTCTTCGGCGTACGAGGTCTCGTAGATCTCGGTCTTGTAGCCGTGGCGCTCGGCCCAGCGCAGGTACATGCGCTGGAGGCGCTCGGCGAAGTCGGAGGCGTCGACGCCGCCGGCCTCGGCGCGGATGTTGACGAGGGCCTCACGGGCGTCGTACTCGCCGGAGAGGAGGGTGCGGACCTCCATCTCGTCCAGCGCCTTGCGGACGGAGCCCAGCTCGGCCTCGGCCTCGGCGAGGGTGTCCGCGTCGTCCTCGGCCTCGGCGAGCTCGAAGAGCACCCCGAGGTCGTCGATGCGGCCGCGCAGCGCCTCGGCCTTGCGCAGCTCCGCCTGGAGGTGCGACAGCTGGCTGGTGATCTTCTGCGCCGCGTCCGGGTCGTCCCACAGGGACGGGGCGGCCGCCTGCTCCTCGAGCACGGCGATGTCGGCCCTCATCCTGTCGAGGTCCAGAACGGCCTCGATCGACCCCATGGTCGAGGAGAGGGACTTCAGCTCTTCGGATACATCAACGACTGCCACGCACCCAGCCTAACGGCTGCGCGGGGCAACCCGGTCCGAAGGGCCGTGATCGAAGCCCCGCGCACCGCCCGCCGCCTCTACCGCAGGGGCTCCACCGAGCCCTGGGCCGGGCCGTGGCCGGGGGTCCGGGACGGCTCGGTGCGGTGGACGCCCGGCTGCTTCCCGCCCGGCTTCGCGTCGCCCGCGTCCGTGCCGCCTCCCGTCGCGAACCAGCCGCCCACGCCCGCGGCCGCCGCCAGCGCCACCGCCGCCGCGCCGAGCCGGATGCGGCGCCGCCGCACCTCCGCCGCGGAGCGGTGCCGCGCCGAGCCGGCCCGGCGCTGCCCCGCCGGCCGCGGGGCACGGGCCGTGCCGTGCGCCCCGCCCGCGAGCTCCTCCGGGCCCGGCACCCGCATGCTCGTGTGCGTGTCGCGGCTGGAGTCGGGGACGGCGCCCGGTACGAGCGGCACCACGCCGCGGCGGCGCGGCTCGGGGGCGGCGGGCGGGGCGGACCCGCCCTCGTAGGCCCCCTCGCGCTCCGCACCGGCCCCGCCCGGCTCCTCGGGCTCGTCGATGTCGAGCGGCGGGATCCCGGCCAGGCCGGGCAGCAGCTCGCGCAGCCGTGCCGCGAGCTCGGAGGCGCGCAGCCGGGAGGCGGGCGCCTTCGCCAGGCACTGGACGACGAGCTGCCACAGCTCGTCGGGGATGCCGGGCAGCGGGGCCACGGTCTCGGTGACGTGCCGGCGCAGCACCGCGCCCGGGTGGCCGCCGCCGAAGGGCGTGAAGCCGGCCAGCAGCTCGTACAGGACGGTGGCCAGGGCATAGACATCGACGGAGGCGCGCGGCGGGAGGCCCTCGATGATCTCGGGGGCGAGGTAGTCGGGGGTGCCGATGACGCTGCGCTGGCCGGCGGGGCGGCCGCCGGGGCCGTCGCCGGTGCGCTCGCGGGCCGGGCGCGGGAAGTCGACGAGCCGGGCGATGCCGAAGTCCGTGAGCAGCGCGGGGTGCGCCCCGCCGGGCCCGAGGGGGCCCTGCATGTCGAGGAGGACGTTCTCGGGCTTGACGTCCCGGTGGATGATGCCGGCGGCGTGCGCGGCGGCGAGGCCGTCCGCGACGTCGGCGACTATCGCGACGGCCGCCTCGGGCGCGAGGCGGCGCTCGCGGTCGAGGCGGGTCCGCAGGTCCGTGCCGCGGATGAGGTCCATGACCAGGGCGAGGTCGGCGCCGTCGACGACGAGGTCGCGGACGCCCACCACGTGGGGGTGGTCGAGACCGAGGAGGGCCGCGCGCTCCTGCACGAAGCGGCCGACGAGCTCCTGGTCGGAAGCGAGGTCCTCGCGCAGGAGCTTGATGGCGACCGGGCCCTCGGGGCCGTCGCCGAGCCACACCGTCCCGGCGCTGCCGCGGCCCAGGACCTGGTGGGCGGTGTACCGGCTGCCGATCTTCCGTGCCAAGACTGTTCCCCGACTCCTCCGTCATCCGACAGGCTCGCTGGCGACCAAGCTACGCGGCCGGAGGAAGGTTGGGGACACCGATTCGGTGCCAACCATTACTTCTGAGGCAGAAAACACCCGTCGGGTGTCGACATATCGACTACCCCGGGAGGTTCCGACGGGCTCTGCGCTCGGCGTCCGGCTACGGTCCGGCTACTTGGAGGAGACCAGGTCGGAGACCCAGTCCTTGGCGTCGGTGACCCAGTCCCAGGTGGCGTCCCAGAAGCTCTTGCCGTCGGCGACCCAGTCCTTGAGCGGGGTGAACTCCCAGATCAGCCAGGAGCCCACGACCAGGACCACGATCATGAACAGGCAGCCCTTGAGGCAGCCCAGGCCCGGGATCCGCATGGGGTTCGCGCTGCGCTGCCGCGGCGGGCGCGGCTCGCGGCGCGGCGGCGCGGGGGGCTCGGGCGCGGGCGGCGGGGCGTACCGCTGCGCCTGGGCCTGGGGCGGCTGGGGCGCCTGCGGCGTCTGGTAGCGGGGCTGCTGCCGCTGCGGCGGGCGCGGCGCGTACTGCTGCGGCTGCGGCTGCTGCTGCTGCTGCTGCTGCGGTGCGTACGACTGCTGCTGCCCGTACTGCTGCGGGGGGTACTGCTGCTGGGGGTACTGCTGCCCGCCCTGCGGCGGCCGCGGGGGCTGCTGCTGGGGTGCGGCGCGGCGCACGGGGCGGCGGCGCAGCGGGTCCTCGCCCGGGTCGAGGTACTGCGTCTGCTCGTTGCGGTCGCGGGCCGCGCGCATCTGGGTCTGCCACGGGTGCGGGCTGTCGCCCTGCTGCGGCTGCTGCTGCGGGGGACCCGGCGGGACCGGCGGCATGACGCGCGTGGGGTCCCCGCCCTGCGGGCCGGAACCCGCGGGCAGCACCTGGGTGGGCTCCGCGGAGGGACCGGTGCCGTGGCCGGTGCTGCGCATCACGCTCGTCGCGGCGTTCGGGTCGTACGCACCGGGGGCGGCGGGCGGCAGCACCTGGGTGGCCTCGGCGTCGCCGGCCCCGGGTGCCGCGCCCAGGCCCGTGCCCGGGACGGACGTGGGCTCGGGGTCGGGCGCGAGCAGTGCGGCGACGCCCAGGGCGGCCTCGGCCTGGGCCGGGGAGGCGTGCACCCCGACGCCGGCGGCGACCACGCGCAGGGCGCGGGCGAGGTTCTCGGCGCTGGGGCGCTCCTCGGGCCGCTTGCTCAGGCAGCGCTCGATGACCGTCCACAGCGGCTCGGGGACGGTGGTGGGGCGGCGCGGCTCGGCGCTCAGGTGCTGGTGGAGCACCTCCAGCGCCGTCGCGCCGGCGAACGGCGGGCGGCCGGTGACCAGCTCGTAGAGCAGGATGCCGGCGCCGTAGACGTCGACGGCGGAGGTCTGCGGGCGGCCCTCGGCGGACTCGGGCGCGACGTAGGCCGGGGTGCCGACGAACTCGTGGGTCCGGGTCAGGCCGGGCGAGTCGGCCAGGCGCGCGATGCCGAAGTCGGTCAGCATCGGGTGCATCTGGCCGCCGTCGTTCTTCAGCAGGACGTTGGCGGGCTTCAGGTCGCGGTGGACGATGCCGTCGGCGTGGCTGGCGGCGAGCGCGTCGGCGATCTGCGCGGTGAGCAGGGCGGCCGCCACGGGCGTGAAGGGGCCGTTGTCCCGGAGGTAGCGGTGCAGGTCCGGGCCGTCGACCAGGTCCATGACCAGGGCGAGCAGGTCGCCCTCGACGACGAGGTCGCGGGTGCGGACGATGTTGGGGTGGGTGAGCCGGAGCAGGACGGAGCGCTCGCGCAGGAAGCGCATCACGACGTCGGCGTCGTTGGCGAGCTCCTCCTTGAGGACCTTGATCGCCAGCGTCTCGCCCGGCTGTCCGGCCACCGCCGCCTCGGCGCCGGCCGTCTCGCGCTGACGGGCCCGCCAGACGGTGCCGGTGGCTCCGCGTCCGAGCGGCTCTTCTAGCAGGTACTTGCTGCCTACCGGCCGCACGTCATGCGCTCCCTGGTCGTGATCCGAGCTGTGTCCGGTCCTTGCTGATCCGGCTTTCGCCTTCTGCCCACTGTAGTGCCGCCTCGCGGACCGTCGGACGGACGAATCCGGTGGGGCTCGGGGGAAAGACGCGGGTCATGGGCGGATGGTTGCCCGGGGGCTCCCCGGCTTCCGTCACCAGCGGCGGGAAACCGCGAGAAATCAGTCGGGAGCGGGCAACTCTCAGAAGAAACCCGCCATCGCCGGACGGTGAGCCGAAGGTTCCGCATACTCGGATGGTCGTTCAAGATCACGAAACGGCTCTCGCCGGGCGCGTCGCCGGTGGCAGGTGCGAGGATGCTCGCAGCACGGATGCGCCGGGGAGGGAGCGGGAAACCCCGCGCGACGTGGTGACCTGTACGTGCCGATGCGCCCGTGCGAGGTGGGGGAAAGGCCGCCCGGCCCCTGTCGCGCACCCGGGGCAGGAAGGGACCGTTGACGGCGATGCAGATCCGGCTGACCGTCCTCGGGCCGCTCAGCGGCCACACCACGTGCGCCTGCGATGTGCTCGTGACCGCCCCTGCGGGGACCGCCCTGGCCGCCGTGTCCAGCGGCCTCGCCGCCGCCGTCGCCGCGGCCGGCTCCGACCTCGGCAGCGGTGCCGTCGTCGTGTACGCCGGCACCGAACGGCTCGACGCGCAGCGGTGCGCCCTCGGCGAGCCGCCGCTCATCGACGGCGCGGTGCTGTCCCTGGGCGCCCCCGTCGGGCCCGAGCGGCACGCGGGCGTGCTGCCCTCCGGCGTCCCGGGCGCCACCGCCCGCCTCCACGTCGTCTCCGGCCCGGACGCCGGCGGCGTCCACCTGCTGCACGGCGGCGAGGTCCGCGTGGGCCGCTCCAGCTCGGCGGACATCCCGCTGGACGACCCGGACGTCTCCCGCCTGCACTGCGCGGTGACCCTCGCCGACGACGGCGGCGTCACCCTGCACGACCTGGGCTCCACGAACGGCACGACCCTGGAGGGCGAGTCCGTCGACGGCACGCCCCGCCCGCTCCCGCCGGGGACGCTGGTGCAGGTCGGCGAGTCGGCCCTGAGCCTGTACGGACCGGTCGGCGACGGGCCGGGCGTGCTGCCGGCCGTCCCCGACGGCGAGGGCCACCTGCGGGTGGGCCCGGCAGCCGCCGCGGACGGGCCGCCGGCCGGGGCCCGCTCCGCCGGCACGTCGACGGCCACGGGCCTCGCCGGCTTCGGAACGGCGGTGGCTCCCGGCAGTGCCGCCTCCGGCGGCGGCGCCGGAAGCGGCGTCACCTCCCGCGCCGCCGGCTTCGCGACCCTGACCGAACACCGCGCCGGCCCGCCGCTGGACGTGCCCGCCGCGGACACCGCCGACGGCAGACGCCGCAACCGCGGGATAGGGGCCTGGGCCCGCCGCCTGGCGGGCGGCCTCGGCGGCGCGCAGCGCACGGCGGACGACGCCGAAGAGCTGCCGCCCGGTGCCGTGAGCGGCGCCGGGGACCCCCTGACCACCGCCGGCACCCTGCGGGAGCGCTGGCCGGACCCGGCGGCGGTGCTGCTGACCGCGCTCGGCCCGGGCCCGCGGCTGTGGGAGCGCGGCCCCGGCCACCCCGACCTGCTGACCGTCCGCCTGGGCACCGCCGACCGCTACGCCCCGGACGGCGGCGGCCTCCTGCCGTCGGTCCCGGTGACGGTCGGACTGCGCCAGGTGGGCGCGCTCGGCCTGGCCGGGCCCCGGGCCCGTCTGTCGGGGCTGGCCCGTTCCGTGCTCGCCCAGCTGGCCGCGCTGCACGCGCCCACCACGCTCGAATACGTCCTGATCAGCGCCGACCGTGCACGCCCGGTCGAGGAGCGGATGGCGGAGTGGTCCTGGCTGGGCTGGCTGCCGCAGCTGCGCCCCGCCCACGGCCAGGACTGCCGGCTGCTGCTCGCCCACGACCGCGAGCAGGCCGAGGCCCGTACGGCCGAGCTCGTGCGGCGCCTGGACGACGGGCCGCTGGGCCCGCACTGGGCGAACGCCTCCCGCGAGGCCGTCGCGACGGCCGCCGCGGGCCACCAGGGCCCGTACACGGTCCTGATCGTCGACGGCGACCCCGGATCGGCGGCGCTGCGCGAGACCGTGGCGCGGCTGGCCGTGGGCGGCCCGGCGGCGGGCATCCACCTCCTGTGCCTGGCGGAGGCCCCGGCCACGACGCCCTCCTCGCCCGTGGCCGCCACGCTCGCGACGGCCGAGGCGGCCTCGCCCGCCTTCCCGCACTGCGGTGCGGTCGCCCTGCTGAGCGGAGACGTGGCCACCGTGGTCCAGGTCATCCACCGCACCCCCGCACCCCCGCCGCCCGCGGAGGCCCGCGAGCGCGCGACGGTGCCCGTACCGCGCTGGGCGGCCGCCGCCGACCGGGCGGCCCGGGCCGAGGGACGCACCGCGGTGCCGGGCTCCGGTCCGCACGCCGCGGGCCCCGGCGCCGGGACCACCGTCATCGGCGCCCTGGACGCGGTGTCCGGCGCCTGGGCCGAGCGGTTCGCCAGGGCGCTGGCGCCCCTGCGCATGGCCGAGAACGCCGGCGACCCCGCACACGCCTCCCGCATCGCGGCGGCCCTGCCCCGCACCTCGCGACTGCTGGACGAGCTGGGGCTCGCCCGCGCCACGCCCGCCTCGCTGACCGCCCGCTGGGCGGCCGCCACCGACCGGGGTGCCCGGCCCGGCGGCCGTGCCGTCGCCGTCCTGGGCGCCGGACCGCACGGGCCGCTCACCGTCGACCTGGCGGCCGACGGCCCGCACCTGCTGGTGGAGGGCAGCCCGGGCAGCGGCAAGACGGAACTGCTGCGCTCGCTCGCCGCGTCGCTCGCGGCCGCCGACCGGCCCGACCGGCTCTCGCTCGTCCTGGTCGACGGCGCCGCCGCCGAGCGCGGCGAGGGCCTGCGCGTCTGCACGGACCTGCCGCACGTGTCCACCTACCTGGCCGCCGCCGACCCGGTGCGGATGCGGGAGTTCGCCCAGGCGCTCATCTCGGAGCTCAAGCGCCGCGCCGAGCTGCTGGGCACGCTCGACTTCACCGCCTGGCACGACCGGCAGCCGGCGCCCTCGGCGAACCCCGGCGTCATCCCGCCCCGACGCCCGTCCGAGCCGCTCTCCGGCGACCTCGAACCGGCGCCCAGCGGCACCCTCAAGCTCCGCACCCAGCGCAGCGACGCCACGACACGCACGGCCGACACGGCCCTGCCCCGGCTCGTGGTCCTCGTCGACGACTTCGACGCGCTCGTCGCGCCCGCGCTCGGCAGCACGGGCCGCCCTGCGGCCGGTTCGGTCGTCCGGGCGCTGGAGGCCGTCGCCCGGGACGGCGAACGGCTCGGAGTGCATCTGATCGCCGCCTCGGGGCGGCCGGAGCGCACGGCCGACACGGCGGCGGTCGAGCACGCGGGGCTGCGCGCGGCCCTGGAGATCGCGCCCCCGGCACCCGACGCCCCCGCGGGGGCCGGCCCGGACGGCAGCGACGGACCGGTCCCCGGACGCGGGCGTCTGCAGCGCCCGGACGACGCGGGGGCCACGCCCTTCCAGGCGGGCCGCGTCACCGGCCGCATCCCCCGTACGGCGACGCTGCGCCCGACGGTGGTGCCGCTGGACTGGCAGCGCATGGGCGATCCGCCCACCCGCCGGCCGCTGCGCGAGCTGGGCAACGGACCGACGGATCTGGCCCTCCTGGCCAGCGCCCTGCAGCGCGCGGCGCAGTCCGCCGGGGCCCAGGCGGCGCCGCCCCTGCTCTAGGCAGCGCGTCACAGCCCGGTCACGATAGGCGAGTTGACACCGGAGACGGTATTGCGGCGGCTCGTGACCGGGCGTAGGACTGTCGCACGGGAGTGCGGCCAGCATGCCGGGGCGACGTGCGGCAGGGCCGCCTGCGGGGACCGGGCACAGGAGGTACGGCCATGCGTACGCCAACACGTCCATCGCTACGCACAACACGAGCGGCACGCAGCGCACTTGCCCTGGCCGCGGCGGGGGCCCTGGCCCTGACCGCCGCGGGGTGCGGCGACGGCGACGACAAGAGCGACGGCGGCAAACAGAACACCTCGAAGCCCGTCCCGGGCAAGTCCGACGTCATCTCCCACACCGTCGAACTCCCCAAGCTGGCAGGGCAGAAGCTGAAGGTGACGGCCGTCTGGACGGGCGCCGAACAGAAGAGCTTCACCAAGGTGCTGGACGAGTTCGCCAAGCGCACCGGCGCCGAGGTCTCCTTCGTGCCCAGCGGCGACGACATGTCCGCCTTCGTCGGCTCGAAGGTCGCGGGCGGCGACCCGCCGGACGTGGCGATGCTGCAACAGCCCGGCGTCCTGCGCGAGTTCGCCCAGAAGGGCTGGCTCAAGCCGCTCGGCCGCGAGGCCACCGCACAGCTTGACAAGAATTTCGCCAAGGGCTGGCGGGAACTCGGCTCCCACGAGGGCAAACAGTACGGTGTGTACTTCAAAGCGACCAACAAGTCCCTTGTCTGGTACAACACCAAGGTCTTCGACGCGGCGGGCGTCAAGGAGCCGAAGACGTGGCAGGAGTTCCTGCACACGGCGCAGGCGATCGCCGACTACGGGGTCTCCCCGGTCTCGGTGGGCGGCGCCGACGGCTGGACCCTCACCGACTGGTTCGAGAACGTCTACCTCTCCCAGGCGGGCCGGGAGAAGTACGACCAGCTCGCCCAGCACAAGATCAAGTGGACGGACGCGTCCGTCAAGGAGGCGCTGATCACGCTCGGCCAGCTCTTCGGCAAGAAGGAGCTGCTGGCGGGCGGCAACGAGGGTGCGCTGCAGACCCAGTTCCCCACCTCCGTCACCCAGACCTTCACCGGCGGGGAGAAGGCGAAGGCCGCCATGGTCTTCGAGGGCGACTTCGCGGCGGCCAACATCACCGGCGCCAAGGCGACGATCGGCAAGGACGCCAAGGTCTTCCCCTTCCCGGCCGTGGGCGGCCGCTCCCCCGTGGTGACGGGCGGGGACGTGGGCGTGGCGCTCAAGGACGGTCAGGCGGCGCAGGCGCTGCTGACGTTCCTGGCCTCCTCCGACGCGGCACGGATCTGGGCCGCGGAGGGCGGCTTCGTGTCGGCCAACAAGAACCTCGACCCGTCCGCCTACCCGGACGAGGTCCTGCGCTCCATCGGCAAGGCGCTCGTCGCGGCGGGGGACGACTTCCGCTTCGACATGTCCGACCAGGCCCCCGCCTCGTTCGGCGGCAAGCCCGGCCAGGGCGAGTGGAAACAGTTGCAGGACTTCCTGCGCAACCCGGGCGACGTGGAGGGCACCCAGCAACGGCTGGAGTCCGACGCGGCCAAGGCGTTCAAGAGCTGACGGGACGGGACCGGCACCGTGACCACCGCGACCGCTCCCCCACCGTCCGCCGCACCGGCCCGCAGGCGCAGGAGCGTGCTGGGCACCCGTCCCTGGGTGGCCGCCTGCTTCCTGCTGCCCGCACTGGCCCTGCTCGGCGCCCTGGTCGTCTATCCCATCGGCTACTCCGTCTACCGCAGCCTCTTCGACGCGTCGGGCAACGGCTTCGTCGGCTTCGACAACTACCAGGAGGTCTTCACCGACGAACGCATCCGCACGGCCCTGAAGAACAACGTCGTCTGGGTGGTCGTCGCCCCGGCCGTGGCCACCGCCCTGGGCCTGGTCTTCGCGGTGCTGACCGAGCGGGTGCGCTGGGGTACGGCCTTCAAGCTGGTCGTCTTCATGCCGATGGCGATCTCGATGCTCGCCGCGGGCATCATCTTCCGGCTCGTCTACGAGCAGAACCCGGACCGCGGCGTCGCCAACGCGGTGTGGGTGGGCATCCACGACACCTTCGCCGCCCCCGCCCCCTACCCGGGCGCCCGCCCCCGCCCGACCGGCGACCTGGCGGCGAGCGGCGGCGGTGCGTACACCACCAAGGCGGCGGTACGGGCGGGCACGGCGGTCGCCCTGCCGCTGGTGGCCGTCAAGCCGGAGGACGTGGGCGGCGCCAAGGAGGCGATACCCGCGCGCGACGTGGCCGGGAAGGTCACCGGCACGGTGTGGATGGACTTCACCAAGGGCGGCGGCGGGACCTCGGGCAAGATCGACGCGGGTGAGAAGGCCCTGGCGGGCGTCGCGGTGGAGGCGGTGAAGGACGGCCGGACGGTCGCCTCGGCCACCACGGACGCCGACGGGACCTTCACGCTGCCCGCGGCCGCGGACGGCGCCCGGCTGCGCCTGCCCGCCGGCAACTTCGCCTCCGCCTACAACGGCGTCGACTGGCTGGGCCCCACCCTCGTCACCCCGTCCATCATCGGCGCCTACATCTGGATGTGGGCGGGCTTCGCGATGGTCCTCATCGCGGCGGGCCTGGCGGGGGTGCCGCGCGAACTGCTGGAGGCGGCACGGGTCGACGGGGCCACGGAGTGGCAGGTCTTCCGGCGGGTGACGGTGCCGCTGCTGGCGCCGGTCCTCGCGGTCGTGGTCGTCACCCTCATGATCAACGTGCTGAAGATCTTCGACCTCGTCTACATCATCGCCCCCGGCTCCAGCCTCGACAACGCCAACGTCCTCGCGCTCCAGCTCTACCAGTCGTCCTTCGGCACCGACGTCAATCAGGGCGTCGGCAGCGCCATCGCCGTGTTCCTGCTGCTGCTCGTGACACCTGTGGTGATCGTGAACATCCGCCGGATCCGCAAGGAGAGGAAGGGCCGGTGATGGCCACCACCACGAACACGGTCGTACGGGCCAAGCAGTCGTTGCCCTCCCGCATCGCCGCCCGCCTCGGCGGCGGCGCGACGCAGGCGCTCCTCATCGTGGTCGGGCTGTTCTGGCTGATGCCGACGGTGGGGCTGCTGCTGTCCTCGCTGCGCGACAAGTCCGACATCGCGTCCTCGGGCTGGTGGCAGGTCTTCAGCCATCCCGCCCAGCTCACGACGGAGAGCTACCGCACGCTGTTCGGCAACGACAAGGTCATGGAGTCCCTCCTGACCACCGCTCTGATCACCATTCCGGCGACGGCGCTGGTCATCCTCATCGGCGCACTCGCCGGATACGCCTTCGCCTGGCTGGACTTCCCCGGCCGGGACTGGTGGTTCATGGTCGTGGTCGGTCTGCTCGTGGTCCCGGTGCAGGTCGCTCTCATTCCCGTGGCGAAGCTCTTCAACACCCTGGGCATCTTCGAATCCACCGTGGGCGTCATCCTCTTCCACACCGCCTTCGGACTGCCCTTCGCCGTCTTCCTGCTGCGCAACTTCTTCGCCGAGATCCCACGCGAACTGCTGGAGGCGGCACGCCTGGACGGGGCGGGCGAGCTGCGGCTCTTCACCCGCGTGGTGCTGCCGCTCGGCGGACCGGCCATCGCCTCCCTGGGCATCTTCCAGTTCCTGTGGGTGTGGAACGACATGCTGGTCGCCCTGATCTTCGCCGACAGCGGCAACCCTCCGATCACCGTGGCCCTGCAGCAGCAGGTCCGTCAGTTCGGGGACAACGTGGACATCCTCGCCTCGGGTGCCTTCCTCTCGATGATCGTGCCACTGGCGGTCTTCTTCGCCTTCCAGCGCCAGTTCGTGAGCGGGGTGATGGCCGGGGCGGTGAAGTGACGCCCCACGGTGTGTCCTGTGGCGTGCCTACCGGCGCAGGTAGAGCGATATCGCACCGCCGCGGACGAACACGGTGGACTCCTCCCTGTACAGCGCGTCGAGTGCCCCGGCCTTGGCCCGCTCGGCGCGCTGGGCACGGAACCACGGGGTGCCTACCGTGGTCGAGTCCGCCACCACCCACACCCGCCCGCGAGGGGGGAGGCGGCCCAGCCGGGCCCGCAGCTCCGCCGTGCCCACTTCCTCGCCCAGGAGCGTGCCGGAGGCGGCCGGCGACCGCTTCAGGGTGAGGTCGCGCAGCCCCGCGAACTCCCGCGGATAGGCCAGGGCCGTGCGGCGCTCGTGGAGCGGCAGGAACAGCACCGCGTCCCCCGGCCGCGCCATGCGTCCCACCACCGAGGCCACCCGGGCGAGTTCGTCGCCCCGGCTCGCCGGCAATCGCTCCCGCTCCTGGACGGGCAGTTGGACGGCGAAGGCCGCGGCAACCACCGCGACACCCGCCACCGTCACGGCCCGGCGCCACGGCACCGCCCCCAGCAGCCGTTCCGCGCCGGCCGCGGCGAGCAGCGGCACACCCGCCAGGCTGAACAGCAGATAGCGGTCGAGGAAGAGCGGCTGGCGCTGGGAGGCGAGGTAGAGCAGGGCCGGCGGAACGAGGGCCAGCGGCAGGGCGACCGCGTTCAGCCGCAACGGCCCCGTCCGGGGCAGCGGCAGGAGCAGCGCCACAACGGCCAGCAGCACGACGACGGTCAGGACGCCCTCGCCGGGGCCCGCGAAGGAGCGGAGGAGCGCCTGCGCCTGCTCGGGGCCGGGGGTGCGGATCCACGCGACCTGCTCGCTCTGGCGCCGGGAGACCACCGCCAGCGGCGCCAGCACCCCGCACGCCCCCGCCGCCGCACACCCCCAGCGACGCAGCGTGCGCCACGGCACCCGGGAGACGAGCAACGTCACGGCGTGCGCGGCGAGCAGCAGCACGGCGAACTCGTGGAGCAGCGCCGTGACCGCGACCACCGCCCCGTACGCCACCCAGCGCCGGTACGGGGAGCCGTCCTCGACGGCCCGTATGAGCAGCCATGTGGCCAGGGCGGCGCCGGCGGCGACCAGGGCGTACGAGCGGCCTTCCTGCGCGTAGTGGCTGACGAACGGGGTGACCGCGTAGAGCAGCCCCGCCCACAGCCCCACCCGGGGCCGGGCCAGCCGGCTGCCGATCACGGCCACCAGGGCCGCGGTGGCGGCGGCCGCCGCCACGGACGGCAGGCGGAGCACCGTCTCGTCGGCACGCAGGGCGAGGAGCGGGTGCATCAGCAGGTAGTACAGGCCGTGCACGGCGTCGATGCTGCCGAGCATGTGCCAGATCTCGGGCAGGGAGCGGCGGGCCACCTGGAAGGTGGCGGCCTCGTCCCGCCACATCGTGCCCCGGTCCAGCCCCCACAGGCCGAGCAGCAACATGACACCCGCAGGCACGGCCGGCACCAGCACGGCCGGGACACGCCGCCCGCCCCCGCTTCGGCCACTGGACCGGCTGCCGGCCCCGCCGCTATCGGGCCGCCCGCCGGACCGGCCGTCCCCGGACTGGTCACCATCCCCGGACCGGTCGTTCCCGGACTGGCCGTCCTCAGACCGGCCGTCCCCAGCCCTACCGTCCCCAGACCGGCCGTCCTCAGACCTACTGCCCCCAGACCGCACGCCCCCGTGCCGGCCGGCATCCCCCTGCCGTCCGGCAAGCCGTGCCGCCGGTCTCAGCACGGTCCACAGCAGCGTCCGCAGCACCGCCGGCAGTGCCGTCGGTAGCGCCATCGGTCCCATCTGCGTCCCTCCCCCGTCTCTCCCCGTCCCGCCCCGCATGGGTGACCATGGTGCCCATTTATCGCACTTATCGGATAAGACTGTTTTCTGTGACAGTGAACGGGAGCGGAACTCCTGCCACCGCGCAGGTCAGCGTGATCGTCATCGGCTATGACGACGCCGGGCACATCGCCCACGCCATCCGCTCCGCCCTGGCCCAGGGCCCGGTCGTCGCCGAGGTCGTCGCCGTGGACGACGCCTCCACGGACGGCACCGGCGACATCCTCGACCGCCTGGCCAAGCGCGAACCCCGCCTGAAGGTCGTCCACCGCACCGTCAACAGCGGTGGTTGCGGCACCCCCCGCAACGACGGCGTACGGGCCGCCACCGCGCCGTATGTGATGTTCCTGGACAGCGACGACGCGCTCCCTCCGGGCGCGGTGGCCGCCCTGCTGGGCGCCGCACTGCGGCACGACGTCCCCGTTGCCGCGGGTCTGTGTGTACGCCGTGAGCTCCCCCGGCGGCGGGACACCCCCTGGCAGCGCGGCCTCTACCGCAGGCCCGCCGTCCATGGCTCCCCCGAGGAACACCCCGCCCTGCTGCACGACACCCTCTGCGTCAACAAGCTCTACGCGCGCGCCTTCCTCACCGGCCACGGCATCGCCTTCCCCGAGGGCGCCTTCCACTACGAGGACTTCGTCTTCACCGCACGCGTCCTCGCGGCCGGTCCCCGGGTGGCGACCGTCCCCGACCCCGTCTACATCTGGCACGTGCGACGGAACGCGGCGCGGCCGTCGATCTCCCTCGATCGCGGCAGCGTCGCCAACTGGCAAGCCCGCGTCCTCGCCCACCAGCACGGCGTGGACGTCTTCCTCGACGCCGGCAGCAAGCCCCTCGCCCACGCGGCACGGGTGAAGTTCCTCGACCACGACCTGCGCATGTACGCCCGCGAACTGCCCTCCCACGGGCCCGCCTATGGCAGCGCCTGGTGGCGGGTGGCCCGTGACTGCCTGGCCGCCTACGAGGAGGCCGACCTGTGCGCCGCCCGTGCCCCGGCCCGCTGGATCGCCCGGGTCGTCCTGTCCTCGCCGGTCCCGCGTGACCTGGAGCGCCTGGCCCAGCTGGCGGCCCGTCCCGCCCGGCTGCTCCCGCCCTACGCCGAGGCCGCCGGACGGCCGGTCTGGGCGCCGGACCTCCCGGAGGTGTTCCTCGACGGTCTCACCGGGCCTGGCGCGAAGCCGGCCCGCCGGCTGCCGGTGACCGTCGACGCCGCGCTGTCCCGGGGACTCGGCCCCCGGGCCCGGCTGCACCTGCGCGTCCACGACCTGTACGGGCGGCTGGCGGCGGCCCGCCCGCACACGGTCGACGTGGAGCTGCGGCTGCAGGACCGTGACGGGACGGTGGTGGAGCACACGGCCCCGCTGGCGGCCGAGGAGGCGGGCTGGACCGCGGCGCTCGACGTCGATCTCGCCGGGCTCTCCACCCACGGCCGCCGGCCGGGCCCGGCCCAGGTGTGGGACGTCCGGGTGCGCATCCGGTGCGAGCACGGCGGCACCCTGCGGACGGCCGTACGGGGCGTGTTCAACGGTGGGGCCGCTCCCCGCCCGGGCGTGGCCGTGAGCGCGCGGTGCGGGGTGCTGGTGGCCCAGCCCTACGCGGCCACGGGCGGCTCGCTCGCGCTGCGGCTCGTACCCGGCGTGCGGTCCGCCGCCGCCATCGCCGAGCGCAGGCTGCGCAAGCGCTTCCCCCTCCATCGGCCCGCCCCCTTCCGGAAACACAGGCCCGGCCTGCGGGCCCCGGACGTCCGCCCGTCGACGGGCGTGTGACGGCGTCACCGCTCCACCTCCTCGAACAGCGCCTCCCACCGGTCCAGCACCGCGGGCAGTGCCAGCGGTGCGACGTGCTCGCGCGCCGCCCTGCCGTACCGCGCGCGCAGCGCACCGTCCCTCATCAGTTCGCCCAGGGCCGCCGCGAACGCCGCCGCGTCACCGTGCGGCACGAGGGTGCCCGTCCGTCCGTGGACGATCAGTTCGCGGACACCGCCCGACAGGTCGAAGCTCACGCAGGGCACACCGGCTGCGGAGGCTTCCGCGAGGGCCATCGGGCGGCCCTCGCGTTCACTGGTGAGGGCCACCACCGACAACTCGCGGTAGGCGGCGGCCATGTCGCGGGCACTGCCCCGGAAGCTGACCCGGTCGCCGACGCCCAGGCGGACGGCCTGGTCCCGTAGCTGTGGCTCCAGCGGACCGTCGCCGAAGAAGTGGAGCTCCCAGCCGGGGTGCGCCGGGCAGACGGCGGCGAAGGCGTCGATCAGCCGGTCCAGCCGCTTGACCGGGTCGAGCCGCCCTACGGCGCCGATCCGACGCGTGTCCAGGGGCGCGGGGTCGAGCGGTGTGAACGGCAGGGGGTTGGGCATCACAGCCACGTTCGGCAGCCGTCGGCGGCGGAACTCCGCCGCGTCCGGCTCGCTGAGGAAGACGGCCTTCTCCAGGGCGGGGTAGTACTGGAGGATCAGCTGCAGATTGACGGTGTGACACGCCTGCAGGAACGACTCGTGGTACTGCCCGATGGCCCTCAGGTGGAGCGGCCACTCCATGGAGTCGAGCCACACCGCCGCCCAGGGCGAGCCGATGATCACCAGCCCCTCGCGGCCGGCCGGGACCGACGCGAACCTCCGGGCCAGCCGCCCGCGGGCCCTGTTGCGTGCCGCCCGTTCGTCGCGTACCCGGCGCAGCCGTGCCGGATGCAGCCGCTCGGCGAGCGAGGCGGCCTGCCAGGCGGGCGGGGCGGGGGTGTCGTAGAGGGTGGTCCGCCGGTATGCCGGGTCGGTGAGGTAGGTGTGCGGTTCGCAACTGGGCCGGATGCCGATGAGCTCGGTGCGGTGGCCGCGCCCTGCGAAACCCTGGGCGAGGGTGTGCAGGACCCGCTGGGAACCGCCCATGGAATCGACGTCGATGCCGACGAGGAAGAGGTGGCGCGTCGTCACCGGGCGCTCCCCTCGAAGAACAGGTCGACCACGGCCTTGCTCGACCGCCCGGTCTCACAGGGGTTGAAGCGGGCCTGGAAGCGTGCGTAGGCCCCGGCCCACCGCTCCTGCAGCTCCACCGGATCGCGCAGCGCGGCGCCCAGATCGCGCGTGGTGGTGAACAGCGGGCCCGGGGCGATGTCCGTCAGGTCGTAGTAGGTGCCGCGTGAGACGGAGCGGTAGCGCTCGTAGTCATCGGCGTAGAACAGGATGGGCCGGCCGAGGTTGGCGTAGTCGAACATCACCGACGAGTAGTCCGTGAGCAGGGCGTCCGAGGCGAGCATCAGGTCGTTGAGGTCGGCGAACTCCCGCCCGTCGCGCAGTGTGTGCCCCAGCTCGCGCGGGACCGTGAACCGCTCGTAGTAGTGCGGCCGGATCACGACCGTCCACTCCTCGCCCACCTCCCGCACCAGCTCGGCGAGGTCGACCCGGATGGATTCGCCGCTGCCGCGCACCCCGTCACGGAAGGTGGGGGCGTAGAGCAGTACCTTGCGTCCGTCGGGGATCTGCAGCCGCTCGCGGGTGGCGGTGGCGCGGTCGCGTTGAGCGGGGTCGTTCCACCGGACGAGGGCGTCGTTGCGGGGCAGCCCGGTGCGCAGCAGCTCGCCGTCGTACGCGTTGGCCCGGACGAAGGTCCGCTCGAATTCCTCGCTGGGGCAGATGAGCGCGTCCCAGCGGGCCACCATCTCGCGGTGCAGGCGCTGCCGTTCGGGGCCGGCGAGCCGCAGCTCGGGGGTGTCGAAACCCATGTGCTTGAGGGCCTGGCCGTGCCAGGTCTGCAGGTAGCGGGTGCCCGGCCGTTTGGTGAAGAGCACGGGGAAGCCGTGCGAGTCGATCCAGTAGCGTGCGCGGGCGACCGTACGGACGTATTCCCAGCTGCCGCGGCGGATGAGCTCCGTGCCCTCGGGGTAGGAGGAGCGGCTGCCGGAGTAGGACCAGACGGCGCGCAGCGGGAGACGGCGGCGCTGGAGTTCCTCGTGGATGTAGCGGGGGCTGTCGGCGTAGCCGCGTCCCTCCAGGGCCTCGAAGACGATCAGGCCGTCGTCGATGGGCAGCTTCTGCAGCTCGTGGTAGGTCAGGGCCTTGGCGCGGGGCCCGGTCACCCGGCGGGTCAGGCGGTGGATGCGGCGGCGTACGGGTGACAGGCCGGGCGCGAGGCTCTCGGCGCGGGCGAGGGCCCCGGCGCGCTCCCAGGCGAGTTCGAGACGGCCCACGCCGTGTCCTTCGCACGCGGCCCGCACGGAGTGCCGGCCGACGCGCGCCCGCAGCGGCGGCAGGTCGCCGGGGGCCAGCAGCGGGTCGCTGCGGGTCAGCCCCAGTCGCTCCAGGGCGACCAGCGGGTGGCGCCGTCCCCGGAATCCCTTGGCGCCGACCGGGACCAGGCCGAGGTCCAGCTCGGCCTCGGCGGTGCGGATCTGTGCGTCCGGCCCGTCCCCGCCGCGGGCCGGGGCGTAGCGGAACGGCACGACGAGCGGTTCGGCGGTGGTGGCGATGCGCAGTTCGGCGGTGACGGGTGCGGGACCGCCGAGCACGCGGGCCGGGTCGTAGGTGCGCAGCGAGATCCGCAGGCGTGTCCCGGACGGCTCCAGTCGCACCACTTCGTGGCGCAGGGGGCCGGTGGCGAAGGGCTGCTCGTCCAGCCGCCAGTCGCTGATGTCCAGTGCGGCGGCGGCCTGTTCGTCCTCGGGAAGGGTGCGGCCCCAGTAGGTGCGTCCGGCGGCGTCCCGGACGGTGTGGCGCGGGGCGATCAGGGGCCGGTCCAGCGTGCGCGCACACTCGGCGGCCTCGGCGAGCCGGCCTGTCCGCAGCAGGTACTGGCAGAGCTGCTGTTCGCGGGGCACGGTGGCGAAGGCTTCCGGGGCGATGCCGCTCAGATAGGGGGTGACGGTGGCGGCGAACTCCTCGGTCCACCGGCGGTCCCGGAAGGGCAGGTCGCCGAGGTAGAGGCGGAGGTCGTGCCGGAGGAACTTGGCGTCTTTCGCCGGCCTGAGCCCGGCGTTGCCGCTCTCCTCCAGGAAGGCGTCGATCAGGCCGGCGACGGTGATGCGGTCCCTGACGTTCTGGATCTTGTGTCTGCTGGAGGAGATGGACGGGCCCGCCGCCGGGTCGCCGGCGAGGTGCCAGGTGTAGACGGGCCACGGGACGACGGCGAAGGCCCGCGCCAGGGTGAACGCCCGGGCGGAGAAGAGCTGGTCCTCGTAGTGCAGGTGCTCGGGGAAGCGCAGGTCGTGCCGGGCGAGGAAGTCGGCGCGGTAGATCTTGTTGGTCGAGAGGTGGTCGAGGAAGTATTCCGGGGCGGAGTGGATGCCCTCGACGAGGCGGGCGTCCGTGAAGAGTTCGGGGTACCACAGGCCCGCCGTGCCCGTCTCCTCGAAGAGCCGGGTGACCTCGCCGGTGACGAAGTCGGCGCCGCTCTCCTCGGCGGCCAGGAGCAGTGACTTGCAGGCGTGGTACGGCAGTTCGTCGTCGCTGTCGAGGAACATCACGTAGGGGGACCGTGCGGCGTCCAGGCCGGCGTTGCGCGGCGCGCCGCACCCGCCGCTGTTGACCGGGAGCCGCAGGCAGCGCACGCGGGGGTCGGCTGCGGCCAGGGTCCGGGCGACGCCGTAGGAGCCGTCCGCGGAGCAGTCGTCGACGACGACGACGTCGAGGCGGCGCAGGGACTGCCCGAGGACCGAGCGCACGGCGCGCGGCAGTCGCTCGGCGTCGTTGTGGACGATGACGACGACGCTGACATCGGGGGCGGGCATGGGTCACCTCACTTCGGAATCGGTCGAGGACGCGATCGCACTACACAGAGAGTAACCATCGTCACCGACAGTTACCACCCCTTTTTCCGTGCCGCTCCCCCGCCACGCCGCGAGGGCGAGCACCGCCGCCAGCCCCGTGAACATCACGATGTCCCGGTACGCATGCCGCTGGGCGGTGTCGAGCCCCGGCCACGGCACCCCGCCCAACTGCGGCACCAGCGGCATCCAGAACCACACCGACCGCACCGCCGCCGCCCGTTCCACCACCGACGCCGCCAGCGACGGCGCCACGACCAGCGCGTAGTTCAGGAACGACGGACGCGAGACCACGAACGCCGCGAGCATCAACAGCGACGTGCACTCCACCAGCTGCAGCCCGGGCGCACCCCCGCGCCGCCACCGCAGCCACGCGAAGCCCAGCACCACCACCCCCGCCGCCCCCGCGAGCGCGAAGGCCAGGGTGTGCGGCACCCCGAAGCGGGGCAGCACCGCCGGCCACGAGGCGTCGTACGGGCGGGCGTACGCATCCTGGCCGTGCAGCAGGAAGGGCAGCGTCCGCGTGAAGAACAGCCCCGGCCGGGGCATCGCCGACGCCGCCGCCAGGGAGAGCAGCACGGGAATGGCCACCGCCCAGGCCAGCGCCCGCCACCGCCGGGCCAGCACGAAGACCAGCAGTACCGGCACCAGCATCGGCTTGAGCGAGATCGCCGCCCCGACCACCATCCCCGCCCCCGACCAGCGCCCGCGCCGCGCCAGCAGCAGCGCCGCCGGGAACGCCAGCGCCGACGCCGCCGTCCAGTTGCCCAGGAAGACCAGGCTGTGGAACGGCAGGAAGAGCGCGATGCCGACCACCATGGCCGCCGCCAGCCGGCTGTCCGCCCGCACCGAGAAGATCCGCAGCGCCAGCACCGCCCCCACCGCCACGAAGGCACCCGTCACCACCGGCACGGCGTAGAACAGCACCCGCTCGGAGAAGAAGGTCTGGGGCACCGCCGCGAACACCGCCCCCGGCAGGTACAGGAACCGCTTGTCCGCGTACGGCGAGCCACCCTCCAGCAGCGCCTGCGCCGCCCGCACCACGACCGCGTTGTCGAGGCCCGTACGGTCCTTGGCGTAGGCCCGGATCGAACTCAGGACGTACAGCAGCAGCGCCGCGGTCAGCACCGGCCGCGAGGCGCGGCCACGCAGCCACGCGATGATGTCGGCGGGGGCGGGGGCCACGGGCCCCTCGGTGGTGGTCACGGCCGTACGACCTCCAGCAGCGCGAGCCCGCCCGGCCCCCGGGCCGCCCTCCTGAGCGCGGGATCGTCCGGGGCCAGACCCCCGCCGCCGTTCTTCTGCAGCACCCATCGCACGCCGTACTCCTTGAGGATGCCGAGCCGTTCGGCCCGGGAGGTGGCCGGGGCGAAGTAGCGCCGCGTCGCGTCCCGGCGCCGCTTCTCGTCAGGAAGGAAGAGATCCGGATAGGCGGGGGCGACGGTGTAGGGCCCGTAGGCGGGCAGGGTGCGCAGCGCATAGAAGTCGTCCGTCATCACCGTCGCCCCCTTCGGCACACGCGCCACCGCCCAGCCCAGCCCTCGCCACAGCCCGAACGCGGGCGCATCGCGCAGCACCGGCGGAATGGCGTCCCTGCGCAGGACGTACGACAGCACCCCCGCCTGCATCCACGCCCCCACCAGCAGGGCGGCCACCGTCACCGCCGGCAGGGCCCGGCGCAGCCCCGCGCCCTGGGCCTCGGCCACCTCGACGGCGAGCGCGAGCTGGGCGGGCAGCAACATGGCCGGCAGGACACGGCCCCACGCGTAGTGCCCGCTCAGCCATCCGGCCGCGAAGATCACGGCACCCAGCGCGAAGAGGAGCGCGAGCGGATCGCGCCGGTCGCGCCACCAGCGGATCGCCAGGGCCACGACGCCCAGCCCCACCAGGCAGAACCGCTCGGGCAGGAAGTCGTACAGCGGCCGGTGGACGGCGTCCATCCCGCCTCCGTCCAGCAGCGCCAGGAAGGGGTAGTACGGCCAGCACAGCAGGACGAGCATCGCCAGCGCGCCGCCTGCCGCCATCCGGAGCCATAGCTTCCGATCCGGCCCGGGCCGCGCCCCGACCAGCAGGGCCCCGACGCCCAGTACCGCGACGGCCCCGGTGAACTGATGGCACAGCAACGCCGCCGCCAGCAGCATCCCCAGCCCCAGGAATCCCAGGAGCCCCCATGCCTCCTGAAGTCCCCAGCGCAGCAGCGCCCACAGGTGGAAGGTGAGGCCCAGGGCGAAGGTGCTCGGATAGGCCAGGGTCAGGCACAGCGAGCTGAGGCCCGGCACCCCGCTCCAGGCGAAGAGCCGCACGCCGTACAGCAGCAGGACGCACAGCAGCCCGAGGGGCACGGCCGCGCGCCGGCGGCTGAACGTACGGACGAAGGCGGCGATCCCACTGCCGAGCAGGGCGAGCCCGCCCAGGGCCGCCAGCCTCAGCACCCCGAACGTTCCCCAGCCGCTCACCGTCGCCACCAGGGCCAGCGCGACCGCCCAGGGCGAGTAGTACGGGCTGACGGTGTCCTCGTCCACCAAGGGGTTGCCCGGGTGGAACAGGTCCGCGCGCAGCCGCTCCAGCACCGCACCGTGCATCCCCAGGTCGCCGGACCAGGGCAGCCGGACCACCATGAGCAGCAGCAAGGCGGTCAGCAGCAGGACCGCGACGGCGGCCGCCCGGTGCGGCAGGCGGGCCCTGAAGGCCATGGCCGGCGCCACGGGTCAGCGGGAGTGCTTGCCGGCCGGCCCCGCCGCGGCCGCGCGCAGGGTCTTCGACCGCAGCCGCCAGGGCATGGCCACGGATTCGAGCTGCACGGCCAGGTCCATCTTCGACTCCCCCGCCGTGCGGTCCTCGAAGTGGATCGGCACCTCCATGACGGTGAATCCGGCCCGCAGCGCGCGGTACTTGGTCTCGACCTGGAAGCTGTAGCCGGCACTGTCGACGCTGCCGAGGTCGATGGTGCGCAGCGCGTGGGCGCTCCAGAGGTTGAAGCCACTGGTGATGTCGCGGATGCGCGTGCCGAGGATGCCGCTGGCGTAGGCGTTGGCCCAGCGGGAGAGCAGTTTGCGGTGGGCCTTCCAGGCGTCGGAAAGCGTGCCTCCGGGCACGTACCGGCTGCCCACGACGACGTCCGCGCCGGTGGCCAGGGCGACGCCCAGCATGTCGGCGATCTTCTCGGTGGGGTGGCTGCCGTCGGCGTCCATCTGCAGGACGTAGGCGGCGCCCTCGGCGACGGCACGCTCCATCCCGGCCGCGTACGCCCGGCCGAGTCCCTCCTTGGCGGTGCGGTGCAGGACGCCCATGCGGACCCTGCCCGTCTCGTCACGCCGTTCGGACTCGTCACGCCGTTCGGCCTCGTTGTACTTCTCGGCGAGCTGCTCGGCGACGGCGCCGGTGCCGTCGGGGCTGTTGTCGTCGACGACCAGCAGCCGCAGGCCCTCCAGGGGCAGTGCCATGAGCGCCTCCGCCATGGTGGGCAGGTTCTGCGCCTCGTTGTAGGTGGGCATCACGACGGTCAGCGGAGTGCGGCTCCACTCGGCGGGCAGGGGCGGGCCGGCGGGGGTGCGCGGAGAACTCATGGGCTGGTCCTTGCGACGGAACGTACGGAACGTGCGGGGGGGGGGAGTTCAGGCGTTCAAACGGCTGTTCAAGACTGGCTTGCGGCGCGCACGACGTGTGCTCCGTGCGGCTCACACGGCGGAGAAGCGGATGGCGGCGTCGGGGATGGTGGTGCCGCACCAGATGCGGGCCCCTTCGCGCAGTTCGTTGTCGGCACCGATCTCGGAGTGGTCGCCGATCACCGCGCCGTCGAGCACGGTGCGCGGGCCCACCCGGGCGCCGGTGCCGACCATGGACGCCCGTACGCGCGCCCCCGCCTCGATGCGGGCGCCGTCCAGGACGACGGAGCCCTCGACCTCGGCGCCCGCCTCGATGTGCGCCCCCGCTCCGACGACCGTGCCGCCGTAGAGCCTGGCCCCGCTGCCGACGTGGGCACCGGGCAGCACGAGGGACTCCCCGGGCTCTCCGGGCACCGCCGGGGAACGCACGATGCCGCGGACGAGATCGGCCGACGCCTGGACGAAGGAGGCCGGGCGGCCCAGGTCGAGCCAGTACGAGGCGTCGACCACGCCGTGCAGCAGGGCCCCGTCGGCCAGCAGCCCGGGAAAGGTCTCCCGTTCGACGGAGACCGGGCGGCCCTCGGGGACGGAGTCGATGACCTCGCGGCGGAAGACGTAGCAGCCGGCGTTGACCTGATCGGTGACGATCTCGTCCGGATGGCGCGGCTTCTCGGTGAAGGCCAGGACGCGGCCGTCGGCATCGGTGGGGACGAGGCCGAACGCCCGCGGGTCGGCGACCCGTGTCAGGTGCAGCGTGACGTCGGCCTGGGCGCGCTCGTGGCGCAGGAGCAGGTCCGCGATGTCGAGGCCGGTGAGGATGTCGCCGTTGAAGACGAGCACGGGCTCACCGGGCCGCGCGGACAGGGCCCGGGAGGCGTGCCGGATGGCGCCGCCCGTACCGAGGGGTTCCTCCTCATGGACGTACGTGAGCCGGATTCCGTGGGCGGAGCCGTCGCCGAAGTACGGCTCGAAGACCTCGGCGAGGTACGAGGTGGCCAGGACGACGTGGTCGACGCCGGCGGCTCTGGCGCGCGCCAGCTGGTGCGCGAGGAACGGCACCCCCGCGGCCGGGACCATCGGCTTCGGCGTATGGAGGGTGAGCGGCTGGAGCCGAGTGCCCTTGCCGCCGACGAGCAGTACCGCCTCTGTCATGCCAGCTCCTCGCCCACTGTCGTCACCCCGTCGCACTGCGTCAGTGTTTGCGGCAATTTACACTACAATCTGCTGTCTACGTGAAATGTCCGCTACGCGTGGCGACCGTATCTGGAGATGCCCGTGCGACCGACACAGTCGAGGGGGAAGCGCCCGTCCGGCAGGGACCGCCTGCTCGCACTCGGCCACGAGTTCGCCAAGTTCGGCACGGTCGGCGGCTTGGGGATCTTCGTCAACCTCGGTGTCTTCAACGTCTGCCGGGGCGCCACCGGACTGCCGGTGGTGCGGTGCAGCGTGATCGCGACGGTGGTCGCCATCACGTTCAACTACCTGGGCCTGCGGTACTTCACCTACCGGGACCGCGACAAGACCCGCCGCAGCCGGGAGGTCCTCCTCTTCGCGGCCTTCAGCGGCATCGGCCTGGTGATCGAGAACGGAGTCCTCTACACCGCCACCTACGGCTTCGGCTGGCGCGGCCCGCTGCTGGGGAACCTCTTCAAGTTCCTGGGCATCGGCACGGCCACCCTCTTCCGCTTCTGGTCCTACCGGGCCTGGGTCTTCCGGGCCCTGCCGGGCGGCGGACGGTACGGCTCGCGTCACGGCGATCCCTCGAACAGCGCCAGCAACCCTGCCGCGTACCAACCCGAGACCACCGCACCCCCACCGTAGAGACAGATCTGCACCACTAGCGGAGCACGCGCGAGCGGCCGGGCCACCAACAGCAGCAGAACCGGCAGGAACGGCAGCATGAAGCGCGGCTTCGAGTAGTGCGAGCCCGGTGTTCCCGTCATCAGCAGCCACGCCCCGGCCACCAGCACCACCAGCAGCCGGGGCACCGTCCGGTCCAGCGCCAGGGCCAGCACCCCGACCGCCGTCAGGAGCACCACGGCGAGCACGGCCGCGTGCCGGACGTCCGCCGCGTTCCACCGCTCGCGGTAGGTCAGCACGTCGCCGATGAAGCGCACCGTGCCCGTGCCGAAGTCGAAGGACTGCCCCCAGGCCCGCTCCGCCTCGAACCAGCCGTCCCAGCGGCCCACCCTGCTGCCGAGGAACAGCCAGCCGGCCAGCAGCCCCAGCGGTGCCAGCGCCAGCGCCGCCCCCGGCCGCCATCCGTCGCGCCGGTGCACCAGCGCCCAGCCGGCGGCCAGCATCACCGTCGCGATCAGCACCACGGCCGTCGGCCGCACCGCGCCCGCCAGCAGGCACAGCAGGCCCACCGTCAGCCACCGCCGGGCCAGCAGGGCGACCATGGCCCACACCAGCAGCGCGCTGAAGACGGCCTCCGAGTACGGCACCCACAGCGCGAAGGCGTACGGCGAGCAGGACCACAGCGCCACGCACGCGTACCCCGCACCGGGAGAGGCTCCAGCCGCCCTCATGAGCCGGTAGACGCCCGCAGCGGCCACCGCCGCCGCGCACCAGGAGATCGCCACTCCCGCGTACGCGTAGGACAGGCCGGTCAGCAGGTGCAGGCCACGGATCAGCGCGGGAACGAGCGGGAAGAAGGCGAGCCGGCTGTAGTCGGGCGTCCCGTCGGGACGGTAGGGGATGAAGCTCGGATAGCCGCGCTCGGCGACCCGCAGGTAGTTCCCGCTGTCCCAGCGGTACAGCAGCCACTCCACGCCATGCCCGACATGCCGGTTGATCAACAGGAGGAGGGTGAAGCCGATGACGGCCAGGGCCAGATGAATGGCCACCGCGCCGGCCGTCTCCCGGCGCGCCGGGGTGGACACAAGCCGCGAAACGACTCTCATCCGTCTCTCTTAGCACGCGAAAGGGGCGACTCCGGGGGTTTTCCCCGGAGCCGCCCCTTTTACTCGGATGCGGAGCCGACGCGTCAGCTGTGCGAACGCAGCAGGGTGCGCATCGTCCTCATGGCCACCGACAGGTTGGCCAGGTCGAACGCGTCCGAACCGCGGATCTCGTCCAGCGTCGTGCGCGCGCGGGTGAGGATCGCGGCGTTCTTCTCCTCCCACTCCCCGAACCGCTGCTCCGGCGTCGAGGCGCCGTTGCCGACGGACAGGACCTCGGCGGTGAGCGCCGCGTGGGCCGCGTAGAGGTCCTCGCGGATGGAGGCGCGGGCCATGGACTGCCAGCGGTCGGCACGCGGCAGCTCGATGATCCGGTCCATCAGCTGGCTGATGTGCAGCCGGTCCCCGAGGTCGTAGTAGACCTCGGCCACGTCCAGCGGCGCCTTGCCCGTGCGGTCGGCGGTGGCCACGACGTCCAGCGCCGGGAAGACCGACGAGAAGCCCGCGACCCGCGTCGCCAGCTCGTCGGGGACACCGGCGGCGGTGAGCTCGTCGTGGATCGACTGCCACCAGTCCATGTCGGCGCCGCGCAGCAGCTTGGGCAGCTCGGCCCAGACCGTGTCCACGTCGTCCCGGAAGAACCCGATGGTCTCGGCCAGCTGCAGCGGCTGCGGACGGTTGTTGAGCAGCCATCGCGTGCCGCGCTCGACCAGACGGCGCGAGTGCAGTCGGATCTGCGTCTGGACGTCGGCGGCGACGACGTTGTCGAGCGCCTCGACGGCGTCCCAGACGGCGTTCAGGCTGAAGATCTCCCGGGCCGCGGTCTGCGCCCGGACGATCTCCTCCAGCGACGCGCCGGTCTCCTCCCGCAGACGGTGCAGGAAGGTCGAGCCACCGGTGTTGACCGTGTCGTTGACCAGAACGGTCGTGACGATCTCGCGGCGCAGCGCGTGGTTGTCGATCTGCTCGCCGAACGACTGGCGCAGCGGCTGCGGGAAGTAGGCGTACAGCAGTCGCTGCAGGTACGCGTCGTCGGGCAGCTCGGTGGTGAGCAGCTCCTCGGCCGTGGTGATCTTGATGTAGGCGAGGAGGACGGCCAGCTCGGGCTGGGTCAGCCCGCGGCCGGCGTTGAGCCGCTCGCGGATCTGCCGGTCGGAGGGCAGGAACTCCAGCGCGCGGTCCAGGTGGCCGTCGCGGGTGAGCCGGCGCATGATCCGCTGGTGCGCGTGGAGCAGGCTGGGGGCCTGGGCCACACCGTTGGCCAGGGCGACGTTCTGCGCGTAGTTGTTGCGCAGGACCAGCTCGCCGACCTCGTCGGTCATCTCCGCGAGGAGCTTGTTGCGCTGCTTGACGGTCATGTCGCCTTCGGTGACGAGGCCGTTCAGCAGGATCTTGATGTTCACCTCGTGGTCGGAGGTGTCCACACCGGCGCTGTTGTCGATGGCGTCGGTGTTCACCCGGCCGCCGGTGGACTCCGGGCCGCCCGAAAGGGCGAACTCGATGCGGCCGAGCTGGGTCAGGCCCAGGTTGCCGCCCTCGCCGACGACCTTGACGCGCAGGTCCTGGCCGTCGACGCGGATGGCGTCGTTGGCCTTGTCGCCCACGTCGGCGTGCGACTCGGTGGACGCCTTGACGTACGTGCCGATGCCGCCGTTCCACAGCAGGTCGACCGGGGAGCTGAGGATGGCCTTCATCAGCTCGGCCGGGGTCATCTTCGTGACGCCCGCTTCGAGACCGAGGGCCTGGCGCACGTGTGCGTTGACCGGGATCGACTTCGCCGTACGGGGGTGGATGCCACCGCCCGCCGAGAGCAGCGAGGTGTCGTAGTCGGCCCAGGACGAGCGCGGCAGCTCGAACAGGCGGCGCCGCTCGGCGTAGGAGACGGCCGCGTCCGGGGTGGGGTCGAGGAAGATGTGACGGTGGTCGAAGGCGGCCACCAGGCGGATGTGCTCGGAGAGCAGCATGCCGTTGCCGAAGACGTCACCGGACATGTCGCCGACGCCGACGACCGTGAAGTCCTCGGTCTGGGTGTTGTGGCCCAGCTCCCGGAAGTGGCGCTTGACGGACTCCCAGGCGCCACGGGCGGTGATGCCCATGCCCTTGTGGTCGTAGCCCGCCGAGCCGCCGGAGGCGAAGGCGTCGCCCAGCCAGAAGCCGTAGGACTCGGCGACCTCGTTGGCGATGTCGGAGAAGGTCGCGGTGCCCTTGTCGGCGGCGACGACGAGGTAGGTGTCGTCCTCGTCGTGACGCACGACGTCCTTGGGCGGCACGACCTCGCCGCCGACCATGTTGTCGGTGATGTCGAGCAGACCGGAGATGAAGGTCTTGTACGAGGCGATGCCCTCGGCCAGCCATGCGTCGCGGTCCACCGACGGGTCCGGCAGCCGCTTGCCGACGAAGCCGCCCTTGGCGCCCACCGGCACGATGACGGTGTTCTTCACCATCTGTGCCTTGACCAGGCCCAGGATCTCGGTGCGGAAGTCCTCGCGCCGGTCGGACCAGCGCAGACCACCGCGGGCGACCTTGCCGAAGCGCAGGTGCACGCCCTCGACGCGAGGGGAGTAGACCCAGATCTCGAACGCCGGGCGCGGCGCGGGAAGGTCCGGGATCGCCTGCGGGTCCAGCTTGATCGACAGGTAGGAGTGCGGGGCCCCGTCGGCGGTGCGCTGGAAGTGGTTCGTGCGCAGCGTGGCCTTGATGACGGTGAGGAAGGCCCGCAGGATGCGGTCCTCGTCCAGGCTCGCGACCTGGTCCAGCGCGCCGTCCAGCTCCTCCATCATCCCGTCGATCAGCTCGTTGCCGGCGCGCTGCAGCGCGGGCGACATCCGGGCCTCGAACAGGTTGACCAGGAGGCGGGTGGTGTGGACGTTGTTGCTGAGGGTGTCCTCCATGTACGCCTGGCTGAACGGCGAACCAGCCTGCCGCAAGTACTTGGCGTAGGCGCGCAGCACCATCGCCTGCCGCCAGTCGAGGCCGGCCCGCAGCACCAGGTTGTTGAAGTTGTCGTTCTCCGCGGCGCCGGTCCACACGGCCGCGAAGGCTTCCTGGAAGCGGGTGCGCGCGTCGTCGCCCTCGATGCGCTCGGGCATGCGCAGCCCGAAGTCGTAGATCCAGGCGGTGGTCCGGTCCGAGCAGCGCAGCTCGTACGGGCGCTCGTCGACGACCTCGACGCCCAGGCGGTGGAGCACCGGCAGGACGGCGGAGAGCGAGACCGGCTCGCCCGTGCGGTAGATCTTGAAGCGGCGCTCGCCGGGGGCCGCGCAGACCGGCTCGTACAGGCTGAGCTCGAAGTCGCGGTCACCGCCGGCGACGGTCAGCTTCTCCAGGTGACCCAGGTCGGAGACGGCGCCGCGCGGGGTGTGGTCGGCCTTGTAGCCCTCGGGGAACGCCTGGCCGTAGCGGCGCAGCAGCTCGGCGGCGCGCTCCTCGCCCACCTCGGCGGTCAGGGTCTCCGCGAAGCCGTCGGCCCAGGAGCGGGCGGCCTCCACCAGACGGGCCTCGATGCGCTCGACGTCGGCGTCCGAGAGGTCGGGCAGGGTGGCGCCGGGCTCGACCCGGACGACGAAGTGCAGGCGGGAGAGGACCGACTCGGTGTTCCAGGCGGTGAAGTCGACGCTGGTGCCGCCGAGCTCCTCCTTGAGGATGTCGATCAGCCGCAGCCGGACGGCGGTGGTGTACCGGTCGCGCGGCAGGTAGACCAGGGCGGAGTAGTAGCGCCCGTACTCGTCGCGGCGCAGGTACAGCCGCAGCCGGCGGCGCTCCTGCAGGTAGAGCACGCTGGTGGCGATGGCCCGCAGCTGGTCGGTGTCGGTCTGGAACAGCTCGTCGCGCGGGTAGGTCTCCAGGATCTGGAGCAGGTCGCGGCCGTCGTGGCTGTCGGGGCGGAAGCCGGCGTCGTCGAGGACCTTGGCGACCTTGCGGCGGATGACCGGGACGCGGCGGACGGACTCGGTGTACGCGGCCGAGGAGAACAGGCCCAGGAAGCGGCGCTCGCCGGTGACGTTGCCCTCGGCGTCGAACTTCTTCACCCCGACGTAGTCGAGGTAGGAGGGGCGGTGCACGGTGGCGCGGCTGTTGGCCTTGGTCAGGACGAGCAGCTTGTGCTCGCGGGCCTTGGCGCGGGCGTCCGCCGGAAGCCGGCTGAAGGACGGCGACGAGGGGCGCGACAGCGGCGCGTGGTGGCCGTCGTGGTGCCCGTCGGCGGTGTGCGTGGGGTCGGAGCGCAGGATGCCCAGGCCGGTGCCGGGGACGGCCGTGAGGACGTCCTCCTCCTCGCCGTCGGTGACGACCTTGGTCAGGTCGTACTCGCGGTAGCCGAGGAACGTGAAGTGGTCGGCGGCCAGCCAGCGCAGCAGCTCGCGGGCCTCGTCGAGCTCGGTGCCGGGGATGTCGTCGGTCGGCTCGTCGGCGAGGCCGTCGGCGATGCGCAGGGCGGCGTCGCGCATCTTGCCCCAGTCCTCGACGGTCTCGCGGACGTCGTTGAGGACGCGCAGCAGGTCGGCCTCGATCTGCTTGAGGTCGTCGCGGTCGGTCTCGCGGTCGATCTCGACGTGGATCCAGGACTCGACGACCGCGTCGTGCGGCCGCTCGGCGTCCTTGCCGGCGCCGTGGGCGTCACAGGCGGAGCCGAGGACCTCCAGCAGGCGGCCGGTCACGTCGCGGCGGACGACCATCTGCGGGTGGATGACGACGTGGATGCCGCGGTTCTGCCGGGAGAGCTCGTTGGTGACGGAGTCGACCAGGAAGGGCATGTCGTCGGTGACGACCTCGACCACGGAGTGGCTGGACGTCCAGCCGTTCTCCTCCACGGTCGGGGTGTGGACGCGCACGTTCGCGGTGCCCTGCGGCCGGTTCTCGGCCAGCCGGTAGTGCGAGATCGCCGCGCCGTAGACGTCGACCGGGTCGCGCCCGACGAGGTCCTCGGGTGCGGTGTGCAGGTAGTAGCGCTGGAGGTAGGCGGCCAGGGTCTCCTGGTCGAGCCCGCCCTCGCCCTTGGGTCCGGGGCGTGGTCCCCCCACCGGACCGCTCTCAGCGACGCGGGCCGCCCTCGCGAGCAAATCGGCCTTGGCTTCGTCCAGCTTGGTCTGCATGTCCTCTGGCTCCTGTCGCGCGCCGTTGCGAGACATAGGTGGTGATGGCTGCCCGTCGCGACGCGGGTTCTCCGGTCGTCATCGACGGTATGCCGGGATGAGGGGTGACCGGGCCGTAGGCGGCGAAATTCGTCATCCGCACCCGGTTCCAGGGACCAGCGGCGACCCGGGCGCTGTGGTGGCGGCCCGGGCGCAGGACAGAGGCATCGGCGCCCCTGCTGGATATCGCGCTGATCACCTGGTAAGGCTATCGCCCTTCACCCCGAAATCGTCACGAGCTGCTTCTGTACAAATCCGAGTGCCGAACTTTGACGCTTCGGACAGCGACGACTCAGCCGACGAGACGCTCGGCCTCCGCGACGGCCTCCGCCAGGCTGTCCACCACCGGGACACCGGCCTCCACCAGGCTCTCCCGGCTGTGGGAGCCGCCGGTGTACAGCACGGCGTGGGCGCCCACGTGGGCCGCGGCCACCGCGTCGTCCACGGCGTCGCCGATGACGACCGTACGGGAGGCGACGACCCCCGTGAGCCCGGACAGGTGACGGTCCATGTGGGCGGTCTTGCTGCCGCCCGAAGGGCCCGTGCGCCCGTCCACCCGGATGAACCGGCGCTCGATGCCGAAGCCCCGGACCAGCGGTACCAGCTCCTCGTGGCCGTGCATGGACAGCAGGGACTGGGTGCCGCCCGCCTCCTGCCAGCCGGCCAGCAGCGACTCGGCGCCGTCGGCGAGGCCGCAGCGTATGTGGTGGTCCCGGTAGTGCCGGTGGAAGACCACGTCCATGTGGTCCCACTCGGCCTGCGTGGGCAGGCGGCCCATCAGCCGCTCGTAGAAGCGCGGGATCGGCACGCAGTACAGCGCCCGGTACCGGGCCAGCGTGATGGGCTCCAGACCGATCTCCGCGAAGGCGGCGTTGGTCGCCGACATCACCGCGTCGATGTCGTGGAAGAGCGTGCCGTTCCAGTCCCAGACGATGTGCGCCGTGTGCTTGCCCATGCTGTGCATCCCCATGCGTCGACCGTACCGGGCGGGTACGACAACCCGGTCAGAGCAGGTTCGGGATCTCCTGCACGCCGAACCACATCAGCTCGTGGTCCTCCGCACCGTCCACCGTGAACTGCGCGTCGTCGTCGCCCGTGTCGGCCGCGCCCAGCGCGGCCGCCGCGGCGGCCACGTCCTCCTCGGCGTCGTCGGAGTCCACGTGCACGGCCGCCGCCTTCTTCAACGGTACGGGCCCGTCCAGGCGGACGGCGCCGAACGCCGACTGGTCCAGCCCGCGGTCCGCCTCGGCGCTCACCGCGGCGTCCGGGACGTCGACGGCCACGACCACGCGCCGGCGCGGTGCCTGCGGGTCGCCGGCCAGCTGCCGCAGCGAGCCCAGGGCCGCCCGGCTCAGCGCCGCGTACTCCAGCTCCTCGATGTCGTCGGAGACGTACCACTCGCGCAGGGCGGGAGTGACGGCGTAGGCGTCCAGCGGGGCGGGGCCCAGCTCGCCCGCCTTGTGCGCCTCGGCGAGACCGTGGAGGGTCAGAGGGACGTAGACGCGCATGACCGCCGCTTTCCTGATTCCTGAGGACTTACGGATTGTGGTGCCAGCATACGGGCGCGAGTCCCCCTTCGAGGTGCCGGTAGGTCCCGGGACACCCGCCCCCGGGACCTGTCCGTCACACCGGCCGTGCCCCCACCGCGCGGCCCCGCTCCCCGGCGCAGCGGCCCCGCTCCCCCGGATAGGTGAACGCGAGCGCCCCCTCGGTGGCCGCCTGCTGCTCCTTGCCGCCCGCCGAGAGTCGCCGGTAGAAGATCCCCGACCGAAGCTACCGCCCGGTACGGCACACCGGGCTCTGCATCGCGGGGGCGATCGCATGTACAGGACCAGGGGACCCGTCGGCAGCAGGCCGGGCGCACCACCGCGGCGTACGGACAGCCGCCGGCCGGGCGCCGACCCCGCGGCCCGTCGGCGCGAGCAGGAGCGGCGCCACCCCCGCTACTGGTTCGCCGAGCGGTTGCTGCTGACCCTCAGCGGGCAGCGTCCGGTGCACTGGATGCTCGGCCACACCCTCGGCCCCGCCTACGACCAGCTGGCGGCGCTGGCGCCCGGGGCGCCGCTGCGCCCGCTGCCGCCGCAGCGCGTCGCCCCGTTCGTACGCCATTGCGACGAGTTCCAGCCACGGCCGGGGGTCATCGAGGCGTTCGCCCGGATCGCCGCCGGCGACCGGCTCCAGGCGCTGGCCTTCCGCCTGGAGCACTGTCCCGACCAGCGGTGGCGCTGTTCGGCCGTCGAGCTGGGCGGGGCCCGCACCTGAACGGGTACGACGGGGGCGGGTACGCCCGAAGCGGGTACGGACGGAGGCGGGTACGACGGAGGGGGCGGGACACGTCTGGTGTCCCACCCCCTCCGGGGAGGCCGCCGGGCCCGGCGGCCTCCAGGGCCTACTTCTTGCGGCGGCGGCCGCCCGCGCTCTTCTGCGCCTTGCGGCGCTCGGCGCGGGTCAGGCCGTCGGCCTCGGAGCGGAACTCGCCCGTGTCCTCATTGGTGAAGTCGCCCTCGACCACGCCGCCCTCGCCGTCCACCGTGGGGGCGGAGAAGTGCAGCCGGTCCGGCCGCTGCGGGGCGTCGAGGCCCTTGGCGCGGATCTCGGGCCGCGCGGCGGGCACGGTGTCCTGGACCTTCTCCAGGGACGGGCGCTCGGCGCCGGCCTCGACCGGCACCTCCTCCAGCTGCTGGTCGACCTGGACCTCAAGGTTGAAGAGGTAGCCGACCGACTCCTCCTTGATGCCCTCCATCATGGCCGTGAACATGTCGAAGCCCTCGCGCTGGTACTCCACCAGCGGGTCCTTCTGGGCCATGGCGCGCAGGCCGATGCCCTCCTGGAGGTAGTCCATCTCGTAGAGGTGCTCACGCCACTTGCGGTCCAGGACGGACAGCACCACGCGGCGCTCCAGCTCGCGCATGATGTCGGAGCCCAGCTGCTCCTCGCGGGCCGCGTACTGCTCGTGGATGTCGTCCTTGATGGACTCGGCGATGAATTCGGCGGTGATGCCGGCGCGGTCGCCGGCCGCGTCCTCCAGCTCCTCGATGGTGACCTTGACCGGGTAGAGCTGCTTGAACGCGCCCCACAGCCGCTCCAGGTCCCACTCCTCCGCGAAGCCCTCGACGGTCTCCTGGCGGATGTAGTCGTCGATGGTGTCGTCCATGAAGTGCTGGATCTGCTCCTGCAGGTCCTCGCCCTCCAGGACGCGGCGGCGCTCGGCGTAGATGACCTCGCGCTGGCGGTTGAGCACCTCGTCGTACTTCAGGACGTTCTTGCGCGTCTCGAAGTTCTGCTGCTCGACCTGCGACTGGGCCGAGGCGATGGCGCGGGTGACCATCTTGTTCTCGATCGGCACGTCGTCGGGGACGTTGGCCATGGCCATCACGCGCTCGACCATCTGGGCCTTGAACAGGCGCATCAGGTCGTCGCCCAGCGACAGGTAGAAGCGGGACTCGCCCGGGTCGCCCTGGCGGCCGGAACGGCCGCGCAGCTGGTTGTCGATGCGGCGCGACTCGTGGCGCTCGGTGCCCAGGACGTACAGGCCGCCGAGCGACTTGACCTCCTCGAACTCCGCCTTGACCGCGGCCTCGGCCTTCTCCAGGGCGGAGGGCAGGGCGGCGGCCCACTCCTCGACGTGCTCCACCGGGTCCAGGCCGCGCTGGCGCAGCTCCGCCTCGGCGAGGTCGTCGGGGTTGCCGCCGAGCTTGATGTCCGTACCGCGGCCGGCCATGTTGGTGGCGACCGTGACGGCGCCCTTGCGACCGGCCTGGGCGACGATCTGCGCCTCGCGCTCGTGGTGCTTGGCGTTGAGGACCTCGTGCTGGATGCCGCGCTTGGACAGCTGCTGCGAGAGGTACTCGGACTTCTCGACCGAGGTCGTGCCGACCAGGATCGGCTGGCCCTTCTCGTGCTTCTCGGCGATGTCCTCGACCACGGCGGCGAACTTCGCGACCTCGGTGCGGTAGATCAGGTCCGACTGGTCCTGGCGCTGCATCGGCCGGTTCGTCGGGATCGGCACCACGCCGAGCTTGTAGATCTGGTGGAACTCGGCGGCCTCGGTCATGGCCGTACCGGTCATACCGGACAGCTTGTTGTAGAGGCGGAAGAAGTTCTGCAGGGTGATCGTGGCGAGCGTCTGGTTCTCGTCCTTGATGTCCACCCCTTCCTTCGCCTCGATCGCCTGGTGCATGCCTTCGTTGTAGCGGCGGCCGGCGAGGATACGGCCGGTGTGCTCGTCGACGATCATGACTTCGCCGTCCATGACGACGTAGTCCTTGTCCTTCTTGAACAGTTCCTTCGCCTTGATGGCGTTGTTCAGATAGCCGACGAGGGGGGTGTTGACCGACTCGTAGAGGTTGTCGATGCCCAGCCAGTCCTCGACCTTGCCCACACCGGCCTCGTGGATGGCGACCGTGCGCTTCTTCTCGTCGACGTCGTAGTCGCCGGTCTCCTCGACGCCCTTCTGCGGGTTGGCGGGCTCGCCCTTGGTCAGGCGCGTGACCAGCTTGGCGAAGTCGCCGTACCACTTGGTGGCCTGGTCGGCCGGACCGGAGATGATCAGCGGCGTACGGGCCTCGTCGACGAGGATGGAGTCGACCTCGTCGACCACGGCGAAGTTGTGGCCGCGCTGGACCAGCTCCTCCTGGGACCAGGCCATGTTGTCGCGCAGGTAGTCGAAGCCGAACTCGTTGTTCGTTCCGTACGTGATGTCGCAGTTGTACTGCTCGCGACGCTGTGCGGGCGTCATGTTGGCGAGGATGCAGCCGACCGACAGGCCGAGGAACTTGTGCACCCGGCCCATCATTTCGGAGTCGCGCTCCGCCAGGTAGTCGTTGACCGTGATCAGGTGCACGCCCTCGCCGGACAGGGCGTTCAGGTATGCCGGGAGGGTACCGACCAGGGTCTTGCCCTCGCCCGTCTTCATCTCCGCGACGTACCCGAGGTGCAGGGCGGCGCCACCCATGAGCTGGACGTCGTAGTGGCGCTGGCCGAGCACGCGCTTGGCCGCCTCGCGGACGGTCGCGAACGCCTCGGGCAGCAGGTCGTCGAGGCTCTCGCCGTCGGCGTACCGCTGCTTGTACTCGTCGGTCAGGGCACGCAGCTCGGCGTCGGAGAGGTGGAGGAAGTCCTCTTCGATGGAATTGACCTGGTCCGCGATGCGGTGCAGCTTGCGCAGGATCTTGCCTTCTCCTGCACGCATGATCTTGCCGAAGACGGACACGTAGGCTGGCTCCTTGCCGGTCGGGCCTGGGCACGGGCGGGTGCGCGGGCACGACGGGACAGTCCCCGCCGCAACGGCCATCGTAAGCGAGGACCCCACCGCGCCGGGAGGTCCGTCATCACCGAGGCCGGGTGTCACCCGCAACGAGAACGAATGGGACGCCCGGAAAGTGCCGGGCGCCCAAATTCGGACACATCCGCCGGGAGCGAAACCTAGACTCCGCCCATGGAACCCGTACACCTGACCACCGAACGCCTGGAGCTGCGCCCCTTCACCACCGCCGACGTCCCGGCCGTGCACACCGCCTGCCAGGACCCGGACATCCCGCGCTACACCAGCGTGCCCTCCCCTTATACGACCGAGGACGCGCGCGTGTTCGTCGAGGAGAGGTGCCCGCGCGACTGGGACGAGGACTCGGCGTACACGTGGGGCGTCTTCACCCGCGACGACGGCCGCCTCGCCGGCTCGATGTGCCTGGTGCGGCTCGCCTACCTGCACACCCCCGAGCGGCAGGCCGAGCTCGGCTACTGGACGGCCAAGGAGGCCCGCGGCCGCGGCTACACCGTGGAGGCGGCCCGCGAGGTCATCCGCTGGGCCTTCGAGGACCTGGGCGTCGAGCGGCTGGAGTGGTACGCCGAGGCCGGCAACGAAGCCTCGCGCGGCGTCGCGCTGAAGGCGGGCTTCCGGATGGAGGGCACCCTGCGCTCGAAGATCCCCTACAACGGCACGCGCCGCGACGCCTGGACCGGCTCCCTGCTCCCCTCGGACCTGGGAATGCCGACGCAGGCCCTCTACCTGCCGTTTCCCGAGCGCGGCTGAGCGCATCGGGGCCGTTGTCAGTGGCCGCCTCTAGGGTGATCGGCATGACAACTGCCGTCACCACCAAGGCCCGTACGGCCGGGGGTCCCCGCCCCGGAGCCCGGCTCTCCGCCGACGAGGCCCGCCGTCTGGCGCTGCGCGCCCAGGGCCTGCTCGGCGCCCCCGACCGGCGGGCGGGCGCCCGCGGGGTGCTGCGCCGGCTGGGCGCGGTCCAGCTGGACACGATCTCGGTGCTGGCCCGCTCGCACGAGCTGGTGCCGTACGCACGCCTGGGTGCCGTCGGGCGTACCTCGGTCGAGTCGGCGTACTGGAGCGGCGACCACGCCTTCGAGTACTGGTCGCACGCGGCGTGCATCCTGCCGGTCGAGGAGTGGCCGCACTTCGCCTTCCGGCGCCGGGCCATGAAGGCGCGCGGCCACCGCTGGCACGTGATGCAGGACTCCGAGCGCTCGTGCGCGGCCGTCCGGGACCGGCTGCGGGCCGAGGGCCCCCTGACGGCCACGGAGCTGGGCGGCGCCAAGAACGGCGGGGAGTGGTACGACTGGTCCGAGACCAAGATCGCGGTGGAGTGGCTGCTGGACACCGGCGAGGTGGTCTGCAGCCGACGGCGCGGCTGGAAGCGGGTGTACGACCTGGCCGAGCGGGCGGTGCCCGACGCCCTGCTGCACGACGACATCGACGACGCGGAGTGCACCCGGCGCCTGGTCGCGCAGGCCGGAGCGGCGATGGGGGTCGCGACGCGCGCCGACCTCGCGGACTACCACCGGCTCAAGGGCGCACAGGTGGACGCGGTCATAGCCGACACGGGCCTGGTGCCGGTGGAGGTGGAGGGCTGGGCCAAGCCCGCGTGGGCGGATCCGGCGGCGCTGGCCGAGACCCCGCGGGGGCGGCACCGCACGACGCTGCTCTCCCCGTTCGACTCACTGGTCTGGGACCGGCCCCGCACCGAGCGGCTGTTCGGCTTCACGCACCGGCTGGAGGCGTATGTGCCCAAGGCGCAGCGGGTGCACGGCTACTTCGCCATGCCGCTGCTGACGGGCGGCCGTCTGGCGGGCCGGGTGGACCCGGCGCGCGAGGGGAGCACGCTGGTGGCCCGGCAGGTGTCGATGGCGGGCCCGTCGGCCGTGGAGCCCATGGCCCGCGCCCTGTGGGAGGCGGCCGGGTGGGTGGGCTGCGACGCCGTGCGCGTCGAGCGCTGCGACGATGCGCAGCTGGGCCGGGCGCTGGTGGCTGCCCTCGGCTGACCGGACCCCGGGCCCACTCCGCTCACCGGATTTCGAGGATCTTCTCCCGCATCGCATAGACGACCGCCTCCATCCTGGAGTGCAGCTGCAGCTTCTCCAGGATGTTGCGGACGTGGTTCTTGACCGTGTTCTCGCTGATGAACAACTCCTTGGCGATGTCACGGTTGTTCATACCGGTGGCGACGAGCTTGAGGACCTCCAGCTCGCGGTCGGTGAGCCGGGGCGCGGGCACCAGGCGGCGCTCGTCGGTGCGCTGGATCATCGACTTGAACTCGGTGAGCAGCTTCGACGCCATCGAGGGGCTGATTTGGGACTGGCCGTCGGCGACCGCCCGGATGGCGGTGGCCACCTCGTCGGTGGAGATCTCCTTGAGGAGGTAGCCCGTCGCCCCGGCCTTGATGGCGTCGTAGAGGTCGGCTTCCTCGTCGCTGATCGTCAGCATGATGATCTTGGCGCTGGGGGCCACCTCCTTGATGGAGGTGCAGGCTTCGATGCCGCCGCGCTTGGGCATGCGGACGTCCATCAGCACGATGTCGGGCAGCAGGTCGGCCGCCTTGTCCACCGCCTCCGCGCCGTCCCCGGCCTCGCCCACGACCTGGATGTCCTCCTCCTGCTTGAGGACGATCTCCAGCCCCCGGCGGAAGAGGGCGTGGTCGTCCACGACCAGGACCCGGATCGGCTCCTCGCGGGTGGTACCCCGGTCCGTGCAGGCACCCTCGTCGTCGTCCTCGCCGGGCCCGGTCACGGGCCCGAACCTGTCCGCCATCGTTCCTCCCCCTGAAGGCCGTGGCCCCTCGCGGTTGCACTGTCAGCGCCCGCCAACCGGTTCCGGCGGACCGGCGGTTGGACTCGACCATGATTTCATGCCGGGGCGCATTTCCATGGCCGCATGGACAGTGCCCCGGGAGCGTCGTCAGCGCTCCGGGGCACCGTGACGGGTGCGGGGCTCACACGCGCCCCGGCCGCATGCCGCGGCCGGGGCCTCGTGGGTCAGCCTCCGAGCTCACCGCCCGCACCACCGGGCTCCCCGGTGTAGAAGGGGTCGCTGTTGAGGCGGATGACGCCGTAGTCGTAGGCGTGCCGCCGGTAGACGACACTGGGCATCTTGGTTTCGGAGTCGACGAACAGATAGAAGTCGTGGCCCACCAACTCCATCTCGTACAGCGCCTGGTCGAGCGCCATGGGGGCCGCGGAGTGCGTCTTCTCGCGGACCACCAGGGGGCCTTCGCCCCGGATCTCCAGCGGTCCCATGTGGGTGACGGGCACCTCGCCCGGCCCCTGGTCGGCGGTGAGTTCACCCCTGTCGTTGAGTTCCGCGGCGCCGTTCACCAGCGCCCCGACGCCGCTCGCCGGGATGCGTCCGTTGCCCCGGCGGGCGAGACGCTTGTCGTGCTGCTTGCGCATGCGCGCCTCGAGCTTGCTCGTTGCCAGATCGAGCGCGACATAGGGATCCGTCGCTGCGGCCTCCGCCCGGATCACCGGTCCACGGGAACGCACGGTGATCTCCACGCGGTCGGAGCGGTCGGACTGCCTGGGGTTGGGCTCCTTGGACACCTCCACGTCGAGGCTGATCACCTTGCCGTCGAGCTTCTGGATCTTGTCCAGCTTCAGCTTCTCGGCCACGTGCTTGCGAAACCGCTCGGGGACCTCTGTCTTGCGGCCCTTGACGACGATGTCCACGCAGAACTCCGTTCCCGGATCGCTCCGCCGAAGGTTGCGGAGCGCATCCCTCTTGCATCAGGCCCCGGAGATTCCCGGAGCCACCGACTAGGCGGTTTTCACCTCCTCCTCCCCCGTCGACAAGAACTACACCCCATCGCTTCCGGGCTCTTCGAGCTTGTTACAAGCTTCATCGAAGGCATACGAAGCGCGCCAATCGGAGATATGAGGCATAGCTCCTGCCATTCCTCACAACCGAACATATCTCGCTCGGAAGCCCGTCGGTACCCCCTACCGCTTCGTACCTCCATTCAGGTGTTCTCCTGCCGTTTTCCTCAGCAACGATGGACGTTCCCCGTCAGTTCCGGTTCGGATCCGAAAGCTCTCGGAGCGGCGGCGACCACGGCCGCGCCCAGGATCGGCCCGCCCGCAGCCGAGACCGCACGCGCCGCCTCGGTCAGCGAGGCCCCGGTGGTCATCAGGTCGTCGACGAGCACGACCGGCCCTCCTTCCCTCCACAGCCGGTCCGCTCCCCCGGCTACCCCCATCGCGCCCGACACATTCGCCCTGCGCCGCCGGGCATCCAGCCCCGCCTGGTCGGCGACCACCCGCCGCAGCCGCAGCACCGCCGCCACCTGCGCGGGCACCCCGGCCCCGCGCAGCGCCCGGGCCGCCGCCAGGGCGATCCGCCGCCCTGCGTCATGCCCCCTCCCGGCCACCGCCCGCCGCGCGGAGGGTACCGGCACGAGCAGGAATGGGCCCCTCCGGGCCCGCGCGCCCCGTGCCGAACCAGACCCACCGGCCCCGCGCACCGCGCCCGCCAGCGCGGCGCCCAGCGGCTCGGCCAGCGCCAGAGCACCGCGCTCCTTGTGGGCGAGCAGCACCGAACGCACCGCGTCCCCGTACGGCGCCGCAGCGTGCACGGGTGGCAGGCCGTCCGGCACCGGGTCCGGCCACACCCGCCGTGGCGCCCGCCCGCACAGCACCACCCGGCACTGCGCGCACAGCATGGCCCCCGGCAGGCCGCACCCCGCGCAATCGGCCGGGAGCACCAGGCCGGCGATCTCCTGCCACCATCCGCGCATAGACCCACTGTCCCGCCGTCGGCCCGGTGCCGCCACCCCTGTGGATAACTCCCCGGATACGCCTGTGACCTGCGGCTAGCCGGGGTAGACGGGGGCCGAGCCCTCCTTGCCCACCAGCTTCCAGTTGGTGTCCGGCAGGAGCCGTACGATCCCGCCCTCGCCCTCGGCGACGAGCGCCGGCGCCCTGCCCGGGCTCTCCGAAGCCGCAACGCCCCGCACCCCGGTGATCCCCGGCAGTCCGGAACCGTTGCTCTGCGAACCGTCCGTCTCGATGTACTGCACCTGCTGCAGGCCACCCTGCTCACTGCCCGCCGCCAGCAGCCGGCTCGCACCCGCCCAGGAGACCGCCGTGACGTCCTCCAGCCGGGGCGCCACGGGCCGCAGCTCCTGCACGGACAGGCTCAGCCGCTCCGCGCTCCCCTGCCGCTCGACCCGGCCGAGCTTGAGGACCGTCCGGTCGCCCTTCGTCACCAGCAGCGCGATGCGCACGCCGTCCGCCGACACCCGCAGCCCCGTGATCCGCCCGCCGTCCAGACCGGGCACTCGAACCTCCTCCGGCGTGCCCGTACCGCCCGGCAGCCGCAGCAGCCGCGGCCGTTCCTGGTCCTGGTCGGCCACCCACAGGTCGCCCAGACCGTCCCAGCTCGGAGCGGTCAGCCCCGTCTTCGCGGACGTCCCGCCGCGCACGTTCAGCCGGGCCTCGCCCAGCGCGGCCCCGCCCTGCAGCGGGGCGACGTACAGCGACTGACCGTTGGCGGACACGGCCGCCGCCCGGTACTCGCCGCGGTCCACCGCCACCGACCGCAGCTGCAGCGGACCGTCCGCGCCGAACGGCCCGGGCACCCGGCGCGGCGAGTCGTCACTGTCGGCCAGGCTCACCAACCGGTGCTGCGCGTCGACGAAGTACTGCCGGTCCGGCCGCCCCGGCGACTGGTCGGGGGCGTACCGCTTCGCCTGCTCCTTGCCCAGCGCGCACAGCCGGGAGCCGTCCTTGCGCTGCAGCGTCACATCCGTGATCTTGGCCGACTCCTGCACCGTGTACAGCAGCTGCGCGGCCATGCGCAGGCACTGTTCCTGATTGGTGCCCGCCGCCCGGTCGTTGAGCCGTACCTTCAGGGCGTTGGAGTCGTCGAGCGAGAGCCGGTGGTCCTCCAGCCGCGTACCGGTCGGGAACGCCGTCCCCGCCACCGGGTCGAGCCACGACGTGGGCCCGTCCAGAAGGGCCTTCACCGTCGAGGTCACCGGGTCTATCCGCTTGCGCAGGTAGACGGGGTCGGCGACGAGCACCTCCCGCGCCCTGCCGGCGTTGCCACCCGCCCCCAGCTCAGCAAAGTAGTACTTATTGACCGAGCGGTAGATGCGCTGGAACTCCGAGGCGCCCAGCACGAGGCCGGGCTCCAGCGCGTCGATGCGCCACTCGCCGTCCTCCCGCGCCATGTGCAGCCGCGCCCGGTAGTCGCGCTCCTCCGGCTTGTACGCGTGCTTGGCGTCCACCTTCGCGATCTGCTTGCCGGTGAGCGTGACGGTGAACCCCTGCTCCCGGTCACCGCCGCTGCTCTCCACCCGCACCTGCGGCGTCTGGGACAGCACCGTGGTCTCCGCCGAGGGGTCCCACTGCCGCTTCACGTTCTTCGCCAGGTACATCCGGGCCGTGTCGTAGCCCGGATCGTCGCTGGTCGTCGCCTCCAGGAAGCCGGCCACGAGCTCCAGCGGCTGCTCGTTCTTGCGCGGCGGCACCCCGTACACCCGCACCTGGGCGTCCGCGTCGGCGCGCTGCGAGGAGTCCACGGAGTTGACCGAACCGCTGTCCGGCATCGACGCACAGCCGGCCAGCAGGCCCCCGCTCAGCGCGAGCGCCAGGAGGCCCGCCGCCGGGCGCATCCCACGGCCGCGCTCAGTCCTGACCGTCACGATCGCCTCCGGTCCCGTTCCCGCCAGGCGTGCCCGGCCCCTTCCCGCCGCGCGGACCGGACTCTTCCTCGCCACGTGCACCGGGCTCGTCCTTGCCGCGCGTGTCCTGCCCGTTCTCGCCCCTCTCGCCCGCCTTCTCGCCGCCGAGCGGCTCGCCCGGGCGCGTCACCACGCGCGCGCCGCTCCCCGGCAGGGCCGTGGGGTCGGCCGTAGGACGTACGTTTCTGCTCTGCAGGGGCACGGGCGACGCCCGGCCCGGCAGCACCGGCGGCATCCCGGCCTCGTTCAGCCCGCGGTGGCGCCGCGAGTCCTCCGGCTCCAGCGGGATCGGCGAGCCGCGCAGCGAGTCGCCCACCGTGCGCGGCAGCGTCAGCCGGAACTGCGAACCACCGCCCGGCTCGCCCCATGCCTGCAGCCAGCCGCCGTGCAGGCGCGCGTCCTCCACCGCGATCGACAGGCCCAGGCCCGTACCACCGGTGGTGCGCGCCCGGGCGGGGTCGGCACGCCAGAAGCGGTTGAACACCCGGGTCGCCTCGCCGGGCTTGAGGCCCACGCCGTAGTCGCGCACCGCGACCGCGACCGCACCGCCGGCAGCCGCCAGCCGCACGACCACGTCCCGGCCCTCGCCGTGCTCCACGGCGTTGACCACCAGGTTGCGCAGGACACGCTCCACCCGCCGGGCGTCCGCCTCGGCGATCACCGGCTGCTCGGTGCCGCGCACCAGCAGGCGGCTGCCCTTGCGGTCGGCCAGCGGCAGCGCACCGTCCACCACCCGGTTCACCACGTCGCGCAGGTCTATCGGCTCGGCCTCCAGCGCCGCGGCGTGCGCATCGAAGCGGCTGATCTCCAGAAGGTCCGCCAGCAGCGACTCGAAGCGGTCCAGCTGCCCGAACAGCAGCTCCGCCGAGCGCGCGGTGACCGGGTCGAAGCCGTCACGTGCCTCATGGATGACGTCGGCCGCCATCCGCACGGTCGTCAGCGGCGTCCGCAGCTCGTGCGAGACGTCCGAGACGAACCGCCGCTGCATCCGCGACAGCTCCTCCAGCTGCTGGATCTTCACCTGGAGGGTCTGCGCCATCTTGTTGAAGGCTTCACCCAGACGTGCGATGTCGTCCTCGCCGGTGACCTTCATCCGCTCCTGCAGGACGCCCGCGGCCAGCCGCTCGGAGATCGACGCAGCCATCCGCACGGGCGTGACGATCTGCCGCACCACCAGCCACGCGATGGCGCCCAGCAACACGACCACGAAGACCCCGGCCGTCGTCAGCGTGCCCTTGACCAGGCTGAGCGACTTCTCCTCCTGCGTGAACGGGAAGAGGTAGTAGAGCTGGTACGCCTTGCCGTTGACGTCGTACAGCTGCTTGCCGACGATCAGCGCCGGCTGCCCCTCGTCGGAGGCACTGCGCTTGATCGTGCCCGGCTTCTCGAACGTGCCCGGACGACGGTCCAGCTGCAGGCGCAGGTCCGCGGGCACGCTGTGCTCGGGATCGATGTCCCCGGAGGCCCGGGGACCGCCGGCGCTGAGCGCCACCACGTGGTAGACGCCCTGCCCGCCGCTGGCGAGCTGCTGCACCAGCGCGGTCAGCCACGCACCCGAGTCGGGATTGCCCCGCCCGCCGGACTGCGAACTGTCCTGCCCGCGCCCCTCGGCCCCGGGGTCGGCGGCGTCCCGCGCCGCCTTGAAACCACCCTCGGCCTGGCTCTGCGAAGCGTGCCGCTTCGCATCCAGCAGGCCGTTGCGCACCTGCCCGATGACGACCACGCCCAGCAGCAGGACGACACCGAGCGACATCACCAGCGTGGTCGCCACGACCCGCAGCTGGATGTTGCGCCGCCACAGCCGCATGGCCGGCAGCAGCGGCCGCCGCACCCAGCGCACGTACAGCCGCAGCAGCGGATGCACCGGGCCCGCTCCCGCACCGTCGGACAGCATCCGCCCGGCACGCCACAGCCGCCGGAAGAACGATATGCCGCCCGCCGCCGTCTCGACGGGCCGCCCCGCGCCCCGCTCCGGAGCGGCACCGTTGCCGGTCATGTCAGCTCGGCCCGGCCTTGTAGCCCACGCCACGGACGGTCACCACGATCTCCGGCCGCTCGGGATCCTTCTCGACCTTCGAGCGCAGCCGCTGGACGTGCACGTTCACCAGACGCGTGTCGGCGGCGTGGCGGTAGCCCCACACCTGCTCCAGCAGCACCTCACGGGTGAACACCTGCCACGGCTTGCGGGCGAGCGCCACCAGGAGGTCGAATTCGAGCGGCGTCAGCGCGATCGACTGCCCGTCGCGCTTCACCGAGTGCCCGGCGACGTCGATGACCAGATCGCCGATCGTCAGCTGCTCCGGAGCCGGCTCCTCGGACCTGCGCAGGCGCGCCCGGATGCGGGCCACGAGCTCCTTCGGCTTGAACGGCTTGACGATGTAATCGTCCGCACCGGACTCCAGGCCGACCACCACGTCCACGGTGTCGCTCTTCGCCGTCAGCATGACGATCGGCACGCCGGACTCGGCGCGGATGAGTCTGCACACCTCAATGCCGTCGCGGCCGGGCAGCATCAGATCCAGCAATACAAGATCAGGTTTGGCCTCTCGAAAAGCCACTAGTGCCTTGTCGCCGTCCGCTACAAACGACGGCTCGAAACCCTCACCACGCAGCACAATTCCGAGCATCTCGGCCAGTGCGGTGTCGTCGTCGACGACAAGGACGCGTCCCTTCATATCGACATCATCCCATTACCCGATCGTGACCTGTCACACAGCTCCGCCAAACCCGCCTCCGTGACGGGGGAAACAACCCCGTTTTCCGTGACAATCGCGGTCACCAACTCCGGCGGTGTGACATCGAACGCAGGGTTGTACGCCTGCGTTCCGAGCGGTGCGACGGGCACTCCGGCCCCCGCGCCGGGCAGCTCGGTGACCTCGTGTCCCGGCCGCTGTTCCACCTCGATGGCCGCTCCCTCGGCGGTCCCCAGGTCCACGGTCGTCGTCGGCGCCACCACGATGAAAGGGACGTGGTGATAGCGGGCCAGTACGGCCAGCGGGTAGCTGCCCACCTTGTTGGCCACCGAGCCGTCGGCCGCTATCCGGTCCGCGCCTATCAGCACCGCGTCCACCTCGCCCGCCGAGAACAGCGAGCCCGCCGCGTTGTCGGTCAGCAGCGTGTACGGCATCCCGGCCCGCGCGGCCTCGTACGCCGTCAGCCGGGCGCCCTGCAGCAGCGGGCGCGTCTCGTCGACCCACAGCCTCCGCAGTTCCCCGAGCCGGTGCGCCGCCCCGGCCACGGCGAACGCCGTGCCTTCGCCCCCGGAGACCAGGGCGCCCGTGTTGCAGTGGGTCAGCAGACGGAACCCTCCGCCGGGCAGCAGCTCCTGCAGCAACGCCAACCCGTGCGCCGCCATCCGGTCGCTCGCTTCGGCGTCCTCGCGATGCAGCGACCGGGCTTCCTCCAGCGCCGTCGCAGCAGCCCGGTCGGCACCTGCGCCCGCCCTGAGGGCCCGGCGGTACGCCTCCAGGGCCCTGCGCACGCCGTACGAGAGGTTCACAGCGGTCGGACGGGCGTGCACGAGCATCTCGGCCGCCTCGTCGACGTCGAAGCCGCGCACGGCGGCGAGAGCGAGCCCGTACGCGCCGGCAACTCCCAGCAACGGAGCGCCACGTACGGCCAGCGAACCTATTGCTTCGATCAGTGCGGGGACATCGGTGCAGACCAGCTCGACCTCGTCCGTGGGGAGCCTTCGCTGGTCCAGAAGGACGATCACTGGCCCCTCGGGCAGGTCCTCCCATCGCAGAGCGGGGACAGTGGAAGATCCGGTGAAGGACGCGGGCGCCGCGTACTGATCAGCCATTGGTCCAGTCTGCCGCGCATGCACCAACTATTGAAGGGCTCCTCTGACCGCCTCCCTCTTACGTGGAGGCGGGACGGGAGGAGGAATGGCCCCTCGGGGGGCCGGGGGGCCTACGAGCCCGCCAGGGTGCCCCTGAGGCCCGTGACACGATGACTGACCGGCACTGGGCAGCCCGCACAACCGACGGACGGTGAGGACGGGCGTCAGAAGGAGCAGCAGAAATGAACGACTGGGGCAGTGGAGGCAATGGCTGGGGCCAGGCCGGAGGTGGTGGCTGGGGCAACACCCCCTGGCCCCCACCCACTCCCCCGGCACCGAAGCCGGGCGTGATTCCGCTGCGGCCCCTGGGCGTCGGGGAAATCCTGGACGGCGCCTTCACCACCCTGCGCAGGCATTGGCAGACGGCCCTGGGGATTTCCCTGGCAGTGGCGGTCGCGACCCAGACGGCACAGACGGTGGTGACGGGACTGTGGCTCCGGGACCAGTCGGCGCTGGCCGAGCTCGGCAAAGAGGGCACGGTGAGTCCACGGGAACTCCTCGATGCCCTGAAGGAAGGCATGGGGGCCCTGGCCCTCATCATCCCCGTCAGCGTCATCGGCTCGATCATCGCGGCGGCGATGCTCACCGTCGTGGTCAGCCGCGCGGTCCTGGGCAAGCCGGTCTCGGTGGCCGACGCCTGGGCCGGCACCCGAGCTCAGCTGGTCGGCATGACGGGGCTCTTCCTGGCGATTCCGCTGCTCATCACCGGGGCTTTCGCGGTCGGCCTGCTGCCGGGTCTCCTCCTCATCGGCGCGGGCGTCGAGGCCGCCGGCGTGGCGGCCTTCCTCGTGGGCGGTGCAGCGGGCCTGGCCGGTGCGGCATGTCTGTGGATTCGCTACTGCCTGGCCGCGCCGGCGCTCGTCCTGGAGAAGCAGGGCGTGAAGGCGGCGATGCGCCGTTCCGCGAAACTGGTGCAGGGCGCCTGGTGGCGGATCTTCGGAATACAGGTCCTCGTCATATTGATGGTTTTCGTGGCGGGCGCCATTGTCGAGATGCCGGTCATGGTCATTAAATTGATCTTGATGGGCGAGCCGACTGCGGACGATGCGACGAGCTGGCCGACTTTGATCATCAACGGTATCCACGCGACCATCACTTCTACGCTGACGCTGCCGATTACGGCGGGCGTCACCGCACTGCTCTACATGGATCAGCGCATCCGGCGTGAGTCTCTGGACATCGAGCTCGCCCGTGCGGCGGCCGAGGGTCAGTAGGACGGCCATGATCCGAGTCTCGCCTCCGGGGACGGTAAAAGGTTCCTGGAGGCGGGGGGGCGGCGGGCCGGTGAAACGTCCGTCGAAGCGGCCGGTGAAGTGGCCGGTAAATGCAAGAAAGCCCTGGCAGGACCCGAAAGGGTCCCACCAGGGCTTCCTGAATAATTGTTCGGCGGCGTCCTACTCTCCCACAGGGTCCCCC
>NZ_BMVB01000027.1 GCF_014650495.1 Streptomyces cinnamoneus | reverse complement strand
ACCGAGCCAGAAGGCCCTCACCCAGTTCAAGCACCCAGCACGCGTGTCACCAACGTCCCGGGACAACACACCTAGGCGCCTTCCGCCTCCGCGGGCCCTTCCTGCGCACCCCGCCACGGCCGGCACAGCCCCACGAAGCAGGCCGCGGCGGCGAGCGCGCAGCACAGCTGGACGACGGCCATCGGCACCGCCGTGTGCTCGCCCGCGATGCCGACGAGCGGGGAGGCGACGGCGCCGAGCAGGAACGTGGAGGTGCCCAGGAGGGCGGAGGCGGAGCCGGCGGCGCCGGCCGAGCGCATCAGGGCCTGGGCGTTGGTGTTGGGCATGGTCAGGCCCATCGCGGACATCAGCACGAAGAGCCCGGCCGCGACCGGCGCGAGGCCGGCCTTGCCGAACACCCCGGAGGCCATGACGACGAGGGCGCCCGCGGCGAGGGCGGTGACGGCCAGGCCCACGGCCAGGACCTTGTCCATGCTGACCCGGCCGACCAGCAGCTTCCCGTTGATCTGCCCGACGAGGACCAGGCCGACGGAGTTGACGCCGAAGAGCAGGCTGAAGGTCTGCGGGGAGGCGCCGTAGATGTCCTGGACGACGAACGGCGAGGCCGCGATGTAGGCGAAGAGTGCGGCGAAGGCGAAGCCGCCCGCGAGCATGTAGCCGGTGAAGACGCGGTTGGCGAGCAGACCGCGCATGGTGCGCAGCGCCTGGCCGAGGCCGCCGGCGTGGCGCTCGGCGGGGGGCAGCGTCTCGTCCAGCCACTTCCAGACGACGGCGGTGAGGAGGACGCCGACGGCGGTGAGGACGACGAAGACGCCCCGCCAGTCGGTCAGGCGCAGGATCTGGCCGCCGATGAGCGGCGCGACGACGGGGGCGACGCCGGAAATCAGCATGAGCGTCGAGAAGAAGCGGGCCATGGCCACGCCGTCGTAGAGGTCGCGCACGACCGCCCGCGCGATGACGATGCCCGCCGCCCCGGCCAGGCCCTGGACGAGCCGGAAGGCGATGAGGAGTGCGGCGCTGGGTGCGAAGGCGCAGACGGCGGTGGCCAGCACGTAGAGCACCATGCCGGCCAGGAGCGGCCGGCGCCGGCCCCACTTGTCGCTCATGGGGCCGACGACGAGCTGCCCGAGCGCCATGCCCATGAGGCAGGCGGTCAGGGTGAGCTGGACGGTGGCGGCGGGACTGTGCAGGGCGTCGGTGACCTCGGGCAGCGCCGGGAGGTACATGTCCATGGACAGCGGCGGCAGGGCGGTCAGGCCCCCGAGGACGAGGGTGACGATCAGGCCGGCGCGGCGCGCGGCGGCCCGGGGCGCCTCCGCGACGGTGAGCCGGCCTGCACCGCGTCGCTCGTCCGCGGCCTGGGCGGGGCCGGGTTCCGTCATGCGCTGCTCCATGGGGGTGATCGCGGGGGGGGTAATCAAACTTTCAAGTTACCTCCATGGTGACATGCCCGCCGAGGATAGGTGCCCTCTACACGTGGTGATGTGCGCTACGTGCGGTGGGCTACGTGCTGTGAGCTACGCCGGGCTGAAGCCCGGGGCCCCCGCCTCCGAGACGAAGCGGGCAGCGGTGATCACCGGCGCGCCGGGGGTGACGACGCCGGAGAGCGTGCGGTAGTCGGCCTGCAGGCGCCCCTCGTCGAGGGAGACGACCACGTAGCCGCGCCGCCCGTCGTAGAACTTCATGTGCGGGTTGGCGGCGAGGAGCAGGGTCCAGTCGTCCGGCTTCTCCTGGCCGTCGAAACCGCTGGAGACGGAGGTGGTGACGACCTCGACGCCGAGGGTGCGGGAGGCGGGGTCGTCGAAGTCCTCCTTGATGTCCATCGCGTAGTGGACGTGGACGTCGCCGGAGAGGACGACGAGGTTCTCGACCCCGGCCCGTCCGGCCCCGGCGAGGACGCGCGCGCGGGAGGCCGGGTAGCCGTCCCACGCGTCCATGGAGAGCCGGGAGCGGTCGGCCGTGGTGTTCTTGCGGCGGCAGAAGGCGACCTGTTGCGCGAGCACGTTCCAGCGGGCGGTGGAGGTGCGGAGGCCGTCGAGGAGCCAGCGTTCCTGTGCGTCCCCGGTGATGGTGCGGGCGGGGTCCTCGGACTCGGGCCCCGGGTACTGCCAGCCGTCGCCGTACGCCTGGTCGGAGCGGTACTGCCGGGTGTCGAGGAGGTCGAACTGCGCCAGCCGCCCGTGGTGGAAGCGCCGGTGGAGGAGCATGTCGGCACCGACGGGCCGGTGCGCCTCGCGCAGGGGCATGTTCTCCCAGTACGCGCGGTAGGCGGCGGCGCGGCGGGCGCGGAAGGTGCCGACGGGGTCGTTGTTCTGGGAGACGTCGCCGGCGTAGTTGTTCTCGACCTCGTGGTCGTCCCAGGTGACGTACCAGGGGTGGGCGGCGTGGGCGGCCTGCAGGTCGGGGTCGGACCTGCCGAGGGCGTAGCGCAGGCGGTAGTCGGTGAGGGTCCAGGTCCAGTGGTCGAAGAACGGCGGCAGGGGGGCGTCCGTGTAGTGGCGCGCGCCGGCCTGGGCGTCGATGGCGTTCTCGTAGATGTAGTCGCCGACGAAGAAGACGGCGTCGAGGTCCTCCTGGGCGAGGTGGGCGAGGGCGGTGTAGTAGCCCTCGTCGTACTGCTGGCAGGAGAGGAGCCCGAAGGTCATGCCCTGCGGCCGGGCGTCGGCGGCGGGAGCCGTACGGGTGTGGCCGGTGGGGCTGATCCACCGGCCGGTGCGGAAGCGGTACCAGTAGTCGCGGCCGGGGTCGAGGCCGCGCAGGTCGAGGTGGACGGTGTGGTTGTCGGCGGCGGGGGCGGGGACGGTGCCGTTGCGCCGGAAGTGGCGGAAGGACTCGTCGGAGGCGAGCTCCCACTGGACGTCGAGGGCACCGTCCGCGGGTAAGCCGTTGCCGGGCTCGTAGGGCCGGGGGGCGAGTCTGGTCCACAGGACGACGGAGTCGGGCAGCGGGTCGCCGGAGGCGACGCCGAGGGTGAAGGGGTTCACGGAGAGGGGGGAGAGGGGGGTCGTCTCGGCCATGCCCTCAGACTGCGCGTGGCCGGTGTGACTGTGAAGGCCCGCGGTGGCGAACGTTGCGCGGCGCCCTGGTGCGGGGGCGGTTGGGGCAGGGGCGATCGGGGGCGGACAGGGGGCGCGTGCGCCGTGGGGGCGCCCCCAACGTCCGTTGATCCAGGGCCGAATGGCCGATTCCGGGTGTAGCGTCCTCCCATGCCAGGGGCAACGCCGAAGGGGGTGGCTGCATGAGCCCGGACGGAGACCCTCCGCCACCACCGCCCCACCACCCCCCGCCGCCACCGCACCCGCCCGACCCGCGCTTCTGGTCGCGCGTGTGGACGTACTGGGTGACCGGCGGCCTGGCGGTGGTCCTGGCAGCCGTGATCCCGGTCGTGGTCAAGGCCGGCCCCTTCGCCACCGACGGCCACCCCGACCCCCCGGCGACGACGTTCCCGCCGACCGCCTCCCCCACCCCGTCCCCCTCCCCCGTGTTGTCGACGACGCCGCAGGTGAAGGTGGGAGCGAGGGTCAACAGCGTCACGCCGCTGGGGGCGGTCACACCGACGGTCACGAAGGTGCAGGCCAACGTGACCTTCACCGGCCTCAAGGGCAGGTCGGGCTACCTCAAGTGGCACACGTACAACGACAGCACCAAAATCACCATGAGCGAGGACAGCACCATCAGCTCCCCCGTCCTCAACTGGGACAGCACGGACTGGAAGCCGACGTTCATCGTCCCGACGCCGACCGTCCCCTGGCAGCTGCAGGTGACGGTGTACGGCCCGGACGGGCAGCAGTTGGCGACGGGGCACTCGAACTTCACGTTCAATTCGTCGACTTCTTCGTGACGCCTGAAAGAATCACGGAACGACCGGTGGGGGCGACAGCACTCAGTGCTGACGCCCCCACCGGTTTTCTGTGCAGGTGTGCGAGGAGAAGGAGACGGAACGGATGAGACGGCCTGTACGGCGTGGCGGCAGCACCACGCCCGGCCGGTTCCTGCGGGCGGCGGCGGTGGCAACCGCCGTCTGCGGGGTACTGACGGCCCTCCCCGGGGGCACGGCGAAGGCGGCCGGGAACGCGGACTCGGGCTGGACGAGGACGTGGGGCACGGCGATGGCCACGGCCGGGGACCCGCAGGAGACGGGGGTGACGGGGCGGCAGACGCTGCGCATGGTGGTGCACACGAGCATCGGCGGCAGCACGGCCCGCATCCACCTCGTGAACACCTTCAGCAAGAGCCCGGTGACCATCGGACACGCCACCGTGGCCCGCCAGTCGGCGGGGGCGGCGGCCGCGGGGAAGCCGGTGACGCTGACGTTCGGCGGCAGCGAGCGGACGGTCCTGGCGCCCGGCGGGAGCGTGTACAGCGACGCCGTGGCGTTTCCCGTCCGGCCGGACGAGAACCTCCTGGTGAGCATCCACCTGCCGGAGGCGGTGACGGCTGCGCCGTACCACGAGTACACGCGGCAGACCTCGTACATGTCGGCGGCGGGCGACGGGACGGACCGGTCGGCGGAGGCGGGCGCGGGGAGCTTCCGCGCCTACGACTACTGGTCCCTCCTGGCCGGCGTCGATGTGACGCCCGCGGCCGGCACCGGCGGAACGGTCGTCGCCCTCGGCGATTCGCAGACGGACGGCGGCTGGTCGACGCCCGGCGCCAACCGTCGCTGGCCCGACGCGTACGCGCGGGCGCTACGGGCGCAGAGCAGGCCGATGGGCGTGGTGAACGCGGGCATCTCGGCCAACCGCATCCTCGCGGACCACAGCACGAAGTCCTCGATCAGCCCCGTGTACGGCCCGAGCGCGCTGAACCGCTTCGACCGCGACGTCCTGGCCCAGCCGAACGTCAGGTCGGTCGTCCTCTACGAGGGCATCAACGACATCGTGCTGGACGACGCGAGCAGCACCGACCTGATCGCGGGCATCCGGCAGCTGGCGGAACGCTCCCACCGGGCCGGCCTGACGTTCACGGTGGCCACGATCCCGCCGTTCAAGGGCAACGGCTACTTCACCGAGGCGCGGGAGGAGGTCCGCCGGCAGGTCAACGCGTACATCCGCACCACCCGGGACATCGACGCCGTGGCCGACTTCGACGCGGCGACCCGCGACCCGCTGGACCCGGCGAAGCTCTTCGCGGCCTACCACGGCACGGGCGAGAGGGACGATGCCCTCCACTTCAACGACAACGGCTGCCAGGCCCTGGCGGAGACCCTCGCGGGCGGTGACGCGCCGACGCGCTTCACCCCGAACTTCAGCCAGACCACGGCCGCGGACTTCACGGGCGACGGCGTGGCGGACATCGTGGCCCGCGGCACCGAGGACCTCTACCTGTGGCCCGGAGCCGGCGACGGCACCTTCAGGCGTCCGGTACAGCTGAAGGCCCACTGGGCCTCCACGGAAACGGCGGCGGCCGACTTCACCGGCGACGGAAAGCCCGACCTCATCGCCCGCGACGCGAACGCCTCCCTCTACCTCTGGCCCGGCACCGGCAACGGCACCCTGGGCGAGCCGAGAAGACTGACCGGCGGCTGGAACTTCACGGAGACGACGGGCGGCGACTTCACCGGCGACGGGGTAGCGGACATCGTCGCGCGCGACGCCAAGGGCGACCTGTACATGTGGGACGGCAGGACCGGCGGCGACTTCACCAAGCCGCACCTGGTGGAGGCGGGCTGGAACTACACCCAGGCGACGGCGGGCGACTTCACCGGCGACGGAAAGCCCGACCTCATCGCCCGCGACGCCAAGGCCGACCTCTACCTCTGGGAGGGCAAGGCCAACGGCGACTTCACCACGAGACGCCTCCTGACGGGCGGTTGGACGTACTCCGAGACCGCAGCCGGCGCCTTCTACGGGGGCGGCACGTCCCACCTGATCGCCAGGAGCGAGGCGAACGGGGTGCTGAAGGAGTGGGTGAACCGCGGTGGTGGCGATTTCAGCAGGCCGCTGAGGCTGACGGACGGGTGGTGACGGAGCACTGAAGCCTCCTCCCCAGCTCCCGTGAAGAACGGCCTCTGCTCCCAGCGGAGCAGAGGCCATTCCCCTTCATCCATACCCCTACTTGAACTCCAGCCGCCCCGCCTGCAGCGTCCCCTCCGGCGTGAGCGAAGCGGCGACCAGCCGCTTCTTGGCGTCCACCGCGACGGACGGCGGGCCCACCACGTGGGTGCCGAACGTCGACCAGCGCTGCTTGGCGCCCTGCCCGATGCCGCTCGCGCTCAGGGTGCCCGAGCTGTTGCGGGTCACCAGGACCGCGCGCGACGGGTCCGCCGGGTCGCCGGCCAGGGCCATCACGCCGTAGCCGCGGCCCGCGAGTCCGAGGTGGACCGGCTGCCACTGGTTGCCGACGGCGTCGGGCAGGCGGTACGCCAGGGGCTTGGACGTCTTCGGCTCCCGGTAGGCCAGCAGCAGCGAACCGTCGGGCTGGGCGAACAGCGTCGGCGGGTCGGCCGGGGTGGGGAGGCGGCCGTCGTAGGACGGGGTGAGATCGGCGCCGGGCTTCTCCTGCGCCCAGTGCAGGATGGTGCCGTGGCCGGAGCCGACCACGTGGATGCGGCCGTCCTTGTCGGTGACCGCACTCAGGCCCTCCTGCACCTCGTCCGGGCCACCGCCCGAACCGGCCTTCGCGCCGGGGCCGCTGCGGGGGCCCTCGGCGAGGCCGCCGAGGCCGCCGGAGCCGGAGTTGCCGGAGGCGTCGCGCCGGGGCGCCCGGTCCGGCTCGTCGGCCTCGCGGCCCAGACCGCCGGGCGCGGCGTCGGCGAGTTCCTTCCACTCGCTCCAGCTGCCGTCGGCGGCCTGCCGCCGGGTGCTCACGCCCTTGGCCGCGTTGCGCGCGAACACCTGGGCGCTGTCGTCGGCGTTGCGGGCCACCACCGGTGCGCCCGTAAGGCGGTCGCGCGCCGGGTCGGCGTCGGGCGTGCCGAGGGAGGTCCAGGTTCCGAATGCGCCACCGGAACGTTCCTGCTGCACGGTGACGATCTCGCGCCGGTTGCTCTCCGGTGCGTGACCGAGGCCGGCGATGCGCTCGCCGAACAGCTGCCAGCGGCCGTCCTTGGTCCGCGAGACCGCCAGGTGCGGCATGAGCGGGCCGCCGCCGAGCAGCTTCGGGCCGTCGAAGCGGCCGCTGCCGGGGGTGGTCTCGGTCCACATCGCCGCCTGCCGGTCGAGCACGCCGAACGCGGTGAGGCGGCCGTCGGGGCCCTGCTGCAGCCACGTCGTGGTGCCGGGGTAGCGGTGGGTCGTGCTCTGCAGCCAGCCCGTGCCGTAGCTGCGGTCGCGGCCGACGTCGTAGTCGCCGCAGCCCGCGGCGAAGCCGCAGCCGGAGTCCGGGGAGCCGCCGTAGGCGTTGAGGACGTCGCCCTTGTCGCGCACCGCGGCCGGGGTGAGGTTGAACGGCCAGCGCTCGTTGTAGTAGCCGCGGTAGGCGGTGACGGTGAAGTGCTTGCCGCGGCCCGGGCCCTTGTAGCGGTCGAGCGCCGCGTAGGTGAACTGCGCGGCGGCCGTGTGGTCCGGGTGGTCGGAGAAGCCGGGCTGGTCGTGGTGCTTGCGGTTGGCGGCGTCGTGGACCTGCGCGTCCGGGTCGGGGTCCATGGTGCGCACCAGCGTCGGCTTGAAGCGCTCCAGCACGGCGGCCAGCGCGTCGACGACGCCGGCGCCGGTGACGGGGCTCGGCTCGCGCACGGTCGAGCCGGTGGCCACGCGGGTGCGGCCGACGGCCTTCGGGTCCGCCCACAGCTTCTGCAGGCGGACGTCGGAGCCGGGCTGGTCCGCGGTGTGCTGGGCCACGCCCAGGAAGACCAGGGTGACGCCGGGGTGGTCGACGAGGCTGTCCGTCTCGGCCTTCCATCCGCCGGGCAGGTCCAGCGTGGTGCGCTTCCACTCGGCCAGCGGCTTGCCGGTCGCCATCAGGGAGTACGCCTGGCGCAGCCCCTGCTGGCGGGAGCCGGCGTACCCGCCGAAGTCCGGCTTGGGCTTCTCCTTCTGCCCGGGCACGTTGTTGCGGCCGTCGGCCTCACCGCTCGTCAGGTAGACGCTGACCACACGGTGGTTGGCGTCGATCGACTGGTGGACGTCGGGGTTCATGAAGTACAGGTCGTCGTCGGGGTGGGCGACGACCTGCAGGGTGACGGCGCCGGCGGTCCCGTCCTTACGGGCGGAGACCTCCGCCCGCGGCGCGGCGGCCGGGGCGGAGGGCTTGGGCTTCTGGCCGCCGGAGGCGGTGCAGCCGGCGACGCTGAGGGCGAGCATGGCCGCGAGCACGCTCCTTCTGCTGGGTCCCGCCACCCCCGTCACCGTGCCCCGTGAGCGAGGCGGCTGTTGCGGACCGAACCCTTCTCGTACTGCGAGGCGACGGGGAAGTAGCTTGCCAGGAAGACGGCCAGCGCATCGGCCTGCTCGTCCTCCGGCACGTCGCCGTCGTGGTAGTCGTTGATGCAGAACACGTCGTGGGAGCGGGCCGCCAGCAGGCGGTGCAGCCGGACGTGGTGCTCGCGCAGGCCGACGTTGACGAAGGCCGAGCTGATGCCGCTGGGGACGCTGCGGCCGGTGAACATGCCGTACCAGTGGTGCAGCGACGAGGTGATCGCGAGGTCGGTGCGGGCGCGGAACTGCGCGCCGGCCGTGAGGGCGACCTCCTCGGGGAAGCGCTCCTCGATCTCCTCCAGCGTGCTGCGGCGCAGCGGGTGCGGCGCGTGCAGGAAGGTGTTGGCGACCGTCTTGCCGAACTCCCGCTCGATCAGGGCGCGGTTGTTCTTGGCGGCGGCGAAGACGAGGTCGCTGTCGAGCGACGGGTCGCCGGCCGGCACGGCGGTGGGCGAGACGAAGCACTTGGCCAGGCCGCTGCCGAGGAAGAAGGACTCGGGCTGCATCGGGCGGCCGAGGAAGACGTCGTCGTTGAAGTACAGGACGTGCTCGGCCAGGCCCTCGATGCGGTGCAGCCGGCTCTCGATGGCGTGCGAGTTGTACGAGGGCAGGCAGCCGGTGTCGCCGAAGATCTCGCGGTGGCTGACCACGCGCACCCGCGGGTGGTCGGTGTCGAGCCACTCGGGGACCTGGTCGTCGGTGACGAGGTAGATGTTGCGCACCCAGGGGGCGTGCAGGTCCAGCGAGCGCAGGGAGTAGCGCAGTTCGTCGCGGCTGCGGAAGCGGGCGGAGCTGCCGGCGGAGGCGGCGGCGAGGATGCCGTGCTCGGCCTGCGTGCGCTCCTTGCGGGCCAGCCACTCCGGGTCGGTGCCGTCGACCCAGGTGTAGACGACGTCGATGGGGAAGTCGACCTGGTCGACGAAGGTCTTGGTGTACGCCTCGACGGTGCTGTACTCGCGGTCGCCGCCGACGCTCATGCGGGCGGTGCGGGCCAGTTCGGTGCGCGGCAGGGTGGCGCCGTAGCGGGTGCCGCCGGGGATGGTGACGGTGCTCTCGTCGTCCTCGGTCTCGCGCCAGAAGGCGACGTCGCAGCCGTAGACGCCGCTGACGCGCAGCTGGCCGCGGCCGGTGAGCACGGGCCGGAAGACGCGCACGGCGGTGCAGCCGGCCGGCAGCGCGGCGGGGGTGAGGACCGCGGCGAGGACGGTGCGCAGGACGGCGCCGCGCTCGTTGAGCAGGCCCGCATAGACGGGCTCGTCGCGGTAGCGCTCGGCGAAGTCCTTGAGGAAGGCGTCGCGCTGGGCGCCGTCCACGGCGACGGTGTGGCGCAGCTGGGGGGTGTCGGTGAGGACGTAGGGGATGTCGAGGGATTCGAGGACGTCGACCGCGAGGTCGAGGTTGTCCCGCATCACCTCGAAGGGGGTGGTGTCCTCGCGGACGAGGCAGATCTGGCCGCCGGCCCGGCGGACGTCGGGGCGGGCCGCCTCGATGCGCACCTCGTGCGCCTTGTCGGCGACGCCGGCCTGGGGGCGGTCGACGCCCTTGGGCACGGCCGCTCCGACGATGCCGCCCTGGGCGTCGGCCGCGGCCTGCAGGGTGCGGCGGACGGCCTTGTCGGCGTCGCGGGTCCCGCTGTCGCGGTGGGCGGCGAGCTCCTCCAGGAGCTCGTTCCACTTCTGGGCGACCTCGCCGTCGGTGAAGCGGGTGGAGGTCTTGAGGGCGGCGGCGCCCATCTCGTGCCGCAGGGCGTCGTCGTCCATCAGGCGGGCGAGGGCGGCGGCGAGCTCGCCCTCGTCGCCGAGGGGGACGAGGAGGCCGTCGTGGCCGTCGGTGAGGATCTCGGCCGGGCCGTTGGGGCAGTCGTAGGCGATGACGGGCACGCCGGCGGCCTGGGCCTCGACGAGGACGAGCCCGAACGCCTCGACGCGCGAGGTGAGCATGGCGATGGACGCCTTGGCCCACTCCTCGGTCATGTTGGGGGTGCTGCCGACGAGCTGCACCTGGTCGGCGACGCCGAACTGGCCGGCGATGCCCTTGAGGGCGCGCATGCGGGGGCCGTCGCCGAGGACGCGCAGGGTCCAGCGCGGCCGGTCGGCGGCGGCGGTGGCGAAGGCGCGTATGGCGTGCTCGATCTGCTTCTCGGAGGCCAGGCGGGCGCCGAGGACGACGCTGCGGGTCTCCAGGGTGGAGCGCGGGCGGTAGCCGTCGGGCAGGGCGTTGCCGATGGTGGCCAGGCGCGGGGCGCAGTCGCCGAGGGTCTCGGCGAACCAGTCGCGGGTGCGCTCGGTGAGCGAGACCAGTCCGTCGATGGCCGAGGTGAACATGCGCAGCGGCTCGCCGGAGGTGCCGCGCAGCTCCGAGACGCGGTGGTCCAGGTGGACGGTGAGGACGTGCCGGGGCGCGAGCTGGGCCATGTAGGCCATGAGCGCCGGGGTGGTGGAGATCAGCACGTCGGCGTCGATGGTGCGCAGCGCCTCGGTGAGCTCCAGGTCGGTCAGCCGGTTGAAGGCGGACTCCCACTCGGGGCGCACCAGGGCGCTGGGGGTGGCGGCGAGGCGCTTGTGCGCCGCGGCGAGGTCGGGGCCGCCGGCGGGGGCGCTGCGCACGGGGCGCTGCTGGCCGCGCTTGTCGACGAGGTTGCGCACGCGCACCGTGCCGCTGTCGAAGAACGACTCGCCGCGGGTGCGGAAGACGCTCAGGATCTCCACCTCGTGGTGCCGGGCGAGCAGCTCGGCGAGCGTCATGGTGGCGCGTTCGGTGCCGCCCATGGTGTCGGCGGAGGTCAGCAGAAAGGTGATTTTCACGTGCGGCCTTCGAAGTGTGCGGCGGTCCGGGTGCGGTGGCCTCGGTGGTCTAGACGGGTTGGCTCGGTGCTCGGTTGCTTCAGGTGCTCCCGAGGCTGCTCGGGGTGCAGACGAGCTGGAGCGCGCCGCGGCGGGTGTACTGGGGTTTGACCTGGATGAACGCGCCGGTCTCCGTCCGCACGGTGAAGGCGGGCGGGGTGAGGACCTTGCGGGGGGCGTTCAGGTCGTGGTCGTGGCGGCCGAGGTCGAGCGGCTTGGCGCCGCGGGGGCCGGGCACGAGGCGGAGCGAGAGGGTCTGGCGGCCGGAGGTGCCGGCGAGGAGCCGGCCCAGCGGCAGGGTGACCCGCCACGCGGTGTCGTCGCCGGGCAGCGGCTCGGCGTCGTGGTGCAGGAGCTGCCGGCGCTGCTGGTCGAGGAGCTCGACGGCGGGCCGCGGGTCGCCGGCGGCGGAGGCGGCGGGGCCGTAGAGCGCGAAGAGCAGCTTGGCGCCGGTGAAGGAGCGCTCGATGCGCAGGACCTCCGCGCGGGGCAGCGGTGCGGCGACGGTGAGCCGCAGCGCTCCGGCGGGGGTGAGGCCGAGGCGGTGCCGGCGGCCGGTGCGCGGGCAGGTGGCCAGGGCGCGGGTGGGGCCGGCGTAGTCGGGGGGGCCGTCGCCGAGCAGGCGCAGCCGGACGGGCGCGGTGCCGCCGTCGAGTTCCAGGCCGAGGGTCCAGCGGCCGGTGCCCAGGGGCAGGCCGCCGATCTCCTCGCCGAGCAGGACGGTCGCCTCGGCGGTGGTGCGGCCGGCGGCGTCCTGCCGGAGCCGGGCCTCGGCCCGCAGGCGGGTGGAGCCGCTGACGAGGAGCACGTGGGCGCCGCCGTCGGCGGGTGTGCCGGAGGGCAGCACCGCGTTGAGGTTCAGGGTGTGGCCGTCGAGGACGGCGGCGTACTGCACGCGGGCCGCGGAGCCGTGGGCGGCGGGCATGAGGACGGAGTCGACGAGCGTGCTGCGTCCGGTGGCGAGGCCCGAGGCAGCGCGGCGGCGGACCGTCGCACCGACCTTCATGACCGGGCTGCGGCGCAGCGCGATGCGTGCGGACTTCTTGATCACGCGCAGGGCGTGACGGGGCGCGGTCACGGGCGTACCCCGCGTCCGTTCGCCGCCGGCGCGAGGCCGGAATCGTCGCGCGGGCTCCGCCGGGCCCCGGGAGTCATGATCTGGAAGTACACCCAAACAGGGTAAACGGATCTCCGGCACGCGTGCGGCCGACGATGAGCCGATCTTCGGCCGGGAACGGACGGCTCGGGCCGGGGTTCCGCCGTGCCGGGGACGGCAGGCACCGTACCGCCCCGGGGGGCACCGCGGACAGCCCCCTTCACCCCTGGGTGAGCTTCCCCACACGCCCCTCGGAATTGCCGCCTCCGTTTCAGGGCTGCGGCGGCGTGATGCGACCCTTGGGGGTGAGGGGCGCGCACGGCGCCGTCCGGCCCCCCGGCACTGCTGGCATTGGTCCCGCTTTGCGGGCATGCGAGAGATTGCTTCCGGGTAAAAATCTCTGGTAGTTACTTAACTCTCTGTTTTCCGGCGCCGCCGGGTTCACTGTCGGGCTGGTGACGTGCTGTTCTGAAGGGTTCCCGGGGTATCCGGGAGTACGGAAGGGCGCCCATACAGGACGACCGAGGGGTTGAAACGATCATGTCACGCGAGCCGTCGACCCCGCCCTCCCGCGGCGCGGGCATACCTGCCGCCGCAGATACTTCCCCGGCCGGCCAGACGGCTCCCCGCACCCCCGCCCAGCGCGCCAACCCCGAGAAGTCGGGGCTGGTCAAGGCGTACCGCAGGGTCCTGCCGGAGAGCGCCCGCCGGGCCATCGCCCAGCGCGTGTCCGTCGAGACCCGCGGCGCGCTCATGCAGCACATGGCCAACTCGCTCGACCTCCAGCAGCGCCGCCAGAAGATCCGCGGCCGCCGGCTCCAGCGCCGCTACGCCGGCCACCTGGACGCGGCCCTTCCGCGGGTGGTCCTGGTGGACGGCAAGGCGCACATAGCCCTCGTCGACCCGGCCCTCACCCCGCACGGCACCCGCGCCGACACCCTCACCCTGCTGTGCTCCACGCTGGAGGACGCGGGCATCGCCCACTTCTGCGTGCGCCACGCGAGCGCCGGCACCACGCCCGCGATCGCGGTGGCCGCCGCCGACCGGCGCCGGGTGCTGCACCACCTCGCCCGCCTGTGCGGGCACATACCCGGCTACGTGGCGCCCGTCGGCCGTGACGGCGTCCCCGGCCAGCCGCTGCCCGGCTTCGTGCCCTCCACCTGGCGCCAGGTGGAGAAGAGCGACGTCACCCGCGTCACGTGGTTCCGCACCACCGCCGACGGGACGCTGGTCCTCGGCCAGGAGCACGGCTGCGACATCCAGTTCTGGGCGCGCGAGGAGGGCCCGCACGGCCCCCTGCTCGTGGCCCCGCGCCGCAACGGCGTGGTCGAGGAGGTGCCCGCCTTCGCGGAGCCGGTCGAGGCGCCGGTGGAGCTCTTCACGGGCCCGCTGGGGCACACGGTGGACACGGACGCGGGCGCCCTGGACCGGGCCCGCCGCACGGTCAGCACCCGCCCCGAGCTGACCCTGCGCCTCCCCCAGGACATCACCTTCCCCATCGACGTCGTCTATACCTGGGTCGACGGCAGCGACCCGGTCTGGGCCGCCCGCCGCGCGCAGGCCCAGCGGGACGCGGGCGGCGCCGAGACCCGCCACGAGGAGGCGGCGAACGACGCCCGCTACCTCAGCCGCGACGAGCTGAAGTACTCCCTGCGCTCCCTGCACCAGTACGCGCCCTGGGTGCGCACGGTCTACCTGGTCACCGACGACCAGACGCCCGAGTGGCTGGACACCTCGCACCCCGGCATCCGCGTGGTCAGCCACAAGCAGATCTTCTCCGACCCGAACGCCCTGCCGACGTTCAACTCGCACGCCATCGAGAGCCAGCTCCACCACATCGAGGGCCTGTCCGAGCACTTCCTGTACTTCAACGACGACGTCTTCCTCGGCAGCCCGCTGACGCCGCACACGTTCTTCTTCTCCAACGGGCTGACGAAGTTCTTCCCCTCCCCCGCACTGATCCCGCTGGGCGTCCACGACCCGGCCGACCCGCCGGTGGCGGCCGCGGCGAAGAACAACCGCGCGCTGGTCGAGGAGGGCTTCTCCACCACCTTCACGCAGAAGATGCGGCACGTGCCGCACGCGCTGAGCCGCAGCGTGCTCGGTGAGATAGAGGAGCGGTACGCGGACGCCCACAAGGCCACCGCCGCCGCGCAGTTCCGCAGCCCCGAGGACCTCTCGGTCGCCTCCTCGCTGCACCACTACTACGCGTACCACCAGGCCCGGGCCATACCGTCCGAGATGCGCTACGTCTACATGGACCTGGCGCACCCGAACACCTCGCGCCGCCTCAACCGGCTGCTGGCCCACCGGGACATGGACGTCTTCTGCATCAACGACACGGTCTCGACGGCCGAGGACATGGAGCGGACGAACGCGCTCATCGCGCCGTTCCTGGAGGGCTACTTCCCGGTGCCGGGCCCGTTCGAGAAGCGCGCGTGACGTCCGTCGGTCGCGTGACGTCCGCCGGTCGGGTCGGTCGAGTCGGTCGGGTCAGTCGAACGGCACGTTGACGCAGGCCAGCCGGGCCCCGGCCGTGCCGGCCTGCCCGGACGCGGTCGCGGTTCCGTGGTCGTGGATGACCACGGAACGGGCCTCACCGGCCCGGAACCTCCACTGCACCGTGCTCACCGCGGCGCCGTCGCCGTGCGCGTCGGTGGTGAAGTCCAGCCACACCTCGTTCTGCGCGTTGGCGTACTGAGGGTCGGTCGACGGCTGCTTGGGGTCCTTGACGTTCTGGTAGTGCGGCCCGGAGGCGGCGGGCGTGGTGCCGCACGCCTGGGTGTGCACGTGGGCCCCGAACACCCGGTTCGCCTGCACCCCGCCGACCCGCAGCTCCACGCGCGTGCCGTCGGGCGAGGTGCTCTCGATCACCGTGACGCGGCTGCCGGCCGGAATCGCCGTCCCGTCGAAGGTCACCGCCCGGTGCGTTCCCCCGTCGGCGGCCCTGAACTGGCCGTCGACGACCAGCGCTTGGGCGGCCGTGGCCCCCATGGGCGAGGCGATGGCCATGGCCGTGGCGACCACCGAGATGAGAAGCGACATCGTCGACCCCTTTCGGCGTGGCTCCGGTGCGGTACCGGGTTTACGGCGACTTCGGGTGCGCGCTCTTCCCGTCCTTCCCGTCCACGGTAGCCAGACCCGGCGGAAGATGCGCGACGGACGCGACGGGCAGGAGTCCGGGGCGCTTGGCCGTACGGCCGTCGCCCGAGGAGCGGCCGCGCAGACGGCGGACGAGCCAGGGGCCGAGGAAGGCGGCGGCCCAGCGCACCTCGGCGGCGGCACTGCGCGGTCCGGCGGGGGGTGCGGCCGCCGACGGGGGCGGCAGGGGGTGCGTCCAGGAGTCGTCGCTGCCGGGCAGGCCGAGGGCGTGGGCGACGGCCGCCGCGATCCGCTCGTGGCCGAGGGGGCCGGCGTGCAGCCGGTCCGGGCTCCACAGACGGGGATCGCTCACCACGGGGTGGTGGGTGGTCTCGGCGACGACGACCCCGTGCCGGTGGGCCGCCCGGCGGATGCGGTGGTTGAGGGCGGTGACGCGGGGGCCGAGGGGGCGGGCGAGCGGGGTGATCCGGGCGGCGTCGGGGAAGGTGAGGGTCGCGACGCGGGCCCCCTGCGCGGTGAGCGCGGCGAACATCGCCTCCAGGTGCCCGGCGACCTCGTCGGCGTCGAAGCGCGGCCGCAGCACGTCATTGACGCCGGCGACGACGGTGGCCAGGTCGGGGCGGAGTGCGAGGGCCGCGGCGAGCTGTTCGTCGCGGACCTGCCCGGCGAGGCGGCCGCGCACGGCCAGATTGGCGTACAGCAGGCCGGGGTTGTGCGGTGCGAGGTGCCCGGCGGCGAGCCGGTCGGCCCAGCCTCGGGGGCGGCCGGCGTCGTCGGGGTCGCCCAGGCCCTCGGTCTGGCTGTCGCCCAGGGCGACGTACCGCAGGTACTCACGCCCGGGCACGGGCCGACCGCCTCTCGTTCAGGATCGCCACGCTGCGCTCGCACCAGTCGCGGTTCTCCTGCTCGAAGGCGAGGCCGCGCAGGCAGGTGAGGTAGGGGCCGATCCGTTCGCCGTGGCGCAGGTGGTCCTCCTCGGTGCGGTCGCCGCGCATCGTGTGCAGCAGCGAGCCGAACAGCTCGACCTTGGCCCGGGCGAAGGCCGCCCGCTCGGTGAGCTGGGCGATCAGCTCACCGGTGTCGACGTGGTCGGCGGCCTGGACCTTGACGAGCAGGTCGTCGCGGATGAAGGAGGGCTTGGTGGCGGCCGCCGTGAACCGCTCCATCTCTGCGGTACCGGCGTCGGTGACGCGGAACAGGCGCTTGTTGGGCCGGGTGTCCTGCACGACTTCCCGGCCGGTGATCAGCCCGTCGCTCTCCAGCCTGGTCAGCTCGGCGTAGAGCTGCTGGGGCAGCGCGTGCCAGAAGTTCGCCACTCCCGTGTCGAACGCCTTGGCGAGCTGGTAGCCGCTCAGCTCCTCGTTGAGCAGCGCCGCCAGGACGGCGTGGCGCAGGGCCATGGGTGGCTCCCCTCTGTTCCCTCTGTTCACGGATCCCGTAGGCATGGTACTCATAAATTTGAGTAGTCAGAATGATGAGTAGTCGAAGCATCGGAAATTGAGGAGGAGCCGTGACAGGAGTGTCAGCAGCGGACCGCTTCCGTGCCGCCGTGGAGAGCGGTGACGTCACCGCCATGGAGGGGCTGTTCACCGAGGACGTGCGCCTCTACAGCCCGGTGAAGTTCCGGCCGTTCGAGGGCCGGGAGATGGTGCTGGGGCTGTTCGGGGTCCTGCTGCGCGTCTTCGAGGACTTCCGCTACGCCGGGCGCCTCGACGGCACGACGCAGACCGGCGCCGACGGGACGGACGCCACGTCGGCGGTGCTGCTCTTCCGGGCCACGGTGGGGGGCCGGGAGATCCACGGCATCGACCTGCTGCACCTGGACGAGGAGGGGCTGATCAAGGAGTTCACGGTGATGGTCCGCCCGCAGTCCGCGGTGCACGCCCTGGGCGAGGCGGTCCTGGCGGGCCTGGTGGCGGACGGCCTGGTCCCGGCCCCGGCGGACGTCTAGCTCTCGCGGACGGCCTCGACGTCGACCGTCACGTCGATCATGTCGCCGACGACGACCCCGCCCCGGTCGACGGTGTCGTTCCAACTGACCCCGAAGTCGTGCCGGTTGATCCGCGCCGTGGCGCAGAACCCGGCACGCCGCCGGGGCCCGAGGTCGCGCCCGTCCTCCCACCAGGGCGTGTCCCACTGCCCCAGGTACGTCACGTCGAACGTCACGGGCCGCGTCACGCCCCGCACGGTGAGGTCTCCGGTGAGCAGGAAGTCCGTCGGGCTCAGCTGGCGGACCTCCGTCCCGCTGAACGTCCAGGTCGGATGGTGCTCGACGTCGAAGAAGTCGGCGCTCCGCAGATGCTCGTCGCGCTGCGGCTGCCCGGTGTACACCTGCGTGGCGTCGATTGTCGCCTCGACCCGCGCCGCCTCCGGGGCATCCGGGTCGGCTTCCAGCGAGCCCTGCACGTTCTTGAGGGCGCCGCGGACGTGGGTGACCATCATGTGCCGGGCACGGAATTCGGCACCGGTGTGTCCGGGCTCGAAGAACCACTTGGTCGTAGCCATGGCAACTCCCCTGGCATCGTGACCCCCGCCCAGAATAGGCCGCCTGGGCAGTTCGGTCCTGCCGACCGGGAGGCCCCGCCCGTGCGGCCCGGGTGGCTGGTGTGGACCCACAGCAGGCGCCGGTCACGATTTCGCTGACGCAAGGGAGCCACATGGGCGCGCACCCGGCCGAAGACGGTGACGAGCCGGCCATCGAGCGTCCGGACAGAACGATCTCCGCCCTCGGACAAGCCCTGGCGCGCGTTGCCCCGGCGAAACTCCCGCTGCTGGAGGCCGAGCGGGACGAGGTCCTCACGCTGGCGGCGGAAACCCAGTCCGTGGGCCCCGTGAACGGGTTCCTGCTGCGCTGGGCGGTGACGGTGGAGATCGAACGCCACCCCGGGGTGGCCCGCCGCCTCCACGAAGCCGAGCGCCTCGTCCGGACGGCCACGGACGAAGAAACCATGCGCTCCGCCGCGCGTGAGGTGGCCGGCATCAAGGCGGCGGCCCGGCGGGCGGTCGCCGAGTGAGCGACGGCTGGGCCTGGGAGTACTGGTGGCCGGAGAGCGAGCTGGACCTCGGCCCGGAGCTGGCGGGCCAGATCAAGGAGCGGTGCGAGGGGTTACTCCGTGCCGCAGAAACCTTGTACGTCCCGGGGGAACGCCACGAGGGCGGCTCCGACGCCCAGGTCTTTTACGTCGCGGGCGGCATGTTCGAGTACCTGATCGCGCCCCGGCTGCTGAAGCTGGTCGTGGTCAGCGTCACCGCCTACTGACTCACCGACGCGAGCACGGCGAGCACGGTCTCTGCGGGGCGACGCGGAGCGGCGGCTCCATGCGAAAGGCCCCCGCCCTGCGATATCGCAGGGCGGGGGCCTTGTCGCTCAGGCGGTGGATGAGTCGGCCTGTACGCCGGGTTCTGTCTCCCGGGGGCCTTGCGGCCCTCGGGGAGGCGGCCATCCATCTAGACCTGACGTTGCCGCCAGGTTCGTGCGGTCTACCCGCGGACTCGGGCGGGCAGCCCTCGGTCGTCCGCGCAGGGCCGTTCGGAAACGACCCCTCTTGACCTTGCTCCGGGTGGGGTTTACCTAGCCGCCTGAGTCACCCCAGGCGCTGGTGGTCTCTTACACCACCGTTTCACCCTTACCGGAATCCGAGGACTCCGGCGGTCTGTTTTCTGTGGCACTGTCCCGCGGGTCACCCCGGGTGGGCGTTACCCACCACCCTGCCGTATGGAGCCCGGACGTTCCTCGGGGGACCCGTGAAGGTCCCACGCGGCCGCCCGGCCGGCTCATCCACCGTGTCGACCATGGTACCGGCCGCTCACGCCGGGGCGAACCAGACCTTTTCCTGACCCGGGTTCGCCTCGATCACCCGGACCCGCATGCGCCGGCCCAGCTCCAGCGGCGGCCCGTCGCCGTCGCCCTCGACGTGACCGACCACCGCGGGGTCGTAGAGGTGGACCGTGCCCGCCGTCGGGCGGGACTCGATCACGTCCACCACGTAGCCCTCGAAGACCTCCCCGATGCGGTCGCGCAGCAGCGCCGCCTCCACCAGGTCCACGCACTCCCGCTCCGCCTCCGCCGCCCGCCGCGCACCGCGTTCCATCGTGGCCGGCAGCCCGTCCAGCGCCGCGCGCACCCACTCGGGGGCCTCCAGCCCGGCGCGCGCCGCCAGGCACAGCTCGGAGGTGCAGCGGTCGACCAGGCGGCGCAGCGGCGCCGTGCAGTGGGCGTACGGGGCCGCCAGCGCCGCGTGCACGGGGTCCGCGGGGACCGGGTGGGTGGTGGGGCGGTCGCGGTCGAAGACCACGTAGCCGGCACCGCGCAACAGCGTCGTGCACTCCTGCAGGAACGCCGCGTGCTGCGGATGGTGCGGGTCCAGCGCCCGCACCACCACCGGGTACGGCATGCCCTCCGGCCACCCCACCCCCAGCGCCTTCGCCACCCGCCGCAGCCTCTCCACCGCCCCCGCAGGCGCGGCGGGCAGCGTGCGCAGGATGCCCGTCCCCGCGTCCAGCATCAGCCGGGCCGCCGCCATGCCCGTCATCAGGGAGATCTGCGCGTTCCACTCCTCCGCCGGCAGCGGCACCCGGTACTGCAGCGCGTAGCCGCCGTCCTCCCGCAGCACCACCTCCTGCTCCGGCACGTTGAGGGAGATCCCGCCGCGCGTCCGCTCCAGCTCCTGCCGCCGCGCCCCGATCTCCCGCAGCAGCGACAGCGGCTCCTCGGCCGTCCCGGTGTCGACGGCCCGCTGGACGCCCGCGTAGTCCAGCTGCGCCCGGCTGCGCACCACGGCCCGCCGCACGTCCGTGGCCACCACCTTCCCGTCCGTGTCCATGTCCAGCTGCCACAGCACGGCCGGCCGGTCGTGGTCCGGCAGCAGGCTCGCGGCGCCCTCGCTCAGGCTCCCGGGGTACAGGGGCACCCGCACGTCCGGGTAGTACAGCGTCATCACCCGCTCGTGCGCCTCCTGGTCCAGCGCACCGCCCGGCTGTACGAACGCGGCGACGTCCGCGATCGCGTAGTGCACGCGGTAGCCCCCGGTCTTCCGCCGGGACAGGAACATCGCCTGGTCGAGGTCCTTCGCCCCCGGCGGGTCGATCGTGAACAGCGGCACGTCCGTCGCGTCGTACGCGGGCATGCGCGGGTGCCGCGCGGCCTGCTCGGCCTCCTGGAGCGCCCGGGCCGGGAAGCCCTCCGGCACGTGCGCCCTCTCACGTACCTCACGCAGTGCCGACAGAAGCGGGTGGCGCTCCGTGTCCGTCACGCGGATCGGGCGGCGGGGCATGATCCCGAGCCTAGGGGCGGCACCGGCGTGCGGCACGGCGAGCGTGGCGGACGGCGTCAGGGCGGACGGGCCGGAGGAGCAGACGGGCGGGCCGACGGGCCGGAGGAGCAGACGGGCGGGCCGACGGGCCGACGGGCCGACGGCGTTAGGGTGGCACGGATCCGCGACGTTCCGATGGGGAGATTCACACCGTGCTCGTGCTGTTGCCGCCGTCCGAGGGGAAAGCCACCGGAGGTGCCGGACCGGTGCTGGAGCTCGGTTCGCTCTCCCTGCCCGCCCTCACCGACCACCGCCGGGCCGTGCTCGACGAGCTCACCGAGCTGTGCGCGGGCGACGAGGAGAAGGCCGCCGGTGTCCTCGGCCTCAGCCCCGGCCTGCGCGGCGAGATCGCCAAGAACGCCGTCCTGCGGACCGCGCCGACCCGCCCCGCCGGCGAGATCTACACCGGCGTCCTCTACGACGCCCTCGGCATCGCCGGCCTCGGCGCCGCCGCCCGGCGCGCCGCCGGCCGGTCGCTGCTCGTCTTCTCCGGCCTGTGGGGCGCGGTGCGCATCGACGACGCCATCCCCTCCTACCGCTGCTCGATGGGCGTCAAGCTCCCGGCCCTGGGCGCGCTCGGCGCGCACTGGCGCGCCCCCATGGCCGAGGCCCTTCCCGAGGCGGCGGGCGACGGCCTCGTCCTCGACCTGCGCTCCGCCGCCTACGCGACGGCCTGGAAGCCCAAGGGCGAGCTCGCCGAACGCACGGCGACCGTGCGCGTGCTGCAGTCGAAGACCGTGAACGGCGTCGAGAAGCGCTCCGTCGTCAGCCACTTCAACAAGGCCACCAAGGGCCGCCTCGTCCGCGACCTCCTCACCGCCGGGTACGAGCCCGCCTCCCCGCGCGAGCTCGCCGACGCCCTGCGCGAGCTGGGCTACGCGGTCGAGGGCGACGCCCCGGCCAAGCGGGGCACGCCGTGGGCCCTGGACGTCGTGGTGACCGAGCTCTGAGGCCGCGTACGCACCCGGACCGGGGCCCGGCGGCCCCGGCCGGTACGGACGGGCCGCACAGGCCCGCGCCGAGCTGACGTGCAGCCTCCAGCCCAACGGGAAGCGGTGTCCGGTGCCGCCCCTCAGTCGGCGGAGGGCACGCCGAAGCGGGACCTGGCGTACGCGTAGATGTCGGCCGTCAACTCCGGTTCCGTCCAGGCGAACTGCAGGTCGCAGGGTTCCCGGTCCAGCCTGCGCAGGGTGACGGAGACGGGCAGCTCGCCCTGGAACCGCAGGGCGCGGTCCAGCGCCCGTCCCTTGCCCGAAGGGTCTCTTTGCCCCACCGTCACGACCACGGGCCGCGCGGCGTGCCCCTTGAGGCGCACGCCGACCTCGACGGACGCCTTGGCGCAGCCACGGGCCTCCATCCCGCCGCCGAGTCCGAGGACGGAGACGGAACGACGGGCCGATGCCCCGAGCTCCGTCGCGACGGACGAGCCCGCCGGTACCGTCCACGTCAGCGTCCTGATGGAGTGGCACGTCTGGCCGGTGGCGTCGTTGTTGCAGAGCGAGGACACGCTGGTGCTCGGCTTCGAACCGGAGCGGTGGTCGAGGGACACGCCACTGGAGGCCATGTAGCTGACCATCGCCACGATGCTCAGCCCCATCAGCGCGAAGCCGAACTGCGTGGCCGCCGGCACGAAGGGCAGAAGCGGCTTCCAGCGCCAGCGCCCGTCCCACTCGGCCTCCAGGATCGAACCCTTCGACGGCCGGCCCCCGCCGCTCAGCTGCTCCTGCAGCCGCGCGTGACGGAACTGGTAGACGGCACCGGTCTGCCGCAGCACCCCCAGCTCGTGCGCGTCGTCGAGGAAGCGCATCAGCCTCGGCGGAAGCCGCTTCGTCAGCCCGAACCACGCACGCGACAGCTGGTACGCGCCCCAGGCCGACCCGAGCAGCGTGGCCGAGCCCAGACCCGCGCCGACGAGCAGGCCGTACACCCACGCGGTCCCCGCCGGAACGTGCACCGCGACATGCAGCCAGCAGCCGACGACCACCCCCACGACACAGGCCACGACCAGGCCCGACAGCGCTCCCAGCAGCCCGTACCGCAGGAGGGTGGCCCGCGGGCCGTGCAGCGCGTCCTTCGCGATGTACACCTGCTTGCGCCCGCTGCGGACCGCGGCGTACGCGACGTAGCCGCACGCACCGGACAGCAGCCCGGCGATCACACCCACGACCGGCCCGAACAGCAGGGAGAAGAACCACCCCCACACACAGCCGTAGGCCGTGCCGACCAGAGGACCCGTGATCAGCGAGTCGATCTGCCACCAGGCGAAGTCGAACGTGCCGTCGCGGCGCATGCGGCGCGCGATGACCGTCAGGTACCGCCTGGCCTGCTCGGGCCCGTACCGGGTGTCGGACGACTCGGCGTAGACCGTGGGGAGATACCTCTCCAGCAGATGGGACTCGATCTCACGCCGTTTCCCGAACCGCTTCCCCGTCAGCAGCTCCCCCGGGTCGGTCGAGCCCGCGCGGTAGGCCGTGCGCGCCAGGTCCAGCATCAGCGGAGACGACAGCGCCGCGGCCACCGGGCTCTTCGGAGCCCTGCGCAGGGCCTTGAAGACCCCGTCCCAGCGTCGGTCCTCCGCCACCTTGGAGTGTTCGAGGTAGGTGATCGCCGCCTCGGGCTCCACGGACTCCAGCTCCACGACGGCGGCCCTGGTGAGGAAGTCACCGGACTCCTCCACCGTGCTCTCGTACTCGGCGGCACGGCAGGTCACCAGCAGGGGTACGCCCTCGGCAACGGCCGTCTCGATCTCTTGCACCGCACGGGCGTGCAACGCCACGGGCAGTTCGTCCAGGCCGTCCAGTACGGGCATCACCTTGCCCTCGTCGACCAGCCGCTGCGCCGTCCTCTTGTCGAGCTCCGGGCTGAGCGCCCGGAGGCGCCGGGCCATCCACCTGCGTAACGTGACCGCCGGCCTCCACGACGACAGCGACAGCAGAACCGGCACCGGCTCCCCGTCCTGCCACGACGTGAGCAGCTCCCTGGCGAGCAGCAGCGCGAGCACGCTCTTCCCCGCTCCGGGCGCCCCCAGCACCACCAGCTGCCGCCGGGGCAGGCTGCGGAAGAACTCCGGTACTTGGGTGACATCACCCTGCCGGGTCAGGTTCCCGGTCCCCAGCACCACCGCCGGCGACTGGACCGGCCGCCCGCTGGGCGACCAACGGACCTTGATCGGCTCCGGGTGCTCCAGCCTGCGCCGCGCGACCTCGCCGCCCACCCGCTTGCGGACCTCCTCGCGCAGCCTGCGCGCGGCACGGTCGGTGTCCGTGACCTGCCGTCCGTCCATGACCTGGATCTGGACCAGGTCCCGCCCCACCTTCGTTCCCTTGACTGATTGCCGCGGTTCTCTGCGCATGCGCTCCCCCGGTGGTAGAGACTGGCTCTGTTGCGTGTATCACAGGGGGTGTGTGGTGGGGTCACAGGGTAAACGAATGCTGGCGGCCGCGGGAACGGTCGTGGTGGCGGCAGCCGTGAACGTCGCGACCGGCATGCTGACGCAGAAGTGGTCGCTGGCCTGGGGAGTTTGCACGGCCGTGCTCGTCGTGGTGGGCGGCGGCCTCCAGGCGTGGCTGACGGTGGCGGACCGCGCGGCCGACCGCCGCCAGGAGTTCGAGGACGTCGAAGGCCGCTCGATCGAGCAGACGCTGGCGGGCCCCGGCGAGCAAGTGGTGAGGCGCGCCAGGGTCGACGGGGACCTCGTCCAACGCCAGGACGGCTGACGCCTAGAGGGCACCACGCTTGACGTCGGCGACGAACGCCGCCCAGGCCGGGGCCGGGAACACCACTTCCGGCCCCTGGGGGGCCGCCTTACTGTCCCTTACCGGGACCAATCCGGGGATACCGGGGGCTATTTCTATGCAGTCGCCGCCGTCCACGTCGCTGTAGCTGCTCTTGCTCCATACAGTCATCGTGCCCGTACCCTTCCATCACATCTCTGATCAGAGCGGCGGACTCACGGGCAGACAGGGCGTCCGCCCTGAGCACATCATAGGTCTGGGACTGCCCGGCGATAACTGCCGGATCGTTGTTGAAGTGCCCGCGCTCCAGCGACTCCGAGTACAGCCATTCCTCGCCATTGGGCAGCTTGATCAAGGACATGGAGACCTTGGGGCGGATGAGGTCACCGTCGCAGGCCCGAACCACCTGGATACAGACGTTGGGCTGTCGCCCCATCGCCAGCAGGTGAGCGCACTCGCCGCGCATCACCTCAGCGTCCCTGACGACATTGCGGATTGTGCTCTCGTCGAGCAGCGCGATGAGCAGCGGGCCATCTGGGTCGAGGAAGCGCTGCTGGCGACTCATTCGGGCCCGGACCCGCTCTTCGACACGCCCTCGCTCTTCGCCTCTGGCTGCCCTGGCGAATAGCGCAGACGCATATTCCTCAGTCTGCAACAAGCCCGGAATCACTTGCGCTTGATAGAGACGCAGCACTACCGCCTCGGCGTCCATGGCAACCCGCCGTTTGAACCAGTCCGGATGGCTGACCTCCGGATACCAGTCGATGCTCCCCCGCAGCCTCTCGAACATCACCCCCGTTCCCAGCAGTTGGTCACACGCCTGAACGAACTGCTCCTGCGGAACCCGGCTACCCGCCTCCACCCTCGCCACCAGCGACCGGTCGCACGGGATCTTCCCCGCCAGTTCCTCCTGCGTCAGCCCCGCGACCTCCCGGTGGTGCCTCAGCACCTCCCCGAACACCGCCGCCGTCGTGGCCGCCGCGCTCCCGCCGTTGCCGTTGCGTCGCTTCACGTCGTCGCCCCCTGTGACAGCTTGCCCATGGCACGTGCAAAACGTTGTGAGCGTAGGACGGCACACGGAACTCTGGAGTGACAACAGCGAGTTGGTCACCCACATGGGGTGATTTCCCTGCCAAGCACGAGGAACCCGATGGCGCCTGCCTCCTCCCCCACCACCCCCTTCCCCTCCGACGCCGACCTGCGGCGCGTCTCCGCCCAGACGGCCGCCGAGCTGCAGGCCGTGTGCCGTCAGCACGGCTGGGCCCTGCACATCGCCGCCGGCGAGCCGGTCAGCGGCACCGGATATGTGACGTTTCCGCCGCTCCGCGTGGAGGTGGCACAGCAGATCGTCGCCGGGTTGCGGCGGCTGCTGACGGGGCGGTGCGCACAGTGCGCGGAGATCAAGCGGCGGCGCGCGCAGGCGGTGCGGGAGGGGGACGCGCATACCGCGGCCGCGATGGCCGACGCCATGGGGCGACACCAACGGGCGGTTCACTGACAACATGTGAACGCCGGTGACCGGCGGGGCGATAACCTGCTGCCGCCATGAACGATTTCGTTGACGAAGCACGCTCGCGAGTCGCACATCTGCTCCGGATGGCCAATACGACCGATGACCGGGTCAGGGCACAGATCATCGAGTACGCCGACACGACCCCGGAACCGCCCGTCATAAGTCCCCGGATGGGGATCGTCACCACCGGCTGCTCGCGGTGCCTGCGGACGGCGTGGCAGCAGTACGACTCCGAGGGCCCGCTGTGGGTCTGCGGTACGTGCGGGCACGTGGAGCCCGTGCCGTAGACGTTCCCGTGAACGTTCCCGTAGACGTTCCGGCCGACGACAAGGCCCCCGTTGCTTCCGCAACGGGGGCCCTTCCGTACGTCCCGGTGCCGCCTACCGCAGGTGCGAGGTGTCGTTCAGCAGCCGCAGCGAGGCGTTGCCGTCCGCGTAGTAGGCGACGGCCGACAGCGAGGCCGCCGAGAGTTCCATGCGGAACAGCGACTCGGGCGGCGCGCCGAGGGCCAGGCGTACGAGCGTCTTGACGGGCGTCACGTGCGTCACGAGGAGCACCGTGCGGCCGGCGTAGCGGGCGAGGATCTTGTCCCGCGCGACGGCGACGCGGCGGGCCACCGTCGCGAAGCTCTCGCCGCCGCCGGTGGGGGCGGCCTTGGAGGAGGCGAGCCAGGCGTCGAGGTCCTCGGGGAAGCGCTCGCGGACCTCGGCGAAGGTCAGGCCCTCCCATGTGCCGAAGTCGGCCTCGCGCAGGCCGTCCTCGACGCGGACGTCGAGGCCCAGCCGGGTGGCGACGGCCTCGGCGGTCTCGCGGCAGCGGCGCATGGGCGAGGTGACGACGGCCTGGATGGTGCCGCGGGCGGCGAGGGCGGCCGCGGCCGCCTCGGCCTGGCGGCGGCCGGCGGGCGACAGCTCCGGGTCCGTGCCGCCGCTGCCCGAGAAACGCTTCTGCGGGGTGAGGGCCGTCTCCCCGTGACGCAGCAGGACCAGCGTGGTGGGCGCGCCGAGGTCGGCGGGGGCCGCCCAGCCGACGGGCGCAGCCTTGGGCTCGGCGAGCGGCTCGGCGGCGGGCACCTCCAGTGCCGCCGCGACGCCGGTCGCGGATCCGCCCGGGGTGGCCGCCGGGGCCGTGGCGGCGAGGCCGGCGGACGAGCGGCCGGGCTCCCACTGGCGGCCCGCCTTGCCGGCGTCCATGGCCTCGTTGGCCAGGCGGTCGGCGTGCTTGTTCTTCTCGCGCGGGATCCACTGGTAGGCGACCCGGCCGGCGGGGAAGAGGCGCTGTGCCCGGGCGGCGAGCGGCTTCATGTCCGGGTGCTTGATCTTCCAGCGGCCGGACATCTGCTCGACGACGAGCTTGGAGTCCATGCGGACCTGGATCTCGGCGTCCGGGTCGATCGCCCCGGCGGCTTCGAGGCCGGCGATGAGGCCCTTGTACTCGGCGACGTTGTTGGTCGCCGTGCCGATGTACTCGGCGGCCTCGGCCAGCACCTCGCCGCTGGCGGCGTCGAGGACGACCGCGCCGTAGCCGGCGGGGCCCGGGTTGCCCCGGGAACCACCGTCGGCCTCGACGATGAAGCGGTTCGCCATGGGGCTTACAGGCCGGACTCGGGCGTGCGCACCAGGATGCGGCGGCAGTTCTCGCAGCGGACGACCGCGTCGGCGGCCGCGGCGCGGACCTCGTTGACCTCGGTGATGTTCAGCTCCAGCTGGCAGCCCTCGCAGCGGCGCTGGTAGAGGCGGGCGGCGCCGACGCCGCCGGACTGGGCGCGCAGCTTGTCGTAGAGCTTGATCAGGTCGGCGGGGATGGAGGCGGCGACGACCTCGCGCTCCTTGGTGACGGTGGCGACCTCGTCGTCGATGACGACGGTGGCGGCGTCCCGGCGGGAGAGGGCGTCGTTGACCTTGGCCTGGACGGACTCGACGCGGCCGGTCAGCTCCGTCACGCGCTCCTGGGCGGCCTCGCGGCGCTCCATGACCTCCAGGACGACGTCCTCCAGGTCGCCCTGGCGCTTGGCGAGGGAGGCGACCTCGTGCTGGAGGTTCTCCAGGTCCTTGGGGGACATGCCGGCACCGGAGTCCAGGCGCTGCTGGTCGCGGGCGGCGCGCTGGCGGACCTGGTCGACGTCCTGCTCGGCCTTGGTCTGCTCGCGGGCGCAGTCGCTCTCCTCGGTCTGCGCGGCGACGAGCAGGTCGCGGTGCTGGGCGAGGTCGCCTTCGAGGGTGACGATCTCGGCGTGCTCCGGGAGGCTCTTGCGCTTGTGGGCGAGCTGGGTGAGGCGGACGTCCAGGGCCTGGAGGTCGAGGAGGCGGATCTGGTCGGCGGGCGCGGCGTTTATTTGGGGGCTCCTGTTAGTGGTTGTGAGCGGACGATGCCGCGTGGGCGGTCCAGGGGTCGGTGACCGTACGGGAGACGTGGGTGCGCAGGCCCCAGCCGTGCCGGTCGGAAATCTCGTCGAGCTGGGCCGCGGCCTGCTCGGTCCAGGGCCACTCGGTGGCCCAGTGCGCGGCGTCGACCAGCGCGAGCGGGCTGTGCTGCTGTGCCTCGGAGGCGGGGTGGTGGCGCAGGTCGGCGGTGACGTAGGCGTCGACGCCGGCGGCCCGTACCTCGTCGAAGAGGGAGTCGCCCGAGCCGCCGCACACGGCGACGGTGCGGACGGTGCGCTGCGGGTCGCCGGCGACGCGGATGCCCTGCGCGGTGGCGGGCAGGCGCTTGGCGGCGCGCTCGGCGAAGTCGGCCAGGCTCATCGGCGGGTCCAGCTCGCAGATGCGGCCCAGGCCGCGGCGGCCGGCCGGGTCGCTCGCGTCGGGCACGAGGGGGCCGGTGACGCGCAGGTCGAGGGCGCCGGCGAGGGCGTCGGAGACGCCGGGGTCGGCGCGGTCGGCGTTGGTGTGCGCGACGTGCAGGGCGATGTCGTTCTTGATGAGGGTGTGCACGGCGCGGCCCTTGAAGGTGCCGGCCGAGACCGTCGTCGTTCCGCGCAGGTAGAGCGGATGGTGGGTGACGAGCAGGTCGGCGCCGAGCTGCACGGCCTCGTCGACGACTTCCTGGACGGGGTCGACGGCGAAGAGGACCCGGGTGACGGTGGCGTCGGGGTCGCCGCAGACCGTACCGACGGCGTCCCACTGCTCGGCCCGCTCCGGGGGCCACAGGGCGTCGAGGGCGGCGATGACTTCAGACAGTACGGGCACGGGGAAAGGCTACCTGTCCCCGTGCCCGTACTTCACTGACGCGTGCTGCCGGCCGCTCGCGAGCCCCGCTACTTGACCAGGAAACCGCGCAGGTCGTCGAGGACGCTGTTCGCCGCGGTGACGCCGAGGCCCAGGTACCAGGTCTCGTCGGGGACGTTCTTGGCCCGGCCCTCCTTGACGGCCGTCAGGGTCTTCCACAGGGGGTTGTCCTCGGCGGCGTCGCGCTTGGTCTTCTCCGGGTCGCCGTAGACGCCGGTGAAGATCCAGTCGGCGTCGGCCCGGTCGATGTTCTCCGGGCTGATCTCCTCGGCGAGCTTGTCCACCTGCTGGTTCTTCGGCCGGGGCAGGCCGGCGTCCTTGAGGATGGTGCCGATGAAGGACTGCTGCGCGTACAGGCGGGTGAACTGCGGCATGTAGCGGAGCATGGTGATCGTCGGCTTCTTCCCGCCGAGGTCCTCGCCCAGCTTCTTCGCCTTGGCCTCGTAGTCGGCGAGCTGCTTCCTGGCGTCGGCCGTCCTGTCGAGCGCGGCGGCGTTGAGGAGGTAGTTCTCCTTCCAGGTGAAGCCGGGGCGGACCGAGAAGACGGTGGGGGCGATCTTGGAGAGGTCCTTGTAGGTCTTCTCCGCGCGCAGCTTGCTGCCGAGGATCAGGTCGGGCTTGAGCTCGTTGATCGCCTCAAGGTTGAGGTTGTTGATGGTGCCGACGCTCTTGGGCTCGCCGATGTCCTTCTTCAGGTACTCGGGGATGTCCTTGCTGCCCTCGCTGGCGGCCCAGCCCACGGGCCTGATGCCGAGGGAGACGACGTTGTCGAGCTCGCCGACGTCGAGGACGACGACGCGCTGGGGCTTCTCCTTGATCTCGGTCCTGCCGAGGGCGTGGGTGACGGTGCGCGGGAACTGCCCGGGCTGGGCGTCCGTGCCCATCCTGGCGGTGTCCTCGGCGGCCTTGCCGAAGTCCTTGCCGCCCTGCGCGACGCTCTTGGAGCCCGCGCCGCCGTCCTTGCCCGCCTTGTCCTCGCCGTCTGACGCGCCGCAGGCGGTGAGCGCGAGCGCGGCGGCTACGGACAGGGCGACGGCGGCGGTGCCGCGGCGGCGCAGGGACATGGGGGGCTCCTGACGGGGGTGGGGGGCCGGCGGGCGCCGGGGGTGGGTGCCGGACCGGTCAAGAGGGCCAGGTCAGCCACCTCCGGCGACCACTTAGGTTCGCCTTACCTTAATAGGCCCTGGCCAGCACAGCACACCAGCCCCCCGTTCCTCAGCCGAACGAAACAAGACACACCCGTACGCGTGAAGCGCCGGGGGTGGCGAGGTGCAGTCGCGACCGCGATAACTACGTTCTGTGCCGGAGGTGACGTTTCTCATGACGGTCTGTGCTCCTCACGGCGCCCAGAGCACCGCTCAAACCACCCCGCGGAGTGCTTCTCCGGCGGACACGCGGCGCCCGGCGTTCACCGTCACGGTGGACGGCTCGTACGCGGCGTGGCTGGCTCTCGGCCAGGGCACCGACGGCTGGTTCCCCGAGCGCTGGACCCTCGACGGCCCGGAGCCCTACGCGGTGTCGCTGCCCGGCAGCCAGCCCGAGGAGGCCGACAGCGAGGTGCTGCCGCTGACCGACGGCCGGGTCCTGATCCGGCGCCGGGTGGCCGAGCGGTTCGCGCTCTCGCTGCTCTACCCCGCCGGGTCGGGCACCGGCGAGCTGCCGCTGGGCGCGATCGAGTGCCCGCGGCTGTCCCTGCTGCCGCCCGCGCCCGACGGCTCGTCCGCCTACGCCCTCGTGCACGGCGAGCAGCAGACCACCCTCTGGCGCGTCCACGGCGGCACGACCGGCCCCGAGCTCCTGGCGACGGTGCCCGGGCTGTGCGAGGGCGGCGCCTGGCTGGACCGTTCGGGGCGGCTGCTCGCGCTGGACCGGGAGCTGGACGGGCTGACGAAGGCCGTCGTCGTCGACCTGGGCCGGGGCGGCGAGACCAGCCCGCTGCTGCAGATCGCGGAGAAGAGCAACGACCGCCTGTTGCTGGCCGAGCCGGACAGCGGGCTGCTCATCGTCCGGTCCGACGCACCCGGCGTCGACCGGGTCGGCTGGGGCGTCCTCGGCTCCGCCCGCCCGGTGCGCTTCCCCGAATGCCTGCTGCTGGCCGACACGACGCTCACCCCCTTCGCCGCCCAGCCCGGACAGGGCCTGGCGCCGGAGGCGAGCTCGGTGGCCTTCCGGATCGACGCGGCGCCGCCCGGCCCCGCCGTCCCCGGGGCCACGACCAGCTGGGTGGGGGTGTGGCGGCCCGCGAAGAAGCAGCTGCAGCAGTTCCAGGGCCCGGCCGGCTGGCTGGCCGGGGCCGGACTGTGGACGGCCGGCGGAGAGCTCAAGCTGCCGTTCGTCACGGCGTCGGTGCCGTGCGGGCTGGCGCGGCTGCGGGTCTCGGAGGACGGGGACGTCCTGGTGCCGGGGGCGGGCACGGCCGCCGCGACGTCCAGCACCTCGCGGCCGGCCCCCGACGACGCCGATGCGGACCCGGACGCGGACCCCGCCTCGGTGCCGGCGCCCCGGCCCGTTCCACTGCAGCAGGCGCCCTGCGCCCGTACGCCGTAACGGACGGACACGCCTTCGGCACGGGTGGCTCGATGATCAAGGTCCCGTTAGACTCGGGCGGGGGCCGCACAGCTGTCCGGCCGGGCACCCGGGGTGCCTGCGGCGCGGTACGCCACTGCTGTGGCCCCGACGCGCACGCGCAGAGCACGCATCCCCATCCGACGGAGTGACTTCCCCATGCCCGATGCCCGAACCGACACGACCGAGGCGCGCCCCGCAGAGGCGTCCGCCCAGGCCGCAGCCGCCGGCTCCGGCAGGCACCGCGGTCCGGCCTCGCCGGACGAACGCCCCGCTGCCCCGGCCCCCGCACCCGGCAAGCACCGCCGCCCCCAGGCGAACTGACCCGGAGTTCGCTGCTCCTCTCCTGCCCGCCCCTTCCCGTGACCGGGGCCCGTGCCCCTCGGGCGCAGCCCCGCTCACGGGAAGGGGCGGGGCGGGCCCGGCCCCACCGCCCCGTCCGGCCCCACCCGGCTAACCCCGCTTCAGCCGCAGCACCTCCGGCGCCGCGAAGCCCTCGCCCTCCGCACGCTCCGCGTAATAGGGGGTCAGGAGCGCGTCCAGCTCCTCCGCCGCGAAGAGGTCCCCCTTCGCCTCGAACCGCGCGCCCACCCGTGGCCTCTCCATCACGGCCACCATCCCGCCGTGCACCACGAAGACCTGCCCGGTGATCCGCCCCGCCGCCCGCGACGCCAGATACGCCACCAGCGGCGGGACGTGCTCGGGCGCGAGCGGGTCGAGGCCGCCCCCGGCCCCCGGAGCGGCGCCGAAGACGTCCTCCGTCATCCTCGTCCGCGCCCGCGGGCAGATCGCGTTCGCCGTCACGCCGTACTTGCGCAGCGCCGCGGCCGTCGACGTGGTCAGCCCCACGATGCCGCCCTTGGCGGCCGCGTAGTTCGGCTGCCCGGCCGAGCCGGCCAGGAACGCCTCCGACGAGGTGTTGACGATCCGTCCGTGGACCGGCGCGCCGCCCGCGGCCTTCGAGCGGTCCCGCCAGTGCGCGGCGGCGAAGCGCGTGGTGTTGAAGTGGCCCTTCAGGTGCACGCGGACGACCGCGTCCCACTCGTCCTCGGTCATGGAGAAGACCATGCGGTCGCGCAGGATGCCGGCGTTGTTGACGAGGATGTCCAGCGCGCCGTACGTGTCGACGGCCAACTGCACGAGTTCGCAGGCCTGTTCGAAGTCGGCGACGTCGCCGCAGTGGGCCGTGGCGTGCCCGCCCGCCGCGCGGATCTGTGCGGCGACCTCCTCGGCGGGGGCCGCGGACGCCTCACCGGAGCCGTCGCGGCCGGGCCGGCCGTAGTCGTTGACGACGACGTTCGCGCCGAGGCGGGCGAGTTCGAGGGCCTCGGCGCGGCCGAGGCCGCGCCCGGCGCCCGTGACGACGGCGGTGGCACCGTTCAGCATGGCCGGTGGTCCCCTCTCCGGTCGGGTCTCACAGCGGTCTCACATCGTGATCCAGGTGCGCAGCGCCTCGCCCGTGCGCATCTGCTCGACGGCGTCGTTGATGCGGGCGAGCGGCACGCGGTGGGTGATCAGACCTTCGAGGTCGATGCGGCCGGCCCGCCAGAGGGCGATGGCGCGCTCGTAGGAACGCAGGACGTCGCCGCCGCCGTACAGCGACGGCAGGATCCTCTTCTCGTCGAAGAACAGCTCGAACATGTTGAGCTGCAGGTGGTCGTCCAGCGCCCCCGCCCCGACGACGCACAGCGTGCCGCCGCGCCGGGTGGCCTCGTAGGCGGTGCGGGCGGTGGCGGACCTGCCGACGACCTCGAAGACGTAGTCGAAGCCCTCGTTGCCGGTGAGGCGGGCCTTGGTCCCGGCGAGCCCTTCGGGGGCGACGGCCTCGGTGGCACCGAACCGCAGGGCGGCCTCGCGGCGGCCCTCCACGGGGTCGACGGCAAGGATCTGCGCCGCGCCCGCGACCCGGGCGCCCTGGATCACGCTGATGCCGACGCCGCCGCACCCGATGACGGCGACCGACGAACCGGCCGCCACCCGCGCGGTGTTCAGGGCCGCGCCGAGTCCCGTGGTGACGCCGCAGCCGAGGAGGGCGGCGACCTCGTAGGGCACGTCGTCGGGTATGGGCACCGCGCACCCGGCGTCGACGACGAGTTCCTCGGCGAACGCGCCGGTGCCGGCGAAGCCGAAGACGTCGGTGGTGCGGCGTCTGAAGTTGGGGGTGCCGGAGTTCATGAACCCGGCCAGGCACAGCTGGCTCTGCCCGCGCCGGCACGAGGGGCAGCTGCCGCAGGCGGGCAGCCAGCACACGAGGACGCGGTCGCCGCGCGCGACGTGCGTGACGCCCTCGCCGGCCTCGACGACGTCGCCCGCGCCCTCGTGGCCGGGGACGAAGGGCGCGGGCTGCGGCAGGACCCCGGACATGGCCGAGAGGTCGGAGTGGCACAGTCCGGCGGCCCGGATGCGCAGCCTGACCTTGCCGGGGCCGAAGCCGACCGCTTCGACGTCGTCGAGCACTTCGAGCAGGTCCTGACCGGTCTTCTGCTGTACGGCGGCACGCATGGGGCTGCTCCCTTCGGTGTCACCTGCTCAGGTGTGCTCGACGACGGTGTCGGTGAGGACGGGCGCGTCCCCGCGCTCCACGGCGGTGGCCACGACCTGGATGCGGCCGGGGCCGGGGGTGTCGCGCCAGATGCGCACGCGCAGGGTCTCGCCGGGGTAGACGACACCGGAGAAGCGGGTGGCGTACGAGCGGACGCGGGAGACGTCACCGCCGAGGGCGGTGTCGACGACGGCCTTGAGGACGATGCCGTACGAGCACAGGCCGTGCAGGATCGGCTTGTCGAAGCCGGCGAGCCCCGCGAACTCGGGGTCGGCGTGGAGCGGGTTCCAGTCGCCGGAGAGGCGGTAGAGCAGGGCCTGGTCCTCGCGGACGGGACGGCAGGCGGTCAGGTCGGGCTCGGTGGCGGGGGTCTCCAGGCGTTCGCTGGAGCCGCGTTCGCCGCCGAAGCCGCCCTCGCCCTTGACGAAGATCTCGCTGACCGCCGTCCACAGCGGGCCGTCGTCGTCGGCGACGTCGGTGCGCAGCACGATGACGGCCGCCTTGCCCTTGTCGTGGACGGCGGCGACGCGCGCGGTCGCGCCGGCGTCGGCGGCGCGGACGGGCAGCGGGCGGTGGAGGGTGACGGACTGTCCGCCGTGCAGCACGGCCGCGAGGTCGACGTCGATGCCGGGCATGGACAGCGTGGCGGCCACCGTCCTGCCGCCGCCGGCGACGGTCGCGAAGGAGGGCAGGACGTGGAGCCGGCTCTCCAGGGTGTAGCGGAGTTCGTCGGGGTCGGTGGCGGGATGGGGCCTGTCCGGGCGGGACCCGGCTCCGATGCCCAGGTGGTAGAGCAGGACGTCCTTGTGGTCCCAGGAGAGGGGGACGGTGGTGGGGGCTGCGGCGGTGGCCTTGGCGGGGTCGATGGGCATGGAGTTCCGTGCTCCCGTCTGACGAGGACCGAGGAGTAGAACGCGTTCCACCCGGCGCGGCCTTCCTGTATAGCCGATGGCGCAGGGCGGGGGAAGACAAATGTCATGGGCGTCCGGGGACATGTGCGACTACGGGACGTACGGCCGGACTCCGTAGGGTCGGTGGCATGGAAGACACGGTGGTGAAGGGCGGGCGCGGACGGCCCGGCCTGCTGGGAGGGGTGCGGCCGATGAAGCGGCCGACACCGGCGACGTTCATGCCCTGGCTGTTCATTCTCACGGGCGACGTGGTCGACCTCTGCCGGGGCAGGGTCCCGCTGCCGTGGCTCGCCGTCGCCGGCCTCGTGGTCTTCGTCGCGCTCTACGTCACCGCGGTCGTCGTCGGGCTCGACGAGGACCGCTGCCTGACGCCGCTCCCGCTGGTCCTGCTGGGCGGGCTGACGGTCGTCACGTACGCGATGTCCATCGGGTACGGCGGCGACTGGCTGCTGTTCTTCCCGCTGTTGTCGCTGGTGGCCGGCATCGTGCTGCGCAACCGGGGGCGGTGGCTGTCGGTGGCCATGGGCGGCTACGGCATCACGGTCGGGGTGGTCCTGTCCGCGCAGAGCGGTACGGAGAACGTCCTGGCCATCGCCTGGGGCACGTCGCTGTCCGGGCTCGTCGCGGCCGCGATCCTGAACCTCTCCGAGACCGTCGCCCAGCTGCGGGCCACGCGCGAGCAGCTGGCGCACGCCGCGGTGGAGCGCGAGCGCCTGCGCTTCTCCCGCGACCTGCACGACCTCCTCGGCCACACAATGTCGGTCATCGTGGTCAAGGCGGAGGCGGTGCGCCGCCTGGCGCCCCGCAACCTGGACGCGGCGATGGGCCAGGCCGCGGACATCGAGGCGGTGGGCCGCCAGGCCCTCACCGAGATCCGCGAGGCCGTGACCGGCTACCGCGAGGGAAGCCTGGCGACCGAGCTCGACCGGGCGCGGTCCCTGCTCGACGCCTCCGGCATCACCGCCGACATCCGCCAGTCCGGGCCGCCGCTGCCGCCGCAGACGGCGGCGCTGCTGGGGTGGGTCGTGCGCGAGGGCGTCACCAACGTCGTGCGGCACAGCGGGGCGGCCAAGTGCGCCATCGAGGTGCGCGGGGAGCCGGACCGGGTCCATCTGGAGATCAGCGACGACGGGCGCGGCGTAGGGTCGGACACGGCACCGGGCACGGCACCCGGCACGGGCGGCAACGGCCTCAAGGGCCTGACCGAGCGGCTGGCCTCGGCAGGCGGCTCGCTGACGTCCGGGCCGGACGGGCGACGCGGGTTCCGCCTCGTGGCGGAACTCCCGGTGGACGAGAACGACGAGGAGGAGCGGGCCGCGTGAGCAGCGAGCTGACCAGGATTCTGCTGGCCGAGGACCAGGGGATGATGCGCGGGGCGCTCGCACTGCTGCTCGGCCTGGAGGAGGACATGGAGATCGTCGCCCAGGTGGGCAGCGGCGACGACATCCTCCCGCAGGCCCTTCGGACGCGCCCCGACATCGCCCTGCTCGACATCGAACTCCCCGGCCGCAGCGGCCTGGACGCGGCCGCCGACCTGCGGGTGCGGCTGCCGGAGTGCCGGGTGCTGATCCTCACCACCTTCGGCCGCCCCGGCTATCTGCGGCGCGCCATGGAGGCGGGCGCCTCGGGCTTCCTCGTCAAGGACGGCCCGGTCGAGGACCTCGCGGCCGCCATCCGCCGCGTCCTGGCCGGCGAGCGCGTCATCGACCCGGCCCTGGCGGCGGCCGCGCTCAGCGCGGGCCCGAACCCGCTGACGCAGCGGGAGCGGGACGTGCTGTCGGCGGCGGTGGACGGGGCGACGGTCGTGGACATCGCGGCGAAGGTGCACTTGTCGCCGGCGACGGTGCGGAACTATCTGTCGGCGGCGATCGGGAAGACCGGGACGCGGAACCGGATGGAGGCCGTGCGCGCGGCGCGCCAGAACGGCTGGCTGTAGCCGGGGGGGGGGGGCTGGATTTCCCCCGGTCCGGGCACGAATCAGCCCGTCCGGCGTTTGAGGACCGGGGTCCGGGGCGGAGCCCCGGGAAACGGGAAGGGGCGGGGCTGGGGAAAAATGGCCCACGGCCGCAGCCGTACACGTACAGAACGGGGACCCACCATGCCGCCCAAGCCCGACATACTCGCCGCCTTCGAGGCCGCGAAGGGATTCATGCCGGTGGACGAGGGCCTCGCCCTGCACGCGGCGGCCCGCGAGGCGGGCCGGCTCGGCCTGCCCCTGCTGGAAGTGGGGACGTACTGCGGCCGTTCGACGATCCTCCTCGCCGACGCGGCCCGCGAGAGCGGCACCGTCGCCGTGACCGTCGACCACCACCGCGGCAGCGAGGAGCAGCAGCCCGGCTGGGAGTACCACGACCCGTCCGTCGTGGACGAGACGCCCGGCGTGGGGCGCATGGACACGCTGCCGACGTTCCGCCGGACGCTGTACCGGGCCGGGCTGGAGGAGCACGTCGTCGCCGTCGTGGGGCGCTCCCCGCAGGTGGCGAAGGTCTGGGGCACGCCCGTGGGGCTGGTGTTCATCGACGGCGGGCACACCGACGAGCACGCCACCGCCGACTACGAGGGCTGGGCGCCGCACCTCGCGCCCGAGGGCCTGCTCGTCATCCACGACGTCTTCCCCGACCCCGCCGACGGCGGCCAGGCCCCGTACCGGGTGTACCGCAGGGCCCTTGCGTCAGGGGCGTTCACCGAGGTCTCTGTGACGCGCTCCCTGCGCGTACTGCGGCGTACTGGTCTCGGGATCTGAGCGGCAGCGCTAGCATCGCCCGCGTGTCCAACGGCAGTGGTTCCCCGATATCCCCGCGATTCCTCGCCGGGGCGACAGCGCTGTTCCTGGCGGCCGCCGGCCTGACGGGCTGTTCGGGCGGCGGGGGAGGTTCCGGGGACGGGGCCGCCGACGACGCCGGACGGCAGCCCGTCGCCGCGTCCTCGTCCGCCCAGGTCCGCCCCGCGCCCCGGCCCGAGCCGTCCGGGGCGCCGTCCTCCGCGGCCGCGGCCACCAGCGCCGCCCCCACCCCCTCCGCACCCGCTCCCGCGGCCGCGGAGGGCGCCGCGGACGGGCCGCTCAAGGGCAAGGTCGTCGTCGTCGACCCGGGCCACAACACGCGCAACGCCCAGCACACCGCCGAGATCAACCGTCAGGTCGACATCGGCACCGGTCACAAGGAGTGCGACACCACCGGCACCGAGACCAACTCCGGTTACTCCGAGGCCACCTTCACCCTGGACGTGGCGCACCGGCTGCGGACGATCCTGCAGGCGCAGGGCGCCAAGGTCGTGCTGACCCACGACGGGGACCGGCCGTACGGGCCGTGCGTGACCGAGCGCGCCGAGATCGGGAACGCCGCGCACGGCGACGCCGCCGTGTCCCTGCACGCGGACGGCGCCGGCGCCGGCGACCGCGGCTTCCATGTGATCCTGCCCGCCGCGGTGCGCGGCGGACGCGCGGACACCTCCGCCATCGTGGGGCCGTCGAAGGAGCTGGGCGCGCGCATCGCGGGCAACTTCGTGCGCACCACCGGCAGTGCCCCCTCCAATTACATCGGCAAGGGAACGGGGCTCGACACGCGGGGGGATCTCGGGGGGCTCAATCTCTCCACGATTCCCAAGGTCTTCATCGAATGCGGCAATATGCGCAACGCGCAGGATGCCGCCCAGCTCACCGATGCGGCATGGCGTGAAAAAGCGGCGCAAGGTATTGCGGACGGCATCAAGGACTTCCTGCGCGGGTAAGTACCAGCAGGCCACGGCCGTGTCACGAGGGTGATACGAAGGAGACGCCCGGAGCTCCCGGGCGATAGGTTCCCCGTACGATGGGTGGCCGCCACCCCCGCGCCCTCGCGCCCCCGGCATCTCGCGTACCGGCGACAGCGACATATCAACGACAGCCCCGACAAGCACTGACAAAGGATTTTAGGTGAACATCCGCTCCCTCACTAGAGGCGACGGCGTGGTGACCGGAGCAGCGGTGTTGCTGTTCATCGCCTCGTTCCTCAGCTTCCGTTCGTACGACTGCGGGTCGTCGATCAACTGCCCCAAGGAGCCGATCGGCTGGAAGCCTGAACTCTTCCCCGTACTGCCGTCGATCTTCCTCGCCGGGATCATCGCCGCCGCCCTGGTCGTCGTCGCCCGCTTCCAGCCGGAGGGCCGCAAGGTCATCGGGCTGGGCCTGGAGCAGTGGGGCATCGCGCTCGCCGTGTTCGCCGCCTGGTCCTCGCTGTGGACGATCTTCGGTGGCCCGGACGTGGACCAGATCTCGCCCGGCGTCGGCCAGATCCTGGCGCTCATCGCGAACCTCGTGCTCGCCGTCGTGGCGGCGCTCACCCCGCGCACCCCGGCCCTCAAGGCCCCGCTGATGGGTGCTCCGCAGCCCGCGGCGGCCCCCTACGGCGCCCCGCAGGGCTACGGCTACCCGGGTCCGGGCGGCATGCAGCCCGGTGCCGGTCCGTCGCCCTACGGTGCGCAGGCCCCGCAGCCCTACGGCGCCCAGCCCGGTCCGGCGCAGGCCCAGCCGCAGGCGGGCGGCGCCCCGGCTCCGCAGCCGGCGGCCGCGGCCCAGCCGGCCCCGGCGGCCGGCGGCGACTTCGCCCCGTTCTGGTTCGCGGTGCCGGTCAACCGCCCGCTGTTCGCCGAGGACGGCTCGCCGAACCAGATCGCCGAGCTCGCGCCCGGCACCTGGTACCTGGCGGTCGAGCAGCGCGGTCAGGCGCTCGTGGCGCAGACGCAGGACGGCCGTCGCGGCCTCCTGCAGGACACCACGGGCATCCAGCGCGGCTGAGCGCATCGCACGGCCTCTTGCGGCGGCCCGCCGGGTACTTCCCGGCGGGCCGCCGTCTTGTCGCCGCACGGGCGGCGGCCTACCCTCCCCTGAACTGACACCCCGTCAGTTCCGTCGGCAATCGGCGTGCGGGAGGCTCCCATGCGGCTCGGTCTCGCCCTCGGCTACTGGGGCCGCGGTCCCCGGCCCCACGACCTCGCCCTCGCCCGGGAGGCCGAGCGGCTCGGCTACCACTCCGTGTGGACCGCCGAGTCCTGGGGCTCCGACGCCTTCACCCCGCTGACCTGGATCGCCGCGCACACCAGCCGCATCCTGCTCGGCACGGCCGTGGCCCAGATGGCGGCCCGCACGCCCACCGCCACCGCCATGCACGCGCTGACCCTCGACCACCTCTCCGGCGGGCGCGTGCTGCTCGGCCTGGGGCTGTCCGGCCCGCAGGTGGTGGAGGGCTGGTACGGGCGCCCGTTCCCGCAGAGCCCACTGACCGCGACCCGCGAGTACGTCGACGTCGTCCGGCAAGTGCTGCGCCGCGAGGCCCCCGTCGCCCTCGACGGCCGCTTCCACCCCCTGCCCTACACCGGGCCCGGCGCCACCGGCCTGGGCAGGCCCCTGCGCTCCATCACCCACCCGCGCCGCGCCGGCCTGCCCGTACTGCTGGGCGCCGAAGGCCCGCGCAACGTCGCCCAGACCGCCCGCATCGCCGACGGCTGGCTGCCGCTGTACTGGTCGCCCTCGCGCACGGACCTGCACGCCGCCGCCCTCGCCGCCGCTCCCGAGGGCTTCATCGTCGCGCCCCTGGCCCGGGCACGGCTGTGCGCCGACGTCACGGAGGGGCTGCGCCCGGTCAAGACGATGCTGGCCTTCTACATCGGCGGCATGGGCCACGCCGCCCGCAACTTCCACGCCGACCTGATGGGGCGCATGGGCTACGAGGAGGAGGCCCGCCGCGTCCAGCGGCTGTTCCTGGCCGGGCGGCGGGAGGAGGCCGTGGGCGCCGTGCCCGACGCCTTCGCCGACGAGATCTCCCTCGTCGGCCCCCGCGAGCGCATCGCCGAGCGGCTGGAACTCTGGCGCGCGGGCCCGGTCACCGACCTGCTCGTCACCGCACCGGACCCCGGCACCCTGCGCCTGCTCGCCGAGCTCAACGCCTGACGCCCGCCCGACGACCCGCCTGACGGTGGCTCACCGCCTGGCGGGTCTGCCCTTCCCCCGGAGCCAGACGTCGAAGACCTCGCCGACGTCGCCCCGGTCCTCGCAGAACTCCACGAACGTGTCCGTGCTGACGTTCTGATAGCGGTACTGCGCCGCCCAGTCGCGCACGAGGCCGAAGAACGCGCGGTCCCCGAGCTTCTCGCGCAGCTTGTGCAGCACCATGGCCCCGCGCCCGTAGACCGGCAGGCCGGACACCGTCTCCGCCGTCGGCCCGTCCGGCGGGAAGTCCCAGATGGTCTCGCCGTCCGCGCCCTTGCTCTCCGGGTCCCTGCCGTCGTAGTAGTCGTCGAAGATCTGCCGGACCGAACGCCCGCCGCTCTTCTCCTCCCACATCCACTCGGCGTACTGCGCGAAGCCCTCGCTCAGCCACATGTCCGACCACCGGGCGGGCGTGAGCGAGTTCCCGAACCACTGGTGGGCCAGCTCGTGCACCACGAGCCTGTCGTTGGGCGCGGCGTGGAAGTACGGCTTGGGCTGCGTCTCCAGCTCGTAACCGACGTGCGGGTTGCGGTCGATGACCGCGCCCGTGGACGCGAAGGGGTACGGCCCGAACAGGCCGCTCTCCCAGTCGATGACCTCCGGCAGCACCTTGGCCACCCGGGCCGCCGGCTCCGTCTCCCCGGGATGCGCGGCGATGTACACGGGCAGGCCCCTGGCCGTCCTGAACGTCGTCACCTCGAACCGGCCCACGGCGACGCTGGCCAGGTAGCTCGCCATCGGCTCGCCGGTGTGCCAGGTGAAGGTGGTGCGCCGGGCGCCCTCCGGGCCCTTGTCCTCCCTGCGCTTCAACTGGCCGTTGGCCACGGCCGTCAGGCCGGCCGGCACGGTCACCGCGATGTCGTACGTGGACTTGTCGGACGGGTGGTGGTTGCCCGGGAACCAGGCCATCGAGCCCGCCGGCTCCCCCAGCCCCACGGCCCCGTGCTCCGTGCGGACCCAGCCCTCCGTGGAGCCGTCCGCGTCCTCGACGGCCTGCGGCTTCCCGTCGTAGACGATGGTCGTCTCGAACGTGCGGTTCTTGGCGACCGGCTTGTTCAGCTCGACCGTCAGCTCGCTGCCCTTGCGGGACGTGCGGACCGGCTCGCCGTCGACGCGGGCGCTGCGCACGGTCAGGCCCTTGAGGTCGAGGTTGAAGGCGCTGAGGTGCTGCTCGGCCCGGGCGGTGATGACGGCGGTGGCAAAGAGGTGGTTGTCCGCGGGCTCGTAGTCGAGCGTCAGGCCGTAGTGGCGGACGTGGTACCCGTCGTTGCCGAGACGGGGGAAGAGCGGGTCGTGGGCGCCCGCCGCCCCGGGGCGGGCGGCCGGCTCCGACCCGCCGCCGCACGCCGTGACGAGCAGCAGCAGGGCGGCGGGCAGCAGGGCGCGGCGCGACGGCCCCGGGTGACGGGCTCTCATCAGAAGCTGGCCCGCTCCAGCCAGAAGTCGAGCACCTCGCGGTCGCCCAGCACCTCGACGCCGGGGGTGTCCACGGGCGTGCGCCGGTAGAACACGCGCAGCAGCTCGGTCAGGGGCGCGCGCACGACGACGGCCGCCTTCTCGTGGGCCCGGCGCCAGGTGACCGAGGGGCCGGTGGCGTCGATGAACCACTCGGCGTTCAGGCCGGGGCCGGTGTCCGTGGCGTGCAGGTGCAGGGTGCGGCCCGGGCCGGGCAGCTCCCCGTACACCGGCCGGAAGGCCACGGCCTGCGGGGACGTGACGATCTCCAGCCACTCGTCGAGGCAGTCCGCGGCGACGACCGGGTCGACGGTGTACTCGGCGCCGGACGCCGCGCAGGCGTCGGCGCGGTGGACGACCGTCTCGTGCGTCATGCGGCGGGCCCAGAAGCCCGCCTTCGGCTCGCCGCCGAAGGTCCACACCCGGGCGTCCGGCCCCGCCTCGCGCAGGGCCTGCACGACCTGCTGCGCGCCGTCGGCCAGCCAGGCGTCGAGGGCGTCGATGTCGAGCTTGTCGGCCTCCGGCGCCTCCCCCGCGACGGCGGTCGGGACGGTGAACTCCTGGATCCGGTCGCGGACGATCGCCGCGGCTCCGCGCTGGGCGCCGGAGACGTGCAGGACGAGCTGGGCGAGGCTCCAGTCGGGGCAGGTGGGGACGGTGGTGCCGGGATCCGCCCCGCGCAGGGCCGCACGGAACGCGTCGGTCTGAGTGAGGATCTCGTCGCAGTAACGCTCATGGGACAGCAGGCTCATGACGCCACCTTAGATTGTCACCGGTCCGACGGCTGCGGGTTGTTTCCCCGGCCGGCCCGGCCCCATTGGGGAACAACGCCTTCCGGTTCTCGGCCAGGAACACGAACGGACCCCCGGCGGGAATCAGCCCCCTGCGGGCGGCCCGCGAACGGGCCCGGCCCGCCGTCCGGGCCCGTACACCGCCGAATGCGTGCGGGGGCGGCCCCCCTCCCGGGAAAACGGTCCGGTTTCAACGGAAAATGATGGGAAACAAGCCTTCCCATTACGGCCCGAGGCGACCTGTCCCGGCGTGATCAACGCCTGGCACGCTCCAGTCGTATGACGATTGCTTACGTTTTCGGCGGAATGCACAACGAGGGGTCGGTTGCCGCCCCGATGTACGAGCAGCGCTCCGCCGCCCGGGCGGCATACCGGCAGGTCGGGGAGTGGACCGGGTACGACGCGGATCAACTGCTGGGCCGCAGCCAACCGCCCTCGGGCGCGCCCCCGCGCCGGGTGAAGGCGCTGCAACAGGCCGCGCAGGCACTCGCCGTGCACGACGTGCTGGCCGAGCACGGGGTGCGGCCCTCGGTGACGGGCGGGCTCAGTCTGGGGGCCCTGGTCGCCGCGTGCATCGCGGGATCCGTCAGCCGCGAGGCCCTGTTCACGCTGTTCGCACGGTCGTGGGACGAGTCGCCGGAGCACCGGCGACGGACCGCCGGGAGGGCACAGGGCGTCGCCTTCGTGGGGATACCGGTGCGAGAGGACCCGGACGGCGACGCCTACGCGCCGGAACGGGTGGGCGGCTCGCACCGGGGGGTCGACCTCGGGCCCGTGGGGGACGGCACGATGCGGTGCGTGATGTTCTCGGGGTACCTGGACCAGCTGGAGCGGCTCGCGGACGCGCTGCCGCCCGGGCACCAGGTCGCCAAGATCTCGCCGGACCTGCCCGCGACGCATTCTCCGATCCAACAGCACATCAGCGAGGGCATGGCGGCCGAGATCGCGGGCATGGACTTCCTGGACCCTCGGATTCCGGTCTGCTCCTGCCTGGAGTCCCGCACGCTCACCACGGCCGGGGACGTGCGGGACCTCTTCCTGCGCATCACCACGACGGGCGTGAGCGTGCCGAAGCTCCTCGACGGGCTGCGGCGGCACGGCCCCGCACTGGCCGTCGTGCTGGGGCCCTCGCAGTTCAACCGGTACCTGCGCTCGGTGGTGCCGGTGGCGCACGTCGAGCGGCCCGGGCAGGTGGACGCGGCGCTGGAGGCGGTGGGCGCCGTCGGCACCGTGCTCGCGCCGCACACCGTGTGAGGCGCCCGGCGAGAACCGCTCCCGTACGCCACGGGACGGCACCGCCCGGGCGGCGCCGCGCAAGCGTCAGGCCCGGGCCGGCCCTCCACAGGTGCAGTCCGGCTCCAGGCCGGCCGGCAGGTGGTCGCCGCCGAAGACCGTGGCCGTGGCGTCGTGGCCGCCCAGGGCGGCCACGGCCAGCAGCAGCGAGCCCGCCGTCCAGGTGGTGAGCTCCTCCGGCCACACCGCTTCGTCCTCGAAGACGTAGCCGGTCCAGTACAGGCCGTTCTCCGCGCGCAGGTGCTGGATCCACTGGAGGATCTCCACGGCCCGGTCGGACTCGCCCATCACCCACAGGGCGAGGGCGAGTTCGCAGCTCTCGCCGCCCGTCACCCAGGGGTTGGGCACCACGCAGCGCACGCCGAGCCCGGGGACCACGAAGTCGTCCCAGCGCGCCTCGATGCGCTCCTTCGCGGCCGCGCCGGTCACGGCGCCGCCGAGTACGGGGTAGTACCAGTCCATGGAGTAGCGGCCCTTGTCCAGGAACCGCTCGGGGTGGTGACGTATCGCGTGCCCCAGCAGCCCCACCGCCAGCTCCCAGTCGGGCTGCGGCTCCTCGCGGTGCTCGGCGATGGCCAGGGCGCAGCGCAGGGCCTGGTGGATGGAGGAGCAGCCGGTGAGCAGGGCGTCGGTGACGTCCCGGCCGCCGTTCTCCTCCGCTTCCCGCTTCCAGCCGATCTGGCCGCCGGGCTGCTGCAGGCGCAGGACGAACTCCACGGCGGCGAAGACGGTCGGCCACATGTGGTCGAGGAAGGCGTCGTCGCCGGTGGAGAGGTAGTGGTGCCAGACGCCGACGGCGACGTAGGCGACGAAGTTGGTCTCGCGGGAGCGGTCGGTGGGTTCGTCCGCGTCGCCGTCGGCGTAGGCCGCGTACCAGGAGCCGTCGGGGTTCTGGTGGTCGGCGAGCCAGCGGTAGGCGGCCTCGGCGCGGGCGTGCTCGCCGGCCGCGTCCAGGGCCATGGCGGCCTCGACGTGGTCCCAGGGGTCGAGGTGGTGCCCGCGGAACCACGGTATGGCGCCGTCGGGCCGCTGCACCGCGGCGATGCCGGCGACGGTGCGGGCGGCCTCGTCGGCCGTGAGCACCCCGGGCAGGACGAGGCGCTCGGTGCTGCTGGGGCCCTGGCCGAAGGGGGTCATTCGGCGGCCGCCGCGGTGGGCAGGTGCGGCTTGGTCGCGTACGCGACGAAGCTCTTGCCGATGACGGGGTTGAGGAGCTGCTCGGCGACGCGCGTGGCCCTGGGCTTCTTCATGATGTCCCAGACCAGCAGCTTGTGGTACGCGCGGACGGGCAGCGCCTTGTCGTTGCCGACCCCGAAGGCGCACTTGAGCCACCAGTAGGGGCTGTGCAGGCCGTGGGCGTGGTGGGTGCCGTAGGGCTTCAGGCCGGCCTCGCGCATCTTGGCGAGCAGTTCGTCGGCCTTGTAGATGCGGATGTGACCGCCCTCGACCTCGTGGTACTCGTCGCTGAGCGCCCAGCAGACCTTCTCCGGACCGTAGCGCGGCACCGTGACGGCTATCCGGCCGCCGGGCTTGAGGACGCGCACCATTTCGGCGAGCACGCCCTTGTCGTCCGGGATGTGCTCCATGACCTCGGAGATGATGACGACGTCGAAGCTGGCGTCGGGGAAGGGCAGTGCGAGCGCGTCGCCCTCCATGGCGGTGGCGGTCGCGCCCTCGGGGGCCTCGCCGGCCTCCTTCATGGCGGCGAACCACTTGGCGACCTCGCGGATCTCCTCGGCGTTGCGGTCGAGGGCGACGACCCGGGCGCCGCGCCGGTAGCACTCGAAGGCGTGCCGGCCCGCGCCGCATCCCAGGTCGAGGACGCGGTCGCCGGCGGCGAGCGGGAAGCGGGAGAAATCGACGGTCAGCACGTTTTTGCTTTCGTCCGGCGGGGCAGGGCGGTGCGCGGCGCTCGCCGCGCGGGGTGGGTCGGGGAGGAACTCAGGCGAGCCACTGGCCGCGCCTGCCCGCCGGCCGTGCGGCCCTGGCGCGGGCGACCGCGATCGCCTGACGGTAGTGCTCGGCCGTGCCGATCGCCGCCTGCCGCCACGTGAACTTGGCCAGTACCCGCTCACGGCCCGCGGCGCCGAGCCGCCGCCGCAGCTCCTCGTCGCCGAGCAGCCGGGACAGGGCGGCGGCCAGGGCGTCCGCGTCGCCGGGCGGCACGGCCAGGCAGGTCTCGCCGTCGGGGCCGGCGACCTCGGGGATGGCACCGCCGGTCGTGGCCACCAGCGGCGTGCCCGTGGCCATGGCCTCGGCGGCCGGCAGGGAGAAGCCCTCGTACAGGGAGGGGACGCAGGCGACCTGGGCGGAGCGGACCAGGTCGACGAGCTCGCGGTCGGTGATGCCCTTGACGAACTCGACGGCGCCGCCGAGCCCGTGCCGCTCGATGGCGGCGGCGACGGGCCCGTTCTCGGCGCGCCTGCCGACGACGACGAGGTGGGCGCCGGGGTGGTCCCGGCGCAGGCGGGCGAGCGCCTCCACGAGGTGGACGAGGCCCTTGAGGGGGACGTCGGCGCTGGAGGTGGTGACGATCCGGCCGGGCGTGACGGGGACGGCGGGGTCGGGCGAGAACAGCTCGGTGTCGGCGCCGATGTGGACGACGTGGACCTTGCGGGGGTCGACGCCGAGGTGGTCGACGATCTCCTGCCGGGAGGAGCCGGAGACGGTCAGGACGGACGGCAGGCGCCGGGCGACGCGCTTCTGCATCCGCGTGAACCCGTACCAGCGGCGCACGGAGGCACGGCGCTTCCAGTCCGCCGCGGCGTCCAGCTCCAGCTGCCGGTCGACGGTGATGGGGTGGTGGACGGTGGTGACCAGGGGGGCGCCGAGGACGCCGGGGCCGCCGAGGAGCCCGTAGCCGAGGGTCTGGTTGTCGTGGACGACGTCGAACGCGCCGCGGCGGGCGGCGAGGTGGCGGCGGGCGCGCAGCGAGAAGGTCAGCGGCTCGGGGAAGCCCCCGGTCCACATCGTGCCGACCTCCAGGGCGTCGATCCAGTCGCGGTACTCCTCGCGCGCGGGAGTGCGGAAGGGGTCGGGCTGGCGGTAGAGGTCGAGGCTGGGCAGCTCGGTGAGGGTCAGCCGGCCGGGGGCGGAGCCGCCGTCGCCGTCCTGCGTCCCGGCGTCGTCGAGCACGGGGTAGGGCTGGGAGCCGATGACCTCGACGGAGTGGCCGAGCCGGGCGAGTTCACGGGAGAGGTGGCGCACATAGACGCCCTGACCGCCGCAGAAAGGATTTCCCTTGTAGGTGAGCAGCGCGATGCGCAGCGGTCCTTCGCCGTCCCCGCCGCCGCTCCGCTCCCGGAGGCTGCTGCGGTTTCGCGTGAGCGATGCCTCCGTGGCCTCAGCGGTCACTCCGGCCTCCTTCTCGCTGGCTGTTCCGCCGGAGCGTAACGGGTCGCGCTAATCTAGAACAAGTTTCAGACTGGGTCGTCCAGAGGCTTGAATCTACCGGCATGTCAGAGGCCCGAAAGAGCAGCGCCGGGTGATTCGCGCCACGGCCCGACCCCTGCCATGCTGTGCCGTCCGGGCCGCACAGGCACCGCTGGAGCAAGGCGCCACGGAATGGGACATACGGACATATGACGACGGACCCCGGGCCGGCCATGACTTCTGTCGCCCCCATGACCCCCGCCGCTCCCATGACGGCTCGTCAGGAAGCCCGGCGCCGCCGCATCCTGCAGGCCACCGCCCGGCTGGCCGGCCGCGGCGGCTTCGACGCCGTGCAGATGCGGGAGGTCGCCGAGTCGTCGGGCGTCGCGCTCGGCACGCTCTACCGCTACTTCCCCTCCAAGGTCCACCTCCTGGTCGCCGTCATGCAGGACCAGCTGGAGGACCTGCACGAGACGCTGCGCAAGCGCCCGCCGACCGACGAGGACCCCGCGGCGCGGGTCGCCCGGACGCTGATGCGGGCGTTCCGCGCGATGCAGCGCGAGCCGCACCTGGCCGACGCGATGGTGCGCGCCCTGACCTTCGCGGACCGCTCGGTGAGCGCGGAGGTCGAGACCGTCTCGCGGCTCACCACGGCGATCATCCTGGACGCCATGGGCCCGGCGGGCAGCCGGCCCACCGCCCTCCAGCTCTCGGCCGTGCGCGTCATCGAGCACACCTGGCACTCCGCGCTCATCACCTGGCTGTCGGGCCGGGCGTCGATCGCCCAGGTCGCCACCGACATCGAAACGGCCTGCCGGCTGATCGACCCGGCAGGCGCCGTACGGCGGCAGGAATGACTCGGCAGGCGCAGGGCACCCGTAGTTGAGGCGTGCATGACCTCCCGCCCGCGTCCTTGCGCCCCCCGTGGACGGGGTAACCGCCCCCGTAACGGTGGGCCGCGCCGGTATGTATTTATCGACGTGCCCGAGGTGGTTCGCTACACGGAGCGGGGAGAGACGTAAGTGACCCGAGTTCTTCTGATACACGACACCTATCTGCTGCGCATGGCCCTGGCGGTGCTCATCGGCAGAGAACCGGACCTGGAGGTGTCCTCCGCGTCCTGGCCCGGGGCCCTCTCCACCTCGCGGGCGCTGCGTCCCGAGGTGTACGTGGTGGACATGGACAGCCCCCACGCGGGCGGGGAATGCGGTCTCGGCGAGTTGGGGAACCGATGTCGCAACGGGGGCGAGCCGGGGGCGCTGCTCGCCCTGGCGACCGCGGGACGGCCGGGGCCGCTGCGCCGGGCCTACGAGATGGGGGCCTTGGGGTACCTGAGCAAAAACGCTTCACCAGACCGGCTGGTGGAGGGCATACGGCATGTGGCGAAGGGCGAGCGCTACATCGACGAGTCACTCGGCTTCGGCTTCCTGCAGGCGGCCGAGATCCCGCTGACGCGGCGGGAGTTAAGCGTGCTGTCACTCGCGGCCGAGGGGGCCTCCGTCGGGGAGATCGCGCGCAGCCTGCACCTGTCCAACGGCACGGTGCGCAACTACATGGCGGCCATCACCCGCAAGACCGGGGCCAGGAACCGCGTCGACGCGATCCGCATCTCGCGCGGCGCCGGCTGGCTGTGACGCCCCCTGCAGGTCGCGGTAGAGCGCCGAACGGGCCAGCAGCTCGCGTGGCGTCCCGACGAGGGTGCCGGGCCCGTCCATGACGAGGACGCGATCCGCGCGGCGGGCCGAGCCCGCGCGGTGCGCGACGACCACCAGCGTGCCGCCGGGCCGCGCCGCGAAGGCGCGCTCGGCGTGCGCTTCGGCGGCCGGGTCGAGGTGGCAGGTGGCCTCGTCGAGCAGCGCCACGGGGGCGGTCGACAGGTAGGCGCGGACGAGCGCGACCAGCTGCCGCTCCCCGGCCGACAACGCGCCCGGCACCACGGGCGCGTCGAGCCCTCCCCCGCTCAGGAGCCGGCCGGCGCCGATCGCCTCGACGGCGGCCATGACCTCGTGGTCGGGGACGGGACCGTCGCGCAGGTAGCGGAAGTTGTCGCCGAGGGTGCCGGAGAAGACGTACGCCTCCTGCGGGATGAGGACCCGCGACCGCCGTGCCCCGCGCTCCCCGGCCGGCACCCCGCCCACCCGCACCTCACCGCTCCACGGCTCCAGCAGGCCCGCCACCAGCCCGGTCAGCGTCGACTTGCCGACCCCGCTGGGCCCGACGACGGCCAGGTGCTCCCCGGCCGGCACGACGAGGTCGAGCCCCCGCACCACGGGCTCGGCGTGCGGGCCGTACCCGAAGGTGACCCCGCGCAGCTCGACGGCGGGCGAGCCGGCCGACGACGGGACGCCGGCGGACGGCACGGCGGCGGTCCGTGGGGCAGGCGGCGGGGTGGTGAGCCGGCGCGCCACCACCATCAGACGGGTACCGCTCGCGCCCAGGCCGTGGATCAGGTTCTGCAGGGCCGGGAGCAGGGACTGGGTCAGGTAGGTCAGAGCACCCACCAGCGCCCCCGGTGAGACACCGCGGGCCAGCAGCCAGGGTGCCGCCACCAGCAGCGGGATCACCGGGAGGCGGCCCGCCACCGCCAGCGCCACGACGCGGGCCACGGACCAGCGCGCCAGGGCGTTGGCCGCGCGCAGCTCCGCGTCCACGAGAGCGCCCGTCTCCCGGCGCACGTACTCCTCGGCACCGCCCGCGGTCACGTCCCGCACACCGGCGCAGACCTCGCCCAGCGACGTGGCGACCGCCTCGTCGGCCACCAGGAACGCCTCCTGCCGGCGCGCCATGGGCCGCAGGGTCGCCAGGAACAGCACCAGCCCCAGGACCAGGGGCGGCACCACCACCGCCAGCAGCACCGGGGCCAGCACGAAGAGCCCCGCCAGCGCCCCGGCGGCGGTGAAGACGAACGAGCGGGCCACCATCACCAGGCCCGCGAAGGCGTCGCGGGCGATCTCCACCTGGTGCGTCAGCCGCGACACGGCCTCGCCGTCGTCCCCGTCCCGCAGCGCCCGTCCGACCACGCGCCGCACGAGGCCGTCCCGGAACGGTTCCACGAGCGCGGCGACGCCCCCGTACGTCCGTCCGGTGCCGTACGCCCCCACGACCACGGCCACGGCGGCGACGGCCAGCCAGCCGAGGCCGGTGCCCGGCCGGCCGGCGAGGAACCCCGCGTCCAGCGCCCGGGCGAGGGCGTAGCCGGTGGCGAACGTCTGCACCGCCTCCACGGCGGACCATGCGGCGAGCCCGGCGAGCACGCGCCACCGGCGCAGCAGGAACCCCAGCCCGTCACTCCACCGGCCCATCGGCGTCTTCGGCACCGCAGGGCACCTCCCTTCGGGTCGCGCTCACTCCTCGAACACCGCCCGGTAGCCGGGCAGCCGCCACAGTTCCTCGTGGGTGCCCACCGCCCGGACGCGGCCGTCGTCGAGCCAGGCGACCCGGTCGGCGCGGGCCGCCGTGGAGGGGCGGTGGGCGACGACGAGGCGGGTGCGGGCCGCCACGTCGTGGAGCAGGGCCCCGGCCACCTTCGCCTCGGTGACCGAGTCCAGGCTCGACGTGGCGTCGTCGAGCACCAGCAGCCGGCCGGCGTGGGCGAAGGCCCGGGCGAGGCCGAGGCGTTGGGTCTCGCCGCCCGAGAGCGGGGCGGCGGCGCAGGCCGTGCCGTAGCCCTCGGGCAGTTTCCGTACGAAGTCGTCGGCGCAGGCGGCCCGGGCCGCCGCCACGACGGCGTCCCGGTCCGGCGTGAAGGAGCCGAAGGCCACGGTGCCGCCCATGGTCCCGCCCAGGAGCGCCGGGCGGGCGAAGGCGTAGCCGACGGCCGCGCGCAGCTCCTCACGGGTGAGGTCGCGCAGGGCGACGCCGTCGAGGGTGACCTCGCCGGCGTCCGGGTCGGCGAGGCGCCCGGCGACGGCGGCGAGCACGGACTTCCCGGTGCCGGAGCGGCCGACGACGGCCAGCGTGGTGCCGCCGGGGACCGTCAGGTCCACCTCGCGCAGGACCCGCCGCCCGCCCCGCACCGCGCTCACACCGCGCAACCGCAGCGTGCCGTCGCCCCCGGGCGGCAACCGCAGCGTGCCGTGCCGGACGGGGGCGAGGGCGTGGACCTCCGCGAGGCGACCGGCCGCAGTGCGGCCGTGCACCAGGGCGTTGAGGTGTCCGACGAGCGCGCCGATGCCCGCCGCCAGCACCGCGTAGCGGGAGGCGGCCAGCACCTCGCCGACGCTCAGCCTGGCGCGGGACAGTTCGTACCCGGCGACGGCGAGCACGATGATCTGCAGCAGCGGTACGAGCGTGGCGGCCTGGGCCGTCGCGCGGCCCTGCACCTTCCACATGCGGTGGCCGTGCTCGGCGAGCCCGGCGAGCGGGGCGAGCACGCGGGCCCGTTCGCGCCCGGCGGTACCGGCGGCGGCGATGGTCCGGGCACCGGCCAGGGCCTCGACGAGGCGCCCGGCGATCTCGCCCTGCAGCCGCTGGTAGCCGGTGAGGCTGTCGGCGGAGGCGCGGGCGAAGGACCGCAGCAGCAGAGCGAGCACGGGGGCCCCGGCGAGGAACGCCACGGCGAGCCACACGTCGGTCAGGGCGAGCGCGACGATGCCGCCGAGCGGCGCGGCGAGCGCGGCGAGGGTCCCGGCGAGGGAGGCGGGGGCGGTACCGGCGTGGGCGGCGTTGCCGACCAGCCGGGTGACGAGGTCGCCGGCCGGGATCCGGGCGGTGGCCGGCGGCCCGGCGGCGAGGACGTGCCCCAGCGCACGGTGGCGCAGCCACGCCGTGGTCCGGGCGGCGGTGGTGGCGGTGAGCAGCTCGTCGAGCGCGTCCAGCACGACGGGCACCCCGACGAGGACCGCGCACAGCAGTACCCAGCACCCGGCTTCCGCGTCGCGGCGGGCGAGCAACAGGTCGAGGGTGTGCCCGAGGACGGCGGGCAGGGCGAGGGCGGCGGCGGTGCTCGCGGTGGCGACGAATGCGAGGACGACGGTACGACCGGCGCTGTGCCGCACCGCGTCGCGGAGGATCCGCCCCCCGCGGTCGCCCGCCTCGCAGGACGATGCGGTAGCGGCCATGCGGCCCCCCTTCCGGGCGGGTGGTTGGAGCGGGGGCGGGGACGGGGCGGGCCCTTCTCGGGGCTGCAATATTTACGGCGACTGCACCTGGTGCAGCGAGCTCCGCACGCCGCCGCAAATATCGCTTTACGCCCCCTGCCAGGGCCCGCCCCGCCCCCGCCCCCTCCCGCCGGTTCGCTCCCTGCGGGAGGGGGCGGCGCGCCCGGCGACGGCGCCCGGAGGACGCGCCGATGGGCCCCCCGCCAGGAGGGCCCACCAAGAGCGGTTACCCGCAGACGTGGGTCACAGGCAGAGCGCGACGCTCGCCGTGCTCCAGCACAGCAGCAGGCTCACGTTGCTGCCGCCACCGCCGCCGCCGTGGGACAGCTCGTCGGACTCCAGGCTCTGCAGGTCGAGAAGCGCCATGGTTCTTTCCTTTCATGGGGACGAACGGGTCGGTACAAACGGACTTGCTGGTCACGGCTCCCCATCGCTGGGGAACCGGCTCTGGGGCCCCCGCAGGGGCGGAAGGAACGGCAGCTGCGCCGGCCGGTCGCCGCCGAGGGCGGCACCGAGCGCCAGCAGACAGCCGGCCGTTCCGGTGGCGAGGTCCATCGACAGCCGCATCATCTGATGGCCGGGGAAGGCGAGTTCGCCCTCGTACGGCATGGCGTACCAGCCGAGCCCGGCCACCTGGGCGGCCACGTCGCCCTCCCGTACGCCCGGCGTCGTGGTGCGGCTGAGATGCCAGACCATTCCGGCGCGCCCCTGCATCAGGCCGGGCTGGGCGTAGAAGCGGGACCGGGCGGCGAGGAGGATCGCGGTGCGGGCCTCGGCGAGGTCCTCCGCGCCTGCCGCCCCGCCGGCTTCCCCGCCACCGTGGGCGAAGTAGTCGTCCAGCACCGCGCCGATGCCGACGCTGCCGTCGCCGAGGTAGGGCATGGTCCGCCAGCCCTCGTTGACGTCGAGCGAGCCGAGGGGCGTCCGTACGCACTGGGCGAGGTCGGCGCGGAGGGCGGCGGCCGCCAGACCGAGGAGGTCGGGCGCACCCGTGCGCCGGTGCAGCCCGAGGAAGAGCAGGGCGGGCCCGGCGGCTCCGTGCATCAGCCCGGCACGCCGCCGCCCGGCGGCCCCGGCCTGCGCGCCCGCGAGCCGGTCGGCAAGCAACTGTGCCGCCTCCTCCGCCCGTTCGCGCAGGGCCCGTTCCCCCGTGGCCTCGGCCAGGTGGTCGAGGACCAGGCCCACCCCGGCCAGGCCGCCGTACAGCCCGGACGGAAGGCGCCGCCACTGCTCGGCGAGCAGCGAGCCGACGAGGTCGAGGGCGCGCTCGGTGTGCCCGAGGCGGTGGAGGACGAGGGCGACGCCGGCGAGGCCGTCGTAGAGGCCGAGCGGTGTGCCGGGCGGCACCGGGTCGGTGCGGTCGAGCAGCCACTTCTCGCCGTCCTCGTAGCGCTCGGCGCCGGTTTCGGCGAGGGCGTGGAGGACGCCGGCGGCGCCGTGCGCGAGGCCGAGCCCGCCGCCGTCCGAGAACTGCGCGATGTCGCCCGGGAAGAGCCGGTCGTGACGGTCGGGCGTGGCGGAGGCGAAGATGGCCCGGACCATGGAGTCCCGGCTGCGCGGCCAGTCCCCCGGCTCGGGCAGCCCGGCGGGCGTGCGCCTCGGCTCCCCGCGCCCGGAGGGGGCCGCCGCCCCCACCGGCACGACCTCGTCCGCGACCACGCCCCCGATCTCGGCGACGGCCTCGTCGAGGAACTCCCGCGGCACCGGGAAGTGCTCCGCGATGACGTCCGCGAGGTGCGCCGCCTTGGCGCGGTCGATGGCCAGCAGCGTGGTGATCGGCAGGAACAGCGCGAGCCGCAGGCAGGCCAGGGCGTAGCGGTCCACGGCGGTGCCCGTCCGGTCCGGCGGGGCGACGAAGCCGGGGTGGGCGACGATCTGCCGGCCGCTCGCGGACGCGGGGGCCGCGGCCTCGAAGTCGATCAGCGTCACGGACCGTTCGTCCGGCGCGACGAGGATGTTGAACATGTGCAGGTCGTTGAAGACCACGCCCTCGGCGTGCACGCGCTCCACGGCCTCCTCCACCGCCCGGTGGATGCGCAGCGCCCACGCGGTGTAGTCGGCCACGGCGGCCGGGTCGGGGTCGACGGCGAGCAGCGGGTGGCGTTCGGCGAAGAAGGAGTTGAGGGGGCGGCCCTCGACGAAGTCCATGACGAGGAAGCGGTGGTCCCCGACGGCGAGCCAGTCGCGGACGGCGGGCGCGACGCCGAGCCCGGCGAGCCGTTCCAGCGCGTCCTTCTCCCGTTCCAGCCGGGCGATCGCGTCGGCCCCGTCGGCGGCGAGCCCGGCGTGGGGCCGGCCTTCCTTGAGGACGACGGCGCGGCCGTCGCGGGTGTCGGTGCCGCGGTAGACGCCGCCGCCGTTGGAGAAGTGCAGGGCCTTCTCGATGCGGTAGGGCAGATCACCGACGGTGGTGGCGTTCCGGGCGGCCAGGTGGGGTGCCAGGAAGCCGGGCAGGGTCACCCACGGGGGCGTCTGGAACGCCGGGTTGCGCAGGTCCGGGACGAGCGTGCCGGTGGGGTCCTCGACGGCGGGGACGAGGGCGCCCTGTGCGTCGGTGCAGTAGCGGCGGGCGAAGGCGCCGTAGCGCACGTAGAGCGGCCCTTCGTGCCAGCGCAGGTCGGTGAGGATGTACGGGCCCGGGCGGCCGGCGAGGACCTCGTGCAGACCGGTGAGGACGGTGTGCAGGGCGGCTTCGTCGGCCGGGTAGACGGTGGCGAACTTCCCGCTGTGGTCGCGGGCCGCGTACTTGCTGTTGCGCAGGTGCAGTTGGCGCGGCGTGGGGACGAACTTGAACGGTACGTCCCGGGCGGTGCAGTAGTCCCAGACGGCGGCGGCGGTGGCGTCGGCGGTCTGCGCGGTGGCGGTGACGTGGATCTTCCAGCCCTGGGCCGGCTGTCCGGGGCGCGGGGCGCCGGTGGCGTCGACGGGCGTGAGCTGGAGCCAGTCGCCGTGGCGGGTGCTCTTCCAGCCGTCGGGGACGGGCCGGCGGGCGGTGGCGAAGAGACCGTTGACGCCCTGGGCGTCACCGGCGCCCTCGCCGTCACCCCCGCTCCGGCCCTGCCCCTGGCCCTGCTGCGCGGAGCGCTCGGACATCCGGTCCGGGATCTCGTAGAAGTGCCTGTCCGCCAGGCAGTAGACCTCGTACCGCTTGTCCATGGAACCCCCCTCGGCTGCGACGGGAAGAGATTTCCACGCTGCAGAGGGCCAGGACAGTCACGTGTGTCACGAACAACCCGTGCGGAACGCATGCGTAAACATATGTCCGTACCAGGTGTTCGATGGATGCTACGCGTCCGGCTCGTCCGGTGGGAACACCGCCCGCCCGGTGCCGAGTTCACGGACGAGGACGGCTTCGACGGGGCAGCCCTCGGCGGCGTCCAGGACCGCCGCCGAGGGGTCGGTCTCCTCCGCCACCGGGTGCGCCCGGCGCGCGCCGTCCAGCCGGAAGGCCGCGGGCGCGGCGCCGGCGCACTGGCCGGAGCCGACGCACAGCGCCCGGTCGACCGACACCCGCCAGCGCGGGGCGCTCACGGCGCGCCCTCCGCCTTCGCGCCCTCGTATCCGGCCGGCAGGTGGATGGTCTTCTGCTCGAAGTACTCGGCGTAGCCCTCGGGCCCGCCTTCCCGGCCGAGGCCGGAGTCCTTGTAGCCGCCGAACGGGCCGAACATGTCCAGGCTGAAGGTGTTCACCGAGTACGTGCCCGTGCGCACGCGGCGTGCGACGGCGAGGCCGCGTTCGACGTCGCGCGTCCAGACGCTGCCGGAGAGCCCGTAGTCGGAGTCGTCGGCGATGCGGACGGCCTCCTCCTCGTCCTCGTAGGGCAGGAGGCAGACGACGGGCCCGAAGATCTCCTCCCGGGCGATCCGCATGTCGTTGGTGACGTCGCCGAACAGCGTCGGCTCGACGTACCAGCCCGTGCCCTGCCCGCGCGGCCGGCCGCCGCCGGCGAGGACCTTGGCCCCTTCGCGCTGGCCGAGGGCGATGTAGTCCAGGGACCGCTGCTGCTGCCGGCGGGCCACGAGCGGGCCGACCTCGGTGGTGGCGTCGAGCGGGTCGCCGACGACGAGCGCGGAGGCCGCGGCGGCGAGGCGCTCGGCGAGCTCGGCGTAGTGGCTGCGGGGGGCGAGGATGCGGGTCTGGGCGACGCACGCCTGGCCGTTGTTCATCCAGGCGCTGGGGACGATGCCGGAGACGGCGGCGTCGAGGTCGGCGTCGGGCAGGACGATGGCGGCGGACTTGCCGCCCAGTTCGAGGGTGACCCGGGTCAGCCGCCGGGCGGCGACCTCCATGACGCGCCGGCCGGCGGCGACGGAGCCGGTGAAGGAGACCTTGTCGAGGCCGGGGTGGCCGACCAGGTACTCGCCGACCTCGCGGTCCGCGGGCAGGATCGACACCACCCCCTCGGGCAGGCCGGAGGCCGCGAGGACCTCGGCGAGGACGTAGGAGTCCAGGGGCGTCTCCGGCGACGGCTTGAGCACCACGGAGCAGCCCGCGAGCAGCGCGGGCGCCAGCTTGGCCGCCGCCAGGAACTGCGGCACGTTCCAGGGCACCACGGCGCCCACGACGCCGATGGGTTCGCGCCGCACGAGCAGGGGGCCGAGGAGGCCGGCCCGCCGCTCCTCGTGGGGGAAGCCGCGGGCGATGGTGATGGCGGAGTCCCAGACCATCACGGCGCCCAGGGCCTGGGCGAGGAGGCTCCAGGAGTAGGGGGAGCCGTTCTGGGCGGAGACGAGCCGGGCGATCTCCTCGTAGCGGCCGGCGATCCCGTCCTTGATCCGGGCGACCACGGCGATGCGTTCGTCGAGGGGCAGCCCGGACCAGACCCCGGAGTCGAACGACCGGCGGGCGGCGGCCACGGCCCGGTCGACGTCGGCGCGCGAGGCGTGCGGGACGCGGCCGATGACGGCCTCGGTGTGGGGTGAGACGACGTCGATGACGTCCGCACCGCGGCCGGCGGCCGGCTCCGTGAACGTGCCGCCGATGAAGAGCTGCCCGTGCTCGATGAGTGCGCCCATCGTGGTGGCCTCCCGCCCGTTTCTGACGCTCAATCAGAATTTGCGTTCGGTTCCGTTGTAGTGGGTGCGGGCGGGCACGGGAAGGCACGGGGACGAGGCGGCCGGCCATGCGCGTGACCGCGTCGGGGGCGTGGTGGCGGGGTGGCGGCCGTGGGCGGTGCGCGCACCGGTGCGCGTGGCGGGCGCGTGCCGGTACGGGTGGCGGGCGCGTGGCGTTACGCGTGGCGGGCGCGTGCCGGTACGGGTGCCGGACACGGGGTCAGTACGGACAGCGGCAGACGCGGCCGGCACGGGCAGCCGCGCATGCGGCCGGCGCGGACGGCCGCACACCCGCCCGGCACGCACAGCCGCACACGCGGCCGGTACAGACAGCGGCACACACGGCCGGTACGCACGGCGGCACACGCGGCCGGTACAGACAGCGGCACACACGGCCGGTACGCACGGCGGCACACGCGGCCGGTACAGACAGCGGCACACACGGCCGGCACGGGCAGCCCCGCACACGGCCGGCACGGGCGGCCGCACACCCGGCCGGTGCGTACGGCCGTGCACATGGCGGTATGAGGCGCCGGAAAACGGCCGGATAAAGTGTTCAGCCACCGCAAAAGCGACCCTCGGCACCGTGCCGGGCACCCACCCGAGAGGTACCACTCCATGGCCCCCTCCCCCGCCGTCCACGTGCGCCGCGCCGCCGTGGCCCTGGCCACCGCCGCCGTCCTGGGCGTGGCCGCGGCCCCCGCCGCCCTCGCCGACGGCTCGCCTTCCCCGGCCGCCCCGGGGCTGTACGGCACGGGCGACCCGAAGTTCGACGGTGTGTTCCGGCAGTCCCTCGCCTTCATGGCCCAGCACGCGACGGGCACGAGCCCGGCCGCCTCCGCCGTCGACTGGCTGGCGGGGCAGCAGTGCGCGGACGGCGGCTTCCCGGGGTACCGGGCCGACACCTCCAAGGCGTGCGACCCGCAGAAGGAGGAGTTCACCGACGCGACCGCCGCCGCGGTGCAGGGCCTCGCGGCCGTCGGCGGGCGCGCCGCGGTCGTCACGAAGGGCCTCGACTGGCTCAAGGCCCACCAGAACGACGACGGCGGCTGGGGCTACCAGGCCGGCAGCCCCACCGACGCCAACTCCACCTCCATCGCCCTCGGCGCGTTCGCCGCCGCGGGGCAGGACCCGGCCAAGGCGGCGGCGAAGAACGGCAAGAACCCCGTCGAGACGCTGCTCGCCTTCCAGCTGGGCTGCGAGGGCAAGGAGGGCGAGCGCGGCGCCTTCTCCTACCTCAAGGACAAGGACGGCCTGCGCGCCGACAACCTCGCCAGCGCGGCCGCCGGGCTCGCCACGCGGGGCAAGGGCTACCTCGTCGAGCCGCTGCAGAAGGGCTCCGACCAGCCCCTCAAGCCACTGGACTGCCCGGCCGGCTCCGGCGGTGACAACGCCCGGCCCAAGGACGCCCCGGCGGCCGCCGAGGCCGTGGACGGCTACCTCTCCGAGGCGCTCGCCAAGAACGGCGGCTACCTCATGCCCTCCATGCCCGGCGCCCCCGCCAAGCCCGACCAGGGCAACACCGCCGACGCGGCGCTCGCCCTGGCCGCGGGCGGCCACCGCGAGGCGGCCGAGAAGCCGCTGGCGTGGCTGCGTTCCAAGGAGAGCGGCACCGCCGAGTGGGCCAAGGGCAACCCCGGCAAGCTCGCCAAGCTCGTCCTCGCCACGCACGCGGCCGGGGGCGACCCGCGCGACTTCGGCGGCACCGACCTCGTGGCCGCGCTGAACGAGACGGGCCCGAAGCCGGAGGCCGCCGCGTCCTCCTCGGAGAAGAAGGACGAGAAGAAGAAGGACGACGGCGGCGGCTTCGGCGTCTGGTGGTTCGTCGCCGTGTTCTTCGTCGCGAGCGTCGGCGTCGGCTTCCTGATGAGCGGCCGCAAGAAGAAGACCCAGCTGTGACCCGGACGGGCACCCGCGCCCTGGGCGCCGTCCTGCTCACCGGCCTCCTGGCGCTGCTCGGCGCGGCCCCGGCGCACGCGGACGGCTACCGCTACTGGTCGTTCTGGCAGCAGGGCACGGGCTCCGGCTCCGGCTCCGGCTCCGGGTGGACGTACGCGACGCAGGGGCCGGGCACGCTGCGCCCCGGCGACGGCACGGCCGTCGGCTTCCGCTTCGCGGTGAGCAAGGACTCCGCCGACGCCGCGCAGCCGCGCACGGCGGCCGGCTTCGGGTCGGTGTGCGAGGGCACGCCGGCCAAGGAGGGCAGCAAGCGCCTCGCCGTCGTCATCGACTTCGGCACGGCCACCGACGCGCCCGGCGGCGAGAGCCCGCCCGCGGCCCGCACGGCCTGTGCGCAGGTCGCGCCGGACGCGAGCGCCGCGGAGGCGCTCGCGGCGGTCGCGAAGCCGCTGCGCTACAACTCCGACGCGCTGCTGTGCGCGATCGCCGGGTACCCGAAGGCCGGCTGCGGGGAGAAGGTGGACGCGCAGGGCACGCCCGACGCGGGCGCCGCGAGCTCCGCGGCGGAGGGGACGAAGGACAAGAAGGACGGGGACGAGGGCGGCGAGGGCCCGTCCGCCGGGCTGATCGGCGGCATCGCGGTCGTCGCGGTGCTCGGCGGCGCGGCGGTGTGGCAGGCGCGGCGACGTCGCCGCGGATGAACCGCACGAGCGGGACGGGGTCGCCGGTGGGCGGCCGGGCAGGACGTACGGCGAGGGCAGCGGGGACGAGGGCGATGAGCCGGACGGTGGGGACGGGCGGGGCGCAGGCTGCCCCGCCCTCGCCCGTACGCACGCCCCTGCGCTCCCCCGTGCGTTCTCCCATGCGCTCGCCCCTGCGCGGCACCGCGCTGCACGCCGGAGCGTGGTGGGTGTGGGCCCTGGGCCTGGCGACCGCGGCCTCCCGCACCACCAATGTGCTGCTGTTGGCGATGCTCGTCGGCGTGGCCGGGTACGTGGTCGCCGCCCGGCGCACGGACGCCCCGTGGGCGCGCTCGTACGGGGTGTTCCTCAAGCTGGGGCTGGTGGTCATCGGCATCCGGCTCGCCTTCGCGGTCGTGCTGGGCTCGCCGATCCCGGGTACGCACACGGTCCTGACCCTGCCCGAGGTGCCGCTGCCGCACTGGGCACAGGGGGTGCGCCTCGGCGGCCGGGTGACGGCCGAGGGGCTGCTCTTCGCCTTCTGCGACGGCCTGAAGCTGGCCACGCTGCTGGTCTGCGTGGGCGCGGCCAACGCGCTCGCCAATCCGGCGCGGCTGCTGAAGTCGCTGCCGGGTGCGCTGTACGAGGCGGGTGTGGCGGTCGTCGTCGCCATGACCTTCGCGCCCCACCTCGTCGCCGACGTCCAGCGGCTGCGGGCGGCCCGGCGGTTGCGCGGGCGGCCGGACCGCGGCCTGAAGGCCCTGCTGCAGGTGGGGCTGCCGGTGCTGGAGGGGGCGCTGGAGCGTTCGGTGGCGCTGGCGGCGGCCATGGACGCCCGCGGCTACGGCCGTACCGCGCGGGTCCCGCGCGCGGTGCGGCACACCACGAGCGCCCTGACGCTGGGCGGCCTGCTGGGCGTGTGCGCCGGTACGTACGGGCTGCTCGCCGATGCGGGCGGCGGCTACGGGATGCCGTTGCTGGGCGCGGGTCTGGCCGCCGCCCTGGCCGGCCTCCGCCTCGGCGGCCGCCGCTCGGTGCGCACCCGCTACCGCCCCGACCGCTGGGGCGTGCGGGCCTGGCTGGTGTCGGCCTCGGGCGCGGCGGTGGCGGCCCTGATGATCTGGGCGGGCACCTACGCCCCGGGGGCCCTGCACCCGCCGGCGGTGCCGCTGGGGGCGCCGGAGCTGCCGGTGTGGCCGGCGGTGTCGGTACTGGTGGGGTTGCTGCCGGCGTTCGTGGCCCCGGCCGCCTCCCGCGAGGGGGCGATGACGGGTGGGCACCGCCGGGCCGGTGGGCAGAGGTCGCTCGCCGCTGCGGCGGAGGGAGACCCCCGGCCCCTCCCCCGGCCACCGCTCGAAGGTGCCCCCGCCTTCCCGGAACCGGGGGCCGGCCCCCGGCCCCCCGGGCGGGCGCAGGGCTCCGCCCCCGCCCGTGCCGTCGGGGGCCCCGAGCACCCCGGCGTTGCCGGACCCACCCCGAAGGAGGCCCCCTAAATGATCCGCTTCGAGCACGTCTCGGTCTCCTACGACGACGCCCCCCGCCCCGCCCTCACCGGCGTCGACCTCACCGTCCCCGAGGGCGAGCTGTGTCTGCTCGTCGGGCCCTCCGGCGTCGGCAAGTCGACGCTGCTCGGCACCGTCAGCGGGCTCGTGCCGCACTTCACCGGCGGCACCCTGCACGGGCGCGTCACCGTGGCCGGGCGCGACACCCGTACGCACAAGCCGCGCGAGATGGCCGACGTCGTCGGGACCGTGGGCCAGGACCCGCTCGCCCACTTCGTCACCGACACCGTCGAGGACGAGCTCGCCTACGGAATGGAGTCCCTCGGCGTCCCGCCCGCCACCATGCGCCGCCGCGTCGAGGAGACCCTGGACCTGCTGGGCCTCGCGCCCCTGCGCGACCGTCCCCTCGCCACGCTCTCCGGCGGCCAGCAGCAGCGCGTCGCCATCGGGTCCGTACTGACCACGCACCCGAAGGTGCTGGTCCTCGACGAACCGACGTCCGCGCTGGACCCGGCGGCGGCCGAGGAGGTCCTCGCCGTGCTGCAGCGCCTGGTCCACGACCTGGGCACGACCGTGCTGCTCGCCGAGCACCGGCTGGAGCGGGTCGTGCAGTACGCGGACCAGGTGATCCTGCTGCCCGGGCCCGGGGCCGCCCCCGTCGTCGGCGACCCGGCCTCGGTCATGGCCGTCTCCCCCGTCCACCCGCCGGTCGTGGACCTCGGCCGGCTGGCCGGCTGGTCGCCGCTGCCGCTGACCGTGCGCGACGCCCGCCGCAGGGCCGCGCCCCTGCGGGAGCGGCTGGCGCCCCTGACGCCCGCCGTGCCGCCGGTGCCGGACGCGGGGCCCCCGGCGCCGGTGCGACGCGTCCGCGGGGCGGCGGCCCGCCTGCTGAGCAGGGTGGGGCGCCCCGCCGCCGTCACGGAGCCGGGTGCGGCGGCCGCCGCCGAGGTCACGGGCCTGGCCGTCCGGCACGGGCGCGTCGACGCCCTGCGCGAGGTCGGGCTGTCCGTACGGGCCGGGGAGACCGTCGCGCTCATGGGCCGCAACGGCGCGGGCAAGTCCACGCTGCTGCGCACCCTCGTCGGCATGCACGAGCCGTCGCGCGGCACGGTCCGCGTGGGCGGGGCCGTACCGCACCGGACGGGTCCGCGCGAGCTGCTGCGCCACGTCGGCCTCGTCCCGCAGGAGCCGCGCGACCTGCTGTGCGCGGACACCGTCGCCGCCGAGTGCGCGGCGGCCGACGACGACGCGGACGCCGAGCCCGGCACCTGCCGGGCCCTGGTGGCCGGGCTGCTGCCGGGCGTGGGCGACGCCACGCACCCGCGCGACCTGTCCGAGGGCCAGCGCCTGGCCCTGGCGCTGGCCGTGGTGCTCGCGGCGCGGCCGCCGCTGATCCTCCTCGACGAGCCGACGCGCGGGCTCGACTACGCGGCCAAGGCCCGCCTGGTGCAGATCCTGCGCGGCCTGGCCGACGAGGGCCACGCCATCGTCCTGGCCACGCACGACGTGGAACTGGCGGCCGAGCTCGCGCACCGCGTGGTGATCCTCGCGGAGGGCGAGGTCGTGGCCGACGGCCCGACGGCCGAGGTCGTGGTGTCCTCCCCGGCCTTCTCCCCCCAGGTGGCCAAGGTGCTGGCGCCCCTGCCGTGGCTCACGGTGCCCCAGATCCGCACGGCCCTCGGGGAGGCGTCGTGACGAGCGGCCCCCGCGAGGGACGGACGGCCACGGGGCCCACAGGTACGGGGCCGGGGAACGTGGAGCCCGAAGGCACGCAGCCCAGGACCGCGGAACCGCCGGTCGCAGAACCCGCCGCCGCGGAGCCCGGCGGTTCCCCAGCGCCCCCGCCGCCCCGAAAACCGCAGGCCGGCAGGGGCACCCCCCGCGACCGGCAGGCGCGGGCCGTCCGGCTCGGGCCACGGGCCGTCGTCGCGCTCGCGCTCGTCTCGCTCATCGGCATCGCCGCCTTCGGCTGGCCGCTGCTCGCCGCCCCCGGCTCCGGGCTCGCGCACTCGCAGGACGCTCCCTGGCTGTTCGCGGCACTGCTCCCGCTGCTGCTCGCCGTCGTCGTCGCGACGATCGCCGACAGCGGGCTGGACGCCAAGGCCATCGCCATGCTCGGCGTGCTCGCCGCGGCCGGGGCGGCGCTGCGGCCGCTGGGGGCGGGGACGGCCGGCATCGAGCCCATGTTCTTCCTGATGGTGCTGGCCGGGCGCGTCCTCGGCCCCGGTTTCGGGTTCGTGCTCGGCTCCGTGTCGATGTTCGCGTCCGCCCTGCTCACCGGCGGGGTGGGGCCGTGGATGCCGTTCCAGATGCTCGCCATGGGCTGGGTGGCCATGGGCGCCGGTCTGCTCCCCGGGCCCGACCGGCTGCGCGGGCGGCGCGAGCTGGCGATGCTCGCGGCGTACGGGTCCGTGGCCTCCGTCGCCTACGGCACGGTCATGAACCTCCAGGGCTGGCCCTACATCGGCTCCCTCGTCTCCGGCGTCGCCTTCGTGCCCGGCGACCCCGTCGCCGAGAACCTCGCCCGCTTCGTCGCCTACTGCCTCGCCACCTCCCTGGGCTGGGACCTGCCCCGGGCCCTGGTGACGGTCCTGGCCACCCTCACCCTGGGACCCACCGTCCTCAAGGCCCTGCGCCGGGCCACCCGCCGCGCCGCCTTCGACGCGCCGGTCGCCTTCGAGGAGCCCCGCCCACCCGCGTGACCGGGGCCACTCCGCACCCGCACCGTAAGGGGCCCATCGGCCTGCGCCCCTGACGCTTCCGGTGAGGCGGGGCACATGAGGCCCGTCACATACGAAGCCACGCCGTACCCGGCGCGCCTCCGCGCCCGGGACGCCGGCCGGCCGGTGCGGCCGTCCTGCGAAGGTCCTTCGTGCACAGGGGGCTTTGCCAGACCCCCCGGGCGTCGGTCAGGTTGGTTGAGCCGCCAGGGAGCACGACGCTCCGGGCGGCACGCTCTTGCCCCCGACGGAAGGACCTTCCGCCGTGACGTTCTCGACCATCAGCCGCTTCGCCTCCCGCAAGCTCGTCGCCGCCGCCGGCGCCGCCCTGGCCCTGGGCACCGCAGGTGCCGTCCTGACCGCCGTTCCGGCGCAGGCCGCCGCCCCCTCGACGAGCGCCACGCAGGAGATCGCACGGAAGATGATCTCGAACGAGGCCCAGTTCCAGTGCTTCAGCAAGATCGTCGAGCACGAGAGCGGCTGGAAGCACACCGCCACCAACGCCTCCAGCGGTGCGTACGGCCTGGTCCAGGCCCTGCCCGGCGCCAAGATGGCCTCCGCCGGCGCCGACTGGAAGACCAACCCCGCCACCCAGATCAAGTGGGGCATGGACTACATGAAGGACCGCTACGGCAGCCCCTGCGGCGCCTGGAACTTCTGGCAGACCCACCACTGGTACTGATCGGAACCGGTGCTGATCGGACCGATCGGACCGATCGGACCCCAGGACGTGTGACGTCCACCGCGGCCGGCATCCCGTACGGGGATGCCGGCCGCGGTGCGTGCGCGCTACGCGCTCGTGAACGGCACCACCCCGCGGCCTCACAGCCGCTGAATGATCGTTCCCGTCGCCTGCGCCCCGCCCGCGCACATCGTGATCAGCGCGAACTCCCCGTCCCGCCGTTCCAGCTCGTGCAGGGCACTCGTGATCAGCCGGGCGCCCGTGGCGCCGACCGGGTGACCGAGGGCGATCGCGCCGCCGTTGACGTTGACCTTCTCCAGGTCCTGCTCGAAGACGTGCGCCCACGAGAGCACCACCGAGGCGAACGCCTCGTTGACCTCCACCAGGTCGATGTCGCGCAAGGACATCCCCGCCCGGCCCAGCACGGCGCGCGTGGCGTCGACGGGCCCGTCCAGATGGAAGTGCGGGTCGGCCCCGACGAGCGCCTGGGCGACGATCCGGGCGCGGGGGCGCAGCCGCAGGGCGCGGGCCATGCGCTTGGAGGCCCACATCAGGGCCGCGGCGCCGTCGGAGATCTGGGAGGAGTTGCCGGCGGTGTGGACGGCGGTGGGCATGACGGGCTTGAGGCCGGCCAGCGCCTCGGGGCTCGTGTCGCGCAGCCCTTCGTCGCGGTCGACCAGGCGCCACATGCCCTGCCCGGCGAGCTGCTCCTCCTCCGTCGTGGGCACCTGCACGGCGAAGGTCTCCCGCTTGAAACGTTCCTCCGCCCAGGCCCTGGCCGCCCGCTGCTGGGAGAGCAGGCCGAGGGCGTCGACCCGTTCGCGGGTCAGGCCGCGCCGGCGGGCGATGCGCTCGGCGGCCTCGAACTGGTTGGGCAGGTCGACGTTCCACTCGTCGGGGAAGGGCTTGCCGGGGCCGTGCTTGGAGCCGCTGCCGAGGGGGACGCGGGACATGGCCTCGACCCCGCAGCCGATGCCGACGTCGATGACGCCGGTGGCGATCATGTTGGCGACGAGGTGGTTGGCCTGCTGGGACGAGCTGCACTGGCAGTCCACGGTGGTGGCCGCCGTCTCGTACGGCAGGCCCATCGCGAGCCAGGCGGTGCGGGCCGGGTTCATCGACTGCTCGCCGGCGTGCGTGACGGTGCCGCCGACGATCTGTTCGACGCAGTCGGGCTGGATGCCGGTGCGCGCGAGCACCTCCCGGTAGGTCTCCCCGAGCAGGTAGGCGGGGTGCAGATTGGCGAGCGCGCCTCCGCGCTTACCGATGGGGGTGCGTACGGCTTCGACGATGACGGGCTCCGCGGCCATGACCAACTCGTCCTCTCCTCGCGTCCGCGGGGCGTCCCGGCGCCCCCGGCAGAAGTGGTACGTGTTCCCGTTTCCCGCCCGCAGTCTTGCGAGCGTTACCCCCGGTACACAAGGGTCGCGCACGGCCCGGCTCCGCAACAGATGGCGTCGTTTCCCTTGCCGGTCCACGGGCTCGTCACTACCGTCGGCCGACAGCTTTCTGATGTCCCGTCAGAAGTGGAGTGGTGGCCATGTCGTCCTGTCCCGCGCTGCCCGACGGCTTCGACCTCACCGACCCGGACCTCTACCGCTACCGCGTCCCGCTCCCGGAATTCGCCCGGCTGCGGCGGAGCGCGCCGGTGGCGTGGATCCCCCAGCCGCACGGCCTCGCGGGCTTCGACGACGACGGCTACTGGGCCGTCACACGCCACGCGGACGTCCGGGAGGTCTCCACCCGCCCGGAGGTCTTCTCCTCGGCCCTCAACACCTCGGTCATCCGCTTCCACCCGAGCATCAAACGCGAACAGATCGACGCCCAGCGGCTGATGATGCTCAACATGGACCCGCCGGAGCACACGCGGGTGCGCCGGATCGTCCAGCGCGGCTTCACCCCGCGCGCCGTCCGCGCCCTCGGCACCGCCCTGCGCGAGCGCGCGGGCGCCATCGTGCGGGCGGCGCGCGAGCACGGCAGCGGCGACTTCGTCACCGACATCGCCTGCGAGCTGCCGCTGCAGGCCATCGCCGAGCTCATCGGCATCCCCCAGGAGGACCGGGCCCGGATCTTCGACTGGTCCAACAAGATGATCTCCTACGACGACCCCGAACTGGCCGTCACCGAGGAGATCGGCACGCTCTCCGCGGCGGAGCTCATCGGCTACGCGATGAACCTGGCCGCCGACCGCGCCCGGCACCCGGCCCGGCACCCCGCCCGGGACATCGTCAGCCGGCTGGTGGCCGCCGAGGACGAGGGCAACCTCGGCTCCGACGAGTTCGGCTTCTTCGTGCTGATGCTGGCCGTCGCCGGCAACGAGACCACCCGCAACGCCATCAGCCACGGCATGCACGCCTTCCTCACCCACCCCGAACAGTGGGAGCTCTACCGCAGCGAACGCCCGGCCACCACGGCGGAGGAGATCGTCCGGTGGGCGACCCCCGTCGTCTCCTTCCAGCGCACGGCCACCCAGGACACCGAGCTGGGCGGCGTCGCCATCGCGGCGGGGCGGCGCGTCGGCCTCTTCTACGCGTCCGCCAACCACGACCCCGAGGTCTTCGACGCCCCCGAGGTCTTCGACATCACCCGCGACCCCAACCCCCACCTCGGCTTCGGGGGCGGCGGACCGCACTTCTGCCTGGGCAAGTCCCTCGCGGTCCTGGAGATCGACCTCATCTTCGGCGCCATCGCCGACACCGCCCCCGGAATCCGGCTCGCCGGGCAGCCGCGCCGGCTGCGCTCGGCCTGGCTGAACGGGATCAAGGAGCTGCGGGTCACCTACGCATGAGAGGCCCGCACGCACCTCAACTCCCTTTCCGGCCAAGGGAGTCCACCGGACTTCCGGTCCATACCTGAACCCTTGTCAGCTTCAACCGGTGGACTTACTCTCGGGTACACCTTCGGGACGGCGCACATATGCGCGACGTCGCGCACCGCAGTGCCCGCTCCCTCGTGTACTCCACCCTCCGAGGGGACCTCCGCATGAAGGAAGCTCAGGGAAGACAGGTGGCGGGTCGCGTCAGGTGGCGCAGGTTCGCCGTCGTCGCCGTGCCCGGCTTCGCCGCCACCGCCGCACTGGCCGTCGCACTCGCCGACGGGGCGCTGGCCGCCTCGTTCGCCGTGTCCGGCCAGGAGTTCAAGGTCGGGGCGTCGAGCCTGACGGGCAACGGGTTCGCCCAGTACGGCGGCATCGACAAGAACGCGCGCGGCAAGCTGCTGCCCGTCGCCGTCACCGCCATCAAGAACGCCGAGATCCACGACCTGTGCCAGTCCGTGGTCACCACCCTGCCGATGATCGGCGACATCTCGCTCAAGCTGCACGCCGGTCAGGGCAGCAAGGTCGTCGAGGCGACCGACCTCTTCCTCGACGCCACCCAGATGTCCGGCGACGCCGAGTTCGAGAACATCGAGATCGGCCGGGACGCCTCGACCCTCAACAAGGGGCCGGCCTCCGCGCAGGGCCTGCAGGACGCCTTCGGACAGCAGGCCAAGTCCATCAAGATGACGGGCCTGCGCCAGACCGCCTGGGCGACCAACGCCGGGAAGTTCAAGCTCTCCGGGCTCAACATGACCATCAAGCTCGGCAAGGATGAGTGCTTCTGACGTGCCGGGCGGCGGCGCCGAGGCCGTCCGCCCCCCGGCACCCTCCCGGCGCCGGCTGCGTGCCGCGTGGCGGCGGTGGCGCAGGAGCCGCCCGTTCTGGGGCGGCCTGGCCGCCGTCGTCGCGGGCGCCGAGATCTGCGCCATCCCGCTGGCACCCATGAAGATCATGCTGGAGCAGGGCATCGCGGGGATCCCCGGCGTCCTCATGGGCCTGGTCATGATCGTGATGGGGCTGTCCGCGTGGTTCGCCCCGCACTACCGGGGCCTGGCCGGCGTCCTCACCGTGCTCGTGGCGACGGCCACGCTCGTGATGTCCAACCTCGGCGGCTTCCTCTTCGGGACCGTCGTCGGCGTCATCGGCGGCGGCATGATCTTCGCCTGGACGCCGCTGGAGCCGGCGCCGGAGCCGGCCGGGACCCCGCTCCCCGGCCCCCGGACGGACACGCACCATGCACAGACGCACCCGGCACGGACACAGCCACAGACGCAGGCAGAGGCACCGGCACCACCACGCCACCTCCCACCCAAGGAGTCACCGTGACCTCCCACATCACCCCCCGTCGGCACCGCGCCCTGCTGGCCGCAGGCGCGGGCCTGGCCGTCACCGCCGCGCTGACCCTGAGCGGCACGGGCACCGCCTCGGCCCGGGGCGCGGACGCGGCGTCCACCACGGTCCGGCCGGCGGGACACTCCTTCACGGCCTCCCTCAACGGCGAGGCGTCCTTCAAGGCCGGCTCCGTCACCGCGAGCTGCGCGGCCTCCAGCTCGGAGCCCTCGGCCGGCAGCGGCAACAACAAGGTGCCCGACGCGCCGGCCAACTCCAACGCCTCGGGCCCGGTGACCAGCGGCATCAACGCGCCCACCTACTCCGACTGCTCGTCCAGCCTGCCGGTGGACGTCAAGGTCACCACCTCGGGCACGTGGACCGTCTCGATGCAGAACGGATCGCCCATCACGGCCTCGCTCACGATCCCCACCGGGGGCTTCGTGCTCAAGAGCAGCGGCCTGGCCAACTGCACCATCACCGCGGCTCCCGACGCGCCCGTGACGTTCCCGGCCACCTTCACCAACGGCTCCGGGAGCACTCCCTCACGGATCACCGTCGCCGACGCCGAGGTCGCGGTGAAGGTCACGGGCGGCTTCGGATGCCCGACCGCCGCCACGACCTCGGTGTTCAACGCGGTCTACGACGTCAAGGACGTCACCGACCCGGCGGCGCTGATCACGGTCGGGGACTGACCGCCGCACCGCCCGGACGGGCCCGGACGGGCCGGATCAGCCTCCGGCCCGTACCGGCTCGGGCTTGAGCGCGTCGCTCTCGCCCCGCGCCCCCGGGATCACCGCCAGGGCCCCCCGACCGGGGCCGGTCAGCACGTACTGGATGCCGAAGCCGGAGGCGACGACGAGCGCGCCGCCGGCCGCGTCCAGCACGTAGTGGTTGGCCGTGCCGACGATGACCGAGAAGGTCAGCAGCGGGTACAGCATGCCCAGCCACTTCGTCCACGACGTCGAAGCCACCACCGCGATCACGACGCCGCACCACAGCGACCAGCCGATGTGCAGCGAGGGCATCGCCGCGTACTGGTTGGACAGCTCCGTCAGCGCCCCGAAGTCGGGGTGGGACAGGTCCTGCGGCCCGTTGGCGGTGTCGATGAAGCCGTGGCCCGGCATCAGCCGCGGCGGTGCCAGCGGATAGAGCCAGAAGCCGACGAGCGCCATCAGCGTCGCGAAGCCCAGCGCCGTGCGCGCCCAGCGGTACGTCGCCGGGCGGCGCAGGTACAGGTAGCCCAGCAGGGACAGCGGCACCAGGAAGTGGAAGGTGCCGTAGTAGTAATTCATGCTGTCCTTGAGCCAGCCGACGCCCGCCACGAAGTGGTTGAAGCCGTGCTCGACGTCTATGTGCAGGAACTCCTCGACGCCGATGATCTGACGACCGTGGGATTCCGCGAGACTGCGCGAGTCGGGGGCCTGGCCGCGGACGTACGAGTAGACCCAGTAGCCGACCCGTATCAGCATCAGCTCCAGCAGCAGGTTCGGGCGGTTCAGCGCGCGCTTGAAGAAGCCCAGGAGCGGCACCCACGCGAAGCGGCCGCGCTGCGGCTCGGCGACCGGGGTGGGCGCGGGCGCGTCCCACGCCGCGGAGGAGCGGGAGAGGAACGGCACCACGCAGGCGGCGGCCAGGGCGGCCAGCAGCGGGGCGTTCTCCCCGACGGGGGCGAGGACGGGGTTGATCGGCACGAGGACCGTGCTGGGGAGCGTCATGACGAGCACGACGAGCACCGGCCATACGAAGCGGTCGGAGCGGCGCCGGCCCACCCGCCCGGCGACGGCGAGGAGGATCCACAGCTGCTGGTGCTGCCAGGCGGTGGGCGAGACGGCGACGGCGACGCAGCCGGTGATGGCCGTGGCGAGCAGCGGCTGCCCGTCCCGGGCGTAGTGCACGGCGCGGCGCAGGCCGAGCACGGCGACGGCGATCGCCAGCGGCGCGTACAGCGCGAGCTCGACGGGGCCGTGCAGGCCGATGCGCAGCAGCAGGCCGTGCAGGGACTGGTTGGCGAGCCCGTCGGGCTTCTCGCCGAGGCCGGCCCCGGCGATGTGGTGCACCCAGTACGTCCACGAGTCGTCCGGCATCGTCACCCATGCCAGTGCCGTGCAGGCCGCGAAGGTGACGCCGGTGGTCGCGGCGGCGCGGCGGCGGCCGGTCAGCCGGAGCAGCGGGGCGAAGAGGAGCACGGCGGGCTGGAGGGCCGCCGCGATGCCGACGAGGACGCCGCTGGCCCGGCCGGAGCCCTGGACGACGCGGGGCAGGCAGCACCCCAGGAGCACCAGCAGCACGGGGATGATGCTGGTCTGCCCGAGCGTGAAGGTGTTGCGGACCGGGAGGGAGGCCACGGTCAGGATGACCGCGACGGGTGCGGCCAGCAGGGCGGTGCGGCGGCTGACGGGCCCGCCGTCCGCGCGGCCGGGCAGGGCGCGGGCGGCGACGAGCGCGACGGCGACGACGAGCAGCAGGGTGCCGAGGGTCCAGACGATGCCGAGGCTCTGCTCGGCGGCCTTGGTGAGCGGTCTCAGGACCAGGCCGGAGAAGGGCGTTCCGGTGAACCGGTCGGTCTCGTAGAGGGATCCGCCGACGTGCAGGACGCCGTTCTCACCGATCCACGTCTCCAGGTCGGTGAACCGGCGCTCCGGCGGCATCCGCAGCACCACGGCCGCCTGACGCACCGCCAGCAGTCCGGCGAGGGTCCACAGGACTCCCAGGGCCACGCCGGTCCGCGAGCCCGCCCTCGACGGACTCCCCAGCCCGCCGCGCTCTGCATCCGCCACGCTCTGCCGCACCTCCAGTCGCCCAGCCGGTCAGCCTCGTAGGGCTGTTTGAGACCTTACTGAGTCCTGCCAAAAGGACGCAGGTCACCCCCAGGTCACCTGACAACCTCCCACAGGTGGCCTGATTCCAACGCCCGAAGGGCCATTAGGGTGCGGTCCATGAGCAGTGGCAGCAGTGAACAGCGGCCCCCGGCCCTGAGGGCCGACGCCCGGCGCAACCGGGAGGCCCTCGTCGCGGCGGCCCGGGAACTCTTCGCCGAACAGGGCCTTGAGGTCCCCTTCGACGAGATCGCCCGCCGCGCGGGCGTGGGCAACGCCACCCTCTACCGGCGCTTCCCCACGCGAGAGGCGCTGATCGAGGCGGTCTTCGGCGAGTTGCTCGGGCGCAGCATGGCCGCGGGCGAGCAGGCCCGGCAGGGCGAGGACGCCTTCGCGTCGCTCGTCGCCTACATGGAACGGATCTTCGAAGGGCTGGCCGCCGACCGGGGCGCGATCGAACTGATGACGGCCGCGATCCCGGCGGGCCCGACCCTGGCCGAACTGCGCGAGCACAACCACGAGACGGTCGGCCTGCTCGTCCGCCGTGCCCAGGAGCAGGGCACGATGCGCCCCGAAGTGGTGACGGAGGACCTCCTGTTCGCCCTGGCCGCCCTGGGCCGCTACGTCCCCTCCGCCGCCACGGCGGCCCCCGGCTCCTGGCGCCGCTACCTCGCCCTCCTCTTCGACGGCTTCCGCCCCCAGGTCTCCGGCCCCCTCCCGGCCCCGCCCCTGACCCTGGACCAGCTCAACACCACCCTGACGGACGCGGGCCGGGCGGGCTGACCGCTTCCGCCCTCCCCTCGCCGGATTCCCCTCGCGCGTGCGGCAGGATGGGGCCATGAGTGTTGTCAAGATCAACGTCCTGACCGTCCCGGCCGAACAGCGCGAGGTCCTCGAACAGCGCTTCGCCTCCCGCGCCGGCTCCGTGGAGAACTCCGACGGCTTCGAGTGGTTCGAACTCCTCCGTCCGGTCGAAGGAACCGACCAGTACCTCGTCTACACCCGCTGGCGCAGCGAGGAGGACTTCACGGCGTGGATGGAGGGCCCGATGAAGGCCGCCCACCAGGGCGGTGGCGAGGGTGCTCCGAAGCAGCGGCCGGCGGCGTCCGGGTCGACGCTGTGGTCCTTCGAGGTCGTCCAGCAGGCGGCGCCGAAAAAGGGCTGAGCGCCTGCTGGGTCGCGTGCGACGATCCGGGCCATGACCGACGCCGTCGCTTCCTGGACCATCGCCCCGCAGCCGGTCGGCTCCGCCGAGTCGGCCGCGCTGCTGCGGGAGTACCTCGTCGACGTGGCCGACCGCTGGTACCTGTTGCACCACGGACGGAGGTGCACACCGGAGGAGATCGAGCACCATCTGGCCGAGGACCCCAGCGACGACCTCGCGCCGCCGGACGGCGTACTGCTCGTGGCGCGCCACGGCGAGGAGCGGGTGGTGGGCGGGTGCGTGGGCCTGCGGCGGCTCGACGGGCGTACGGCCGAGCTGAGACGGATGTACGTACGGGCCGGCCGGCGCGGGCTCGGCGGCGCGGAGGCGCTGCTGGCGGCGGCCGAGTCCACGGCGCGCGCCTGGGGCGCCGGGCGGATCGTGCTGAACACCCGTGTGGACCTGGTGGAGGCACGGCAGTTGTACGCGCGGCACGGCTTCACCGCCATCCCGGCGTACGACGCGCGCCGGCCGTACGCCGAGGTGTGGCTGGGCAAGACGCTGACGGCGGGCCGGGCGGCCGGCGGTGCGGCGGCCGGCGGTGCGGCGGCCGGCGGTGCGGCGGCCGGCGGTGCAGCGGCCGGCGGTGCGGCGGCCGGCTAGTAGTGCTTTGTTAGGTGGCCCTTGTCGTGGTGGGTGGGCGGTAGTTCGCTGGCTGTATGAGGGCTGGGGAGCT
>NZ_BMVB01000026.1 GCF_014650495.1 Streptomyces cinnamoneus | reverse complement strand
TTTCCAACCTTACCAGATCCGTTTTCCGTTCCGTTTCCGGTTCGGATTCCGTTTCCGGCCCCCTGTTGGAGCGGGGTCCGCCGTGGAGCGGCTATTTCTTACTGCCGCGCCTTCCGGCGTGATCACTACTTTAGCGGATTTCCCCGGTGACTCCTAATCGAAGTCCGTTCCGCATTTCGGCAGGCCGAAATGCATCCCGTTGAGGGGCGCTGCAGTAGTGGGGTGCTGCCGTGTGGCAACTCGGAGAACTCTACACGAGGTTCAGGGGTGCTTGCGCCGCCCCTTGCGCGTCCTCGCCGCCGGGTTGCCCGTGCGGGTCGTGCGGCGGCGCTCGTGCCGGGTGCGGGCCTCCTCGTACTCCGCCCGGTGGAGCCTCTCGCCGGGGGCCTCGACGAGGCAGCGGAAGAAGTAGGCGAGCAGGGTGCCGATGAAGCCGATCATCATCAGGCTGTGCATCGAGCGCTCCGCCGCCTCGTCCCTGGACCCCGCGTCCGGGCGCCGCACGAACCGCTCCCAGGTGCGGCGGAACGCAATGGCACTGCATACGGCGAATCCGATGACCACCATCGCGTTGACCACGCCACCCACATTGGCGATGGCCAGGCCCTCGTAGCCGAGGCGCAGGAGGAACGCGCCCGCCGCCGCTGCCGCCAGGGAGCCGGCCGCGACGCCGGCACGGCGCAGGGCGTAGCCGTCACCGTGGTCGACCCATGTCGTGCCGAAGAAACGGATCGGCTCCGGCCGGGGGCCGCTCGCCGCTTGGTGCTCGTCACTCATGCGTCGATTATCCCGAGCAGCGGGCGGCGACGAAGTCGCTGCTGCCCGTCTTCACGTACGCGTCGGACACGTACTGGCCCGGTGCGATGCAGTCCCAGATGTCGGTGGTGCCGCACGGACCGGAGACGGTTTCCCCCCGGCTCTGGCAGCGGATCGGCACGCTGGAGCCCTGCGGGAGGACCTTGACCAGCTCGCTGTCGGTGCTCGGGCCCCGGCGGACGTTGACCTGATGTCCCGGAGCAATCGCGTAGTACGTCATGGTGCTCTCCCCCGTGAGGTGAATGACATGCGCAGGCTAGCAACGCCCGGCACGCCTCCCGGGGGCCGCCCGCCCCATCGATTAGGCTCCGCAGGCTGCCGCCGGAAGCGGCCGGATGACATGGGTGACACGGGGGTGGGGGGCATGCCGCCGCTGCGCAGTGCCGGGACGGGACCGGAAGCGGACGATCCGCAGTATGCGGGTCAGTACCGGCTGGAAGCGCGTCTCGGCTCCGGCGGCATGGGCGTGGTGCACCTGGCCCGCAGCGCCTCGGGGCTGCGGCTCGCGGTGAAGGTGGTGCACGCCGAATATGCGGCGGACCCCGAGTTCAGGGCCCGGTTCCGGCAGGAGGTCGCGGCGGCGCGGCGGGTGAGCGGTGCGTTCACGGCCTCCGTGGTCGATGCCGACCCCGACGGCGACCGGCCGTGGATGGCCACCCTCTACATCCCCGGTCCCACGCTCTCCGAGCGCGTGAAGCGGAACGGCCCGCTGGGCGCGGACGAGCTGCGGCGGCTGACGGCGGGGCTCGCCGAGGCGCTGCGGGACATCCACCGGGCCGGCGTCGTGCACCGGGATCTGAAGCCGAGCAACGTCCTGCTCGCCGACGACGGTCCGAAGGTCATCGACTTCGGCATTTCCCGCCCGCACGGTCTCGCCAGCGAGTTGCGTACGGAGACGGGGAAGCTGATCGGCACGCCGCCCTTCATGGCGCCGGAGCAGTTCCAGCGGCCGCGCGAGGTGGGGCCGGCGGCCGACGTGTTCGCGCTGGCGTCGTTGCTGGTGCACGCGGCGACGGGGCGCGGGCCGTTCGAGTCGGAGAGTCCGTACATCGTCGCGTACCAGGTGGTGCACGACGAGCCGGAACTGACGGGCGTGCCGGACGACCTGGTGCCGCTGATTCGTTCCTGCCTGGCGAAGGCGCCGGCGGACCGGCCGACTCCCGACGAGATCATGGGCATGCTGCCGTCGCCGTCGCCATCGTCGGTGGCGGCATCCGGAGCCGCTGTCCCGGCCCCGGCCCTGGCCCCGGATGCGGAGTCGTCTCCGGCTCCGCTCCCCTCTTCTTCTCCCGTGTCTTCTTCGCCCGCGGCCGACGCTGCCCCCCGTCGCCCCCTTCGCTCTCGGCTGCCCCGGGCCCGCTGGCTCGTCGTCGCCGCCGCGGCCGTCGTGGCTCTCGGGGCGGGGGCGACCTGGGCGGTGCACCGGGTGGACGGCCTGACGCGGCACCCGTTGCAGACGCGTCCCAACCCCGCCGGCGCCGCCTGGCAGCCGTGGGAGACGTCGGTGCCGGCGGACGCCGCCGGGAACGGCGAGGTGCGGGCGGGCTTCTGCACGTACGCGTCCGGTGCCCTCTACTGCTCCGCGCGCGGTGTGCACGCGGCGCGGATGGACGCCGTCAGCGGCAAGGTGGCCTGGCGGCGGACGGCCACCGCGCAGCGGCCCGGTGGGGGCGCGCCGAGTGCGCCCGTGGTGTCCGGTGGGCTGATCCACGCGCTCTCGCCGGACAAGCGCGAGCTGTCGGCGCTCGATCCCGCCACGGGTGAGCCTCGCTGGACACGGGACGTGTCTGCGTACGGCGGGCGGGTCTATCACGCGGGCGACACCGTGTTGCTGGTCGCGGCGGACGGGACGGTGACCGCCGTCGACGGGGGGACGAACCGCGAGCGCTGGCGGCATCCGCTGCCCGGTGGCATCAAGCCCGTCTTCTCCTTCTACGGCAGCGGGCCCGCGTATGCGGTGGCTCCGTCGCCCGACGGGCGACGGACGGCGGTGGTCGCCGTCGACGCCGTGCGCGGCACGACGCTGTGGGAGTGGACGGGGGCCGGGAACCTGACCGCCGTCGGCCGCGGGCCGCACGATGTTCTGCATCTGACCGAGAGCGACTCCCATACGCGGGTGTCGGCGATCGTGCGGTACGCGCCGGGGATCGGGCGGGAGCGGCGGGTGCCGCTCTCCGCTCCTCTGGAGGCCACGAGCGTCGTCTCGCACGGCGACTCGGTCTACGTGCTGTCCGTCGACGGTGGGCTGACCGCGTTCGACACCGGCAGGGAGGCGTCCGGCAAGGAGGCCGGCGGTTCCGTCGCCCTGTGGCGGCTCGACACCTCCGTCGCCAATGCCTCGGCCCTCGTGGCGGCGGACGGGAACCGGTTGTACTTCTCGGCGGCCGACGGCCGGCTGCTGGCCGTGGACACGGCGCGGGGCTCGTTGCTCGGGACGACGTCGCCGCGGCTGGCGCGGGCGGGGCGGGGGCTGCTGGAGCTGCTGCCGGCGCCGGTGGTGGCGGACGGGAAGGTGTTCGGGGCGGCGCCGGACGGGACCGTCTTCGCCGTGAACGGGGCCAATCCCGCCGGGTGGCGGTAGAGCGGTAAAGCGACAGAGGAGAGGCGAGCGGTGGAAGGAGCGGGTTTCCCCACCCCTTCCACCGCTCGCCTCACAGCCCGTTCGACCGCCTCACAGCCCGTTCAGCCGGTTCACGTCGCGCACCGCGCCCTTGTCCGCGCTCGTCGCCATGGCCGCGTACGCCTTGAGCGCCGCCGAGACCTTGCGGTCGCGGCTCCTGGGCGCGTACGTGCCGCCCAGCGCCTCGCGGCGGGCCGTCAGCTCGGCTTCGGGGACCAGCAGTTCGATGGAACGGCTGGGGATGTCGATGCGGATGCGGTCGCCGTCCTGCACCAGCGCGATGGTGCCGCCCGCGGCGGCCTCCGGTGAGGCGTGGCCGATGGACAGGCCCGACGTGCCGCCGGAGAAGCGGCCGTCGGTGACGAGGGCGCATGCCTTGCCCAGGCCGCGGCCCTTGAGGAAGGACGTCGGGTAGAGCATCTCCTGCATGCCGGGGCCGCCGCGCGGGCCCTCGTAGCGGATGACGACGACGTCGCCCTCCTTGATGCCCTTGGAGAGGATCTTCTCCACGGCCTCGTCCTGCGATTCGCAGACGACGGCCGGGCCCTCGAAGGTCCAGATCGACTCGTCGACGCCGGCCGTCTTCACGACGCAGCCGTCGACCGCCAGGTTGCCCTTGAGGACGGCGAGGCCGCCGTCCTTGGAGTAGGCGTGCTCGACGGAGCGGATGCAGCCGCCGGCGGCGTCCACGTCGAGGGTGTCCCAGCGCTCGGACTGCGAGAAGGCGGTGGCGGAGCGGACGCAGCCGGGGGCGGCGTGCCAGAGCTCGACCGCCTCGGCGGAGGGGGAGCCGCCGCGCACGTCCCAGGTCTTGAGCCACTCGGCGAGCGAGGCGGAGTGGACGGTGTGGACGTCCTCGTCGAGCAGGCCGCCGCGCCAGAGCTCGCCCAGGATGGCGGGGATACCGCCGGCGCGGTGCACGTCCTCCATGTAGTACGTGCCGCCGGGGGCGACGTTCGGGGCGACCTTGGCCAGGCACGGGACGCGGCGCGAGACGGCGTCGATGTCCGTGAGGTCGTAGTCGAGCCCGGCCTCCTGGGCGGCGGCGAGCAGGTGGAGGATCGTGTTGGTGGAGCCGCCCATGGCGATGTCGAGGGCCATGGCGTTGTCGAAGGCGGCGCGGGTGGCGATGTTGCGCGGCAGGACGGACGCGTCGTCCTGCTCGTAGTAGCGCTTGGTGATCTCCACGACCGTGCGGCCGGCGTTCTCGTAGAGGGCCTTGCGGGCGGTGTGGGTGGCGAGGACGGAGCCGTTGCCGGGCAGGGACAGGCCGATCGCCTCGGTGAGGCAGTTCATCGAGTTGGCGGTGAACATGCCGGAGCAGGAGCCGCAGGTGGGGCAGGCGTTCTCCTCGATGCGCAGGACGTCCTCGTCGGAGACGTTCTCGTTGACCGAGTCGACGATCGCGTTGATCAGGTCGAGCTTGCGGACCGTGCCGTCGACGAGCGTGGCCTGGCCGGCCTCCATGGGGCCGCCGGAGACGAAGACGACGGGGATGTTCAGGCGCAGCGCGGCCATGAGCATGCCGGGCGTGATCTTGTCGCAGTTGGAGATGCAGATCAGGGCGTCGGCGCAGTGGGCCTCGACCATGTACTCGACGGAGTCGGCGATCAGGTCGCGGGAGGGCAGCGAGTAGAGCATTCCGGCGTGGCCCATGGCGATGCCGTCGTCGACGGCGATGGTGTTGAACTCGCGCGGGACACCGCCCGCCGCCTTGATCGCGTCGGAGACGATGCGGCCGACCGGCTGGAGGTGGGTGTGACCGGGCACGAACTCGGTGAAGCTGTTGGCCACCGCGATGATCGGCTTGCCGAAGTCCTCGCGCGCTACGCCCGCGGCCCGCAGAAGGGCTCGGGCGCCCGCCATGTTGCGGCCGTGGGTGACAGTGCGGGACCTCAGCTCGGGCATCCTGCTCGACTCCTCGAAATCCTGGTTCTGGACCTTCGAGCCTACGCCGGACGCCCACGGTACGGACAGGTTTTCCGCGATGTGAGATGGATGTCCGCGCCGGCCCCGCGGCGATGGATGTCCGCGCCGGCCCCGGGCGCTCGTCCGGGCCTCGCCCCCGCCTCCGGCGGTCAGCCGCCCGTCAGGTGGCGTTGCACCGCCGGAGCCGTCATGGCGATGACCTGTTCCAGGTCGGCCGACGCCAGGGGCTCGATCCTCATGACGTGCCGCAGCATGGCCACCCCGACCAGGTGCGCCGCCGCCAGCTCCGAGCGCAGCCGGGGGTCGGGGCCCTCCAGCTGTCCGGCCACGCGGGCCATGATCCGGGTGCTGATCAGGTCGCGGAAGACCGCGGCGGCGGTTTCGTTGGCCATGGCCGAGCGGAGGACCGCGAGCACCGGTTCGCGGGTGGCCGGGGCCTCCCACACGCCGAGGACGAAGCGCGCCAGCCGCTCCCCCAGGTCCTCCGGGCCGCCCTCGACGAGGACGTCGGCGGCGCCGAGGGCGGGGGTGAAGGCCGTCTCGACGGCGGCCGCGAAGATCTTTTCCTTGGGGCCGAAGTAGTGGTGGACCAGGGCCGGGTCGACGCCGGCGGCCTTGGCCATGCCCCGGATGGACGCCTTGTCGTAGCCGTGCCCGGCGAACTCGGCGCGGGCGGCGGCGAGGATGCGCTCGCGGGCGCCGGGGCCGCCGTCCGCGTCCGTGCGGGCGGGGCGGCCGCGCTTGCGGGCCCGCGGGGCCGGGCCGGGGGTGCCGGAGGCCCCCGGGGTGTCCGTCATCGCCGGGGGGCGCCCGTCGGGGAGGCGAGGTGCAGGCGGGTGTAGGCGAGCGCCTCGGCCAGGTCGGCCTCGCGCTCGGCGGCGGACATGGCCCGCCGGGTGTTGACCTCGATGACGACGTGGCCGTCGAAGCCGCTGACGGCGAGGCGTTCCAGCAGCTCGGCGCAGGGCTGCTTGCCGCGGCCGGGGACGAGGTGCTCGTCCTTGGCGGAGCCGTTGCCGTCGGCGAGGTGGATGTGGGCGAGCCGGTCGCCCATCCGGTCGATCATCTGCAGGGCGTCGGTGCGGGCGGTCGACGTGTGGGAGAGGTCGACGGTGAAGTGGCGGTAGTCGTCCTTGGTGACGTCCCAGTCGGGGGCGTAGGCGAGCATCTCGCGGTCGCGGTAGCGCCAGGGGTACATGTTCTCGACGGCGAAGCGCACGTCGGTCTCGCCGGCCATGCGCCAGATGCCGCGGACGAAGTCCCGGGCGTACGAGCGCTGCCAGCGGAAGGGCGGGTGCACCACGACCGTCGTCGCGCCCAGCTTCTCGGCGGCCGTGCGGGCGCGCTGGAGCTTGACCCAGGGGTCCGTGGACCAGACGCGCTGGGTGATCAGCAGACAGGGGGCGTGGATGGCCAGGATGGGCACCTGGTGGTAGTCCGAGAGGCGGCGCAGCGCCTCGATGTCCTGGCTGACCGGGTCGGTCCACACCATGACCTCGACGCCGTCGTAGCCCAGGCGTGCGGCGATGTCGAAGGCCGTCGCCGTCGACTCGGGGTAGACCGATGCCGTTGACAGCGCGACCTTCGCATCCGGAATGCGCACCACTGGCTCTGTCACGAGGGACAGCGTATGCCCGCCCCTGCGGCGGCGGGCAGGTGGTCCCGCAAGCGGGGCACGCGTCACACCGTGGGGAGGTGGTCCAGTCGGCGGAGGATGACGCCTTCGCGCAGCGCCCAGGGGCAGATCTCCACCTCGTCCAGCCCGAACAGGTCCAGGGCCGCCTCGGCGACGAGCGCGCCCGCGAGCAGCTGCCTCGCCCGGCCCTCCGACACGCCGGGCAGCGCGGCCCGCTGCTTGACGGTCATGGTGGCGAGCCTGGGCACCCACTCCTCCAGGGACGTGCGGGCGAGGATCCGCTGGGTGTAGGGGCCCTCGGCGGAGCGGGCGGCGCCGGCGATCCTGGCGAGCTGTTTGAAGGTCTTGGAGGTGGCGACCACGTGGTCGGGGCGGCCGTTGCGGGTGAACTGGCCGACGTCGCGGGCGATCTCCGTGCGGACGTGGCGGCGCAGTGCCCGTACGTCCTGGGGGTCGGGCGGGTCGCCGGGCAGGGACGCGGTGGTGAGGCGGCCGGCGCCCAGCGGGAGGGAGACGGCGACGTCGGGCTCCTCGTCGAGGCCGTAGGCGACCTCCAGGGAGCCGCCTCCGATGTCGAGGACGAGGAGCTTCCCGGCCGACCAGCCGAACCAGCGGCGGGCGGCGAGGAAGGTGAGCCGGGCCTCCTCGGGGCCGGAGAGCACGGACAGCGTGATGCCCGTCTCGTCCTTGACCCGGCTGAGGACGGCGTCGGCGTTGGTGGCCTCGCGGATGGCGGAGGTCGCGAACGGGAGGACTTCTTCGACTCCCTTGTCCTCGGCGGCCTGCTGGGCCTCGTGGATCGCGGCGATCAGCCGCGCCACGCCGGCGTCGCTTATGGCGCCGCCCTTGTCGAGCAGTTCGGCCAGGCGCAACTCGGCCTTGTGGGAGTGGGCGGGCAAGGGGCAGGCACCGGGGTGCGCGTCCACCACGAGCAGGTGGACCGTATTCGAGCCCACGTCGAGGACACCGAGTCTCATGGCCTGAACGCTACTGCCGCGGCCGGGGGCACTTAGGCTTGAGGGGTGGCGAAGACGAAGAAGGCCAAACCGGACAAAGCGCGGGACAAAGCCTCGAAGAACCAGACAAAGAGCTCCGGCAAGGCCGATGAGCTCTCCTCCAAGGTGCTCAAGAAGGCCAAGGGCAAGGGCGCGTCCGAGGGCGCCGTTCCGGACGAGGTCGGGCTGGATTTCGCCCGTGCCTGGGTCGAGTTCCCCGACCCCGCGGACGAGGACCAGGTCTTCCGCTGCGACCTGACGTGGCTGACCTCACGCTGGACGTGCATCTTCGGCAGCGGCTGCCAGGGCATCAAGGCCGGCCGCGCCGACGACGGCTGCTGCACGCTGGGCGCGCACTTCTCCGACGAGGAGGACGAGCAGCGCGTCGCGGGGCACGTGGCACGGCTGACGCCGGACATGTGGCAGTTCCACGACGTGGGCACGGAGTCCGGCTGGACGCAGCTCGACGAGGACGACGGCGAGCGGCAGACGCGCCGCTGGCAGGGCTCCTGCATCTTCCAGAACCGGCCGGGCTTCGCGGGCGGCGCCGGCTGCGCGCTGCACATCCTGGCGCTCAAGGAGGGCCGCGAGCCGCTGGAGACCAAGCCGGACGTGTGCTGGCAGCTGCCGGTGCGGCGGACGTACGACTGGATCGACCGGCCCGACGACACCCAGGTGCTGCAGGTCACGATCGGTGAGTACGACCGGCGCGGCTGGGGCCCGGGCGGCCACGACCTGCACTGGTGGTGCACCTCGGCGCGGTCCGCGCACGGCGCCGGCGAGCCGGTGTACGTGTCGTACCGGGCGGAGCTGATCGAGCTGATGGGCAAGGACGGCTACGCGCAGCTGGTGAAGCTGTGCGAGGAGCGCATGGCCTCGCTGCTGCCGATGGCCCCGCACCCGGCCGACGCCCGCTGATCGTTTCCTCTCTACCCTTCCTCCTCCTCGTTTCCCGCTCAGCCGCCCGTGCGGCTCGGCGCGGGTGTCGGCGCGGGGGCGGAGGGGGGCGGTGTGCTCGGGTGGTCCGACGACGGTGACGGCTGAGGAGCGGTGCCACAGCCCTCGATCGTCACCACGCTGCCGCCGGGCGCGACGGCCACGCGGGCGCTCCAGCGCCCCGCGGGCTCCCGGCCGTGGTCCACGTACACGGTGACCGTCACGGACCGGCCCGGGTACAGCACCCCGCCCGGCTGGCTCAGCCGCAGCCAGGGCGCGTCGGCCGACATGGACCAGCTGACCGGCTCGCCACCACTGGCGGTCAGCTTGATGATCGTGGCGGTGCCGCTGGGCTGCGCCTCGACCGTGAGCCGGCCGGGGCCCGTCACCCGCCCGGGAGCCGCGGGCAGCGGCGCTGCGCCTGCCACGGCCGGGGGCGTGGCGCCCACCACGGGCGGAGCCGCGACCGGCACCGGCCGGCCGTCGGGGCCGATCACGGCGACGGAGACCTCGGAGAAGCGGTGACCCACGGTCGCCGGCGCCGGCGTGCCCGTTCCGGTGGAGCTGTGGGTGGCGCCCGAGGGCCCGTACGGGGCCGCGTACGGGTCGTCGTACGTGCCCTGCTGCGAGCCGCCGCCCAGGCTGTCCGTCTCCGTGGCGGAGACGGAGGCGGCGCCCTGTCCTTCGGGGCCGCCCCGGTAGGCGGCCCACAGGGCCAGGATGGGCGCGGCCACGACGGTCGCGACGACGGTGGTGGTCACGGCCCGGGTGCGCAGGCGGCTGCGCCGGGCGGCACGGTCCTTGGGGGCGAGCGGGAAGCCGCCGCGGTCGAAGCGCGGGGTGGCGCGGGCGGCCGCGCGCCGGCGCTGCGGGCGGGCGCTCAGGGCGTGCGCGAGGGCGCTGTGCGCCGCGGCGCGGGGGGCTTCCAGGACGGGCAGGGCGGCGGTGGAGGCGGCCGTGCCGGGCCAGGGCTCGCCGGCGTTGGCCCGCTCGGCGGTGCGGCGGCAGTCGGCGCACTCGTCCACGTGCCGTACGAGCTCCCGCCGGAGCGCCGCGCCCAGCAGGACCTCCGTCTCCCCCACGAACCGGGAGACGACCGGGCAGCGGCCGGATTCCACGACGGCCAGCGCGGTGCGGGTGCGCTCGACCTCGCAGGCGGCACTGGAGAGCAGGGTGCGTGCGGCGTCGTGGTCCAGGCGGAGCACGGCGGCGACCTCGTGCGGGGCGAGACCGTGCCGGACGGCCAGCTCCAGGGCCTCGCGCTGCTCGGCAGTGGTGCCGGCGGCCTCGGGCCAGGCGAGCAGGGCCAGTTCCGCGCGGGCCCGGGAGTCGGCGTCCGGAGCAGGCTCGCCGGGCCGGGGGCCGGGGCCCGTGCCCGCCCCGCGCTCGGCCAGGCGGCGCAGGCACTCCCAGCGCGCCAGGGCGTAGAGCCAGGCGCGGTGCGCCTCCTCGGCGGCGGGGGCGCGGTCGGTGCGCCGCTCGGCGAGGGCCAGGATCTCGCCGAGGGCGGCGACGGCGGCGTCGTGGTCGCAGAGGACGGACAGGCAGTAGGTGAACAGACCGTCGAGGTGGGGTTCGTAGCGCTCGGGCAGGCCCTCGACGAGGCCGGTCGGGGTGGCGGGACCGGACCGGGCGGCGGGGCCGTGCTGCTCGACGAGGGTGGGCCGGTCGACGAGGGCGGGGTGGTCGACGAGGGCGGCCGGGCTCCCGGCGCTTCCGGCGCTTTTGGTGTCCTCCGCCCCGCCGGCTGCGGGACGCCCGCTGTGCGGGGCATGCTCGACGGGCTCGACGACCGGGGGCTGGGCCGCGCGCGGCGCACGGCGGGATGCGCGGTGCGCGCCGGTGGCATGCGTGGGGGGCTCGGGCCTGCTCGTCATCATCCCGGCGACGGTAGGCGGATGGTGCGCCCTCGTCCGCCCTGCAGCCGCAGGTTTAACCCGTACGGGTGACTCTCTCCCTCGAAAGGGGACAGGAGCCACACATTCCGCACCGATAGCGGTAAACGGCGTGCACAAGCGAACGCCACCGGCCCGGCGCTGTCAGTGGCCGCCGCTACGGTGGTCCGCATGGCTGCCCGTACTTCCCGCTCGTCCGCCAAGGACCGGCCCTCCTACCGCTGCACCGAGTGCGGCTGGACCACCGCCAAGTGGCTCGGCCGCTGCCCCGAGTGCCAGGCGTGGGGCACGGTCGAGGAGTTCGGCGGCGCGCCCGCCGTGCGGACGACCGCCCCCGGCAGGGTGACCTCCGCCGCGCTGCCGATCGGGCAGGTGGACGGCCGCCAGGCCACCGCGCGCAGCACGGGCGTGGACGAGCTGGACCGCGTCCTGGGCGGCGGGCTGGTGCCCGGCGCGGTGGTGCTGCTGGCCGGCGAGCCGGGCGTCGGCAAGTCGACCCTGCTGCTGGACGTGGCCGCCAAGGCCGCCTCCGACGAGCACCGCACGCTCTACGTGACGGGCGAGGAGTCGGCGAGCCAGGTCCGGCTGCGCGCGGACCGGATCGGCGCGCTCTCCGAGCACCTCTACCTGGCCGCCGAGACCGACCTGTCGGCCGTCCTCGGGCACCTGGACTCGGTGAAGCCGTCCCTGCTGATCCTGGACTCCGTCCAGACCGTGGCCTCCCCCGAGATCGACGGCGCGCCCGGCGGCATGGCCCAGGTCCGCGAGGTCGCCGGGGCCCTGATCCGGGCCTCCAAGGAGCGCGGGATGTCCACGCTGCTCGTCGGCCACGTCACCAAGGACGGCGCCATCGCCGGTCCCCGCCTGCTGGAGCACCTCGTCGACGTCGTGCTGCACTTCGAGGGCGACCGGCACGCGCGCCTGCGCCTGGTGCGCGGCGTGAAGAACCGCTACGGGGCCACCGACGAGGTCGGCTGCTTCGAGCTGCACGACGAGGGCATCACCGGCCTGGCCGACCCCAGCGGCCTCTTCCTCACCCGGCGTGCCGAGCCCGTGCCCGGTACCTGCCTCACCGTCACGCTGGAGGGCCGCCGGCCGCTGGTGGCCGAGGTGCAGGCGCTGACGGTCGACTCCCAGATCCCCTCGCCCCGGCGCACCACCTCCGGCCTGGAGACCTCGCGCGTGTCGATGATGCTCGCCGTCCTGGAGCAGCGCGGCCGCATCAGCGCGCTCGGCAAGCGGGACATCTACAGCGCCACGGTGGGCGGCGTGAAGCTCTCCGAGCCGGCCGCCGACCTGGCCGTCGCGCTCGCCCTGGCCAGCGCCGCCAGCGACACCCCGCTGCCGAAGAACCTGGTGGCCATCGGCGAGGTGGGCCTGGCCGGCGAGGTCAGACGGGTCACGGGCGTGCAGCGGCGGCTGGCCGAGGCCGCCCGCCTGGGCTTCACCCACGCCCTGGTGCCGGCCGACCCCGGCAAGGTGCCCAGCGGCATGCGCGTCCTGGAGGTCGCGGACATCGGCGAGGCGCTCCGCGTGCTCCCCGGACGCCCTCAGCGCGAGAAGCGGGCCGGCAGCGGGCGGCAGGCGTTGGCCGGAGCCCGACCTGAGGAGAGCTGAGGACAGCCCCCTAATAGGCTGGGCGCCAGTAGACTTTGCCCTGGTCCCGCCCGTACGTACACAGCGTCGTACGCGACGCACACGGCGTGCACGACGGCGTACGCAACAGCAAGGGCGGCCCGCGGCACCGTTGACCTTGCGACCGGAGGAGTGCAGTGGCAGCCAACGACCGGGCATCGGGCCCCGGCAAGGCCGGAAGCGGCTCCGGTGGCTCCGGGGTCGACGGGCTGATGCGCGCCTCGCTGAGCGCCGTCGCGCCCGGCACGGCCCTGCGCGACGGCCTGGAGCGCGTCCTGCGCGGCAACACGGGCGGGCTCATCGTCCTCGGCATGGACAAGACCGTCGAGCAGATGTGCACCGGCGGATTCGTCCTCGACGTCGAGTTCACCGCGACCCGCCTGCGCGAGCTGTGCAAGCTGGACGGCGCCCTGATCATCGACAAGGACATCTCCAAGATCGTGCGGGCGGGCGTCCAGCTCTACCCGGACGCGTCGATCCCCACCGAGGAGACCGGCACCCGGCACCGCACGGCGCAGCGCGCGTCGATCCAGTCCGGCTTCCCCGTCGTCTCCGTCAGCCAGTCGATGCGGCTGATCGCGCTGTACGTGGGCGGGGAGCGCCGCGTCCTGGAGGAGTCGGGCGCGATCCTCTCCCGCGCCAACCAGGCGCTGGCGACCCTGGAGCGCTACAAGCTCCGTCTGGACGAGGTCGCGGGCACCCTCTCCGCCCTGGAGATCGAGGACCTGGTCACCGTCCGCGACGTCACGGCCGTCTCGCAGCGGCTGGAGATGGTGCGCCGCATCGCCACCGAGATCGCGGAGTACGTGGTCGAGCTGGGCACCGACGGGCGTCTGCTGTCGCTGCAGCTGGACGAGTTGATCGCCGGTGTGGAGCCGGAGCGCGAGCTGGTCGTGCGGGACTACGTCCCCGAGCCGACCGCCAAGCGCACCCGCACGGTCGCCGAGGCCCTCTCCGAGCTGGACTCCCTCACCCACGCCGAGCTGCTGGAACTCCCCATCGTGGCACGGGCCCTGGGCTACAGCGGCTCCCCGGAGACGCTGGACTCGGCGGTCTCGCCCCGCGGCTACCGCCTGCTGGCGAAGGTGCCGCGGCTGCCCGGCGCCATCATCGAGCGGCTCGTGGACCACTTCGGCGGTCTGCAGAAGCTCCTCGCCGCCAGCGTCGACGACCTGCAGACGGTCGACGGCGTCGGCGAGGCCCGCGCCCGCTCGGTCCGTGAGGGCCTCTCGCGCCTGGCGGAGTCCTCGATCCTCGAACGGTACGTCTGAGCCCGGACACCTCCGGACATGGGTGAGGGCCCCGCGCTCGCGGGGCCCTCACCCATGTCCTGCCTCGTGCGGCTGTCCCGCCTCGGGCGGCGTCAGCTCTTCTCCAGCACGAACTCCGTGCGCTCGGTGACGCCCGCGACCTTCACCTCGACCCGGTACGTGCCGGGCGCGGCGGCGGGGCTGCCGGCGGGGGTCGCGCAGCGCGGGGCGCTGCGCTTGCGGTCCCACTCCAGCGTGCGCTTGGTCTCGCCCGAGCCCGGCACCTCGAAGTGGACCGCGCCCGTGCCCCGCGGGCAGTCGTCGGAGGCCCACACGTGCTCCTCGCCCTTGCTGTCGGTGATCTTCAGCAGGGCGGCGGTGGCGCCGAAGTTCACCTTGCAGGCGCTGCCACCGGAGTTCTGCACGACGAGCTCGAACTTCGGCTTCTCGCCGGGCCCGTAGGACGCCTTGACGCTGCGCACCGACACCTTCACCGCTCCTGACGTGCAGTCGGGCAGCGTCGATCCGGCGGCGACCGGCTTGCCGTCCCCGCTGACCGCCAGCCCGGCACCGCCGCCGAAGCCGCCGGCGGCAGCACCCGCGCCGCCGGCTCCGCCGCCCGTACCGGCGCCGCCGGCCGAGCCGCTGCCCGTACCGGCGCCGGACGTGCCGCCGTTGCGCGCATCGTCGCGCCCGCCCGGGCGTTCACCGCTGTGCGGGCCCGAGGGCGTCGGGCCGGGCGTAATGGTGGTGTCCGCCGGACCGTTGGACCCCTCGCTCTGGGAGCCCTCGGAGCCGTCACCGCCCCCCATGGTGAGCAGCCACACCGCCAGCAGTACGAGGAGGCCGAGCAGGCCAAGCGCAACTGCCCTCCGCCGCCAGTAGATGGAGGAGGGAAGCGGCCCGATCGGATTGCGCAGAGATCCCACGCGAAGACTCTACGAGAGAACGGGCGGGGCACCAGCCAGTACCCGCCGTAGGAGTGCCTACTTTTCTCATCATCTGCCCGCAACCAGGACTGTTGGCGCACCGGCAGGGGTCGTCTGCACCGGCGTCCGTGTGCGCGGTCGTGCGACGCGTGTGCGGTGACGGTACGTCGGTTTCAGGCCGAAAGCGGGCGCGGCCACTCGGTCTTGTGCCCGAAGCCGCGGCCGTTGTCGACGAGACGCAGCCATGTCGGGCGCAACTCCCACAATTCGGCGCGCTCCATGGCCTGCCGGAGCCGGTCGCTCTCTTCCACGTAGGGGAAGCGGGCGCTGTACGCCCGCCATGCCGCGGCGCGTTCGGCGCCGACCAGCAGGTGGCAGGTGCCGCGGCCCTGAACTCCCGTCAGGGCGGTCCATTCCTGGCCGTCGCGCTGCGCGGTGAAGGCGACGCGCGCGTCGCCGGAGAGGAGGGCGCGGCCGTGCCGGGTGTGGGGGGAGGTGACGAAGACGAGGGTCGTCGTATCGGCGTCCGGCTGCCGGTCGGCGCCCCTCTGCTGTTCGGCGACCGACTGCTGTTCGGCGTCCGGCTGGCGGTCGGCAACCGCGTAGAGCACCGCGCACGCCTGCGGGCCGTCCTCGTCCGCGTAGGCCAGCGTCAGGGTGGTGTGCGCGTCGAGGGCCGCCCGGATCTGCGGCGGGAGCGTCTCCGTCGGGGTCATGCGATCAGCGTAGGCGGGCCGACGCGGGGCCGGTGCGTTTCCCCGCTCCGCGCGGGCGTGCCAGGATCGGTGGTGCCATGACTGCGATGCCTGACACCACGCCCCAGACGTCCACTCTCCTGCACGCCCCGGTGATCGACTGGTTCGGGGTGCACGCGCGGGACCTGCCCTGGCGACGCCCGGAGGCCGGGCCCTGGGGGGTGATGGTCAGCGAGTTCATGCTGCAGCAGACCCCGGTGAGCCGGGTGCTGCCGATGTACGAGCAGTGGCTGGCCCGCTGGCCGCGCCCGGCCGACCTGGCGGCCGAGCCGCCGGGCGAGGCGGTCCGCGCGTGGGGGCGCCTGGGCTACCCGCGCCGCGCCCTGCGACTGCATGCCGCCGCGACGGCGATCACCGAGCGGCACGGCGGCGAGGTCCCGGACGACCACGCCAAGCTGCTGGCGCTGCCGGGGGTCGGCGAGTACACGGCGGCGGCGGTGGCGTCGTTCGCGTACGGCCGGCGTCACGCGGTGCTCGACACCAACGTCCGTCGCGTGTTCGCGCGTGCGGTCAGCGGCACCCAGTACCCGCCGAACGCCACGACCGCCGCCGAGCGCAGGCTCGCCCGGGCGTTGCTGCCCGAGGACGAGGCGGTCGCCGCGCGCTGGGCCGCGGCCACGATGGAGCTGGGGGCGCTGGTCTGCACGGCCCGCACGCCGGGGTGCGCCCGTTGCCCGATCGCCGGCGAGTGCGCCTGGCTGGCGGCCGGGTCGCCGGAGCACGACGGCCCGCCGCGCCGGGGCCAGACCTACGCGGGAACGGACCGGCAGGTGCGCGGGAAGCTGCTGGCGGTGCTGCGCGAGGCGGTCGCCCCCGTGCCGCAGGCGGCGCTGGACGCGGTGTGGCACGAGCCGGTGCAGCGGGCGCGGGCGCTGGACGGGCTGGTGGCCGACGGCCTGGTCGAGCCGCTGGCCGACGGCCTCTACCGGCTGCCGCTCACCTGACGGGGCGGCGGCGCCACACAGCCCGCTCACACAGCCTGCTCACAGAACCGTCACGGAGAACGTCACGAACGGCCGCCGCACAACGTTGTCAGGTCCGCAACGAAACGGACAGAGCCGCTCTTTCCCCGATCTTTCCTTCGGGCTGTTACACAACCTATGGACAGCTGTGCACCAGCCGAAGGGCTGGTGCACATCGCGTCGCAACAGCTCCTCCGTAGCGTCCTACCCGTGCTGGACGACTGCCAGCGTCGCGGGGAACGCAAAGCGGGAATGGAGGCTGCGAGTATGGCCAGCAGCGGCAAGGTTCTGGACTTCGAAGAGTACGTGCGCAACCGTCAGGACGCCCTCCTGCGCAGCGCCCGGCGCCTCGTCCCGGACCCCATCGACGCGCAGGACCTCCTCCAGACCGCCCTCGTCCGCACCTACGGCCGCTGGGAGGGCATAGCGGACAAGTCGCTGGCCGACGCCTACCTCCGCCGCGTCATGATCAACACGCGGACCGAGTGGTGGCGCGCCCGCAAGCTCGACGAGGTGCCCACCGAGCAGCTCCCCGACGCCAGCGTCGAGGACGGCACCGAGCAGCACGCCGACCGCGCCCTGCTCATGGACATCCTCGGCGTCCTCGCACCCAAGCAGCGCAGCGTCGTCGTCCTGCGACACTGGGAGCAGATGAGCACGGAGGAGACGGCGGAGGCGCTCGGCATGTCGACCGGCACGGTCAAGAGCACGCTGCACCGGGCCCTGGCGCGACTCCGGCAGGAGCTGGAGAGCCGGGACCTGGACTTCCACGCCCTTGAGCGCGTCGAGCGGGGGCGGGAACGGTGCGCGGCCTGATCAAGGCTGCCGGGATCAAGCCGGCGCTGATCACCGGTGGCGCGGTCTCCGCACTGGCCGCGACCGCCGGTCTTCTGCTCGCCGGATGCGGTGCCAGCAGCGAGGGCGTCCGCAAGGAGGGGCCCGCGGAGACCCAGGCGGCGGCGAAGGCCGCCACCCGGGAGCCCTCGGCGACGGCCACCTCGGCGCAGGGCAAGGTCGACGCCGTCAAGCTGATCAAGGCCGACCCCAGGGTCAGCGACCAGATCAAGAAGAACCTCAAGCCCTGCGTGAAGGACCACTACCCGGTCGACGTCATCTACGGGCAGCTCACCGGGGCGGCCCGCTCCGACATCGTGGTGAACGTCCTGACGTGCGGCGACTCCATCGGCATCGGCTCGTATGTGTACCGTCCCAGGGGTGACGCGTACGAGAATGTGTTCGCGGCCGAGCAGTCCCCCGTCTATGCCGACATCGACCGGCGCGACCTGGTGATCACCAAGCAGGTCTACGCACCGGGCGATGCCGTCTGCTGTGCGTCGGGGGAAGATGTCCTGACCTACCACTGGTCGGACGGCGCCTTCCAGGAGTCCGGCCGCACGCACACCGACTACGGCAAGGTCGGCAACAAGGGAACGGAGGGCTGAGGGCAGCGTGGCGGATACGCATGTGCTCTTCGTCGAGGACGACGACGTCATCCGGGAGGCCACCCAGCTCGCGCTGGAGCGCGACGGCTTCGCGGTGACCGCGGTGCCCGACGGGCTGCTGGGGCTGGAGAGCTTCCGGGCCCGGCGTCCGGACATCGCCCTGCTCGACGTCATGGTTCCGGGCCTGGACGGGGTCAGCCTGTGCCGCCGGATCCGCGACGAGTCGACCGTACCGGTGATCATGCTGTCGGCCCGCGCCGACTCCATCGACGTCGTCCTCGGCCTGGAGGCCGGCGCCGACGACTACGTCACCAAGCCCTTCGACGGCGCCGTGCTCGTCGCCCGCATACGGGCCGTCCTGCGCCGCTTCGGACACGCCAGCGGCACGGCCGGCGGCGCGGAGGAGTCCGAGGCGATCGAGGGCGGCGTGCTGCGCTTCGGCGACCTGGAGGTCGACACCGAGGGCATGGAGGTCCGCAAGGCCGGCACGCCCGTCGCCCTCACCCCCACCGAGATGCGGCTGCTGCTGGAGTTCTCCGCCGCGCCCGGCACGGTGCTCTCCCGCGACCGCCTGCTGGAGCGGGTCTGGGACTACGGCTGGGGCGGCGACACCCGCGTCGTCGACGTGCACGTGCAGCGACTGCGCGGCAAGATCGGCCAGGACCGCATCGAGACGGTCCGCGGCTTCGGCTACAAGCTCCGGGGCTGAGTCGCCCGTGCCGGTGAGAAGCATGGTCGCAACGTGGTGAAGCTCGCCCTCCGCACTGGTCTGCGCTGGAAGGTCAGCCTGGCCATCGCGGCCGTCGGCGCGCTCGTCGCCGTCGCTCTCAGCCTCGTCGTCCACAACGCGGCCCGCGTCTCCATGCTCAACAGCAGCCGCGACCAGATGGACGACCGGGTCCAGATCGCCCAGCGCTACTACGAGTCCACCGGCGGCAAGCTGATGCTCCGCGCCAAGGTGGACGACCCCACGCTGCCCAAGCCGCTCCGCGACGCCGCCGACCTGGGCCTGCGCGCCACCTACCTGCAGGACAGCGGCAACGGCGCCCCCGAGGTCTGGGCCTCCACACCGCTGCGCAACGGCAAGATCCTCTCCATCCACACGCGCTTCAAGGACCGCTACGACATCCTCAACGACCTCGACCGGGCCCTGATCATCGGCTCCGTCTCGGTCGTCCTGGGCGGCTGCGCCCTCGGCATCCTCGTCGGCGGCCAGCTCTCGCGCCGCCTGCGCAAGGCCGCCACCGCCGCCCGCAAGCTCGCGGACGGCGACCCCGACGTGCGCGTCCGCGACGCCATCGGCGGCCGCGTGCGCGACGAGACGGACGACCTGGCCCGCGCCGTGGACGGCATGGCCGAGGCGCTGCGCGACCGGCTGGAGGCCGAACGCCGCGTCACCGCCGACATCGCCCACGAGCTGCGCACCCCCGTCACCGGCCTGCTGACCGCGGCGGAGCTGCTGCCGCCGGGCCGCCCCACCGAGCTCGTACGGGACCGGGCCCAGGCCATGCGCACCCTGGTCGAGGACGTCCTGGAGGTCGCCCGGCTGGACAGCTTCGCCGAGCGCGCCGAGCTGCAGGACATCGAGCTCGGCGAATTCGTGCAGCGCCGGGTGCGGTCGGTGGCCCCAAAGGCCCGGGTCAGGATCGTCCGCAGCGCCTACGTCTCCACCGACCCGCGCCGCCTCGAACGCATCCTCGGCAACCTCCTCGCCAACGCCGCCAAGCACGGCCGGGGCGAGATCGAGGTCACGGTCGAGGGACGCGTGCTGCGCGTGCGCGACCACGGCCCCGGCTTCCCGGAGGAACTGCTCAAGGAGGGCCCGAGCCGCTTCCGCACGGGCAGCAAGGACCGCGCGGGCAAGGGCCACGGCCTGGGCCTGACCATCGCCGCGGGCCAGGCCCGCGTCCTGGGCGCCCGCCTCACCTTCCGCAACGCCGACCCGGAGGTGGAGGAGGGCACCGGCGCCATCGCGGTGCTGTGGCTCCCGGAGTCCTCCCCGACGCGCACGGGCAGCTTCCCGATCATCCAGGTGCCGGACTAGCCGCCGGCCACGTCCGTACCGCTCACATCGGGTCGGCTCACATCGGGTCGACGCACTCGCCCCAGTCCTTGCCGAGGTCCAGCTGTTCGCGCTGCTGGGTCAGCGAGAACCAGTTGCCCGAGTCGTCGCGCAGGATGGCCTCGGTGCCGTACGGGCGCTCCTGCGGCTCCTGGAGGAACTCGACGCCCTTGGCCTTGAGCGCCTCGTAGTCGCGGCGCACGTCGTCGCTGCTGAGTACTCCGGCGCCCAGCACGCCCTTGGCGACCAGCTTCTTCACGGCCTCCGCCGACTCGGGGTCCAGGCCCGGCGGCCCGGGAGCCATCAGCGTCAGCTCGACGTCCGGCTGGTCCTTGGCGCCGACGGTGAGCCAGCGCATGCCCTTGTCGCCGCCCACGGTCATGTCCGTGCGGATCTCAAGGCCGAGCTTGTCGGTGTAGAAGTCCTTCGCCCGGTCCTGGTCGAGGACCCAGACGGTGGTGATCGCAATGCCCTTGATCATGATGCGCTCCGTACCGGTGGTGGGGTGCGCTTGCCGCACGACCACCGTAGGCACGCCTGCTGCCCCCCGGCTTCCCGAGGACACGGCTCTTTGAGGACACGACGAAGCCGGCGCACCGCCGTCAGGCGGTGCGCCGGCTTCGTGGCTCGCGGCTCGGACGACCGGCGTCAGAGGGTCTCGCCGTGGGCCTTCAGGAAGGCGACGGGCTCGACGGCGGTGCCGTAGTTCGGGGTGGTGCGGATCTCGAAGTGCAGGTGCGGGCCGGAGGAGTTACCGGTGGAGCCGGACAGGCCGATCAGCTGGCCGGTGGTCACGGTCTGGCCGATCGAGACCTTCACCTGCGACAGGTGGGCGTACTGCGAATACGTGTTGTCGCTGTGCTTGATCACGATGGCGTTGCCGTACGCCGGACCGTCACCGCCGCCGTTCGGGCCGGCCTTGACGACCGTACCGCCGTGCACGGCCTTCACGGACGTACCGGTGCCGACGACCAGGTCCTGGCCGCTGTGCTTGGCGGCCCACATCTTGCCGGAGATGCCGAAGGGCTGGCCGACCTGGTAGCCCTCGACCGGGGCGACCCAGGCGTCGGCGCGCTTGCGCGAAGCCTCGGCCTGCTTGCGGGCGTCCTCGGCACGCTTGGCGGCATCCCGCTTGGCCTGCTCGGCAGCGGCCTGCTTCTCCTGCTTCACCTTCTCCGCCACCTTCAGCTGGGTGGCGGCCTGAGCGTTCAGCGCGTCGTCCAGAGCGGCGACGGAAGCGAACGCGGGGAACCCGCCGACAGCAGCCGTGGTGTCGGCAGCGAGCGCGACCCCGGAACCGAGTGCGACCGAGGCACCGATGCCGGCGGCCACGAGGCCGGCGACGCGGGCACGAAGGACGGTCTTGCTCGTGTTACGGAAAGCGGTGCGCTTCGACATACGGATAAACCTCCAGGAAGGAACAGGTCCCGACCGCCGGCCGGGATCGCCATACCTTGGTAACCAGCGCTTCCCGCTCTTGCCAAGCAGCCCATTTACTAGTGCACGCAGTAGCCGGGGAGAGAATTCCGGGAACGGCCGCCCGGCCCCTCCCGTGGAATTCCGGGGAAATTCCCGAGATCGACTTTTCCGCTATCCGGCGTAGTAGTGGCGAATTGCTCTGTGCGCCACGTCACCGCGGAGGCCGGTCCGGACCCTGCATTCCGGGGTCGGAGACCCAAGATCGGCGGTACGCTCCGGACGGCAGATGCGTACGCACCGTGCGGGGGGTCTCGCAGTGAGCAACGATTTCGAGGACTTCGGGGACATAGAGCTGGCGGAGGCGGTACGGGCGATCCGCTCGGGCCTGACCCGCGCGGCCGCTGCCGGGGCCGGGGAGGACCTGGCCTTCGACGTCGGCGACATCGCGCTGGAGTTCACGGTCGAGCTGCGCCGCGACGCGAAGGCCGGCGGCAAGGTGAAGGCATGGATCGTCGAGGCGGGCGCGGACGCCTCGCGCGGCTCCGCCCGTACGCACAAGGTGGCCTTCACCCTGACTCCCAGGGACCGGCGCACCGGCGAGGGCTGGAAGGTCGGCAACGACCGGCCGGCGGGGCTGTCGGGGTTCGGCGTGGCACCGCCCGAGCAATGAGGTCCGTGGAGGACCGCCTGGTGGCGGTGATGGGCAGGCAGCAGGGCAGCGGGGTGCTGCTGACCCCGGAGCTGGTACTGACCAGTGCGCACATCCTGTCCGGCAACGACCGGGTGTGGGTCGTCGCGCCCGCCGGAAACGGCGGGATGTGCGACGTGGTGTGGTCGAGCGTGCTCTTCCAGTGCGACGCCGCGCTGCTGAAGGCCCGGTGGCCGATCGTCCCCGCCGACCGGCTGCCCCCGTTCCGCTGGGCGGCCCTCAGCGGGCAGCAGGCGGTGCGGGGCTGCACCGTCCTGGGCTTCCCGCAGGTCCAGCGGTACGGGGAGGAGGACGACCTGGAGGCCGTGCAGGTCCCGGGCACCCTGACGCCGCTGTCCGGCCGGATGCGGGGCCGGTACGTCCTGCAGGTCGACCACCCACCCGCGCACCGGCCCGACGGCTCGCCCTGGGCGGGCCTCTCCGGCGGCCCGCTGCTCGTCGGCCCCGTACTCCTCGGCATCGTCACCGAGGACGCCAGGGGCTGGAACCACTCGGCCATCGACGCCGTACCCGTCTCCCGCGTGCTGCGGGAGCCCGACTTCGTGCACGCCCTGCGACAGCACTGGCCGGACGCACCCGCGGTGGAAGCGCACAGCTCGCCGGACCCCCGGGATTTCGCCTACGAGCCGCTGTACGCCAAGGCCGTCAAGGCCCGCTACAGCCGCATGGAGGTCTTCGGCCTCGACGACCTCGGCACGAACGAGAACAGCTGGGACCTGGACACCGCGTACCTGAGCCTGGAGGCGCTGGCGGCACCGTCCGCCGAGCAGCGGGACGGCGGCACCCTCCCCGCCCCGCGGGCTCAGCGGATCGAGGACCTCCTGGGCACCCGCCCCCGGACAGTCCTGCGCGGCGAGGCCGGAGCCGGGAAGACGACGCTCGTGTGGTGGCTGGCCTCCCACGCCGCCTGCCGGACCATGCCGAAGCAGCTGAGCGAGCTGGACGGCCTGGTCCCCTTCGTGATCCCCATGCGCAGTCTGGCCGCCCAGGGCATCGCGAACCCCACCCCGGCCCAGCTGCCGACCATCGCGCAATTACCGGTGGACGCCGCGCCCGGCGGCTGGGCCGGCCGCGTCCTGGAGTCGGGCCGCGCCCTGCTCCTCGTCGACGGACTGGACGAGCTGCCCCGGGCCGACCGCGCAGTGGCCCGCAGGTGGCTCGCCGACCTGCTGCGCATGTATCCCCGGACCCGCTGCCTGGTCACGGTCCGCCCGCTCGCGGTCGAGCACGCATGGCTGCAGTCGGAGGGCTTCGAGGAACTGCAGCTCCTGCCCATGGGCAGCAGGGACATCCAGTCCTTCGTCGCCGCCTGGCACACGGCGGCGCGCCTGGAGTGCGGCGCGTATCCCGACGAGGGGCGCGCGGACCAGGAACGGGCCCGGCTCACCGCCCTCGAACGCGACCTCTCGCAGGAGTTCCTCCGCAACACCGGGCTGCGCGACCTGGCCCGTACGCCTCTGCTGTGCGCGGTCATCTGCGCCCTCCACCGCCGCCGCAGCGGCCTCCTGCCGCGCACGCGCTGGCAGCTCTACGACGCCGCCCTGTCGATGCTGCTGGGCAACAGGGACACGTACCGGCGCGTGGGTGCCCCCGAAGGCATATGCCTGACCATTGACGACGGCCGCCAGTTATTGCAGCGCATTGCCGTCTGGCTGGTACGGAACGGTCGCGCCGAACTCTCCGGGGAACAAGCCGTGCGTCAGCTGGAACTGGGCATGAACGGCCTGCGGCACGTCCGGGAACAGGGAACGGCGCGAGAGGTGCTGAGGCACCTCCTCAATCGCAGCGGGCTGCTCCAGGAGCGGGCCGCGGATTCCCTGCAATTCATTCACCGGACGTTCCAGGACTTTCTCGCGGCAAACGAATTCCGGGAGAACGACAGCCTGGACGAGTTGCTGGGGCACGCGGCGGAGGAGCAGTGGCAGGACGTCATCCGGCTGGTCATCGGGCACTGCGGACGCACGGAGGTGCGACGGGTCGTCGCGGGTCTGCTGGCGGCCGGCGGCGAGGCGAGTGAGCGCGAGTCGGCGTGGTCGCTGCGCACGCTGGCGGCCGAGTGCGCGATGAGCGCCGCCTATCTGGACGACGACCAGCACGAGGCGGTGTGGAAGGGGGTCGAGGCACTGGGGCCCCCGCTCTCCGAGGCGGAGGCTGACTTGCTGTCCTCACTGGGACCCGATGTGCTGCCTTGTCTGCCGGAGCCGACCGGGCTGGGCCACGTATCGGCCAGCGGGGTCGTGCAGGTGCTCGCCTCCCTGGGAAGCGCAGCGATTCCCCTGCTCAAGCGATACGCGCAGCACGAGTCGAGCATGGTCCGCGCCCGGATCGCCTATCAGTGGCAGCCTGCGAATGCCCGGGTCTTCGCGGAAGAGGTTCTCTCCTCCATGCGCCTCGACGACATCGGGCTCGACGTGGTGGATCACGAACAACTCTCCCTGCTGGCGGATCTCGGCCCCGTCGGCGCTCTGGTCATCTGGGGCAACCACTGCTCGGGCAGCCTCCGCCGGGCGCTCCGGGGCCGTTGTGTGCGGGAGATGGCCGTGGAGAACAACGCATCGCTCAGGACGCTGGAGTTTCTCGCCGACCATCCGGAGATGGAGGAGCTGTCGATCGAGTCGTGTCCCCTGCTGGGGGACATCTCCGCGCTGGCCGGCTCGGGCGTGCAGGTTCTCGGGCTGCACGCACCCTGCACCCACCTCCTGAAGGAGACGGCTCCGCTGCCGCGGGTCATCGCACTGAAGCTGCTGCTGCCCCCGGGCACCCTGATGGACGCCCGGCTCCTGACGGTCTTCCCCGGCCTGCGCGCGCTGACCCTCGACGTGGAGGGGGCCGAGGGGGACGTCGTACTCGACCTGACCGGCCACACCGGCCCGCTCCCCGCCGGCCGGCTGGCCATCGAGCCCTACCCCGGGGTGAAGCTGACCCTCCTCGGCGCCGACCGCTTCGGCGACGACCTGCACGTCAGAAGGCACCCGCCCGGCCTGTAGCGAAACGACACCGGCCCCGGTCCCCGTGGAAACTCCACGGGGACCGGGGCCGGTCCCTACCGCCTACGTACGGGCGCTACGGGCGCTGCGTGCCCTTACGCGTCCTTCGAGAGGTTCGGGCCCGCACCACCGGTGGCGGACTCGACCGGCGGGGTGTCCGGCAGGGCCGACTTCTCCTCGCCGCGGAAGGTGAACTTCTTCTCCTCGCCTTCGCCCTCCGTGCCGACGACCACGATGTGGCCCGGACGGAGCTCGCCGAAGAGGATCTTCTCGGACAGGATGTCCTCGATCTCGCGCTGGATGGTGCGGCGCAGCGGGCGGGCGCCCAGGATCGGGTCGTAGCCCTTCTTCGCCAGGAGCTGCTTGGCGTCCGCGCTGAGCTCGATGCCCATGTCGCGGTCCTTCAGCCGCTCGTCCACCTTGGCGATCATCAGGTCGACGATCTGGATGATGTCTTCCTGCGAGAGCTGGTGGAAGACCACCGTGTCGTCGACACGGTTGAGGAACTCGGGCCGGAAGTGCTGCTTGAGCTCTTCGTTGACCTTCGCCTTCATCCGCTCGTACCCGGTCTTGACGTCGCCCTGGGCGGCGAAGCCCAGGTTGAAGCCCTTGGAGATGTCCCGGGTGCCAAGGTTCGTCGTCATGATGATGACGGTGTTCTTGAAATCGACCACGCGGCCCTGGGAATCGGTCAGGCGACCGTCCTCCAGGATCTGCAGCAGCGAGTTGAAGATATCCGGGTGGGCCTTCTCGACCTCGTCGAAGAGGACCACGGAGAACGGCTTGCGGCGCACCTTCTCGGTGAGCTGGCCGCCCTCTTCGTAACCGACGTATCCGGGCGGGGAGCCGAACAGACGCGAGACGGTGTGCTTCTCGCTGAACTCCGACATGTCGAGGGAGATCAGCGCGTCCTCGTCGCCGAAGAGGAATTCGGCGAGCGTCTTGGACAGCTCGGTCTTACCGACACCGGACGGGCCGGCGAAGATGAACGATCCGCCGGGACGCTTCGGGTCCTTGAGGCCCGCACGGGTGCGCCGGATGGCCTGGGAGAGCGCCTTGATGGCGTCCTTCTGGCCGATGACGCGCTTGTGCAGCTCGTCCTCCATGCGCAGCAGGCGGGAGGACTCCTCCTCGGTCAGCTTGAAGACCGGGATGCCGGTGGCGGTGGCGAGGACCTCGGCGATCAGGTCGCCGTCGACCTCGGCGACGACGTCCATGTCGCCGGCCTTCCACTCCTTCTCCCGCTTGGCCTTGGCGGCCAGGAGCTGCTTCTCCTTGTCGCGGAGGGAGGCGGCCTTCTCGAAGTCCTGCGAGTCGATCGCGGACTCCTTCTCCCGGCGCACGTCGGCGATCTTCTCGTCGAACTCGCGGAGGTCCGGCGGCGCGGTCATCCGGCGGATGCGCATCCGGGAGCCGGCCTCGTCGATCAGGTCGATCGCCTTGTCCGGCAGGAAGCGGTCGGAGATGTAGCGGTCGGCGAGCGTGGCGGCCTGGACCAGCGCCTCGTCGGTGATGGAGACGCGGTGGTGGGCCTCGTAACGGTCGCGCAGACCCTTGAGGATCTCGATCGTGTGCGGCAGCGACGGCTCGGCGACCTGGATGGGCTGGAAGCGGCGCTCGAGGGCGGCGTCCTTCTCCAGGTGCTTGCGGTACTCGTCGAGCGTGGTGGCACCGATGGTCTGCAGCTCACCGCGGGCCAGCATCGGCTTCAGGATCGAAGCGGCGTCGATGGCACCTTCGGCGGCACCCGCACCGACCAGGGTGTGGAGCTCGTCGATGAACAGGATGATGTCGCCGCGGGTGCGGATCTCCTTGAGGACCTTCTTCAGGCGCTCTTCGAAGTCACCGCGGTAGCGGGAGCCGGCGACCAGGGCGCCGAGGTCGAGGGTGTAGAGGTGCTTGTCCTTGAGGGTCTCGGGCACCTCGCCCTTGACGATCGCCTGGGCCAGGCCCTCGACGACGGCGGTCTTGCCGACGCCGGGCTCGCCGATGAGGACCGGGTTGTTCTTGGTGCGGCGGGACAGCACCTGCATGACCCGCTCGATCTCCTTCTCGCGCCCGATGACCGGGTCGAGCTTGGATTCGCGGGCGGCCTGCGTGAGGTTGCGGCCGAACTGGTCCAGCACGAGCGAGGTCGAGGGGGTGCCCTCGGCGGGGCCACCGGCCGTGGCGGCTTCCTTGCCCTGGTAGCCGGAGAGCAGCTGGATGACCTGCTGCCGGACCCGGTTGAGGTCGGCGCCCAGCTTGACCAGGACCTGGGCCGCGACGCCCTCGCCCTCACGGATCAGGCCGAGCAGGATGTGCTCCGTGCCGATGTAGTTGTGGCCCAGCTGAAGGGCCTCGCGGAGCGAGAGCTCCAGCACCTTCTTGGCACGGGGGGTGAAGGGGATGTGGCCGGACGGAGCCTGCTGGCCCTGCCCGATGATCTCCTCCACCTGCTGGCGGACAGCCTCAAGCGAAATCCCGAGGCTCTCCAGGGCCTTAGCGGCGACACCCTCACCCTCGTGGATCAGCCCCAGGAGGATGTGCTCGGTGCCGATGTAGTTGTGGTTGAGCATCCGGGCTTCTTCCTGAGCCAGGACGACAACCCGCCGCGCGCGGTCGGTGAACCTCTCGAACATCGTTAATCGCTCCTCAGAGCGGTCAGGCAGTTAGGGGTCGGTCCCCTCCCTGTCCTTCCGCATGCTAGTCCCGTGGGACGGGACAGCTCATTCCAACTGCCGACATCCGTCCGGATCACCCCCGCGTCGGCGGGGAAACCTGCTGCCGAACAGCCGACATCTCCTCCAACCCGATGGTGGGAGACGATGTTCCCGCAGGCCAGGCATATACGCCCACCACCACTACGCCCACGGCGAACGCCCGCGTGCCCCGACACGCCCGCCCGCGGTCCCGCCACCACCCCCGGTGACGCGCCACTGGGCCCGCTATATCGCCTCTTCCCACGGGGAAGGTCCTACCCGTAGGCACCGGCACTCCATGCGGCGCGGGGACTTTCCCTCCGCTACGGGCGAACACCCTCGCGCCACCAGGAGCCCCTGTGCGCCCCTGACGTCTTATACGGAGCGTGCCCAACTATCAACGGTGCGTAACCTCTTGGGTCTTCCACAGTTGCACCGTTCATGACGGTAGCCCTCCCGTGCCCGTGCCGCCCCTCGGGCGATCCGACCCCGCCCGGGGACCAGCCCCGGGGCCCGCACCCGTGGCGCCGGTGGCGCCAGTGGTACGAGTGCGTCCTCGGCTGGCCGACCGCGCCGACCGCCTACCGGCGGCCGCCGGAGCTGATCACCGGGGTGCGGTTCGACGCGCTGGGGATGCCGGCCGAGGCGGGCTTCGCCGTGCTCGACCGGGTGGCCGCCACCGGGCCGGTCGCGCTGGACGGCCGCACCCGGACGATGTGGTTCCTGACCGCCGCGGGCAGCGCCGACGAGCTGCCGGGGCTGCTGGGCTGGCTGGAGTGGGGCGGCGTGGCCCTGGAGCTGACCGCGCGGGGCGCGGGCGGCCGGATCGTGGCGCCGGAGCCCCTGGACGGGGGCTTCTGGCCGCAGGGCGGCGACGGCGGGCCCGGCCGGGGGTGCGGAACGTCGCGGGCGTCACAGGGGCGCTACGACCCCCAGGAGGCCGCAGAGGCCGCAGAGGCCGTGTGGGTGCGGCCGCCGGAGCCGGGGCGCGACGTGGAGTCCACGCTGCCGGTGGCCGGCCTCGGGGGCGACGGCGGCGCCCCCGATCTCGTACGGCTGGTGGGCGCGGCGGCCACCGAGTGCCACCGGGCCCGGCTGCTGCGCGCCGGCGGGGCGCGCAGGGATCAGCCGCCGGGGAGTCGGCCGGAACGGCCGGGGGATCGGGCGAGAGATCCCGCAGGTGATCAGGCGTTGGCCTTCTCGTACGCCTCACGGATGTCGGCGGGGACGCGGCCGCGGTCGTTCACGTTGTAGCCGTTCTCCTTGGCCCACGCGCGGATCTTCGCGGTGTCGGGGCTGCCGGCGACGGCGGCACCGGCGCGGGCCTTCCCGCGGCCGCCGGTGGCGCGGCCACCCGTGCGACGGGCCGACTTCACGTAGTCCGCGAGCGCCTCGCGCAGCTTGTCCGCGTTGGCCGTGGTGAGGTCGATCTCGTAGGACTTGCCATCCAGGGCGAACGTCACCGTCTCGTCGGCCTCGCCGCCGTCGAGGTCATCGACAAGAAGGACCTGAACCTTCTGCGCCACGGGGGATTCCTTTCATCAGCGGAAAAGGGATTACGGAGGAATAGCAAACCGCCTTTCCCGGAAAAACACAAACCCCCCGGGAAGGTTCAGTCGGCCTTCAGCATGGGAACGATGGCTTCCGGGCCTGCACGATAGGGGCGCGATTCGGACATAGGGACCGCGCTCACAGATGCAGAAGCATCCGGCTGTTGCCAAGGGTGTTCGGCTTCACTCGTTCGAGCTCCAGGAACTCGGCAACGCCCTCGTCATAGGAACGCAGCAGCTCGCTGTAGACATCCCCGTCGACGGGGGTCTCTCCGATCTCCACGAAGCCGTGCTTCGTGAAGAAGTCGACTTCGAAGGTGAGGCAGAAAATGCGCCGCACCCCCAGCCAGCGTGCGGTCTGCAGCAGCTTGTCCAGTACCAGGTGGCCGATGCCACCGCCCTTGACGCCGGGGTCAACGGCGAGAGTGCGTACCTCCGCGAGGTCTTCCCACATCACGTGCAGCGCGCCGCATCCGATGACGGTACCGTCCTCGTCCCGCTCGGCGACCCAGAACTCCTGGATGTCCTCGTAAAGCGTCACGGTGGCTTTGTCGAGCAGGATGCGGTCGCGCGCGTAGGCGTTGATGAGCCGGCGGAGCGCGGGCACATCGCTGGTGCGGGCCCTGCGGACGGTGACGACTTTAGTGAGAGCGGACATGTCCGGACGCTATCGCCCCGGCGCTCCCTGGGGGTCGTCGGGCCCGTCGAGTTGCGCGACGCGGATGGCGTCGCGGAGGGCCTCGCGTTGTTCGGCCGACATCATGCCGAAGAAGGCGACGAGGGCGGCCGCGGGGTTGTCGCTGAGGGACCAAGCTTCGTTCATCAGTGCGGCCGAGTAGGCGGCCCGGTTGGAGACCGCCTCATATCGATAGGCGCGGCCTTCGGCTTCCCGCCGCAGCCAGCCCTTCTGATACAGGTTGTCCATTACGGTCATCACCGTGGTGTACGCGATGGACCGTTCCTGCTGAAGGTCTTCCAGGACTTCCCGAACGGTGACCGGTCGGTTCCACTCCCACACGCGCGTCATCACGGCGTCTTCCAGTTCACCCAGGCGTCGAACCACACGCGAATAATAGTGGGAGATGTCTTGAATGCCGGTTTATCGGCGCGCCCCGGCGCGGGCAAATCCCGGCGGCGAACCCATGACGGAACCGGCGGCGAAACGGCGGCGGACCGGGAGCCGGTGGGCGCAGCAAAAAGGGCGCACGCTCCGAGTAAATGCGCTCGGCCCGTACGCCCGGGTCCGGGGCCGGCGCACTCGCCGGGGCCCCGGGGGTGCCGTCGTCTCAGGCCCCGGTGGGCTTCGCCGCCTGCTCGGCGGCTTCGGCGCGGGCCAGTGCGGCGTCCACGAGGGCGTCCTCCTTGGCCTTGTTCGCACCGCCCTGGCTCTTGACGATCGTCACGACCAGCGCGATGAAGGCCGCCGCCATCACCACAGGCGGGACCAGCGCGGCGACATAGTCCATGGCCGTCGGCTCCTTCTGGATCGGGGATTGTGCCGTATTCGAGCGACCCGCCCAGATTACGCGCCCGCCGCTGCCCCGGAGCGGCCGGGTCAGGCGGGCCGGGCGGCGGCGAGACCCCGGGCGGCCGACGGCGGCGCGGGCTTGCGGCGGGGCGGGAAGACCTCGCCGGGGGTGGGGATCGGCCGGTCCGGGCGCGGCGACGACGGCTTCGGCTTGGGCTGCGGGGCCGCCGGGGGCGGCGCCGGTTTGTCGTCCGGCTTCGGGTCCGGCCCGGCGGTGCAGCCGCCCGGCAGGGCCATCAGGTGCGTGCGTGCCGGCGGGGGCGGGCACGCCGGGGGAACGGTGTCGGCCGCCCGGGCGGCGAGCCTGGCCCGCACCGCCTGCTCGGCCAGGTGCTCGCAGCGCGCCAGCAGGGCGCGGCGCCGGCTCGCCTCGACGCTGTCGTCCGCCTCGACCCCGTCGGCCGCCGCGGGTGCGCACAGCGAGCGCAGTGCGGCGAGGTCCTCGGCCCTCGGCCGGTAGCCCTCCGCGAGCGCGTCGCGCAGCCGCTGCACATAGCCGGACGCGGCGCCCGGCAGCGCCTCGCGGTAGCGGACGAGGTCGGTGAGCAGGAAGGCGCGCAACCGGGCGCCCTCCCGCCCGGCCTCGTCCACGTCCCGCGCGAGCCGCAGGCAGGCCCGCACCTCCGCCTCCCGGGCGGGGCCGGGCCGGGCGGGAACGGACTGGGGCCGGACTGCGATGTCGAGGGCACGACGCAGCACGCGCAGCTCGTCCGCGCTGAACGCCATGCCGCCGCGGGATCCATAGGGCGTGGGCATGGGCCGACTTTAAGTGCTAAGCGGACAAAATTCGCTCAGCATGCAATACCGGGCGCGGCGCCGGGGCCCTGACCGGCTCCCGAGGCCCTGACCGGTTCCCGGGGCCCTCAGTCCTCGCGGCGGCGCATTCCCAGGGCTATGGCTCCGGCCGAGAGGGCGGTGCCGGAGGTGGTGGCCAGGAGGAGGGTGCCGGACAGGGCGGCGGCCGGATGGCCGCGGGGGGTGGGCGCGGCGTCCGTCACCTCCACCCGGATCGGCGCGGAGTCGTTGCCCGGGTCCGGGTCGGGGTCCGGGTCGCCGTCGGGGTCGACGACGCGCACCCAGCCCTCGGCGTCCTCGACCTTCTCGTCGATGCGGACACGGAAGCGCAGCGTCTCGCGGTCGCCCGCCGCGAACTCCTCGCCGATGGTGCACAGGTACGTGCCGCTGTGCCCGGCGCTCTCGGCGCACCGCTGTCCGCCGTCGCGGGCCGGGTCCGGCGCCGCGGCCGAGACGATCGTGGTGCCCTCCGGGGCCGTGACCTCGTACGCCCGGCCTCCGGTCGCGGCCGGGCCGGGCCCGGCGTTGCGCACGCCGAGTTCGACGTCGACGGTCTCGCCGAGGTGGCCGGCGACGGGGTGCGCGATGGCCTGGTAGTCGGCGGTGCGCGGCGCGGCCTGCCCGGCATGGGCCTGAGCGGCCGTCAGGCCGAGGCCGGCCGTCAGCAAGACGGCGGCCGTGGCCGCCCGTTGCCGTATTCGTTTCATGCCCATCCGTCCCAGTCCCCATCGACCGCCCGGTCACGCCTGACAGCTGTCAGGACATCTTCGGGTGCGGGTTGGTTGCCCGGGGGCGGGGGAAAAGGATCTCCCCCGCCGCAACGGGTCAGCTCCGGGCCACGTTCCGCTCGTACACCAGCCGCAGGCCGATCAGCGTCAGCCACGGCTCGTGCTCGTCGATGACCGTGGCCTCGCCGAGCACCAGCGGCGCCAGACCGCCGGTGGCGATGACGGTGACGTCGTCGGGGTCGTCCGCCAGCTCGCGGGCCATGCGGCCCACGACGCCGTCGACCTGGCCGGCGAAGCCGTAGAGGATGCCGGACTGCATGGCCTCGACGGTGTTCTTGCCGATGACGCTGCGCGGACGCGCGATCTCGATCTTGCGGAGCTGGGCGCCGCGGACGCCCAGGGCCTCGGTCGAGATCTCGATGCCGGGGGCGATGACGCCGCCGACGTACTCGCCGCGCGCGCTGACCGCGTCGAACGTGGTCGCCGTGCCGAAGTCGACGACCACGCACGGCCCGCCGTAGAGCTCGACGGCCGCGACCGCGTTGATGATGCGGTCCGCGCCGACCTCCTTGGGGTTGTCCATGAGGATCGGCACGCCGGTCTTCACCCCCGGCTCGACGAGGATGGCGGGCACGTCGCCGTAGTAGCGGCGGGTCACCTCGCGCATCTCGTGCAGCACGGACGGCACGGTCGAGCAGATGCAGATGCCCTCGATGCCGTCGCCCAGCTCGTCGCCGAGCAGCGGGTGGCGGCCCATCAGCCCCTGCAGCAGCACGGCCAGTTCGTCCGCGGTGCGGCGCGGGTCGGTGGAGATGCGCCAGTGCTCGACGATGTCCTCGCCGTCGAACAGGCCGAGGACGGTCTGGGTGTTGCCGACGTCGATGGTGAGGAGCATCAGGGGGTCTCCTCGCGGAGGTCCAGGCCGATGTCCAGGATCGGGGAGGAGTGCGTGAGCGCGCCGACGGCCAGGTAGTCGACGCCGGTCTCGGCGTAGGCACGGGCGTTGGCCAGCGTCAGGCGGCCCGAGGACTCCAGCATCGCCCGGCCGGCGACGAGGGCGACGGCCTCGCGGGTCTGCTCGGGGGTGAAGTTGTCGAGCAGGATGAGGTCGGCGCCCGCGTCGAGGACCGGCTCGATCTGGTCGATGCGGTCCACCTCGACCTCGATCGGCACGTCCGGGAACTCCTGGCGCACGGCCTTGAACGCCTGGGCGACGCCGCCGGCGGCGATGACGTGGTTGTCCTTGACCAGCGCCGCGTCCGACAGCGACATGCGGTGGTTGACGCCGCCGCCGCAGCGGACCGCGTACTTCTCCAGCGCCCGCAGGCCGACCGTGGTCTTGCGGGTGTCGCGGACCGCCGCGCCGGTGCCCTCCAGAGCGTCCGCCCAGGCGCGGGTGGCGGTGGCGATGCCGGACAGGTGGCACAGGATGTTGAGCATGCTGCGCTCGCCGGTGAGCAGGTCGCGGGTGAGGGTGCGCACGGACAGCAGCTTCTGCCCGGCCTCGACCCGGTCGCCGTCCTCGACGTGCCGCTCGACCTCGAACTCGTCGGTGCACACCACGGACAGGATCGCCTCCGCGACGCGCAGGCCGGCGACGGTGCCGGCCTCGCGGGCGGTGAAGTCACCGGTGCAGACGGAGTCCTCGGGGATGGTGGCGAAGGTGGTGATGTCCTTGCCGCCGTCGAGGTCCTCCTCGATGGCCAGGTGCGCGAGGTCCTCGATCTGCAGCGGGTCGAGCCCGGCCTCGGCGATCAGGCGGGCGAGCTCCGGGTCGAGCCCGCACTCGAAGCCCTCCTCGCCGTACTCGCCGCCGGCGCAGCCGCAGGCGTCACCGCAGCCGCCGGCCGCCGCTTCCGCTTCCGCGGACTCCTGGCCGGACAGGCCGATCTGGTGCAGGGGGCGGTCGTCGTGGGTGCTCACGCTGTTCTCCTCGGGGGCGGCGGTGACGGGCGGGAAGGCGGCGGATCCGGTGGTGGAGACCGCAAGGGTACGGTCCGGGCGCAGCGCCACGAGGAGGTGACGGCGCCACTGGTCGTCCGCGCGCTCCAGGTGGTCCTCGCGCCAGTGGCAGCCGCGGGTCTCCTCGCGGCGCAGGGCGGCGGCGACGAGCACCTGGGCGACGAGCAGGAGGTTGGTGGTCTCCCACGCCTCGGTGCCGGGCTCCTCCGTCGTGGCCTCGCGCGCGATGCGGGCCAGCTCCTGTGCGGCGTGCTCCAGGCTCTTCCTGGAACGGAGCACGCCGGCACCGTTGGTCATGGTCTGCTGGATCGCGGCCCGCGCCTCGGGGTCGATCAGGAAGGCGGCCGCGCCGGCGCCCGCGGCCGGCTGGGCCGCGGCGCGGACGGGGGCGCCGTCCGCGGCCGGGGTGAGGTCCGCCGCGATGCGCTCGGCGAAGACGAGGCCCTCCAGCAGGGAGTTGGACGCCAGGCGGTTCGCGCCGTGCACGCCCGTGCAGGCCACTTCGCCGCACGCGTACAGGCCCGGCACCGTCGTGCGTCCGTGCAGGTCGGTGCGTACGCCGCCCGAGGCGTAGTGCGCGGCGGGGGCGACGGGGATGAGCTGGGTCACCGGGTCGATGCCGTGCGACCGGCAGGCGGCCAGGATCGTGGGGAAGCGCGTGGCCCACATCCGGGCGCCGAAGTGCCGCGCGTCCAGGTACATGTGCTCGGCGCCGCGCTCGCGCATGCGCCGCATGATGCCCTTGGCGACGATGTCGCGCGGCGCGAGCTCTGCCAGCTCGTGCGCGCCGACCATGAAGCGGTGGCCGTCGGCGTCGACGAGGTGGGCGCCCTCGCCGCGCACCGCCTCGGACACCAGCGGCTGCTGGCCCTTGGCGTCGGGGCCGAGCCACAGCACCGTCGGGTGGAACTGCACGAATTCGAGGTCGGAGACCTCGGCGCCGGCGCGCAGGGCCAGCGCCACGCCGTCGCCGGTGGAGACCGCCGGGTTGGTCGTCGCGGAGAACACCTGGCCCATGCCGCCGGTGGCCAGCACCACCGCGCCGGCCCGGACGGCGCCGACGCCGTCGTGCCGGCCCTCGCCCATGACGTGCAGCGAGACGCCGGCCGCGCGGCCGGTGGCGTCCTTGAGGAGGTCGAGGACGAGGGCGTGCTCGATCGTCTCGATGCCGGCGGCGCGCACGGCCTCGACGAGCGCGCGGGAGATCTCGGCGCCGGTGGCGTCACCACCCGCATGGGCGATGCGGCTGCGGTGGTGACCGCCCTCACGGGTCAGCAGGATCTCGCCGGAGTCGGCGTCGGTGTCGAAGCGGGCGCCCGTGCCGATGAGGCGGCGCACCGCGTCGGGGCCCTCGGTGACGAGGGTGCGCACGGCCTCCTCGGAGCAGAGGCCCGCGCCGGCGACGAGGGTGTCGTCCAGGTGCTGCTCGGGGGTGTCGCCCTCGCCGAGCGCGGCCGCTATGCCGCCCTGGGCCCAGCGCGTGGAGCCGTCGTCGAGCAGGGCCTTGGTGACGACGGTGACCTTCCGGCCGGCGGCGGCGCAGCGCAGCGCGACGGTGAGGCCGGCGACGCCGGAACCGATGACGACGACGTCGGCGTCGACCGACCAGCCGGGCCGGGGCGCGTTCAGTCGTATGCCGGTCATCGCCGCTCTCCGAAGGTCAGGTGGACGTTGTCGATCAGGCGGGTGGTGCCGACCCGGGCGGCGACGGCGAGGACGGCCTCCCCGCTGTGGTCGTCGGCGACCTCGGTGAAGTCCGCGGGGTCGACCAGGGCCAGGTAGTCGAGGACGACGGGCGGCTCCATGGCGGCCGCCGCGTCCAGGACCGCCCGGGCGGAGCGGCGCACCGCCGCCGGGCCGGCTTCGCGTGCCGCGGCGCCGGTCAGCAGGGCGCGCGAGAGCTCCAGCGCGGAGGCGCGGTCGGCGTCGGAGAGGTAGCGGTTGCGGCTGGAGAGGGCGAGGTTGTCGCCCTCGCGGACGGTGGGGACGCCCACGATCTCCACGGGGAAGTTGAGGTCGCGCGCCATGCGGCGGATCAGGGCCAGCTGCTGGGCGTCCTTCTGGCCGAACAGCGCGAGGTCCGGGCCGGTGAGGTGGAGCAGCTTGGCGACGACGGTGAGCACGCCGTCGAAGTGGCCGGGGCGCGAGGCGCCTTCGAGGCGCTCGCCCATGGGGCCCGCGGTGACGCGGACCTGGGGCTCGCCACCAGGGTAGACCTCGTCGGCGGCCGGGGCGAAGACGACGTCGGCGCCGGCTTGCTCGGCGAGGAGGACGTCGGCGTCGAGGGTGCGCGGGTAGCGGTCGAGGTCCTCGCCGGGGCCGAACTGCAGCGGGTTGACGAAGACGGTGACGACGACCTGCCCGTCCGGGCCGGCCAGCCGGCGCGCCTCGCGGACGAGCGTGGCGTGCCCTTCGTGCAGGGCGCCCATCGTCATGACGACGGCGCGGCGGCCCTGGCGCGGGAGGGCGTGCAGCTCCGCGGCGTCGCGGGCGAGCTGGGTGATCACTGGGTGCCTCCGTCCGCGAGGACGCCGAGGAGGTCCTCCGCCAGTTCGGGCTTGAGCAGGCCGTGCGCGAGGGCGCGGTCCGCGGTGGTCCGGGCCATCGCCAGGTAGCCGGCGACGGCCTGGGGGGCGTGGGCGCGCAGCTCGGCGACGTGCGCGGCGACCGTGCCGGCGTCACCGCGGGCCACCGGGCCGGTGAGGGCCGCGTCGCCGCTGCGCAGGGCGTTGTCGAGGGCGGCGCCCAGGAGCGGGCCGAGCATGCGGGCGGGGTGCTCGACCCCGGCCGTGCGCAGCAGCTCCATGCTCTGGGCGACGAGCGTGACGAGGTGGTTGGCGCCGATGGCGAGGGCCGCGTGGTAGAGCGGGCGGGCGCTCTCGGCGATCCACTCGGGCTCGCCGCCCATCTCGATGACCAGCGCCTCGGCGGCCAGCCGGAGCTCGTCGGGGGCGGTGACGCCGAAGGAGCAGCCGGCCAGCCGCTGGACGTCGACCGGGGTGCCGGTGAACGTCATCGCGGGGTGCAGGGCCAGCGGCAGGGCGCCGGCGCGGGTGGCCGGGTCGAGCACGGCCGCGCCGTGCCGGCCGGAGGTGTGCACCAGGAGCTGCCCGGGGCGCACGGCGCCGGTCTCGGCGAGGCCCGCGACCAGCCCGGGCAGGGCGTCGTCGGGCACGGTCAGCAGGACCAGCTCGGCGTGGGCCAGGACGTCGGCGGGGGCCATGACCGGCACGTCCGGCAGCATCGTGGCCGCCCGGCGCAGCGAGGCGTCGGAGACGCCGGAGACCGCTACCGGGCGGTGTCCGGCGAGCTGGAGCGAGGCTGCCAGGGCGGGGCCCACGCGGCCGGCGCCGACGACGCCGACGGTGAGCCGGGCAGGGCGGTCCTGAGGACTCCCGTGGTCGGGGGAGAGATGTGCGTTCACGCGGCGGGATGCCTTCCGTTCCAGTCCGCGGGGGTACCGGACGATTCCCTTGTCATGCTACGCGAGGCGGTCGCACGTCTCTCCTGGCCGTCCCCAGCCCTGTGGACAACGGGTCAGGCGCGGATCAGGCCCTGCCGGCGCTGGCCTCGCAGGGCCGCCGCCCACCGCCGGCGGCGGGTCGTGGTGCGCCCGCCGACGACGGCCTGGAAGCGGAGCCAGGTGCGGAGTTCACGGGCGGCCTGCAGGTCGCCGCTGCCCGGTGCGGGCGGGGCGCTCTCCTGGTGCTGGGCGAAACGGTAGAGATCGAGCATGTGCTGCTGGCTGGCGTTCATGTCCTCCACGGTGCGCCGCCGGCCGCACACTCTGCGCATGGATTGACGAGAGCCGTCAATCGACCGTCCGACCTGCGGAAAGGAAGGCACGATGAGCACATGAGCGTGATGATCGACATCGCGGGCCTGCCGCCCGAGCGCATCCTGTTCCGCCCCTCTCCGCTGGCGGAGCTGTGCACCGCGCTGCACGCCCTGGCCGAGCCGGGGCACCACCCCGGGCTGCACGGCTGGACGACCGCGACCAATGCCGCCCTCAAACCGGACCTCGCGGACCGGCTGTGCGAGGCGGACTTCCTGTGGACCTCCACGTTCTCGGACGTCAACATGCCGTTCGCGGCCCTGCCCGACACCCAGGGCATCCCCGGCAACACCCTCGCCGAGGACCTGGACATGCTGGACCGGCTCGACGACGAGGTCTTCGTCAACGCGGCGATGGAGATCTCCTGCTCCAGCCTCTACGCCCAGCCCGGGCCGTCGCCGCTGGTCGACGCCGGGGCGCGGGAGCACGCCCTGGAGCGCGCCACCGCCCGCGGGCCGAGGCAGCTGGAGTTCGCCAAGCGGCTGCTGGACGACCCGCCGGCCGTACGGGCCTGGCTGCGCCGCCTCTTCGAGGACTGCGCCGAGGCGTTCTTCAACGACGTCTGGCAGCGGGTGCGCGTCCAGCTCGCCGCCGACGCCCGGCACAAGACCGAGGTGCTGCGCCACAAGGGCCTGGCCGAGGCGCTGGGCCAGGTGTCGGCCGCGGTGTCCCTGTCGGAGGACGGGTCCCGGATCGTCGTCGACAAGCTCGGCAACGGCCGGACGACCGCGCTCGACCCGGCGATCGGCCAGGGCGTCACCTTCGTCCCGTCCTCGTTCGGCTGGCCCCACGTGTGGGTCCTGCACGCCCCGGGCTGGCGCCCGATGGTGCACTACCCGGTGGCCGCGCCCGAGCTGCCCGGCCCCGCCTCGCTGGACCTGCTCAAGCTGCGTCTGGAGGCCCTGTCCCACCCCTTGCGGATGCGCATGTGCCGCTTCCTGGCGCGGGCCAGCTACACCACGGGCGAGCTGGCGAGCGGCGTCGACATCACCCCGCCGGAGGTCTCCCGGCACATCGCGGTGCTGAAGAAGGCCGGGCTCGTCACCACGCGGCGGCGCGGCCGGTACGTCCTGCACCAGCTGGACCTGACCGTGGTGGCCCGGCTCGGCAGCGACTTCGTCGAAGGGGTGCTGCGCTGAGGCGCGCGGCAGCCCTGGTCAGGTCCTGTGGGAGGGGGTCCTAGCGGGCGGCCGGGCCGCCGCCACCGGCCCGGACGAGACCGCTCTCGTAGGCCATCACCACCACCTGCACCCGGTCCCGCAGCCCCAGCTTGGTGAGGATGCGCCCCACGTGCGTCTTGACCGTGGCCTCCGAGAGCACCAGCCGCGCCGCGATCTCGCCGTTGGACAGCCCCTGGGCCACCAGCAGCATGACCTCGCGCTCGCGGTCGGTGAGCCGGCCCAGCTCGGTGCCGGTCGGTTCGTTGCCGGTGCTCGGCAGCATCGGGGTGAAGCGGTCCAGCAGCCGGCGGGTGGTGCTGGGCGCCACCACCGCGTCGCCGCTGTGCACCGCCCGGATCGCGCCCAGCAGCTCCGCCGGCGGCACGTCCTTGAGCATGAAGCCGCTGGCGCCGACCTTGAGCGCCGAGAAGGCGTACTCGTCGAGGTCGAAGGTGGTCAGGATCAGCACCTTGGGCGGGTCGTCCTGGGCGCAGATGCGACGGGTCGCCTCCACCCCGTCCAGGCGCGGCATGCGGACGTCCATCAGGACGACGTCCACCGCCGTGCCGGCCAGCACCTCCAGCGCCTCCTGGCCGTCCCCGGCCTCGGCGACGACCTCCATGTCGGGCTGTGCGGCCAGCACCATGCGGAATCCGGTGCGCAGGAGCACCTGGTCGTCGACGAGCATGACTCGGATGGACATGCGGAGTCCCTTTCGGAGGTGGATGAGTTGAGCCGGTGCGCGGGAGCGGTCAGCGGCCCGACCTGATCGGCAGCAGCACGCTGATCCGGAAGCCGCCGCCCGGCCGCGGCCCCGCGTCCAGCGTGCCGCCGACCATGCCGACGCGCTCGCGCATACCGATCAGACCATGCCCCATGCCGTCGGCGCCGCCCGCCTCGTACAGCTCGTGCTGCGCGCCCCGGCCGTCGTCCTCGACCAGCAGCCCCAGCCCGTCGTCGAAATAGGTGAGCCGGACGCTGGCGCCCACGTCGGGGCCGCCGTGCTTGCGCGTGTTCGTCAGCGCCTCCTGCACGATCCGGTACGCGGTCAGCTCCACGCCGCTCGGCAGCGGCCGCGGCGCGCCCTCGACCTTGAAGTCCACCGGCAGGCCCGCGCCCCGCACCTGCTCGACCAGGTCGCCGATCTGCTCGACGTCCGGCTGCGGGACGTACTCGCCGCCCTCGCCGCTGTCGTCGGTGCGCAGCACGCCCAGCAGGCGGCGCATCTCGGCGAGGGCCTGGCGGCCGGTGCTGGAGATCGTCTCCAGGGCCTGCTTGGCCTGATCGGGCGAGCCGTCCAGGACGTAGGCGGCGCCGTCGGCCTGCACGACCATCACGGAGACGTTGTGCGCGACGACGTCGTGCAGCTCGCGCGCGATGCGGGCCCGCTCGGCGGTGACGGCGATCTGCGCCTGCTGCTCGCGCTCCTTCTCCAGGCGCGTGGCGCGCTCCTCCAGCTGCGCCCAGTAGGCGCGGCGGGTGCGCACCGAGTCGCCGAGGACCCAGGCCAGGATGAAGGGCACGGTGAGGAAGACGATCCCCGCGATGCTCTTGCCCGTCGAGGAGTACTCGGGCGGATCCGGCCAGCGGAAGGCGGTCAGGACGGGCGCGAGGAAACCGGCGATCAGCGCGTAGCGGGAGGCCCAGCGGGTGTGGCCGGACGCCACCGTGTAGATGATCACCAGCATGGCGAAGTCCCACACGTTCGGGCCCACGTCGAACACCAGCTGCGCGACCCCGGCCGCGGTCGCCAGCAGCAGCATCCGCTCGGGGGCGCGCCGCCGCAGGGTGATCACCACGCACAGGGCCACGGCCGTGCACGTCGCCACGATCTTCGACCCTTGCCCCTGACCGCTGCCTTCGATCACGGACAGGCCGCTGAGCCCCAGCAGGAGGAGAGCCCAGAAGCTGTCCACCCCGGTGGGGTGCCTGCGAAGAAAGTCGTAGAGGCGGTGCACGTCACCCAGCGTAGGCACCCCGAACCGGTGCCGGGGTCAGCCCGGCGGTCGATCCGGCCGCTTCCCGTCTACTCCCCAAGGTGGAGGCCCCCGAGCCCGCCGCCCCCGCTTACCGTGTGCGTATGGCGAGCGGAACGAACGGAACGAGAACCTGGCGGGAGGCCGCCGAGGCCGCCCTGTACGGCCCCGGCGGCTTCTACCGGCGTCCCGAGGGCCCCGCGGGCCACTTCCGTACCTCCGTTCACGCCTCCCCGCTCTACGCCGGGGCCGTCGTGGAGCTGCTGCGCCGCGTCGACGCCGCCCTCGGGCACCCCGGCGAGCTGACGTTCACGGACGTCGGGGCGGGCCGCGGCGAGCTGGTGGCCGGGGTGCTCGCGCAGTGCCCGCCGGAGCTGGCCGGGCGGCTGCGCCCGTACGCGGTGGAGCTCGCCGACCGGCCGGCGGGCCTCGATCCGCGCGTGGAGTGGACGGACACTCCCCCGGACGGCGTCCACGGCCTGCTGTTCGCCAACGAGTGGCTGGACAACGTGCCGCTGGACGTCGCCGAGGCCGACGGCGGCGGCACCCCGCGCCGGGTGCTCGTCCGGCCGGACGGCGAGGAGCTGCTCGGCGACCCGGTGACCGGTCGCGACGCGGGCTGGCTGGCCCACTGGTGGCCGCTCGAAGGAGCCCCGCCCGGCTCCCGCGCCGAGATCGGCCACCCGCGCGACGCCGCCTGGGCCCGGGCGGTGGCCACGCTGCGGTCCGGTCTGGCGGTGGCGGTGGACTACGCCCACGACCTCGCCGCGCGCCCGCCGTTCGGCACCCTGACCGGCTTCCGCGACGGACGCGAGGTCCGGCCGGTGCCCGACGGCTCGTGCGACATCACGGCACACGTGGCGCTGGACGCGTGCGCCGGGCCCGGCGCCACGCTGACCACGCAGCGCGAGGCGCTGCGGGCGCTGGGCGTGGACGGCGGCCGGCCGCCGCTCTCGCTCGCCTCGTCCGACCCGGCCGCGTACGTACGCGCGCTCGGCGCGGCGGGAGAGGCAGCGGAACTGACCTCGCCGGCGGGGCTCGGGGCGTTCGGCTGGCTGGTCCAGCCGGTGGGCCCGGCGTGCGAGGGTCTGCTGGCCCCGGCCCGTCCGCTCCCCCGAGAGGGACTCTAGGGATTCCCCCGGTTTCGGTCAGGGGTGGGTCAGGGGAGAAACTAGCCCCATGACGGAGACGACAGTCGGCATCGGCGGCGCGGCGGAGAGCACCGACATGGTGCTCAACATCGGGCCTCAGCACCCGTCCACCCACGGTGTGCTGCGGCTGCGGCTCGTCCTGGACGGCGAGCGCGTCCAGCACGCCGAGCCGGTCATCGGCTACATGCACCGGGGCGCGGAGAAGCTGTTCGAGGCGCGCGACTACCGGCAGATCATCATGCTCGCCAACCGCCACGACTGGCTGTCGGCCTTCTCCAACGAGCTGGGCGTCGTCATCGCCGTCGAGCGCATGCTCGGCATGGAGGTCCCCGAGCGGGCCGTGTGGACGCGCACGCTCCTGGCCGAGCTGAACCGGGTGCTCAACCACCTGATGTTCCTCGGCTCCTACCCGCTGGAGCTCGGCGGCATCACGCCCGTCTTCCACGCCTTCCACGAGCGCGAGGAACTGCAGACGGTCATGGAGGAGGTCTCCGGCGGCCGGATGCACTACATGTTCAACCGCGTCGGCGGCCTGAAGGAGGACCTGCCCGCGGGCTGGCTCGGCCGGGCCCGGCACGCGGTGGCCCAGGTCCGCTCGCGCATGGACGTCTACGACCGGCTGGTGCTCGGCAACGAGATCTTCCGCGGCCGTACGCGCGGCGTCGGCGTCCTGTCGCAGGAGACCGTGCACGCCTACGGGGTCAGCGGGCCGATCGCGCGCGCCTCCGGCGTCGACTTCGACCTGCGGCGCGACGAGCCGTACCTCGCCTACGGCGAGCTGGCGGACGTCCTGAAGGTCGTCACCCGCGAGGAGGGCGACTGCCTGGCGCGCTTCGAGTGCCTGCTGGACCAGACGCACAACGCGCTGGAGCTGGCCGAGGCGTGCCTGGACCGGCTGGACGACCTCGCGCCCGGCCCGATCAACCAGCGGCTGCCGAAGGTGCTCAAGGCGCCGGAGGGCTCGACCTACGTCTGGACCGAGAACCCGCTGGGCCTCAACGGCTACTACCTCGTCTCCAAGGGCGACAAGACGCCCTACCGGCTGAAGCTGCGCTCGGCGTCCTTCAACAATATCCAGGCCCTGACCGAGCTCCTGCCGGGCACGCTGGTCGCCGACATGGTGGCGATCCTGGGCTCGCTGTTCTTCGTCGTGGGCGACATCGACAAGTAGTCGCGGATCGCCCCGGGGCCGGCAGGCGCCGGCCCCGGAACGCAGGGGCGACAGCCCCTACGAGATCGCGCTGCGCAGCTCCGCGACGTCGATCTGCTCGGTCTCGTCGTGGGCGGTCAGGTCGATGATCTTTCCGTCCTTCCCGGCCGCCGCCTCCGCCTCGGCGAGCGCCTCGTCGCCGACGACGTCCGCGAGGTCCTGCTCCTCGACCGGCTTCTTCCTGGCCTTGTCGCCGCCGTTGCCGAAGAAGTCGAAGCCGCCCTGCGCACGGGAGGCGGGCCGGCGCGCGGCCGGCACGACCTCGGCCTGCGGGGCCGGAGCCTTGGCCGCCGGGGCCTTGGCCGCAGGCGCCGGCACGGCCGGGGCCTGGGCGGCGGGAGCCTTCGCGGCCTGCGTCCGGGCGGCCGGGGCCTTGGGGGCCGGGGCGTTCGCCGCGGTGGCCTTGGGGGCCGGGGCATTCGCCACGGGGGCCTTGGGGGCCGGGGCATTCGCCACGGGGGTCTTGGGGGCGTCGGTCGCCGGAGCCGGAGTCAGGGCCTTCGGAGCCCCTGCCGTCGGCTTCGCCCCGCCCTGCCGCTGCGCGGCGGCGTTGCGCTGCAGGTCGCGCAGGGCGTCGGCGGCCTTGCGGTACGCGGCGGCGTCGGGGCCGGACGCGGCCGTACCCTGCGGGCCCGCGGCCTCCAGGGCCTTGGGCGCGGCACCGGAGGCGGCGCCCTTCGCCAGCAGGCGGCGGCCCTCCATGGCGCTGGCCCGGCCCGTCTCCGCGGTGGCGTAGCGGCGCAGCAGGTCGGCGTGCTCGGTCCGCATGCGGGCGAGCTCGCTGCGCTTGGAGCGCAGCTTCGCCTCCAGCTTGGTGCGCAGCAGACGGGTCTCTTCGAGGTCCGTCTCCAGCTCGGCTATGCGCTCCTCGGTCTTCCACTCGTCGCGCGTGCGGGCGGTGGTGAGCTGGGCGACGCGCTTGCCGGCCGCGCGGTCCCAGCGGCGCATCAGCACGGAGCCGACCACGGCGGCCGCGGAGGCGGCGACGGCGAGGCCCTGGACGACGACGGTTTCGTCCACCGCCAGGGCACCGGCGGCGCAGACGACTGATGTCGCCGCGACCGTCAGCGGTGGAAGAAGCCGGTGCAGGGGTGCGGAATGGCGGTGGCGTCCTCGTGGCATGGCCTGAAACTTACCGTGCGTCGCCACAGGAGTGTGACGGCACCACCAAACTCTTCGCTTGATCTTACTTCTCCACCGCTCCCTCACCTTGTGTCACTTCGGGTGTCACTTCGACAGAAGCTTCTTGTCCTTGAGGTACCGCGCCGCAACATCGGCGGGCTTGAGCCGCTGAGCGTCGACCTTCTTGTTGAGTTCGGTGAGATCCGCGGTGGTCAGCACCCGGTTGAGCTTGCCGAGCGCCTCGGCGACCTTCTGCGAACCCGCCTTCTTCGCATTCACCACCGGCAGTACGTTGTCGGAGTTCTGCAGCTTCTTGTCGTCCTCAAGAAGTACAAGACCGAACTGTTCGAGTGTGGCGTCCGTGGTGGTGGTCAGCAGCAGCTGGTCCTTGCCCTCCTTGACGGCCTGCTTGGCCTGGGTGCTGCCGACCTCCAGCGGGTCGATGCCGGCGACCTCTATGCCGTAGGTCTTCTCCAGGCCCGGCTGGCAGAAGGGCCGCTGGGAGCACTCGTCGCCCGCTGCGAGCCGCACCCGCTCCTTGGACCTTCCCAGATCGGAAAGGGTCTTGAGCTGGTGTTTTCCCGCAAAGTCGGCCGTGACCGCGAAGGCGTTCTGGTCGACGGCCGGGCCGGCGTCGAGGACGGTAAGACCGCGCGGCCCGGCGAGATTTCGCAGCGCCTTCACGGTGGTGGCGGCATCGGCGGACGCGACCTGCGGGGCGTCCTTCCCGTTCTGCTTCTTGTTCAGGAATTCGGCGAGCGTCGCGGCGTACTCGGGCACCACGTCGATCTCGCCCTTCTCCAGGGCCGGCTCATAGAGCTCGCGCGCGTCGACGGTCTTGATCGACGTCGAATATCCGGCGTCCCTGAGCAGGCCCGCGTATATCTCCGCCAGCACCTTCGACTCGGTGAAGGAGGCCGAGCCGATCACCAGCGATTCCCGGCCGGACCCGGTGGAACTCCCGCTACCGGATTTCTCCAGGCTGTCACCGCCGCAGGCGGTGAGCCCCACCGTCAAGGCTGCGGCGCCGGCCACCGCCGGGAGGGCGCGGGCGAGCCGCGCTCGACGCGGTGTCCTGGTCATGGGGAACTCCATCCAGTCGTCAGGCCGGCCGTCGGGTGTGAGGGCCGGCGCGCAAGGTCATGCCCGGACCGTCGCCGGGTGTCCGCGCATCGGGTCCAGCAGCCGCTGCAGCAGGACGAAGGCGCCCTCGACCAGCAGCGCCAGCACGGCCACCAGCAGCGCCCCCGCCACCACCTGGGCGGTGTCGGTGAGCCGGAAGCCGGCCGTGATGATCCGGCCCAGGCCGCCGCCCCCGGGCAGGGCGGCCAGCGTGGTCGTGGCCACGACCTGCACCGCGGCGGACCGCACGCCGGTGAGGATCAGCGGGAAGGCCAGAGGCAGTTCGACCCGGGCGATGATCTGAGTGCCCGTCATCCCCATGCCCCGCGCCGCCTCGACCATGTCCCGGTCGACCTCGCGCATGCCCACATAGGCGTTGGTCAGCAGCGGGGGTATCGCGAACAGCACCAGCGCGATGACGGTCGGCCACGACCCGTGCGAACCCAGCGGGCTGAGCAGCAACAGCACCAGCACCGCGAACGTCGGCACCGCACGGCCGACGTTGGAGATGTTGACCGCCAGCGCACCGCCCTTGCCCACGTGACCGAGCAGCACGGCGACCGGCAGCGCGATCGCGCAGGAGATCAGCAGGCAGACGACGGTGAGGAAGAGGTGCTCCCCCAGCCGGTGCCAGACGCCGTCCGTACCCGACCAGTGGGCGGTGGTGGTCAGCCACTCCCAGGTGCGCTCGACGACTCCCATCAGGCCACCGCCTTCTCGGTCTTGCGCACCTTCGGCGCCGCCTTCGGCCGGCGCTTGGGCCGCGCCCACGGCGTCAGCAGCCGCTGGACGAGCAGCAGCGCCAGGTCGGCCGTGACCGCCAGCACCACGCACAGCACGGAGGCCGTGAGGACCTGCGCCTTGAAGTAGCTGCGCATACCCTCGTAGATGAGGTTGCCCAACCCGCCGTAGCCGATGATGGCTCCGACGGTCGTCAGCGACACCGTGGAGACCGTGGCGATCCGCAGACCGGCCATCAGGGCCGGTACGGCCAGCGGCAGTTCGACGGCGAACAGCAGTCTCAGCGGCCCGTACCCCATGCCGCGGGCCGCCTCGCGCGCCTCCTGCGGCACCGAGGCCAGGCCGGTGAGGATGTTGCGCACGAGGATCGTCAGCGAATAGAGCACCAGGCCCGTGACCACGACCGCCGCCGACAGCCCGAACACCGGTACCAGCAGCGAGAACATCGCCAGCGACGGGATGGTGTAGAGGATCGTGGTCATCCCGAGGACCGGCCCCGCAACCGCCCGCCACCTGCGGGCGAGCAGGGCCAGCGGGAAGGCCACGAGCAGTCCTATGGCCACCGAGGCCAGGGTGATGCCGATGTGCTGGAGCGTGGCGTCCGTCAGCTCCTGGCCGCGTGTGCGCACGTACTCACCGCAGACCCAGTCGTTGGAGATCAAGCAGTTGTCGTCCGCCATCCGCGCCCTCACCTCCCCCTCGGCCTTCACGGTCGGTCACTGGCGACCCTAACCCGGGGCACTGACATTCGCCTCCGACGGACATCCGCCTGCAACATTGTTCGAGAGAGGTACGGCCACAATGGGGAGCCATGATCCGCTTCGAGCACGTCACCAAGAGCTACGCCGACGGTACGACCGCCGTGGACGACCTGTCCTTCGAGGTGGCGGAGGGCGAGTTGGTCACCCTCGTGGGCCCGTCCGGCTGCGGCAAGACCACCACGATGAAGATGGTCAACCGGCTCATCGAGCCGACCTCGGGCCGGATCCTCGTGAACGGCGAGGACATCTCCACCGTCGACCCCGTCGAACTGCGCCGCCGCATCGGCTACGTCATCCAGCAGGTGGGCCTCTTCCCCCACAAGACCGTGCTGGACAACACCGCCACCGTGCCGCACCTGCTGGGCTGGCAGCGCAAGCGGGCCCGGGCGCGGGCCGCCGAGCTGCTGGACCTCGTCGGGCTCGACCCCTCCGTCTACGGGGACCGCTACCCCGACCAGCTCTCGGGCGGGCAGCGCCAGCGGGTCGGGGTCGCGCGGGCGCTGGCCGCCGACCCGCCCGTCCTCCTGATGGACGAGCCCTTCGGCGCCGTCGACCCGGTCGTGCGGGAGCGGCTGCAGAGCGAGTTCCTGCGCCTGCAGTCCCAGGTCCGCAAGACGGTGCTCTTCGTGACGCACGACATCGAGGAGGCCGTCCGGCTCGGCGACCGGATCGCGGTGTACGGCAACGGCCGCATCGAACAGTTCGACGCGCCGGCCGCGGTCCTCGGCGCCCCCGCCACGCCGTACGTCGCCGACTTCGTCGGCGCCGACCGCGGGCTCAAGCGGCTGTCGGTGACCCCGATCGAGGCCGACGACCTGGAGCAGCCGCCGGTGGTCCACCTCGACGACCGGCTGTCGGAAGCGGCCGGGCTCCTCGCCCGCAAGGACGCGCGCTGGGCCGTCGTCCTGGACGACTCGGACCGGCTGCACGGCTGGATCTCGGCGGAGGCCGCGGCCTCGGGCGAGGGCCTGGTGCGGGAACGGGCGCGGCGGATGGACGCGTGGCTGCCGCTGGGTGCCTCGCTCAAGCGGGCGTTCAGCACGATGCTGCAGCACGACGCCGGCTGGATCGCGGTGCTGGACGGTGAGCGCGCCGACCACTTCCTCGGCGTCCTGACGCCCGCGCGGCTGCACGAGGCGCTGCGGCGCTCGATCGAGGCCGACGCCCGGGGCGGCTCACGCAGCGAGGTGGAGCTGGAGACCGTGCCGGGCGTGTAGGAGGACACCGGCCAAGGCGGCCGCCGGCCCCCGCCGGCGGCACCCGCGGCGCGAGAGCCCAGGCCGTGTCCGCAAAGTCCCGCCTGGCCCGCGACTCCCCCAGCTACCGCTGGGAGGCGCCCCCGGCACGCACGCTCGCTGCGTTGTCGGGGTCGCCCGAGTACGCCCAGTACGAGGACGACCCTCCGCCTTGCGATCTCCCCCAGCTACCGCTGGGAGGTGCCCCCGGCACCAGACGCCGCGGGCCACGCCCTTCGGGCGTACGGCGCTACTTTGCGGACACGCCCTAGGCGCGGGTGGTGCCGGCGCCGCCGGGGCCGTTCTCGTCGTCGTCCTCCGGCAGCTTGCAGACCCGCTCCATGAAGAAGGCGGCCGCTATGACGCAGGCACCGGCCAGCACCGACGCGCCCGCGTAGATCGCCTGGTCGCGGCGGACCTCCACGTCCAGGCCCTCGATCAGGAGGAAGACGCCCACGCCGCCGTACATCCCCGCGACCAGCGCCGCGACCAGCGCGCTGGCCTGGCCGAAGACCACCGCCCGGGCCGCCAGCAACGGATCGACGCCCTTCGCTCCGGGCCTCCGCTCGCGCTGCGCCCGCAGCCGGGCCCGCAGCGACAGCGCCGTCGCGGCCAGGACCACGGCGATGACCGCCAGGACGATGGGCGCCGCCACCGGCACGCGCGGCAGCGTGCCGAAGGAGTCCCACAGCCGGGCGGCGGCCCAGGAGAGCACTCCGGCCACGGCGAACAGGCCGACCAGCACCCCGATCCGAAGTTGCTTCACCGAGCTGTCGCCCCTCGTCGTCGTTCGGTAGATCTGCGTAGAGCCAACGCCTACTCGGGCAGTCGCAGTTCCAGGTCGGCCCGCTGGGCGACGCCGGCACGGCTCATCCCGGCCAGCAGCTCGGCCACCGCGCCATGGCCCGGAACAACGGCTTCCGGATCCACGTCGTACCACGGCACGAGCACAAAGGCGCGCTCATGGGCACGCGGGTGCGGCAGCGTCAGCCCGGGGTCGTCGGAGACGACGTCCTGATACGTGACGATGTCGACATCAAGGGTGCGCGCGCCCCAGCGCTCCTCGCGCACCCGCTCGAACGCCTCCTCGATGGCGTGCCCGCGCTCCAGGAGCGAATCCGGCGGCAGCGTCGTCTTCACCAGCACGACCGCGTTGAAGTACGACGGCTGGCTGCCCGGCTCGACGCCCCAGGGATCGGTCTCGTACACCGGCGACACGGCCTTGACCCGCAGGCCGGGCGTGTCCTCCAGCGCGTCGATCGCACCCTGCAGGATCTCCAGGCGGTTGCCCAGATTGCTGCCGATCGAGATCACGGCGCGCTTGGGATTGCTCAACGTCACATCGGCGGCGTCCACCCGCTCCACCACGGAGGCGGGCACCGGCTGCACGGTCGGGTCGCTGCTGCTCATACTCGGCTCCGGGTAATAGTGATCGTCACGTCGTCGAAGGGAACGGTGATCGGGGCGTCCGGCTTGTGCACGACGACCTCCACCTCCCGCACCGGCTCGTGCTTGAGGCACTGCTGGGCGATCCGCTCGGCCAGCGTCTCGATGAGGTCGACCGGCTCGCCCTGGACGATGTCGACGACCTCCTCCGCCACGATGCCGTAGTGCACGGTCTTCGTGAGGTCGTCATCGGCCGCGGCAGGCCGGGTGTCCAGGCTCAGCACCAGGTCCACGACGAAGGTCTGCCCCTCCTCGCGCTCCCGGGGAAACACCCCGTGGTGCCCGCGAGCCTTCAAGCCGCGCAGCGCGACACGATCCACCCGAATCACTCCTGCTGGTCGTCGGTAAGGGCCGGTGTAGGAGCGCACCGGCCACCGCCGGCACCGCACCCGTCCCTGCCTTCGGCCGGGTAGCCCACCTTCGAATCTACCTGCGGGCACCGACAGCGCCCGTTCGCGGGTGCCCGGCGACCCCCGCCGCGCTTACCCGAAGATCCCGCGCCCCACCCCTACCCGAACGGCAAGCAGCTCGAACGAGTGGCCACTTGTCCTCACACTGACGCGCGGGACGACGTGACGACCGTCACGCCGTCGGCTCGGCCGAGTCGTCCTCGTCCTCCTCGTCCCGGCCGGCGAGCACCGGGGAGCCGTGGTGCGACCACACCTTCCACTCGTCGCCCGCCCGCCGGAAGACGTTGGTGGCCACGACCAGCTGGCCCACCAGCGGTCCCAGCTCGCCCTCGTTCTCGGCCGGGGCCCCGCTGAGGATGTTCTCCGTGCAGGTCACCATCGCCGTGTCCCCCGCGACCGACACCTCCACGTCGGTGAGGAAGAACTGGATGTAGTCCGTGCTCGCCATGATCAGCGCGTACGACCGCAGGACCTCGCTGCGCCCCCGCAGCACCGGCCACCCCGGGTGCACACAGGAGACCTCGGTGCCCGGCACGTTCAGCCAGAGCCGGTCCATGGCCGCCGTGTCGCCGCGCTCGACCGCCTCGTACAGGGCGGTGTTCGCCAGCTCCACCCGCTCGCTGTCCGTACGGGCGCCGCTCACACCGCCCCCTTCGCACCGGCCGTGCCCGCCGCGTCGTCGACCGCCCGCACGACCCGTACCGCGTCCGCGCTCGCACGCACCTCGTGCACCCGCACCGCCCACGCTCCCTCCCGTGCTGCCAGCGTCGATACCGCGGCCGTCGCCGCGTCCCGCTCACGGGCCGGCGGCGGATCGCCCTCGGGCCCCGCCAGGACCCGGCCCAGGAACCGCTTGCGGGAGGCGGCCACCAGCAGCGGCAGGTCCAGCTCCCGGCGGAAGCGGCCCAGCCCGGCCACCAGGGCCAGGTCGTGCTCGGCGTTCTTGGCGAAGCCCAGGCCCGGGTCGACCACGAGCCGGCCCGGGTCGATGCCGCCGTCGACCACCGCGTCCACCCGCTGCCGCAGCTCGGCGAGCACCTCGCCGGTGACATCGGGCCCGTAGACCGCCCGGCTGTTCATGTCGGCGCTGAAGCCGCGCCAGTGCATCACCACGAACGGCACCCCGGCCGCCGCCACCACCGGCACCATCGCCGGGTCGGCGAGCCCGCCGCTCACGTCGTTGACCAGCGCCGCGCCCGCCTCGACGGCGGCCTCGGCGACCGAAGCGCGCATGGTGTCCACCGACACCACCACCCCCTCGCCCGCCAGCTCGCGGACCACCGGCACCACCCGGCGCAGCTCCTCGTCCTCGTCGACCCGGGAGGCGCCCGGACGGGTGGACTCCCCGCCCACGTCGACCAGGTCGGCACCGGCGGCGACGAGCTCCAGGCCCCGCTTGACGGCCAGGGCGGTGTCGAACCAGTGCCCGCCGTCGGAGAACGAATCGGGGGTGACGTTGACCACGCCCATCACCGCACAGCGGCCCCACTCGGGCAGTCCGACCGGCCCCACACGACCGCGCGACGTACTCATACGGTCCAGCCTAGGGCGTACGGCCGACCGGGCACCGCACCGCACGGGGGCCGCGAAGGCCGAAGCCCTCCCCGGACGGTGTCCGGGGAGGGCTTCGCAAGGGGCGGGCGTGCGGCGCGTGCCGCGCGCGTCAGGCCGCGCGGGTGACCTCGCTCTGCGCGGGCGCGTCGTCCTCGTCGTGCGGGCACGGCTTGGGCTCGGCCGGGCGGCGGCGCAGCAGGCGCGGCAGCTCCAGGAAGCCCTCCGCCTGCATCATGGCGAAGCCGATGCGGGGCAGGTCGCGGCTGGTCGGGAAGACGATGAAGCGCGGCTCCCAGCGCGGCCGGAACTTCTCGTTGAACTTGTACAGCGACTCGATCTGGAACCAGCGCGAGAGGAAGAGCAGCAGCCCGCGCCAGCCGCGCAGCACCGGGCCGGCGCCCAGACGCTCACCGCGCTCCAGGGCCGAGCGGAACATCGCGAAGTTCAGCGAGACGTGCTTGATCTTCAGTTCGGGAGCGGCCTGCAGGGACGCGACGATGAGCAGCTCGTTCATGCCCGGGTCGGCGCTGCGGTCACGGCGCATCAGCTCCAGCGACATGCCGTCCTTGCCCCACGGCACGAAGTGCTGCATGGCCTTGAGGTCGCCGAACGGGCCGGCCTCCTCCCCCTCCTCGGGTGCCTTGTGGGCGGTGGCGATGACGGCGTCGAGGTCCTTGGGGTCGCCGATGCGGCCCAGCGCCATGGAGAAGCCGCGCTCGGTCTCGGTGTCGCGCCAGGCGTTGGCCGCCTCCTGGACGACGGCGAGCTCCTCGGGGCTCAGGTCGCCGACCCGGCGCACCTGCGTGGTGTAGCCGTTGCGCTCGATGCGCTTGACCATCTGGCGGACGTTGCGCATGGAACGACCAGTGAGGGTGAAGTCGGCCACGTCGACGATGGCCTCGTCGCCCATCTCCAGCGCGTCGAGCCCGGTCTCGCGGGTCCAGACCTCGCCGCCGGTCTCGCTGCAGCCGTTGACGGCCGGGGTCCAGGAGTGGCGCTTGGCCAGCTCCATGAACTTCTCGATGGCGCCGGGCCACGCCTCGACGTCGCCGATGGGGTCACCGCTGGCGAGCATCACGCCGGAGACCACGCGGTAGGTGACGGCCGCCTTGCCGGAGGGCGAGAAGACGACGCTCTTGTCGCGGCGCAGCGCGAAGTGGCCGAGGGAGTCGCGGGCGCCGTGCTTGGCGAGCAGCTCGCGCAGCCGGTCCTCGTCCTCCTCGGTGAGGACGGCGGCCGGGTGCTCGGGGCGGAAGGCCAGGTAGGCGGTGGTGGCGACGGTCAGCAGACCGAGGGCGCCCAGGGAGTAGCCGACGGTGTAGTCGACGCCGCCGGTGTAGCGGATCGATCCCTCGAAGCCGAAGAGGCCCCAGAGGACGTGCTCGATCTGCTCCAGCACCGGCGGGTCGCCGACCATCTGCTTGGGGTGCGAGCCGACGATCACCCAGCCGAGGGCGAAGCTGACGCCGCCCAGCAGGATGAAGTTGGCCACCGCCTTCCAGCGGCCGCGCGGGTCGGGCAGGGCCGCGAAGGCGCTCTTGTGCTTGAGCAGGTAGCCGAAGAGCAGCAGCGAGAGCACGGTGCCGACGCGGGAGTGCTGGTAGATCAGCTGCGCCGCGGCGCCGAGCGGGAGCAGGACGACGGCGGCCAGCCAGGCGCGCCGCTTGGCGCGCTTGAGGCCGTGGGACAGCATCAGCAGCAGGATGCCGATGATGATGGAGCCGGCCGCGGCCAGCTGCGTCACCGTGCCGGGCAACACCTCGGTGAGGGCGTGGACCTTGCTCCAGCGGTAACGGGGAATGACCCCGGCCGCGATGTCCGCGAGACCGATGAGGGCCCCGACCGTACCGACGACGGCAGGCACGCGCTCGGGCTTGGGGCCCTTCGCGATACGTGCAAGTACCGACAGCCACTTCGGCCTCTGAGGAACCTCGTCGGACTTTTTGCCATCTACCCTGACAGACATCTCTTCCCGTCGTCCTGTCGAGTGGGCCTGCGCCATTTGGCAGCAGCACCCGTGCAATGTGCGCCCTGTAGGACGACGGTTTCGGGGTTGAGGTTCCGCGGGGGGCCGAGCCCGGAAAGAAGTAACCATTCCGCGACTCGGCGCCGGGTCGCTCGGCAGAAAGCACCTCATGGGTCTCACCAGCATGGCAGTACTGCTGATTGCCATCGTGGCTGCGGTAGTGCTCTTCGCATTGACGATCTGGCTCTGGCCTCGCCTGAGCAAGAAGGGCATCGGCTCGGTCCTTGCCCGGGTCGGGATGATGCTGGCCACGCAGCTGTCGCTGTTCGCCGCCATCGGCCTGTGGGCGAACCAGTCCTTCGGCTTCTACGGTTCCTGGGCCGACCTCTTCGGCCAGGTCAAGAACGAGGGCGTCGTCGTCGACCACAGCGCGGGCGCCAAGCGGGTGCAGGTCATGAGCGCCCAGGCGGTCAAGGTCCCCCGCGGTGACGTGCCGCGCGTCGGCGGCAAGATAGAAAAGATCAACATCGTCGGCGTCGAGTCGAAGATCAGCAGCCCGGCGTACGTCTACCTGCCGCCGGAGTACTTCCAGCCGCAGTACGCGAACAAGACCTTTCCCGCCTCCGTCGCCCTGACCGGCTACCCGGGCACCGCCGAGGCCCTGATCAAGGGGCTGGACTACCCGGTCCGCGCGCACAAGCTGGCCAAGGAAAAGAAGATGCAGCCCACCATCCTCGTGATGATGCGGCCCACCGTCGCCCCGCCGCGCGACACCGAGTGCATCGACATACCCAACGGCCCCCAGACCGAGACCTTCTTCACCAAGGACCTGCGCAAGGCCATCTCGGAGCACTACCGGGTCGGGACCAAGGCCGCAAACTGGGGCATCATCGGCGACTCCACCGGCGGCTACTGCGCCCTGAAGTTCGCCATGCGCCACCCGGACTCGTACTCCGCCGCCGCCTCCCTGTCCGGCTACTACAAGGCCCCGCAGGACGCGACCACCGGTTCCCTCTTCGGCGGCAGCAAGAAGCTGGAGCAGGACAACGACCTGCTGTGGCGGCTGAAGAACAAGGACCTCCCGCCGGTCTCCCTGCTGGTGACCACCAGCAAGAAGGGCGAGCACAACTACAAGGACACCCTGAAGTTCATCGACATGGCGTCGAAGTCCCCGACCCGGGTCTCCTCGATCATCCTGGAGAGCGGCGGCCACAACTTCAACACCTGGCGCCGCGAGCTGAACCCCACCCTGAAGTGGATGGGCAGCCGCCTCAGCGCGTGACCGCGCCGCAGCAGCAGAACCGAGGGCCCGCCATGAGCGGGCCCTTTTCCGTTCCTCCGGGTGCTCCCGGCTAGCGGGCCATGATCAGGCTCATGGCCTCGGCGCGCGTCGCGGGGTCGCGCAGCTGGCCGCGGACCGCCGAGGTGAGCGTCTTCGCGCCGGGCTTGCGGATGCCGCGCATGGACATGCACATGTGCTCGCACTCGATCACCACGACGACACCGCGCGGCTCCAGGATCTCCATCAGGGAGTCCGCTATCTGCGTGGTGAGCCGCTCCTGGACCTGCGGCCGGCGGGCGTAGACGTCCACCAGGCGGGCCAGCTTCGACAGACCGGTGATCTTGCCGGTGGTGGCCGGGATGTAGCCGACGTGCGCCACGCCGTGGAAGGGCACGAGGTGGTGCTCGCAGGTGCTGTACACCTCGATGTCCCGGACCAGCACCATCTCGTCGTGCCCGAGGTCGAAGGTGGTGGTGAGGACGTCCACCGGCTCCTGGCGGAGACCGGCGAATATCTCCTTGTACGCCCGCGCCACCCGGGCGGGGGTCTCCCTGAGACCCTCCCGGTCCGGGTCCTCGCCCACCGCGATCAGAAGTTCCCGTACGGCGTTCTCGGCCCGCTTCTCGTCGAACTCGCCGATGGTGCCCTCGGCGTCCAGCGTCACCGGGTCGGTCATGGGCTTGCCTCGTTCTCTCGGTTCTCTGGTACGTGCGCGCCAGTGCGGCCCTCGGGCGCGCGCATATGCGCGATGCCGCGCCCCCAAGGCTAAAACCTGGGGGACGCGGCATCCATTCCGGGCCCCGTCCGGGACCGGATCGCACGGTGCGGGGGATCAGCTCTCCGGCGTACCGGAGCTGTCCCTCGGGAGGTCGACGTTGTCGACCGTGTTCACGCCGTTGTTGCCGGCCGGGGCGAGCTCCTTGGGGGAGAGCACCGGCGGGCGGGTGGAGGGGGTGCGGCGCGAGGAACCGGTCCACGCCGGGCGGGCCGGGCGCTTCACGATGTGCTTGAAGATCTCGGCGATCTCCTCCTTGTTCAGCGTCTCCTTCTCCAGGAGCGCCAGAACCAGGTTGTCGAGCACGTCGCGGTTCTCGACGAGGATCTCCCACGCCTCGTTGTGCGCGGTCTCGATGAGCTTCTTGACCTCTTCGTCGACCAGCGCGGCGACCTCTTCGGAGTAGTCCCGCTGGTGCGCCATCTCGCGGCCCAGGAAGGGCTCGGAGTTGTCGGAGCCGAACTTGATCGCGCCGAGGCGCTCGGTCATGCCGTACTGCGTGACCATCGCGCGGGCCGTGGCGGTGGCCTTCTCGATGTCGTTCGCGGCACCCGTGGTCGGGTCGTGGAAGACGAGCTCCTCCGCCGCGCGGCCGCCCAGCATGTAGGCCAGCTGGTCGAGCATCTCGTTGCGGGTGGTGGAGTACTTGTCCTCGTCGGGGAGGACCATGGTGTAGCCGAGCGCACGGCCCCGGGACAGGATCGTGATCTTGTGGACCGGGTCGGAGTTCGGGGAGGCCGCCGCGACCAGGGCGTGTCCGCCCTCGTGGTACGCGGTGATCTTCTTCTCCTTGTCGCTCATGATCCGGGTCCGCTTCTGCGGGCCGGCCACGACGCGGTCGATCGCCTCGTCCAGCATGTGGTTGTCGATCAGCTTGCGGTCGCTGCGGGCCGTCAGCAGGGCGGCCTCGTTCAGCACGTTCGACAGATCGGCACCGGTGAAGCCGGGGGTCCGGCGGGCGACGGCCGCGAGGTCGACGTCCGGGGCGACCGGCTTGCCCTTCTGGTGGACCTTGAGGATCTCCAGACGGCCCTGCATGTCCGGACGGTCGACGGCGATCTGCCGGTCGAAGCGGCCCGGGCGCAGCAGCGCCGGGTCGAGGATGTCCGGGCGGTTGGTGGCGGCGATCAGGATGACGCCGCCCTTGACGTCGAAGCCGTCCATCTCGACGAGCAGCTGGTTGAGCGTCTGCTCGCGCTCGTCGTGGCCGCCGCCGAGGCCCGCACCGCGGTGCCGGCCGACGGCGTCGATCTCGTCGACGAAGACGATGGCGGGTGCGTTGGCCTTGGCCTGCTCGAACAGGTCGCGGACCCGGGAGGCACCCACACCGACGAACATCTCGACGAAGTCGGAGCCGGAGATCGAGTAGAAGGGCACGCCCGCCTCGCCGGCGACGGCGCGCGCGAGCAGCGTCTTGCCCGTACCGGGCGGGCCGTAGAGCAGCACACCCTTGGGGATCTTGGCGCCGACGGCCTGGAACTTCGCGGGCTCCTGGAGGAACTCCTTGATCTCGTGGAGCTCCTCGACGGCCTCGTCGGAGCCGGCCACGTCGGCGAAGGTCGTCTTCGGGGTGTCCTTGGTGATCAGCTTGGCCTTGGACTTCCCGAAGTTCATGACCCGGGAGCCGCCGCCCTGCATCTGGTTCATCAGGAACAGGAAGACCACGACGATCAGTACGAAGGGCAGCAGCGAGAGCAGGACCCCGACCAGGGGGTTCTGCTTCGACGTCGAGACGTTGTAGCCCTCGGGCAGCGTCTTGGGGTCGTCGTCATCGGCCTTGGCCTGCAGATCCTTGGAGATCTCCACGCCCTGGTCGCCGATGTAGTTGGCCTGGACCTTGCTGGAGCCCTTGATCTTCTGGCCGTTGATCAGCTCGACCTTGATCTTGTTCTCGTCGCCGGTCGTCAGCTCGGCCGACTTCACCAGGTTCTTGTCGATCGCATGCACGACCTGACTGGTGTCCACCGACTTGTAGCCGCCGGACGAGCCGACGACCTGCATCAACACGACCACGGCGAGGACGGCCAGCACGATCCACATGACCGGCCCACGGAAGTAGCGCTTCACGTCCATCCATACGGGGCGCGAGCGCCCCGTCCCTCCTGCCACAGTGAGGCACGGTCACCCCGGAATGAGGTGCCTGTGCGTGCGGTGTCCTGCTCGACCTTGAAAGGTTGAGTTGAAAGCTTGAAAAGACTGACCTTCGGACGGTACCCCAGCATTGTCACCCGACGCCGCCGTGGACGGTCAATAAACCCGCCCTCTCCTGCTCCAACGGCGGGAAACCGGGTGTGGTTCCCGCGCGCCGGAGTGTCCCGCGAGGACCCGGTCCGGAGACCGGGCCGGGCTCAGCCGCCGTAGACGTGCGGGGCGAGAGTGCCCACGAAGGGCAGATTGCGGTACTTCTCCGCGAAATCGAGACCATAACCGACGACGAACTCGTTCGGAATGTCGAAACCGACCCACTTCACGTCGATCGCGACCTTCGCCGCCTCCGGCTTGCGCAGCAGCGTCACGACATTGAGCGACGCCGGCTCGCGGGAGCCGAGGTTCGACAGCAGCCACGACAGGGTGAGGCCGGAGTCGATGATGTCCTCGACGATCAGGACGTGCTTGCCCTTGATGTCGGTGTCGAGGTCCTTGAGGATCCGCACCACACCGGAGGACTGGGTGCCCGCGCCGTAGGAGGACACGGCCATCCAGTCCATGGTGACGGGGGTGGACAGCGCGCGCGCCAGGTCCGCCATCACCATCACGGCGCCCTTGAGGACGCCGACGATGAGCAGGTCCTTGCCCGCGTACTCCGCGTCGATCTTCGCGGCCAGCTCGGCCAGCTTCGCGTCGATCTCTTCCTTGGTGATGAGCACCGACTTCAGGTCGGTGCCCATGTCCTTCTCGTCCACCCGCGCCACTCTCGCTCGTTCAAGACTCGTCCGGCCTACGGAGCGCGCTCGCCCCGTTCGAATCAGCCCTGCCGGAGAACCAGTCTGCCACCCTGCCTGCGAACCGCGACGCGCCCGGGGAGGTTGATGGCGCCCTGGCCCCGCCAGCCGGTGATCAGCCGGTCGACTTCTTCGAGGTGCCGGGCGAAGAGCGAACCGGCCGGGGAGCCCGCTGCGATGGCCGCGCGGCGCAGCACGCGGCGGCGGACCGCGGGCGGCAGGGCGTAGAGCTTCGCGACCTCGAGGTCGCCGGAGTCGTCCCGGACGGACGTCTCGACGGCGGCGGCCCAGGAGTCGAGCGCGTCGGCGTCGTCGCGGGAGAGCTGGGCCGTGCGGGCGAGGGCCTCGACGACGCCCTTGCCGAGGGCCTTCTCCAGGACGGGCAGGGCCTCGTGGCGGACCCGGGAGCGGGTGTAGGCCGGGTCGGCGTTGTGCGGGTCGTCCCAGACGGGCAGCGACTGGACCATGCAGGCCTTCCGGGCGGTCTGCCGGTCCAGGCCGAGGAAGGGCCGGCGGTAGCGGCCGCCGACGCCGGAGGCGGTGGCCATGCCGGAGAGCGAGCGGATGCCGGAGCCGCGGGCGAGGCCCAGCAGAACCGTCTCCGCCTGGTCGTCGCGGGTGTGGCCGAGCAGGATGGCGACGGCGCCGTGGCGCTCGGCGACGGCGTCCAGCGCGGCGTAGCGGGCGTCGCGGGCGGCGGCTTCGGGACCGCCCTCCCGGCCGACGTCGACGCGGACGGCCTCGACGGGGTCCAGGTCGAAGGCGGTGAGGCGGCTGACGACCTCGGCGGCCCGGAGGTCGGAGCCCGGCTGCAGGCCGTGGTCGACGGTGACGCCGCCGGCGCGGATGCCGAGCCGGGGGGCCTCGAAGGCGAGGGCGGAGGCCAGGGCCATGGAGTCGGCGCCGCCGGAGCAGGCGACGAGGACGAGCGGCGCCCGGCCGGGCGCGGAGGAGGACGCCGCACCGGGCACGGCGACGGACGCCGGGGAGACGGGGGGGTGCAGGGTGAGGACGTCGTGGAGTACGCGGCGGACCGCCAGGCGTATCGCCGCGACCGCGGGGTGTGGACCCATGTCCGTGTGTCCAATCGTTCCAGTCGGAGGGCCGTTGGGAGAGGGCCGTAGCCGTTCGACTTCGAGCCTCAGTCACGCTGTGTGCGTCGATGGTGACAGAGACGAGCCATTACCCGAGCATCGCACGCCCACCCTTGGCAAACGGTCCCTCGGACGGGTGATTACGGGAGCGTTCTTCCGGTACGGGGAGTGACGGGTTCACCCGCCGGTCCGCCCGTGCACCCGGGCGACCCAGTCCGCCGGTTTGGCGATCTCGGTCTTGGTGGGGAGCGTGTTCGGCGACGTCCAGACCCGGTTGAAGCCCTCCATGCCGACCTCGTCGACGACCGCCCGTACGAACCGCTCGCCATCACGGTACTGCCGCAGCTTGGCGTCCAGGCCCAGCAGCTTGCGCAGGGCCGCGTCCAGCCGTCCGGCACCGCTGGCCCGACGCTTCTGGAACTTCTCCCGGATCTCGGCCACGCTCGGTACGACCTGCGGACCGACCCCGTCCATCACGTAGTCCGCATGGCCCTCCAGCAGGGACATCACGGCCGTCAGCCGTCCGAGGACCTCGCGCTGGGCGGGCGTCTGCACCAGGTCGACGATGCTGCGGCCCTCCCCCTCCGGCGGCCTGCCTCCGGCCAGCGCCTGGACGGCCTCCCGCACCCGCTCCAGCAGGGTGGCGGGGTCGACCTCCGTCTCGCTGAGGAAGGTCTGGATCTCGCCCTCGACGTGGTCGCGCAGCCAGGGCACCGCCGTGAACTGGGTGCGGTGCGTCTCCTCGTGCAGGCACACCCACAGCCGGAAGTCGTGCGGGTCGACCTCCAGCTCCCGCTCCACGTGCACGATGTTGGGGGCGACGAGCAGCAGCCGGCCGCCGGCGGCGGCCCCGGGCAGGTCGCGGGTGACGGGCGCGAACGTCTCGTACTGCCCCAGCACGCGGGAGGCCAGGAACGACAGCAGCATGCCGAGCTCCACGCCGGTCACCTTGCCGCCCACGGCCCCCAGCACCGCGCCGCCGGGCGCGTTCCCCCGCCGGTCCTGCATCTTCGCCAGCAGCGGGCCGAGCAGCGCCCGGAAGCCCGCCACGTTCGCCTTGATCCACCCGGCCCGGTCCACCACCAGCACGGGCGTGTCGCCGGCCGGGTCCCCGGCCGGCGGCGCCATGCGCGTGAACGCCCGTACGTGCTCCTCCGACGAGCGCGCGTGCCGTCGCAGCTCCGCGACCACCTCGCGCGCCTCGTCCCGGCTGACCTCCGGCCCCGGCCGTACGAGCCGGGTCGCGGTCGCCACCGCGAGCTTCCAGTCGACCATCTCCGCACCACCGACGCTCGTCATGACTTCACCGTACGTGCTGCGCGGCGCTTGGGGAGAGGGGTTGCGGGGCCCGGGAGCGGGCCCGGCAGGGCTCAGTCGGTCGTCGCCGCGACCGCCGAGGCGAGGCGGTCCAGGGCCTGCTGGGCACCGTCCGGCGAGGAGGTGCCCGATGCCATGAACGCGAACGCCAGCAGCCGCCCGGACGGCGTCACGGCCGTCCCGGCGAGGGTGTTCACGCCGGTCAGCGTGCCCGTCTTGGCGCGGACCGTCGCCCGGCCCACCGTCTCGCGCGGGTAGCGCTGGCGCAGCGTGCCGGTGAAGCCGGCCACCGGCAGCCCGGTCAGCACCGGGCGCAGCCGCGGCGTGGCCGGATCGGCCGTACGGGCCAGCAGCCGGGCGAGGAACTCCGCCGTGGCCTGGTCGGCGCGGTCCAGGCCGCTGCCGTCGGCGATGCGCACCCCGGCCATCGGCAGCCCCAGCGCCGACAGCCGGTCCGTCACGGCCTTGCCCGCGCCCTCGAAGCTCGCCGGCTGCCCGGAGGCGAGGGCGGTCTGCCGCGCCAGCGCCTCCGCGATGTCGTTGTCGCTGTTGGTGAGCGCCCGTTCGACGAGGTCGGCCAGCGGCGCGGAGGAGACCGCGGCGAGGCGGGCGGCGCCGGGCGCCGCCCGGCCCTCGGACGGCTCGCCCTCGACCTCCACGCCGCGTTCCTGCAGCAGCGCGGCGAACCTGCGCGCCGCGTCGGCGGCCGGCTCGGCGCTGCGGTCCGCGGGCCCGCGGTCCGAGTCGTCCAGCCGCCCCTCGTCGACCATGAGGGCGCTGACGGGCGCGATGTTCTCGTTCGGCCCGATCACGTGCTGTGCGGGGCCGGTGTAGCGCGAGGCGTCGTAGGCGAGGCGGGTCCGCCGGGCCCCGGCCGTCTTCAGGGCGCGCGCGGTGGCGTCCGCCAGCTCCGTCAGGCTCGCGGAGCGCGGCCCGCCGCCCGCCGCCGGGCGGGCGGTGAGCGTCGGGTCGCCGCCGCCGACCAGCACGATGCCGTCCCCGGAACGGACCACCGTCGTCTCGATGCGGTGCTCCGGCCCCAGCGCGGCCAGGGCCGCGGCCGCCGTGGCCGCCTTGATGGTGGAGGCGGGGGTGTACGGGACGTCCTGCGCAGAGCCGTGGAGCGGCTCTCCCGTGGCCACGTCGACGACGGACGCCGAGCGGTCCGGCCCGAGCGCCGGGTCCTGCAGGAGCGGTTCCAGCGCCGCGGTGAGGCCCTCGCGGGTGCCGGGACGGCCGGCACGCAGCGCGCCCAGCACGGGCGGGGCGGCGGCCGGCGCCCGGCCGGCGGCGCCGGGACGGCCCTCGTCACCGGCTTGTGCCGCGGCAGCGGCGACGGCCCGTTCGGCCGTACGCTGACCTCCGTCCCAGGGGCCGGCGGCCGTCACGGCTCCGGTCGCGACCACGAAGCCGGCCACGGCGGACGCGGCGACGAACCGCACGGTACGGCGCTGCGCGGGGGGAACGTCCTGCCACCACCTGACCTGCCAGCGTCCGGACTCCGGCACCACGGACCAGCCCCTTTCGCCACCACACACCTGCGTGGGGGACACTTAACCACCAGACGTATGTGTTGATCATGAAGGAGCCACCCGTGGAGTTCGACGTCACCATCGAGATCCCGAAGGGTTCGCGGAACAAGTACGAGGTGGACCACGAGACCGGTCGCATCCGTCTGGACCGCCGTCTCTTCACCTCGACCAGCTACCCGGCCGACTACGGCTTCGTCGAGAACACCCTCGGCGAGGACGGTGACCCGCTGGACGCCATGGTCATCCTGGACGAGCCGACCTTCCCCGGCTGCCTCATCAAGTGCCGCGCCATCGGCATGTTCCGCATGACGGACGAGGCCGGCGGCGACGACAAGCTGCTGTGCGTCCCGGCGAACGACCCCCGCGTCGAGCACCTGCGCGACATCCACCACGTGTCGGAGTTCGACCGCCTGGAGATCCAGCACTTCTTCGAGGTCTACAAGGACCTGGAGCCGGGCAAGTCCGTCGAGGGTGCCGACTGGGTCGGCCGTGCCGAGGCCGAGGCCGAGATCGAGGCGTCGTACAAGCGCCTGGAGGCCGCGGGCGGCTCGCACCACTGAGCCCTGCCGCTCACCCGGACGCGCGGCTAGAAGCCGCGCGTCCGCTTCGCTGCCCGGCGCGCCGCCGCGCCGGGCACCGTGAGGAACATCCGGGACATCTCGGACCCGAGATTCACTCCGATGGCGATCGCCAGCGCCAGGGCCGCCGCCTTGGTGAGACTGGAGATGCCGGTGCTCAGCTCGTTCTTGGCGAAGTTCAGCAGCGCGAAGTAGACCGCACTACCGGGCAGCAGCGGCCCGATCGCCGCCGTGACGTACGGCAGCGCCGACGTGTGGTGGTAGCGCGCGAGCAGCTGCCCGAAGAGGCCCACGAGCCCCGCGGCGACGGCCGTGGCGGGCACCGGATCGACCCGCATCGTGTCGGCGAGCGCCCCGTAGACCACCCAGGCGACCCCGCCGTTGAGCGTGGCCACCCATACGGTGTGACGTTCCTGCTGCAGCAGCACCGCGAAGGCGAAGGCCAGCAGCATGGCCGCGACGATCTGGATGACGGGCCGCTCCCGGTGCTGCAGCGCCGCCTCCGGGTTGAGCGTCCTGCCGCCGATGTGGACGCCGCCGTAGAGGACGACGAGCACGCCGCAGACGATCCCGACGATGAGGTAGCCGACCTCCAGCAGCCGGGCCGCCGCCGTGATGTAGAAGCCGGTCAGACCGTCCTGCACGCCCGCCACGAGGGCCCGTCCGGGGATCAGCGCGAAGAGCCCACCGGTGATCACCGCCGACGCCTGGACGTGCGCGGGGGTGGCGCTGAGCGCGACGCCCATCGCCGCGGGCGGCAGGGCCGCGGCCACGAACTGGTAGAACTCCGGCAGCCCGCGCCCCGCCGCCAGCCACGCCAGCCGGTCGCCGAGCATCGCCCCGACGGCCGCCGCGAGGAAGACGACGAGACCGCCGCCCACGAGCATGCTCGCCGCGCCGGCGAGCAGCCCTGACGCGGCCGTGAGCCCCCAGCCGGGGTAGGGGTGGCGGTTGCGCCGTATCTCGGCCAGCCGGCGGTACGCCTCCTCCAGGGTCAGGCCCTGGGTGGCGATGTCGTGGACGAGCCGGTAGACGGCGTTGAGCCGGGTGTAGTCGGTGCCGCGCCGCCGCACGGTGCGGTTGGCGGTGACCGGATCGTCGACGAGGGACGGCTGGTAGCTGACGGTCAGCAGCGTGAACGTGACGGTCGGCTCGCAACGGGCGAGCCCGTAGGCGTGCGCGACGCCGAACATGGCGGCCTCGACGTCCTCGGCCCCCTCGCCGCCCGCAAGCAGCAGCTCGCCGATGCGCAGCGTCAGGTCCAGGACGCGCGGTACGGCCGGCCCGGCCTCCTCCTCCTGCTTCTCCAGGCGCTCGGGCACCGGCCGCTCGCCGACCGGCATGCGCAGCATGGTGCGCATGCGGTCCTGCCAGGGGGCGGCCTCCTTGACGAGGCTGACCTTGGGTATGCCGTACGGCGGGGTGAAGGCAGGGTAGGAGGCGCCGCCGGGCGGCGTGAAGGCCGACCCCTCGGGCGCTTCCTCCGGCTCGGCGGTCACGCCGGAGGGCAGGGCGAACTCGGAGGTGGGGTGCTCCCCCTCGGGCGGGGGCGGCAGGGGAACCCCCAGGGGCGGAGTGAAGGCGCTGTGCGCCTCGTCGGAGTGCGGCTTGCGGTCCTCGGAGGGCGGGTCGGGGTCCGGGTCGCCGCCCGGACTCGCTGTTCCGCTGCCCCGCTGCCGTTCCACCACCACGTACTCCTCGGTGCGCCCTCCTGGTACGGCCAGGATGCCTGCCGGGCGAGGGGCCCGCGCACTGGGGGCGGGAAATGCGGAGCGTCGGGCTCCTTAACGGCTCTCCCGTGTGCCGTTAAGGCCGTTGATGCGGTGAATACCGGGAATGCGGTGGGGCGTCAGCGCCGTGCGTGGCCGCCGTGGCCGTGCTGCCCGTCGTCGTAGCCGCGGTGGCCGTAGCCGCCGTCGCCGTAGCCACCCTCGTCGTAGCCGTCCTGGCCGTAGCCGTCCTGGCCGTAGGCGCCGTCGTAGCCGCCCTGGGGCTGGTACTGGCCTGGGGCCTGGTACTGACCTTGCTGCTGGCCCTGCTGCTGGCCCTGGTACTGACCCTGGTGGTGGCCTTGCTGGTGCTGCTGCCCCTGGTACTGACCCTGACCTTGGTACTGGCCCTGGTACTGGCCCGGCTGCTGCCCCTGACCCTGGTACTGGCCCTGCTGCTGGCCGTAGCCGCCGCCGTAACCGGCCTGGTTGCCGTAGCCGCCCTGGCCCGCGTAGCCGCCGCCCTGGTTGCCGTAGCCACCCTGGTTGCCGTGGTAACCGGCCTGGCCCGCGTAGCCACCGGCTCCGGCGTAGCCACCCTGGTTGCCGAAGCCGCCCTGGTTTCCGTACCCCCCGTGACCGCCCTGACCCCGGTCCTGACCCTGGTCCTGGCCGTAACCGCCCTGGCCGCCATGACCGCCCTGGCCGTAACCGTTCTGGCCACCGGGGCGAGGAGCGGACGGGGCCTGCGGGGTGAACGGAGCGTGCGGGGTGAAGGGGGCCTGCGGGGCCGCCGGACCCGCGGCACCGGCTTCCGGACCGGCCTCGTCGTCGACCTCGGTCTCCGGGCCGGCCTTCTTGGCCTTGGAACGGGCCCGCAGGAACTCGATGGCGATCGGCACGACCGAGATCAGCACGATCGCGACGAGCATCGCCTCGATGTTCTTGTGGACGAACTCGACCTTGCCGAGCGACGCGCCCAGCAGCGTCACGCCGCCGCCCCACAGGGCACCGCCGATGATGTTGAACGTGAGGAACGAGCGGTAGTTCATCCCGCTCACGCCGGCGATGATCGGCGTGAACGTACGGATCACCGGAACGAAACGAGCCAGAACCAGCGATTTCGGGCCGTACTTCTCGAAGAACTCGTGCGCCTTCTCGACGTTCTCCTGCTTGAACAGCCGGGAGTCCGGACGCCGGAAGAGGGCGGGACCCACCTTCCGTCCGAAGAGGTAGCCGGCCTGGTCGCCGAGGACCGCCGCGAGGATCACCAGCCCGCACACCGCCCACAGCGGGTGGTCCAGGCTGCCCGTGGTGACCAGCAGACCGGTCGTGAACAGCAGCGAGTCACCCGGCAGGAAGAAGCCGATGAGCAGGCCCGACTCGGCGAAGACGATGGCCAGGACGCCCCACAGGCCGAACTGGCCGATCAGGTAGTCCGAGTTCAGCCACTGGGGGCCGAGCGCGAGAGTGGTGGGGGTCACGGGTGACAGGCTCCTGGGTCGAGGGCGCAGGCTCGTTGCGAGGCCCGGGCACAGGCGGGGAGGAGGTGATGTGCCGCCCCAAGCTATCAACGCCACCGCGGCCCGCCGGGTTCCATGCGGGCACCCACCGTCCCGCACGGACCGTAGATGATCATGTACTCGAACGGCGCAACCCCACCGCCCTGGGGTGCGTCACGGACAACAACCGGCAAAACTGCACAGACGGAGGTGGATGCGATGGGCATCGAGGAGTTCGGCGGCGGTCAGCACGAAAAGTCCGATGTGCTCGTGGTCACGACCAACGATGTTCCCGGATACCGGGTGGAGCGCGTGATCGGCGAGGTCTTCGGCCTCACCGTACGCTCGCGCCACATCGGCAGCCAGATCGGTGCGGGCCTGAAGTCCCTGGTCGGCGGCGAGCTCAAGGGCCTGACCAAGACGCTGGTCGAGACCCGCAACCAGGCCATGGAGCGCCTCATCCAGCAGGCCAAGGCGCGCGGCGCCAACGCCGTCCTCATGTTCCGCTTCGACGTCACGGAGGCGGCCGACGTCGGCACCGAGGTCTGCGCGTACGGCACGGCAGTGGTGATCGCCCCGCAGGCGTGACGCCGCGCCGGGGCGATCACCACGCGGTCGCCCCGGTCAGCTGTTGCGGACGGCGTTCGCGAGGATCGCGTCCCGCAGGTACGGGGCCATACCGGGCCGGACGGCCTCGTACGTGGCGGTGAAGCGCTCGTCCGCCACGTACATCTCGCCGAGCGCGGTGTGCATCTCGTACGAGCAGGCGTAGTAGTGCTCCAGAATCTGCCGCCGGTGCTCCTCGGCGAGATCCATGGCCTCCTCGGACTCCGCGGCCACCCCCGACTCCATGAGCGCGGCGATCCGCGCGTTCAGCCCGTCGGCCTGCTCCTTGATCCGCAGCCAGTCCTCCTTGGTGTACGAGGACGTCCGGCGCACCGACTCCTCGTAGGCGCCGGTGCCGCCCCATCGCCGCTCCGCCTCCGCCGCGTGCGCGTCGGGGTCGAAGTCCCCGAAGACCTCGAACTTCTCCTCGGGCGTGAGAGAAATGCCCATCTTGCGTGCCTCCATGGCGTGCTCGACGGCGGCGGCCATGCGCTGGAGCCGACCGATCCGCTCCGCCAGCAGCTCGTGCTGCCGCCGCAGGTGCGCCATCGGATCGACGCCGGGATCGTCCAGCAGGACCGCCACCTCGTCGAGCGGAAACCCGAGCTCCCGGTAGAACAGGATCTGCTGCAGCCGGTCGAGGTCCACGTCCTCGTACCGCCGGTGCCCGGCACGGCTGCGCCCGGACGGCACGAGCAGACCGATCTCGTCGTAGTGGTGCAGCGTCCGCACGGTGACCCCGGCGATCGCCGCCACCTGTCCCACGGAGTGACTCACGTCCCCGCTCCCTTCTGTGTGCACGCTCCACGGTGGGGGCTCACGCGGCGTGAGGTGCAAGTCCGGGGGCGCACCGGAAAAACGGTCCGCCCTCACCCGGCCGGGTGGCGCTACCGTCGAGTGCGAGAAACCTGTCCACGACCTCGCACACGATCCGGTCCATGGGAGCAGTGATGGCCGCAGAAGCCAGGTATCAGCAACCGGAGCGGGCCACGCCGGAGAACTGGATGTACCCGCCGGCCGACGGCTGGACGTACGACCAGGTGAAGGAACTGGTCCTGCCGTTCGACTGGGAACTGGTGGATGGGGCGATCGTGGTACGCGGCATGGCGAATCAGTGGCACGACGATGTGCGCGACGGGCTGCTGGTCGCCCTGCGGCTGGCCAACCGGCCCCCCTACCGGGTCAACTCGGAACGCTGCGTCCTCGTCGACGAGGCCAATCCGGCGAAGCCCGACGTCATCGTCTTCGACACACGCGATCTCGACCGGCGGAGCATCGAATGCGTCCCCGTCCAGCGCGTGCTCCTCGCTGTCGAGGTCGTGTCCAAGGGCTCGCGCACCGACGACCGATTCCGCAAGCCAGGGATGTACGCCGACGCCGGCATCAGTTACTTCTGGCGCGTCGAACGAGGCGAGGACGACGTTCCGGTGGTGCACGAGTTCTGGCTGCACCCGGAAGCCGGCGTCTACGCCCCCAGCCCCGACCGCCCCACCCATACGGGCACACTCAAGACGGATGTCCCGTTCCCGGTCGAGATCGATCTACGCGGTCTGATCGAAGGCTGAATCGCGGTTCGCCTCCTCTGAACAGATACAGTCCGTCGCTGCGCCATCTGGCGGTCCCGGCGTAGCACAGCGCAAGGGCCTGGCCCACGATGGCCGTTATGCCCCTTTCTTGCCGGCCGAAGAGGCCGACTGAGTCGATCCGCCCAGAGGGCGTCGTCGAGGTCCACGTGGTCGACTCGATCAAGGAAGGGGCGGTAGCCGACTTCAGCGGGGACGGGCCGCCACAGGAGCGGGGGCGACACCCCCGGGTGCGGGGACCGCTGATCCGGGAGCTCTGCCTGGGCAAGGACCCCAGCACCCCGCGGGGGATGCACGGCAAGGACACCGTCCACATCAAGGGCCTGACGATCACAGGCCAGATCGACCTGGTGGATGCCGACATCCCCTGCCGGATCCTCCTGACCGACTGCATCTTCGAATGCGGCCTGGACCTCAGGAACGCCCACGCCAAGCAGTCGATCCGGCTGACCGGCTGCCGGCTTCCCTCGTTCGCGGCCGACCGGATGTTCAGCCCCGGCGACCTGGAGCTTTGCGCCGTCACCGTGCAGGGTGAGGCGACGTTCGTGGAAACCCACCTTCACGGCGACCTCCGCTGTACCGGGAGCACGTTCGAGAACCCCAAAGGCTCCGCAATCGACTGCACGGGCATGACTATCAAGGATTCCGTCCACTTCGACGGCCTCAAAGCCACAGGCGTCGTCTCACTGACCTCTGCCCACATCTCGGGCAACCTGGACTTCCGCAGATCGACGCTGCACAACCCGCAGGGACAGTGCCTGGACGGGACGCATCTCACCGTGGACGGCGACCTGATCTGGGAGAACGATTTCAAGGCCCACGGCGAAGTGTGCCTCAGGTGGGCACGCCTCAAAGCACTCCGCGGGTCGGGTGCCTCGTTGACCGCCCAGAGTACGCCGGCATTGCAGGCGGAAGGCATCCACGTCACCGAAAACATCATCCTCGACGAAGGATTCACGGCTCGTGGCGAGGTACAGATGGTCGCCGCACGAGTAGAGAACAAGATCCGCTTCAGCAATGCGACCCTCGAAAGATCAGGCGGGCGGGCTCTCCACGCCGAGAGGATCGAAGCCGGTGAGGTGTACCTGAACGAAACGCAGATCAGTGGCGAAGTCTGCCTGGTCGGAGCGGAGATCCAGTCACAGCTCAACTGCACGGGGGGAACCTTCAATCGCGACGGCGGGAAGTACGCGCTGAACGCCGCGCTTCTGGTGTGCAGAGGAGAGGTCTATCTCGACGACGGGTTCACCGCCGCTGGAGAAGTCCGCCTGACCGGCGCCGAGGCCAAGCGCGAGCTGAACTGCACTGGCGGAACGTTCGAGAACGAAGCCGGGTGCGCGCTGAACGCCGACGGCATGACGACGCAGGGCAGCGTCTTCCTCGACAAGCGGTTCAGCGCCGTCGGCGAGGTCCGGTTCGCGAGAGCCACGGTCGGCCGCCAGCTCGACTGCGCAGGCGGCACGTTCAAGAACATCGGCGGGATGGCTCTCGACGTCAGCGGCATGGTGTGCGAGGGCGACGTCAAGCTGAGTGAAGGGTTCAGTGCGGCGGGCACGGTCAAGCTGGAGGGAACCCGCATCACCCGTGACCTCGACTGCCAGAGAGGAACGTTCTATGCGGCCAACGGCACTGCGTTCCTGGGCACAGAGCTGCAGGTCGGAGGGTCGTTCCTCTGGAAGTCGGTAGAACTCGACGCCGGGACGGTGGACCTCTCCTTCGCATCAGTGAGGATCTTCAAAGACGACAGGGAAAGCTGGCCTACGAACGACGGCAGAAAACATGAACTGACCGGGTTCACCTACGAGTCGCTTGTCAGCGAAATGACCGCCGATAACCGGGAGACATGGCTGGAGAACACCCCGACGTACTCGGCGCAGCCCTACCAGCAGTTGGCGTTGGTACACCTGCAGGGCGGGCAGACCGACCGAGCGATGCACATCACGATGGCCAACCACAGGGACCGGCGCAAGCGCGGCGAATGGGGGAAGGCACGCCGAGGAAAGAAGCTTACGCCCGGCATTTGGGCAGCCAAGTCGTGGGATGTCTTCATCGGATGGACCGTTCGCTACGGGTACCAGTTCCACCGCCCATTGCTGACACTCCTGGTGATCGGGCTCACCAACATCGTCTTGTTCTACATCGCCAACAACACCGGAGTGATGCATCCGACGAGCCGCTCCTTGGCGGAGGGCAAGGCATTGTCGGACAAGTGTGACGGAAACTATCCGTGCTTCGTCCCACCGGTCTACGCCTTCGAGATCCTCACACCGGTCCTCAACCTCCGCCAGATCAACTACTGGCTGCCCACCCCGACCGACCCCTGGGGAAAGTTCCTGTTCGCCTGGGTCGTTTTCAATATCGCCCTGGGATGGCTGGCGAGCATCGCCATCGCCGGCGGCCTCACCTACTACTTCAGCGGCGACCGGCGAGCGCGCTCCTGAGCGGCGCAGCTGAGCTCGCACCAGACCGTCTTGCCGATGCCGTGCGGGCGGGGACAGAAGCCCCACCGGTCCGCGAGGGCGGCTACGAGCCTCAGGCCGCGGCCGGCCTCGTCCTCGGCCGACGCGCGGCAGCGCCGGGGAATGCCGTCGCCCGCGTCCGAGACCTCGATGCGCAGCGTTCCGTCGGTCACGATGCACAGGGCGTGGATCTCACGGCCGGGCGACATGCGTGCGTGCTTGCACGCGTTCGTCATCAGCTCACTGAGGAGCAGCACGGCGGTCTCGACGAGCTCGTCGTCGACCGCCTCCCATGCGCGCGCCTGTTCGCGCAGCAATCGGCGGGAGAGAGCCACGTTGCGGGGGTGACGGGTGAAGCGCCACCAGACGTACGAGGGCGGTGTGTCGAGTCGCACGGCAGTCATCGGTGTCCTTGGGGCACGGGCGTCGCTCGGGAGCGGGGAGTTTCGGCGTTCAAGGCCCAAACAGTGCTGGCCACGGGCCAGAATCGGCAGTATCGACGTGGGTACAGGGCGCTGCCGTCCCAGACGCGGCGCCCGGGGAGGGGGCAGCACGGTGGCGACCGAGAGCTCACAGCCGCCGATGGCCTGGCGGTACTGCGGCAACCAGATCAAGTTGTGGCGCACGCTGGCGGGCGTGACCCGCGAGGAGCTGGGCAAGGAAGCGGGGTACGAGTACGAGTCCGTGAAGTCGATGGAGCAGGGACGGCGCCGACCGAGCGTGCGGCTGCTCGAAGTCGCGGACGAGATGTGCGGGGCGAAGGGGTTGTTGGTTGCGGCTCGCGACTACCTTCAGCCCGAAAAAGAACCCTCCCATCACCGTGAGTTCATGGCGATCGAGGCCGAGGCCATCGCCGTCTCCTCGTACGAGCCCCTGCTCGTCCCGGGCCTCCTTCAGACCGAGGCGTACGCACGAGTTCTCATGCGGGGTCATTGGCCGCCACCCGACGACGAGACACTCGATGAGCGCGTGGCGGTTCGTTTGAATCGCCAGGAGAAACTGACCCATAGGCCGGCGCCGCTGTTCACATACGTGATCTACGAGGGGGCTCTACGCAGCGGAGTCGGTGGTGCGGCCGTCATGAAGGAGCAACTGGCCCACCTGCTTGCGACAGCCGAGCTTCGTAACGTCTCCCTCCACGTCCTTCCTGTCGACTGGTACGCGACCAACCACCTCAACGGCTCACTGACCTTGATGGAGACCGCCCAGCACCAGCACTACGCCTACGTCGAGGCTCACAGCACACGCGTGCTGTACAGCGACACCGAAACGGTCAGCAATCTCACGAAGGGCCTCGACGTGATCTCCAGGCAAGCCCTGAGCACCGGGGATTCTCACGTGTTCATCCGAAAGGTTATGACCGAGCTATGAGCGGCAAGCTCGACTGGTTCAAGTCCAGTTACAGCGACGACTCCGTGGGCAACTGCGTCGAAATAGCCAGACACCACGGGGAGGTGCACGTCCGGGACTCGAAGCTCGGGGGCGACACCCGAATAACAATCCCGCCCGTCACCTGGGCCGCCTTCACGGCCGAGCTTCGGGGGTCGAGGGTCGAGCGACCTCTCTAAGGAATGGGTGGTGGGCCTGAACCCACCCACCCTCCCAACTCGCCCGTGAGCACACATGGATGACTTTCCGCAACCGAGTCGCCGCGGCGCGCGATGACGCGCTAGCGTGCGCAGCAACAAGCAACCCCCGCCGGTGCGCCAACACCGAAACGGGGGTCTGACCACCAAGATCGAGCACCTAGAAAGCGATCCAGTGGCTGAAGCCAACATTAGCCCCGCCCCGCCCATGGCCGCACCGGGCTACGGAAAGCGAACCGCACCCGGCCAGGCACCCCGCACCCGCGAGGCGTTCGCGCATCTGCCCGCCCGCGAGGCGTACATCGCCTCGCACCTCGACCGCCTCCCCGAGGGCGCGGCCATGGACGTGAAGACGCTGGCCAAGGAGCTGCCCTACGGCCAGCAGGCCCTCGGCACGGCGCTGAACGCCCTGTCGCAGGCCGGGCACCTGCGGCGCGTGCGCGAACGGGTCAGCAAGGACCGTACGCAGTGGGTGTTCCGCACGTACTTCTCACGGACGGCACGCGACGACGCATGGTGGAACCGCTTCCTGACCGGCGACGTCACGCCGGAGCAGGAGGCGGCGGCGTCGCCACCCGCCCGCTCGGAGGCGTACGACGCACTGGCGGCGCTGGGCCGGGCGGACGCCCGCCTGGCGCTGTCGGCGGCGGACTGCGCGGAGCTGGAGCCGCTGGCGGCGAAGTGGCTGAGCCGGGGCACGTCCAGAGCGGAGCTCATCCGGACGCTCACGGCGGGGCTGCCGCCCGACGTCCACTCGCCGGCGGCGCTCACACGCACACGGCTGACGGTGAAGATGCCACCGGAACGGGTGATGCCGATGGGCAGCCGTCTGATGGAGTGCACGTCCTGCCGTACGCCGGGGCGGCCGGAGGCCCTCTCGGGCGGCCTGTGCCGCGCCTGCCACGGCGACCATGAGGCGACGTCCCGGCCGCCGTCGGTGGATGTCCGGGACCGGGCGGCGGCGGTGAGAGCCGCGAGCCGGGCGGGGAGGGACAAGTTCCTTAAGGGAAGGAAGCGCTGAGCGCTACGTGATACGTTCGGCGCCGCTGTGCGCTACTGCGAACCGAGGAGGTGAGACCGATCAACGCTGTGACAGGTCGGGGCTCCCTTCATCGCATGGCCTAGGGAGTGCCCGCAGAAGGCATCCCGAAAGGCTCGAAACGCTATGCGCTTCACCTCTGAAACGTCGTCCGACGGCGTCTTTGAACAGCTCTTCACCCTCGGTGAGATTCCCGGCGTGCTGTGGACGCCGGAAGGCGCCACCGGTACGCGTCCCCTGATCCTGATGGGACACGGTGGCGGCCAGCACAAGAAGGCCCCTGACATCGTGGCCCGTGCCTGCCGTTTCGTGGCCGAGTGCGGTTTCGCAGTGGCGGCGGTCGACGTGCCCGGCCATGGCGACCGGCCGAAGGAAGAGGAGTACGACCGGCTCGCGACCGAGAACCAGGCTCGCGTGAACGCCGGAGAGGAACTGGCCCCGCTGATCGCTGGTTTTCAGGCGCTCGTGGCCCGCCGGACCGTCCCGGAATGGCAGGCGGTCCTGGACGCGGTCCAGGAACTCGACCACGTCGGCGCCGGCCCGGTGGGCTATTGGGGGGTCTCGTTGGGTTGCGGACTCGGCGTTCCGTTCGTCGCCGCCGAGCCTCGCGTCCGCGCGGCGGTACTGGGCTTGGGCGGAGCGTCGGCATCCGCGTCGGCATCGGCGTCGGCATCCGCGTCGGCATCGGCATCGGCATCCGCGTCGGCATCGGCATCGGCCGAGGCCGCCACGCGGATCACCATCCCGGTGGAGTTCCTGGTGCAGTGGGACGATGAGCGGGTGCCGCGGGCCCAGAGTCTGGCGCTGTTCGACGCCTTGGCCTCGGCCGAGAAGACGCTGCACGCCAACCCCGGAAAACACGGAGACATCCCGGCATTCGAGTTGGACAGCACGCTACGGTTCTTCGCCCGGCACCTCGGCTGATACCGCCGCCTGTGGTCCGCGACGCGCCGATCGGGGGGGGCATCCCGATCGGCGCGAACGGCCCCGCGGTGATCGGCGCGGACGGCCTCGCGATCACTGCCCGGCTGCGTCGAGGAGGATCGGGGTGCGGCGTCGCGCCGCCCACGATCCGGGCGATCTGCTCACCGGTGAAGCCCTGACCTCTGTAGCCGGCCTCGGTCAGCAGTGCCCAGAAGCCGCCGTTCCCGGCGAGGGCGGCTTCCAGCTTCGCCGGGCCCTCCCACCAGGTGGAGACGAACGACTCGCCATCGACCGGAACGTTGGAGTCGGCAAAGGCCACGCGGGCCGGCCGAGCCACGCGTCCGCAACCAGTACGAAGTTCGCCATGGCCGCACCGTAACGAAGGGGTCTGACAACGCCCGGCCAACACATTCGATTCAGGCGTCCGGCGGGCGCAATGGCAGGATGTCGGGATGGCGACGAACCACCCGTGGGCAGGGCTTCACGCTGACCTGCTGGCCGCGAAGACGCTGGTGTACGACCCGAGCGGCTTTGCCTGCTCACAGCCGGTGCCGGAACCGGAGAGCGCCGAGTACGCGGCTCACGGGTTCACGCTCGACGGGCTGACGGTCAGGTTCCGCGTGGCCAAGACCACCCCGACGAAGGCCGGCCAGTTCGTCACCGTGTGGCAGCGGTCCGCGGAGGGTCCGATCCGGCCGTTCGACGCCGATGACGGGGTGGACCTCTTCGTCGTCAGCAGCCGTGACAGCGGGCAGTTCGGACAGTTCGTGTTCCCGCGGGACGTGCTGTGCGAGCGCGGCATCGTGTCCCGGAACGGCACCGGCGGGAAGCGGGGGTTCCGCGTGTACCCGCCGTGGGTGACCACGACCAGCCGTCAGGCGGGCGGCACGCAGGCGTGGCAGGTGAGGTACTTCCTGCGTCTCGCGGAGGACGCACCTCTCGACGCGACGCGAGCGCAGGCCCTCTACCACCCGTAGGTGCCCGCCGGGTTGCCGGCGCCTGCCCGATGGGTCGCGTGACGGCTGGGCAGCGCTGGTCGTTCCGGTCGGTACGGGCCGAGGAAGACCCCGAGGCTTCCCCGGCCCGACGCCACGGGCAGTGCACTGCTCTCAGAGCAGGCCGGTCACGTGGCTGATCACGCCTCCGACGAAGGCGTGGAGCCCTGCCACGACCAAGCCCAAGAGCTGACCGACAATGGGCAAGAGCATCGCTGCACTCCTGTCATATGGGCCGCTCATCATCGCGGCCTGGTGACCGGATCAACGACGCCTCGTCCGGTCGGACACGTCCTAGTAGTGCTTTGTTAGGTGGCCCTTGTCGTGGTGGGTGGGCGGTAGTTCGCTGGCTGTATGAGGGCTGGGGAGCT
>NZ_BMVB01000025.1:17657-80881 GCF_014650495.1 Streptomyces cinnamoneus | reverse complement strand
TGATCCGCCAGTACTCCAGCGGCAGGCAGGACGGCACGGGCACGTTCACCCTGACCCGAGTCTGACGGCCCCCTCCCTCTGAGCGCGGCCCCGCACGTGAACCCCCGGCCTCCCGGTTCCGTGCGGGGCCTTCCGCGTCTCTCCCCGGGGCCCAGCCTTGGGGACACAGCAACCCCGAGTGATCACCGAGCGCCACTTGCGCTCTGCCTCCGTGCGGATAATTCCGGCGCCGGGGCGGCGAAAATCTTGGCGCGCGGAGCGGACGGAACCAGGTAACGTCTTTGTCATGTTCTTCCAGACCCCGATTTACGAGTGAGAGCGTGACGGGCCCCCGCTGACGTCCCTCGACGTCGCCGCGCCCGTCCCCCACCGATGAATCCGTAGATCACTTCACATCACCACCGGGAGAACCCGTGACCGACAGCAAGAACATCAACAACCCCGTGGGCCAGGGCGGCGGCCAGCGCAAGAAGCTGTCCCGCGCCGAACGGCAGAACAACGGTCCGCACCGCAACCTCGACCGCCAGGGCGCCGCCGCCCAGAAGGCGGAGCTGGTTCGCAAGATGCGCGAAAAGGCACGCGCAGCCGAGGCCGCCGGGCAGGCGAGCGACGACACCGCACAGAGCTGACGCACGGCCGCCACAGGGCGGCACCCCAGAGGGCAGGGCCCGGACCGCGACGCGCGGTCCGGGCCCTGCCGCCGTATCGGGGCTCCGCTGCCGTACCGGGCGCGGCCGGTCCCGCTCAGCGGGGTACGGGGATGCGCTGGTGGTGACGCTGCTGGTGCAGCTCGGGGTGGTGTGCACGAGCCTGTACTTCATCTTCAAGAAGCGCGACTGGCGGTAGGGGGCACGCCGGCACCTTTGCCGAGATCCACCCCGCAGCCCGCGCCGCCGAGGGCGACGCTCGGCCGGGAGAAGTTCGTCGTCCGAGCAGTCCCCGTCATGTATTCCTGGCCGGTGTGGCCTCCCGGACCGTCGGCTCGTCGGCCACGGGAGGCTGCGCCTTGGTGTCGGCCGAGCGCCAGGGCGGCTTGCCCTGTGTGACCGCGAGTACGGCGCCCAGCGCGAGCACCAGCGCCCCGGTGGCCTGGAGCCAGCCGAGGGACTCGCCCAGGAGAAGGGTGGCGCACAGTGTGTTGATGACGGGCACGTTGAACATCATGAGAGATGCCTTGGCCGGACCCACGGTCCCGACGCCCCGGTAGTACAGGAGGTTCGCCACGGCGGCGGGACCGATCGCCAGGAATACGGTGTTCAGCCAGACACTGGCCGGCAGGTCGCTCCACGCCACGTCGGCCACGTCGGGCGCTGCGAGGAAGCCGAGGAGCACGGCACCCGCGCAGGTCGCGTACGTGGTGGCTTTCAGCGGCTCGATGCCTGCGAGGACGCGCGGCCCCGCCAGGGTGTAGGACGCCCAGCACACCGCACTGAGGAGGAAGAGGGCGTCGCCCAGGAGCCGGGACGAGCCGCCGGCCCCGCTGCCGCCTGCTCCGATGAAGAAGATCCCCGCGCCGGTGAGCCCGAGGGCCAGGCCGGTGACGCGTGCCCAGGTCGCCTTCTCCTTGCCGGTCGTCAGAAGGAACGTGCTCGTGAGGACCGGACTCATGACCGGGATGAGGATGCCGGCGTCCAAGGACGGGGCGAGCGACAGGCCCCAGAAGAAGAAGCCGTTGTAGGCGAAGACGCCCAGCACACCGGCCCCCGCCGCCAGCCATCCGTTGCGGGCCGGTACGCGCTCCGTACGGCTGCCGGACATCGCTACGGCCAGCAGCAGGGCCAGCGCACCGCCGCCGAACCGCAGGAAGGCTCCCACGGAGTGCGGTACGTGCGCCACGACCGACTTGGAGCTGGCGAACGAGCTCCCCCAGAGCACCATCGTCACCATCAAGAGCGCATACGGATTGCTGAACCTGCTTGTCGTTCCCATACGCCGACCCTGCCCGACGGGCCCCCCTCCGTCTTGAACGCTCGTGCGCGCGGCCACCATAGGTGCATGCGGAACGGAGACGGCTGGGTGCGGTACTGGCGGGATGAAGCCCGTCCTCTGGAGGCCATGCACGCGCATTTCTTCCGTCACGTGTACGCGCCGCACAGCCACGACACCTACTCCTTCGGCATCACCGACCTGGGGGCGCAGACCTTCCGCTGCCGCGGGGCGCACCACACGAGCGGTGCCGGCATGGTGATGGCGTTCAATCCCGACGAGGTCCATGACGGCCAGGCCGCCGCAGAGCTGGGCTATCAGTACCGCATCGTGCACATCGGCCCGTCCGTGGTGCGGGAAACCCTCGGTGACGCGGCCGGCGACGGGACCGCAGGGGCGATGCCGCTGTTCGTACGCCCCGTGCTGACGGATCCCCTGCTGACGGGGGCGCTGGCCCGTCTGCACGGGGCGCTGGTCCGTGACGCCGGCGACCTGGCGCGGGAGGAGCACCTCACGGCCACGGTCCTCGCGCTCGCGGAGCGGGGCGCGACGCGGGCGCCGCGCACGAGGACGCTGGGGGGCGAGGCGCAGCGCCGGGCCGCCCGGCGGGCCCACGCCCTGTTGAACGACGCCTTCCTGGAACCGCTGTCGGCCGACGACCTGGCTGCGGCGGCCGGCTGCAGCCGCTACGCCCTGTACCGGGCCTTCCGCTCGGAGTTCGGTATGGCTGCGAGCGACTACCAGCGCCTTCTGAAGCTCCGTCGCGCACGGCAACTGCTGGCCCGCGGGCTTCCGCCGGCGGACGCCGCGACATCCACCGGTTTCTCCGATCAGGCCCACTTCAACCGGTGGTTCAAGCGTGCGTACGGCATCACCCCGGCGACGTACCAGCGCGCCGCTCACTGACCCCTTGAGCAGGCCGACTTCCGTGCCCTGGGCAAGTGCTTCGGCAGGGGCGCGACCGGCTCCGAGCGGGCGCGGCGTCCGCCGGGCGGCGCGCCGCTTCACGGCGTGAGGTAGGTGTGGAAGAGGTTCTCCGGGTCCCACCGCGCCTTGAGTTCCTGCAGACGGTCCCAGTCGGCGGGGGCGTACGAGCGCCGGGCGCCGGCTGCGTCTGCCTCCAGGTCGGCCTCGGCGACGTAGTGACCACCGCTTCCGGACGGGTCGGCCGCGGCCATGGCCTCCCGCAGCCACCGGGTGTTGGCCCCGTCCGCGGCCGGGTCGTCCCAGACCGCGTAGGCCACGAGGTAGGACTCGCCGAGCGGCGAGAAGACCATGTTCCGCAGCAGGGCCGGCTCCCCGGACACCGGCTGCACGGGGGCGAGCACGAGGGACTTGCCGGAGGGGGCGCGGGCGATCGCGTCGGCCGTCCGGGTCAGCAGGGTCTGGTAGGTCTCGTCCGACCACAGCGTGTCGGCCGCGTACCGGTGCTCCGGCGGCCACAGTGAACCGGCGCCCGCCTGGAGGGCGGCGAACGACGTCGGCTCGGGCTGCTGCCGGGTGACGGCGCTCGCGGCGAAGGAACAGGCGTGCACCGGGGCGAGCGCCGCGAGCGCTTCCTTGCGGGCCGGGCAGAACGCGGTGGCGGCGACCGTGATCCGCGGCCCCGCCGGGGCCGTCGCGGTGGGCTCGCCGGAGGCCCTCAGGACGAGGGCCGTCTCGACGCAGGGCGGCGATTCCCGCGCGGCCCCCACCGCCCAGCTCGTCACGGCCCCGGCCTCGGACAGCGGAAACGTCGCGCTCGTCGTCATGACCGAGGCCGGCTGGGGATGCAGGCCGAGCCGGAAGGCGGTGACGACGGCGAAGAAGCCGGGTCCCGCGCCGCGAGCGGCCCACAAGAGGTCGTCGTTCTCGGTCTCGGAGCAGGTCAGCGTCCGGCCGTCGGCGGTGACGGCCCGGATCCCCTGGACGTCGGCGCACGCCGGGCCCCATGCACGGGAGTTCCAGCCGAGTCCGCCGCTCAGCAGGTAGCCGCCCACCGCGACGGAGGGGCAGTGGCCCACCGGGAAGGCCAGTCCGTGCGGGGCGAGCGCCGCGACCAGGTCCTGACCGGTGGCCGCGGGCCCCACCACGGCCGTCGCCGTCGCGGGGTCGACGCGGCACCCCCCGAGCCGTGACAGGTCGATCAGCAGCCCTCCGTCCCGCAGCGCCGAACCGGACCAGTTGTGGCCGCCCGAGCGCACCGACACCCGCAACCCGTGCGAGCGCGCGTAGGCCAGGGCCTCCACGACGTCCTGCTCGCAGGCGGGCCGCACGACGGCGTCGGGGAATCGGTCCGGTGTGAGCGCGTTCCACACCGCGTCGGCTCTGGCGCCGTCGTAGTCGCGGTCACCGCGCCGGATCACTGCGTCCCCGAGGTCTCCCCCGGGCATGCGATCGGACATCGCGGCCTCCTCACTCGTCCGGTTGCGGCCGGCGGCGGACCGGTCAGCGCGTGATCAGCCCGAAGACCGCGACGAACAGCGCATAGCCGAGCACCACCACCGCCGCACCCGCCAGATGCACGCGGTGGCCGCGGGTGCGCCTGGGCACCAGCCAGAAGGCGAGCGCCCTGTTCACCAGGGGCATGAGCAGCCACGTCAGGATGCTGACGCTCAGCACGTTGGAGAAGAACAGGCCCAGGTATCCGGGAACACCCAGCTCGTCCAGCTCGGCTCCCACCGTCAGGTTCAGCACCATCACGGTGGGATAGAGGGCCAGGACCACGGACATGGCCTGCTTCCAGTTGGGCGGGGCGGCCCCCTGCGCACCCTCCTCGAAGCGGAACCAGCCGCTGAACGCCGAGCCGACCTTGCGCACGTCGTAGGAGGCGAAGTAGGCGCGGCCCTCCGCCAGCAGCTCCTTGCGGGCGTCGGACGCGAGCCAGTCGTCGAGGTGTTCGCGGGAATCGAACCGGAAGACGACGACCCATCGCTCCTGGACGCCCTCGACCGGCTTGAACAACTCGGACCCCATGAAGCCGGGCGACTTCTCCTGCGCCTTCAGGGCCTTCGCCTGCCAGCGCAGGAACCCCTGCTCCTGCCCGGGCTTCACGTCGTGGGAGATGACGGCCGTGACGACCTCCGGCACCTGCTCGGGCGGCGCCCCGCCGTGGAGCACCTCCTGCGTCGGGGGAGCCTCGAACAGCCCCTGCCCCTCGGCGAGCAGCTCCCGCCTCCGGGGCGAGTTGAGCCAGGCGGTGAGGTGGTCGATCCCGGAGAAACGGAAGACGGCGACCCATTCGTTCTCGTCGCCCGTCCGGGGCGGGTACACCTCGGCGCCCTCGAACCCCTCGAACTCGCGGGCCGCCTCGTTCGCCCGGGCCTGCCAGAGGTGGTAGTCGCCGAGGCGGTCTGCGCGCACCTTCTGCGAGGTCACGACGGTGGCGCGGTCGGCCCCGGGTCCGCGGCTTGCACGGGAACTCACCTCAGGTAGCCTATGACACAGAGAACTTATGGGGCAAATCGGGCAGAGATGCGCTACCGATCGGAGACTGCGTGATGGAACCCAAAGAGCTCATCACCGAAGCGGTACGACTCGCCACCGAGTCGGTCGAGAAGGGCTGGGGCGGCCCGTTCGGTGCGGTGATCAGCCGGAACGGCGACATCATCGCGCGTGGGCAGAACCGGGTCCTGCTGACCGGTGACCCCACGGCCCACGCCGAGGTCGAGACCATCCGCAAGGCCGTGGCCCACCTCAACCCCGAGGCGCCGTCGATCTCCGAGGAGCACCAGAACGAGAGCACCCTGGAGTACGTGCCCCGGCCCGACGGGTCGCCGGACCCGGTCCCCGAGCGGGCCCGGATGCTCCAGGGCTGCTCCATCTACATCAGCGGCGCTCCGTGCCCGATGTGCATGAGCGCCATCTACTGGGCGCGGATCGACGAGGTCTACTTCAGCTGCGATCTGGATGCCACGCGCCGGATCGGCTTCGACGACGCCTACCAGTACGAGGACTTCAAGAAGCCCCTGAGCGAGCGAAGGATCAAGATCGAACAGCTCCATCCCGAGATCGGCGCCCACGCCTACGACGCGTGGACGAACAAGCCGGACCGGCACCCGTACTGAGCCGCACCGGCACCCGTACGGCCCGGCCGCTCAGCCGAGCTGGCGGCGGACCAGCTCGTGGAAGGGGCCGTCCGTGTCGGCCAGCAGCTCGGCCGGCGGGCCCTGCTGGGCGATGCGGCCCTCCGCCATGACGACCACCCGGTCCGCGTCCATCACCGTGGACAGTCGGTGGGCGATGACGATGCGGGTGGCGCGCAGGGCGCGGGTGGACTCGATGACCACGCGCTGGGCCTCGTTGTCCAGCGCGCTGGTGGCCTCGTCCAGGAAGAGGACGCGCGGCTTGCGGATGAGGGCCTGGGCGATCATCAGCCGCTGGCGCTGGCCGCCGGAGACGGTGCCGCCGCCGTCGGACAGCATGGTGTGCAGGCCCATGGGCATCGCCTTGATGTCCTCGGCCAGGCCCGCCATCCGGGCCGCCTCCCACGCCTCCTCCGCCGAGTAGCTCTCCGCGCCGCAGATGCAGTCGAGGACGGAGCCGGAGAAGGGCTGGGCGTTCTGCAGGACGACGCCGCACTGGCGGCGCACGGCCGCCTGGTCGAGCGCCGCCAGGTCCTGGCCGTCGTACAGCACGCTGCCGGTCAGGGGCTTGTCGAAGCCGATGAGCAGGCGCAGCAGCGTCGACTTGCCGCAGCCGCTGGGCCCCACGATCGCGACGAACTCGCCCGGCCGTACCCGGAACGTCACGTCGTCGAGGACGAGCGGGCCGTCGTCGGTGTACCGGTAGGAGAGGTTCCTGGCCTCGACGGCGCCGCTCAGCGCGCCCGGCGGGGTGCTGGAGCCGCGCACCTCGGGGGTCGCCCGGAAGACCGGCCGGATCTGTTCGAACATCGGCTGCACGGCGGCGGCCGAGAGGAGCGCGCCGGTCAGCTGGGTGACCGAGGACAGCATCATCGTCACGGCGGTGCTGAAGGTGAGGAAGTCGGCGGCGGACAGGCTGCCGCGGGCCGGGCCGGCCAGCAGCATGAACATCACGAGGGTGCACAGCGGCAGGTAGACGGCGTTGAGGACCGTGACGGCGTTCGCGATGCGGCCGATGCGCTGCTGCAGCTCGCGGGTGCGGGCGAACTCCCGTGCCCAGGCGGCGTAGGCGAAGCTCTCGGCGGCCGCGACGCGCAGCTTGGGCAGCCCGCGCAGGGTCTGGAACGCCTGGTTGTTGAGCTTGTTGCCGAGCACGATCAGCTGCCGCTGGTAGCGCAGCTGCCACAGCCCCAGGCCCAGGAAGACCGCGGCGACGACGAGCAGCATGGCGACTGCCGCCAGCGCCAGCGGCACGCTGTAGACGAGCAGCAGCACGAGGTTCATCGTGCCGACGGTGCCTGCCTGGAGGACCACCGGGCCGATGCCGGACAGCACGCGGCGGACGGAGCTGATGCCCATGGCCGCGCTCGCCAGTTCGCCGGTGGAGCGGCCGGCGAAGAACGACACCGGCAGCCGCAGCAGCCGGTCCCACACGGCCGGCTGCAGGGTGGCCTCGATGCGGCCCTCCATCCGCAGGAGGGAGAGGTTCTGCAGCAGCATGAAGGCGGCCGAGACGACGCCGGTGGCGATGAGCGCGAGGGCGGTCTGCACGATGAGGCCGTTCTCGGCCTGGGGCACGTACCGGCCGAGGACCCGGCCGGTGGCGACGGGCACGAGCGCGCCCAGGCCGAGTGCGACCAGTCCGCCCAGGAGGATGCCGCGCAGGTCCTCGCCGGTGCCGCGCACGCTGAAGCGCAGCAGCGGCAGCAGGCCCGCTCTCCGGTCGGGCAGGGGGCGGTAGAACATGACGGCCCGCGGTGCGAAGGCGGCCTCGTTGGCCTTGCCGATGCGTTCGCGCGCGCCGGTGGCCGGGTCGACGGCCTCGTACCGGCCGCGCCGCCACAGCAGCGCGACCGGTGATTCGTCCGCCTCGCGCAGGCCCACCAGGGGCCCGCTGTTCTCCCGCCACCAGCGGCCGTCGAGCCGGACGGTGCGGGTGCGGATGCGCGAGGCGGTCGCGATGCGGTCGACGGGGTCGGTCCGGCCGGCGGTGGCGGTCGTCCCGCCGGGGTCCACGAGGGCGATGCCGGCCGCGGCGGCGACCAGCCGGCACGCGGCGAACGTCGCGTCGTCGCCCGCGCCGCGGTGGGGGCGGCGGCCGGAGCGGTCGATGGAGGCCAGCAGCGTCCGGTCCGCCTGGGTGCGGGCGGCCTCGCCGGCCGCGATGCCGGCCGCCGTGCGGTCCTCGTGGGCGCGCTCCAGCTGCTCGATCCAGTGGTCCAGGGCGTACAGCAGCCGGTACTGCTGGTCGATCATGCCCTGCCACATCGCCCCGTCGACGAGGAGCGCGGCGGACGCGTCCGCGCCGTAGCCCTCGTAGGCGGCGCCGTACTGGACGCTGCCCGGGGTGATCTGCATCCACAGGACGTCGTCGTCGGCCCCGGCCCGGCCGGGGCCTGCGGGGCTCTCCAGTGGGGCCTGGTAGAGCACGTGCAGGCCGCGGCCGACGCCGAGCGCGAAGGCGTTCTCCAGGGGGCTCAGCGCGCCGCCGGCGGCGCCGTACCATCCCTGGTCCCAGCCGCTCCCCCAGCCGTCGTGCACCGGGGCCCCGGGGCCGCCGTGCTCCGGGCGGAACAGCTCGCGCAGCTCGATGCGGCGCAGCCGGCAGCCGTGCAGCGGCCGGCCGAGCAGGGTGTGTTCGGGTCCCTCGGCCGGGCCCAGCAGCAGGGTGCCCGTCGCCAGGCGGCCCAGGAAGTGCCAGTGCCCCGCCTGCGCGGCGTCGACGGCGAACAGGTCCAGCTCGCCGTCCACGACGAGCCACAGCACGAGCGGGCCCTCCAGGGACAGGCTGCGCAGACCCGTGCAGTCGACGGCCGTGCCGAGGTGGCCGAGGGCCGCCACGACCGGGTCCGGGGCGAGGTGGGTCTGGTGAGGGGTCGTCACCTCAGTGCTCCTTGACCAGTTCGGCGTAGGCGCCCCGCGCGGCGAGCAGGTGCTCGTGCCGGCCGCGTTCGACGACCGTGCCCCGGTCGAGGACGACGATCTCGTCGCTGTCGCGGACGGTGCTCAGCCGGTGGGCGATGACCACGCAGGCGCAGCCGCGGCGCCGCAAATTGTCGATGACGATCTGCTCGGTGGCCGCGTCCAGGGCGCTGGTCACCTCGTCCAGGACCAGGACGCTGGGGCGGCGCACCAGCGCCCGGGCGATCTCCAGGCGCTGGCGCTGGCCGCCGGAGAAGTTGCGGCCGTCCTGCTCGACGTGGCTGTGGATGCCGCCGGGGCGACGGGCGACCACGTCGTACACGGCGGCGTCCTCCAGGGCGGCGACGACGGCCTCGTCGGGGACGGAGGGGTCCCACAGCGCGACGTTGTCGCGGACGGTGCCCTCGAAGAGGAAGACGTCCTGGTCGACGAAGGCGACGGAGGCGGCCAGTGCGCTGCGCGGGATGTCCTCCAGCCGCATTCCGTCGATGCGGATGGTGCCCTCCCAGGGGGCGTGGAGGCCGGATATCAGCCGGGAGACGGTGGACTTGCCGCTGCCGGAGCCGCCGACGAGCGCGACCTGCCGGCCGGGGCCGACCGAGAGCGAGAAGTCCTTCAGCAGCGGGGCGTCCAGCGGGCTGTAGCCGAAGGTGATGTTCTCCAGCTCCACGTGGCCCTTGAGGCGGCGGGTGCCGGCGGCGGGCTCGCGCCGCGCGGAGAGCGGGTCGACGGGGAAGTTCTCGACGTCCTTCAGGCGGGCGACGTCGGCGGCGAAGTCCTGGATCCGTCCCGCCACGCCGTTGAGGCGGGTGATGGGTGCGGTGAAGCCGGTCACCAGGGCCTGGAAGGCGACGAGCAGGCCGACCGAGAGGTGCCCCTCGACCGCCCGCAGGCCGCCGATCATCAGGATCAGGGCGCTGTTGAGCGCGGCCAGCGCGGGCGCGACGACCGCCAGCCACGCGCTGGGCACGCCGAGCCGCTGCTGCACGTCGAGGGTGACGGCGTGCTGGCCGGCCCAGCGCCGGAAGAAGCCGTTCTCGCCGCCGGTGGCCTTCATGGTCTCGATGAGCGTCAGGCCGCTGTAGGAGGTGTTGGTGAGCCGGGCGCTCTCGGCCCGCAGCTTCTGGGTGCCGGTGGCGCGTACGTGGACGACGATGCGCAGGGCCACGACGTTGAGCAGCGCGATGCCGATGCCGACGACGGTGAGCTGGGGGTCGTAGGTCCACAGCAGCACCGCGTAGAGGACCACGACCACCGCGTCCACGCCGGCGGCGGCGAGGTCCCTGGCCAGGGTCTCGGCGACGGCGTCGTTGGACTGCAGGCGCTGGACGAGGTCGGCGGGGTTGCGCTGGGAGAAGAAGGCGACCGGGAGCCGGAGCAGGTGGCGCAGGAAGCGGGCGCTGCCCAGGGTGGAGGAGATGATGCGCCCGCGCAGCAGGTTGGCCTGCTGCAGCGCGGTCAGGGCCGCCGTGAGCACGAGGGTCGCCGCCATCGACGCGAAGAGCACGCCCAGCAGGGACGTCTGCTCGCCGATGAGGAACATGTCGATGTACGTGCGGCTCAGGGCGGGCACCGCGGCGCCGACGAGGACCAGCAGGATGCTGGAGAGCACGGCGGCGAGCAGGGTGCCGGAGGTGCCGCGCAGCCGGGCCGGCAGGGCGTCCACGACGCCGGGCTTGCGGCCGGTGCGGCGGAAGCCCTCGCCGGGCTCGAAGGTGAGGACGACGCCGGTGAAGCTGGTGTCGAACTCGTCCATGGGGACGAACCGCCGGCCCTTGGCGGGGTCGTTGACGTGGACGCCCTTGCGGCCGAAGCGGCGGCCCATGCCGTCGTGGACGACGTAGTGGTTGAACTCCCAGAAGAGGATGGCCGGGGGCCGCACTCCGGCGAGCGCGGCCAGGTCCATCTGCATGCCCTTGGCCTGCAGGCCGTAACCGCGGGCGGCCTTGAGGAGGTTGCTGGCGCGGGAGCCGTCGCGGGAGACGCCGCAGGCGATGCGCAGCTCCTCCAGGGGGACGAAGCGGCCGTGGTGGCCGAGGACCATGGCGAGCGCGGCGGCGCCGCACTCGACGGCCTCCATCTGCAGCACGGTGGGGGTGCGGACGGCCTTCTGCCGGCGGACGTCGGGGGCGGGTGCGCGGCGCCGCGCACCGCCCCGGGGCTCGGGACGGCGTCGACGGGCGGTCACGGCAGCAGCCAGTCGACGGGGTGCTGCGCGGCGAGGTGGACGGCGCCGGTGACCGGTGTCGTGGAGTCGACGGGGTACGGGGGCCCGTCCGCGGAGGACCACCGGTAGCCGGACCGGGTCGCGGAGGAGCGCTCCAGCTGCACGAGCACCGCGACGGGGTTGCCCTGCCGCGCGAACTGCGCGGCGAGCCGGTTGTCCCCGAGGAAGCCGCCGATCTGCGCCGGGGTCTGGGGCGCGCGGCCGACCGCCGTGACGCGGCCGCGCAGCACGCCGAACCGCTGCTGGGGGACGGACTGGACGTTCAGGTCGACGGGGGCGCCCACCGGAATGGTCCCGCCGCTCCCGCCGGGCACGTAGAGCACGGCCACCAGCGGGTCGTCGGGGTTCTTCACCCGTTCCACGGTCGCCACGTCCGCGCCGGTGGTGACGACCGAGCCGATCTTGGCGACCAGGGTCGTCAGCCGCCCGCCGGCCACCACGCGCACGGCCCGGTCGCCCCGGTCCGTGCTGACCTGGAGCAGGGGTGCGCCCGGGGACAGCAGCTGGCCCTCCTTGGCGAGGACCGCGGTGACCTGTCCGGCGAACGGGCTCTGGAGCAGGTAACTGCCCTCGGCATGGGTGAGGATGCCCGGTGCGCTCAGTTTTGAGGACACGGATCCGATAAATGCCCAAAATGCCGCGACGGCCATGACGACGACCGTTACGGCCAGGACGAGCCGGCCTTGCGGGCGCGCGAAGCGCAGGGGCAGATCGAGCTCTTCGGGCGATTGCAGCTTGGAAAGCGCCTTCTGGCGGAACTGCACGAACTATTCCTTCGACTGCATTCGTGACACGGGTGCTGAATTGCGCGGAGAGCCCTTTAGGACATCACCGCGGGCAGCCATGCGCCCCGGAACGGGGGGCGTTCCGGGGCGCATGGACAACCGCTTCGACTCAGAGGCCGGCGACACCGGCGTGGACGCCGACGATGCCCTCGACCTGGCCGACGGTGGGACGGACGGCCTGGACCGTCTGCAGGGAGGTCACGGTGCCCAGCACGGTGTGGACGTCGCCGGTCACGGCGCCGAGGAGACCACCGGAGATGCTGACACCGCCGGAAACGGCGTCCAGCTCGGCGTCGGCGATCTCACGGGTCTCGATGTCGTTACGCATTATTTTGCGCACCCTTCATTCGTCTGGATTTTTTCAAAGGACGTGGGGCAGGCCGCGACAAAACGGTCCGACCACTCCCGCAGCGGCCCGGTCGAAATCGACCGCCGTTCGGAGAACCGCTGCGGTGCGCAGATGTAAGCACGCGAACAGGTGGCTGGGCCAACCGTGTTGCCGCCGACGGCGATGCGCTTTCCGCTTCCTTTACTGGATCATCACAACTTCTTCACAGGATCGAGTAACAGATCCAGGAGGCCCGCCGTCCTCGCAGAACATAAACGGACACACGCCCACCAAACGCTTGGGGCAATACCGGCATATCGAGGATCGGCGCAGGTGGATACCGCCGGTTACCCGCATCGTGTGAAGATTTACTGGAGCGACGCTCCGTCACGACACCCTCACGCCCCGTGCGTCACGGCACCGTCAGGCGGCCGCCCTCACCGCCCGGTGAACAGGTTCCGCACCCGCCGCCGGGCCCTGCGGGCGGCGCGGTAGTCCTCGTCCGGGGTCTCGTTGTCGTCGTCGTCCGGGCCGTGGAGGGCCGTCCAGCTGACGGCGGAGACGGCGGGCTCCAGCGAGAGGCGGCTGACGGCCTCCTCCAGGAGGCTGTCGTCCCGGCGTTCCGTGCTGAGTTCGGCCGAAACGATCACCTTGCCCGCCGTCTCCGCGTCGCGGCTGTCCACCGAACGCAGCCGGAAGCCGGGGCGGGTGACGGCCTGGACGACGAGGGTGCGCACGTGGGCCTCCGCGGGCTCGGTGCACACCACCTCGAAGTAGTAGTCGGTGGTCACCTCCGCGCCGCCGTGCGGGCCCCGGTCCAGGCCCCGGGCCAGGGGCCGGAGCAGGGTGTTGGCGCCGACCACGCCCACCGTGCCCAGGGCGGCGATCACGTACAGGCCGGTGCCGGCCAGGGCGCCGACGGCGGCCGAGCACCACAGGGTGGCGGCGGTGTTCAGGCCGCGCACGCTCAGTCCGTCGCGCATGATGACGCCCGCGCCGAGGAAACCGATGCCGGAGACGATCTGCGCGGCGACCCGTGAACCGTCGTACCCCGCCGAGCTGGTGGCGTCGGCGAAGCCGTAGGTCGACAGCAGGACGAAGAGGGCGGAGCCGGCGGCCACCAGGGCGTTGGTGCGCAGCCCCGCCATCCGGGCCCGCCACTGGCGCTCCAGCCCGATGATCGCGCCGAAGCCGAGGCCGGCCCCGATGTTGGCCGCCAGCTGCCACTCGTTCACCATCGCCATGCCCTCGTCCTCCTCGTGCCCGTCTCTCGTTCTCTATCGGCCCGTCACCGCCGGGTGCTGAACCGGCGGACGCACCGGTTCCACCCACCCTGCGCCGGCAGGCGGGAGGAGGGAGGCATTCAGGCCAGGCAGGGGACCGGGGGACGGGGGGCACCCGGCGGGGGCTCCTTGGGGGCCGGCCGCCTCGTCGTGGTGGATCGGTATGTCCCCGCCCGTCAGCGGCACCCCCGTTCCCCCGCGGCGCACCGCCACGATCTCGGCGGCGATCGACAGGGCCGTCTCCTCGGGCGTACGGGCGCCGAGGTCGAGGCCGATCGGGGAACGGAGGCGGGCCAGCTCCCCCTCCCCGACACCGGCGTCGCGCAGCAGCCGCAGCCGGGCCTCGTGCGTGCGGCGCGAACCCATCGCGCCGACGTACGCGACGGGCAGGGCCAGGGCCCGTTGCAGCAGCGGCACGTCGAACTTGGCGTCGTGGGTCAGCACGCACAGGACGGTGCGGGCGTCCAGGACCTGGGAGTCGAGGTAGCGGTGCGGCCAGTCCACGACGACCTCGTCGGCCTCCGGGAAGCGGGCCTTTGTGGCGAAGACGGGGCGCGCGTCGCACACGGTCACGTGGTAGCCGAGGAACGAGCCGGCGCGTACCAGCGCGGCCGCGAAGTCGATCGCGCCGAAGACGAGCATCCGCGGCGGCGGCACGCTGCATTCGACCAGCAGGCCCACCGCGTGGGCGGGGAGGTCGACGCAGGCCGTACGGCCGGCGTCCAGCAAGGTGCGGGCCGCGTCCCGCGCCGCGTCGTCCAGCGCGGGCGGGCCGCCCAGGGTGCCCTCGCCCGTACCGTCCGGGCGCACGAGCAGGGCGCGTCCCGGGGTTCCGGGCGGGCCCGTCACCACGCGGGCCAGCGCCACCGTCTCGCCGGACGCCGCCGCGGACAGGGCCGCGGCGGCCACCGGGCACACCGGCGTCACCAGGACGTCGATCTCCCCGCCGCACGTCAGCCCGACCGCGAACGCGTCGGCGTCGGAGTAGCCGAACCGTTCCAGCACCGGCTCGCCGCTCGCCAGCGCCGCACGGCACAGTTCGTGGACCGCGCCCTCCACGCAGCCGCCCGAGACCGAGCCGAGCGCCGTGCCGGCCGCGTCGACGGCCAGGGCCGCGCCCGGCTGCCGGGGCGCGCTGCCGCGGACGGCCACCACCGTGGCCACCGCGACGTCGCGCCCCTGTGTGCACCAGAGGTGCAGTTCCCCGGCGATGTCCAGCACGTCCGCCTCCTACTTGACGCCCAGCCAGTGCTCGATCGGATGCAGGGCGAAGTAGCCCGCGAAGACGACGCTCAGGACCCACATGAAGGCGCCGGGCTCGCGCCCCCTGCCCTGGGCCGCCTTGATGGCCGTGTAGGCGATGACGCCGCCGCCGACGCCGGCCGTGATGGAGTACGTGAACGGCATCAGCACCACCGTCAGGAAGACGGGGACGGCCACGGCGCGGTCGGTCCAGTCGATGTGCCGGGCGTGGCTGGTCATCATGGCGCCGATGACCACGAGGGCGGCCGCGGCGATCTCTCCGGGGACGATGCGGGTCAGCGGCGTGAAGAACAGACAGGCCGTGAAGAGCAGTCCGGTGACGACGGAGGACAGGCCGGTGCGGGCACCCTCGCCCACGCCCGTGGCGGACTCGACGAAGACCGTCTGACCGGACGCCCCGGCCACCCCGCCGATCGCCCCGCCCGCGCCGTCGACGAGCAGCGCCCGGCTCAGTCCCGGCATCCGGCCCTTGTCGTCGGCGAGGCCCGCCTCGGTGCCCACGCCGATGATCGTGGCCATGGCGTCGAAGAAGCCGGCCAGCACCAGAGTGAAGACGATCATGGAGACGGTGGCGCCGCCCACCGCGCCCCAGCCGCCGAACTCCACCTGCCCGAAGAGGGAGAAGTCGGGCAGGGAGACGGCGCTGCCCTTCAGGGCCGGGGGGCCGTTCTGCCAGGTGCGGGGGCCGAGGTCGCCGACGGCGTTGACGAGGACGGCCAGGGCCGTGCCCGCCACGATGCCGATGAGGATCGCGCCGGGCACCTCCCGCGCCTGCAACATGAAGATCAGCAGCAGGGTGACGCAGAACAGCAGCACGGGCCAGCCCGCCAGTTCGCCGGCCGGGCCCAGCGTGAGGGGCCCGCCGGACCGCGCGGCGTGCACGAAGCCGGCCTTGACCAGGCCGATGAGGGCGATGAACATCCCGATGCCCATGGTGATGGCGTGCTTGAGCGCCAGCGGGATGGCGTTCATGACGCGTTCGCGCAGTCCGGTGAGGACCAGCAGCATGATGACGACGCCGTACACCACGCACATGCCCATCGCCTGCGGCCAGGTCATGTGGGGCGCGACCTGGGTGGAGAGCACTCCGGAGACGCCGAGCCCGGCCGCAAGGGCGAGCGGGACGCGGCCGATCAGGCCCATGAGCAGGGTGCAGGCCGCCGCGGCGAAGGCGGTGGCGGTGATGAGCCCCTGCCGGTCGAGGGTGTGCCGCGCGACGTCGGGGCCGGAGAGGATCAGTGGGTTGAGCAGCAGGATGTAGCTCATCGCCATGAAGGTGGTGAGGCCGCCGCGCACTTCGCGTGCCAGGGTCGACCCCCGCTCGGTGATGAGGAAGTACCGGTCGAGCCGGGAGGGGCCGGCGGGCCGCCGCGGGCCCGCGCCCGCGTCCTGCGCCGCGGTCGTGGGCCGCGCTGATGCATGGGTCATGGTGCCTGCTCCAGACGTCGCGGGTGGGGGCTGCACGACCCGGGGGACGGCCCGAGACGAAGGGTGGTGCCGCCGCACCGCCACCGGTGGGGGCGCGCGTGCGGTGACGGCGGGCGGGGACGCGTCGCGTCCTGGGACGCGCCCCGCTCAGGTCCCGGTCAGGTGCTCCGGCCGGAGGGGGACGCGCTGCAGGGCGAGGCCCGTGGCCTGGCGGACGGCCGCCACGACGGCGGGCGTCGAGGAGAGGGTGGGGGCCTCGCCGACCCCGCGCAGGCCGTAGGGGGCGTGGCCGTCGGCGAGTTCGAGGACGTCGACGGGGAGCGTGGGGGTGTCGAGGATGGTGGGGATCAGGTAGTCGGTGAACGAGGGGTTGCGGACCCTCGCCGTCACCGGGTCGACGACGATCTCCTCCATGACGGCGAGCCCCAGGCCCTGGAGGGTGCCGCCCTGGATCTGTCCGGTGACCGACAGCGGGTTGAGGGCCTTGCCGACGTCCTGGGCGCAGGCCAGTTCGACGACCTTGACCAGGCCGAGTTCGGTGTCGACCTCGACGACCGCCCGGTGGGCGGCGAAGGAGTACTGGACGTGACCGGAACCCTGTCCCGTGCGCAGGTCGAAGGGCTCGGTGGGCCGGTGCCGCCACTCCCGCTCGACCTCGATGCTCTCCTCCCCGAGGACGTCCGCGAGGGCGGCGAGGACCTCGCCGCCGTCGGTGACCACCTTGCCGTCCTCCAGCAGGAGTTCGGCCGACGCCCAGGCCGGGTGGTACGTGCCGAACCGGGCGCGGCCCAGTTCCAGGACGCGCTCGCGCACCGCCTCGCAGGCGTGCTTGACCGCGCCGCCGGTGACGTACGTCTGGCGGGAGGCCGAGGTGGAGCCGGCGGAGCCCACGCGGGTGTCGGCGGGCGCGATGGTCACCCGGGCGACTCCCAGTTCGGTGCGGGCGATCTGGGCGTGCACCGTGACGCCGCCCTGGCCCACCTCGGCCATGGCGGTGTGCACGGTGGCGACGGGCTCGCCGGCGACGGCCTCCAGCCGGATGCGGGCGGTGGAGTAGTCGTCGAAGCCCTCCGAGAAGCCGACGTTCTTGATGCCGACGGCGTAGCCGACGCCCCGGACCACGCCCTCGCCGTGCGTGGTGTTCGACAGGCCGCCCGGCAGGGCGCGGACGTCCGTGGCGCCGCCGGCGCTCTCCCACTGGCGCTGCGGCGGCAGAGGCAGCGCCTGGACGCGGCGCAGGAGTTCGGCGACCGGCGCGGGCGAGTCGACGACCTGCCCCGTGGGCATGACCGAGCCCTGCGCCATGGCGTTGCGGCGGCGGAACTCCACCGGGTGCAGGCCCAGCGCGGCCGCCAGCTTGTCCATCTGCGCCTCGTAGGCGAAGCACGCCTGCACCGCTCCGAAGCCGCGCATCGCGCCGCAGGGAGGGTTGTTGGTGTAGAGGGCGAGGGCCTCGACGTCGACGTTGTCGACGACGTACGGGCCGGCGGAGAGCGAGGCGGCGTTGCCGACGACGGCGGGCGAGGAGGAGGCGTAGGCGCCGCCGTCGAGGACGATGCGGCACGCCATGAAGAGCAGCTTTCCGTCGCGGGTCGCCCCGTGCTCGTAGCGGAGCTTCGCGGGGTGGCGGTGGACGTGGCCGAAGAAGGACTCGAAGCGGTTGTAGACGATCTTCACGGGGCGGCGGGTGCGCAGGGCGAGCAGGCAGGCGTGGGCCTGCATCGACAGGTCCTCGCGGCCGCCGAAGGCGCCGCCCACGCCGGAGAGCGTCATGCGCACCTTGTCCTCGGGCAGGCCGAGGACGGGGGCGATCTGGCGCAGGTCGGCGTGGAGCCACTGGGTGGCGATGTAGAGGTCGACGCCGCCGTCCTCGGCGGGGACGGCGAGGCCGGACTCGGGGCCGAGGAACGCCTGGTCCTGCATGCCCACTTCGTACTCGCCGGTGACGATCACGTCCGCGCGGGCCCGGGCGGCGGCGACGTCGCCGCGGACGACGGGCTGCCGGTGGACGACGTTGGGGTGCGGGACGTGGGCCGCGTGGGGATCGGTCCGGTCCGGGTGGAGCACGGGGGCGCCGTCTGCCGTGGCCGTCCTCTCGTCGGTCACGACGGGCAGCTGCTCGTAGTCGACCACGATCTTCGCGGCGGCGCGGCGGGCGGTCTCGGGGTGGTCGGCGGCGACGAGGGCCACCGGCTCGCCGTGGTGGCGCACGACGCCGTCGGCGAGGACGGGGGTGTCCTGGATCTCCAGCCCGTAGCGGGTCGCGGCGGGCAGGTCGTCGTGGGTCATGACGGCGTGCACGCCCCCCGTGGCGAGGGCCGCGGAGACGTCGACGGAGCGGATGCGGGCGTGGGCGTGGGGGCTGCGCAGGGTGAAGCCCCAGAGCATGTCCTCGTGCCACAGGTCGGAGGCGTAGGCGAACTCACCGGTCACCTTGAGGGTGCCGTCGGGGCGGAGGGTGGATGCGCCGATGCCGCCCTGGGTGCCGCTGTGCTGGGTGAGGCCGGTGGGGGTGCGCGTCACGTCGCTCACGGGCGGGCCGCCTCTCCGTCACGGGCCGTCTCCCCGCCCCGGGCCGCGGCGAGGCGCACGGCGTCGAGGATCTTCTCGTAACCGGTGCACCGGCACAGGTTGCCCGAGAGGGCTTCGCGGATGTCGGCGTCGGAGGGGTCGGGGTGGCGCTCCAGCAGTTCGTCGGTGGCCACGAGCAGGCCGGGGGTGCAGAAGCCGCACTGGACGGCTCCGGCGTCGACGAACGCCTGCTGCACGGGCGAGAGCCGGCCCCCGGGGGCACCGGAGCGCTCGGCGAGCCCCTCGACGGTGACCACCTCGCGGCCCTCGGCCTGGCCCGCGGCCACCAGGCAGGCGCAGACCGGCACGTCGTCGAGGCGGACCGTGCAGGAGCCGCATTCGCCCTGCTCGCAGGCGTTCTTGGAGCCGGGCAGGCCGAGCCGCTCGCGCAGCACGTAGAGCAGGCTCTCGCCCTCCCAGACGTCGTCGGCCTCGTGGACGCGGCCGTTGACGGTGAAGGTCACGCGCACGCCGCTCCCCTCCCTTCGTTCCCGCGGTAGGCGCCCCAGACCCAGCCGAGCGTGCGGCGGGCCATGACGCCGACCGCCCTCCTGCGGTAGGCGGCGCTGCCGCGCACGTCGTCGATGGGGTTGCAGGCTCCGGACGCCAGCTCGGCGAACTCCCCCGCGACGGCGGGGCCGAGGGGGCCGCGGGTGTCCCAGAGGCGGCCGTCGTCCAGTGCGGCGGCGAGGAACTCCTCGGCGGCGCGGGCGCGTACGGGCGTGGGGGCGGCGGAGCCGATGCCGGTGCGCACCGTGCGGCTGCCGGGATGCAGGGCGATGCCGAAGGCGCACACGGCGATGACCATGGCGTTGCGGGTGCCGACCTTGGAGAACTGCTGCGGGCCGGTGGCCTTGCGGATGCGGACGGCCCGGATCAGTTCGTCGGGTGCGAGGGCGTTGCGCTTGACGCCGGTGTAGAACTCCTCCACCGGTATGAGGCGCGTGCCGCGCACCGATTCCGCCTCGACCTCGGCGCCCGCGGCCAGCAGGGCCGGGTGGCTGTCGCCGGCCGGGGAGGCGGCGCCGAGGTTGCCGCCGACGCTGCCGCGGTTGCGGATCTGCGGGGAGCCGACGGTGCGGGCGGCGAGGGCGAGGCCGGGCAGCTCGTCCGCCAGGTGGTCGATGATGCGGGTGTAGGGAACGGCGGCGCCGAGCCGGACGTCGGGCCCGTCCGCGTCCCAGGTGTGGAGTTCGCCGATGCGCTGGAGGTCGAGCAGGTACTCCGGCCGGCGGTGGTCGAAGTTGATCTCGACCATCACGTCCGTGCCGCCCGCGAGGGGCACGGCCGAGGGGTGCTCGGCCTTGGCGGCCAGAGCCTCCGCCCAGCTGGCGGGGCGCAGGAAGTCCATGGAAGGTCTCTTCTCAGGGGGGCTGCGGCGGGGTCGTCAGGGCGGTTCCGACGCCGTTCCGGGCGGCGTGGGCCCAGTACAGCGACGCCCGGACGCGGCGGCGCAGTCACCGAAAACATGAAGCGGTTGGCTGGCCAGGGCCCCTGTCTTGTAGATTCGAACGAAAGACGGGGTTCCGGAACCTCACGGCATTCCACTGGTTACAAGAAGACAGATCGGCGGCGACGACGATGCGGCTGCGCGCACTGCTGGAGACCGATGCGCTGGGCCTGCGGCTGCTCGGTGGCGAGGACGAGCTGGACCGCACCGTGCGCGGCGTGATGACCACCGACCTGCGCGACCCCAGCCGCTACCTCTCCGGTGGCGAGCTGGTGCTCACCGGCCTGGCCTGGCGGCGGGAGCCGGAGGATTCCGAGCGGTTCGTCCGCATCCTCACGGCGGCGGGCGTGGCCGGGCTGGCGGCGGGCGAGGCGGAGATCGCCTCGACGCCCGACGACCTGATCGAGGCGTGCGCCCGGCACCGGATGCCACTGTTCTCGGTGAACGAGAAGGTCTCCTTCGCCTCCATCACCGAGCACGTCGTGCGGCAGGTCTCCAGCGAGCGGGCCGGCGACCTGGCGGCCGTCGTGGACCGGCACCGCCGGCTGATGACGGGCGGCCCGGCGGGCGGCGGCCCCGAGGTCGTCCTCGACCTGCTCGGCTCCGACCTCGACCTGCGCGCCTGGGTGCTGTCCCCCGCCGGCCGGCAGATCGCCGGGTCCTCGCTGGCCGACGCGGGCCCGGGGCTGCCCGCCACGGTCGGCGCCGCCCTCGCGGGCGAGCACCTGGCCGCCTCGCGCTCGGGCCGCCGCGGCCCGCACCGGGTGGCGGCCGCCGGCAGCACGTACTCCCTCTTCCCCGTCCGCAGCAGCGGCCGCGCCGCGTCCGCGCGGGACGTGCGCGAGACGGTGCTGTCGGACTGGCTGCTGGCCGTCGAGGCGGACGCCGGGGACTGGCCGGAGGAGCGGCTCGACCTGCTGCACGGCGTCACCCAGCTGATCGCCGTGGAGCGCGACCGCCGCGACGCGGCCCGCACGGTGCGGCGCCGCCTCGCCCAGGAGGTCCTGGAGCTGGTCCAGGCGGGTGCCGCGCCCGCCGAGATCGCGGCCCGGCTGCGGGTGGCCGCGCCGGTGCTGCTGCCCGGCCTGGGCGCCGCCCCGCACTGGCAGGTCGTCGTGGCCCGCGTGGAGTGGGAGGGCGGCGACATCCCCGGCGGGCCGGTGGCGCAGGCGCTGCTGGAGGAGGTGCTGGTCGACCCGGACGCGGCCGGCCCCGAGCCCTCCGACCGGATCGCCGTCGCCCATACGGGCGACGAGGCGGTGGCGCTCGTGCCGCTGCCGGCCGTGCCCGCGGAGGCGGAGGCCCCGGCCGCGCCCGGCCTGCACGCCGACGCGCTCCTGGCGGCCGTCCGCGACCCCCTGGCCCGGGGCCTCGCCGACGACGGGCGCCTGACGTTCGGCGTCAGCGCCGCCGTCCACTCGGCGGAGGGCCTGCGCGGCGCCCTGGAGGAGGCCCGGCACGCCCGCCGCGTGGCCGCCGCCCGTCCGGGCCGCGTCTGTGCGGCCGGCCACCAGGAGCTGGCCTCGCACGTCCTGCTGCTGCCGTTCGTCCCCGACGACGTCCGGCGGGCCTTCACCGCCCGGCTGCTGGACCCGCTGCGCGACTACGACCGCCGCCACCGCGCCGAGCTGATCCCGACGCTGGAGGCGTTCCTGGACTGCGACGGCTCCTGGACCCGCTGTGCGACGCGGCTGCACCTGCACGTGAACACCCTGCGGTACCGGGTGGGGCGCATCGAGCAGCTGACCGGGCGCGACCTGTCCCGTCTGGAGGACAAGCTGGACTTCTTCCTTGCCCTGCGCATGAGTTGAGGGGCCGGCCCGGGTGGTGGTCCGCTCACCGGACGAACGGATCACCGCCCGTGGAGCGGTGCGCTCTTCGGTACGCTGCGCCCACCAGCAGGAGTCACAGGCCGCACTGCGGCCACCCCTTTCACACACGGACGGTTCGCCCCGGGCCATGGGCCCCGCGTTTGTGAATTGGTTCACACCTGACCCTTGGCCGCGCCCGTGTCCTCGTGCTGTGATCGGAGCAGGCTTCCAGCTCGACGGCGCGCTTGGGGAGGGCACTGTGGCGGACACCGCCATGCGGAATGCAGGGTTGCCGGAGCCATCAGGACCACAGGAGAGCGGACAGGGCCCGCACGGGGGCGATCCGCTCGACCGGGACGTGTGGCGGCTGCGTTCCCGGGCCTGCTGGGACGACGCCGCCGCGCTGCTCGCCCCGCGCGCCGCGGCAGAGCCGGGCCCGGCCCTGCACCGGACGGCGGTGCTGGTCGAACGCTGCATGTTCACCGGCGAGGGCTGGGGCGCGGCCGAGGACTCGCTGCGGGCGGCGGAGGCGCTGGCCACGGACGACGAGGAGCGCGGCGCGGCCGCCTGCGAACGGGGTCACCTCGCGTACGCGTCCACTCTTTTGGGCGTACGGGACCGGGCCGACGAGGCGCGGGCCGCCCTGGGGCGCGCGGCCGCCCTGCTCACCCCGCGCTCGCCGACGCGGCCCCTGCTGGACTTCCGGCGGGGCCTGATCGCCCAGCACCTCTCCGACAACCCCTCCGACGCCACCGCCGCCTTCCAGCGCGCCCACGCCGGCGCCGCCGCGCACGGGCACCGGCTGCTGCTCTCCTTCACCTGGCGCCACGTGGCGGCGATGGCCGAGCACGACGGCAAGCTCGCCGAGGCCCGGCACGGCTTCGCGGAGTCGCTGCGCATCCGGGAGGAGCTGGGTTATCTGGTCGGCATCGCGCCGGCCCTGGCGTCGCTCGCCGCGGTGGTGGGCGAGGAGGCGGAGGCCGTGCGCCTGCGCGCGGAGGCGGCCCGCCTGGTCCGTCTGCTGGGCGGCGTACCGGGCTGGCTGGCGGAGCGGCTCGGGCTGGGCGCCCTGGGGCAGGCCGCCGGGGCCTGACCGGCGCCTAGGCCGGTCCCGCGCAGTGCCGGGTGGCCACCGCCTCGACCGCCGGCAGGTCCTGCGCCGCCAGGGCGTCCAGCAGCGTCAGGTGCTCGGCCGCGTCGGCCAGGAGGCACCCGGCGGGCGGCGCGGCCCACTGCGCCCGCCGGTGGAGGTCGTCCACGACGAGCATCAGCTGGCGGTTGCCGGAGAGCTCGAAGACCGCCCGGTGGAACGCGCGGTCCAGCTCCGCGTAGGCGGCCCGGTCGCCCCCGGCGGCCGCCACGGCGGCCCGTTCGGCCAGCGGGCGCAGCTCGCCCCAGCGCGCCGCCGGGACGGTCCGGGCCAGCCGCAGCAGGGCGGGCACCTCCAGGAGGGCACGGACCTCGGCGAGCTCGGTCAGGTCGCGCGGGGTCCGGCTGGTGACGCGGAAGCCGCGGTTGGGGACGACCTCGACCGCGCCTTCGAGGGCCAGCTGCTGCATGGCCTCCCGCACCGGCGTGGCCGAGACCCCGAACCGCTCGCCGAGCGCCGGGCCCGAGTAGACCTCGCCCGGTACGAGCTCGCCGCTCACCAGCGCCCTGCGCAGCGCGTCGAGCACCTGGCCGCGCACGGAGTAGCGCTGCGGCGTCCTGCGCAGGTGCTGGCTCTCGTCGTGGGTGTGCTCGCCCCGCGCGGACGGCGTGGCCTGCGCGGGCAGCGCGACGCCCGGCCCGGGTGCCGTGCCGTGGGGTCTGCCCTGCTCCATGGGGTCCTCCTGGTGTCCATTCGGAACCATAGGCGGCCAATCCGACAGTTCAAACCCCGGGCAGCACGGATAAGGCAAGCCTTACCTTCTAACGATCACGACGTGGCCGTCCCCGTGCGGCCGCGGACACCGCATCACCCGCCCCCGCACCAGCGGCGCCGGGCGCTTCACCCGGCTGTCAGCCGAGCAAAATACCTAAGCCACTCGATCGAGTGAATTGAATAGAACTCAACTCGCTTCGCCCTGGGGGACGTTCGAAAGGAAGCGTAGCTCTCCGTATATCCCTGCCGTCCATTCGCGGAAAGTTGCTGCGAAACCCCTTGGCGTCCGGTCCGACTCCGTCAGGATGGCGCGCGAATCCGTACTGCACGCAAGGGACGCAAGATGAGAGTGACCGACATACCGCTGAATTGGGTGCTCCCCAGTGCCGTGGCACTCATCGGGGCAGTGGTGGCGGTGACGGTGTACGCGCGCGGCCGGCGATCCGGCTCGGAGGACACGGCGGCCGGCACGGACTCCTGGGAGCGCAACGAGGAGCGCAGACGCCGCAAGGAAGCCATCTACGGCAGCGCCTCCTACGTACTTCTCTTCTGCTGCGCCGCGGTCGCCGCGGCCCTGTCCTTCCACGGCCTGGTCGGCTTCGGCCAGCAGAACCTGGGGCTGACGGACGGCTGGGAGTACCTGGTGCCCTTCGGCCTCGACGGGGCCGCGATGTTCTGCTCGGTGCTGGCGGTGCGCGAGGCGAGCCACGGCGACGCCGCGCTCGGCTCCCGGCTGCTGGTGTGGACGTTCGCGGGCGCCGCGGCCTGGTTCAACTGGGTGCACGCGCCCCGGGGGATGGACCACGCGGGGGCCCCGCAGTTCTTCGCCGGCATGTCGCTGTCGGCGGCGGTGCTCTTCGACCGGGCGCTCAAGCAGACGCGCCGGGCCGCCCTGCGCGAGCAGGGGCTGGTGCCCCGCCCACTGCCGCAGATCCGGATAGTGCGATGGCTGCGTGCACCGCGCGAGACCTTCGGCGCCTGGTCGCTCATGCTCCTGGAGGGCGTGCGCAGCCTGGACGAGGCCGTCGAGGAGGTCCGCGAGGACAAGCGCCAGCAGGCGCAGCACCGGCTGCGCCGCCGGGAGGCGGGCAAGCTGGAACGGGCCCGGATCAAGGCGTACAACCGGCAGCACCGCGTCTGGGGCCGCAACCGCGGCGGCCGGCAGGTCGAGGTGACCGGACCGGCCGTGCCGGCGGTCCAGCAGCCCGCCCAGATCGGCTCGCAAGCGGGGCCGGAGCCCTCCATAGTCGAGCAGGGGCAGCTTCCGGTACGCTCCCGCCCGCTGCAGGCGGTGGGCAAGCCGGACCCCATCGACCTCACCGCCGAGGACGACACCCAGGCCATCCCGCGGCTCGACTCGCTGGAGGCCAAACTCGCCCAGATCGAGCGTCAGTTCGGCTGACGTTCACGGAGCCCTGAACCCGTCGTACGCGACCGGTTCAGGGCTCCTGCGCATCCAGCTCGAACCACACGGCCTTGCCGACACCGTGGGCGCGCACGCCCCAGCAGTCGGCCAGGGCGTGGACGAGCAACAGGCCGCGCCCGGACGTGGCGGCCGTCTCCGGACGGCCGGCGGGCGCCGCGCCGTCGCCCCGGTCGGCCGCGACGGGAGGCGGGCGCAGCGTGGGCGGCCGGGAGAGGAAGTCCCGCACCTCCACGCGCAGCCGCTCCTTGACGGGTGCGGCGGCGCCGCCGGTGAGCCGGGCCGTGACCACGGCCCCGCCGTCGGTGTGCACCAGGGCGTTGGTGACCAGCTCGCTCGCCAGGAGCACGGCGGTGTCGGCCCGCCCGGGAGCGCCCCACGACCCGAGCAGCGCGCGCAGGCCCGAGCGCACGTCCGCGACGGCCGTCAGCTCCCCGCGCCGGAGCCGTCTCTCCCAGGACCGGCCCGCGGCCGGGGAATCGGCTTCCCCCGCCCCCTCCTGCATCGTGCTCTCCGCGGACCCTCCCCTGCCCTCGCGCCGCTCCGCGCCCGCCCAGTGTGCAGTCCGCCGTTTCATCCCTCGCCGCCCCGACCCCTCCCCGGCGCCCCGGCATCGAACACGCTCACGGCACATGCATGCCCCCTGCCCGGCGCTTCGACGCCTGTTGACGTATCAACATGGTTATATGACCGGCATGGGCGCACCTCTTGTGCGCTTCCCGAAAAGCTGTCAGGCCCCCGGCCGCGGCGACCGATTGTCAGTGCCCCCTGCAAGACTCACCGCATGACCGAGATCCCTGCAGAGAACTACGCCCCGGCCTGGGCCGACGACCCCCGTCCCGCCCTGCCCACCACCGGCGGCGAGCGCGAGGTCCTGACGGCCTATCTCGACTGGCACCGCGAGACGTTCGCCCTCAAATGCGCCGGCGTTCCGCAGGAGCGCCTCTCCGACAAGGGGGTTGCGCCCTCCGGGCTGAGCCTGCACGGGCTGGTCCGGCACCTCGCCGCGGTGGAACGCTGGTGGTTCCGCCTGCAGTTCGCGGGCGAGGACGTGCCGGAGCTGTACTACACCGACGACGATCCCGACCAGGACTTCGGGCAGCTGGACGGCGACCCCGCCGAGGCCCTCGCCGTCTGGCGGGCGGAGTGCGAGCGGGCGCGCGAGATCGTCGCCGCCACCGCCTCGCTGGACGCCACCGGCCGGGTCTTCGCCACCGGGGAGCCGATCTCCCTGCGGGTGGTCCTGGTCAAGCTCATAGCCGAGTACGCGCGACACAACGGCCACGCCGACCTGCTGCGCGAGCGCATCGACGGCGCCACCGGGTACTGACCGCGGGCCGGCCCGGCCGGCCGCCCGGGCGGCCGGTCAGACCTCCCAGACGGTGCAGGCGCTGCGGTCGTCCGCGTACCCCTTCACCCGCAGCTGGACGTCGGCGAGGTACTCCGCCAGCCCCGGCGGCTCCTCCCGGGACCACCGCTCCGCGAGCCGGACACCCAGCTCCGGCTCGCCGCGCACCGGGTCGGCGAGGCCCGCCGTGCACAGCAGCAGGGCGTCGCCGGGGCGTGCGATCGACGCCCGGAAACGGAAGGGCTCGCTGGGCACCTCGGCCGGGTCGATGACGGGCGTGGTCCCCGGGGTGGGGATGCCGAGGTCGACGGTGATGCGGTCGCCGGCGCCGTAGCCCACCACGGGCTCCCCCGTGGGGTCGGGCTCGTGCGGCTCGGGGTCCAGGTCCTGCCAGGTGCCCTGGCGCAGCCGGAAGAGCCCGCCCGCGCCGACGCCGAAGAAGACGCGGGTGCGGCAGCGGACGTCGGCGGGCAGCAGCAGGCAGCGCAGCCCCGCCGTGTACTCGGCGGGGGGCAGGCCCAGTTCGGCCGCGCGGGCGCGCAGCCGCCCGTAGGTGCGGTCGGTGAGCCGGTGCAGTCCGGACTTCAGCTCGTCACGGCGGCCGGCGTGGATGTCCTCGGCCAGCCGGGCGTGGCTGCGCCCCACGGCGCCGCCGATCCACGCGCAGACCTCGCGGGCCGCGCGGTGGGAACTGTCCGCGGCGCGGACGCCGCTGGCGAGGGCGACCAGCAGCAGGGCGTCCTCGCCGGTGCCGAAGCGGGCGGTGAGCAGGGCGTCCCGGCGGGGTTCGCCGCGGTAGCGGGCGGAGTCGCCGCGCAGCGAGACGGCCCGCAGGACCATCGCGCCGTAGCGGGCGCCGTCCAGCACGGTGTCGGGCACGAGGTCCTCCAGCCCGCCGGGGTCCGCGGGCGGCCAGGCGGTCGGCTCGGCCTCGTAGGTGGGCGGCCGCCGGCCGACGAAGTCGGCGGCGCGCAGCGTCCCGTTCCTCCGCACGGGCGAGGGGCCGTGCGCGGATCCCGTCGGGGGCACCTCGGACATCTCGCCGGCGGCCAGGGGGCCGGTCGCCTCGGAGACGTCGGTGAGCTCCGCGAGTCCGGTGAAGTCCGCGAGGTCCGTGAAGTCGGTGACGTCCGTGACGTCGCGGACCTCCTCGATGTCACCGCCGGGCCGGGCCGCCGCGGTGCCCGGCCCGCCAGGCCGGCCCGCCAGGCCGGTGCCGGCCGGGGATCCGGGTGCCTCCCGGGCCTCGCGCACGTCGGGCGGCGCGGGCGGGCCGACGCGGGTGCGCGGGTCGGGGGGCGGCGGGCTCTCGGGCCTGCGCTCCGGCCCGACGGGCGGGCGCAGTTCGGGGGCGGCGCCGGGCGGCGGGGCCGGGGGCTGTGCCCCGTCGGGCTCGGCGGGAACGGGCAGGGAAGATCCGCCCGCGGGCGCGACCCAGCGCTTGGTCTGCCGCGGCACCCCGCGCGAGAGTGCGGGCGAGAGGCCCGACGGAGAGGCGGTCGGCGGGCCGGGCAGCACGCACGGGTCGGGCCGTGCGGGCGGCTCGGCGGCTCTCGGCCGCCTCGGCTCCGGCCTCGGCCGCGGCTCCGGTCCGACGACCGCCGAGGCGGAGGAGAACCTCTCGTCCAGGCTGTCGCCGCCGACGGCGGCTCCCGCGTCGGGTTCACTCCTGCCGTACAACTCGCGCCACCAGGCGTCCTCTTGTTCGGCGTACTGGTCCCCCTGCTGACTCATGCCCTTATTGTCCACACTGCGGGGCATACGGGAAGAGTGCACGGCGAACACCACCCCAGGGATGATGTCCGCAGGCGCAACGCGGTTGCGGGGACGGGGAGGGGAGTCGCGCGTGCTGGGTTCCATGGGTGTGGAGGCCATCCGGCAGACGGCACACGGGGAAAGACGGGTGGAGCGGCCCGCCGGGGAGAGTCCGGTGGAGGTGGTGACGGGTGCCGAAGCGATCACCCGGCGGCTGTTGCGGCTGCGACTGAGCGCGGCGGAAGAAGTGTGCGCCATGTTGACGGGCGGGCCCGGGGTGTTGACGCGCGGGCCGGGGGCCGCCGCCCCGGCCAAGGGGGGCGCGGTGCCCCACCGCACCGTCGTCGAGCGCCTCGGCCGGCACGGGCCGGCCGCCGGGGGCCGGCCGGACGGCGGCGGGCTGATACGGGTGGTCGAGCGGATACCCGCCGAACTGGTCATGGCCGACCGCAGGGTGGCGTTGCTGCCCCTGGCCTCCGGCGACGGGAGCGCCGCCCTCGTCGTCCACTCCGGCCGGCTGCTGGACCGCCTGGTCGACCTGTTCGAGGACGTCTGGCACGAGGGACGTCCACCCGGCCCCTTCCCCGCTGCCGTGGACGGGCCCGACGCCACCGACCTGGAGGTGCTGGCCCTGCTGCTGGCGGGGCTGACGGACGCGAGCGTCGCCAAGCAGCTCGGGCTGGGCCTGCGGACCGTGCAGCGCCGCGTCAAACGGCTGATGGAGATCGCCGGGGTGACCACCCGGCTGCAACTGGGCTGGCACGCCGCCGAGCGCGGCTGGACCACCCGGCGCTGACGCGCCGCCCCGTGCCGCAGGGTGCGGGATGCGGGGCGGGACGCGGAGCGCGGTTCACAGCGGGACGTTCTCCAGGGCGAGCAGCAGCCGCTTGCGCTCCAGGCCGCCCGCGTAGCCGGTGAGGGAGCCGTCCGCGCCGATCACGCGGTGGCAGGGCCGCAGCACGAGCAGCGGGTTGGCGCCGATCGCGCCGCCCACCGCGCGCACGGCCGCCCGCGGGGCGCCGATGCGGGCGGCCAGCGCGCCGTAGCTGGTGGTGGTGCCGTAGGGGACGGCGTCCAGGGCGTCCCAGACCTTGCGGCGGAACTCGGTGCCCTGGACCGCGTAGACGAGGGAGAAGTCCGCCCGCTCCCCCGCGAAGTAGGCGGCGAGCTGCCGTTCGGCCTCGGCGAACGCGGTGGGCTCGCGCCGCCAGTTTGGCTGCACGGCCGGGGCGTTCCGCTGGCCGGGCACGGACAGCGAGGCGATGGCCGTGCCGCCGGGCGCGTCCGCCGAGGGGAGGCCGGTGAGGAGCAGCCGGCCGAGGGGGCTGGCGGTCTCGGTGTAGAGCATGTCAGATGTCCTTCGGGGTGTCCGGCGCGTGGCCGGGGGCGTTCCACAGGTGGTGCAGGGCGTACGAGCGCCAGGGCCGCCAGGACTCGGCGTCTGCGGCGTCGGCGCCCAGGGCCGCGAGGCCGTGGCGCACGCCGGCGTCGCCCGGCAGGAAGACGTCGGGGTCGCCGAGCGCGCGCATGCGGATGTAGCCGGCCGTCCACGGGCCGATGCCGCGCAGGGCGAGCAGGGCGTGCTCGGCGTGCTCGCGGTCGGCGCCCGCGTCGAGGCGCACCTGGCCGTCGGCCAGGGCGGCGGCGACGGTGCGCAGGGCGGTGCGGCGGCTGTCGGGCATGCCCAGTTCGGTGAGGGCGGCGTCGGCCAGCGTGCCGGGGTCGGGGAAGAGATGGGTCAGCGTGCCGTCGGGTGCGGGCAGGGGCTTTCCGTAGGCGGCCACCAGTGTGCCCGCCAGCCGTGCGGCGGCGGCCACCGACACCTGCTGGCCGAGCACGGCCCGTACGGCGAGCTCGTCGCCGTCCACCGCCCCGGGGGAGCGCAGCCCGGGCCGGGCCGCGACCAGCGGCCGCAGCCGGGCATCGGCGCCCAGCCGCTCGGCGACGGCGTACGGGTCGGCGTCGAGGTCGAAGAGGCGGCGGACGCGCTGTACGGCCGTCGACAGGTCACGGGGGTCGGTGAGGTGGAGCCGGCAGTCGAGCCAGTCGCCGCGGTGGGTGCGGCCGGGCTCGTGGACCTCGGCGACGCCCGTGCCGTAGGGGAGCCGCAGGGTGCGGCGGTAGCGGCGGGAGCCGGGCGTGCCGAGCATCTCCTCGACGCCGTCGACGGTCCGGCGCTGCAGGAAGTCGAAGATCTCGGGTGCGGCGAACGGGCCGCGGTGGGCGAGCCGCAGGGGGATGCCGCCGGGCGTGCCCGGGCGGCGGTGGGCGGGGCGGGCCCGCAGCTCGCTGGGGGTGCGGGCGTAGACCTCGCGGATGGTGTCGTTGAACTGGCGCACGCTCGCGAAGCCCGCCGCGAAGGCGATCTCGGTGACGGGAAGGTCGGTGGTCTGCAGCAGCACCCGTGCCGTGTGGGCGCGCTGGGCCCGGGCGAGGGCGACGGGGCCCGCGCCCAGTTCCTCGGTGAGCCGGCGGTGCACCTGGCGGGCGCTGTAGCCGAGGCGGGTGGCGAGGCCCGCGACGCCTTCGCGGTCGACGACGCCGTCGCCGATCAGCCGCATCGCGCGGCCGGCCAGGTCCGCCCGTACGTTCCACTCGGCCGAGCCGGGGGCCGCGTCGGGCCGGCAGCGGCGGCAGGCCCGGAAGCCGGCGCCCTGGGCGGCGGCCGCCGAGGGGTAGAAGCGCACGTTGGCGCGCTTGGGGGTCAGGGCGGGGCAGCTCGGCCGGCAGTAGATGCCGGTGGTCTTCACGGCGAAGTAGAACTCTCCGTCGAAGCGTGCGTCCCGGCTGCTCACCGCCTCGTAACGGGGGTCGTCGAGCTGTCGCGCAAGGTCCGTCATGTCCTCCAGTCTGCGGTACCCGCGGGCGCGTGACTGGCGGGAATCGGACAGGGCCCTCGGGGGGCCGGGCGCCGGCGGCCGCCGTGCCGGACGAGCTCGTGGAGCCCGGCCGGCGCGGCGGTGCCGTCGGCGCGGACGGTCAGTACAGGCCGTCCTTCTTGCGGGCCGCGATGTGCCGGCCGGCGGTCTGCATCAGCTTCCACTCACGGCGCATCGCCGCCCGCAGGCGGGCGTCGGTGCGGGCCGCGATGTGCGCGTTCTCCCGGAGCAGCTTGCGGTAGCTGTCCAGACGGCGCTGCGGCAGCTCTCCGGCGTCGACCGCGGCGAGGACCGCGCAGCCCGGCTCCGATGCGTGGCCGCAGTCGTGGAAGCGGCAGTCCGCCGCCAGCGAGTCGATCTCGGAGAACGCCCGGGCCACGCCGCTCTCGGCGTCCCACAGCCCCACCCCGCGCAGCCCCGGGGTGTCGATGAGGACTCCGCCACCGGGCAGCGGCAGCAGGTTGCGCGTGGTGGTGGTGTGCCGGCCCTTGCCGTCGCGGTCGCGGGTGGCGTTGACGTCCTGGACCTGCTCGCCGGCCAGGGCATTGGCAAGCGTGGACTTCCCCGCGCCCGACTGGCCGAGCAGGACGGAGGTCCCGCCGGCCAGGACGGCGGCGAGGACGTCGACGCCCTCGCCGGTCTCCGCGCTGACGGCCAGCACCTGTACGCCCGGGGCGGCCGCCCCGGTGTCGGCGATCAGGTGGCCCAGGACGTCGGGGCCGGGGACGAGGTCGGCCTTGGTGAGCACGACGAGCGGCTCGGCGCCGCTCTCCCAGGCCAGCGTGAGGAACCGCTCGATGCGGCCGAGGTCGAGCTCCACGGCCAGCGAGACGGCGACGACGGCGTGGTCGACGTTGGCCGCGAGGATCTGCCCCTCGGACCGCTTGGAGGACGTGGAGCGCACGAAGGCGGTGCGGCGGGGCAGCAGGGCCCGTACGTACGCCCCGGTGGGTGCGGGGTCGACGGCGGCCCAGTCGCCGGTGCACATGATGGCGAGCGGGTCGCCGGTGGTGACGAGGGAGGCGTCGGCCAGCACGGACCGTATGCCGTCGCCGTCGGGGACGACGAGGTCGCAGCGGCCGCGGTCGACGCGGACGATCCGCCCGGGGAGGAGCCCCTGGGCGGCGTAGGGGGCGAAGCTGTCAGCGAAGCCCGCGTCCCAGCCGTAGGCGGAGAGGGGGTGCGCAGCACTGAGCTCGGACAAGGTGGTGGTCCTTCAGGAGGGAGGTGGGATGGATCTGCTGAGTGCGGGTGGATCCCGTCGCCGTGACAGTCATCACGTACTCACCTCCTGAGGAGCTCTTCGTTCTTGCCTGGTGATCGTAGGGGCCGGGGGCGCGGTGGCGCGAAGGGTTTTTCCCCGGCCGTCATTCCCTGCGGTGCTTGGCGTGCTTCGGCTGGTGCTCGGGCTTCTGGATGCGGGAGCGGACGTCGTCGTGGGGGAGGAACTGGGCCCAGCGCTCGGGGAACTCCGAGGGGGGCTCGCGGTCCTGCCCGACGCTGCCGTCGTCGGGTTCGTCGAAGGGGTCGTCCTCCAGCTCGTGCACCAGGGCCATGGCGGCGCGTTCGGCGGCCGCCTGGGCGGCGGCGGCCTCCCGCTGGCGGTCGACCTCGGCCCGGGCCGCGGCGGTGGCGACGGACGGCCACACGCGGTCCAGGGCCGCGTTGACCGCGGCGCCGACCAGCACCGCGAAGGCCGAGACGCCGATCCACAGCAGGACGGCGACGGGCGCGGCGAGCGAGCCGTAGATGGTGACGCCCTCGACCGTGTGCGTCAGGTACAGGCGCAGCAGGAAGCTGCCGAGCACCCACATCGCGAGGGCGACGAGCGCTCCGGGGATGTCCTCCTCCCACGGCGAACGCACCGGCACGGACACGTGGTAGAGCGTGGTGAGGAAGGCGATGGACAGGATGATGACGACGGGCCAGTACAGGAAGCGCACGAGGTCCGCGCTCCAGGGCACGACGTCGACCACCGCCTCGGGGCCGGCCACCATCAGCGGCAGGGCCACGGCGCCGACGACGAGGGCGGCGACGTAGAGGAGGAAGGCCAGCAGACGGGTCTTGACGATGCCGCGCTTGCCCTCCAGCCCGTACATGATCGTGATGGTGTCGACGAAGACGTTGACGGCGCGGGAGCCGGACCACAGAGCGAGGGCGAAGCCGACCGAGATGACGTCGGGGCGGCCGAGCTTGATGACCTCGCGCACCAGCGGCTGGGCGATCTCCTGGGTGCCCCGGTCCGACAGGACGGCCGCGGAGGCGCTGAGGATGTTCTGCTGGATGCTGCCGATGGTGTCCATGTCGGCCCAGTCGTCCAGGTAGCGGAGCAGACCGAGGAGACCGAGCAGCAGGGGCGGCAAGGACAGCAGGGTGAAGAAGGCGGCTTCCGCGGCGAGTCCTGTGACGCGGTACTCCATGCAGGAGTTGACGGTGTCCTTCAGGAGCAGCCACGCCATCCTGCGTTTGGAGACATTTCGGTACAGAGCCCTTGCCCTGTGAAGGCGGCCGACCTGCCGGCCCGAATGTTCTTTTGCTGCCTGCACGCCCTAACCGTATCGGCCGCGGGCGGGTCGCTTCATCCCGCGGCCCCGGCGGCCGGGGGCACGGGAGGCGCTGGTGGGAGGCCGCGGAGGGTGGTGCTGCGCCGACTCGGCACCACCCTCCGGCCGCTCACCGTCACCTTCCGCCCGGCGGGGGTGCGTTCGCAATGGTTGCAAGGCGTTGCAATATCGCCGATGCCCCGGCGCGCGGCCGCCCCCGACGGGCACCATTGCTGCGTGGAGCGCATACCAATCGACGCGGGGCTGCTTCCCGCCATCCGGGAGGCGGCCCTCGCCGGCTCGACGCCCCCGGTGCGGCCGCGGACGGTGATCGGGGAGTCCTGGCACCGGGTGCGGCGGCACGGCGTGGACCCGGAGCAGGGCCGGCCGGTGCCGCTGATCTCGCCCGAGGAGGTGGAGCACCGGCGCCACTCCTCGCCGCTGGCCGAGCTGCTGCCGCAGCTGCGCGGGGGCCTGCGGGACGCGGCCGACGCCGTGCGGCACCTGATCGCCGTGACGGACGCGGACGGGCGGGTGCTGTGGCGGGAGGGCAGCCATGGGGTGCGCCGGAGCGCCGACCGGCTGGGCTTCGAGGTGGGGGCCTCCTGGACGGAGGAGCTGGTGGGCACCAACGGCATCGGGCTCGCGCTGGTGGAACGGCGGCCGGTGCAGGTGCACTCCGCGGAGCACTTCGTGCGCTCGCACCACGCCTGGACGTGTGCGGCGGCGCCGTTGCACGACCCGCGCGACGGGCGGCTGCTGGGGGTGCTGAACGTGAGCGGGCCCGCGCCCGCGTTCAATCCGGCGACGCTGGCGCTGGTGACCGCCGTCGCCAAGGTGGCGGAGGCGGAGCTGCGCGCCCGGCACTGGGAGTCCGTGGACCGGTTGCGGGCGGTTGCGGCGCCGATGCTGGCGCGGCTGCCCGGGCGGGCCCTGGCCGTGGACCGGGACGGCTGGACGGCGGCGGTGACGGGGATGGCCCCGGTGAGCCGGGTGGTGCTGCCGCGCGACGTGCGGCCCGGCCCGGCCTGGCTGCCGTCGCTGGGGCCGTGCACGCTGGAGCCGCTGCCGGACGGCTGGCTGGTACGCATCGAGGAGGGCCGGCCCCGGGACGCGCCGGGCCGGCTGGTGCTGGACCTGCGCCGGCCCCGCGGCTGGACGGTGACGGTCTCGGGGGCGGCCGGCGAGTGGTCGCACGAGCTCAGTCCGCGCCACGCGGAGCTGCTGTACGTCCTGGCCCGGCACCCGGCGGGGCGCACGGCCGCGGAGCTGGCGGCGGATCTGTTCGGCGACCCCACGCGGACGGTGACGGTGCGCGCGGAGCTGTCGCGGATCCGGCGCACGCTGGCCGGAGTGCTCGGCCACCGCCCGTACCGTTTCGCGGACGGCCTGGAGGTGCTGCTGCGCATCCCGCCGCACCCGGCGGACCTGCTGCCCGGCTCGACGGCACCGGCGGTGCTGGCCGCACGGCGGGGCCTGCCCGTCGGGCGGGGCGGGGTGCCGTGATTGGCTTCCGGCCATGAACAACAGCGCGACGACGACCGTGACGACCTGGTCGCTGGAACAGACTTCGCCGGCCGACCTCGTGCCCGCCCGCATTCCGGACGCCTCGTCCGGGATCCGGATCGAACGGGCCGAGGTGCCCTCGCCCGAGTTCAGCCGCTTCCTCTACACGGCCGTGGGCGGGGACGTGACCTGGACCGACCGGCTGCCCTGGCCGTACGAGCGGTGGCGGGCGCACCTGGAGCGGCCGGGCGTCGAGACGTGGGTGGCGTACGAGCACGGGACGCCGGCCGGGTACGTCGAACTGGAGGCGCAGCCCGAGGGGGCCGTGGAGATCGTGTACTTCGGGCTCGTCCCGCAGTTCCGGGGGCGCCGCATCGGCGGGCACCTGCTGACGTACGGGACCGCGCGGGCCTGGGACCTGGCCGGACGGTGGCCGGGACTGGAGCCGACGAAGCGGGTGTGGCTGCACACCTGCAGCAAGGACGGGCCGCACGCGATGGCCAACTACGAGCGGCGCGGCTTCCGGCTGTTCGACACCCGTACCGAGGAGGAGCCGGACACCCCGCCGCCCGGCCCCTGGCCCGGCGCCCACCCTGCGTGAGCCCGGTGTGAACCCCGGCGCGCGGGCCGCCGGCCGGCCCGCGGCCCCCACGAGCCGTCCCATGCGTTGGGACGGCTCGTCTTGCCATACGGACAACAGTGGACTGGCCGAAGAGCGCCGTGCCACGCTTCCCCCATGTCCCGTGCTGGAATCCTCTTGGTGAGTCGGCGTCACGTCGATCTCTGCCGCATGTCCAGCGCCATCTGTCCGGCGGGCTGACAGTCACAGCACCACCGCCGTCCCCGCTCGTCGCCGCCGTTGCCGACGAGCGCGCTTGCCGCACCCGATTCCCATGCCTCCGCGCCCCTCCATTACCGACGCATGCGGACTTTAAGGACATTTCCCCATGGCTGACTCCGCTCCCCCCTCCCCTGCCGCGCCACCCCGGCGCAAGACCGGCCGCCATCGTGGCGAGGGCCAGTGGGCCGTCGGCCACTTCACCCCCCTCAACGCCAATGAGCAGGTCAAGAGGGACGACGACGGTCTCAATGTGCGGACACGTATTGAGACGGTCTACTCCAAGGCCGGCTTCCACTCGATCGACCCCGCCGATCTGCGCGGCCGCATGCGCTGGTGGGGCCTGTACACCCAGCGCAGGCCGGGCATCGACGGCGGGAAGACCGCGGTCCTGGCGCCGGAGGAACTGGACGACGAGTTCTTCATGCTGCGGGTGCGCATCGACGGCGGCCGGCTGACCACCGGGCAACTGCGCGTCATCGGTGAGGTGTCCGAGGAGTTCGCGCGCGGCACCGCCGACCTCACCGACCGGCAGAACGTCCAGTACCACTGGATCCGGATCGAGGACGTGCCCGAGATCTGGCGGCGGCTGGAGGCCGTGGGCCTGTCCACCACCGAGGCGTGCGGTGACACGCCCCGGGTCATCCTCGGCTCGCCGGTCGCCGGGATCGCCGAGGACGAGATCCTCGACGGCACCCCGGCCATCGAGGAGATCCAGCGCCGCTTCGTCGGCAACCCGGACTTCTCCAACCTGCCCCGCAAGTTCAAGTCGGCCGTCTCCGGCTCCCCGCTGCTGGACGTGGCGCACGAGATCAACGACGTCGCCTTCGTCGGCGTGCACCACCCCGAGCACGGGCCGGGCTTCGACCTGTGGGTGGGCGGCGGGCTGTCCACCAACCCCAGGCTCGGCGTCCGGCTGGGCGCCTGGGTGCCGCTCGCGGACGTCGCGGACGTCTACGGCGGCGTCATCGGCATCTTCCGCGACTACGGCTACCGGCGGCTGCGCAACCGCGCCCGGCTGAAGTTCCTCGTCGCCGACTGGGGCGCCGCGAAGTTCCGGCAGGTGCTGGAGGAGGAGTATCTCGGCCGCCCGCTCGCCGACGGGCCCGCCCCCGCGCAGCCCGCCGGGCGCTGGCGCGACCACGTCGGCGTGCACCGGCAGAAGGACGGCCGCTTCTACGTGGGCTTCGCCCCGCGCGTCGGCCGCGTCGACGGCGCCACCCTCACCAAGATCGCCGCACTGGCCGAGGAGCACGGCTCGGGCCGGCTGCGGACCACCGCCGAGCAGAAGATGATCGTGCTCGACGTGCCGGAGGAGCAGGTCACCTCCCTGGTGGCGGGCCTGGAGGCGCTGGACCTGCGGGTCGGCCCCTCGCCCTTCCGGCGCGGCACGATGGCCTGCACGGGCATCGAGTTCTGCAAGCTCGCGATCGTGGAGACCAAGGCGCGCGGCGCCTCGCTCATCGACGAACTGGAGCGCCGCCTCCCGGACTTCGACGAGCCGCTGACCATCAACGTCAACGGCTGCCCCAACGCCTGCGCCCGCATCCAGGTCGCGGACATCGGCCTCAAGGGCCAGCTGGTCACGGACGAGGCGACGGGTCGTCAGGTGGAGGGCTTCCAGGTGCACTTGGGCGGCGCGCTGGGGCTGGAGGCCGGATTCGGCCGCAAGGTGCGCGGCCTGAAGGTCACGTCGGCTGCGCTGCCCGACTACGTGGAGCGGGTGCTGCGCCGCTACCAGCAGCACCGCACGGACGGCGAGCGGTTCGCCCAGTGGGTGACCCGGGCGAGCGAGGAGGACTTGTCGTGAGCGACGCACGCGCGGCCGCCGGGCCGCAGACAGCAACGACGCCCGCACCTCTGCGCCACGCGGGCGGAGAAGCGAACGGGGGAGAACGGTGAGCGAACGAGCCGCCCCTTTCCACTGCCCCTACTGCGGCGACGAGGACCTGCGGCCGGGTGAACAGGGCCACGGGGCGTGGGAGTGCGGTGCCTGCAACCGGGCGTTCAAGCTGTCGTTCCTCGGGCTCCTGGCCCGGGGCCTGGCCACGGGAGGCTCCCATGACGGGGCTTGAGCAGCTTGCCGAGCGGGCCGGGCGCGAGCTGGAGGACGCTCCCGCGCTGGAGGTCCTGCGCTGGGCGGTGGACACCTTCGGCGAGCGCTTCTGCGTCACTTCCTCCATGGAGGACGCGGTCGTGGCGCATCTGGCCGCACGTGCCCGCCCGGGCGTCGACGTGGTCTTCCTCGACACCGGCTACCACTTCCCGGAGACCATCGGCACCCGGGACGCGGTCGAGGCGGTGATGGACGTCCGTGTCCTCACGCTCACGCCCCGGCTGAGCGTCGCCGAGCAGGACGCCGTCCACGGCCCGGCGCTGCACGACCGGGACCCGGACCTGTGCTGTGCGCTGCGCAAGGTCCGGCCGTTGGAGGAGGGGCTGGCGTCGTACGACGCCTGGGCCACGGGCCTGCGCCGCGACGAGTCGCCGAGCCGGGCGGGCACGCCCGTCGTGGGCTGGGACGCGCGGCGCCGGAAGGTGAAGGTCTCCCCCATCGCCCGCTGGACCCAGGCCGACGTGGACGCCTACATCACCGAGCACCACGTGCTCACCAACCCCCTGCTGGCGGACGGCTACGCCTCCATCGGCTGCGCGCCGTGCACGCGTCGCGTCGCGGACGGCGAGGACGCGCGGGCCGGCCGCTGGGCGGGCCGGGGCAAGACCGAGTGCGGACTGCACGGATGACACGGGAGAGGAACATGAGCGTGGGTGCCACCGTGTGGCTCACCGGCCTGCCGAGCGCGGGCAAAACGACCATCGCCCGGGCGCTCGCGGCGCGGCTGCGCGACGAGGGCCGGCGGGTGGAGGTGCTCGACGGCGACGAGATACGGGAGTTCCTCTCCGCGGGGCTCGGCTTCTCCCGCGAGGACCGGGACGTCAACGTGCGGCGCATCGGGTTCGTCGCCCAGCTGCTGGCCTCGCACGGGGTGACCGTGCTCGTGCCGGTCATCGCGCCCTACGCCCACGCGCGGGAGGAGGTGCGGGGGCGGCACCAGGCGCAGGGCACCGGCTATGTGGAGGTGCACGTGGCCACGCCGGTGGACGTGTGCTCCGCACGGGACGTCAAGGGCCTGTACGCGCGGCAGGCGGCCGGTGAGCTGGCCGGGCTGACGGGGGTGGACGACCCCTACGAGGTGCCGGCCGACCCCGACCTGCGGATCGCGGCGCACGAGCAGGGCGTCGGGGAGTCGGTGGCGGCGCTGTACGCCCTGCTGGGCGAGAAGGGGCTGGTGCGGCCGTGAGCGACGTCGGCGACAACCCGTACGTGCTGTCCCACCTGGACGCGCTGGAGTCGGAGGCGGTGCACATCTTCCGGGAGGTGGCCGGTGAGTTCGAGCGGCCGGTGATCCTCTTCTCCGGTGGCAAGGACTCCATCGTCATGCTGCACCTGGCGCTGAAGGCGTTCACGCCGGCGGCCGTGCCCTTCGCGCTGCTGCACGTGGACACCGGGCACAACTTCCCCGAGGTCCTCCTCTACCGCGACCGGACCGTCGCCGGGTACGGCCTGCGCCTGCACGTCGCCTCGGTGCAGGACTTCATCGACCGCGGCGAGCTGCGCGAGCGCCCCGACGGCACGCGCAACCCCCTGCAGACCGTGCCGCTGCTGGACGCGATCGGGCGTCACCGCTTCGACGCGGTCTTCGGCGGCGGGCGGCGGGACGAGGAGAAGGCGCGCGCCAAGGAGCGGGTGTTCTCGCTGCGGGACGAGTTCGGCGGCTGGGACCCGCGGCGGCAGCGCCCGGAGCTGTGGCAGCTGTACAACGGCCGCCACTCCCCCGGCGAGCACGTGCGCGTCTTCCCGCTGTCGAACTGGACCGAGCTGGACGTGTGGCAGTACATCGCCCGCGAGAAGATCGAGCTGCCCTCGATCTACTACGCGCACGAGCGCGAGGTCTTCGCCCGCGACGGCATGTGGCTCGCCCCGGGCGACTGGGGCGGCCCCCGGGACGGGGAGCGGCTGGAGAGACGGCTGGTGCGTTACCGCACGGTCGGGGACATGTCCTGCACCGGTGCCGTGGAGTCCGGCGCGGCGAGCACCGAGGCCGTCATCGCCGAGATCGCCGCGTCCCGGCTCACCGAGCGGGGCGCGACCAGGGCCGACGACAAGCTGTCGGAGGCCGCGATGGAGGACCGCAAGCGCGAGGGGTACTTCTAGCCATGACCAGCACCATCCCCGACACGTCCGCGACGTCGCTGCTGCGCTTCGCGACCGCCGGCTCCGTCGACGACGGCAAGTCCACGCTCGTCGGGCGGCTGTTGCACGATGCGAAGTCGGTGCTGGCCGACCAGCTGGAGGCCGTCGAGCACGCCTCCCGCAGCCGCGGCCACGACGCACCCGACCTCGCGCTGCTGACCGACGGGCTGCGCGCCGAGCGCGAGCAGGGCATCACCATCGACGTCGCCTACCGCTACTTCGCCACCCCCCGCAGACGCTTCGTCCTGGCGGACACGCCGGGCCACGTGGAGTACACCCGCAACATGGTCACGGGCGCCTCCACCGCCGAACTGGCCGTGGTGCTGGTCGACGCCCGCAACGGCGTCGTCGAGCAGACCCGCCGCCACGCCGCCGTCGCCGCGCTGCTGCGCGTGCCGCACGTGGTGCTGGCGGTCAACAAGATGGATCTCGTCGGCTACGCGGAGTCCGTCTTCGCGCCCATCGCCGAGCAGTTCGCCGCGTACGCCGCCTCGCTCGGGGTGCCGGAGGTCACCGCGATCCCCGTCTCGGCGCTCGTCGGCGACAACGTGGTCACCCCGTCCGCCCACATGGACTGGTACGGCGGGCCGACCGTGCTGGAGCACCTGGAGTCCGTGCCCGTCGTCGCCGACCCCACGGCGGCCCCGGCGCGCTTCCCCGTCCAGTACGTCATCCGCCCGCGGACCGCGGCCCACCCCGACTACCGCGGCTACGCCGGTCAGCTCGCCTCCGGCGTGCTGCGCGTCGGCGAGAGCGTGACCGTGCTGCCGTCGGGCCGGACGAGCACGGTCGCCGGCATCGACGCGCTCGGCACGAGCGTGGACGTGGCCTGGGCGCCGCAGTCGGTGACGGTGCGGCTCGCCGACGACGTGGACGTCGCGCGCGGCGACCTCATCGTGCCCACCGCCGGGGCGCCCGCGCCGGTGCGGGACGTCGAGGCGACGGTCTGCCACGTGGCCGACCGCCCGCTGCGCGTCGGCGACCGGGTGCTGCTCAAGCACACCACCCGCACGGTCAAGGCGCTGGTGAAGGCGGTGCCGTCCCGGCTGGCACTGGACGGCTCCCCGGCGATCTCCCAGCACCCCTACCCGGGCGAGCTGGCCGCCAACGACATCGGGCGGGTGGTGCTGCGGACCGCCGAGCCGCTGGCCCTCGACGCCTACGCCGACTCCCGGCGCACCGGCTCGTTCCTGCTGATCGACCCGGCCGACGGGACGACGCTGACGGCGGGCATGGCGGGCCCGGCCTTCGCCGCGGACACCCCGCTGGCGACGGCCGACGACGAGGACTGGGACCTGTGACCGGGGCCGGGACCGGGAGCGTCCGGGACGCGTTCTCGACCTTCGACAAGGAGGGCGGCCGGATCGGCAGCGGTGCCCTCGGCAGCGGCCAGGGCGGGGTCGGCCGATGTGCCGGCGCGGGCGCACGCCCGTGACACCGCCGCTCCCCCGTCCCCTGTGAACCGCCGGGCGTGCCGTCGCCGTACGCACCGGCCCGCGGAGAGGAACCCCCCTCATGTCTGCTGCCGCTCACCCCGCACGCCGCCGCGCCCTCGCGGCCGCGGCCGTCCTCCCCCTGCTGATCGGCGCCCTCGGGGCCTGTGGGTACGGCTCGGAGGAGAACTCCGGGAAGACCGACGCCGCGAAGGCCCGGACCCAGGGCAGGAAGCTCTCGGCCGACACCGTGCGGATCGGCTACTTCCCCAACATCACGCACGCCACCCCGCTCGTCGGTGACCAGGAGGGGCTGCTGCAGAAGGAGCTGGGCGGCACCGAGCTCCGTACGACGACGTTCAACGCCGGCCCGTCCGAGATCGAGGCGCTCAACGCGGGCTCCATCGACATCGGCTGGATCGGCCCCTCGCCCGCGATCAACGGCTATGTGAAGTCCAAGGGCAAGAGCCTGCGGATCGTCTCCGGTTCGGCCTCCGGCGGCGTGAAGCTGGTCGTCGACCCCAAGAAGATCACCTCGCTGGACGACGTCAAGGGCAAGCGCATCGCCACTCCGCAGAAGGGCAACACCCAGGACGTGGCCTTCCTGAACTGGATCGCCGAGAAGGGCTGGAAGGTCGATCCGCAGAGCGGCAAGGGCGACGTCTCCGTCGTCCGCACCGACAACAAGGTGACGCCCGACGCCTTCAAGTCCGGCTCCGTGGACGGCGCCTGGGTACCGGAGCCGACGGCCTCCAAGCTCGTCTCCGAGGGCGGCACGGTGCTGCTGGACGAGAGCACGCTGTGGCCGGACAAGAAGTTCGTCATCACCAACGTGATCGTGTCGCAGAAGTTCCTCGACGCGCACCCCGACGTCGTCGAGGCCGTGCTGCGCGGCTCGGTGCGGACCAACGCCTGGATCGCGGACAACCCGGACAAGGCCAAGGCGTCGGCCAACGCGGCGTTGAAGAAACTGTCCGGCAAGGAGCTGCCGGCCGAGGTGCTGGACCCCGCCTGGTCGTCCCTCACGACGACGGACGACCCGCTGGCCACGACGCTGCGGGCCCAGGCGGACCACGCCGTGGCGGCGGGGCTGCTGGAGAAGCCCGACCTGTCGGGGATCTACGACCTGACCCTGCTCAACAAGGTGCTCAAGGCCGAGGGCAAGCCGGCGGTCGACGCCGCGAAGCTCGGCAGGCAGTGACGTGTACGCCGCAGTAGGGGCGCGCATGCCCGTCCGCACACCAGGAGGTGGCCGGATGACCCCGGCACTGACCACCGCGACCTCCGGCACGGCAGTCGGCGACGACATACCGGCGGCCGTCCGGATCGACCACGTCCACAAGAGCTACGGCCGCCCCGGCGCGGACCGGCCCGTGCTCGACGACATCACGCTCGACGTCCGGCCGGGCGAGTTCGTGTGCCTGCTCGGCGCCTCCGGCTGCGGCAAGTCCACGCTGCTGAACCTGGTGGCCGGACTGGACCGGCCGACGGCCGGCAGCATCACGGTGCCCGGCGGCCGGCCGGCACTGATGTTCCAGGAGCACGCGCTCTTCCCGTGGTTGACGGCGGGCCGGAACATCGAGCTGGCCCTGCGGCTGCGCGGCGTGCCGCGGGCCGGACGGCGGGCGGAGGCGGAGCGGCTGCTGGAGCTCGTGCGGCTGGGCGGGGCGTACGGCAAGCGCGTGCACGAGCTGTCGGGCGGCATGCGCCAGCGGGTCGCACTGGCCCGGGCGCTGGCGCAGGACAGCCGGGTGCTGCTGATGGACGAGCCGTTCGCGGCGCTGGACGCCATCACCCGGGACGTGCTGCACCACGAACTGACCCGCATCTGGTCGGAGACGGAGCTGTCGGTGCTGTTCGTCACGCACAACGTGCGCGAGGCGGTACGGCTCGGCCAGCGGGTGGTGCTGCTGTCGTCCCGGCCGGGACGGGTGGTGCGGGAGTGGGAGGTCGGCATTCCACAGCCGCGCCGGATCGAGGACGCGGCGGTGGCCGACCTGTCGGTGGAGATCACGGAAGAGCTGCGCGAGGAGATCCGCCGTCATGGCCGGCACTGACACCACCCCCGTCGCCGGGGGCGACCTCGCGGGCCTGGAGGCCGGGCTCGACGCGCTGGACGCCGTCCAGGTCAAGCGCACGCCGCTGCGCCAGGTGCTGCTGCAGAAGGTGCTGCCGCCGGTGGTGGCCGTGGTGCTGGTCCTCGTGGTGTGGAAGCTCCTGGTGCTCGCCCGCGTCACCGACGACTACAAGCTGCCCGACCCGTCCGCGGTCGGCGGGAGCCTGCGCCGGCTGTGGCTGGACGGGACGCTGCTGGACATCATCTGGACCAGCGTCTCGCGCGGCCTGCTCGGCTTCGTCGCCGCCCTGGCCATCGGCACCCCGCTCGGGCTGCTGGTCGCCCGGGTACCCGTGGTCCGGGCGGCGATCGGGCCGATCCTCTCGGGCCTGCAGTCGCTGCCGTCGGTGGCGTGGGTGCCGGCGGCCGTGATCTGGCTGGGCATCACGGACGCGGCGATGTACGCGGTGATCCTGCTGGGCGCGGTGCCGTCGATCGCCAACGGCCTGGTGTCCGGGGTCGACCAGGTGCCGCCGCTGTACCTGCGGGCGGGGCGCACGATGGGGGCGACCGGGGTGCGCGGGGCCCGCTTCGTGCTCTTCCCGGCCGCGCTGCCCGGGTACATCGCGGGCCTGAAGCAGGGCTGGGCGTTCTCGTGGCGGTCGCTGATGGCGGCGGAACTCATCGCCTCCTCCCCGGAGCTGGGACTGGGCCTCGGCCAGTACCTGGAGAACGCCCGCACCGACTCCGACATGCCGGGCGTGCTGCTGGGCATCCTGCTCATCCTGTTCGTGGGCATCGCCATCGACCTGATCGTCTTCAGTCCGCTGGAGCGCAGGGTGCTGCGCATGCGCGGGCTGGCGGCGCGTTAGGAGCGGGAGCATGGTCCTGCTGATCGTCGCCCACGGCAGCCGCGACGCACGGCACGCGGCCACCGTCGCCGCGCTGCGCGCCCGCGTCGCGGCCCGGCGGCCCGGGCTGCGGGTCGAGGCCGGCTTCCTGGACTTCTGCGCCCCGCGCGTGGAGGAGGTGCTGGCCGGCCTGGCGGCGGAGGGCGTACGGAAGGTGGTGGCCGTCCCGCTGCTGCTGACCCGCGCCTTCCACGCCAAGTCCGACATCCCGGCCGTGCTCGCGGGCGCCACGTCCGCCCTGCCGGGCCTGACGGTGCGCCAGGCCGCGGTCCTCGGCCCGTCCGCACTGCTGACGGCCGCGCTGGAGCGGCGGCTGTACGAGGCCGGGGTGCGCCCCGGCGACCGGGGCTCGACCGGGGTCGTCCTGGCCTCGGCGGGCTCCTCCGACCCGGAGGCGAACGCGGTGATCGCAGACATCGCGCGGGAGTGGCGGCACACCGGCTGGTGCGCCGTGCGGCCCGCGTTCGCCTCCGCCTCCCCGCCGCGCACCGAGGACGCGGTGCGCGCGCTGCGCGCGGAGGGGGTGCGCCGGGTGGCGGTGGCCCGCTACGCCCTGGCTCCGGGGCGGCTTCCGGACCGCATCGCCGAAGGGGCGCGCGCGGCCGGTGCGGAGGTGCTGACGGAGGTGCTGGGGGCGGCGCCGGAGGTGGTGTCGCTGCTGGTGCGGCGGTACGAGCAGGCGGCGGAAGCGGCGGCGGCCTAGGTGTCCTGGCCGGCGGCGGGCGGCCGCCGCGCCCCGTGGGGGTTGGGCACGGCAGCCGCCCGCACGGGACCGTACCAGGGGTCACCGGCCGGACCGAAGCTCCGCCTCGATGAGATCGGCCGCATAGGGGGTGCCGCCCTCCGCCGCCAGCCCGGCCCGCAGCGCCGCCGACCGCTCGGCCACGACGGGATCGTGGACCAGGGCGAGCACCGCCTCGCGCAGGGCCGCGGCCGTCGCCTCCTCCCTCGGCAGGTGCCGGGCGACGCCCAGCTCCTGGAGCAGCGCGGCGTTGCCGAACTGGTCGACGGCCTGGGGCACCGCGACCATCGGCACCCCGCACGCCAGGCCCTCCTGGCAGCTGCCCATCCCCGCGTGGGTGACGAAGGCGTCGGCCTGCTGAAGGACCGACAGCTGCGGGACCCAGCGGCTCACCTCGACGGTGGCCGGGACCGGGCCCAGGTCGGCGAGGTCGACGTGCCGGCCGATCTGCAGCAGGACGTGCCAGCCCGGCAGGTCGCCGAAGGCGGCGATGCACGCGCGGTAGAAGCCGGGCTGCTTGGTGAACGTCGAGCCGAGGGAGACCAGCAGGACCCGCTCGGCATCGGCGGGGCGCTGCCAGGTGCCCTGGTCGCCGCGGTCGCCCTGGCAGGGGCCGGTGAAGGTGGTGACGGTCTCGTCCACCCGGTCGGCGTGCGGCTGCATGGCCCGCGGGATGACGGCGAGGCAACGGTCGGGGCGGCCGACGAAGTCGTCGGGGTGGAGGGTCATGCCGTTCTCCGCCAGCCAGGCGGTGAAGCGCTCGTAGTAGGCGATGCCGCGTGGGGTGCGCCGCATCGGGTCGAGCATCGGCGCCGCGACCTCCTCCTCGTAGCCCTCCCAGGCGACCAGGCAGGGCGAGAGCTGCACGCACGGCACGCCCCAGCGGTGGGCGAGGACGCGGGCCGGGTAGGCGGTGATGTCGTACAGGACCAGGTCCGGCTCGTCGCCCTCGTAGGCCGCCGCGAGCTGGGGCAGGACGTGCACGGCGTCGTCGAGGAACAGCTCGAAGTGGTCGATCGGCTCGGTGCCCCAGGCGTCGGGGTCCTCGCCGGTGGGCAGCGTCGACTCGTAGATCCGCGGCTCGGCGCCGGTGGTGGCCACCAGCTCCGCGAACGCCGCGGGGACCGCATACGTGACGCGGTGGCCCCGGGCGACGAGCTCGCGGATGACGTCGAGGGTCGGGTTGACGTGACCGGAGGCGGCGATGCTGAACATGGCGATGTGTGCGGGCCGTTGACCGGCGGGGGAAGTCATGCCGTCACCATAGACGAGACGATACGTATCGTTCAAAGTTTTTTCGCGACCCGCTGCGCCCGCCGCGCCCCCGCTGCCGGCCGGCCCACCGCGGGGAGGGACACTTGCGGTGGCCGGCACCCAGCACGCCGGCCTCGGGTACGGCGGGCACGGAAGGTACGACATGGCGGACGCGAAGGTGACGGAACCGTTCACGGAACAGCGGGCACGCGAGCTCCTCGCCACGGCGGCGACGCCGCTGCCCGCGGCGGAGGCGGAGCTGCTCTCGCTCGGTGAGAACGCGGTGTTCGCCGCCGGCGGTCTCGTCGCCAAGGTGGGCCGGGACGCATCGCTGCACGAGCGCGCCGCGCGCGAGCTGCACATCGCCGACTGGCTCGCGGAGTGCGGCGTTCCCGCCGTACGGGCCGCGGACACCGCAGTGCAGGACGCCGACGGCCACCCGGTGACGCTCTGGCACCGGCTTCCCGACGCCGTGCGGCGCCCCGCCGCACCCGCCGACCTGGCCGGGCTGCTGCGCCTGGTCCACGCCCTGCCCGAACCGGACTTCGCGCTGCCGCGGCGCGAACTGCTCTCCGGCGTCGAGCGGTGGCTGCGGCTGGCCGGGGACGCGATCGACCCGGCCGACGCCGACTACCTGCGCGAGCGCCGCGACGGCTTCGCGGCCGCGGCCGCCGCGCTCACCCCGCACCTGACGCCGGGCCCGGTCCACGGCGACGCGCTGCCGCGCAACGTGCACGTCGGGCCGGACGGTCCCGTCCTCGTCGACCTGGAGACCTTCGCCACCGACCTGCGGGAGCACGACCTGGTGGTCATGACCCTCAGCCGGGACCGGTACGGCCTGAACCCGGACGTCTACCACGCCTTCGTGCACGCCTACGGGTGGGACGTGCGGGAGTGGGAGGGCTGCGCCGTGCTGCGCGGGGCCCGGGAGACGGCGAGCTGCGCCTGGGTGGCCCAGCACGCCCCGGGGAACCCCGCGGCCCGGGCGGAGTTCGACCGCCGGGTGGCGTCCCTGCGGGACGGCGACCCGGCGGTGCGGTGGAATCCGTTCTGAGCGTTCCGGGCCGGCCCCTGCACCGGGGCGTTCAGCAGGGGCCGGCGGCCGGGAAGCTGCTCCGGGGGCCGTCGAAGGTGGCGTCGACGCGGGTCACCTGGCCCTGGGTGAACAGGAACATCGCCGCGTCGTCGACGTAGTCCATGTAATTCATGAACATGTCGCCGTTCGGGCCGTTGCCGCAGGAGACGTGGGGAAAGGCCGGCTCGCCGAAGTTGGGGCCGCCCTGGTTGGGGGTGTCGGCGACGAAGTCGCTGCCGCTGCAGCCCGTCCCGTCGTCGCCCCAGATGTGGAAGAGGTTGAGCCAGTGGCCCACCTCGTGGGTGGCGGTGCGCCCGAGGTGGAACGGCGGCGTCGCGGTGCCGGACGTGCCGAACGCGGAGTGCAGGATGACCACGCCGTCCGTGGCGGCCGGCCCGCCGGGGAACTGCGCGTAGCCGAGCAGCGAGTCGCCCAGCTGGCACACCCAGACGTTGAGGTAGCGGTCGGCGGGCCAGGCGTCGTGGCCGCCCTGGGCCGTGAACTTCACCGAGTCGTCGGCCGGGAACGCCGTCACCTGCGTCTGCGTGCGGGTGATGCCCGTGGTGGGCTGCCCGGTGGGGTCCACCGAGGCCAGGCGGAACTCCACCCGGGCGTCGGCCGCCAGCGGCTTCCAGACGGCGGGGACCTGGACCACGTCCGCGTTGCGCTTGCGGAAGTCCTGGTTGAGGACGTTGATCTGGCTGGCGATCTGGGCGTTTCCGATGTTCTGCGCGCCGGCCTGGTACACGACGTGGACGACGACGGGAACGCAGGTCACGCCCGTGCGGGCGGCCCGCTCCGCTCCCCGTTCGTAGGCGAACGCGCGGTTCTCGACGGCCGCGCGGGCGGCGGCGTACGCGGGGTGGGTGTCAAGCAGCCGGCGGTGGACGTCCATGGTGGCGCAGAGCCTGCGCCCTGGCGGCCGGGGTGCGGATCCGGTGGTCTGGGTGTCGGGCATGCTGCGCCCTCCTGGAATCGCCGTGGGACACGGCCGGGTGGGGAACGCGGGCCCGGTACGGATTACCGTAGACCCGCACAGCCCAGACATCTAGGGACATCACACGACCTGCAGTAAGTGCAAGACGTGATTCCGATTTTGGGTAAACCCCGGTGATTCCGGGCGATTTCGGAGGTGTGTGAGGCAATGGACGCCGTGGACGACCCGCAGGAAGAGCCCCCCGCCGCCCTCTTCCAGCGCTGGGTGCACGCGCACGAGGAGGACTACGACGACGTGAGCGTCTACCGGCCCACCGGCTATGCCTTCCCGCCCGCGCGGGGCCGCAGCGGCGTGGAGTTCCGCACCGACGGCACGTTCGTCGACCATCCGATCGGGCGGGGCGACGCGCCGGCCTCGGTGCCGGGGTTCTGGCATGCGGAGGACGACCGGCGGATCACCCTGTCCTTCCCGGGGACCGGGCGGCCGGAGCGCGTCGTGGAGATCGTCGCCTGCGACGCGGAGGTGCTCCGGCTGCGGCAGCCGGGCTGACCCCCGCCGGGGCGCGGCCCCGGCGCGGTGCGCCTCAGCGCACCGGCCAGGTGCCGTCCACCACCGCGTCCTCCTGTCCCTGGCGGCGCAGCCACTTCTGGTAGCCCGCGGCCCACTCGCCGTACCAGCGGACCTGGTCGCGGTGGAGCTCCCAGAGGCCGGTCTCCGCTATGCGCGGGTGGCGCAGGGCGATGGCCCGGGCGACGCGCACCGCGCCCAGGGCGTCCGCGCCCGCCTCGTGCGCCCCGTCCAGCACGATTCCGTACTCCCGGCAGACCGCCTCCAGCGTGCGCCGGCCCTTGCGGTAGCGGTCCACCGCCCGGTCGATCGTGTACGGGTCGACGACCGGGCCCGTCCGGGCACCGGACAGCCGCTCGGAGAGCGGGGTCAGGCCGTGCCGGCGCAGCTCCGCCGCCAGCAGGCTGAGGTCGAAGGCGGCGTTGTAGGCCACCACCGGCACGCCCACGGACCAGTGGCCGGCCAGCACCGCGGCTATCTCCTCCGCGACCTCGGCCGCGGGCCGCCCCTGGGCTGCGGCCCGTTCGCTCGTGATGCCGTGGATGGCCGCCGCCTCGGCCGGGATCGGGACGCCCGGGTCCGCCAGCCAGTGCCGGCTGGCGACCACCTCCGCGCCCTTGGTCTCCACGACCGCGGCCGTGACGATCCGGGACTCGGCCGGATCGGTGCCCGTCGTCTCCAGGTCGAAGCCGATCAGCAGCTCCTCGTGCCAGCCCATGGCGGTTCCCCCTTCGGTGGTGCTTCCCCCGTCTGGTTCCCCAGCGTCGCACGGCCCACTGACAACGCCTCGGCTGCGCACCCGTCAGGAGACGGGCCGGGAGTCGGCCCAGACCCCCTCGAACTCCTCGCGGTAGGTCTCGAAGAGGCCCCCGGTGTCGTCCGCGGGGCGGCCCTCGCGCAGGACGTCCCGGCTGCCGCCCCGCAGCACCAGCACCGGCGACTCCATGCCGCGCGCCTTGCGCAGGTAGGACTGGACGACGGCCAGCCCGTCCGGGCCGTCGCCGTTGACGAGGTAGGCGGTGAAGCGCGGCGTCTCGTCGAAGACGCGGATCTCGAAGGCGGCGGTGTCGCGCAGCCGGTCGCGCACCCGCCGCATGTGCATGATGTTCATCTCCACGGACCGGCTCATCTCGCCCTTCTTGATCCCCAGTTCCCGCTCGCGGCGGCGCACCGCGCTGCTGGCCGGGTTGAGGAAGAGCAGCCGGGCGCGGCAGCCGGACTCCGCCAGGCGCACCAGGCGCCGGCCGGAGTAGTTCTGCACGAGCAGGTTCAGCCCTATGCCGACCGCGTCGAGGCGGCGGGCGTTGCCGAAGAGGTCCTCCACGGGCAGCTGGCGCTGCAGGCGGACCCGGTCGGGGTGGACGCCGACGACGTCGGCGTAGCGGTCGCCGACCAGGTCCTCGACGGCGTCGACGGGCAGCCGGTCGGCGGAGGGGGTGCCTCCGCCGCCGAGGATCTCCAGCAGGCGGGCCGAGGCCCGCTCGGCCTGGGCGAGGACGGCCCGGGAGAGGGCGCGGTTGCGGGAGACGACGTTGCGGGCCACCTCCAGCTCGTCCAGTGCGAGTTCGAGCTCGCGCCGGTCGTCGAGGTACGGCTCGAAGCACGGCCAGTGCTGGACGAGCAGTTCGCGCAGCTGCGGCAGGGTGAGGAAGCTGAGGACGTTGTCGTCGGCGGGGTCGAGCAGGTAGCCCTTGCGACGGCTGACCTCGCGGACGGCCACGGCGCGCTGCACCCACTCCTGGCCGGCGGGGCCGGCGGCGGCCACGACCCACTCCTCCTCGCCGTGCACGGGCTCGTAGACGGGCCGCAGCACGGCGGCCACGACGACGCGCAGCCGCTGTTCGACGAGGTTCAGCCAGATGTACGCCCGCCCGGCGCGGCGGGCGCGCGTGCGCACCTCGCTCCAGGCACCGGCGTCCCAGTCCAGTTCCGCCCCGATCTCCCTCGGGCGGGTCAGGGACACCACACCCGGTGGTGTGTCGGTCGAGCCGTCTCCCTCGGGGATTCCGTCCCCGGGGGGCAGCTCCAGCCCGCCCGAGCTCACCAGTGCACCGCCTTCCGCCCCCGTCCAACGATCAAGGCAGACTACTGTGCGGGCGGGAGGCGGTGCACGCGCCTCCGCAGCCCCTTCCGGACAACTCGCCGCGTTCACGTGGCGGTTGTCCGGCGGCCCGTGCGGCGGGAGTGAGCTGATTCATAGCCGGAAGAGTGGTGATCACCCGCTTGGCGGAGCCCGGGCGGCCCCGGTGGCGGCTTCCCGCTGGGGTTTTGGGGAAGATCTGCGGAAAGGGCCGCCCGGGGTGGAAGACTGACGCCCATGCAGGTCTGGCCGGGTCAGGCGTATCCCCTCGGCGCCACGTACGACGGCGCCGGGACCAATTTCGCGGTCTTCTCCGAGGCCGCCGACCGGATCGAGTTGTGCCTGTTGCACGACGACGGTTCGGAGACTGCGGTGGAGCTGCGCGAGAGCGACGCGTTCGTGCGCCACGCCTATCTCCCCGGCATCATGCCGGGCCAGCGGTACGGCTTCCGGGCCCACGGCCCGTACGAGCCGGCCCGTGGGCAGCGGTGCAACTCGGCCAAATTGCTGCTCGACCCCTACGCGAAGGCGGTGAGCGGGGCCGTCGACTGGGGGGAGGCGGTCTACGGCTACCACTTCGGGCGGCCGGAGAAGCGCAATGACATGGACTCCGCCCCGCACATGATGACTTCGGTGGTGGTCAATCCGTACTTCGACTGGGGCGACGACCGGCCGCCGCGCACGGACTACCACCGCACGGTCATCTACGAGGCCCATGTGAAGGGCCTGACGATGCTGCACCCGGCGCTGCCGGAGGAGGTGCGCGGCACGTACGCCGCGCTCGCGCACCCGGCGGTGATCGAGCACCTCACGGAGCTGGGGGTCACCGCGATCGAGCTGATGCCGGTGCATCAGTTCGTCAACGACCACCGGCTGGTGGACGCGGGGCTGGCCAACTACTGGGGGTACAACACCATCGGCTTCTTCGCCCCGCACAACGCCTACGCCTCGTGGGGCGACCGGGGGCAGCAGGTGCTGGAGTTCAAGTCGGCGGTGCGGGCGCTGCACGCGGCGGGCATCGAGGTGATCCTGGATGTGGTGTACAACCACACGGCCGAAGGCAATCACCTGGGCCCGACGCTCTCCTTCCGGGGGCTGGACAACGCCTCCTACTACCGGCTGACGGACGATCCGCGCTACTACATGGACACCACCGGCACCGGCAATTCCCTGCTGATGCGCAGCCCGCACGTGCTGCAGCTCATCATGGACTCGCTGCGCTACTGGGTGAGCGAGATGCGGGTGGACGGCTTCCGCTTCGATCTGGCGGCGACGCTGGCCCGGCAGTTCCACGAGGTGGACCGGCTGTCGTCCTTCTTCGACCTGGTGCAGCAGGATCCGGTGGTCAGCCAGGTGAAGCTGATCGCCGAGCCGTGGGACGTGGGCGAGGGCGGCTATCAGGTCGGTAATTTCCCTCCGCTGTGGACCGAGTGGAATGGGAAATTCCGCGATACGGTGCGGGACCTCTGGCGCGGCGAGCCGGCCACCCTGGCCGAGTTCGGCTCGCGCCTGACCGGCTCCTCCGACCTCTACCAGGGCGACGGCAGGCGCCCGCTGGCGTCCGTCAACTTCGTCACCTGTCACGACGGCTTCACCCTGCACGACCTGGTCGCGTACAACGACAAGCACAACGAGGCCAACGGCGAGAACAACCAGGACGGCGAGGGCCACAACCGCTCGTGGAACTGCGGGGCCGAGGGCGAGAGCGACGACCCGGGCGTGCTGGAGCTGCGCGAGCGGCAGATGCGCAACTTCATGGCCACCCTGCTGGTGTCGCAGGGCGTGCCGATGCTCAGCCACGGCGACGAGTTCGCCCGCACCCAGCAGGGCAACAACAACGCCTACTGCCAGGACAGCGAGCTGTCCTGGGTGCACTGGCCGCGCCCGGGCGAGGAGTCCTCGGAGCGGGCGCAGCGGATGCTGCGCTTCACCCGCTCGCTGGTCTGGCTCCGCCGCGACCACCCCGTCTTCCGGCGCCGCCGCTTCTTCCACGGCCGTCCGGTACAGGGCACCCACGACGACCTGTCCGACATCGCCTGGTTCACCCCGGAAGGGGAGGAGATGCAGCAGGGCGACTGGCAGGCCGCCCACGCCCGTTCGCTGACCGTCTTCCTCAACGGCGGGGCCATTTCCGAGCCGGGGCCGCGCGGTGAGCCGATCGTCGACGACTCCTTCCTGCTGATGTTCAACGCCCACGACCGGCCGCTCGACTTCGTCGTGCCCATGAACCACGGCAGGCAGTGGCAGGTGATCGTCGACACCGCCCGCCCCGAGGGCGCCGCTCCCGGCGGCCCGAAGGTGGCGGCCGGGGAACGGATGACGCTCACCGACCGCAGCCTGACGGTGCTGCAACGACCCGCCTAGCACATCGGAAGCGAAGCGGGCTGCGGCATCCGGGCCCGTTGTGGGTACGCATGTTCCCGTGAAGCGCGACATCTGCTCCCCGCCGACCGCCACCTACCGGCTCCAGCTCCAGCCCGCCTTCCCCTTCGCGGCGGCCGAGCGGGCCGTGCCGCACCTCGCCGCCCTCGGCGTCTCCCACCTGCACCTCTCCCCCGTGCTGGAGGCCGTGCCCGGCTCCACCCACGGCTACGACGTCGTCGACCACACGGCCGTGCGCGCCGAGCTGGGCGGGGAGGAGGGCCTGCGGGCGCTCTCCCGCACCGCCCGCGCCCACGGCCTGGGGCTCGTCCTCGACATCGTGCCCAACCACATGGCCGTGCCCGCGCCCGAGCACCTCAACGGGCCGCTGTGGCAGATGCTGCGCGACGGCCCGGCCTCCCCCTGCGCCCGCTGGTTCGACGTCGACTGGTCCGAGCACGGCGGCAAGGTCCTGCTGCCGGTGCTCGCCGGCCGGCTCGGCGCCGAGCTGGCGCGCTTCCGCACGGGCGAGGGGCCCGGCGGCGAGGCCGTGCTGCACTACGGCGACCACGTGCTGCCCGTGCGGCCGGGCACCGAACGGCTGCCGCTGCCCGAGCTGCTGGACGCCCAGTGGTACCGCCCCGCCTGGTGGCGGCTCGCCCGCACCGAGCTGAACTACCGGCGCTTCTTCACCATCGCCGAGCTCATCGCCGTGCGCGTCGAGGACCCCGAGGTCTTCGCCGCCACGCACGCCAAGGTGCTGCAGCTGCTGCGCGAGGACGTCGTGGACGGGCTGCGCGTCGACCACCCCGACGGCCTCGCGGACCCGCCCGGCTACCTGCGCCGGCTGCACGAGGCCACCGGCGGCCGCTGGACGGTCGTGGAGAAGATCCTCAGCGGGGACGAGCGGCTGCCCGCCGCCTGGCCCGTCGCCGGCACCACCGGCTACGACGCCCTGCGCGACCTCGACGGGCTCTTCACCGACCCCCACGGGGCCGCCGCGCTCACCGCCGCCTACCGCGCCTTCACCGGGGCGCCGGCCGACCGGGGCGGCGACTGGCCCGCGACGCTGCGCCGCGCCGCCTACCGGGTGGTCACCCACGAACTGGCCACGGAGGTCGGGCGGCTGGTGCGCACCGCCACCCGGCTGTGCGAGGCCGCCCACCCCCTGCGCGACCACGCCCCCTGGGCCCTGCGCACCGCCCTGTGCGAGATCCTCGTCCGGCTGCCGGTCTACCGCCCCTACGCCGCGCCCGGCCGGCCCGTCGCCCCCTCGGACGCGGCGCTGCTGGACGAGGCCGCCCAGGGCGCCCGCACCGCCTTCGCCGTCCCCGAGGAGGCCGAGGTCGTCGAGCTCGTCCGGGACGCGGCCCTCGGGCGGCTCGGGGACGGCCCGGACCAGCGGGACTTCTGCGCCCGCTTCGCCCAGACCGCCTCCGCGCTGCGCGCCAAGTCGGTGGAGGACACCGCGTTCTACCGCTACGCGCCGCTGCTCTCGGCCACCGAGGTCGGCGCCGTCCCGGACCGGCCGGCCCTGGCCCCGGCCGACTTCCACGCCCACTGCGCCCGCCGGCAGCGCCACTGGCCCGCCGGCGGCACCGTGCTCTCCACCCACGACACCAAGCGCAGCGCCGACGCCCGGGCGCGGATCGCGGCACTGAGCGAGTACCCGGGGCGGTGGGCGGAGCTGATGGACCGGCTGTGGGCCGAGGTCCCCGCACCCGATCCGCACGTGGCGTGGGTGGCCTGGCAGAACGCCGTCGGGCTCGGCGCCCGGGACGGCGGGCGGCTGGCCCCGGCCGTCCTCAAGAGCGTCCGCGAGGCCGCCCTGCTGACGACGTGGACCGAGCAGGACACCGCCTACGAGGCGGCCGTCGAGGCGTTCGTCGCGGCCGGCCCGGCCGGCCCCGCGCACGAGGCGCTGACCGCCCTGGCACGCGAGACGGAGCCGACCGTACGCGCCCATGTGCTGGGCGCGGCCCTGCTGCACCTGACGATGCCGGGCGTCCCGGACGTCTACATGGGCACGGAGTCGGTGTACGCGGCGCTGGTCGACCCCGACAACCGGCAGCCGCCGCGCTTCCCGCCCGGGGACGGCGAGGGGCCGGGCGAGGGGCTGGACGGGCAGAAGCTGCGCCTGACCCGCACGGCCCTGCGGCTGCGGCGGGCGCATCCGCAGTGGTTCGGGGCAGGGGGTGCGTACGAGCCGGTCGTCGTGGACGGCCCGGCGGCCGAGCACTGCGTGGCGTTCGCGCGGGCGGGCGAGGTGGTCACGGCGGTGACGCGGCTGCCGCGCCGCCTGGCGGAGGCCGGGGGCTGGCGGGGCGCGGTGCTGCCGCTGCCCGGGGGCGGCCCGTGGCGGGAGCTGCTGACGGACCGTCCGTACGAGGGGTGCGCACCGCTGGACCGGCTGCTGGGGCCCTGGCCGGTGGCCCTGCTGATACGGGCGCGGGAGGCCGGCCAGGGCACGCCCTAGCGGCCGGCGGCCGCGCCGATCAGGTCGGAGACGCGGACGAACTCGTAGCCCTTGGCCCGCAGCTCCGGCACGATCCGCCGGACCGCCTCCTCCGTCGTCGGCGCCGCGCTGCGCGTGCAGTGCATCACCACGACCGAGCCCGGCTTGACCTGCGAGATCACCTGCGTCGCCACGGGGGCCGCCTGTTTGGCGAACGCGTCGCCGCTGACGACGTCCCACTGCACGGCCGTCACCTTCGCCGGGCCGATCTCCCGTAGCGCCGCCTCGTTGTGGCAGCCGCCGGGGAAGCGGAAGTAGGGCACGATCCGCTCGGCCCCGGCGCGCCGGAAGGCCGTGAACGCGCGCTCCACGTCGGCCCGGGCCTCGCCGGGCGGCACGGTCGGCAGGCGGTAGCAGGGCGTCGAGAAGGCGTGGTGGCTGTAGGAGTGGTTGGCCAGTTCGAAGAGGGGGTCCGTGCCGATGGACTTGGCCTGGTCCGGGTACTGCTCCGCCCACCTGCCGGTCATGAAGACGGTGGCGGGGACCTTCAGCCGGCGCAGGGTCTCGATCAGCGCGGGGTTGTCGAAGTGCTCGCCCCGGGCGGCGCGCGGGCCCTGATCGGACGTCATGTCGGCGTCGAAGGTGAGGGCGACCTTCTTGCCGCCGTCGCGCCGGCCGTGCGAGAAGACGGGGGCGGCGCCGCCGGGGCCGGGCGGCAGGGTGGGGGCGGGGGTTGCGGACGGGCCGGCGGTGGCAGAGGCGGACGCCTTGGCGCTCGCCGGTCCGGTGGAGGCAGGCTGGGCCGTTCCGCTGCCGCCGCAGGCGGTGAGGGTGCAGCACAGGAGGGCCGCCACGGCGAGTGCGGCGCGCGGGGGTCGGGGCATGGGCCGATTCTTTCCCCCACCCCGCCCCTTCCCGAAACCGGGGCTGCGCCCTACGCCTCGACGAGCCCCTTCGCGTCGCGCGCCAGCGCGGTGAGGCGGGAGATGGCCCGGAAGTACTTCTTGCGGTAGCCGCCGTTCAGCATCTCCTCACTGAACAGCTCGTCGAACGGGCGTCCCGACGCCAGCACCGGCACCTCGCGGTCGTAGAGCCGGTCGGCGAGCACCACCAGGCGCAGGGCCGTCGACTGGTCCGGCACCGGCTCGACGCCGGTCAGGCAGACCGCGCGGATGCCGTCGCACATGGCGCCGTAGCGGCTGGGGTGGACCTTCGAGAGGTGGTCGAGGAGGTCGGGGAAGGCGTCGTAGGAGGCGCCGTCCGTGGCGTGCGCCACCCGCTTGACGGTGTCGTCGTCGTGCGGGGCGGGCGCCTGCGGCAGGCCGCGGTGGCGGTAGTCCTCGCCGTCGATGCGCAGCGGGCGGAAGTGCGCGGACAGGCCCTGGATCTCGCGCAGGAAGTCGGCGGCGGCGAAGCGGCCCTCGCCGAGCTTGCCGGGCAGGGTGTTGGACGTTGCGGCCAGGGCGACGCCCGCGTCGACGAGCTTGCCCAGGAGCGTGGAGACGAGCACGGTGTCGCCCGGGTCGTCGAGTTCGAACTCGTCGATGCACAGGAGCTTGTGGCCGCTGAGGGTCTGCACGGTCTGCTGGAAGCCGAGGGCGCCGACGAGGTTGGTCAGCTCCACGAACGTGCCGAACGCCTTCTGCTCGGGCGCCGCGGCGGTGGCGTGCCAGAGGGAGGCCAGCAGGTGGGTCTTGCCGACGCCGTAGCCGCCGTCGAGGTAGACGCCGCGGGGGCCGGCGGGGGCGGCGGGCTTCGTCTCGCGCCGGAACCAGCGCTTGCGGCCGCCGCTCTCCGCGGCGCCGCCGAGGCCGGCGGCGAAGCCGCTGAGGACGGTGACGGCCTCGGCCTGGCTGGGCTGGTTCGGGTCGGGTATGTAGTTGTCGAACCGCACCGAGCCGAACCGCGGCGGCGGCACCATCTCGGCGACCAGGCGGTCGGCCGGGACGTGCGGGGCGCGCGAGGTCAGCGCGACGGGCTGCCCGGCCAGGTCACGTCCGGCTGCGGGACTGCTCGCGGCGGAGCCTGCTGCGCTTGCGGGGGATGCGGTGGAGGACGACACAGCTGTCCAGGGTAGCCCCGGGACGAGGAGGAGAAGGCCGCGCGCGGGGCGACCCGTGTCACACTGCGGCCTATGCGACGCCTGTTCCCCTCCCCGCTGAGCCCCTCCGACCTCGACGACCGCGAATGGGGGCTGGACGAGCTCGCCGACCTCTACGCCTACCCCTCCGACGTGCCCGCCGGCGGCGCGTGGCTGCGGGCCAACATGGTCTCCTCGCTGGACGGCGCCGCCCACCACGAGGGGCGCTCGCAGCCGCTGTCGTCCGCCGCCGACATGCGGATCTTCGGCACCCTGCGGGGGCTCGCCGACGCGGTGGTGGTGGGCGCCGAGACCGTGCGGCAGGAGGGGTACCGGCCCGCGCGGGCACGCGAGGCGTTCGCGGCGCGGCGGGCGGCGCTGGGCCAGGGGCCCGCGCCCGTCATAGCGGTGGTGAGCGCCGGGCTCGACCTGGACTTCTCCCTCCCCCTCTTCGTCTCGCCGCTCGTGCCCACCGTCGTGCTGACGGGCGCGGACGCGCCGGCGGAGCGGGTGGCCGCGGCCCGGGCCGCGGGTGCCGAGGTGATCGTGGCGGGCGAGGGGCCGGGGGTGGATCCCGTGCGGGTGCCGCAGGTGCTGGCCGAGCGCGGGCTCACCCGCCTGCTCACCGAGGGCGGGCCCCGGCTGCTGGGGCAGTTCGCCTCGGCGCAGGTGCTGGACGAGATGTGCCTGTCGCTGGCTCCGGTGGTGGCCACGGGTACGGCGCCGCGCATCATGGCGGGCCCGCCGCTCGCGGTGCCGGAACGCTTCGCCCTCGGCTCCGTGCTGGAGGACGGCGGCTTCCTCTTCACCCGCTACCGAAGGATCTGACAATCGGCGGAATTTGCCGTTCCGGTTCGCTTCCGGTGGGCAGAATTGAGTCAGACGCTCCCCCGAGGGCACAGGATCACAACAGGCGGGCTCATGGGGAGCACGCGCAGGATGGTTTCTGTTGGGCCCGGCTGGGCCACGTAGGAGAAGGGCCCTCACGTGTTCACGAGCGTATTGATGATCGAGCAGCCGCTGTCCGCCGCGGACGTCGATTTCGTCACGACCCTGCACGACGACGACCTGTCCTTCGTGGTCCTCATGCGGCCCCGCGGGGACGAGGACCGGCTGCTGCGCGCCATCGACGACGTGGCCCTCGGTGAGCTGGAGCAGGCCGTCCACGAGGCCGACGAGCCCGAGGGCGAGGCGGCCCTGCGGCCCGCCGCCCTCGCGCTGGAGCACTCCCTGCAGAGCCTGCGGACGGCGGGCTGCGAGGCCGTCGGCCAGATCATCGACAAGCACCCGCTGGACCTGCTGCGCTCCGTCGTCGAGCAGACCCACGCCGACGAGGTGATCGTGCTGACCGCCCCGCACCTGGTCGAGGAGTTCTTCCACCGCGACTGGGCGTCGCGCGCCCGCCACAAGGTCGGCGTGCCCGTCCTGAAGCTCTACGCCCACAACGACGTGGAGGAGACGCCGGACGAGGAGGAGTGAGCCGGGCCGGCGCCCAGCCGGCCGTCGCGCATCTCCAGCACGCGGTCCGCCCGGCCGAGCAGCGTCCGGTCGTGGGTGACCAGCACCGTCGCCGTCCGGTGCCGCCGGGTGACCTCGGCCAGCAGCTCCACGACCCGCTCGCCGCGCTCGTGGTCCAGGGCCGACGTCGGCTCGTCCACCAGCAGCACCGACGGGCCGCCGGACAGCGCCCGGGCGATGTTCACGCGCTGCCGCTCGCCGCCCGAGAGCCGGTGGGGGCGGCGGGCCCGCTGCGCCGCGTCCAGCCCGACCGACTCCAGCAGCCCGGCGGCGTCCGCCCGCGCCGCCCGCGCCCACGGCCCGAACGGCGCGCGGAGGCGTCCCCGCCGGCCGCCCCGCAGGTGCGCCACCGCCATCAGCTGTTCCTCGGCCGTCAGCGACGGCAGCAGGTTCGGCTGCTGGAAGACGATGCCGATCCGCTCGCGGCGCAGCGCCGTGCGCTCCTTCGCGGTCGTCCCCGAGGTGTCCCGCCCGGCCACGACCACGCGCCCCGCGTCCGGGCTCAGCAACGTCGCGGCCACCGCCAGCAGGGTCGACTTGCCGGACCCGGACGGGCCGACGACGGCCACGAGCTCGCCCTCGGCCACGGACAGGGACACCCCGTCCAGGGCGGTGAGCCGTCGGCCGCCGTCCGGGTAGGTGAGGGTGACGTCCTCCAGCGACAGTGCGGTCGCGGCGGCTGCGGGGGTGGCGGCCGGCGGGCGGCCGGCGGGTGTGGCGGTCATCGGGAGGCTCCCAGGGCGGTCAGCGGGTCGACGGAGGTGATACGGCGTACGGCGAGGGCGGAGCCGGCCAGTCCCAGCAGCACCATCGCCGCCACCGGCGCGGCCACCGCGGCCGCGCTCAGTTCGAACGGGACCGCCGCCGCGGCCGGCACCCCGGCCAGCACGCCCGCCGCGGTGCCCGCGGCGGTCCCGGCGGTCAGCACGAGGGCGGCCTGCCCGAGGGCGTCGCGCAGCAGGTAGGCGCTGCTCGCCCCCACCGCCCTGAGCACCGCCGCGTCGGGGCGCCGCTGCACCGTCCACACGGCGAAGAAGGCCCCCACCACCAGGGCGCCCACCACGACCAGGAAGCCCTGGACGAGCCGGAGGGTGCCGTGCTCGGCGGCGTAGCCGTCGATGCCGTCCAGCGCCGCGCGGAGGCCCACGGCCTTCGTCGTGCGCGCCGCGGCGCCCGGGGGGCTGCCGCCGCCGGTCACGGCGAGCACGGTCGGCTGCGGCTGGCGGGTCACCTCGCCCCAGGTGGCGAGCGTCGTCCACACGGCGGGGGCGTGGGCGTGGCTGCGGTCGGCGGTGATGCCGGAGACGGTCAGCCCGCGGGTGCCCAGGGTGATCCGGTCGCCGGGGCGCAGCCCGTTCTCGCGGGCGGTGCGCTGCCCGACGGCCACCTGGCCGTCCCCGGGCGCGGTGCCCGTCCGGAGCGCCGGGAGCAGTTCCGCGGAGGCGCCGAGGACGCTCACGGGGAGGGCGTGGCCGCCTGCCGCGAGACGCGTCATCGCCACGCCCAGCGGACGGGCGGACCGCACGCCCGGTGCCCGCCCCCACGCGGCGGCCTGCCGCTCGTCGACGGTGCTCTGGGAGAAGGACGCCCGCGGCTCGCCCCCGGCCGGGGCGCCGAAGACGATCCGGTCCGCCGGCAGCCCGGCGACGGCCGACGTCGCCTCCCGGGCCAGGCCGGCGGTCAGGCCGTGGAGGAAGACCACCAGCAGGGTGATGAGCGCGACGACGGTGCCCATGAGGGCGAACCGCCCCCGGGCGAAGCGGATGTCACGGAGCGCGACGAACACGGGGAACCCTTCCGGGGCTCGGGCAACGACCCCTCCACGGTCGCCCGCGCGGGCCCGCCCGCCATCAGGGCAAGGAGCGGTTGCGGGCTCGTCCCTGCGGTGCACCCGGAAATCCATCGAACGGTTGATGGCCACGGCGGCGAGGGCCCGCCCGGGGGCCCGTAGGCTCGATGGGATGAGCCGACCGTCCCTCGCCGCCGCCACCTCCTCGGCGGGCGACCCCCCGCGCGGCCCGCGGCGGCCGGGCGCCTCGCTCGCCGACGTGCGGGCCGGCTTCGACGTGCCCTCGCTGCGGCTGGTGCGGCTCGCGCTGCACGGCGCGTTCTACGCCCTGCTGCTCGTCGCCCTCGGCCCCACGCTCCTCGGGGACGGCTCCCCGGCCGTCCTGCCGCCCGCCTGCGCGCTCGCCGTCGTCTACGGGGCCGGGCTCGTCCGGCACGGCCGGCGGCCCGGCGTCGCGCTGGCCGCCGTGACCGCGCTCTGGCTGCTCCTGCTGGCCATGGACCACGGCTTCAGCTACCTCGCCTTCCCGCTGTTCTTCCACTTCCTGCGCGCCCTGCCCGTGCGCCGGGCGCACGCCGCCGTCGCGGCCGCCACCGCGGCGGTCGTGGCCGCGCAGGCGGCCGCACCCGGCGGGCTCACCGTCGCCAAGGTGATCGGGCCGGTGGCCGGGGCCGCGGCGGCGCTCCTGACCGGGTACGGCTACGCCGCGCTGTCCCGGGAGAGCCGCCGGCGCCAGCAGCTCATCGACGACCTGGTGCGCACCCGGGACGAGCTCGCCGCCGCCCAGCGCGAGGCGGGCCGCCTCGCCGAGCGGCAGCGGCTGGCCCGGGAGATCCACGACACCCTCGCCCAGGGCCTGTCCAGCATCGTGCTGCTGGCCCGGGCCGCGGAGACCGCCGCGCCCGCCACGGTGCCGGAGCGGGTGCGCGAGATCGGCCGTACCGCCTCGGACAACCTGGCCGAGGCCCGGCGGTTCGTCCACGCCCTCGTCCCGCCCGCCCTGGCGGAGGCGCCGCTGCCGGAGGCACTGCGCCGGGTCACCGCCCGGGCCCTCCCGGGGGCCGTCTTCCGGCTCGACGGCGAGCCCTGCCCGCTGCCCGTGGAGTGCGAGGTCGCCCTGCTGCGCCTGACCCAGGAGGCGCTCGCCAACGTCGCCCGCCACGCACGGGCCGCGCACACCGCCGTGACCCTGGCCTACCTCGACGGTCAGGTCACGCTGGACGTCTACGACGACGGCGTCGGCTTCACCCCGGGCGAGGGCCCCGCCGACGGGCGCCGCACCTTCGGCCTCCACGGCATGCGCGAGCGCATCGCCGAACTCGGCGGCACCCTGACGGTCGAGTCCGCACCCGGCGAGGGCACGGCCGTGGCGGCTGCCGTACCGGTGCAGGCCGCAGGTGCGGGACGGGCCGGAGCCGCCGGAGCCGCCGGAGCCGCCGGAGCCGCCGGAGCCGCCGGAGCCGCCGGAGCCGCCGGAGCCGCCGGAGCCGCCGGAGC
>NZ_BMVB01000025.1:0-17560 GCF_014650495.1 Streptomyces cinnamoneus | reverse complement strand
AGCGGAACGATTCGTGCCCGACGGCGTACCGCCCGCGGGTGCGTCGTTCCGGACGGCCGCGGACCGGGGGCCGGCCGCATGAGCGCGGGGCACGGCGGGGGCCGTCCCGCCGGGGGCGTCATCCGTGTCCTGCTGGTCGACGACCATCCCGTCGTCCGGCGCGGGCTGCGCGCCATGGTCGACGAGCTGCCCGACGTGGAGGCGGCCGACGAGGCCACCGACGGTGCCGAGGCGCTGCGGCTGCTGGACGCCGGGGTCCGGCCGGACGTCGTCCTCATGGACCTGCAGATGGGCGACGGCATGCACGGCGTCGAGGCCACCCGGCGCATCACCGCCCGGCCCGGGGCGCCGGCCGTGCTGATCCTGACCACCTACAGCACCGACGCCGACATCCTGGCCGCCGTCGAGGCCGGCGCCACCGGCTACCTCCTCAAGGACGCGCCGCCCGAGGAGGTCGCGGCCGCCGTCCACGCCGCCGCGCGCGGCGAGACCGTGCTGGCCCCGCCCGTGGCCGCCCGCCTCCTGGGCCGGGTGCGCTCCGGCGGCCGGCCCGCCCTGTCGCCCCGCGAGACGGAGATCCTGGCACTGGTGGCCGAGGGCCTGGCCAACCGGCAGATCTCCCGGCGGCTCTTCATCAGCGAGGCCACGGTCAAGACCCACCTCGTGCACATTTACGGCAAGCTCGGCGTGGACAGCCGCACGGCGGCCGTCGCGGCGGGCCTGGCGGCGGGGCTGATCCGGGCGGTGTGACGGGGGCGGACCGAGCCGGCCGCGGCGGGTGCAAGAATCGGTCCCGTAGCCACACCCGCCGACCTCCAGGAGTACCGCACATGGCACCGGCCGTCCCCACGACGATGGACCGACCGCACTTCATCGGCATCGGCGGCGCCGGCATGTCGGGCATCGCGAAGATCCTCGCCCAGCGCGGCGCGGCCGTCGCGGGCAGCGACGCCAAGGAGTCCGCGACCGCGGGCGCCCTGCGCGAGCTCGGCGCCACCGTGCACATCGGGCACGCGGCCGGCCACCTCGCCGAGGACGCCAGCTGCGTCGTCGTCTCCAGCGCCATCCGCGCCGACAACCCCGAGCTGGCCGCCGCCGCCGAGCGCGGCATCCCCGTCGTCCACCGCTCGGACGCGCTGGCCCGCCTGATGGACGGCCTGCGCCCGATCGCGGTCGCCGGCACGCACGGCAAGACGACCACGACGTCCATGCTCGCGGTCTCCCTCGACGCCCTCGGGCTCGACCCGTCGTACGCCATCGGCGGCGACCTCCACGGCCCGGGCTCCAACGCCCGGCACGGCGGTGGCGAGATCTTCGTGGCCGAGGCGGACGAGAGCGACCGCAGCTTCCACAAGTACGCGCCCGAGGTCGCGATCATCCTCAACGTGGAGCTGGACCACCACGCCAACTACGCGTCGATGGACGAGATCTACGAGTCCTTCGAGACCTTCGTCGGCCGCATCCGCCCGGGCGGCACGCTCGTCGTCTCCGCCGACCAGGCCGGCGCCCGCGAGCTCACCGCGCGCGTCTCGGGACGCCACGACATCGAGATCGTCACCTACGGCGAGGCCGAGGACGCCGACGTGCGCGTCCTCAAGGTCACCCCGCGCGGCCTGGCCAGCGAGGTCACCGTCCTGCTGAACGGCAGGATGCTCACCTTCGCCGTCTCGGTGCCCGGCCGCCACTACGCGCTGAACGCCGTCGCCGCCCTCGCCGCGGGCGTCGCCCTCGGCATCCCGGCGCACAACCTCGCCTCCGCGCTCGGCAAGTACACCGGCGTCAAGCGCCGCCTGCAGCTCAAGGGCGAGGCGAACGGCGTGCAGGTCATCGACTCCTACGCGCACCACCCCACCGAGATGACCGCCGACCTGGAGGCCATCCGCGGCGCCGCCGCCGGCTCCCGCGTCCTCGTCGTCTTCCAGCCGCACCTCTTCAGCCGCACCCAGGAGCTGGGCACCGAGATGGGGCAGGCCCTGGCCCTGGCCGACGCCTCCGTGGTCCTGGACATCTACCCGGCCCGCGAGGACCCGATCCCCGGCATCACCAGTGCCCTGATCATCGACGCGGCCGAGAAGGCCGGCGCGGGCGTGCGCGCCGAGCACGACATGGCGGCCGTCCCGGACGTCGTCGCGGGAATGGCCCGCCCCGGTGATCTCGTTCTGACGATGGGCGCGGGTGACGTCACGGACCTCGGTCCGAAGATCCTGGCCCGCCTGGAGAACTGACACCGGCGGCGAGAAGACCGCACTGCAGAAGGGCGCGCGACATGGCGTACGAGGTCGAGAAGACGGACGAACAGTGGCGCGCCGAGCTGACCCCGGCGGAGTACCAGGTGCTCCGCCGGGCCGGCACCGAACCCGCCTTCCGCGGTGAGTACACCGACACGAAGACCGCCGGCGTCTACGGATGCCGGGCCTGCGGCGCGGAGCTGTTCCGGTCCACCGAGAAGTTCGAGAGCCACTGCGGCTGGCCCAGCTTCTTCGACCCCAAGGACAGCTCTGCCGTCGAGCTCGTCGAGGACCGCTCGCACGGCATGGTCCGCACCGAGGTGCGCTGTGCCCGCTGCGGCTCCCACCTGGGTCACGTCTTCGAGGGCGAGGGCTACCCCACCCCCACGGACCAGCGGTACTGCATCAACTCCATCTCCCTGCGGCTGGAGCCGGAAGAGGGCTGAGGCCGGTCAGCGCAGCGCGGCGAGGCCCTTCTTCAGGTCGTCCGCGTTCATCACGGGGTGCAGTTCGACCTCGGCCTCCATCTCCGTGAAGAGCTTCTCGCAGACGGCGGGCATCTGCGAGGAGTCCTCCATGTCGAAGACCAGGAGGCAGGTGCGGCCCCCGTCCAGCGCGGTGAAGTAGGCGGCCTCCGGGTGGAGACGCTCGATCATCTCCTCGACGACCTTCGACATCGTGCCGTCGCGGAGCGCCTCGTTCCCCGCACGGGTGTCCATCCGGGCCCTCAGCAGCGTGCGCATGGTCCTCACTCCTCCGGCGCGGCGCGCCGCACCCGGCGCTTCGGAAACCGCGCTCACGAAGGAGCGGTCACGCCCCTTCCAGCGTCACCCCGGCCGCCGGGGCCCGCAACCGGCCGGCGCACCGCAGGACGGCGGCCGACTCCGGCGGGAGCGTGAGGAGCCCGTCCGCGCCGGGGAGGTCCACCGGCCGCCACGCGGCCAGGACTTCCCCGCAGGCCGGCCGGCCCACCGCGACGGACGCGGGCCGGCCCGCGGTGTTGACGGCGACGAGGAGCGGACCGCGCCGGAAGGACACCGTGCCCCCGGGCGTGACCGTCAGGGCGCCGTAGGCCCACTGCGGATCGGCGAGGGCCGGCTCGGCGTGCCGCAGGGCGATCAGCCGGCGGTACCAGGCGAGCAGGGCGGCGTGCGGCTCGCGCAACGGTTCGCTCCAGTCCAGGCGGGAACGGTCGCGTGTGGCCGGGTCCTGCGGGTCGGGGATCTCCTCGGCCGGCCAGCCGTGGGCGGCGAACTCCCGGCGGCGTCCCGTGCGTACGGCCTCCGCCAGCCCGGGGTCCGGGTGGTCGGTGAAGTACTGCCAGGGGGTGCGGGCGCCCCACTCCTCGCCCATGAAGAGCATCGGGGTGAAGGGCGCGCACAGCACGAGCGTCGCGGCACAGGCCAGCAGGCCCGGGGAGAGCCGAGCCGACAGGCGGTCGCCCAGCGCGCGGTTGCCGACCTGGTCGTGGGTCTGGGCATAGCCCAGGAGCCGGTGCGCGGGGGTGGCGCGGGGGTCGAGCGGATGCCCGTGGGCGCGGCCGCGGAAGGAGGAGTGGCCGCCGTCGTGGAAGAAGCCGCCGCGCAGCGTCTTGGCGAGGGCGTGCGCGGGGTCGGCGGCGAAGTCGGCGTAGTAGCCGCCGGACTCGCCCGTCAGCAGGGTGTGCAGGGCGTGGTGGAAGTCGTCGTTCCACTGTGCGTGGACGCCGAGGCCGCCCGCCGGGCGGGGGGTGGTGGTGACGGGGTCGTTCAGGTCGGACTCGGCGATGAGGAAGAGCGGCCGTCCCAGCCGGGCGGCAAGGGCGTCCACGGCGGCCGACAGCTCCGCGAGGAAGTGCTTGGGCCCGGTGTCGGCCAGGGCGTGCACGGCGTCCAGGCGCAGCCCGTCGAGGCCGTAGTCGCGCAGCCAGGCCAGCGCACTGCCCGTCAGGTACGCCCGCACCTCGGCCGAACCGGGGGCGTCGAGGTTGACGGCCGCGCCCCACGGCGTGTGGTGGGTGTCGGTGAAGTAGGGCCCGTACGCGGGCAGGTGGTTGCCCCACGGGCCCAGGTGGTTGTGCACGACGTCGAGGACGACGCCCAGGCCCAGGCCGTGGGCCGTGTCCACGAAGCGCATCAGTCCGGCCGGTCCGCCGTAGGGCTCGTGCACGGCCCACGGTGCCACCCCGTCGTACCCCCAGCCGTGCCGTCCGGGGAACGGGCAGACGGGCATCAGCTCCACGTGCGTGATGCCCAGGGCGGCGAGGTAGGGCAGTCGTCCGGCCGCCGCGTCGAAGGTGCCCTCGGGCGTGAACGTGCCGACGTGCAGTTCGTAGAGCACGGCGCCCGGCAGCGGGCGGCCCGGCCAGTCGTGCCGCCGGGGGAGGCGGGAGAAGTCGACGACGGCGCCGGGCCCGGCCGGGCCGTCCGGCAGGCGACGCGCGCGCGGGTCGGGCAGGACGGGACCGCCGTCGAGGGAGAAGCCGTAGCGGGTGCCGTCCGTGGCGGGGGCCTCGTGGAGCCACCAGCCGGCCCGGACCGGGTCGCGTTCCATCGCGTGCGTACGGCCGTCCGCCCACAGGGCGACCCGTGCGGCCTCCGGTGCCCACACCTCGAACAGCACGAGCGGCTCCTCTCGACTCCGGACCCCCGACTCCCGACGAAGGTCCCGGAGAACGTGCCGTCCTGTCCATGGTGCCGCCCGGCGGCCGCCCGCGATACGGGCTCACGGCACGAGGTCGATGCGCTCCTGCGTGATGGGGTAGCCCGCCTTCGCGAAGGTGGCGGCCATGGGGAGGTTGCCCTGGTCGGTCGCGGCGGTGATCCGCTCGGCGCCCTCGGCCACCAGGTCGTGGGTGCACTCGGCCAGCAGGTCGTAGGCGTAGCCGCGGCCGCGGTGCTCGGGCACCACGCCGATGTAGCCGACGCAGGGCCCGGAGGGGTTGCGGGCGGGCACGTGGATGCCGACGACCTCGCCCTCGGGAGTGCGGGCGAGCTTCCACCACTCGCGGGGCGAGGGCAGCCAGTCGAGGAAGCCCATGGCATCGTCGAGGGCCGCCTCCAGGCCGTGCTCGGCGATGTTGCGGCGGTCGTGCTCGTCCAGGGTGCCCTGCATCGTGCGGCGTACGACGTCCCGTACGACGACGTCGGCGGGCTCCGGCCGGAACTCCAGCCTGCCCGGGCGCCCGGGCAGGCCACAGGCGGGCGTCCACTCGTAGCGGTAGCGCTCGACGAGCGGCCGCAGTCCGCCGGCCGTGGCCGCCGCGATGCGGGCCTCGGCCGTGGCCCGTATCGCGGGCCGGTCGCGCCAGCCGGGCGGCGTCAGCAGGCTGAACTCCGTCCGGAACGGGGCGGTCCGCAGCAGGTGGGCCGCGGCCTCCTCCTCGCCCTCGGCGAAGTCGAACCAGTCGAGGACCTTGGGCGCGGTGTCGTCCGGCGCGCCCCACCAGGCGGCCCGGGCGACGACCGTGCCGTCGCGCAGTGCGACCCACGTCCAGTCGGGGCGGTACTCGCCGCCCTCGTGGACGGGCACATAGGTGTGGCCGAAGGCGGCGCGGCCGACGACGGCGGGGACGGACAGGGACGTGAAGAGGGCGGTGTCGTGCTCGGTGAGCGCGCGGACGACCAGCTCTGTCATGAAACTCCTCGGGGAGGGATGGCTCCCGCACCGTAGGGCCGACGCTCCGCACGGTCCACCGGTTTTCTCCGCCCGCGGTGTCCGTATAAGCCCCTGAACGAAAGGAGGCTGACGGGACCTCAGCCGCGTCGCCCGCTCGCCGCGCACGCCACGGCCGTCGCACCCGCCGCGCAGCAGGCCGCCAGGGCGAGCGCCCCCCACGGCACCTGTGCCGTTCCGCTGTGCGACCCCGTCACCAGCCCGGTGACCGCCGCCCGCGCCGGGGAGCCCGCGGTCAGCAGCGCGGCGAAGGCCACCAGCAGCGTGCCCGGCACCGCCCACGCCGTGCTCCGCAGCAACGGGCGGTTGCACAGCGCCCCCACGGCCGTGCCGAGCAGGGCGCAGACGAGCGAGGTCACCAGGCCCGCCAGGGCCGCCGTGCCCAGGGGGACGCCGACCCGGTGGTCGGCGCTGCGCGGGTCGCCGATCGCGGCGACGACCGCCGTCGTGGCGGCGCCCAGCAGGACGGCGGCGAGCAGCCCGGTGAGCACCCCGGCCAGGTGCACCCGCCACGGTCCGGCGACGGCGGCGGCGCAGTCCCGGGCCGAGGGCGGCTCGTTGGTGACGCACACCCGCACCAGCCAGGCGGCCACGGGCAGCAGTCCGGCGGCCGCCCAGCCGAAGGAGTCGAGGACCGGCTCGCCCGGTCTGACGCCGACGGCCACGACGGCGACGTGGAACAGGAGCGGCGGCAGCCACCGGTGCGAGCGGAGCAGCAGCACGGCCTGGTACCGCAGCAGGGCGGTCATCGGTGGAGCCCCTTCCCGGTGGTCGCGTGCTCGGTGGTGCCCTGTTCGGTGGTCAGGGTGCGTATGTGCCACGGCGGACGGGCCGTGAGGAGGGCGGTCAGCAGGGCGTCGGAGTGTGCCGCGCCGACGCTCAGCCGGAGAAGGGGGCGTTCCCCGTCGCCGGGTGCGGCGGCGGTCTCCGCCACGGGCCCGCCCGGCAGGCCCTGCGGCAGGACGGCTCCGGCCGCGCCTTCCGCCTCGATCCGCACCAGGGGGCCGGAGCGCGCCGCGGCCGTCTCCACCTGCCGCAGCCGCCCCGCCTCCACCCGGTGGACGGCGTCCGCCGCTGCGGCCAGCCGGCGCGGGTCGTGGTCGACGAAGACGACCGTGCCTCCTGCGGCGACCCGGTCGGCGACGGCCCCGTCGAGCACTGTGCGGGAGGCCGGGTCGAGGCCGGTCCACGCCTCGTCGAGGACGAGCAGGCCGGGTGCGGCGAGGAGGCCCTGGGCGACGGCGACCTTCTGGCTGGTGCCCTTGGAGAGTTCCGCCAGGCGCGTACGGGCGTGGTGGCCGGCTCCGAACCGCTCCAGCCATTCCCGGGCCGCCCGCGCCGCGGCGGCGCGGCCCAGGCCGTGGACGCGGCCCATCGCCGTGAGGTAGCCGACGGCCGTGAAGGGCAGTGCGGGCGGGAAGCGTTCGGGGACGTAGGCGGTGCGCGGCCGGTCCGTGACCCGCCCCGCGCTGGGCACGTCGATGCCCGCGATCAGCCGGAGCAGCGTGGACTTGCCGCTGCCGTTGGCGCCTTCGATCCGCAGCAGGGCGCCGGCCGGGACGTCGAGGTCCACGTCGCGCAGCACCCACGGGCCCCCGAGTCCATAGCGGCGCCCGACCCCCATCAGTCTCATGGGCACCACGGTAGCGTGGGGGCGTGACCAGCTCCGATGCCTTTGAGGACCCCCGCGACAGCGCTCCGCAGTTCGTCCTGCCGCTCGTCGTCCGCATGGAGCGGGCCGATCCGCCCGCCCGTACCGACGCCCTGGAGACGGCGGCCCGTGCGGTGCTCGTGCTGCTGTCCGACGAGCGGGCGACGGCGGAGGACGGTGCGTGGGCACAGGCCGTGCGGGACTGGCAGGACGCCCGCATCCGCAAGGTGGTCCGGCGGGCGCGCGGTGGCGAGTGGCGCAAGGCGTCGGGGCTGCCGGGCATCACGGTGACCGGCACGGCCGCCGAGGTGCGGGTCTTCCCTCCCGTGCCGCTGGACGGCTGGCCCAAGGAGCTGGTCAAGCTGCAGGTGTCGGGCACGCACCTCGACGACCCCGAGCCGCCCACGGCACCGGATCCGGACCGGCCGGTGCTGTGGCTGAACCCGGAGCTGGAGATGTCGGCGGGCAAGGCCATGGCGCAGGCCGGGCACGGGGCACAGCTGGCGTGGTGGGCGCTGGACGAGGCGGCGCGCAAGGCGTGGCGCGAGGACGGCTTCGCGCTGTCCGTGCGGACCGCGGCGCCGCAGCAGTGGGCGGAGCTGGCCACGAGCGGCCTGCCGGTGGTGCGGGACGCCGGTTTCACCGAGATCGCGCCCGGGCCAACTGTTGCAGTCGAGGGCGGCGAGCGCTTCTGCCCCCTCCCGCGCCTTCGACGCCAGTAGACGGTCTGCCTGTGCGTTCGGACGCAGGAGCAGCGGGCGCGCGGCGACGACCGAGGCGACGGGGCCGCGCCATGACCACGATCCTCGAACGCACCTCGTCGCACGAACGCGCCCCAGGGCCCCGGTGCGTCTGTCGCTCACACCGAAGACCCCGCTCGCGGGTCTGCTCGACGGGGCCTGGTGGCCCCACACCCGCGATCTGACCGCCGAGCTCCCCCCGCTCGCGTCCGTCCTCGACGCGGTCCGGGGCCGCATCACCCGCGTCACCGTGCACCCCGGCCGCCGGCCCGTCATCCCCCGAAAGGTGCCTGCGGGCGGCGACACCGTGCACGTCGGATGGGTGCCGGCCACCGGCCGCCGCACGCTTCGCCGGCGATGTGACCCTCGTCGCGACGGGCGGTTTCGGCGTCTCCGTCCACTGCGCCATCCGCTGACCAGAGGGGCAGTGGCACGTCTCCCGTCGACAGAGGTCACGGGGGTGCGCGAACGCCTCGGGGCAGAAAAGGCCGCGCCCACGGGGATCGATATCTGTTCCCGTGACACGAGAAAATAGGCGCGGGTCCTGTCGAATATTTGTCGGCCGCCGGCCGGAGCAGAATTATCGACCGTGCAAGGCCGTTCGCACCGTGCTACCGTCGATCCCAGTTGCAGGTGTGGTTGCCAGAAGGTTCATTTCCTACGGGGTAATCATCACGGCGACACGGAATTCGCGCAGGGTGAATTCCCGACACCGTCTCCCGAGGAGAAATGACATGGCCAGTGGCACCGTGAAGTGGTTCAACGCCGAAAAGGGCTTCGGCTTCATCGAGCAGGACGGCGGCGGCGCCGACGTCTTCGCCCACTACTCGAACATCAGCGCCCAGGGCTTCCGCGAACTGCAGGAAGGCCAGAAGGTGTCGTTCGACATCGCGCAGGGCCAGAAGGGCCCGACGGCCGAGAACATCGTCATCGCCTGACACCTGTCGCCGACGTACCTCGCAGCCGGGGCCCGCACCACTGGGGTGCGGGCCCCGGCTCGCCGCTTTTCAGGGCGCGCGGCGGACGGCTCCACCGCATATCCGGCCGGCGACACGTTCCACCGGTCCGACCCGGCTTATTTCACATCCGGCTCGTCTCTCGAGATTCTCTGCGCCGATCGCCTGCTGCGGGAATTCCTTGCCACGTGCCCGTCAAGGAAGGTTCCGCATGAAGCGTTCCCGCCCCACCCACACACGTGACCGCTTCGGAGGAGGCGCCGCCAACCGCTCCGGCGGCCCGCGCCGTTCCAAGGCCCACGGAAAGCGACAGGCCGTGCGGGGCGAGTTCGCGCCGCCGAAGACGATCACGCCTGCGCTGCCCGCCGTCGGGGCCTTCGCCGATCTCGACATGCCCGCACGGCTGCTGGCCACGCTCGGCCGCGAAGGCGTGACCGTACCGTTCCCGATCCAGGCGGCGACCCTGCCGAACTCCCTGGCCGGCCGTGACGTGCTCGGCCGGGGCCGCACCGGCTCGGGCAAGACCCTCGCCTTCGGCCTCGCCGTCCTGGCCCGTACGGGGGGACGGCGTGCCGAGCCTCGGCAGCCGCTCGCCCTCGTCCTCGTCCCCACCCGGGAGCTCGCCCAGCAGGTCGCCGACGCGCTCGCCCCGTACGCCCGCTCCGTGGGCCTGCGGCTGACCACCGTCGTCGGCGGGATGCCCGTCGGACGGCAGGCCGGTGCGCTGCGCACCGGGGTCGAGGTGGTCGTCGCGACGCCCGGGCGGCTCAAGGACCTCATCGATCGAGGCGACTGCCGGCTGGACGACGTCGGCATCACGGTCCTCGACGAAGCCGACCAGATGACCGACATGGGCTTCATGCCCCAGGTCACCGCCCTGCTCGACCAGGTGCGTCCCGACGGGCAGCGGATGCTCTTCTCGGCCACTCTGGACCGCAACGTCGACCTGCTGGTCCGCCGCTACCTGACGGACCCGGTGGTTCACTCCGTCGACCCGTCCGCGGGCGCGGTCACCACGATGGAGCACCACATCCTCCACGTGCACGACGCGGACAAGCACCGGACGACCACCGAGATCGCGGCGCGGGACGGTCGAGTGATCATGTTCCTCGACACCAAGCACGCGGTGGACCGGCTGACCGAGCACCTGCTGAGCAGCGGTGTCCGCGCCGCGGCCCTGCACGGCGGCAAGTCCCAGCCGCAGCGCACGCGGACCCTGGCCCAGTTCAAGAGCGGGCATGTGACGGTACTGGTGGCGACCAACGTCGCGGCGCGCGGTATCCACGTCGACGACCTCGACCTGGTCGTCAATGTGGATCCGCCCGGCGACCACAAGGACTACCTGCACCGCGGCGGCCGCACGGCCCGCGCCGGCGAGTCCGGCAGCGTCGTCACCCTGGTGACCCCTGGTCAGCGTCGCGAGATGAGCCGGCTGATGGTCTCGGCGGGCATCACCCCCCGGGTCGCCCAGGTGCGTTCGGGCGAGGCGGAGCTGAGCCGCATCACAGGCGCCCAGGCCCCTTCCGGTGTCCCGGTCGTCATCACCGCGCCGGACGGGGAGCGCCGCCGCGGGCCGTCTTCCCCGTCCCGGGTCCGCCGGGGGCGCCGGGGCCACGCCGGCCAGGGCCGGCCCGTCGGTGCAGCGGGGTCCGGCGGGCCACGGCGGCAAACCGCCTTCGGCTCGGCCGCGTAGCACGCTGTGATCACAAGCCCACCCCTTTCCGCTTTCCGCCAGGAGGCGCGTATGACACCGTCGCGAACGCAGCAGCAGCACGGCGTGGATTCCTCCCCCAAGGCCGTGGCCGACGACAGGGACGCGTCCGGACCACGGGTCCGTGACGACATGACGGTCGAGGTGGCTCTGGCCCTCATGGCCGGCGCCCGCGTCGATCACCTCGTCCTCTGCGACGGGGACGACCAGAGCACCGGCCTGATCACCCTGGCCCGGCTCACCGTTCTCCGCGGCAGCCTCACCTACACGGACCGGCTCCGCCTGCGGGACATCCTCGCCGGACCGCTCGTCCCGCCCGGCGCCCGGGCCGTCGGTGAGCGCGGCCGCACCCCGGACGTCCTCGCCCCCGCCCGCTGATCCCCCCACCTCGCCAGGTCGGCCCGTCTTCCTCTGCACTGTGAGGCATCATGCGCTGTGTCATCGCCCGCTACCCGTTCGAGCTGACCGCGAGCGGGGTGGTGGCCTCGATGAAGGGCGTCGCGCCCGAGCTCGTCACGGACGAGTCCGTGACCATCGGCCGCCGCCGCTACCCGGTCAAGCAAGTGGGCCAGGTCATCACCCGACAGGACCGCCGCGACTTCACCGGCGGCGAAGTGGTCCGGGCCCTGACCCGCCTCGGCTTCACCTGCCACGATCGCCCCGCGGCGGCGCCGGGTGTCCCCGCCGTGCTCCGGACGGCGTCGGCGCTGCTCGGAGGCAGCGCCTCCCCTGAGGGGTGACGACGGGCGGTAGACCGCCACCAAAAAGCCTTGTGAGGGCCTGCCGACACGCGTCGGCAGGCCCTCACCGCTTTTTCACGGCCCCGACGACCGGGTCCGGCGCCGTTGTCGCAGGTCACCGATACCTGCGGCCCGCGCACGCCAAAATCTGTGTTTGTCAGCGTAGACATTGCCTCCCGGCACCGTTAGTCTTTTTCTCGTCGACACGGTCAAGAGAGACCCGGCAGACACGAACTGGCGGGTAGCAGTAGGCGAAGTTCGCAGGGCGGTGCGGGTCCGGAGCTCCGAAGCCAAGGTGTTCGCAGAACGGCGACGGGGCTGGGAACCGCACCGGGCGGCCCGCAGGCCGAGGGGCCGCCACCGGCATCACCGAAGCAGTACCGCAGTACCCGTTTCACCCGGTGTTCGGTTCACAGCAAGGACGGAGGAGCAGACGCCATCAGGATCGCCCGGTCCGGGAAGCTCCCGGTCCGGGTACCGCAAGACCCCGATTGGATGGTGGTCCCCGGTCAGGCAGCCGCGATCCCCGCACCTCGCCCCTCACGGGCCGGGTAGCGGAAACAGAAGGTCGGCAGAGCATTAGGGCCGACGGATGGTGTTGAATTTCCTTCGGGGCCCTGGTGCCGTACGGCACCAGGGCCCCTCGACGCGTTGCACAACGAGGTGACATGACAGCAGACACACCACTCAGCGATCGCCTGGACGACGATGACTACCCCGCGTACACCATGGGCCGGGCCGCCGAGATGCTCGGCACGACCCCAGCCTTCCTCCGGGCCATCGGTGAGGCTCGTCTGATCACTCCGCTGCGCTCGGAGGGCGGACACCGCCGGTACTCCCGTTACCAACTGCGGATCGCCGCCCGCGCCCGCGAACTCGTCGACCGGGGTACCCCGATCGAGGCCGCTTGCCGCATCGTCATCCTCGAGGACCAGCTCGAAGAGGCTCAGCGCATAAACGCCGAGTACCGCCGCGCCTCGAAGGAGGCATCCGGCGGTTCCGGCCCCTGTTCGAACTGATCACGGGGGCGCGGGGGCGCTCGCCGGACGGCAACCCCTGGCGGCTGCCGACCGCGCCCCGGCCGATGGCGTCCGAGCCCCCGCCCTCACCGAGATCGCGCCCGGTTCGTGCACGGTGGCGGCAGATCATCCCTCGCTACGGAACTGTCACACTCGCCTGTGATACTGGCCCCTGAACATGTGTACTGGCGTCAGGGAGTCCGAAGTTGTCGAAGAAGCCTGTGTACCGGGCGACGAAGTCGCTGTACGGCGCGACGGCTCTGGGCTCCGTGTGCGTGGCGGCGGCACTCGTGGTGGGCCTGACCCGCGGGGACACCGGCGAGGAGAGCCGCAAGGAGGCCGGCTCGGCGTCCTCCGCGCCGCGGGGCGGCGCGGCGACGGACGGGTCCGACGGCAAGAAGCCGGAGGAGGAGAAGTGGGACGGCAAGGTCCACGTCCTCGGTGACGGCTCGACGTCGTACACCGGCCCGCAGCCGAACGTGGCGAAGCCGGAGAAGCTGAAGCCGGGCGAGAAGCCCCCTCAGTTCGTCGTCTTCTCCTGGGACGGCGCGCTGGAGAACGACGACAAGCTGTTCTCCCACTTCCGCCAGGTCGCCAAGGCGAACAACGCCCAGATGACGTACTTCCTCACGGGCATCTACCTGCTGCCGAAGGCGGACCGGAAGAAGTACCTGCCCCCGCGCCACGACGCGGGCGAGGCCGCCATCGACTTCACCTCCGACGCGCACATCAAGGACACCCTTGCGCAGCTGAGCGGTGCGTGGCGGGAGGGCAACGAGATAGGCACGCACTTCAACGGCCACTTCTGCGGCAAGGGCGGGGGCGGCGAGTGGACCATGGACGAGTGGAAGAAGGAGATCGAGCAGTCCTACTCCTTCGTCCAGAACTGGAAGACGAACACCGGCTTCAAGAACCTCGACCCGCTGCCCTTCGACTACAAGAAGGAGCTCGTGGGCGGCCGGGCCCCCTGTCTGGAGGGCCAGAAGACGCTGATACCCGCGGCGAAGGAATTCGGCTGGCGCTACGACGCCAGCTCGCCCGGTGACTTCCAGCTGTGGCCGTCGAAGATCGACGGCATCTGGAACTTCCCCCTGCAGCTGCTGCCCTACCCCCAGAGCGAGCGCCAGGTGCTCTCGATGGACTTCAACTTCCTGTACAACCAGTCCGGGGACAACACCAACGGTGACCCGGCCAAGCGTCCCGAGTGGCAGAAGCTCACGCGGGAGGGCTACCTGAACGGTTTCGAGCGCGTCTACAACGGCAGCCGGGCGCCGCTGTTCATAGGCAATCACTTCGAGACCTGGAACGGCGGCATCTACATGAAGGCCATGGAGGACGTCATGAAGAGCGTCTGCCGCCGCGACGGGGTGCGCTGTGTCTCCTTCCGGCAGGTGGCCGACTGGCTGGACGCCCAGGACCCGAAGGTGCTGGCCAAGCTACGGACCCTGGACCCGGCGCAGGCGCCGGACTGGAAGACGTTCATCAAGTAGAAGACGTTCATCACGTAGGAGACGTCCTCCGGGTGGCAGCCCGCCCGGGGCCGCCCGGAGGGCGCTTCCCCCGGGCGGGACCCGGTGATCAGCTGCCCGGCCGTCCCATGTACTGCGTCCAGATGTCGGCCGGGTGCGTGCTGCCGCGCACCGAGGCGGGGGCGCCGCCCAGCCCGTCCAGCGGCAGGACCTCCTGCGAGGCGGGGTCGATGCGGAAGAGCGAGACGGCGGTGGCCGTGGTGCCGCGGTAGCCGGCGAACCAGGCGGACTTGTTGTCCGGCCCCGTGCCGGCCTTGCCCGCCGCGCCGGCCCCGGCGGCCTTCGCCGCCGAGCCGCTGCCGCGCTGGACGGCGTCGCGCAGCGCGTCGTCGACCGCGCGGGCCGCGCTCGCGGGCAGGGCGCGCGTGGCGGTGGGCTTGTCGACGCGGACGGCGTCGCCGTTGCGGCTGAGGGCGGTGACGGAGTACGGCTCGGTGTGCATGCCCTTGGCGGCGAAGGTGGCGTAGCCGACGGCCATGCGGATGGGGCTGGGCGTGCTGGTGCCGAGGGAGAAGGCGGGCACCTTGCTGCCCAGGCTCTCGGCGAGCAGGCCGCAGTCGACGGCCGCCTTGCCGACCCGGTCCAGGCCCACGTCCATGCCCAGCTGCATGACCGGGGAGTTCACGGACTGGGAGACGGCCTCCTTCAGCGTGATCTTCCCCCAGGACTTGTTGCTGTCGTTCACGGCCTTCACGATCTTCCCGGAGCGGTCCCAGTACGGGCCCTCGGGCGTGCGCACGGCCACCTTGTCGTCGCCGTTGTAGACGGTGGCGGGGGTCACCGGGGAGCGTGTGCCGCCGCGTTCGCGCTGGATGCCGTCGCGCAGGGCGGCGGCGTAGACGAAGGGGGCGAAGGTGGTGCCGGCGGGGACGACGGTGGAGTTGGCGTCGTTGAAGCCCTGCTTGAGGTAGTCGGGGCCGCCGTGGAGGGCGACGATGCGGCCGTCGGTGGTGACGGAGGCGGCGGCGATACGGACGTTCTTGTCGGCTTCCCGGCTCTCGGGGTCGAGCTTCGCCCGCGCCTGCCCGACGGCCTTGGTCAGGTCCGCGACGCGGCCCTTGTCGAAGGTGGTGCGGATCTGGTAGCCGCCGAGGTCGAAGTCGGCGTCGGAGACCTCGGTGTGGGCGCGGACGTAGGCCCGGGCGGTGTCGACGAGGTAGCCGGTCTGCCCGTTCAGCCCGGCGGGCCGGGGCGGGGCCTGGGGTTCGGGGAAGCGGGTGTAGGTGGCCCGCTCCTTCGGCGACAGCTTGCCGATGGCGACCATCCGGTCGAGGATCCACTCCCAGCGCTCGACGGCGCGCTCGTGGTTCTTGGCGCCGGCCGCCGGGTCGTACAGGGCCGCGCCCTTGAGGAGGGAGGCGAGGAAGGCGCCCTCGCTGACGTTCAGCTTCGAGACGTCCTTGCCGTAGTAGGCGTGGGCGGCGCGCTGGATGCCGTAGCTGCCGCGGCCGTACCAGCTGGTGTTGAGGTAGCCCTCCAGGATGTCGTCCTTGCTCATCCTGTTGTCGAGCTTGATGGCGATGAACATCTCGGTGAGCTTGCGGCTGAGCGTCTGCTGCTGGTTCAGGTAGGCGTTCTTCACGTACTGCTGGGTGATCGTCGAGCCGCCCTGGGTGTCGCCGCCGGTGACCATCCGGGTGACGGCGCGCATCATGCCGCTGGGCGAGACGCCGCTGTCGGAGTAGAAGGTCTCGTTCTCGGCGGCGAGGGCCGCCCAGCGCACCTTCTCGGGGACCTTGTCGAGGGCGGTGTCCTGCCGGTCGACGGGGCCGGTGCGGGCCATCTCGGAGCCGTCGGCCCAGTAGTAGACGTTGTCCTGCTGGGTGGCGAAGGCGTTGAGGTCCTCGGGTATCTCGGTGGTCGCGTAGAGGCACCCCACGGTGACGGCGAGCGCGCCGACGACGGTGCCGAGGAGTCCGAGCGCCTGCCGCCAGGACGGTATCCAGCGACGGGCGCCGGTCCGCCCGGGGCGGGGGTAGGCCGGGCGCAGCCGCTTCAGGAGGGCCCGGCGGGGCGCATCCCGCCGGCGGCGACCCTGGGCAGAGGCCGAGTACTTGCTGATATATGACCCACTCTGTCCCCTTTTGCCTGCCATGCCCCGCCTCGCCCGAACGCCTGTCTCTACGTATTCCGCTCGATAATGCGGCGAGTCTGCCATAACCGGAACTTGAAGGTCCGTCAGGTCGCCGTACGGCAGGGGATTCCTCTACACTTCTGTAGAGGTAAAGAAAAGATCAAGAGAAGGAACGCACCGAAGACATGGCAACGCCCACACCCGCCGTCACCGTGCGCCAGGGCCGGCGCCGGGCGAGCGGCGCCCTGGAGGGCGAGGTCCTCGCCGCACTGCAGCGGGCGGGCGCACCGCTGACCCCGCGCGAGGTCCAGGCCACGCTGCCGGGCGAGCTGACCTACAGCACGGTGGTCACGATCCTCTCCCGCCTGCACGGCAAGGAGGTGCTCACCCGCACCCCCCGCGGCCGCGCCTACGCCTACGCGCCCCTCACCGACGAAGCCGGGCTCGCCGCCCGCCGCATGCACAAGATCCTCGACGGCCGCACCGACCGGGAGGTCGTGCTGAGCCGCTTCGCCGACGGCCTGACCGAGGCGGACGAGGAACTCCTGTGGCAACTCCTCTCCGGCGGAGTCCCCCGCCCACGGTAGGAACCGGCCGACGGAGCCCCCGCCGACGCGGGCGGACTGCCCGGCGGAGTCCCCGACCCACGCAGGCGGACTGCCCGGCGGAGTCCCCACCCACTGCGGCGGACTGCCCGGCTGATCCGCCACGCGCCAGGGGCTGCCCGGCGGATCAGCCGGGCCGGACTGGACGGGATCAGTGCGCGCCGGGCCCGGCTCGGCCGACGTCGGGCCGGGTGGGGCCCGCGTGGCCCTGGCCGGACGGGTGGGCCGGGTGGCACCCGCGTGGGGCTGGGCCCGGCGAGTGGGCCGGGCAAAGCCAGGCCGAGTCGGACGGGCGGACGGGCGGACGGGCGGACGGGCGGACGGGCAAAGCCAGCCGGGTGGGCCACGTCGGGTCCAGATCAGCCCGAGCCAGGCGAAGCCGAGCAAGGCCGGGCCGGACCGGCCAGGTCGGAACAGGCAAGGCCGGGCTGGACCGGGCCGAGCCGGGCTGGGCTGGGCAGACGGGCAAAGCCAGCCGAGTGGGCCAGGTCGGGCCAAACCGAGCCAGGCGAGGCCGGGCAAGGTCGGGCCAGACCGGCCAGGCGGGAGCGGCCAAGGCCGGCCAAGGCCGGGTCGGGGCTAGGGCGTGTCCGATGGCTCTTTGATGAGATCGCGGAGCCAGATCACGATGGCTGCGGTGGTCAGCGTGCCGT